>JANQJU010000033.1 GCA_028281495.1 SAR324 cluster bacterium
GGCTTCCATCATCTTGTGGATGGTTTTTAATAAGGGCTGCGAGGTGGCATCCCCATTATAGAAATTGGTTACGGCTGAGGGAAAACATCCGTGTTCATGGGCAATGTCGACGGGAAAGATCCCTAACAGTTCGGCCCGTCGTCGGAGTCGCCGTAATTCCGGTTTGGAGAGTCGTTTGCTTTTTCGTGGTTTCATTGATTCAACCTCGTGGGAGTAAGGCCTCTCTTGGAGAAGCGAGATGGTAAAAGAAAATGAAATTTAGAACGTTAGCTTTTGAAAAATAACGCTTAACCTGATCTGTTGGCTAACACCTCGACTTCAGTCTGTCAAACCTTGGGATCCCCCCAAAAATAGGAGGTGATGTATGCAAAACCAATCAGGGAACCTTGGGTAAATGACTGTTTTTAAAAGGAAAAAAGAAGGTGTATGCGAGGTTAGATCGGAAAAGCTGAAACGAAAAATGCTGGTTTACCGAAAAAAGGAGAGAAATTCTTGGCGGTTGGTAAAAGGTGTGGATTCGAGAATTCGTTGAACATATCGGTCTACGGTCGACACGGTCAGATGGGCCTTTTGCGCAATGGCTTTGGATGAAGAATCTTCGAACAGACACGGAATGATTCGCGTATGGGATTCGGGCAAGCGGGCAAGATATGACAAATAAAATGAAAAATGGCGGGCA
Source organism: SAR324 cluster bacterium (assembly GCA_028281495.1). Classification (GTDB taxonomy): domain Bacteria; phylum SAR324; class SAR324; order SAR324; family NAC60-12; genus JANQJU01. The sequence continues at coordinate 680 of JANQJU010000033.1, forward strand.
TGTCGGGGGCTCAACACCATTTCTCGGCGTCGAATGCGTCGAAGGTAGACCGGTAGTTCGGAAAGGTTTTCGGTTCGATCCAAAATCGCCATCACCCCACGTTCCAGATAGTCCACCAAATGGATGGGATCTTTGGAATCACTCAACATAACGATGGGCAAGTCAGGCAACTTGTCTTGGATCATTTCCAGCATATCTTGAGGGTGAAGGGCTTCGTCAATCACCAACATGGACAAATCCTTATCGCTCTGCCGAATGGACTCCAAGACCTCCACAGTAAACAACGGGTCTACGGCTAAACTGCGCTCGATGGCAGGAACCAAAATGTCTTCAGCAATAATTGCTGTCCGAATGGGAGTAACTCCTGGACCAAGACCTGCGACCGCAGTCGCTTGAGCCTTTGGGAGAGTGGCCAATTCGGTCGTCGAATCGAACAGACTGGCTTCTAACCCTCGCCGAAAGGCCGATAACGAAAACCGCTCCATCAGTAATGGTAGCCCTTGGGTGATCTGATGCAGATGGACGTGAATATCCGCTACTTTTTCCAAGTTACGGTTTTGGGACTTTGCCGAGCTGAGATCTTTCAGCCGTGCGACATCGTAATTCAATACAGGCAATTCCATGAGTCGTGCGGCATCTTGTTGGACAACACATCCCGCCAATTGTTGGGAAGTTTCTCGCATTTTAGTAAGCAATCCAGAGACTCGAATTTCATAGTCTTGGATCTGGGATTCCCGTTCTTTAGCTTCTTGCAAAACCATCTCGATCATTTCCTTGGCATGATGCAAGGCGCTCAACATGGAATTGAATGTAAGGGATAGCCGGCCGATTTCATCCTGGGTGGTCACCGGGATTTTTTTGGAAAGATCATCAAACTGTTTGATCTCCTGAACACTCTGCTCAAAGATTTGCAATGGACGCGATAACACTCGACGCAAATACCAAAACATCCCTACCCCAGAAACCAACAAAATCAGCAACGTGGCCACCACTGAACGGGTGATGATCTCGTTGATCCGCTGATTCACAGGCGCTGCGGTCATTCCAATGACAATATACCCTTCTAACTTGTCGGCCAAAAATACAGGATGGAACACGTCGTAGCTGGTTTCAGTTTGAATCAAAAAAGAGTCTCGTAGAGACTTATGATCCGGTCTAGTTGGCAATCGATGACCTAGCATTTTGATGTTCGAATGCGATAAAATTTCTCCGGATATACTTACCACACCAATTTGAGTGAACTGTTCTTTCACACTGCGATGAAAAAAAATGAATCCTGCCAATTCATTTTGAGCGCTCCCTACCTCAATAAAAGGCCTCCCCCATCCCATACCTTGCAATAGCCGTTCTTCGATCTGGATCACAGCAATCGCTGCTTTGTGATGGATGTCTTCCAAATAACCTTGTTTAAACGTGTAAATATTTACCAATGCAGCACTCCACCCTCCAAGGGTAAGGACGAGAATCACGGCTAAAAAGGTCTTTTTGAACAGAGAAGGTCGAAACAATTCAATCATGGCAGGATCTCCTTTTGTTGAAGCCACTGCAAAGCAACGGCATCAATCGACTTCTTTTCAATGTCGACTTGGTAATTGAGGTGGATCATAGTGGACGTATCCAAATGCAGCACCAAAGATTCCAAAATGTCTTCTAGATCAGGATATTGATTGAGGGTATCTGCTTGTAAGACGACTGAAGGTTGGTAAGGACTAAAAAACAGATGATCGTCGACTAACGCAACAAATGATTTCTGTCGCAACTGTGGATCGGTATTATAGCCTAAGCCCACATCGATTTTCCCCAGACTCAACGCACTATAGATATTTTCATGAGACATCAATTGAATCCGATTGCGAGGCACTTCAAAGCCGTAATGCGTTTTCAACGAATGGAATCCATCCGGGCGGTCATAAAATGTAATCACGAGCCCTAGCTTGAGATCTATATCTTGATTCAACACCCGGCTCAATCCGGACAAGTCCTTAAACTGGTAAGACTCGGCAATAGTCTGCCGGGCGACTAATACATAACTATTATTCAAGGTTGCCGGGGCCAACCAAACGATTCCATTCTTCCGATCTTTTTTGCGAACATATTGATATAATTGTTGGCTGTCCATTTCCGTTGGAGGGTTTTTTCTTTCCAAGAGAACATATCCGGTTCCAGTATATTCCCAGTACAGATCAATCTTGCCATTCAACAGTTTCTCTCGAATTACTTGGGTTGACATGCCCGTTCGTTCTTGCGCGCTGTAGCCATGATGTTGAAGCAAATGGGTGGCAAGGCTAGACAATAAATACTGCTCAGTAAAGCTCTTGCTTCCAATGATAAGTTTCCCTTTAGACAGAGTAATAGAATTCTCCCCAACCAAGATGGAAAAAATTAGAAAACTCTTCATAAGGATTTTTCGCATAGCTCCTACTCATCATCGTGATTCGATCAAACCTACTTCTCGAAGCCATGTTAATGCGACTTCGTCAATGGACTTGCCTTCAAAATCAACCCGATAATTGAGCGTAATCATCGTTGATGTATCCAAACGGTCTGCAATTCGGTTCAGCAAATGCGAGATTTCTGGATACTGTTCTAACTTCGTTTTATGCACTGTGGGCGCAGGTTCGTAAGGTTGAAAAAACGATAAATCATCTTGAAGTGCTACAAATTCGGGTAGATTCAATTGTGGGTCAGTGGCATACCCTAAGCCAACTTGTATTTGATCACGTTTCAATAGTTCATAAACTTCATCATGTAGGATGAGATCGATTTGTTCGCGAGGAACTTCAAATCTATATCGTTGCTTCAACTGCTTATATCCATCCGGGCGGTCATAAAATGTGACAATCAAACCAAATCGAGAGAGAACTCCTGAATTTAACACTTTTGCTAAATCCGATAGCGTCTGCAACTTGAGTTGATCGGCTACACGCTTCGTAACAACCAATACATAGGAATTGCTGAACTTAGCTTTATTGAGCCACACAATATTATTTTCGAGGTCATGCTTCTTTACGATTTGGTACAGAGTTTCTTGATCATATATGATGTCGGGGTGCGTTTTGGTCAAAAAAGCATACCCTGTTCCCGTATATTCCCAATAGATATCGATCTCTCTATTCAGCAAATGATCACGTAGTGTAAGAGTAGGCATTCCTAATTTTTCCTCCACTTCATACCCGGCCTGTTCTAGAACTTGTACGGTGATTTGTGCCAGCAAGAACTGCTCAGTGAATCCTTTGCTCGCCACCGTAATTTTTCCTTTGGGGATACCCATTGCCACAGAGATGCTGAAACAATATGCTATTAGAGTAAGGACAATGTATTTTTGCATCATGATTTTTCTCGTGAAATTCTAAGACAGGGATAGAAAAACAATGAAAGTTTTAGTGTATCTAAGACAAGTCCTTACTATACAAATACGAAGTATTCCAACATAAAATTACTGAGGAACTACAAGGAAAAAACACCTTTTACATGAAACAGATAGATCGATTAACTGAATAATTTCAGTGAAAAATTCAACTTGTTCTACACTGTACACGACAGTTTCATTCCGTTTCTAAGGATCAACTCCTTCCTTGTTGGTTGGAGTTATCTGAAGATGGAAAAACGGGCTTGGAGTACTTGGAATCTATGCTTAATTATCTGTTCCGAGCTGCAGAATCATTAGATGAAACTGTGGTTATCGAGCAAATCCAACAACTACCTGATTCTAAAATTAAGGAGATCGCTATGACTGCTGCTGAACGGTTGGAAGCTAAAGGATTTCAAAAAGGAAAAGTTGAAGGAATACAGGAGGGAGAGGCTAGAGGTGAAACCAAAAGAACTCTGAAGATGTTGCAATTGAAGTTTCGGTCAGCAGCTCAGCCTTATGCTGACCGAGTATCGGCAGCCTCACAAAGCGAATTAGACCTTATTTCCGAACGCCTCTTGACTGCTGAGACAATTGAGCAGGTATTTGAAGGGCTGTGATTTGATTCAATCACTATTACAGATTAAATTCAGTCATCCGCACTCGATCTCCCGCTTGCAGTTTGAGGATTTGGCCTACCCCCTCCTCGATACCAATGGATTGAGGTGACAACCAGCAGACTTTCCCCACTGTTACCGCAAAGTCGAACCCAGCCCGTTGATTGCTGATCAAATAACCCCTCCCGGATACGGTCGAGGCTAGTATTTCGATAACAGCCTCTCGACTTTGCTCAATCGGTTGAATGCGAGAAATGTTGCATTCGTAGATGGGAGCGGCGGAGCTGTAACCCACATGTTCTTGATACGAGAATCCCATTGCCTTTATGTTTTGAATAACACCTCTAGAATCAGCATGAGGTTTCCCGATCACTTGTCGAACTTCGGCAGACAGGAGTGAAATGTAAATCGGCCCGCGTGGCAACAGGCCTAAAATTTCAGTTTCCATGCCGTCTGAAAGCAATTGCAAATAAGTAGGATAATCCATGTCTTTGATGAAGTGTTGCACTACATGTTTCCAAAACACGCTGCACCCCGACGAGTCATAACAACCGCGAATCTCTCCAATCATCCGTTTTGGAAACCGCTGTGGAAATTCGGTAGGGTATAGATGCAATGCGACTAAAAGAAGCCGTGCCATGCCTTTTTTACGATATCGAGGAAAGAGGACTAAAGATGACATTGACGACGCATCGGTATAATTGCTGACGAGGTGCAAGGTCGGCAGGGTTTTATTCACCTGCAATTTGACTGAGATTTGGCAGAGGGATTGAATCTGATAGGAATAAAACAGGTTACCTCGATTGGCCAACGCTGTGAGTTTGATCATTCCCATCAAACGGCGGTGGATCATGTCTTCTAGGACAAACACGTATATTTCGGGGCCAGGGGTTTGCACGTCCTGAGTGAAGCTTGCCATGGATTCTTGGATGATCTGTTGCAAACCGTCACGATGGGTATGGAAGGCTCCGGCATTGCCGGGTTCGAGTTCGTGGGAGAGTTGTTCCAATTGATCGAGATCGGTTTCCCAAATAGGACGAAATCGGACAGAGGGGATCATGATCATTCTCCTAATCTTCCTCATATTTCCACAGGCTGCCTAATAGCAAACGTTGATTGCGTTGGAGCCAATTCCCTCGGTGTAATCCACGGCCATCAAAAAAGATCACTGTCCCTGCCGTTCCCGTACATACCTGGGGTTGCCAACCCCAAAGCTCTTGAAGACGCCGCGCTTGATGCGGGAAGTAGCAGCCCAAAAACAACGATTCCCAATTATCCGCAAACCCTTGAGCACTTTGACGGTAGAGACAGAACAGTTCCGTTTCTTTCCATAAACGCCACAGACCCCGATGGCTTCCTTTCAGATACACCAATGGTGCTTCCTGCTCACCCACATCGGTTAGATACAAAAAGGCTTTAAAGCGGGGTTTCCAGTCATCAAAATGGAAAAACAATTCGAACGGTTGCGCACTTTGTCCCACTTGAGTTTTGTAATTCACGATTTGTCGAAACTGCATGGCTCGTTGGGCTAGATACGCCTGAGCCATCTGTCGAATCATGGGATGTTGATAAAAACATTGGGCCGTGGGCAACCATTGGGCCGCTTGTTCCACGATGCACACTCCATCACGGTGATAGGACTTCGAGCGAGCGTGTTCCAACATTCCACTGGTTTGGACTTCGTCTCGAATGGCCGCAACAGTTTTAGCGGGCAAGAAGTTTTCTCGAACAACCACCCCATCTTGCAACAGCTGCTGAAAACAAGCGGAGTCTGGTGCCGAGAGTGGGTCTGGTTGACATTGATGAAAATAACGATGTTTGGTCCACACAAAATGAGGCAAGGCCGTCCACACGAGCATGAGATCTCACGACCAATAAATCCAAGTACCTTGGGGAGTGTCTCCCAAAAACGCACACATCGTGAGCCGTGACTCTAAAGAAGGTACAACGCAGTGATAGTTCATTGAGTTGAATAACAAGACATCCCCTATGTGCGGCTGGATTTCTACTTGTTCCGCCCCTTGCACCACCAGGTCTGTGTACAGCCCATCTTGCTGAGGAATCAGAAATTGCTCATCCTGGGATTGCCATTGGCGATTGGCCACACGGAGTGTTCCTCCACGGGGAGCCGTGGGCATCTGCAAATACAGATTCCAAGACAATTGAGACGTGACGCATGCAATGCACCAATCGGGTGGCATTTTTCGAGGAGCGGAATCGGTATGCCACGGAGGATAGGTGTTTTTACGGGCTGCTCCAGCAAAGTAGGTCTCACCTTCAGGTTCCATGGCACAATGCAAAGGCTGATTGTGTTTCCGGGCTAATTCCACGAATCGTCGCAGTGGATCGAAAGCTTGTTGCACCACGTATTGTCTTCGAATTTTGTCTGCTTGAGCGGCTTCGAAATACGCCGACTTTCCCGCATCGCGGAATTCGTAGTAGCTCAATCCAAATCGCTGCACATTGGCATAGCTGACTGTGCGATATCCGGCATGCTCCAATGCGTAGGCGAGCTGTTCACATTCTTCGGTTGTTGCAAAACGGGGTATACGGATGAATGGAATTTCGTTGGCTTGCAGAGCCTTCCAATTGGTTTGATTCAATGGAGAACTTTCCTCTGTTTTCCAAGATTGCTTCATGTGACCTCGCTTCGGAAGTAAAGTAGCAAAAACATGCCGAACCCGATAAAGGGAAGTCCCAACCACTGTAATAAGGTAAGCCGTTCATCAAACCACCAGATGGCCAACCCTATGGTCACCACCGGATACGAAATCATCGCAACCGAAACGAGAGACGCAGGCAGCACACTCAATGCACGATAAGCCATCAAATCGGCAACCGCTGCCACCAAACCAATGGCCCCTATCATGAGATAACCTTCCGGCCATTTGACATCGTATGGAACTTCGGCCAATTGATGAATGGCATAGCCTACAATAAAAGCGACCCACGTGAGCGAAGCACCTGCCGACACATAAACATAAAATTGCTGGCTCACGGCCATTTTAGCCAGCAATACCTGGAGGCCTTTGAATCCAACCGCAAGCAAAAGATACAACATGTCAGCTTATGGAGGCGGCTTGCACACCGAGGGTCCAGGCTCCCATGTAACACCCTCGCCAATTCTCTCTTCTGTTGTTAGGCTGTGATGTTTGAGGAAGCATCGTTTTTCAACCCCTAAACTAGAATAGTTGCAGATTTTAAAATGTATCGAATTCACGGTGAACCTAACACCAGATTCTACAAAAATCCATATGTATGCTAAACAAAAATATCGACAAAGAATATGATAATAAAACTAATAATTTCAGTATATTAATTTAATTTAAAAATCCGATAAAACCGGGGAAATTTAGTGAAATTTGTATAACACGACTCTATTAGACTGGTAACCTACTGATATTAGAAAATTTTAATATATTTTTTGATTTTGTTTAGCACACATATGCTGAAGAATTGAGGTAGGACTGTGTATCAGAATTGAGGGTGGTACGAAAGGTCACTCAACCAGGGTCCAAGAAAAAGACCCAATCCGCTCACTCGTAACCGTGACAATGTCACCCACCTGAAGGGCACTGACTCCAGCAGGAGTGCCTGTATAGACAAGATCCCCCGGCAAGAGATTCCAAATTTCACTCAGTTCGATTAATAATTTTGGAATACTGAAAATCATATCTCCCGTGTTGCCATGTTGTCGTTCCTTTCCATTGACGGTGCATCGGAAGTCGAGATTCTGTAAATCTATAGATGATTCGTAAGGGACAAATTCTCCTAAGAATGCACTCTGTTCAAAGGCTTTTGCTTTCTCCCAAGGCAATCGTTTGGCTTTGAGATCTGCTTGCACATCCCGTAGCGTCAGGTCCACGCCGAGTGTTATGGCATCAATCGCGGCCAAGGCTTGTTCTGGGGTAGTCACTCGACCTTGCTTACCGATACGAACCACCACTTCCGCTTCATGGTGGAGATCCTGACCATGTTTAGGAAAATGGATGAGTTCTCCAACGCCTGCAAGGCAAGAGGCCGGTTTGAAAAATACAACGGGTTTTTCTGGCATCGCATTCGAAAGTTCTTGGACATGTTTCACATAATTTCTACCAATGCAAAACACGCGAGGTGGGATGGGGGTAGATAAGGGCATTGGGGTTCTCCTCAAAGGGCTAATGTTTTCTTGGATCTCACGACTCTCTGATCACTAGAATCATTCCTTGATAAGAGCAAAGCAGATTCCACACAAGACGATTCTTGCGGTGATAGGAGGGAGTTCTTGTGTCACAAATCGAATGTCTTGCGTCATTAACGATGTGCAGTGAACTCTTAAAAAATATTCCTAAATTTTAGTCAATAATTTCAATTTTTTGAGGAATAAAAATCAAAAAAAACCCAAGGTGGTCTCGGCTGTGCAGAAGGATAAGACATAGCGTCACACAACAAAACGCCCCGGTGGGCACAGCAAAAAACAACTCTCACTGTTAAGGAGACCCCATGAAACTGATTCAATCCCTCAAAGTTGCTTTCATCCTCGTTGCTTTCGGATTCGCTGCTAACGCTTATGCTGGAGATGCTAAAGTCGAAGCAGACATCACTCAAAATATTACCAACTACACCTTGGAAACTCACTCAGAAGACGGTGAAGCCGAAACCCACTTGGGGAGCATTGTAGCTCATGGCAATAGCCAAGTTAAAGCGGGTGTGAAAAACGAAATCAAAACCACCACCGTCCGCACAGGAACAAAGGATGGTTTAGCGCATGCTTCTGTAGGCAGCATCGTCGCAGGCAACTAAGCAAGAATTCTTTACAAACTATCTCCACGCACCTCTCCTTCTCGAAGAATCCGTAGGGTCGAGTGATCGATCCTGCGGATTTTTTTTTGCTCACCATCCAGAGATATTACAAACCAGATGCTTCTTCGACCTGATGCTGACGAACCTCTTGGATGAGCTGGGACGCAACTGATTCGATTTGTTTCACTCGATGGGACCACAAAAAGAAGCGAGCCCACTGTTGTCCTGCCTTTCCCATTCGTTCGCGGAGAGAGGCATTGTGTAACAATTGGTTCAGTTTTTCGGTCAAATCTTCGGCGTTTTCTGGATCGGTCAAGTATCCAGTGACGCCGTCCTGTACGGCTTCTACTCCCCCTCCTGAACGACCACCCACAACCGGTTTGCCCGCCGCACCTGCTTCAAGAAACACCATTCCGAATCCTTCAATATCATTTTGCAAGGCTCGATTGCCGAGCACAAACACATCACAGACGTGATACCAGGCGTGCAATTCGTCATCATCGACTCTTCCTGTGAAAACCACATGTTCTGACAATCCGAGTTGATCGATCTGTTTTCTGAGGATTTTATAACACTCGCCGGTTCCTACGATCACATATTGTAACTTGGGATGCTGTTTCAGCAGTTGAGGCAAGATATTGAGAATCAATTTGTGGCCTTTGCGTTCGGTCAAACGGCCCACGCTGAGCAAAACAGGTTTGCCCATCAAGTCATATTGCTGACGTAGTCGATCTGCTCCTTGTGGCGGATTTAAAAATCTTTCATGAATACCAGGGGGGACAATCTGAATTTTTTGATGGGCAATTCCTGCTTCAAACAACAGATTGCAGGTATATTCCGAGCTCGCAATCACCCGGGTAGCATGGCGAAACACCCAGCGCATGTAAGCCCCCAACAATCTTGTATCTTTGCAAGCCTGAATATCTTCGCCGTGGGCATATAACAGATATGGAATGCGGAAACACTTTTGCATTAGCAGCGCTGCACATCCAGCAAACTGAAAACCGCCGGCATGAATCACATGGGGTTTCATTTTCAGGGTATGTAAAAAAGTCCACCACGTCATGCTAATCAATGGGGGGATGTAGTTGACCAAGAGATGGCCCCATGGATTGCTGGCCCGAATCGGCCCCATCTCATCAGAACGAATGCCCACATGTCGAAAAATGGGGAATTCCTGTTGGGAGTCAAAGTGTTGAGATCCCTGTTCAGGACTGGTGATCATAGGAATGCCCAGCCTTCGGCAGACTTCGTAATAGTACCCCCGGCTGCTCCCACGGTGGGGGAGAAACCGATCACTGAGAAATAGTTGCTGCATGGGTCGCCTCCGTTCCAAAAATGATGAATCAGTTCCTTCCGTTTCTCTTCAGAATTCTGCTGCGGTATCTAGTGACCTATTCGAAATGAAACGGGGCCAGCATTTCTCAAATGAATGCCTGCACGGTGTCTTTCTGAAAAAGACGGACCAATTGCAGGAGGAAGCTCATTTTTCCGAGGAAATTTGATTCAACCCATTGAATTTATATATGAATTATAAAAAGGAAAAAAGTAAAACAGAAAGGGGTAGAGCTTCAGCAGATTTCAATTGGGGAGAGGGGTTGTTCAAATATGAAAACAAAGCTCTCATTCTGAACACAGATCGTTTTTACATTTTCAATTCTCTTCTTGTTTACCGATTTCTTTACTGCGTTCTCCACCACGTTCTTCTCAGTATTCTGTCATGGCCCATTTCAATTTCATCTTCGCCTCATCATAAAGGCAGGGATGTTTCATTCTCGATTCTAGCAAAAAAACAAAATAACTCTTTCAATTCTTCTTATTATTATGAATAAAAACTTCCAAAATTTCTTATTTTTGAAGCTTCGATGGAAAATGAAACAACCCTGATCATAAAGGGGGTGAGGGACGAAATACCAAAAATCTGTTACCATCAGATATATTGAGTTTTAACCCGCTTCCGGTCAGCACCCTTGCTGTTTCCGCCCCAACCACCATGAGATGACACCCCACTGATATGAGAGAAAACTCCATGCAGATATCCCCGATGAACATCCCTTATGGCGTTTCCGACTACGAAGCTATCCGTACTCGAAATTTCTATTTTGTGGACAAAACCCGATTTCTCCCTCCTTTGGAACAACATAATTTTGTAGTGTTCATCCGACCACGGCGGTTTGGCAAATCGTCCTGGCTCACCATACTAGAGGCGTATTACGACAAAAACCGTACGGATCAGTTCGATACCTTTTTTGCCGGAACCGATATTGGGAAATCTCCGACTTCCCAAGCCAATCAGTATTGTATCTTGTACTTCAACTTCTCTCGCGTGCGCTCCGAACGAGAGCATGTTCAAGCGTCGTTTGAACTCCATACTCAAAGCCGCCTACGTACCTGTTTGGAAAGTTATCCTAAAGACTTTTCTCAGGAAGTGACATCGTCGATTTTGGCAGTACCTTCGATTCATGATCAGTTGAACTTATTATTCGATGCCGTCGCCAAGCTTGACGTCAAGCTCTATGTCTTGATCGACGAATACGACAACTTTGCCAACAACATCTTGGTGCATGCAGGAGAACAGGCCTATCACGATCTCACGCATGGGGACGGGTTCTTTCGTCAATTTTTTACTGTGATTAAAGGTGGGACGAGTGGACTCGGAGCTGGGATTTCTCGTTTGTTCATGACCGGGGTATCTCCCGTAACTCTGGATGATGTGACCAGCGGCTTCAATGTTGGAGACAACCTGAGTCTCTCCTCAGAATTTGATGAAATGCTGGGGTTAACGGAACCCGAGGTTCAAGGCATTTTGGAATATTACCACAACGTGGGCTACGTGAGTTTAGAAGTGGAGGAAGCCTTAACAATCATGCGGGAATGGTACAATGGCTATCGATTCAGCAAACGCTCACAAACCGATGTGTTTAATACGGATATGGTGTGGCACTTTGTTAAAGAATGCAAAATCAATCGGGAAACGCCAATACCCGATAGTTTGGTAGATGAAAATGTTCGAATTGATTACGGCAAGCTACGTCATTTGATCTTAGTCAACCGTCAACTCAACGGAAACTTTGACCGCCTGAGAGCCATTGTCGAAGAGGGCCAGATTGTTTCTGAGATCGTGAAAAGCTTTCCTTTAGAACAATTGCATCAACCCCAAAATTTTACATCCTTGCTCTACTATTTTGGGCTGTTGACCTTCCGTGGCACCGAAATAGGGCAGCCTATGTTGGCCCCCCCCAACCAGACCATCCTCCATTTGATGTACGAGTATATTCGTCGCTCTTTAGATGAAGTGAATTGGTTTCGAATTGTGGAAGATCACTTCAATCGATTGATCCGCTTGATGGCTTGGAAAGGAGAATGGGAATCCGTGTTTCGTTATTTAGCAGAACAAATCGAAGCCCAAACTAGTATCCGAGATTACTTATCTCGCGAGAAAGTGATCCAAGGTTTTTTGCTCGCCTATCTGAATATCAACGATGTGTTCTTCTGCCGAACAGAATATGAATTCAACAAAGGTTACGTGGATCTGTTCTTAGAACCCTTCGTGGCAAAGTATCCCGACATCCAGCACGGTTATCTGATTGAACTGAAATACCTCAAACGTGACCAATGGAAAGAGGCCAAGGCCGAAGAACTGCTGACCGAAGCCGAACACCAGCTAACTAACTACCTAAAAGACCTTCAATTACAACGACGAGAATCCCTGAAATTCACAGGCTTGGTGTTGCTTTTTTGTGGATGGGAACTCAAAGAGATACGAGAGATTGCTGCAACATGACTCCTTACTTCCAAGCCGTTATTTTTGATATGGACGGGCTGATGCTCGATACGGAACCGTTGTACAAAGCCGCTTGGCAAGCGGCAGCAGTGGACTTCGGTTATTGCATCACAGATGAACTCTTTCACAGCTTGATTGGAAAAAATAATACAGATTCCGAAGCCATCGTGATTCAGGAACTGGGGGTGGATTTCCCGGTGGTGGAATTTCGGGAGTTGTGGCCTCAAAAATGGAGAGAGCGAGTGGCTTCAGGAGGAATCCCATTGAAGCCAGGGCTGTTGGAATTATTGGACTTTCTCGATTTACAAACCATTCCATTTGGCGTCGCCACTTCCAGTGAAAAACACGAAGCCACTTTTGCATTGAGCCAGGTTGGCATTTACGAAAGGTTCCGATGCATCGTGACCAGTGACCAAGTCTCAAAGGGAAAGCCTGCTCCTGACATCTATCTCAAAGCCGCTGAGGAGCTTGGCGTGGCCCCCCGTTCGTGCATCGCATTGGAAGATTCCAATTCGGGAGCAACAGCCGCAATTCATGCTGGACTCACCACAATTGTAGTTCCTGATATTTTACCGCCGACTGAGGAGGTCTTGGCGGCATCGCATGCCATCGAACCTTCGCTAAAAGATGCGCAGCGCGTCATCGAAAAATTGATTTTCTCCTAGATCAGCTAATTCGCATGAAGCAGGGACGATCTGCCATTCTACTTATCAATCTAGAAGCCTTTGACTGGCACGAGATCCGGGATAGCGTTTATGTTCAATTTCAAAGTAAGCCCGCAGTAATGAATCTTCCAAACCAATCCGTTGACGGACCTCAACCAACGGCAAATCCAACAAGGTATGAAAGTCGACTCTCGTGAGGGGCGTGCAGTCCGATACCCATCCCAAATGAACCGAATCCTTGAAGATACGAATGTCTTCATCGGAAAATCGATACCCCTTCGGGTATAGATATTTTGCGATATTTGAAAAGGTTCGGGTCACCCACGTCGACATTTTGTTGGTACACCCCATTGTGAAACCAATCACAAACGCTTCATCTTTTGGAAGAAAGCCACGTCCTAAAACAGGATGAATAAAATCATGAGTTTCCAAGTCTGCCGCGCCATGAAAAATATCGACACCAGGCAAGGAATACTTGGGGTTTTCCATAAGCTTAATAATCAGTGGAATTTCATCTTGGGTTAAAAAACCGGGAAGCGCATTCATCTTTTCTGAAGCCTGACGCAGAGTGGTTTGATGGTCGGAAAGAGGAAAATGGAGTTTGGTATACGGAGACTCGGATTGCTCGGTTATCATGTTTTCCTTTTGAATTGTTGCGATGTAAACGGATTGGGTGCTCAAAATGATTACTATTCAAACGGACTGACTATTCATTTCAACAGACTGACTATTCATTTCAATTGATATTCAAGTGTTGTTGCAGACGCATCAAGCCTCTCATTCATGCTTTATTCCACCCACACTCACTCCACACGGTCTCGATACTTGGCAGGCACGATGTTGCGATAGGTACAATAGCGAGCGGCTTCCCATGCTTGAGCTTCTCGCTCTTTGATAACCACTCCCAAGTTGATATTCCGGATCAGTTCGAGGATATCAAACTCGGTTTCCACCATGATTTCAGACACTACTTCCGTGGCTAACCCTCGCATGTTGTCATTGGAATAGCCTTCCACAAGCTTCAAAATTTCTTCTTTGATTTGTGCGTATTCGGGGGAGCCAAAAATTTGCTCATCACTGAAATCTGCGATAACTGCTGATTTTTGTTTGAGATGGTCGATCAAATAGCGAGTCAGGTTTTGTGTTTCATCCTTGAAGGCCAGATCGAACATCTTGAGCAGAAATTCCCATTTGAAATCTCCTTCCAGGTCGAAGATTCCAATCTTGATTTCTAAACGGCGTTGGAAGTCGAGAGGAATACGTTGAGGGCGAGATGTGTCAAAAATCCAAAAGATTTTGCCACGATCTTTTTCATCTCCAATCCAGTCCAAAAAGGCTCCCATCAATTCCAAGTCGGTTTGATGTCCTTCACCTGTTTGAGGATCAGTGAACATGGTATCGGCTTCGGGTTTGGTGATGATCAACTTGTCGAAGGTTTTGGCGACATTTTTAATTTTTTCAACAATGATGAGGGTTTCCCCATACCACTTGGATTTGATATTCCCCAGTTGCATCGCTGGCACATTGGCTTCTTTTACAAAAGCCTTAAGTTGAAAGGATTTCCCGGTTCCCGTAGGGCCAGTCAGGATGATCCCTTTCCAAGGAGTGAACTCCATCCTCAGGATGAGTTTGGCATAAACAGCTTTGAGTTCTTCATACCCAATGATTTTTTCAAACCCATATTCGGGGTAGAACATTTTGACATGCCCTCCAATGGATTTTTCAATCAAGCGCGCCACCGAACGATGGATATTCTTTTTAATATCTTGTGGATCCTCACGGAGAATGCCGAGAAGGTTCACCAGCGAAATTCCTGCTGTAGATGCTGCAATCTCGTTGATAAAAACTTCCGAAAAACCTTTGGCTTCCTGTTGGTTGACATGGGCAATCAATTGTTTGCGTTGCTCGAAGTTCGGTAAATCCACATGGATTTCCCGGAGGTGAGGAATGTCTCGAATGTCGCTATTGAGACTAAAGAAAGAAGTTGTGAGCAGCACAACCATGTTATTGGAATCTCGCACTTCGTAGTCATCTAACATGCTGCGGGCTTGGCTCATTAACAATTTTTCATCCACGGCCATCTGTTCCGAGGGTTTTGCCGAAAAAATAAGGTCCACATCTTCCATGATCACGATCAAGCACTTCACCGATTGCCCTTTTGTTTTTCCAAGCTGACGATAATCCTGAAGCAGTTCCTTGATGAGATGAATCCCCGAAATCATATTGTAGAAGGTTTTGTTGAATTGAGAGGCATACTTGGTCTCTAAGTAGTCCTCATATTTGAAAAATTCTTCTTTATGTTGAGGCTGGTAATAGTGAACCCCTTCGGAGGGATTATAGAGAAGGACGTGATTTTTTTGAGAGAACTTTTCCAGCAGCAACTCTCGGATATTTAAATAACGGGAGGGTTGATTTTCTTCCTGAACGAGAAGGATGTCTCGGATGTTTCCGGTGATTGCAAAGAGATTGGTGACCTGCAAACGAACAAACAATTCTTTTAATTCTTCGTACACGTTCATGCTAGTGGACATGCAGTCTCCCTATAAATTGCGCTCTTGGTTTTTCTGTTGTTGCGGTGTACCTGGGGTTTGGCCTGCTTCTTGAGCACTTTTTGCAGCTTTCCTCGCACGAGCCAACTCCAATGCCTTATTTTTAGCCGCAGAACTTTTGCCAAGCTGCTTGTATTTCTCCATAGAACGCTGTGCATCCGTGCCTGCAATTTCAGCCGTGATTTCTGCCTTGGCCCGGAGGTTTCGAGTGCGCTCTCGGATCGCATTGATCGGACTGCGATCAATGGAAGTTTCCAACCCCGCCAGTTGTTGATTGAGCGCAATTTCAGCTTTGGCCAATTCAGTATCCGCTATGGTTTCGGCTTCCTCTTTTTTGAGATTTTCCTTTTCCTGCTGCAACCGTTTCAAGTCCAACATGTAATCGCTCAAGCGACCTTCTAGGCGTTCAATATCGGTTTCCAGTTCTGCTTGTTTGGCATCAATTTCGTGTTTCCGTGCATCATAGCGCGTGAAATCTTCCAAGGCCTGTTGATCATTTTCATTTTCTGACAAGACCTCAACAATCCCCTCTAAGGCCTGCAAGATGTCTTCTTCCTCTTGGTTCAGCGTCTCCAATTGTTGCCCTTTTTGAGCAATCATGGCCTTCAGTTGCGAAAGGGCGTTCGTGATTTCATTGATGTTTCGAATCAGATTATCCCGTGTTTCAGCAAACCCCGCTTTGATCCCGGCAGAACTGGAGGTGAATACCTCATCGGCTTTGTCACTGATTTCGTGCTCGGTTTTGGTAAAGACATTGGAAAGGTATTTTCCGATCGCTTTGAACATTGATCCCTCCTATTTTCCTAATTGTAAGTGGATGTTTTTTTCAGGTCGGCCATGCTTTTTTGAACCGCAACGGCTGCTTCCATTTCCGTGTGAAAGGATTCAATTGTTTTTTCCGCTTCTTCCATTTCACTGAAATCCGAAGTGGCCGACACCAATTTCAACCGGTTGAGTTCAAAGACATCAATTTTTTTCTCAAGAACTTGTTTGAATTCATCGAGTTTTTGAGCGTTTTGATCATAAATCTTCAGTTTTTCTTGTGCGACACTGGAATTCTCTGCTTCCCGAACCAATTCTTCCCGTTGAAAACCTTTCATCACGTCCAAGATATCCCGCATCTCTTTGAGCAGGGTGGTGCCTTGATCAAATGCATCATTGGCCCCTTCCATAAATCGAAATAGTGCGTGCTCGGTAATGATTGTTTGAGATTCCACCGCTTGAGTGAATTCAAAATAGCCTTCCATCAACTGCTGTTTGAGATTTTGGAACCATGTCAGTCCAAAGTCTTCAATCTCATGAAACTCATTCAATACTTTTTGCCGTTTGGCTTCTTCATATTCCTGCAAAAACTTTCGTGCCCCTTGTGCAGCATAGTTATTTTTATTGAGGTAGAAACTCGTATAGAGGAGTCCAATCGGAATCAAATCAATCAAATGCAGCCAAGCTGGCAATTCGGGAATTTCAATCCCAAAAATCAATATCGGCAAAAAAACAGCAATCAGAATGTTGTACCAACTGTGTGTGAATCTATGCCACACATACCGTTTCACATAGGAATAACGATTCTCGTAGTTTAGAGGATCGTCTGAATCGTCTGTGTTCTTCAATAGTTTACTCCTACCTGTCTAATCTCTCTGTGGGATTCCAGCCCGATCCTCCTCAATTGAAGTCAATAATCAGGATCTCTACA
This sequence comes from SAR324 cluster bacterium, assembly GCA_028281495.1. Taxonomy (GTDB): domain Bacteria; phylum SAR324; class SAR324; order SAR324; family NAC60-12; genus JANQJU01. The sequence goes on from JANQJU010000033.1 coordinate 18,119, forward strand.
ACATTATTGAGGTTTCGATATTCGTAAACATTTTGATCCGGTTGCCGCTCTGGGGTTCGCGAAACCCCCAACCCCAGATAGGTCATCCGTTGCTCGTCAACTCCTTTGATATGGGCCAAATAGTCGTATACCGCTTTCGCCATTTTTTCCGTATTTTGAGACACCCGTTCGAGGTTCTGATTTTGAACGATGGGAGCACGTCCAATCACAGCAATGCGATAATCGTAATTGCTCAACTGTGTGTCATAAATCTGATCAATCACGACTTTGGATTCGGGTTGCAGTTGTAATCGGCGATTGAATTCAATTTGCAGATTTTCCCGCGTGAATTTGGGCCGATCAATGAGAGACATCCATTCCGTCCGGCTTAAGACAGAGTAGCTTTTCTTGGCTTCAGGAGGGCGAGGCACCTCTTTGGGATCGTAGGTGTGATAGAGCTGCTGGAGTATTTTGGAATACACAACCGCTTCCGCATCTTCTCCGGGAATTGGATTGGAAGCGATCGATTTCATCATGCGCAATTTGACTGCAATCGCATCAATCGCATCCAAAATTTTAGCATCGGATGTGGATTTAACAGGGAATTGAGTATGGACATTCTCAGCCAGAGTATAAAATTTGATGCCATCAAAGGACGCATCGATATCAATGCGATTCATGCCGGTTTGAGTTTCGACTTCTTCTAAAAAGGGGTTGGTATTGTTTGCATAGTAAACCCCCGCCTCAAAATACCGTTTGAGGAATTGCACCAACACCTTTTCGTTCTTTTTCAAATATTTGCGATTCCCCACAAAGACATCAATAATTTTAGCTCGCTTCAATTCACCGCTGTGCATGAGCACCGTGTATCCTTTTTTCTTGGCGCGAGAAATAAACGGTTCCCATAAACCCACCACGTCATAATCACCGTTGATCAAGCCGTTGTACGTGTCTTCAATATTTTCATGAGCCTTCACATTCCTTCGGTTGAGCAACGATGGGACATCTGCATCCACTGCCAACGAGCCCATCATGAATTTTGAAGTAAAAGCCGCCTTCAGTCCTTTCACCTTTTTTAAAGAATCAATGGTAGGAAACTTCGATTGGTTTGCCACCACCGCATCAGCCCCCTGTGAATCGGAAGAGGCTGCAAAAATCATGGGGGCCAGTGTGGCCTCTGGCAACGTTCCCAATTGCTCCAGATAGTCTCCGATGGGCATCACGCCGATGTGACATTGATCCCCATCGTTCAAATAACGCATTCGTGACGGGTAGTCCGCGCCATCATCAATCAGATTGACTGCAATTTTTTCTTGCCGAAGGAGCTTTTTGAATTGTTTGGATGCAAGGATGGCGTATCCAAGATAACCGTCATAACATAGGTTGATCGTGTGATCGGCTTGAAAGCCACCTCCCATATCCACCAGAGTTTGTGTCACAAAATCATCTATGGCCCCAGTTCGATTGAGAGCGACATAAATGCCCCCTGCAATCACTGCGATAATGATCACCCAGACGGCAATGATGCGTCCCCATAAAATTTTTCGCTTTGGTTGAGCCATCTCCTCTCTCATTCCAATTTAAAAATCTTGCGCAATATATTCCTCAGCACTATCGAACGCCGCTTCTGCCAAAACTAGTTTTTTCGAAGCTGCGACCAATTCATCCACACTGGAGGCTGAAACAAATTGAGTGGTGTGCATCAATTGATGTTGTTTCATATCCAGGCCAATTGTACTCACTAAGAGTTTTTGCTCAATCGCCGCGTTCACAGCAAGGTTGACATCTCGTCTTCCGTTCGATTCCCCATCGGTGATAATCAAAATGGTATAATCGCCTAAGCCTGCCTGAGTTTCTTTTTGCACGTTTAACATTTGGACTGCTTGATCAACGGCCTCTCCCAACGGGGTCTTCCCACCTGCCCGGACTCGCTCAAAGATGGTCTCTAATTGTTCACGAGCCTGATCCACATGAACTAACGAGAGAACGATCCCTTTGTTGATTGCAATGATGGCCACATTGTACTCCGTAGGCAATGCCGCGAGAAACTGCCGCAATGCCTCTTTGGCCCGCTCAATCCGCGTGGAATCTCGCTCCTTGACGATTGTTTTAAGTTGCTCTTTTCTTCCGAGCAAACGTCCTATGCGTCCAGGTTTTTCTAAGACTTCCTTCTCTTCTCGGACCTTGATGGAAGCATTCATGCTGCCCGAATCATCGAAGATGATGGTCACATTTTTTCGGTAAAGAGGATTCACCTCTTCCGCCTGAACGAATCCTGCGAGCAACATGAAAATTGTAGCTAGGGTCACAACTTTGGCTTTCATAGGGTACCCTTCTCAAAAATCTTGTTCATCATAAAACGTGCTTAGGTCTGCTTCCGCTTTGTAGACAGTCACGGTGAATTCAACACGCATGTTTCGTTCAACATCACTTTTACTCCTAGGTTTCGCCACCTCAGGATTGTCGGCTCCTGATGGCACAATCACCATCTGGGCCACGTTCAAATCCACACCTTCTTTTTTTGCATACTCCACCAGGGCTTCTGCGACTGCATCAGCTCGCGACTGCGATGTTTTCATTGCCGCTTTCTCAATCATGTTGAGTTCCATTTGGATCAACTGAGAGGACATATTGGGTAAATTCCACGGCTTGGCAGGGTTGGTCACTTTGTTGAGCCAATTTTGTACTTTTTTCAGCGTCTGTTGGTCTCCTGATTTTTTGCTCTGCACTGCAACACGCCATGCTCTTACGATAGAAACGTCCACATTGCCGACAATCTTGACCACGGCACCGGGGTTGAGCTTCGCATATTTGATCCCTTCTTGAAATTCGCTCGCATATTGTTTGATATCAAAATTATTCTGATTGGCTTTGAAATAAACGGGGGTGCTGATCAAAACAGAACCATGCCCCGATTGGTCTGCACGTTTCACCTCTTTCGCAATCTTAGCCGCCGTTTGTGCAGAAACGGTTTTGATTTGTGCCGTTGTTTCCGTTTTGACATTCCAATCCGTTGCGGTAAGGGACACGCGGGAACTCAAAAACCCCAGTTCGACAAAATCTTTTGAAATACGATTTACTTTCTTTTGTAGACTATTGAAATTGGTGGGGGATGTTAAAAAGTAATCGCTCTGCTGTTGGTTGTGAAATTTGGTATCTGCAATCATATCGGTCAGATCTTGCACACCCTGACTTCCTTTACCAAACAGCAAGTTGGCCGTTTTGGTAATCAATGGCTTGTTCTGTAGCTTCCCTTGAGCCGTCACAAAAAAGGCATTCCGAATGCTGGAAAGTTTTGACTTATTGGCGTTGGCCCAATCACTTCGAACCAACACAATGTCTTTGATGCTTTCTCTTTGGACTTTGGTTGACGTTCCAATCACAAGACCATCGACGGCTGAATTGCCTTCGGTTAAATTCAGCGCATCAGGAAAAATCACAAATGCGATATCGATGTTGGCATCGTTCCGAATCGCATCTTCGGGGGAATTAGGCCCTGTCAATTCGGACACGTATTTGAGTTGAATAGGCTGATTTGCTGGACAATTGGCCAATTCTTTTAAGTCTACAAAGTACCCCATATGAGGCCCACCGTATTGAATTGCGGCGGTCCGTCCGCACCAGTCTTTCAAAGTTTTGATGGTGTTTCTCACCACCACCACATCCCCCCCTGTTGAATCGGTCAAGCTCGTAAAAACCTCCATGTTGATACCGCACTTTGCAAACGCCTCTTGAGCCAAAATGGAGGATCCCACCGTTTGTCGGAAAAATGGGGTTTCTCCCTTACAGACAGCCTGGATTTGTTGAATGGGGTCATCCATCAGTTTCACGCCACCAGGAAACAGCGCTTGGTTATCCAGGGGCAACACGGCCGCTCCCCAAGTGATGGTGGGATAATAATAATTGGATTGCACGGGAGCTTTCTGCAAACTTTGCAATTGCTTTTGTTTCGCAAAGGGTTGGGGTTGGATGTAATCCACAGCATGAACCGCTGTCGTGAGAACCAGGACTGACAATAAGATAATCCATGATTTGATTTGCATAGCTTTTACCTTATGAGGCGTGATGTGAATCGTACTACTATTTTGGAAAGTCTCTTCGAATGGAAAACGCCAGTTTAAGAAAATTCAACCAACAGGCCAATAAAAATATCGATACTAATGAGGATAAGATTGAATTCGACCGAAAGATCGCTCCATCACAAAGCAGACTTGTTAGAGCGACTGCCCCTGCATGATCAATTTCTGCAAAGCCTTAGCATCTGCAATGTAAGCCGCTTCTTCCATTTGATCGAGTAGGGCCGAAAAGGGTGAGCTGTGGTTTTCACAAAGCAAGCGCATGGCATCGAGTTGATCGAGCAGTTCTTCAGTGTTGATGATCGGGACTTGGGAGAGTTGGTTCAGTTCCTTAAGCAACTGCACCTTGGCCTCAACAGGCAAAGGGGGAAGGGCTGAAGACGTTTGTGGAACGTCCATGCTTTTTTCAGGTTTGAGGTATTGAGAAAGCAAAGGAAACAATTTTTGAAAATTGAGAGGTTTGGTGAGGTACGCTGAAAATCCGACGGCCTCCGCTTGTTCCTTCTGCTCGCTCAAGGCATCAGCAGAAAGGGCCACGATAGGAACATGGGATACTTTGGGGTTGTGGCGAAGCATTTTGGTGGCAGTGACCCCGTCCATTCCAGGCATGTGTAAATCCATTAAGATGAGATGAGGTGTGTGCCCTTGCACGTGCAAAGCTAAGGCCCGTTCTACCCCTTCTTCTCCATTGCTAGCAAAGTAGGCTTGCACGCCTTGCTGGCGAAGCAACGCTCGGATCACTTCTTGATTCAACTGATTGTCTTCCACAACCAACACCACATTATCAGACGCGAAACGAAATTTTTCTACCACCTGTGTACTGGACAAAGCGGGGGCCGAGTGCGCCGTTTCTAAAGGCAAACACACTGAAAACGTTGATCCTTTCCCAGGTTCGCTTTCGACCTCAATCGTGCCTTCTAAAAGTTCTACCATGTGTTTGGTGAGAGTCAGACCCAGACCACTCCCTTCATATTGACGGGTGGTGGCATTATCCACCTGCTCAAATGCTTGAAAAATAGAAGCTTGTTTTTCAGGAGCAATTCCAATTCCCGTGTCAACCACTTGTAATAATAAACGGCCTTGATCACGCATGGCATGGATCTGTACCGAGCCACCTTTGGGAGTGAATTTGATGGCATTGGCTGTCAGGTGCATCAGAATTTGGTTGAGCTTGGAGCGATCCGATATAATGAACTCCGGCAAGTCGCTATCGAAATCGTAATTGTATTCCAGATGTTTTTCCAAAGCTTGGGTTCGGTGGATATGGTAAATGCCTTGAAACAACTGCTTTAAACTCAATGGCTCTTCAGAAAGCGCCATCTTGCCGGATTCGATTTTTGAAAGGTCCAGCAGGTTGTTGAGCAGTTCCGTCAGCGTCTCTCCAGCCACATGGATGTTGTTCAAGTAACGCCGAAATTCTGGTGGTAGATGATACTCCTGAGCCAGTTGCAAAAGAATTTGGCTGAAACCGAGAATGGAATTTAGAGGAGTTCGAATCTCATGACTCATGTTAGCCAAGAATTCGGACTTGGCCCGATGGACACTTTCACTAGGAGGCTTTGAATCGGATGGCACGTGAAGATTAGATTGGGTCATTCGTCCGAGTCTGGTTGAGAAGGATCTGGTAAGTACTTAATCATGGTAATCTGATTGCCGGATTCATTCCAGCGCACTTCGTCCATATAGGCCCGGATCAGGAGAATGCCTCTTCCACTGAATACCAAAGGGTTGGAATCTGCAAATGAAGGCAAATTTTCATAATCAAAGCCTATCCCTTCATCCGTCACTTCAAACTCAATCTGGTGTTGCTGGAAGCGGTATACGATTGTGACTTGTTTTCCTGAGTATTCTGGAGAGGCTTCTCGTTCTTGAAGCATTTCAGCAAACAGATCCCAAGACTCTTCTTTGATTTCTGAGCTGATCCCTAAGTTTCCATGAATGATCGCATTTCCCAAAGCTTCGATCAAACAAAGATTCAAGCGATTGATGTTCAATCCAAAGGCATCGCATATGGGAGCTAGGTGATCCTGAAAACACGCGACCACACTGTTGACCAATCCCGTACGACTTTCAATTGCGACCTGGAGTTCTCCCCGATAAAACGGTAGTAGGGTTTTGACCTGTTCTTTTTCTGAACAAATGGACTCGACCTTCCCTAAGGTCTTTTGAAGATCCAATAGGTCGAATGGTTTTTGTAGAAAATCAAAGGCTCCCAACTTCAAAGCCTGAATGGCAAATCGGAGTTCCGCATGCCCGGTCATCATGACGACCGGCAATTTGTAGTCTTCTTTACGGATCCGTTCGAACAATTGTAATCCATCCAACCGAGGCATTTTGATATCCGTCAAGACCATGTCAAACTGATGGGGAACTTCGGCAAATATCTCCCATGCTTGTTGACCATCTTGTGCCACCTGCACAGAATAACCTTTGATTGTGAGCCGGCGTTCCAACATTTGTCGCACTTGGGCTTCGTCATCCACTAATAGGATGTTCATAAAAACTCCTCCATATGTGAAACCGGGGGAATGCTATTGGACGTCATAGGGTCCAGCAACAAGGGAGACTCTCAATGATCATAGTTAAATCATAGGTTCTTGAAAGACAAGCTAGGGACAGAAGCAGGTAAGGACTCAGATTTTTCGATAGATGGCCGGTTCTACATATGCATACGGATTTTGGATACGACCTAAGGATTCCGATTTCCCAATGAACAGATATCCTCCAGGGGCCGTGTGCTCATACATTCGTCTGACAAGAGCTTGCACAGTCTGCTGGTCAAAATAAATCATCACATTGCGACAAAAAATAAGATGGAAGGGCTGTTTGAAGGGGAACTGTTGGTTCATCAGATTGAACCGGCGGAACACGACTTCATTACGAACCTCTGCTTTCACCTGCCATTGATCGTTCCCATGTTTAGTAAAATAACGATTACGCAGTGCCACTGGAATCCGATGCACACGCTCGGCATCATAGACTCCAGCTGTCGCAGTGGCTAACGCCCGTTGAGAAATATCGGTCGCCAACAAGCCTGCTTGCCACGAGCTATATTCCACTCCGAGGTGTTCCATCAAATTAATGATGAGGCCATAGGGTTCCTCTCCACTGGATGCCGCAGCACACCACACTCTCAGATCCAACGGGCCGTTGCTTCGGATTTGATTCAGCACATCGGGCAACGCCGTCTTTCGCATGAAATCAAAATGCTCAGATTCCCGGAAGAAATAAGTATGATTGGTAGAAATCATTTCAGCCAACGTGACGAGTTCTTTTCCGCTACGATCAGCGAGGAGGTGTTCATAATACTCCTTGAAGCTCGTCATTTGGGCTTGCCTCACATACTTCGAAAGCCGTGTCACCAATAACCCCCGCTTCTGTTCACTCAAATTGATGCCAAAACGATTATAAATCAGATCTCGCATGAGCTTGAATTCTTCATTACTGATGCTCAAAGCTTGATTGGAGGGGGTCATTTTAGTCTCCGACGCTAGTATTCGTTGGGGTGAAGAGGTTACCGCCCTGGGGGTTACTCTTTGTTGAGTCTTGGCCTGTTGATTCTGCCGCGTGTACGAAGTTTTGCTCGTCAATGAAGGAATGTTGCTTTGTAGTTCGTTCTGTATCACTTTCACAGAAACCCCGGTTGTTTCGGCATCCCGTTGGCCCTCTTCAATTGCTTTTTGGCAGTAATGAAAATCACCAAAATAACTTTTCCCACCCCACACTTGCACCAGACATATCGGTCCGGCACATTGGTTCTCATTGGTATGACTTTCACATCTCATCAATTTCTCCGGTTAGCTTTTCTGACGTTCTAACTTATTCCTAGTGATAAAATCTCAGACTGTAGAGATATCCACAAAGCATCAAGACCTTTCACACGCTATAAACAGAAACGATCTACAAGATCAATCAGATCATTGATATCGTTTTTCGACAGATAGGCATCGGCACGCACTTGCTCACATTTCAGAGCCATCTGGGTAGTGATCAGTGAGGAAAGGACTATGACCTTCACATCCGGGACCTCAGACTTGATTCGCTTGCATAAAGTGAGACCATCCATGCCCGGCATTTCAATATCCGTGATAACAATAATGAGATAATTTGTAATTGCTTTCCCTTCCGTAGCAGCCTTCTTTTGTAAATCGACAATGGCTTGATAAACAGCGGCACCGTTATCGAACTGGGTGATGGAAGAATAGTTGGCTTTGAGTAATCGGCGCTCGATCTGTTCACGGATCAAACGCGAATCATCCACGACCATAAGTTTGATATCTCTGCGTTGCACTCCCTTGCGAGCTTCTTCGGGTGTGTCAGGGCGTTCTGCTCGGCGATCTGAAGAAAGCTCGCCGGTAATGCGCTCTAAAATGCTTTCAAAATCCACCATCAACACCTGCCGGGTATCCATGATCGCGATGCCGGTAAAATTATTCCCGTTTCGATTGGTTGCACTCGATGGCGGTTGAATGTCGTCCCATGAAATGCGATGGATCTTATCCACCCCATCCACCAAAAATCCGGTAATCGCATTGTTGAATTCACACACCAAAATGATCTGTCGAACCCCTGCAGGTTCTTTAGGAGGCACTTGAAGGTGTGCATTCAGATCAATCAATGGGATGGAAACTCCTTGAAATAAAAAATTACCTTTCAACGAGGGATGCGAATCGGGAAGAAACGTGATGAGATTGGGTTCATATTTGAGAATTTGGCGGACTTTGAGAACATTCACCCCAAAACTTTGGTTGCCTAAAAAAAGTTCTAAGACCTCGATTTCATTTGTTCCCGCTTCTAATAATATACCATCAGTCATGGATTCCTCCATTTAGCTTCATCAAAGCTTCCATTTCATTGGAATAAAAGATCAGATACCGATCCAATTGAGCAACGTGAAACAGGTTACGAACTACAGGGCCAACATTACAAATCACTAGTTCTTTTTGGAAACTCTCAGCAATTTTGAATGCAGCCACCATCAATCCCAATCCTGCCGAACTTACATAGTGCACTTTTTCCAAATTGATAACAATCCCTTTGAGCGCCGGATCTTGAAGTAGAGTGTTGAGATACTCTTTAAAAGGGATTTCCTCTTCTAAACTAATTTTCCCTTCAAGAAAAATGACGCCGACCTGTCTGTCAATGCGGTGTGTCAAGTGCATGGATTGCCTATCATTGTAATGAAAAGGAAGCGAATGATCTGCTAATTGCAGTTCAGGAATCATATTAGCAACAAGATAAACATAATCACAACACAGAAACAACACAAGTACAAAAATAAAATCTCAATTCACCGTGACCAATTTGTGTGTAATTGCACATCGGACGAGCATAGCGATATCATGCACATTGAGCTTTTGCATCATATTTTGTCGATGTACTTCTACGGTCCGAGGACTGATATTAAGATCATAAGCAATTTCCTTTGTTGCCGAACCATCTACCATCAATTGGAGAATTTCTTTTTCCCGAGGCGTGAGTAAATTCGACAACATTTGTTGGGCTTCGGAGAGTCGCTCTTCGGCCATCTTGCGTTCTGTGATATCGCGAATGGCAAGAACAATCCCCCGAACCACTTTCCCCTCACTTCGGATCGGAGAGGCTCCGGCATCCACGGGAACTTGCTTGCCGTCGGGTGTCTGCAAATAGGCATTACGATCAACCAGACACGATACGGTTTCGCCTTTTCGAGCACGTGAAATCAAACCATCCATCAAATCAGGCGCATCTTTGTCAGTGACGGGCAAGACTTCTAACAAATCCCGTCCCATCGCTTCCTCTTGTTTCCATTGCGTGAGGTACTCTGCAATCGAACTCATATAAGTGATTCGACTCGCTGTATCTAGGGTGATGACCGCATCACCAATGCTACGCAAAATGGTGGAAAGCCATTGTTCACTTTCTTTAATTTGTTTCTCAGTTCGATATTTGTAAAGAGCAATCTCGATCGTGGTATGCAAATCCCGCTCTTTGAACGGCTTGATGATATAGCCAAAGGGTTCGGTGATTTTCGCGCGTTCGAGTGTCTGTGGGTCCGAGTAAGCAGTGAGGTACACCACAGGGATATCCCATCGATGGCGGATGCGGTCGGCGGTAATGATTCCATCCATTTCCCCTTTCAACATGATATCCATCAAGACGAGATCCGGTCGCGGTTTGATCACTTTCTCTAAGGCATCTTCCCCCGAAGCCACAATGGCCGTCACTTCATAACCCAGAAGCTCCAATTGATCGCTTAAACTTTCAGCAACGATGCTCTCGTCTTCCACAATCATGATTTTTGTCATTCCAGCCTCCTCAATCCTCGTATTTAGGAACTTCATCTAACTCGCTTCCCAATCATACAAACCCGTTGAAATCACCTGTTTCTAACGTAAATGGTATAGGGGAAGTGCTGCCTTAATTTATTTTTGAATTAGCATATCAAAGGGCAATCGAATAGGAAAAATCGGGTCTGTTGTGGGAAGTTGTTGTGACTCTAGGGCCTCAATCAATGGGGAAAACTATTGTGAAGGTCGTTCCAGGATGAACTTCCAGATCAACAGTGCCTCGGAGTTGATTCGTCAGTATCCGCACTAAGCGCAACCCCAGAGATTTGGTGGTCTGAAAGTTCAGCACCTCCGGGAGTCCCACGCCATTATCTTGCACACACAGTTGGGCTCGATTGTTTTCGTGGGGATGCAGCGTGATTCGTAGTTTGCCTGCGGAACCATCCACAAAGGCATATTTCAAAGCATTCGACACCAGCTCGTTCAAGATGAGAGAGCAAGGAATCGCAGTATCAACGCTCAACAATATCGATTGAACATCCAACTCTAAAGAAACCGAATGATGCGGAATGCGATAAGAATGGAACAAATCCGCCACCAATTCTTGGAGGTACGTCCCAAAATCAATTTGAGCGAGATTTTTTGTCTGATAGAGCTTTTCATGGATCAAGGCCATCGACTCGACTCGATTTTGACTTTCTTTCAGAATGGTACGGAGTCCTTCATTTTCAGTCCGTTGCAACTGCAAGGTGAACAAACTGGAGATGATCTGGAGATTGTTCTTCACACGATGATGAATCTCTTTCAGCAACACTTCTTTTTCACGCAGTGCTGCTTGGAGTTGATCGATATAATGGCGAGCCTCTAAGGCAGCTTGAATTCTTGCCTTCAGTACCACCTCGCGGATCGGTTTATTGATAAAATCTGCGGCGCCGGATTCAAAGCAATCCTCAATTAGCTTCTCATTGACATCACCAGTGAGCATGATTACTGGAATCTTGGTATACCGCTCATCCGACTTCAGTTGCTTGAGACGCTGGAGCCCATCCACTCCAGGCATGTTGATATCCAAGAGGATAAGCTCCACGGGGAGGGTTTCCAAGAGTTGGAACAGGTATTCCGACTCAAGCAAAAACTGGGGAGTATGCCCAAAAGTGGTGATCAATTCGGAGATCTGTTGGATCACTGTTTTCTCGTCATCAACAATCAGAATCGTAGCCATGATGCTCCTCGGTTTCCGGTGAATGGGGATCAAGCTCGAAGGCATGACGGATCAAATCCGGAATTTGTTTGGAATTTCGAGAAAAGACCGCATGTTCAATCGACCTGAGGGTATCGAGATAAGGGGAAGTGTACCCCTGGCACAGCAGTTTCATTTGATTGACCTGCTGAATAATCTCTTGGCTTAGAAAGATCGGAATTTCCGATAAAACCTGGAATTCATGAAGCAGTCTCTTTTGATCCTCTGGAGGGAGTGGAGATAAGCCTTCTTGTTCTTCCATTCCCGACACGGATTCCTGACGGAGGTGCTTGAGCAAAATGGGCAAAAGCTTGTTGAAATCCACAGGTTTGGTCAGATAGCCATCCACCCCAGCTTCGTAAGCTGCTTGTTGTTGCTCGGTGAACGCATTGGCAGACAACGCGATAATCGGAATACTCTCACATTCATCGTGAAGCCGAATGTGTTTGGTGGTGGTCAGTCCATCCATGCCAGGCATGTGCATATCCATCAGTACTAAATCGGGATGCAACGTCACTGTTTTTTGAATCCCATCCTCTCCGTCTCCCGCCACTTCCAACACTAAATTAAGATCGTTGAACAGAGCCTTCATCATTTCTTGATTCGTCGGATTGTCCTCAATCAGCAGCACCACATTGTTGGGCACAAACCGGAGGTTTTGTAGATCTGTGGTCACTTCGGCCAGCCCTTCATACACGGCTTCCACAAGCGGGATGGTCACAGTAAACGTCGAGCCTTCATCCGGCGCACTTTCCACTTCAATGTGTCCACGCAACAGCTTCACGTTTTTGTGGGTAATGGCCAACCCTAAGCCGGTTCCATCGAAATTTCGGGTGATCGTTCCATCCACTTGCTCGAAGCTTTCAAAGATCGATTCCTGTCGGTCTTTAGGAATGCCAATGCCTTCATCCACAATCCGAAACCGGATCGAATCACCATGGCGATCCGTGAGCAATTTCACTGATTTGCCAGCAGGCGTGAACTTGATCGCATTGACGGTGAGATTCATTAAAATCTGATTCAGCTTTGTACGGTCGGAATGAATCAACATCGGCAGCCGAGGATCAAAATCATATGAAAACACCACCCCTTTCTGCAATGCTTGCACCTTATTGATATGGTATATGCTTTCTACCAGCATCTTCACATTGAGATGCTCTTCCGAAAGAGCCATTTTCCCGGCTTCGATCTTGGAAAGATCTAAAATGTTGTTGATCAATTCCGAAAGATTCTGCCCACTGATTTTGATGTTTTCCAAATATTCGCCAAACACCATGGGTAAATCCAACGCTCTTCCCCGATTCAACAAGATCTGGCTGAAGCCCACAATGGAATTCAGCGGTGTGCGGATTTCATGACTCATGTTGGCTAAAAACTGGGTCTTGGCCTGATTCGCCGACTCGGCCTGGTCCTTGGCCACCACGAGTTCTTGTTCTACCTGCTTACGTCCGGTGATATCACGTAACATCACCGTATAAATCGTTTCATTAGAAAGCTCTAAACGGGAGATGGAGGCTTCGGCAGGGAACTCACTTCCATCTTTGCGCAAACCGTAAATTTCCCGTCGGTCTCCCATCTTGCGAGCGTGATGGAAGCCTTTTGAAAAATTGTGCATGTGATGGTTGTGTGTCTCCTGATACCGTTCTGGTAACAACGTATTAAGGGGTTGCCCTAAAATATCATCCACCGTGTAACCAAAAATCTTTTCGGCCCCTTGATTGAACAAAACAATACAATGGTCGTCGTCTGTCGAAATGATGGCATCTTCTGCAATGTCTAAAATACCGGCAAATCGGGCTTGCGAAGAACTGAGTTCCGCCGTGCGTTGTTCGATTAACTCCTCCAAGTGTTCTTTGTGATCATGCAATTCCATTTCAAACTGTTTCCGTTCACTGATATCCCGCATGAAACAATAAAAACCTGATCTGGAAGTCGATTTGGAAGTAGTGGTTTCCATCACCCCTGATTTGTGCCTCGATGCTTCGTTGGTCGTCACCAATAGAACCTGTTTGTAAAAATGAGAACCGTCTTTGCATAACGCCCGCACCTCAAGCTCAGCTTTGCCTTTGCGCATCATTTCTTCCTTAGCTTCCAAAATCGCGGCTCGGTCTTCAGGATGGGTAGTCAGAGTGCAGGTCTTACCAATCAATTCGTTGGGAGCGTATTCCAACATCGAAGCATAAACCTCATTGACTTCCAAATAATAGCCATCCGCACTCAGCTTGGAAATCCCAGGCATGGCGTGTGAGAGCGCCATATTCATTTCCACAATCGATGCGTCCGCTTCGGAAAGCTTCTCCATCTCTTCCCGAATGCGTTTGGCCATAGGACGAATCACAAATCCAGCGGCCAATGCCAACACCCACAAGGTCATCAGAAAGATGACGATTTCTACAATTCGCATCTGTCGTGAATGACGTTCACTTTCCAATTGAAACTGCTCCACGACTGCATTCAGCGCCTCCAGCAACCGGCCCTCATCTTGGGTCGTGTGGACGTATTCAAAATGGGCATTGTCGAGGGAGAGTTGCTCATTCGACACATGAGCCAACAACTGGACTTCCGCGATGTAGTTGCGCACTTGGGTGTCCAAAGGGGGAATCGAATTGAAGTACAACGCTTGGATTTTTTCGGATTTGATTCCAGACAAATGCATGTTCGGATTCCCATGCACCAAAGCCTCATGAGAATCTTCCATCAAGCGGATTGTATCAATGAGGTCTTTACGGAGGTCAGCACGGTCTTTTGTACCGGTCATGGTAATCAAGCTATAGGAGAGCGTATAGGTTTGCTGAAGAAGGAGGCGTTGGCGCCCACTGAGATTGATAGCAGCCGCACTGAATTGATGGCTTTCTACTTGCTGCCGATGTAGCAAATAATTGGCAATGGCAATCAGTGCGAGCACCACAAAAACCAGCGTGTAACGGATCGTCATTTGACGAAAAAAGAATCGATTCCCAGGCTTTACTGACATCATTCCCTCTTGAATAAGAAACTTCTCCCTCGTTTGATCATTTAGGAAAGTGAACGCGAATCAAATACGCAAATCTACGTAACGAGGGAAGCTTCCTCAAGAGGTTTCATTGGCCCGTGCTGATGTACTCTAGCATGAAGTCGGAAAACACCTGATGACCAAACTCGTTGAAATGCTCATCACATTCAAATGAGAAAAAGGGGGGCGGCAATTGGTGGGACTCTTTGTAGGAAAACATATCCTCAGCGAGGTTGTAATAAGGGATCTCCGTGTCTTCCATGATTTCTATCAGTCGACTGACGGGATACTGGTATAAAACCCCATCTTTCCCCGAAGCCAGTTGTTCCACAGATGGAATCAAAACAAACGAAAGTTCGATATGGTGCTGAGATGCTAAACTTTTTGCATATTGAAGAGCACTCCTCAAATTCGGATAGGCTCTTTCGCTGAGTTCATTAGAATAAGCATAGAATGGCAATTCACGCACTTCTTTAGAGCGATCAGTTTGCGCTGTTTGCTGATCCGCCGATGCTCTCGTTCTCGCTGCGAGAATGGCCTTTGCGAGATGAAATAACCTAAAATTGTAGAGGACGATTTTCACCTTTTCGTAGAGTTTGACTGATACAGAAGGCGTTCTTGCCTGCTCAAATAGACTGTCGTGAATATCATTCCCCATATAAATAAAATAAAAAATCTTTTTGAGATGATCGTGAATCTTCTCTTCCTCAATAAAATTTCTGAGAACTAAATTATAGATCCAAGGACCTGATCCCGATCTTCCGAGATTGATGATTGCCACCTCTGGAATTTCATTCTGGATCCTGCTCGTAAACAAATCATCATTTCTTACCTGGAGTCCTTGGACAAACGAATCCCCCACAAAAAGCCATGCTTCCGGCTTTTTCTGGAGTTCGGCACTCCCTAAACTGCGTGATCCAAAATCATTGAATTGCACAAAAGAATCAAAACACTCGTTTTTGTATTCGACTTCTAAATTCGATTGGAACCAATCACTCAAGATCGGATGGGGAGCCATCATGGGGCGATTTTGACTGGAGGGCAAAAAGGAAGGAAACACACGTAAGAGTAATTCACACAGCACAATGATGGCAGTGAGATTGAAGCACAGAACGACCAGTGCATATCGGATGCGAGATTTTTTTTTCATTTCTGAATTTGGCATGAGGGTCAGTGACTCAACTTTTTTCTATTATGGCTCCCTCTCCAGGAGGGAGCCAGCTTCATCATTCAGTGAGCCTAAGAAATTCTAGAAAAAAGTCCATCTATCAACAAAACCCCTCAAGAGCATTACGGCTTCTGTACTTCGATGAGCCAAAAGGCATTTCTTGTCCCATTACAACCTTGTGCATATATCCGAACTTGCCAACCTGCCGTATAGGCGAGCGACGCTAATTTCAACAAATTGTCTCGGACATTCGTCCCTTCGACCTGAGAATTGTTCACATTGTAGTTTGAGGCAGCGTAGTAATCTGAGGCTCCACATGAATTGATGTCTTGTCCACCTCCATCAGGATAAATGTAAAAGCTCCATTCGCTTCCACTCAAACCATTTCCTAGCTTCGAAATGTTGAACCAGTTGGTCCATCCATCCGCAGAAGCCACATTGGCAGCCACTAGCATGGAGACTGACAATACAATAAATTTTAGATTCCTAACGATTTTTGAAATTCTCATAATGACCTCGTTTTAAGTATGTGTGCTAATGTGCGTTAGCATATATTTAAAACTCCATCATCTCAGTCACTTAAGCTGATAAGTTCTCCTACTTTTAGTTCATGTCGAGATGCCGAACATAATTAAAAAGTTTGACTTGAAAATGGTTTTAATAAGCAAGGAGTGAGGATTGGTATTTAGTTGCTTGTAGGAGTAAAAGAAGCTCCAAGCTGATACCTTCTAAAAATTTAATAACATTAAATATTTAAGAGGAGTCATCTATCTGATTTGGCCTAATAGTGCTGTCAATTTCGTTGTTATGAGTGAGAGCGACATTGAACATTTTGGATCTCTTGAACAGAGACAATGTTGCCATGAAATTGGTGGGATATGTGTCTCATCGCACAACAGCACACATACTTAAAACGAGGTCATTATGAAAACAAAAAGCGTCTTCACTAAGCTAAAAATATTAGTAATTTCTTTAGGGATGATGTTCTTAGCAAACGGAGCGATGGCAGCAGATCAATGGACCAATTGGTTCACGATCACACAATTAGAAGCGGAACAGGGTACGAACGCGGCTATATGGTTTGGTATTTATGCTGACACAATCGATACATCACAAGGCTGTTCTACAAATGATAAATACTTGTTTCCAAGTTTCAATGAGAGCAGTGCCACAGGCAACCATTCTTCTAAGGAGCAACTATATAAACTCGCGACACTGGCTTATACTGGAGGTTGGCAGGTAAGACTGTACTTAAGTAATTGCATAAATAACCGCCCTGCGGCCTATCGTATCCAGATCAAAAAATAACAACACTTGGATCCATTCACATATGTGCATTTTCCAGAAATGCTGGAAGATGCACAACTCCTGTTACTTTATAGCAATCCATTCCGCATCTGATTTTATACATGCTCATTCTCTTCCGCCTATGCTCAAAAAAACAGCGTCGATTTCACTTCAATTTCGAATCTCTTCGACTGGCTTTCTGATTGATCATAACGAGCATCTTGTTTCTCTGATCTAGAAAAAGTCGGAACCCAACAGATTGTACCTTCCTAGACGTTCCTCCTTCAATTCGAAGGTTGTTACATCCCCTTCTCTATCCCAATTCATTTCATAATTACGCTTCAGATTATTAGCAATGAATCGTGCATTGTTGGTTCTGCCATCAAATAAGATGAAGGTGCCGGGCAGAAATGTGGATTCCATTAGCAACAAATCTCCCGCCATGACAGTGCGTTCGGGGCACTGAAAGCTCATTCCATTGATTTCTCCTTGAACGTCCTTAGGATCGGGTCCATCGACATAAATAAAATCGGCGATGATGTCAGGAAGCTGCTGATAGAAATGACAGACTTGACCATTGTGGGTACCGATTTTGACTTCACTGTAATGCAAATTCACATGAGGTTTCAGATGGGTGGGGATACGAGATTTTGCCACTTCCAACCATTTTTTAGAGGCATCCACAGAAAATGCCTGAAACATGAACCGATTCCGAATTGCGGGTTGTTCAGGGAGGCGGTTCCAGTCGGCTTCATTCTTTTGGAGCGCGTCGGCAATCAGCACCGTCGAGTACCCCACCCCAAATTCCAAAGCAGTGAAACACTTTCGCGTGCGGATGATTTGGTGGATTCGAATTAAATCTTCAATGTTGGGTGGAATCGGAATTTTCAATGGATTGACCACCGGGTCAATAACACCAGGCCGATACTCTGCATTTTCGTTAAAATCAATGAGCTGATCCAGCCCTTGCTCTTTTATATAGTCCTCAGTTGCTTTTTTCATTTCGTTTCTATCCGGTGATAGGTTCAATGAAAGGGTGACTGTTCGATGAATGAGTGATTTTTAATGAATGGATAATTTTTAATGAACGATGGGGCAGCCACTTAGCGGCATACAGCCGAAGTCACTTCACCTTCAACACTTCGACTTTAAACACAAGATCCGCATTGGGTGGAATGCCCGCTGCTGGAAAACCAGAAGGCCCGTAGGCTAAGTTGGCAGGAATTTTTAATTGGAGTTTGGTTCCAGCTTTCATGCCCTCCAAGGCATCTTCCCAACCTTGGATGACTTCGCCTTTTCCCAATTCAAATTGGAAGGGGCGTCGCTTCTGACGGCTGCTGTCAAACAGTGTGTAATCTTCGGCAAGCCAGCCTTCATAGTGAACTGAGACTTGGGAACCTTTTTCAACCTTTGGTCCGTTTCCAAACTTCTCGACATAGACCTGAACCCCAGAGCGTTTGGTCTTGAACGCAGAATCCAATCCCAGCTGGGGTTTTTTATTCACAGGCTTGTCATTTTTTTGGGCAGCTAAATTACCAGAACTTCCGACACGCATAGGCTATGATTTCAACGACAGGTGAATGGGGGAGGCGTTGGAGGAGCATTTTCAGAAGCTTCTTCATCCAAGGAGATGATCATTTGAATGGGAGTTTTGCTATCGCCTTTGGCTTCGCCTTTGTTTACGTCCATGAACAAATTGATCGTGTTGCCGCTTAGGTATTTTCCGTCGCCACTCACTTCAGCGTTTCCCTCCAGGCGAATGATCTGCTGCGGTTCATCAAAGAAAGCCTTGTCAGCCCTTGCCACACGCCCTGGCTGTTCGATACACACTTTTTGTTCTGCATAAGCGGAGAGCAACTCACGATTTTCGTTAAAGGCCAGAACCGACTTTTCTGCGGTCATGTAAATCTGCCGCTGGGGACGCACCATTTCTACATTGCCTTCGAATGTAGCCTCGCGTTTGGCCTCGTCAAACAAAGCACGCTCAGATTGAATTTCAGTGCGTTGCGATGAGGTGGCAAATGCCTCCGCATTTTCAGCTTCCGCCGAATTACTGCCTGTGGCCAAATTCCTCGCAGTCCCCGCACGTTCGACGATTTCGGTAGCCCCTTCAGATATTTCAGTTTCATCTTTCAAATCGATTTCGATGCGAGCACGACCGTTACGTTGGTTTCGAGAATCACCTCGAACTTCCGCCCATTCCTTTTTCTGATCTAGGAAGGCCGTGGCTCCGTAAATAGTGGCTTGGCTGTTGTTGATTTTGACCTTGCCTTTCAACTGCATGGTCTGTTCCGTCCGGTTATACAGGATGTAACTAGCCCAGAGATCCCGGTCCAGTTGTCGAATATGGACATTGGTTTCGGCTACAATTTTGTTATAGCGTTGATTGCCTTCGGTGGTGATTTTGATCTTCTCTGCCCAGAATTCGATCTCATCTTTGGGAATCGCACCTTCCACATTGCCCGTAAAAATCGCTTCTCCCGCTTTCAAGTCGCCGGAAAATTCCTCTGATTTGATCAATAGGTTGTCCAATCGAGAATGTTTCACAATCAAATCAACATGCTGTTGAATCGGGACAGACACTTCTAATTTGTTGAGCGAAGCGACAAAGTCCGCCTTGGAGGAATAGAGTTGGTTATGCAGGGTTTTTAAGGCTTTCAAAAGAACATCGGGGATGCCCTCGGCTTGCAAAGTATTGAGGGTGGTCGTGGTAATTTTAAAGTTTTCTGCAAATGCGGCCAAACCGAAGCTGGGCAGCAAACCCATTACCCACAGCACGACACCAACGATTACCAATCGCTTGAACGAAGTCAGGAATTTTTTCGTTCGTGATTTCATGGGTTCACTCATATTTAGAAGATTTGGATTTAAAACTCTGTTTATATTGATAAGCAGCTCGAATGAAAGAAGCAAATAAAGGATGGGGTTTCATCGGCTTGGATTGAAGCTCGGGATGAAATTGGCAGGCCAAGAACCAAGGATGGTCTGGCAATTCAATGGTTTCCACCAAATCTCGTTCGGGGTGCCTTCCAGAAATAATCAGCCCCGAGGCCTCCAAGCGTGGAACAAATTCATTCATCACTTCGTAACGATGACGATGACGTTCTGAAATTTTATCTTCTTGGTACACTTCTGCAATGCGTGTCCCCGGCTTCAACGTCGCAGGATATGCCCCCAAACGCATCGTTCCCCCGGTACCTTCCTGGCCTTCTTGTTCCGGCATGATATCGATTACATTGTCTGGGTGATTGGGACGAAATTCACCTGAATTGGCTGTAGGGATTCCAGCCACATTGCGGGCATATTCGATAACCGCCATCTGCAATCCCAAGCAAATTCCAAAGAAAGGAACCTTCTCACACCGGGCATATTGAACGGCACGGACCTTTCCTTCGGCACCTCGTACTCCAAAACCCGGAGCAACCAAAATGCCATGCGCCTTTTTCAACTGCTTTTGTACTTCTTTTTCACTGAGATCCTCGGAATTGACATAGTTCAGATTCACCCTCAAACGATTGGCAATTCCTCCATGTACAAGGGCTTCGTTTAAACTTTCATAAGAGTCTCGCAGATCCACATACTTGCCAACAAAGGCAATTGTCACTTCATCCGAAGGATTCTGGAAACGATCCACCATATCAGCCCAGCCTTGTAGCTTGGGTTTACCCGTCCACATTTTGAGATATTCTGCAATTTGTTCGTCCAGGCCTTCTTTATTGAAAGTCAAAGGAACTTGATACACACTTTTCACGTCAGGGGCGTTGATCACTGCTTCGACCTCCACATTGGTGAATAAGGCAATCTTTTTCTTAATCTTTTGAGGTAAATCCCCTTTCGTCCGACAGATCAAGATATCCGGTTGAATCCCAATTTCTCGCAATTTCCCTACGCTGTGCTGCGTGGGTTTGGTTTTCATATCGCCATTTTCCATATACACAATCAGAGTGAGATGGATGAACAGCGTGTTCTCACGCCCGATGTCGTGACGGCATTGACGAATGGCTTCCAAAAAGGGCAAGGACTCGATATCACCTACGGTTCCTCCAATTTCTACAATGGCAACATCAACTGCGTCAGAGCCTTCCAAAATTTTTGCTTTGATTTCGTCAATCACATGAGGGACCACCTGAACCGTACTTCCCAAATACTCTCCTGCTCGCTCTTTACGCAAAACGGCATCATAGATTTGACCCGTTGTGCAATTGTGCTTTCGATTCAATTTGGCATTGGTATACCGTTCGTAATGACCGAGATCCAAATCGGTTTCTGCTCCATCTTCGGTAACAAATACTTCTCCATGTTGAAATGGGTTCATGGTCCCTGCATCCAAATTGATATAGGGATCCAATTTCATTAAACTAACGGTTAGTCCTCGACTTTCTAGCAAAGTCCCAATGGATGCTCCTGCGATTCCTTTTCCTAAACCGGATACCACGCCTCCCGTGATAAAAATGAATTTTGTCTGCATAAACTCCTAAACTAAAAACAGGTCGTATTAGGGGTGAAGGTCAGGTTAAGATTCCTTCCGTTTCCGAAAGTCCAAAACTATAGAACCCATATCCTAAAAATGCAACGATTGCGAACAGGCAAGGCCACCCCCCATAACCAATAGGGAAAACAGGAAACCGGGTGGTTCAAGCAACTCTTTTAAACCATGTGCGCTGTACCTACTTCGATTATTCAAACCAAGAATTTACTGCATGATTTTTAAGCAAAAATTCATCATGAAAATCATATTAAATTGATAAAATCAACTTTTTGATTAATTTTTAATCATATAACGAGTTTTAAAAAATAATTTCTAACAAAATGTGACTAATTTTTAACCATTCCAGCATTGTCATATTTGTATTAAACCGGTTGCTTCGATATTTACCGTGAATTGCCCCAACTCTTTTAGCTTCATACTTTATCGAATCATTTCAATGAATTAATTCAACTAATATAGTCTCTCCTATTTGTCGAACCAGCTCCTTCATTGGGTGAAATCTATTCCAATCCGAGGCTGGTACGATATTCGCAGAAAGAGAAATGAAGGCTTCTTCGAGGAAATCGCCCGAAACGCAAGAATGTTCTTTGGAATACTGTCAAGGTAATAAATTGAGGTGTTATTTATTTTAAGGCCATGTTGAAGCACAACAGGCTTAATAGAAACCTAATACGTTTTTACTCATACCTAAACTTCAGAATGATAGAGTTTAGGGGAGTGGAGTTGGAGGCTGATAAGGAGGGAAATGAGCCGTGTTATCTGAATCGGCTTAAATTCCAAATGGTTGCTAGAAAGGCAATAGTATCAATGGTTTTCCATGAAGGAATAGAGCCCAGATTGATCACCTTATATAAAATAGGTCAGCCATGAAACGTTTATTATTTTTGCTACTGCTACTTAGCTTTAGTATTCTCACCTCACCCGTTGTAGTGTTATCTAAACAAGTAATTGATGGAAAGGTTATTTACCGTGTAGTTAGTGAACAATTTATGAAAGACAGTCGTTACCCGCTGGCCCGACAGCTGCTAGAACTGGCCTTTCAAAAGTCAGAACATCGTTATGGAACTCGATATGAATTGCGGGATTCGGTTGCACGTCATTATCCGGAGCAAAATTTTCGGCAATTGGAAGCCCGCCGACTGCCGGATATCATGTGGGCCACCACTTCATTAGAACGAGAAGAACGGGCGCGGGCCGTCTATTTTCCAATTTTTAAAGGTTTGATGGGCAAACGAGTTCACCTCGTGGCTCAATCAAATCAAGCACTATTTGTGAACTTGAGCAAAACAGAAGCTCAGCAACTCACCTATTGTATTGGTACCCATTGGCCCGATCGAGACATTTATTATAAGAACGGCTTCGTCAATTTGGTGGAAGCGCCGACATATCTGACGCTTCAGCGTAAAATTCGGTCACAGTCTCATTTTTGTCACGCCTTCTCGCGGGGTGCCCATGAAGCCATCATCGAATCGTTGCGGATGATTCCTCACCGGTTTGAGAGCCAGGTCGGTCCAGAACAATATGTGATGTTTGAATACGATGCCCCTGTATTTTTCTTTGTTCGTAACCGAGAGCGCGAACTTGCAGAACGCATTCGTTTCGGTTTGGAACATGCTTTAGCCGATGGCTCCCTGAATCGGTTGTTTTATAATGATCGGTCCATTGCTGCCATGATGGCTTATGGCAATTTAGAGAACCGCCAAGTGATCCACTTGGAAAATGAATTGTCTCTGAGAGCCAAGGCCCTTTACCGACGTCAAGAACTCTGGTTCAGCCCCAAAGATGCGGACCGCTATCGGAACGACGAACACCCACTTCCCGTACCACCGCATTTGAAAGAAAATTTTCAAATCTCGATAGCCAAAGTTCACTATCGTGATGTGGAATGAGGTAGACAGGAAGACGCTTCAAATGAAAAGGAGAGATTATGAGAGCCACACAAATCGAATTTGATCAGTTGTTGTATCAAGCCAGTCAATTGAGTCGCCCCGATCAGCTTCGGTTAATCGAATATCTCCAACGCCAAAGCCGTCGCGAGCCCTTGGCTTCAAAAGAATCGATGGTAGTTTCTCCTCGTGTTTTGTTTGAAGAGATGTTCAATATTACAAAATAAAATTTGCCTCTGTATTCTTCCTCAAAAACTCCGCTCTCCCCCCATATGATTCCCGTCGAGCAGGCACGGTTGTGCCTGTCTCTGCGTGGGATGTCATTCCAATCTCGGGTCGGTATCTCTTTCATTTTCGGTTTGTGGGTGCCAAGGCTTTTTCGTATGCTGAGGCCCGTTTTGCATACCATTGTTTCACGTGCTTCCCAAACCAATCCGAATCACAAAGATTTCTATTAATCAATCCAGCAGAGAGAGGTTTCCATGAACTTGCAACAACTCCAATCGTATTTCAGCGGGCGTATGCTCACCCATATCGTTCTGGATGGCTGGGGTATTGGCCATGAAGATGAAAACAATGCCATCTATTTGGCAAAGACCCCTGTAATGGATCGCTTGTTGCGTGATTATCCCAGTACCCAACTGCTGACCCACGGCCCTCACGTGGGCTTGCCCAGCGAAAAAGATATGGGGGGTTCCGAAGTAGGACACATGACCATGGGAGCTGGTTGTGTGATGGAACAAGGTCCCACTTTTATCAAGCGGTTGATCGACAGTGGAGCCTTTTTCGACAGTCCCGTATTGAACAAGCTGATTCAAAATTGTTTGGAATACCAAACCCCGCTGCACCTTATGGGCTTGTTGTCCGATGGGAACATCCATAGCCATATCGATCATGCCATTTCAATCATCCGCTATGCCTATAAACGCGGAGTGAAACAACTTTATGTTCATGCTTTGCTGGATGGAAGAGACGTCGCCATTCAATCCGCTCTCGAATATACCGAGCTACTGGAAAAATTGTTTCATGAACTCAAATCCGAAAATTCTGAAATCGATTATGCCTTTGCCAGCGGTGGTGGGCGTGAAGCGATCACAATGGATCGCGACCAAAATTGGTCCAAGATTGAAGAAGGGTGGAACGCGCATGTACGGGGTGACCATCCGAACCGGTTTGCCTCCATTGAGCAAGCCATTCTGCATTTCCGCGAAGAAGATCCCCATATCATTGATCAGGCCTTACCTGCATTTGTGATCGAACGAGACGGCCAACCTGTCGGCCCCATTCGTGACAACCATTCCTTGATTTTCTTTAACTTCCGAGCTGATCGCGCCATCGAATTCACTCGTGCTGTCGTGGAAGATGACTTTTCCCATTTTGACCGCAGCCCGCGTCCTAACATCCTATTTTCTGGGATGACGGTGTATGACCAAGATACCCAAATTCCCGAAAACCATCTCGTTGGATCCGCCTCCGTGGACAACCCTTTGGGAAAACGAATTCTGGAAGCTGGTATGAAACAATTCCGCCTGACGGAAACGCAAAAGTTCGCTCATGTGACATTTTTCTTCAACGGGGGTTACAAAGAACCTCTGGATAATAAAAAAGAAAATTATCATCTGATCGATTCAGACAAAGTGCCATCTTTTGATTTAAAACCTGCCATGAAAGCAAGCGAAATTGCTCAACAAGCCAATGCGTTTATTCGTTCTCAAGAATACCAGTTTGGCCTGATCAACTTTGCCAATACGGACATGGTGGGACATTCTGGAAATTTGGAAGCGGCGATCCAAGCGACCGAAGCATCCGATCAAGCGGTGGGAGAAATCATCAAAGCGGTGGATGAGGTGTCAGGCCTCTTGGTCATCACTGCCGATCATGGCAATGCGGAAGAAATGCGATCATTCAATAAAGCCAAAAATGCCTGGGAACCCAATACCAAGCACTCCCGCAACCCAGTACCTTTCATCATTTATGACCCTCTTTATCGAGGACAATACCGTCTCAAATCGGCGGATGTAGAAAGTCTGAACTTGAGCCATATCGCTGCCACCGATCTCATCATGCTTGGATTGCCTGCCCCATCTGATATCAATGACCCGCTATTTGTGCCGTAACTCGTGACACCCACTTGGGCTACATGATTTGTGGCCCAATGGTTCAACGAACTGGAAAGCATGACGGAGCATGAATGATCAAACGGTTTGAACGGAATGACGACGTGATTTTCCAAGGGGATGTGCTCGATGTGCTTGCCTCAGAAATTCCGAATGCTTCGGTTGATTTGATCTTTGCCGATCCTCCCTACAATTTAGGAAAAAACTTCAATGGTCGTCATGACCGATGGGAATCGGAACAAGCCTATCTCGATTGGAGCTTTCAATGGCTGGAGTTGTGCCTCGCCAAGCTTTCTTCGACCGGTAGTTTGTATGTAATGACCTCCACCCAAAACATGCCTCACTTCGATTTATACCTTCGCGATAAACTGCATATCCTGTCTCGCATCATCTGGTTTTACGACAGTTCTGGAGTACAAGCCAAACACCGGTTTGGATCGATGTATGAACCTATTTTGTACGGAGTGAAAAATAAGAAATCCTATACGTTTAATGCCAATGACATCTTAGTGGAGGCTAAAACAGGAGCACAACGCAAACTGATCGACCATCGAAAATCGATACCAACTGTGTACAATTCACAAAAAGTTCCAGGCAATGTGTGGGAATTCCCGCGCGTACGTTACCGGATGGCAGAGTATGAAAATCACCCCACTCAAAAACCGATCGCTTTATTAGAACGAATCATCCAAGCCAGTTCTCGCCCAGGAGACACCGTGTTAGATCTTTTTTCCGGGACCTTCACGACATCTTATGTCGCCCAACAACAAAAACGACATTCGATTGGTATCGAAATCGAAGAAGCCTATGTCCATATCGGATTGCGGCGCTTGCAGATTCAAACTCAAGAGCAGGATTCTTCATGACCACCTCCCTCTCTTTTGAGCACGAAGCCAAAACTCATTTTCTTCAAGGGCAGGCCCATCAAAAAGCCGGAAATATTGAGGCAGCCATGCAGTCTTATGAACGGGCAATCTATTATGGACATACCGAAGCCCACATGAGTCTGGCATTTTTGTGTTATGCCGAACAGGAAGATTATGAAACGGCCTTGTTGCATTTGCATGCCGTTCAGGAAGTTTATCCTCAATCCGCTTATAACCTTGCGTTTGTTTATGAAAAACTCAGCCGATTGCCAGAGGCAGTCCATTATTACAAGAAGGCCGTGAAGGTAGGAGTGGCCGCAGCGCACATTCAGTTAGGATACATTTACGAATGCTGCCAAGAATACAACCAGGCCCTCATGCAATACCAAATTGCCTTGTTTAAAGGTGAAGGACAGGCCCACCTCTTACTCGGACAACTCTTTGAAATGCTCGAAGAATGGGACCGCGCTTTTGACCATTATGTGGCAGCAGCCAAAACCGACTTCAGTCCGTTTCTAAACCGGCTCGCTGCCCATGAAATTCCTGGTGGGCGGACTCAACAGCAGCTACAATCCTATCGGCAACATTTTGTGGAAGAATTACAAAAAGGTCCGTTTGCCTTAGGTCAAGTGAATCAACGCCAAGGGGATTATGCTCAAGCTATGACATTTTATCAAAAAGCTCTCGATGAAGGGGATGAGCGTGGTGCGGAAGGAATCGCTTCGATTTTGTCTGATTTCACCAATGATGCTGAAAAATTTCAGTTTCTCAAAGAATCCATTACCGCCAATGTCGTCGAAGCGTACTACCATTTAGCTTTATATTATCAAGAACGAGCCGACTATCCCAATGCACTCATGGCTATCAAGCACTACAACAAATTGTCTCCTCAAAAATCCCCCAAAGGGACCCAACTGTTGAACCTTATTTTTGATCACATGTAATCCTCACGTACCCTGGGATGCCGTTGCTTGAATCGAATTCTGATTGTTGATATGAATCACACGGCTTCCAACTACCAATCACCTCACTGGTCTCAGCATTCCTCATATCCTAAAGTCGGCTCATGAATTTTCTGAAAAAGAACCTACATGCCAAGATGCTGATTGCATTTATGGGATGCCTGCTGTTGGTTTCCATCGGGTATATTCCGCTGTCGATTCATTGGATCAACCGGCAGGCCACCGTCCACCTTGATCAAAAAATTGACCAAGCGGGAGACCTGTTTACTGGCATCTTGGAGATTCCCTTGTGGCAATTGGATCAACCGGCAATGATCATGGCGCTACGATCCATGTTGAACGACCCAAATGTACTCATGGTGGCGTTGGAAACTCAGAAGAATGTGCATTTATATACCATCTTCCAGGACCCTTCCGGCTCGATCCGTACTTCGGAAACTCCCGTAAGTGTGAACATGCCAGAACATATTGAGCGAGTGTTTTCGATTCAACGCGACGGGGAAGTGATTGGTTATCTCCGATTCGCCTACTCCACAGATTCGTTGCAAGCAGAAAAGTGGACAGCGATCTCTCAATACGTCTTAAGCACTCTTTTTCTGTTCTTGGCCATCTTTGGCGGTACGCTGTTTGTGGGAAGAAAGTTGGTGGTACAACCCGTCAAAGCCGTCAATGCGATGATGATGCGAGTGGCTGAAGGCAACTATGACGAGTCCATTGTCTATCAATCCCAAGATGAAATCGGACAGATGGTCACATCGTTTGAGAAAATGCGAGACTCCGTCAAAGAACAAATCGAACAGGTCGAACAAAAAAAACGACAATTGGAAGTTCTGAATGCAGGCCTCGAAAACAAAGTACAAGAACGCACCCAAACGCTGCAAGAGCGCAGCGAAGCCTTACAACAAGAGGTGAACGAACGCCGACAAATTGAGTTCAAAATCCGCGACATGCTGGAGACTCAGGAGATGATCTCTGACAACCTCATCCAAACTTCAGCCGAACTCCAACGATCTCGTAATGAACTGGAACAAAAGAACGACTCCCTCACCGCAAGTAATCGAAAATACGAAGATTTGAATCAGAATTATGATCGCATCCTGAAAAAGCTCGATTCCATGTACCACAAAGAATTTCCAAATTTGCAGGGCCATTTGGAAGATATTCAAAACACTGTGGCCAAGCGCCATCAGCCCAGTGTGCAACGGACCCGAAAAGAATTGAGCGAAATTCAAGAGATGCTTCACACGATTGCCGAATTGTATGAATCCAACCAAGCCATCGCTAGCAAACGGATCCTCCTGGCAGAGAACAATCGTCAACAACAAATTTTTGCAAAAATGGCTTTGTCAGGAACTGGAGTGAAACTCGATATCGTTTCAGAATTCAACGAAGGTAAACAACTTTTAAAGACACGGAACTACGACATCATTTGTACCAACATGGACTTGATCGAGCTAACAGCAGTGGCTCAGGAAAGCCAACCCAATATCCGTTCCGTGTTCATGACGCCTCATGACGCTTCATTCTATTTGGCCGTTTTAAAAAAATATCCGTTTCTTTCGAACATTGTTTCTCGCAATGATGAGGATCGCACTTTCACATTAAAAAACATCATCACAACCATCAGTAAGCTAGTGAGCGAAGATCTATTCGGGCTGGAGAAATATATGAGTTGGGGTGTTGAAGTGCAGCAGCAGATCATCAGCCACAGTCACATTCGCGGCGAGCAGATTGAAACGATGCAAGAGTATTTCCGAGAATTCGGTTTTCGCAAAGGCCTATTGACCCGTTGTGGAATGGTTGCAGAAGAACTGCTCATGAATGCGATCTACGACGCCCCCATAGATGCAGAAGGCCAACCACGTTACAACCACCTGCCTCGAACCGTGCCTGTTGCTTTGGAACCAGGTGAACAAGGGCTGATGCGCTATGCTTGTGACGGCATGTTGCTCGCTATTTCAGTGCAAGATCCTTTTGGAGCCTTTGGTCGAAAAACCATCCTTAATTATCTGGAACACTGCTATAGCGGTGAGGCAGGCAAATTGGATAAATCCAAAGGGGGCGGAGGCTTTGGATTGCTGCAAATCATGGAAACGGCAGATCTCGTGGTGTTCAATGTACGCCCCAAAGTGAAGACTGAAGTGATCACCTTGTTCAATTTAGACCCCAATGTTTCGCAGAGTAGCAAAAAAGCTGCTTTTCATTATTTTTCAATATAGAGCCATGTTACCTCCTTTTCGACTCTACCTCATCAGCGACGAGCGCCGTTATCCCAATGTGCTCGAACAACACCTCCCCGACATTTTGCAACAAGGCGGTGTCGGACTGCAAATCCGTGAAAAGCACCTCTCTCCCAGAGGACAATTTGATTGGGTTCAAGACCTTTTAACCCAAATATCCCCCAATCAAACGTTCCCTTGTTATGTGAATGATCGAGTGGATATCGCTTGGACTTTGGAATTGGCAGGGGTGCATCTACGAGAAGACAGCATCCCTTGTGATCAGTTGCATCCCATGTTTCGGCAGAACCTATCCATTGGGGTGTCTACCCATTCCTTGGAAGGAGTGATTCGTGCTGAAGACGCTGGAGCCGATTTTGTCACCTTGGGGCCAATCTTCCCAACTACCTCGAAAGCCAATGGCGGCCCCCCCCTGGACCTCGAACAGTTGGAAGAAGCGGCACAGATTTGTGACATTCCCATTTTTGCCTTAGGCGGCATCACGCTAGATCGAGTTGAAATGTGCTTGGAGGCAGGAGCGTTTGGAGTGGCAGCTATTTCTTCCGTTTGGGGATCGGAATCGCCGGTGCAAACCGTGCGTGAATTCATCCGGCGTATCACTTGGTATCGTTTGCTCCAAGGGATGTCTTCACCTCGTACACACATCGACGAGACCCACTGACGATATGTTCCATGCGACGGACATTCGCCTGCGGCCCCAAGACCTGTTGAAACAAATGCAATTCAGCCGAACAAAAATTTTGACATGTTTGGGCTGCTGCACAAATCGGGCAATGGTTTTCGATTAATAGATAATTCCCCTCCGGAGTTTCTTGTACTTCTGCGATGTACCCCTCTTCAGTCCGAATTTGTGCAAGACGTTGTATTTTTTGCAACAGGGTCTCACACCCTTGGAGTTGCTGATAATAGTTGGCAAACTGTGATTGCGCCCGGGATTCAATTAATTTGGGAAGTGCATCGCTTCCATACACTTTTGAAATGTGCCCCAACATATCTGCCAATAATTCCGAACTCCCATCCGGGAAAAACTGATTGGCTTCCCGAGTCAATTCCCACATCTTCGCTGGGCGTCCCATAGGACGAGATTCTTCTCGATAGCTCAACAAATGTTCATCTCGAAGCGCATACAAATGCTGTCGAATGCCCATTGCAGTGATCCCCAAACGCGCAGCTAATGTCTTGGAATCCTGGGGGCCCTCTTGCTTTAGGATGTCTAAAATGGCTTTGCGGGTTCGGAAATCCTTTTTCTTTTTCATGAATGCTCCACTTCCTGTTGTTTCATTATCATTCCTGCTTTTTCTCACTCCAAAATTTTCAGGACATAACCCCAGTTTTTTCAGGCCGTGGCTTCATTCTTTTTTCCAGTCGTAGCCTCATTCTTTTTTCCAGTCGTGGCCTCATTCTTTTTTCCAGTCGTGGCCTCATTCTTTTTTCCAGTCGTGGCTTCAACTTCTGGGAAACTGAGGGTAACTTCAATTTTTGGAAAACCCAGGGCAACTTCAATTTTTGGAAAACCCAATTTGGAACAAGTGATATTTTTAGAAACAAAAAGCTTTATAAAGTCAATTGTATCGAGCACCTCTTATTTTGTAAAGTTGCGGCTTTATAAAACTGGCTCACTTACAAAACTTGAAGCGTCTTTGAGATGCGCTGGGAGCTTATAATGCCACTGGGGATGTCAAGAAGTTACAGATTGCTGTATGATATCTTTTTCTGTCGTGAGCCGTATTTGAAGAACAGGAGTAGAGCGCCATCAGGGAGATCTTATGGAAGTTAAAGTAAAATTTCGATTCAACAAAGCCACTGGCGAAGTGGAAGTATTTGATGTGGAAGATACTGGCCCTATGACCCGATCAGCCTCTGAACACAATCGTGAACACGATCACGTTGCCGCAGAAATCGGCCGTGTCCTAGAACGCCACCCCCATGTAACTGAGCTAATGGGCACTTCAACGATTCCAGAAATCGATGCTCACTCTCAAGCAGACTTTCAAACAGACAACGAAGTAGAACAACAAACCACACCCCAAAGAGATTCCTTTCAACAACGAAGTTCCTCAACTTAGCCATGTAGGGAAAAAATTATAAAAAAGCAAAATGCACATGAAACGATCAACGCCTCGCCAGCTCCACCCAAATCGCCCCATCCCCACCGTATTGTTTGGGAGCTTCCCGGAATGTTCGGATATAGCGTGCCCCTTCTCGATTCAACCAATCTTGGACAGCTTCCTTCAATACCGGCCCTCCACTGCCTGAATGCAACCCCTTTCCCGTGACAATCAAGATCGTACGACAATTGCGTCGAATCGCACTATCGACAAACCGTTGAAGAATGCGGAGTGCTTTATCTCGTGTCTTGCCATGAAGATCCAATTGATCATCAGGATAATCATCCCAACTGGAATCGGTGGATTTCTTCTTTTTACGAGGAGACTCTGAAACAGTGTCAGCGTCTTTATCGGGTATCTTTCCTGAAAAATTATCGAAGATGGATGCCATCCAATCGTCTCCCGGTGCATCCACCTTCGAAGATAAAGCTTTCGTGAATGGCGTTGACGCTTTCGAAGCAGGTCTTTGAAATGCTCCTGCCTTGCTCGATGATTGAGACCTCCTTGAACCCGACTTTTGTGATGGAGACGGCATGTGTGATGGAGGCGGCATGTCACTTTGCGAAATCTTTCGTGATGCAGATTCCTTGGGAAACGATACTGAAGAACGGATCCCTCGTTGTATCAAGGTATCCATCAAGTCGTCATCGTCTTCGGACTCTTCGAACTGAATATAGGGTGGGTCTTTGAAATCAGCAGAAGCGGTGTCTTCGAATTGAATGTGGGGAATGTCTTTAAACGGGACCTGAGGTGGGTCTTCAACTAGGCGACGAGACGGTGGTTTCGTGGATCGTTTCTTTTTTTTCACGAGCGATTGGGCAAGTGGAGGTTCCTAGTTTTGGGAGTCCACCGCCAACGAAAAAGAAAACGTAGTGCCTGCGTTGAGCGTGCTGCTGACATCGATCTGGCTGTGATGGAGTTCCACAATTTTTTTGGTGATAGCGAGTCCTAAACCGGAACCCCGCGAGGTGCGTGAACGACTTTTTTGTCCACGGTAAAAGCGATCAAAAATATGAGGCAACTCTTCCCGAGAAATGCCTTCACCCGTATCTCCTACTTTGACCACCACTTGGGAACCTTCCAAGACCAGTTCCACTGTCACTACTCCAATTTGAGGGGTATAACGGATAGCGTTGTCAATCAAATTCTGCAAAGCTCGTTCGATCATGCCAATATCAGCCGATACAAAAGGCAATTCTTCGTGAAAAATCGCACGAATCCGAATCCTGGCTTTTTGAGCCTGAGGTTGGAATTTCTGTACGATGTCCTGAACCAATTCTGCAATGGAAAATGCTTCGAAGTTGGGTTTGACTTGCTGTGTGTCCAACTGAGAAAACGTGAACAATTCTTCTACCAAGCTCGTGAGATTTTGCGTGCTATTCAGAACGATCTCCAAATATTGCTTCCGTTCCTCAACTGATAGTGTGTCGTCCTTCAACAGCATCGTTTCCACATAGCCTTGGACTGAAGAGAGCGGAGTTCGCAGATCATGAGACACGTTGGCAACCAGTTCTCGACGTAAGGAATCAGTTTTTTGGATCTCTTCCATGTGAGATACAATCGTGTTGGCCATGCTGTTGAACGCATCACCCAGTTGATCCAATTCGTCGTTCGAGCGGATGGTAATCCGTCGGGAATATTCACCGTGTTCCAAGGCATGGACCACTTCGGTCATATTACGAAGCTTTTTCATCATTAAGCTCAACACCAGCAGAGCCATCAATGCGGTTGATCCTAAGGTGATGATAAAGGCCCAGGTGCCCAGTTGCAAAAAATAACTATCCACCAGCCGACGCATTACCGAATCGTATTCTTCTCCTCGTAAAATTACATACACAAAACCTTTGAGCGAATTTTGCATCAGGACCGGGGCCACAGAAAACACCTTCTGCGCGTTGGCATTGCGGGGATCATCACCCAAAACAAATTTTTCGCCATTATCACGCAGGCACGCTTCGATCGGCCCTAACGCGACCATCTGCCGGACGACTTTATGGTTCGGAATCGAAGAAGCTAAGATTTTCCCCGTTTGATCTAGAAGGTAGATTTCAATGCCAGGGTTGAGCATGGTTGCCCCCGCAAAAATTCGTTGCAAGGCTTGCCAGTTGACTTCATCACCCACAAACGGATCAATTTTGGCCACAATGTGTTTGGCAATTGGTGCGCTGATTTTTTGGGTCGCTTCTTCCACGTACATCTGGGAGGTGTAGATGGTCATCAGAATGTAAATCATCCCAATGAGCACCAGCAGGATGGTGAAGAGTCCCGAAATTTTCCAATACAGGCTGCGAAACGAATACTTAGGCATAGGGCTTCTTCTAGGAAGGGGCTTTCAATCAAAATCGGTCTTAACATGAAGATCAGGTTTCCAATTCATGAGGTTCGGCAAATCGATAACCCACCCCCCACACTGTTTGGATGTATTTGGGTTTGGAACGATCCGCTTCGATTTTGGTCCGGAGACGGTTGATGTGTGAATTCACCGTATGATCATAACCGTCAAATTGATATCCCCAAATCTCATCCAGCAATTCTTGACGACTGTAACAATGGCCTGCATGGGTTGCAAACAGGACCAATAGGTCAAATTCTTTCGCCGTCAAATCGACGAGTTCATCACTGAGCATCACTTTTCGTTTGTCGAGATCAATCTCCAATCGGCCGAACTTCATGATCCGATTATCTTTCTGGTCTGCCTCTTCGGCGAGGGACTCCATGCGTCGGAAAATTGCTTTGACACGAGCCATAAGCTCTCGAATACGGAAAGGTTTGGTGATGTACTCATCGGCTCCCAATTCCAGACCAAGCACCACATCCAGCTCTTCCGATTTTGCAGTGAGCATGAGAATGGGAGTGTGAATTTTTTCTGCCCGAATGCGCTTACATACCTCCAAACCATCCAATCCAGGAAGCATCAGATCTAAGATGATCAAATCATAAGGGTGATTCAAGGCTTGTTGCAGCCCTTCTTGGCCATCGGCAGCACAATCGGCCTGACATCCCAAATCTTGCAGATTGAGCGACAGAAGTTTGGCGATATCTTCGGCATCTTCGATGATGAGTACCTTGCGAGTCATAGGCGTTTTCTACAGTCCTCAGACCTAAAGAGGTTTTAGGGTAGTGACTCCCCGGCTGATGAATTCTTTGCGGAGCTTGTGACGAGCACGATGCAACAATACTGAAAAATTCGAAACCGAAATTTCCATACGTTGGCAGATGGTTTCTGTGCTCTCGCCATCGATTTCACGCATGATGAATAGGGTTCGCATTCGATCTGGCAGGCTGTCGATACATTCCCATAGAATGTGTCGTAGCTCTTGCTTTTCTAAAGCTTCGTCGGGTCGGAAATGCCACTCTTGCACTTTGTCCTTCCACTTTCCGGCGGAAGTGAAATCAGACGCGACACTTTCTTCCATCTCGGGTACTTCGCTTAAAGAAAATTCCCGATGGTTCTGTCGAAAATGGTCCATGATCTTGTGTTTTAAGATCCCTAGCAACCATGTTTTGATGGAAGATTTGCCTTGATAAGAATTCTTAGCACCAATGGCGGCAAGCAAGGTGTTTTGTACCAATTCTTCAGCCAAGGTTTCATCACTCACTCGCATCAATGCAAAATGGTAGAGTACACTGCCATGTTCTCTGACCCAAACTTGAACATCTTGAATCGCTTCTTTCCGTGCTACCTCAGTTGTCATGCGCCTCGTTTTTGATGGTTGAAATAAAAGGAATCGACTGCTCTTAGGATAGCGTCAAATCTGTGAAATTTTGTCACGAAACCATCACGAAACCATCGTTTTTGAGTAGCAAGAAAATTAGCGGTACATCAAAAGCACCCTTCCATTTTAGGGAGAAGCTGGGGACAAGTTGCCAGTTCACAAACCTTTCTAAAATCCTCACAAGCCTCCGTTATCTCTCCCGATAGCCAATACACGTACCCCCGGCTTCGATAAGCGCTCACAGCCTGAGGTTGATATTCTAGCCACGTCGAATAATTCTGAAGCGCTAAATCGTATTGTTGGAGCTGCACATACACCGTACCGCGATTGTTATAAGCCCCAAGATGTTCCGGATTCCGCTCCAATGCTTGGGTATAGTTGTAAAGAGCTTGCTCGAAATTTTTGAGGCTTAGAAAAAGGTTGCCCCGGTTGTAATATACCTCTCCAAAGTCAGGGTTGAGTTGTAACGCCCGGTCGTAGTCTTCAAGAGCCGCTTCATACCTCCCTGACAAAGCATAAGCCAAACCGCGATTGGACAAGGCTTCCACGTAGTTTGGATCCAGCCGTAGCGCTTCCGAATAATCACGTATGGCAAAATCATATTGTTTGAGATGAGCGTGAGAATTGCCCCGGTTGTAGTAGCCCCGAACATACTGAGGTTGCAATTCCAACGCTTTCTGGAAGTCTTGAAGAGCACGTTCATGTTGTTGCAAATGGGTGTAGGTCAACCCTCGGTTGGCATACGCATACAGCGCTTTTGGTTGCAGCCTCAATGCTTCATCCAAATACACCAATGCTTGCGGATAGTTACCCGAATTCAAGGCCACTCGTCCCAATTCCAGATGAGCCAACCACGATGCAGGATTTTGCCTCACTGTGGCTTCCCATAAGGTCTGGTGATTTTGATACACCTGGGTTTGTTGTCTGGTTAGAAACGTTAACCCAAGTACTAGGACTCCAGCCAATCCCATCACGAAGTAGTGCCATTTCTCTAACGAATAGGACTCCCCAAACGAAGACGTTCCCCCCCATGAATTTTGTTTCCCGAACCAGCGACTTATTCCGTAGGCGCTTCCACCAACCAAGAACACCAGTATCGAGAGGCTTGGAATCTGCACCCAATGATCGGCAACAAAAGAATATTGAGTCCAAGCGTTTTTAAAAAATCCCATCACTGGAAAGAGTGTCACTCCGTAAATTGCAAATGCCCACCCAACGTGCTTTCCCCAAGTTCGATACTTCCAAAGACACAGTCCACCGATGATTCCCAAGCTCCCCCACGGCAGATATTGAGTCCATTGCCACGGATCGATCAACCATTGAGGGTAGGTGAACACTAGCGGATAAGGTACGACCAATTTCGTAAGATAAAAAAACGGAACATGCCCTGCTACCAAGAACCTTTCCAGCCAAGGCCGATCAGGAAGAGAAGACGCAAAAAATTCGGATTCGAACCCTATTCTCCCCAGTCCTGCCAACAATGCTAATACAAAGAAAGGCAACAGCTTGAAACATTCTGACCGCAGGAAGATCTTGCCCCTCCACAATTGCAAGCCAATCAGCACCACCGGTAGCATGATGGTTGAGGTTTTACTTAGCAACGCAGCTCCAAACAGAACCACGGTCAAGCTGTACCAACGCCATTGCCGAGAGATTTCAAAGCGTCCATAACTCCAGAGCGCTAGCAGATACCACACTAAAGCCACTCCATTCTTTCGTTCTGCAATCCACGCAACCGACTGCACATAAACCGGGTGCACTGCAAAAAATAAAGCAACCCACTCTGCATATCGAACGCCCCATTGTCTCAGTGCTCCCCACAACAGAAATGCCGCCAGTAGGTGTAACCCTAAATTGATGGCGTGGGTGACCTTAAGGTCCAATCCTACCACTTGCCGCTCGATCCAAAACGTAGTGCGTGTGAGAGGTATATAGGGCCAAACTCCATTATGATTCTTCGGTTCCAGCCATATTTTGTACAACCCTCTTGGATCCTCCATCACCGGATCATCTAGATAAAATGCGCCATCATCCAGAATCGAACTATGATGAAGTGTTGGAAAATACGCCCACAATGTGAGGCCAATCAACGCGGCGGAAAATAACCAAGACAGCAAGGTTGCTTTAGAGAAACGGAGCATACCATTTTCGAAAACGAACGATTGAAAGCAAAATTTGAAAAGCAAAAATGAAAGCTTACAATAACCATCACTTTATTCAGTGATTTCCACACTGGATCAAGTTAGTGAAATAAAAAAAGACATATTGGGGAGGTGTGCGACGAAAGCGCGGGGAAGGGATCAAACACAAGGAAGGAGATAATTACACTGAGGCTGCTTCTTGAAAGCGTTGACGTACCTTATCGTCAATTTTTTGATCAAAAACCGGTGAATTCAAAATTTGGTCACGAATTTGAGGAATCGCTTGGCGCACTTCCTTTTCGATTTTCTGATTCAATCGTTCTTCCATCGCGGTCATATCACTTTTAACTTCGGTTCTGAGCGATTGAAGATCCTCTTTGACCAATTGGAGGTCATCCTTCGTGGCTAATTCAGGGAGATTCATCTCTTCTATTGCTTTTTGTGCTCCTTTTGTTGCGGCCCGTTCAATAAGCGCTTCCATTTCCTCTGGGGTGTGTTGATGCAAGATGATCATTGCCATAGCATTACTCCGTGAAAATTGTGAATACTACAATCGAGATGATTGAATTGTTGGGGACTGAAAAATTCATGCTACAGAAAACCTCGTCAAAACACCAGATAAGTCTCACTAGAAATTTAGTTCAGTCTTGATATAATGTAGCGGATTCTCCAAATAACTCTACAAACAATTCAGAGGCTGAGGGAAAATACAAATGGACATACGATGCGTGCAAACGCCCTTTCGTGTAACCTTCCCAGCGTGTGGTTTGTCGAGACTTTTTCGTGACTTGCCACAAGTTCGCTCGCTCAGATTCCGCAGACCAATAGGAATAATGGAATTCGTGACCACGCCATGTCAATGCCATGTTGGACAGATGGGGTAACGCATAGGCAGGTGGCCGACACCAGCAATACCCAAAATTTTGTAGACGAGCCGTCATCTGAACATGGCCAGGGATCACTCCACACATAGGATAGGCAGTTCCTTCTTGGGTGATTAAGGATTCCGTGAGTAACATCAAGCCTCCACACTCAGCGTAACAAGGCATGCCATTTTGAATCGATTGAGCAATAGCGCTACGCAAAGAGACATTGTCGGCCAATTGTTGAGCAAACACTTCGGGGAACCCTCCACCAAAAATCAAACCGTGTAAATTCGACGGCAATTGCGAATCATGCAGCGGAGAGAATGGCACCAGCTCCCATCCAGCATTTTGCAAAAAATCTAGATTGGCCTGATAGTAAAAATGAAAGGCTTCATCGCGGGCAATACCAATTCGTCGCCGGGGCGATTGTTGTGCTGCGGTTTTTGCTGGTTGGAGCGCATGGTCTACCTGGATGGCTTTGTTTGTCCTTCCCCATTTTGCCAATTGCACTAGAGCATCGACATCCAGAATAGACTCTCCCAGCTTGGCAAGCTCGGTAGGGTGGGGCAAGGCTTGTTCGGCTGAGGCTTGCAATCCCAAATGGCGTTCAGGCCATTCGAGCAGATCGGTGTACGGGATAGCTCCCAATAGTGGAAGCGAGAGAGGAGCCAATGCTTGTCTGAGATAATGGGTGTGTCCGTCACCGTTCACTTGGTTCAATAGAATACCAGCAATTTTTCCAGCCCCCGCCTCTTCGATAAATCCTCGGACCGCGGCAACAACGGACCTTCCTGTTTTACGGCAAGGTACTACCAAAATAATGGGCCAATTCAGCCACCGAGCCAATTCCATCGTGCTGCCTTCTTCTGAGATAGGACTGGCTCCGTCGAACAACCCCATCACGCCTTCCAGCACACTCAAGCTTCCTGTTCCAAAGCGAGCCACTGCTTGCAAAACCCGCTGCTTTCCCATGAGCCACGAATCCAGATTGATCGAAGGGCATCGCGCATAAACAGAATGATATCCGGGGTCGATGAAATCGGGTCCTACTTTGAACGATTGCACTGGAATCCCACGTTGTTGCAAAGTTGCCAAAACCATACAGGTGAGTGCGGTTTTGCCGCTACTGCTTTGCATTCCAGCTAGGATGATGCCACTTGAATTTGTTTCCTGCATACGACTTACTGGGATTCAAATTTTTGGGATACGGTCCCTATGAAAAGTCGTCACTTAGGAACGACCATCACTTTTACACTTCGGTCGGCACCGAGGTATTGTTGGGCCAAAGCATTGACTTCTTCCAGTTGGATGGATTGGTAATCGCGGCTGATCTCACGAAGCCATTCCAACTGGCGTGGGTTTTCTTGAGAACCTGCGAGGAACGTGAGCCACCAATTGGCGTTGCTTTGATGGTTACGCAAATCAGCAATCTGAGGAGTGAAAGCTCGTTCGAATTCATCGGGTTTTGCCCCTTCATCGTGAAGGTCTTGCCCGATTTGTTCCATCAGGGTGGTGACCGTATCTACATCCTGAGGATCGACTGTGGTCAATGCACCGAGCATCCCAAAATCAGTGAAAGTGAGGCTACTTTGGTTGGCGACATAATATTCATAGATCTTCCCCAAGTCTTCTCGGATTTTGACACGAATCCGATCTTGAAGAATGGCGGCAAGCACATTCAATTGATACACACGGCGCATGTCAGTCGTGTCCACAGTAGGCCACACAATCATGGCAAAACCTTGAGGTGTTTGTGTGGAGTATTGGAATACTTTTTTGGGAACGCCCTGCGGAAACTCCAATTGGCGTTGTGCTGTCATGGGCGGCTTGATTGCTGCTCGTTTTGGCAAAGCCCCAAAGGTCTCCCCGACCAACTGGATCGCCTCTTCTTTTTCAAAATCACCTACCAGTGTGATTTCCAAATAGCTGTCTCGAAGCGGTTTTTCGAGCCATGACTGCATTTCTTGCAGATTGCGTTTCAAAAACTCTGGCTTTTCAGGAAAACCAAAACGGGAATCGTTTCCTCTTAGAAATCGGGTGATCTGATTTTCAATGATGCCATTGAGGGAGTGCTCTAAGTGTTTATATAGGGGTTCCACGGCTTTCCGGGTCGACCGCGCGGATTCGGGTCGGTACGCAGCATCAACCATATACGCACATAGGATTTGTAGTTGATTTTGTAAACTTCTTGTAGAGGTCTCAGCTTCCCAAACAAACGCATCTTCTCCCACAGCAAAATTCGCTTCTACTGTCTTGCCAGAAAATATGTTGACCAAATCCTCATAGGGATGTTTCTGGAGCCCCCCCAAAACCAAGGTTCGAGCCGTGAACGGAATCAAACCCGGTTTGTCCAATGGGGCAGATAACAACCCGCTGCCAAAACGGACATTCACCAACACGTAATTCGTCCCCATCTGCTTCAAGTTCAGCCGAACATTGTTTCGGTATCGCACTTGAGTCAATTTCAAATCTTCATGCTCTTGCCATTCGACGACTTCCCCAGGCGGCCCAAAATCCGTATAGGCAAAACGGACTGCCTTTCTGATTTGGG
The DNA here is from genome assembly GCA_028281495.1 of SAR324 cluster bacterium. Lineage (GTDB taxonomy): Bacteria > SAR324 > SAR324 > SAR324 > NAC60-12 > JANQJU01. The sequence continues at coordinate 59,072 of JANQJU010000033.1, forward strand.
GTGCTTTTACCGCAACCAATTGGCTTTGACGGTACGTCTCCAAAATTGCTGTTTCGTCATGGACCGAAGGTATGTTCCCTGTGACAAACACCTTCACTGGGGCCTCTTCCCAAAACTGTTGAAACACCGCGTGGACCCTTTGGGGAGTGGCTTCCGTGAGAGCTTCCCTCACAAGGTTCAATTCTTCAGAGGGTTCCATGAACACTTCCCCGTGATCCAATGCTTCCACAATTTGATCTGCCAGTTGTGTCGAAGATCGAGAATTTGCGGATTTAGCATAATCTTCAAATGCATTGAGCAGCAACGCCTTTTGTCCATCCAGTTCGGAAGGGAAGAATCCATGGAGTAACCCTCGCCTCAATTCTTGTTCTGCCGTCTGTAATAAAGCTTGCCAATCTTGTGGAGAACCGGCCAACCGGAGTTCTGAAACATTGATAGCATCCAAATAAGAATAGTATTCTGCTCGGCCTTCCAGGGTGGCAGAATCCTGCCGTTGTGCCTCGCTTTCCAAACGTCCTGTCAGCACCATATGGGCTAGATGCAAAAGCAACCGTGTTTTTCGATGTGCACGCGAATCCACTTCAATCGGATGTGCCGTTTGAATCGCCACTTGGGTCACTTCGCTATCGGGTTCTGGGTGTAAATAGGCTTCCAATGGTTTTCCTTGAAACGTATCTAGGGGTGGATTTTCTGGAGTGGGTATGGCTTGCAGGTCTCCAAAAAAACGGCGGATTCCCTGTTCCATTGCGTCTAAAGAAAAATGTCCGACTACAATCAAGGTCATACGCTCTGGACGATACCAAGTGCGGTAAAAATTCAAGAGGTCTTGTCGTGATGCTTGAGAAATGATCTGCGGGTTCCCTCCGATAGGGCGTCGACTTAAACGCGAGTTGGGCAGCATGAAATCCAAATTGGCATGAAACGTCCGAAACTCTACAGAATTACGGCTTCGGAGTTCCGAGTTAATAATCTGCCGTTCCTGTTCCATCTCTGCGGGTTCGAACAGCACCCCTTGCGCATAGTCGTGGAGCAGTTGAAGGCTGTCTATCACCACAGGTGGCTCATTGGTGGGCAACTCCAAATAATAGATGGTGCGGTCATAACCCGTATTGGCGTTGGTATCGGCTCCAAAATCCATTCCTAAGCGCTGAAAATATTGAACCATTTCTCCTGCTGGAAAATTCGTCGTGCCATTAAACGCCATGTGCTCCAAAAAGTGTGCAAAACCCCGTTGTTGCTCGGTTTCCATCAAGGATCCCACTTCGAACAACATTCGCATGCTGATGTTGTTTTCCGGTTCGTTGTTTTGCTTCAACACATATCGAAATCCATTAGGCAACACGCCAAACGTCACCGTCGGATCCTCCGGCAAGTCTGAAATATCATGAGGCCAGTGGGGTCCAGAAGATACCAACGATGCGAGATTTGGAGTGCAGGCACCGATCAGCAGGGAGAGTCCCAACAGCCAGGGCAAGAGCCCTTTCAATCGGGTGCGAACGAGGAGTTGTAAAGGAAATAAAAAGAAAGGTGCGGTGCGAAAAAACATGGCTTCCTTGTCGATGGGTACAGCATTCAAGCGCATCCTGTCAGGGTCTACCTTCAGGATTAAACACCATCGTCATAAAGCCAAGTTTACAAAAAAAAATCCGTAGGACCGATCACTCGACCCTACGGATTCTTCGAGAAGGAGAGGTGCATGGTAAAAAACTTAGTTGCCCGCCACGATGCTCCCTACAGAAGCTGCTGCATGCCCATCTTGGGTTGCAGTACGGACCGATGTCGTTTTGATTTCATTTTTCAACGAGGCTTTCACTTGGCTGCTTTCATGGGCCACGATGCTGCCCAAGTGCACTTCTGCATCTCCGTTATCAGAGAACGTTTCCAAAGAGCTGTTGGTGATGTTTTGGGTAACGTCTGCTTCGACTTTAGCATCTCCAGCATAAGCATTAGCAGCGAATCCGAAAGCAACGAGGATGAAAGCAACTTTGAGGGATTGAATCAGTTTCATGGGGTCTCCTTAACAGTGAGGGTTGTTTTTTGTTGTGCCCACCGGGGCGTTTTGTTGTGTGACGCTATGTCTTATCCTTCTGCACAGCCGAGACCACCTCGATGAATAGATTTTTAATTATTTTTCAAAAAACTGATATTATTTTAAAATTTATGAAAATATTTTTTAAAAAGTACGATTCACCCCCATCGACGAAAGAAACTCTTTTTGCGACGCAAGAGGCCTCAACAAACGGGACAAGAATTATCTTGTGTGGATTTCTAGAATTCAAACCGCTTCTTTGTCGTTGCCACAATTCCAGCAGGTAGAAAACTGAGGTTCATGCACCTCTCCACATTGGGAGCACTCCCACGTGGCTTCATCTAAGGAGGGGAGGTTGGTGATAGCATGGAGCAATTCTTCGGCGCGATCATAGTGTTCGGATTCAATGACCCACACAGTGGCCCAACTTACGATCGGGGTGATTTCACCCATACTAGAACGATTTTCGTCTTTCACGACACAATCAATACCTTCTGCCTGAAGTCGGTCGGTCAGCATTTGGACAAACATTCGGTCAGAAGATCGATGCAAACGTTTCATAGGAATTTCTCCACAATTAATTGCTGATTTGGACAAACAACATGATTCCCAGCAGGAGTAATATCAGATAGATGAACTTCTCAAAACGCTTGGGCGAGATGCGGTGATTCAATACCCCCCCTAAAAAAATGGCGAACAGCACACACGGAAAAGCAAACACGTAGAGTTGAATCACCGACGGAGTCCAGAGGCCTTCTAAACCATGCCCGACCATGATCATGCTACCCGTTGGAAAGAAATAGCCTTGCATTGTGGCTCGAAATCGGTCTGGTGGCCAGTTGCGCAATGTGCCGTAAACCACCGCTGGGGGACCATTTGTATTGTATGCCCCGCCTAACACACCGCCTACAAAACCAAACACATAAGCCCATTGTTCGTTTTCCAATCGCACCAGTCGTCGTTGCAACAAATTATAGCTGGCAAACAGCACCAACACCCCAGCAAGTACCCCCTGAACCCATCTTTCTGGCAATTCAGTGAGCAGATACAAACCCAATGGAATCCCTGCTAATGCCGATAGAATGAGTCTCCAGGCAGCACGAAGATCCACGATTCGCCAATTTTTCATTAAAATCACAGCAGCAATAGTAGTCGCTCCAAAGGCCACTAAGGGAGTGGCCGTTTGTACATTCGTCAATAACGTGATCAAAGGCATCGCCAATAAGGCATCCCCAAATCCGAAGGTGGAACGGGTTAACGTTGAAAAAAATAAAATACCCACGATGAAAAATATCGTGGACTGGGGTGCTAATAATTCCAATGAGTCCTCATGGTCTCTGAGTTCTTGAAAATGCAGGTCACGACGTCTCACCTTTGGTGATGTGCATCACATCATACAACCCCTGCACGCCTTTGAGCGTGGCTTGCATCGGTTTCACCTTCCAGCCATGGTCCTGCACTTGTTCCTGGATTCCTGGCTCTTCATAAAACTGTTTTGACATCATGATATCCTTCCCACCAGAAAGTCCCTGAACCCGAGCCGCAATGTTAACCACCCGTCCGAAGTAGTCCAATCGATCATTGGAAGTCACGGCAATGCAAGGCCCTCGGTGCATGCCTACCTTGATCACAATATCGTCTAGATCTAGATGTTCTGTATTGAACTCGTGAAAAGCGTTATGCATTTCAAATACGGCAGAGGTCGCATCACTAGACACCAAAAACGAGGCCATGATCGCATCGCCAATGGTTTTCACAATCGCCCCGTTATTGCGGGTTACGGTCTCCTTCAAAATTTTAAAGTGTTCTTTTACCAGATAGTAGGCTTTGGAATCGCCTTGGCGCTCATACAATTCAGTCGACCCCTTGATATCGGTGAAGACAAACACAATATGCTGGACTGCAAACGATTCGTCGGAGGAAATCAATTCTGCTGAGAAATAATCTCGAAAAATCTGATTCGAAGCTACCATTGCCCCCGACACCCAAGGAAAATCCTTGGCCCGTGAAAACTCAAATTCAGCTCTCTCGTCACTCTGGTTCAATAAACGAAGTACGAATGGGCCAGTGCCCAACCACTCTTTTCCCCGGACAAGGTTTTCTCCATCATAAGTGTATTCGACGACTCGTGGTGTCTCGACCTGTTTCTCTGTCACCACTAACGGCCGCGACACTCCGAATCCGGGTTGATACATATGGTAAGACCCCGGGGTTAAAGTGATATGAACTTCTTGCTGTCCACCAGGATCTGCCGAAATTGTGAACGGTTCTTCAATATGAATCCAAGCTTGCATCACATCCAGAAAAGGAACATTGCCGATGTTTCGAATGTTGGGATTGACTCGGAAGGTGACTTCTACGGCATTATCAAACCCACCATCGATATCAATTTGGCAATAATTGCAGTGGGCCTTCGAGATCAACTCCGCCAAGGTTGCAGAGACTGTAGTGGGTCCTTTGCAGGAAGGGCATTTGATATCCCATTCCAAATCAAAAATTCCAGCTTTGGTGCCATACAGAAAAGCATTCAAAACATCATTCCGATCCAACGACCAAGCATCTGCCATTCGAAACGGCGAAATGCGATACAACTGAGGTTGTGGAGCCATTTCGATATGATGAGCAATCCCATCACAGATGGCTTGGGAAACACCGACTTTCCGCATATCATCTAAATGTTTTTCCAATAACTCTGCCATTTTGTCCTCCGTCAAGATAAGGGTTTTATTGGGTCTACCATGACGCACAATCGATTGCGTTGCAACTCGGCAGTAGAGACCGCTACGAATCGCTTCACAGCACACACTCCACACGAACTAGAGATTGACTCCCAAGGTAGGAAGTACCAGTATGCATTCTTGAACATCTTGTATTCCCATAACCCTCATTTCACAAGGACGCACTATGCGAAGAATTTGTCTTTTCTTAGGAGTTTGGCTGATTGGAGGATGGCTCATTAGCGGAACGAGTTATGCTCAAGAAAGTCCAGACCGAATGGTGGTGGCATTGACTGATGCCCCCCAAGTTCCGCCCCCTATTGAGCGTGCCCCTACTAAAGTCGTCGTGAACTTAGAAACTAAGGAAATCGTCGGTCGCTTGGCAGATGGCGTGGAATATCGGTTCTGGACCTTTGGGAGCACTGTCCCTGGCCCTTTCATTCGAATCAAACAAGGGGACGAAGTGGAGCTAAATCTTAAAAATAATGGCACCAATCGCATGTTTCACAATATTGCCTTACAAGCCGTCACCGGTCATAGCGGTGGAGCTGCTGCCACATTAGCAGCGCCGGGACAACGTGCCTCTTTTAAATTCACAGCGCTCAATCCAGGATTGTACGTGTATTATTGTACAACGCCCCCGATTGGAATTCACATGGCCAACGGCATGTATGGCTTGATCCTTGTCGAACCCAAAGAAGGGTTACCCCCCGTTGATCGAGAATATTATGTGGTGCAGAGTGAATTCTATACCTCCGGCAAAAAAGGAGAAAAGGGATTACAAGGCTTTTCTCTGGAAAAGGCGATGAAAGAAGAGCCAGAATACGTAGTTTTTAATGGAGCTGTTGGAGCCATTGGGGGTGAAAATACACTCCGCGCCCAAGTCGGAGAAACGGTACGTTTGTTCGTGGGCAATGCGGGTCCAAACCTCACGTCTTCGTTTCATATCATTGGAGAAATTTTTGATCGAGTGTATGGAGAGGGAGGCAGCACCATCAATCAACAGAACGTACAGACCACTTTGATTCCTGCGGGAGGTGCAACCATTGTAGAATTCAAGGTGGAAGTCCCTGGTGATTTTTTCTTAGTAGACCATTCCATCTTCCGAGCCTTTCATCGGGGAACAATGGGCATCTTGAATGTCGAAGGTGATGAAAACCCCAACCTGTACTCCGGCCTTTCCAACAGCATTTTATACACTCCCAAGCAGCAGCAACATCATCATAAAATGGAAAAGGGCACTCCTGTTGCGGAAATGATGATGGGCGAGGTTTTGCCTCCGCCTCGCAAAATGACACGGGTCGAATTACTTCAACGCGGCCAAGAGATTTATGAGAACCAATGCAGCCGCTGCCACCAAGCTGACGGTCAAGGAAAAGAAGGTAAATACCCGCCGCTTGCTCGGTCTTCGTTTTTGATGTCAGGACGGGTTCGTGCCATTGATATTGTACTCAACGGCCTTTCTGGAGAAATTGAAGTGAACGGACAAAAATACAATGGGGTGATGCATGCACAACAATTGAGTGACGAAGACACGGCTAGCGTCTTAACTTATGTGCGCAACAGTTGGGGCAATTCCTCCAAAGAAATCACACCAGAAAATGTACGAAAGATCCGCAATCTGCGCCGCTAAATTTGTTTAGGAAGACTGGATGGCTTCCACCGTATCAAGAACCAATCGCGTTTGGGGGACATCGTGCACTCGAAGGAGGGTGGCTCCATTCCAAGCCGCAATTCCTGTTGCGATAGCAGAGGGAACTTCTCGTTCATGGATGGCCAAATTCTTTCCTGGAGAAACCCGGGCCAGAAAGGATTTGCGAGAAGCACCGACCATCAGTGGATAGCCCCACTCAGCCATTTCCGGAAGCCTTCGTAGAATTTCAAAACTGTAACGTGCCACTCCACTGATAAAAAAGCCCATCCCCGGATCAAGGATAATATTTTCTGCCCGAATTCCCCGTGTTTGCATCCAGACCAGGCGTTCCTTAAAAAATTCGCGGACCGTTTTTATCACATCTTTATAGTCCAAGTTTTGCACGGTAGTTCGGGCGTCCGCATTTTTAGAATACATAATGATCACAGGCACTTGCTGCTCTAATAAGAACTCCAACATCTGCTCATCTCGCCTGAGTGCCGTGACGTCATTGACCACATCGGCTCCTGCTTCCACCGCTTTCCGAGCTACTTCCGCTTTGTAAGTATCCACCGAAATCCATACGTCGCTTTCTTGCCGGACCGCTTGAATGACGGAGATCACTCGCTCCAATTCTTCTTCGAGCGAAACATCCTCTGATCCTGGGCCGGAGGATTCGCCACCGACATCCAACCAATCGGCCCCATCACGGATCATTTGTCGAGCATGCTCAAGGGCATGAGTGGGTTCATAAAACTGCCCTCCATCTGAAAATGAATCGGGGGTGACGTTCAAAACACCCACCAAAATTGGACGATCCAAAGCCAGAATCTTCTCACCAGATTGGAGCCGTTTTGTTGGATTTTTAGGAAATAAATTCATAGACGGACTCCACATTTGAGGGTATTTAAAAAAGCAAATTTCGAATTGCCCACTATATCCGAGAACTGCCCAAAACAAAATTTCCGACTCCGCGAGAAAGAATGCCTGCTGCATCTCCCGATCAAGTCCGCAAGGAAAAAATGGTGCGCCAATTCCGGCGCATTGATCAGTTTCTCAAAAGCAACTCCCGTAAATTCTACCAAGCTTACGACACGCACAATGCCACTCTTGAACGGCTTCGCGAACAAATCAAAGCCCAAGAAGAAGAAATGCGGTCTCTGGCCGAAAATGATGATGCCTTGGCTCAAGAAATTCAGTCTGTAGCAGAGATTGATGCGGCTGATGGAGTTGCCAACCGGCTCAATACCATGACTGCGGTGTTAGCTCGTATTGCCAACCGCCAGCTGTTCAATCTTTACATCAAAAACCGATTGCCTCTCCATGATCTCACTCGGTTTTCTCTGCGCAAAATTCCTTGGGAAGCGGATGCCATCTTGTTCATTACCAATCCGTTGATGACCTTTGATCTCATGGAAGACTTTCTAAAATACCGCCAGAGGCAGAGTAATTTCATATATATGTACATCACCAACCGGATTGCCCGCCTGTTATTTCGGTTTACCCAATTTGTGATGGTTTACGATGAGTTCGAAAAAGTTGTTCAACTAACGTTTCTGCATCCCAAACGTTTCGCTCCGTTCAAAAACCAAGTCAACAATGCTGTTCACGAATTATGTGTTGAGACACGTGAGTGTTTGTTAGATCAACGCCCCGCTATCTTCCTTAATGATTTGCGACGATTATACCTCATGCTTTCTCGTGCCCTGTTCCTTTCCTGCATTCGGGGGCAAGCTGTGCCTTCAGAAGTCAAAGAAATGCTGCTCGAACTGAATCCGGTATTGGACTTAGACTCTGAGGCTTTGCATACAGATGGCATTCATGAAGAATTCGAGCAGTACCATTTCACCAGCCCACAGTTCCACAAGATGCTGCTCGATCAATATGCAATGCTGCAAAGACAAGATATCGAATACACCTTTGTCTTTCTCGGACACATCCATCCCACTGATCGGGCGTTTATTCTAGAGGCCTTGTATCAGCAGTCTCCCTCCTATGTGTTGCTCTTGTTTTCCAAGCTACGTGAATTCTATTCCTATCATGGAGAAAACCTGCTGCCCTATTATAAGTACACAGCCAATACGATTCGTGAAATCGTTCAGTATGAAGATGTCCAGCACAATCCATCGGTCGACGAAAGCTTGAAAGCAAATGTGTTTTGGAATGAAACCCTGTACCTGGGAGAAAAACCCGGTTCTCTCCTAGTGGAAGAAGATGAATTGGAACTGGCCCCAGACAACGACACGGCCATCGATCCGACCATGTCACAATCCCTATTGTTTGACACGCTTCAGAACGATCCTGCCGAAGCCCAACAAAAAAATTACATTTTCGGCCTAGCTGGATGGCCTTTCTGCTACTTGACTATCGAATATGGCAAACCCCAATTTCATATCTTCACATTGGGAGAAATGATTCTGCTCGACATTCCCAACCGAGCGAGAAACGAGCTGATCGATTATCTACTCCATACCACTCAGATTTCCGTAACGGAAAAGAGTGTCATTGAGCAGCAAATGCCCCTGATAACGGACCTTGTGAAACGCTTAGTGAAAAATTGGAAACTGAAACCAGACCGAGTCGATATGTTCGACCGCAAAAACCGACTGAAGTTTTATGGATTCAAACAATCCTGTCTCCATTTACACGAGACCTTTCATTTATACCTTCCCGATTTTCTATTGTTGTGCAGCTTCAAGCAGTTCCTACTCGATACCCTTCTCGAAACGGAACGATGGCTGGCCCGCGAAAAAAATCGCATGGTTGGGCAAATTGCCCCCGAATGGATTCAGCACTTTCTCGAAAGTGATCAAACGTCTTCATTCTTCGAATCCCTGAAACTGTCTTCCGTTGGCCGCCAGTATGCGCCAGAATTAAAAATAGCCTTAGGAAACCCGGAATTGTTCAAACAACAATTGGTTTATAATCATCTAATTAAACAAAAAATATTAGAATACGAACGAATTCGGTTTGCAGATCCAGTCGTGATCAAAACCCCAGAAGACCTGGAAAGCGACGAACTTCATGAAGAAGATTCTGTGGAATTTCTATTAAGCCCCTATGCAGTTCGTGAAAAAGCATTTCAAGAAGTGGAGTCCGACGAGATCGAGGAAAAAAAGCCTTATTATTTGGAATTTGCTCGGATGCCCTTTCGGTTCATGAGCGTTGAATTCAATAAACCTCGCTATGTGATATTTACTTTAGCCGATGCAGTTGTCATGAATCTGGGAGGCACGGAACGACAAGCGTTATTGGAGTTTTTGAGAATCAGCCGACAATTGGGGGATGAGGAATTGGCCGTTCTCAAAAAGAGTATGATTCGCACTATCATGTTTATCAAACAGATGTGCAAAAATCTCCAGAAGGCAGCCTTGCAATGCAATTGGCCAGCCGGTCAAATCGATTTTGCTGAGTTCGCAGGCCAGTTGGGACGAACAAGTCATTTGATACGCCGAGAAATTCCCATCTTAAGTATCTACAAAGATCACAACCAAATGATTCTAGAAGGTCTGCATGAAGTGGAGCGGTGGATTGCCCGTGAACGAAACAAAGCTATTCAAGACCTACACCCCGAAGACGTCCTCAGCATCTTGAAACATCCTGAACCAGCAAAGCAAGCGATTGAACATATCAAGCAAACTCCTTTTGGCCGACAACATTTGGAGGAACTGTCTCTGACTCCTAAATCTTTACAGCAATTGTGCCAGCAGTTGATCAAGGAGTATCAGTTGAATGTCCGCTTAGCCAAATATTACGAAAAATTCCAAAAGATCTAATCTATGCCTCGACTGCGGGCACGTCCCCCCTCCTCGTCAAGCAACTTCGTTACTTATCTTGGCCCCATTACGATTGGAGCTGGATATACTGGCTCTAAAATACTGATGATTCATTGGTGGGACCCTGCATTGGCGTCGCAAATTGATCTCAAACTGATGCTACTTTCTGGAGTTTTAATTGGAGTGACGATTCGCCCTTTAGTCCAGCGCATCTATTGGCATCGCACAACCAGTTTCCTGATAATGAGCCTGGTTTTACTATTAATGGGTCCCCCAGGAGCTTTTCCAGAACACCTGCTCTGGAAAAATGATTGGGAAACCGTGTGGTGGTTAGTGATCATGCCGGATCTCCTCCCATCCTTTGTCGTGGCGGGATTAGCAAGTTTGTTAATCACTCCTCGCCAATTTCAGCTCACCTTGAAAGATTTCTTTGCACTTTTACACCCTCAGCATTCCCCTGGATTGTTTCTGCGTTTTCCCACAGCAGCACTGGCTTATGTTGGGATATACCTGCTCACACGCAGTATATTTAACTGGTTTGAAGGAATACCTCTGATTGCTACGTTGCAATCCTTTTTAGAGCCAGGCCCCGTGTGGAATCAAAACTTGATCTATTTATGGATACGGGGTTGTTTCCTGGTCCTTGCCCTGTTTCCATTTTGCCAGATATTACGCGGTTCCCTGTCGGAAATGACACTGATTTTGGGAATCTTTTTATTTATGGTAAGTGATTTTGCACCACAATTTTCTCGAATTTCAGGCCTCCCTACGTATGAACTAATGGACCAAGTGATTCAGAGACTTTTTATTGATGTGATTTTCTGCTATATCACCGTGTTGTTGCTCAGCAAGGGATGGATCCAATTTCGAAAATCTTAAGCTGCTCATAAACAATTGAATCAAAAGAGGTTTCTATCGGAGATTCCAATTGATGTGAATTCTACGATAAGCCAGACAATCACACTATCCAAGAAAGGGAACTTTTGAGCGAAGAAAACGAAAAATTAGTTTTTGAAGGTACGGTGATCGATTCCTCGAAAGGAGTATTTCGAGTGAAGCTAGAAAACGATCATGTCATCATCGGACACCTGTCCGGTAAAATGAAAATGTATAAAATTCGGGTACTTCCCGGAGATACTGTCAAAGTGGAATTGTCTCCCTATGATTTAACCCGTGGACGCATCGTTCAGCGTGAAAAAGTATCAAAATCATGATGATTTTAAACCGGGCAATTTTTCAAAGCGATACTTGCCTAAGATTCGGACCGGCTAGGAGGGCCAGTGTATTTTCATGGACAAGAATAAGGATATGACATCAATCTCCTTCCCCGTTCAGCTCTCATCCGGTGCATGTCTTCACTGTCTCCAACTACCCTTAATATTATTTTCCCCATTGTTGTGAAATGAGGTTTTGTGGGAATACTGAATTCTATCGTCAACTATTTTTCAGAAGATATTGCTATTGACTTGGGAACGGCTAACACTTTGGTATTCGTGAAAGGACACGGCATTGTCATACGCGAACCCTCCGTGGTGGCGGTTAAACAGGATTCTCGAGGCAATTACAAAGTCTTAGCTGTCGGCCAAGAAGCCAAGGTCATGCTTGGTCGAACTCCTGGCTCGATTTATGCGATTCGCCCTATGAAGGACGGCGTGATTTCTGATTTTGCCATTGCGGAGGAAATGTTACGATATTTCATTCGCCAGGTGCAAAGCCGCAAAAACTTCGTAAAATTCAAACCCCGAATCATTATTGCCGTGCCTTCTGGAATCACCCAAGTGGAAAAGCGGGCGGTCCGGGAGTCCGCCAAATCTGCTGGGGCTAAAGAAGTTTTTCTTATTGAAGAACCAATGGCAGCTGCCATTGGTGCCGGCCTCCCGATCACCGAGGCCAGTGGGAACATGATTGTGGACATCGGAGGAGGTACCACCGAAGTCGCTGTGATTTCCCTCTCTGGCATCGTCTATAGTGATTCGGCCCGCATTGGGGGAGATAAAATGGATGAGACTATTGTGCTGTACATCAAACAGAAATACAACATGCTCATCGGAGAACGAACAGCTGAAGAAATTAAAATCAGCATCGGGTCTGCCTATCTATTGGAAGAACAAAAAACTATTGAAGTCAAGGGCCGTGACCTCGTGACTGGTATTCCCAAAACCCTTGTTCTCAGTGATACTGAAATTCGTGAGTGCCTGTCTGACGTTTGTGAAGCGATCGTCCATACTGTCCGTAACGCCTTAGAGCGAACCCCACCGGAATTGGCTGCCGATATTGTCGATAAAGGTATTATTCTCGCTGGTGGCGGCTCTCTACTAGAAGGGATGGATATTCTACTCCGTGAACGTACCGGTCTTCCAGTTTCTCACGCCGATGACCCTCTCACCAGTGTTGCAATGGGCACCGGCAGTGTACTTGACTCGATTGACTTGCTGTCCTCCATTGCTCTCGATTGACATGATGTGACACCTGCTCGTTCTTTCGAGGTTTGATAGCAGCAGAACTATCTAATTTTCCAATTCCCAAACTCAGAATACTATGCAAAATCAATTCAAAATCGCTATTGGTCGATTGGTCGGTACGGTTCTCCAACAATTTCAAAGCCATCACGTCCCACCCCCTGAAGCCCTTGCAGAGATTATAAAAACTCCCCCTTCTTCAGACATGGGAGACTACGCGCTTCCTTGTTTCACCTTTGCTAAATTGTTTCGTCGTGCTCCCCATCTGATCGCCACCAATCTAGCGGAAGAATTGCAACCTGCTATCGAAGCTTCCAAAGAATTTGTTTCAGCTCAAGCAGAAGGTCCCTATGTGAATTTCCGAGTTTCTATCGCTTATATGGCAACCTCTATCCTGCCAAAAATCGAAAACGGGACCTTTTTCCAAGAGAATGCTCAACCCACTCGCGAACGAGTTATGATTGAGTACTCTCAACCTAATACCCACAAAGGCTTTCATGTAGGACACATGCGGAATGTAGCGCTCGGCGACAGTTTGTGCCGTATCTACCGGTACAATGGATACGATTTAGTAGGTTCCAATTACATTGGGGATGTTGGAACTCATATTGCCAAGTGCCTTTGGTACTACCAAAATCACAATGAAGCACCGGCTCCCGAAGCACTTCGAGGAGAATGGTTAGGGACCTTGTACATGAAAGCCACACAAAAACTAGAAGAAGCCTCTCCAGAAGAAGCGGAGCTTTACCAAAAGGAAATCAGCCAAATTCTTCAAGGCTTGGAAGAAGGTGAACCTCAAATAACTAAGGTATGGCAAGAGACACGGCAGTGGTCTTTAGACGATTTCAACGAAATTTATGCATGGTTGGATGTAGAGTTTGATCATTTTTTCTACGAATCGCAGGTAGATGAGCATGGAAAACAAATCGTTTTAGCAGAATTGGAAAAAGGTGTGTTCCAACGTTCTGATGGGGCGATTGGGATCGATCTGGAAAACGAAAAACTAGGCTTTTTCCTTTTGCTCAAATCTGATGGAAACACACTATACTCAACAAAAGATCTCGCATTAGCCAAACGAAAATTTGATGAGTTTGATATTGAGCGTTCGATTTACGTGGTAGGTTCAGAACAAACGCTCCATTTCAGGCAAGTATTTGCCACACTAAAACGGATGGGATATCGCCAAGCAGAACATTGTTTTCACCTACCCTATGCTTTAGTTATGGTACCTTCAGGTAAAATGAGTTCACGAGCAGGCAATGTGGTCCTTTTCTCCCAACTGCGAAACCAAATGCGCGACTTCATTCAATCCAATTTTCTCAATAAGCATCGAGGAGAATGGGGCGATGTTGAGATTGAAGAAACCACACGTCGCGTCTCAGTGGCTGCTATCAAATATGGTATGCTTAACCAAGACCCCAATAAACAAATCACCTTTTCTATGAAGGAATGGACAGTCTCCGAAGGGGATACCGGTACCTATTTGGTTTATGCTTATGTGCGGATTCGGAGCATCGCGAGACAAATCGAGCGCAACATTTCCCCAGATGTTGACTACTTTCTCTTGTCTGATCCTAACGAACATTTGTTGATACGCCAACTATTTGAATTTAATGAAATTGTATGGAATGCGGGAGCACAGTTTCGCCCCTCATTGATCTCTCGAGCTTTGTATGAACTCGCTAAAGCATTCAGCAGAGCCTATAAAACCTGCTCTGTGAAATATGCAGAAACGCAAGAGCTACAAGCTGCACGCCTATTACTGTTTCATTGTGTTGCTGAAACGCTAAAGTGTGGATTATATTTACTGGGAATTGTCCCGCCAGAGCGCATGTGAGGTAGGGAATTCAAAGATTGGAGAAGTACGAACATCTTCGTACTTCCCCCTAAAACTAGGGATGGAGTAACGCTTATCTTATGAGTTGACAGCTTCCTTAAGCTTACTGCCTACACTAAATTTTACAGTTTTGGATGCAGCAATTTTAAGAGGTTCACCCGTCTGAGGATTTCTGCCGGTACGGGCTGGACGCTCGGCAACTGAGAACGTTCCAAATCCAATCAATGGAATCGACTCTCCTTTACTCAGAGTCTTAATAATGACTTCTAACGTGGCATTGAGGAACAGTTCAGCGTCCACCTTAGTTCTTTCGACATCTTCAGCGATTTCTGCAATCAATTCTGCTTTCGTCATGATATTTTTTCCTTACAATGGGGTTAATCATCAATGGGCAGCCATGTCCTTATGACAAAAAAGGATTTTTGCCGTAACTTTCAACGCACCCTCTATCTTCGTTCCCTGGAGAAGTCAAGCTCCGACTTAATTCTTCCAGCTTAACGAAGAGACTAGAAATGATGCAACTTAAGTTAGGTTAATTAAGTCCATCTCGACTGACTGGTGCGGGCCGCTGCGCCGCATAAATAGAAGGCTGAGCGGATATAACACTTACTTTCGTGAATTACAAACAGAAAAAGAAACGGAGTCAGGATTCATAGGGGATGCAGAGAAATTGTTGAATCCATCCTTGGCCATCCCCAAAAATGGTATTAGACTAGAAAATGCATGATTCAGACTGCATTGATTGCATCTAAAGATGTTCTCTGATTATCATCCAATGTAACGCCCAAATTTATTCAACGACCTCACTATAGTAATAGGAGTTAATAATGGGACAAGGAGCCTTATTTAATGGTAAATTTTCATTATGGGTAGGGATTTCACTTATCTTCCATTTAGTCTTATTTGTGGCTTTGCTAATGATCAATCCCATGCCGATCAAAGCAGACCTTAAAATGAATAAAGTAAAAGTTGGGGTTAAATTTGCGACACCACGACCTACGGCGTCTATTTCCAATCCCAAGCCTTCCCAAAAACCCTCTCCAAGGCCATCTCCCAAACCTCTACCCCCTCCTAAGCAACCAACTCCTCAGGCTGCGACAGTTCAACAACCAAAACCCCAACCCCAAAGTGATGTCAAATCTTTATCACCTTCAAAAACCCAACCTAAAGTTTCGTCCAAGCCTAAGCCCAACACGGCTGCAAAACCGAAACCGGAATCCAAACCCAAGGCAGCTGTGAAACCGAAACCAGACCCCAAACCTAAACCCAAACCTTCCCCCCCAGCACCAGTAGTAAAAAAAACACCTCCAAAGCCTTCTCCCCCCAAACCTGTTTTGGCAAAACCAATCTACATTCCAAAAGAATTGCCCAAACCTACTGTGGGAAAGCCAGATGTGATTCGAAAACCCGTCATGCCAGATAAAAAATTGCCTGTTCCGACCCCATCACTTCGCCCAGTACCAACAGCTAAGCCAGCAGCCCTACTCCCCAAGTTTGAAGCCAAGCCTGTATCTCCTCAAGCATTGCCTCGCCCGAAAGTTTCAGCTCCCCGCCCTTCTACCCCTGGTCTCCCAGATGTACAGCTAGAACCTTTGCAGCCTAAACTGCCCTTACCAGTTCCCTCTCAGTTGGAGCCAGTAGCCCCCACCGAACTAGAAATACAAGAACAGCCGGATGTGAAACCATTAGATGTTGAAATCGCTCCAGTTCAGCGAAATTTACCCACACCTGCATCGCTTTCCAATCCTAACCTTTCAGTTTCTTTTCCTGCTCCTGCCCCTGTTTCAGCTCCAGTTGCTTCGAAATCGATAGCGCCACAACGCCCCACTTCCAGCCCCACAGTGCCTTTATTGCCTCCCTTACCTTCTCAAAACGCACCTAGTGCTGGCGCTTCACCAATACAGGGAGATTTTAAGTTAAGCCGTGCTAAGGATGCCTACAATTCACTCATTGCAGAAGCTGTTAGCTTATATGCTCCTCAAAACTTTGAAGAAGGTCTGGAAGTGACCATTCAATTGACGATTGGCATGAATGGTGAACTACTCGATGCTAAAATTGTTGAATCCAGCGGAATCGAAACATTTGACTCGATTGCGGTTAATAATTTAAAGGCGGCTCGTTTTCCGCCACTCTTAGCAGAACTTGCCAAAGCCCCTCCTTATATTGTGCCTGTAAACATTTCTTCGAAATAGGCAAAAATTGATCAATCTTTCAGGTAGAAACAAATGATACGAAAATGGACAGCTTGTTGGATGATTGGGATACTCGCAATGCTCACCCCAACTATTCTTTGGTCACAAATTTATTCGGATGAAACTGTCCGCTTAGGCGGATTTACGTTTGAACGTTTTGTGCTATCAGTAAGCACTACAGATCGCTTTCGAGGCCACCCCAAGTCACAAACTTGGCTGACGATGATAGAAAAAAATTTATGCTGGAGTGGTGCATTTAAGCTATACCAGCCGCAAAATCGTTATTGCCGTGTTCAAGAAGGAACGATTGATTTTCAACTCAATTTGGAACTCATTCGAGGAATCACGACCAACACTCTTCAATTTCAACTGAAAGACAGCGATGGGATCGGTCTGTTCACACTGCAAACCCCAATGGCAGGCAATCGCTTAGAAGAAAAGATAGTAATGGAACGGGTAAACCAATTGACCGAAAAAATAACAGGGAAACCTGGAATTCTAGGATCCACGCTAGCTTTTACTTTCAAGCAACCAGGCTACAACAAACTGATCGCACGCACGAGTACTCACGGTGAAAAGCTAGATGGGGTTTCCAGAACTGGTTCTATTACGATTTCGCCCCGCTGGAGTCCACAAGGAAATGGAATTGTGTATACTACAATAGGTCGAAGCGGCAGTTCTTTGGTTTATGATGACCTTATAGGACCGACGAAAATTCTTGCTAGCCATCGTGGAATCAATAGTGGAGGTACCTGGTTTCCCAACGGTAAACAACTTGTCATCACATTGAGTAAGGACGGCAACCCGGAGCTGTACAGACTGAGTTTAGACAATCTCAAACCTCGTCGTTTGACACGACACCCTTCCATCGATACCTACCCTGCTGTGTCTCCCGATGGTCGATATTTATTGTTTGTTTCAGATCGTGCAGGTAATGAGCAGATTTATGTCATGCACCTGCGCAATGACAGCAACGAGATTTCTCGATTGACCTTCACCGGCATCCGCAATACAGATCCAGCTTGGAGTCCAGACGGACGTTGGATCGCGTTTACAAAAACTGTTGCTCGGCGTGACCAGATTTACATCATGGATATCTTCGGAGAAAACATTCGGGCAATAACCAGAGGTCCTTATCACTCAGAACAACCGGCATGGTCTCCAGATGGTAGGCAGATCGTTTTTAGTTCCAATCGAAGTGGAGAGTTTAAATTGTATATCGTATTTTTAGATGGCACCGGATTACGTCGGTTAACCAGTACATCAAAAGGATTTGAAGAAAAATCTCCGTCCTGGACAGGACGACGTTTCGAATAAAGAGAGGTCGCTTATGAAACATCATCCAAACCTGTGGTTCCATTGGGGGATATTGTTCGGAATGTTGTGGCTTAGCAGTTGTGGTGCTCAGCCTAAGCCACGCCCCACAGTCGTATCACCAATACCCGAAATAAAAACACGTATAACTCAATTGGAAGAAGAACAAGCAAACAACCAACAGCTCCGTTCTCAAGTGGCAGAATTGAAACAAGAAGTGGAGGAATTACAGCGTTTAAAGCAAAATCAAAATATGTTGCTTTTACAAATTCCGCAGCAACAGGAAGAACGTGTTACTGAGTTAGAACAACAAATAGAACGCCAAGATCTAAAATTACGTAAACAGGCTAGTCAATTCGAAAGACTGCAAAAAAATGTCAGGGAATTGCGGCTCGCTTTAGATGCTATTTATCAGCAAAATAGCAACGGGGATGCTCCGTCCGTTCCAGCGACTGCTCCTAGAAGTGTTTCTCGTTCTGAATCAACACCACAGACGGTTTTACCTGAAGCTCCAGCCCCTCCCCAAAAGGAGGTTCGGTCAGCGGTAAAACAACCGGCAACGGTTCGTCCAGCTCCGTCCACCTCGCCATTGACAAGCTCAAAAAATCCAACCAATACTCCGCGTCCATCGCGTTCTTTGCCAAACGTGGATAGACTTCTAGACTCCGGTTGGCAAGCAGTTCAAGCTCAACAATACGAAAAAGGACTTCAGCAGTTCCAGCAGCTTCGCGAAGAGTACCCGGATCACCCAAATGCAGTGGAAGCACATTACTTAACTGGCGAAACTCATTTTGCAGCAAAAGATTACCCAATGGCGGCAATGGAATTTCATGACTTTGTTCGGCAACATCCCGATCATCCCAATGCTTTAGAAGCTCAGTGGAAGTTGGCACAATCTTTAGAAAAATCTGGTGAGATCGGTTTAGCATTAGATATTTATCAAGATCTCGCTCAATCCGATTCTACTTATCAGCAATCTGCCCAACAACGATTAAAATTTTATCAACAGCAACAATAAATACCTAACAAAATTATTAATTATCCATTCAAAAACGGCTGACTCTATGAGCAATTACGACGATGTTTTTTTTACTTCTGTGAGTTCAGAAGATATCGCCAAAGAAAAACGCAAAGCCCAAGACCTCCGCAAATCACAATGGTGGAAAAATAAGAGGGCTACAAATAGCTGCTATTATTGTCATGGTGTATTCCCTGCCAAAACTCTTACGATGGATCATATTGTTCCTTTAGCTCGTGGAGGCAAGAGCACAAAGTCCAATATTGTTCCCTGCTGTAAAGAATGTAACAATCAGAAGAAATACTTACTCCCTATGGAGTGGGAAGAATATTTGAGGGGGTTTCAGAATGGAAATAGCACGCCCAAAACCTGAGCGTGCAGAAAATTGCAAACAATTATTGTTGTTGCTTGGATTCCATTTGTTTCAAAAGCAGCAAGTTTTTAGTTGCTTCTTCATAACCTGGAGCAATTTGTAATGCTCTCTGAAATGATTGTGAAGCAGCAAGCGGATTACCCAACATCAAGTGAGCGATACCTAAGTTGTTATAAGCGGCCGGATTCTGCTCATTCTTTACTGATTTGAGCAAATACTGAATCGCCTCCGCGGGTTTTTGTTCCTTGATGGAAATCACCCCCAAGTCACGCATAATTCCTGGGTCTTCAGGAAAATATTGTGCCACACCTTCATAATATTGTTTTGCATTAGCATAGTCCTGCATCTCCAAATACACTTTTCCCAATGCTAGATAAACTTTAACGTTTTGCGAACCATAATCGTTCACCAAAATATTAAGGTGATGCAGCGCTTTTTGAAAATCCCGCTGTGTTATATAGACTTGAGCTGACTCAAAGTGGGAGTCCAACACCATTCCTCTCAACTCCCCAACTGGAAAACTTGCAGACAGCTGAATCAAAATTCCATATTCTTTTAGAGCTTCTTCTCGCTCGTTTAGTCGGGCAAAAACACGGGCCAGATTCAACCGGGCCAGCACAAAACCTGGGCTCATTTGTAAAGATTTTTGAAAATACACTCGTGCTGCCGAATAGTGTCCCTCATCGGCATAAGCAAAGCCTAAGTTGTGTAAAGTACGAGCTTTGTAAGGAGCTTTGCTGATCGCATCTTTCCATACACTCGCTGTGGTGGCATAAGCTGCGTTGCGCTGCTTGGTTCCGAAAAAACCTAAAACTAAGCACACGACTATCACAGCAGCCAGAGGGCGTAACAATTTAGGCTTTTGGTACAGCCAAAATAGTAAATCGGCTAAAATCAACATCCATCCTACGGTAGGCAAATACGCCTTATATTCGACTAGCAAGTCTCGCTCTGGTACTATGATGTAAGGCCCCATTGAAATATAAATCCATCCAATCCCCATCACTATTAACGGATGCCCCTTTTTGGCAATAAACAACCCAAAACCAAGCAACGAAATATGGCCGAAAAATGCAAGCATTGCTACCCAGTCAATCGTATGGTGCGAAATAGTAAAATCATGATCAATATTCAACCATTGTGGAAGAGGAAGCACCATAAATTTCATATATTCAACCATGGCTCGCGACATCGCTTGCCAATGCTCGAAAGGCCCCCAGAGCGTTTCGGAGTTGAATCCTACAAAATAGTTACCTGACAAATAATGAGTTCGACTGAAATACCCTATTACCAAGAGTACAAATACCCCTAACATAGCAACCCCCACCTTTAAGAAAGGACGCAAACGCTTAGGGTCTTTTACACGAGTTGCAATTTCATAAAATACGGGAATCAACAACCATGTCAGCGCCATTGATTTGCTTTTATACGCGAGCCAATAACAAAAAACTGTGAGAAGCCCCCAAATTATCGCTTTCTTCCAAGTCTGCTTTTCTGCATAAAGACGCGCTTGTAAATAGCTCCAAAATGCCAAAACGTAGAAGGTGGTCGCTAACTGTCCACTACGCTGAGTAATGTAAGTCACAGAAGCAGTCAGCAAAGGATGAACAACAAAGAGAGTAGCAACACTATAGGCCGTGAGCTGAATGAGCGATGATCGCTCCTTATCCGATCTCCAATTGGATGAAGAGGTATAAGTTACAGCCAAAGCCCGCAATACCAACAAGTATACCAAGAATCCGTTGATGCCATGTATACAGATATTGACGAAATGATAGCCTTGGACTTCAAACTCATGCAGGACATAATTCAGATGAAAGGTAAGTAAAGGAATTGCACGCCCAGAATTAAATGGATGAATCATTTCCTGAATCAACTGTCCTAAATTCCGAACACTTTGATTTTCTTGAATAAACGGGATGTCATCAAAATGAAAGACCACATCCAGTGACTCATAATAGGCTAGCCACGTTAATCCGAACAGCCAAAGAAGGGCAACGATAGGAGATCCTATCCAGACAAGCAGTTGGGATTTCGATAAGTTCATGCTACTCCGAGGTTTTGTAAGGGTGATGGTATTATTCATGGCTCATGATCCGTGATTAAAGGAAATTGTACAATTTCTGGTGGGGCAACAGCATCAATTCCCAGTAAAGCTTTCTTTTGCACCGATTTATATTTTAGAAATGCAATACCTTTACGCCTCCCACCTTTTTGGATGCGGCTTATGCTGGTCACTTTCCCAACTTCTTCTTCCATTTCAAATAGAGTTTGCCCAGCTTGTAATTCCAATTCTGCGGGTAGGTCTAGCCCTACCGACTTCCAATTTGGATGACCACGGTGATACATCCGTGCATGGGTTTCCTGCCCTATATAGCAACCTTTTGTATAAGAAATATGGTCTCGTAGTGAGGCTTCCTGGGGAAAACGGTCTGGCGTGTAGTCGATACCAGGCCAAGGAATGCCCTCATTCACACGCACTTGATGAAAAGCTTCGAAACCAACAAAAGCAGTATGTGGTCGTTCATGCAAAGTTTTCAGGAGAGATAGATATTTTTTTTGAGGGACCAAATTGATAAAACGAGGAACTTTCCCTAGAGGAAAAGAGCCTGTAACAATGGTTGTATCTTCGAAAGTCCATTGGGGAAATTCACGATTATATCCCAATACAAATAATGTTTCTTCTGCTTGGGGTCCCAAGACGTCACAACGAAGAAAATCAGGTGTAAGGGATTCAATTTCCAGATCTTCTCGAATATGGAAATGTTCTAGGTGTCCTTGTACATAAGGACCTTGGCTAGGATCAGTCAATACAAGATATTCTTCTTCTTCCGAACGAAAAATATCAATATGTACTAAGATTTTCCCACGATTATTAGAGATGAGATTTGGCTGAATCTGCCCCATTTCGATTATCCGAATGTCGTTACTCACCATGCCTTGTAAAAACTTTGCTGCATCCGGACCCCGAAATCGAATCGCACTAAAGGCTTTAGCCTCCAAAATTGCAGCGTTCTGGGTCAACGAAAAAATTTCTTGCGCTACTCCTGCGGCGTATCTTAAAGGGAGGGAAACTTCAGCAATCGTTCCAAGCTCTCCTCCTTGACTCCGGAGGAAGGTATCGATTTCCTGATAGCTCATGGTATATTTTCAGTGAAAAGTCGTTGGAATTCAGACGGATGAAGACGGTGGTCAGTTCAGAATTGGATGGTTTTGGATCTTTCTATCCCATGCCCCCACCGTATAGGTTTCTAAAACCATCACGTAACGCAGGGATAACCTAAATGTGAGTCACCGGCAGTACTCCATAGGTTCTTTTTTAATTCATATAGAAGGAACCTCACAATAAGCCGATAATTTTATGTTGATTCCGCATGGAAAGCAAGACTACTCGCGCAGATATTTATCGCAGCAAACAGTCAGGAAACCGTCATTAATTGTATTTAAAACGTATTTTCTTCTATCGGAAACGGTTTCGCTAGACTGCATTTAGCGATAAAATAGAGGGGAGAAGAATCGGACGGCTAGCCGAAAAAGAGTAGGGTGATGAGGAGCAATAAAACCGCCGTTGCTAGAAACAATTTACGGTGGTCTGAATAAGTTGAGTCAAGAAAAACCAGCTTTGCCAGTTCATGCCATTCTGAAGATACCGATGGTTTGGCAGTGGTTTCCGTCACAGTGCTCATAGGTTCTCCTAGTTTAACGTATGGGGTTTTGGTTACATCACTAACAATTCTCCTTATCGGAAAGCAAAACACATACCATTTCAATGGGTTGAAAGTTTATGGGAATCTCACTCAAAAATTTTTCTATTAAGGCAGAAGAAGCCCTTATTGCTGCACAACAGCATGCCAAACAACTTGCTCATAGTAAAATAGAACCCGAGCATCTGCTTTATGCGTTGTTAATACAGGAAGACGGCTTAGTAGAACCCTATTTACGAAAGGTAGGGGCAAACCCAACCGCAATCCGGGAGGATATCAACCAATTGTTATTGGAACTTCCCAAGCAAACGGAACCAGTGGAACAAGCCTATATTTCACGAAATCTACATGCTGTGATTTTGCAGGCTGAGCAAGAATCCTTGTTGCTTTCGGAAGAGTTTGTCAATCCACAGCATTTACTCTTAGGAATCGTACGTCATAAGGCAGGAAAAGCCCAAGAAGTGCTGTTAAATTATAACGTTACCTCTGATTCGCTTTTGCAACAGTTTGCTAAAGTCACTCAACGTGAGCAAGAAACTAGCTCCGACTTTTCTGCCAGAAATCCCCTTGAAGCCTATTGCACTGATATTCTGCAGCTAGCTCGAGAAAACCATTTGGACCCAGTCATTGGCCGTGACGAAGAAGTCCGTCGGCTTATTCAAATCCTCTGTCGTCGTATGAAAAACAATCCAGTATTGATCGGAGAACCTGGAGTTGGAAAAACTGCAATTGTAGAAGGATTGGCATATCGCATTTTACATGGAGATGTTCCTGACTCGCTCAAAGAGAAGCGATTATTGAGCCTCGATCTGGGAGCTTTGATTGCTGGAGCAACGTATCGAGGTGAATTTGAATCTCGTCTGAAAAGCTTATTGAAAGCAGTGGAAGCCGCTTCCGGTGAAATCATCCTTTTTATTGATGAAATGCATATGCTCATGGGGGCTGGAAAATCGGAAAGCAATGTTGATGCAGCCAACTTACTCAAACCAGCTCTTGCTCGCGGTGTCCTCCATTGTATCGGCGCCACTACGATAAATGAGTTCAAAAAGTATGTTGAAAAGGATGCGGCCCTGGTACGACGGTTTCAGCAAATCCTCGTTGAAGAACCGGATTGGGACTCTACCGTTGCGATCCTGCGTGGACTCAAACCTCGTTACGAATTACATCACGCCGTCAAGATCAAAGATGCAGCTTTATTAGCTGCGGTTAGCCTTGCCCAACGTTACGTCACGGAACGCTATTTGCCCGATAAAGCCATTGATCTAGTGGACGAAGCAGCTTCCACATTACGCATTCAGATGGATTCTCTTCCCACAGAGGTAGACCAGTTGGATCGAAAAATCATGCATCTGGAAATCGAACATACCGCCCTGCAAAAGGAAAATGATCCGGCCACTCGAAATCGCTTAAAAGAACTCCAGCACGAAATCCTCGGATTGAAAGAACGGAGCCAACATTTGAAGCAGATTTGGGAAGAAGAACGAGCACAATTAAAACGGGTCCACACTCTTAAAGAATCGATTGAACACACCAAAACACAAGAAATGGAAGCTCAACGCCAAGGCAATT
Source organism: SAR324 cluster bacterium (assembly GCA_028281495.1). GTDB lineage: Bacteria > SAR324 > SAR324 > SAR324 > NAC60-12 > JANQJU01. Next base: position 83,693 of record JANQJU010000033.1, read on the forward strand.
TCGAATTGGCTGCCAGATTACATTACGAGACACTTGATGATTTAGAGAAACAACTCAAAACGGCCAATCTTCGGTTAGACCTTAACGGCAACAGCCGATTGCTTAAAGAGGAAGTGGATGAAGAAGACATCGCTATTGTTGTGTCACAATGGACCGGGGTCCCTGTCGCCAAGATGTTAGAAGAAGAAAAACGCAAACTCGCTCATATGGAACATCGATTGGGAGAACGAGTTATTGGTCAAAAGGAAGCTTTGGCAAGTGTATCCAACGCGATTCGAAGGGCACGTGCTGGAATACAAGATCCCAACCGTCCTATTGGATCATTTATCTTCCTGGGTGGGTCAGGCGTGGGAAAAACCGAACTGGCTCGAGTTCTAGCTGAGTTTTTGTTTGATGATGAAAAATCGCTCATTCGTTTCGATATGTCTGAATATATGGAAAAGCACTCAGCAACCCGATTGATTGGAGCACCTCCAGGATATGTTGGTTTCGAAGAAGGAGGAGCACTAACAGAAGCAATCCGCCGTCGCCCGTACGCAGTATTACTCTTTGATGAAATCGAAAAGGCTCATGCAGATGTGTTCAATCTTTTTTTACAAATCTTAGACGAAGGGCATCTTACCGATAGCCAAGGCCGCCGGGTTGACTTCAAAAACACAACGATCATCATGACCACCAATTTAGCTCATCAAGCTATTCTCAACGCAGAAGAAACAGGGAGTTTTGAAGAGGTGCCTTCCAAAATTGAAAAAGAGTTACTGCAAAACTTCCGTCCTGAATTTCTCAATCGAGTGGATGAAGTGATCATATTCAAAAGTCTCACTTTGCCTCACCTTCGGCAAATCTGCCTCTTACAAATCCAAACGCTGCAACAGCGTTTAAACGAACAAAACATTCACTTCACTCTCACCGATACTGCCTATATGTATCTTGCAAAAAAAAGCCACGATCCTGCATTTGGGGCACGTCCTCTCAAACGAACGATCCAACGAGAAATCCAAGACGTTCTCGCTTCAAAAATTCTTGACGGTTCCCTACCTGCTGGTAGCAAAATAGCAGTGGATATCGAACAAGGGCATTTAGTATTCCATCATTAAAAATATATTTTCCTTAATATTTATAATTTAGACATTCTCCTAGCTGAAACAAAATTTCTCAAATTGTCTTAACTCAAGCCCTGCAAAGATCCGATTGTGTTGATACAGTTCAACTCAAATCAGCCATTCTCAAGAGAATCACTACGCTAAAAAAATATTTTTACGCTATATATTAAAATAATCTAAAAAAACAAAATAATTTGACTTTTAAACGAAAATACGTGAAATTTTACATTAAAAAGCTTTATTTATCTCTTAAAATAAATAAATTCAGTTTTAAGCATCACATTTTGTACGGTGAATCTTAAAATATCTCCAAGACTAACTAGAAAACAGATAAAAATAAGTATTTTAGAGATAAAACTAATCTATTACGAATGTTCTCGAATTTCGATATCATTCATTGAGAAAAAGAGGATAATATGAAAATAATCTCGAGTTCATTCAAAACAAACCACAGCAACACTTTTCAAGTTTCTAAAACCTTTATTAGTCTTCAAATATCTTCACTACAGGCATTCCATATAGAAAAAGCTAATTGTAGTCATATAACCAAAATTCATCGAATTTGTAGAAATGCATAAGATGATTTATTTATAAAAAATCATAATTTCAATGTATTAACTACAAACCAAACGTTCAAATAAATTCTTAACAAGAATCAACTGAAACGAAATCAATTATTTATACACACTTAGATTTTCAAATTTTATTCAGGCTCAGTTTTCACTGTGCTTTAAGAATCTTCGGAACCGCCGAAGCAATGGTCGGGATGCTCAAAGGCTACCAACCCAATCATCCCGACCCAAACCGCCCGAAGGCAGATACGACTACTATCTCAGATTTCCGGGAAATCTGCAAATCTCAGTTTTTGAGGGATGTTTCTGATACCATCTAGCCTAAGGGTTTTATTTCATTGCAACTCAAAGAATAGATTTTTTTTCTGCTCTAAAGTTGCACTTTTCCAAATACCCTTAAGCAAATAGAGGTTTTATGAAACCACGACGATCCCATCGCTTACCCAAATCTGAACTTCGCAAGTTGCGACGACATGCCGAATCTTTAGGCATTTATGTAACGGATATTGCTCTCCAACATAAGTGTTACGCTTCAGCAGTGAGCAATTTCTACAAAGGAGATTCCACTTCCCGTCCACTGTTGCAAACAATCCTTAGTATGATCGAAGAAGCCGAAAACAAATCAACCTCCCCGCCACTGCTTGGGCAAAACAAAAACAAATAAGCGTGATAAAAAAAATATTTCTATTTCACTAATTTTCAACAGCTAGATGGCAAACAGATTCTACAGAATCCACTGTCATCTGCTGAGTTCTATGAGTTTCCAGAAGAAATTAGATAAGCTTCCACTATCGTTTCAGATTGATCAAATAAAAACGAAATTGGCAGTTTATCGGCATTACTGTTCGTTTTTGCTTCCTGGTAGCGTGCCAGTTTGGTGGGGGTGTTCACCCAAAGAATAATACGCTCAGCATTGAGCAAAAACTTGGGGGTTAGACTGATACGATTCCGAGGTTCTGAAGGAGCGGTTGCTTCCATGACCAAGTTTGACGCGGTACTCATTTCTGGAAACTGTCCTGGAAACAAAGAGGCTGTGTGAGCATCATCCCCCATACCAAGCATGACAACATCGGCAGGCCATGGAAATTCGACCAACCGCTTTTCTACTTGGTCGATTGCTTCCACAAAGGGTTTCGACACAAATGGAACAAAATGAGCCGATGCTGCTTTTTCTTGAAGAAGCAATTCTCGAACTTGTTTGCCATTACTTTGTAAGTCGTCTGGAGCAACTAATCGTTCATCTGAAAGAGTCACCCAGATCTTCGACCAAGGTAAATTCAGTTGGCACAGTCGGGTGAATAAGCGACGTGGCGAACGACCTCCTGGAAAAATCAACCCTGCACGTGATTCGGTCTGGAGCCGATGAAGGACAGCATCACAAATGGTTTGAAGGAGAGCTTCTTCAGCATCTTGGGTCGTCTGATAATATCGTTCGATTAATGACTGTTTTGGCAAGCTCTTGGACATCATCTGCTATCGATATTTGTTAAAAATGGTTTCCATCGCTCCAGAACTAGTGAGAAATTGGATCGCTTCGTTAAGCCGAGAAATAGCTTCTTTTTTCTTAGGATGCAAACGCATCATGATTTCAGCTTGCCCAATCACGTCACCAATTTCAAAGCCACGGTACTGAGGATTTTCCTTCATCCAAGATTCCTGGTTCTAAGTCGATTTGCCCTCGATCAAACATGACTAGTACCCGTGCTACTGGCATATACTCAATGATAAATTCATCTGCTGTTTGCTGACTCACTGCATCAAAAATATCCTGATAGATACCTGCTTCCTCACTATCTCTTTCAAACATCATTGGAGGATATCCTCCATCGTAAAATGCCACTTTAAAGGAGTCCGCGGATACAATTCCCCCATAGATATATTACGATACAAAAAGAGATATGAAGAAAATTCAATTGAATAGTAGTTCCACTTTTTATAGATATCTCTGCTTAAGAAAGTTAAAAGTTAGGGGAAAAATTCTATCCCCCAAGCATGTAACTTATTGTTCTACCTATCATACCCTCTTTAGGAAACCAATTGGAAATCCACAAACCTAACAATTTGAACAAAGCTTACAAAATTCTAATATTTAGATTTAGTTATTCAGTAATATCAATTAGATCTAGCTTCTAAAAGTTGGATAAGATCTTTTCCCAATCTTTTTATTCTGGTCTCAACTCATCAAAAAAACTTTACTGCTAAAACTTTAACCTCGACAGAAAAATGGTTGGCTTACGTAAATCTACGAATATTTTTCTAACGTGGTTTCGTTAAATAATATATTGTCCTGGTTACAAAAGCATTTCTTGGTGGAAATGCTGGAACCGGTTGTTGATTTAGAACTGTACTTGTAAGGAGGCAGCTATGGCATTTGATCTTAAACAACATGATATTGAGGTGACAAATATTATTCGTAACGCATCCCCTGCTGAACTATATGAACAAGCGGTCTTATATGATGCAGGCACAGCTATTTCTGAAACCGGCGCCCTCATGGTGCGTTCTGGTGAAAAAACCGGAAGGAGTCCTTCCGACAAACGAATTGTAAGAGACCCACAGACTGGAGATGACATCTGGTGGGGAGAAATTAATATTGAACTGGATGATCATACATTCCTGATCAACCGCGAACGTGCCGTAGATTACTTAAACACACGTGAACGTATTTATGTTATGGATGGTTTTGCTGGATGGGATCCAGAACATCGGATCAAAGTGAGGATCATCTGCTCCCGTCCTTATCATGCTTTGTTCATGCACAACATGTTGATTCGCCCCACGCAAGAAGAATTGGCAAATTTTGATGAGCCAGATTATGTAGTATTCAATGCAGGCCAGTTTCCAGCGAACAAATTCACCTCACATATGACCTCTGCCACAAGCGTGGATCTGAGTTTCGAGCGTAAAGAATTTGTCATTTTGGGAACCGAATATGCTGGTGAGATGAAAAAGGGCATCTTTACCGTGATGAACTATATTATGCCGAAGCAAGGGATCCTCTCTGCACACTGTTCAGCAAATGAGGGCAAAGATGGTGACGTTTCGTTATTTTTTGGTCTTTCAGGTACTGGCAAAACCACCCTATCTGCTGATCCCCATCGCCAACTGATCGGAGATGACGAACATTGTTGGTCAGACAACGGGATCTTCAACATTGAGGGTGGATGTTATGCTAAGTGTATTCATCTTTCCGAAGACAAAGAGCCGGAAATTTACCATGCAATTCATTATGGAACCGTACTCGAAAATGTGATCTATGATCCTGCCACACGCAAAGTCAACTTTGATGACAGTGCTATCACAGAGAACACACGATCTTCTTATCCTATTGAGTTCATTCCTAATGCCAAAATCCCTTGTTTAGGGGGGCATCCTAAAAATATTATCTTTTTAACTTGTGATGCGTTTGGGGTATTACCTCCAGTGAGTAAACTCAGCCCAGCGCAAGCAATGTATCATTTCATCAGTGGTTACACCGCGAAAGTAGCAGGAACAGAAATGGGTGTAACAGAACCTAAAGCAACCTTCTCAGCTTGCTTTGGAGCAGCTTTCATGGTGTGGCACCCTAGCAAATATGCTGAGTTGCTTGCAGAACGTATCCGCAAATACGATTCAAATGTATGGCTAGTAAATACTGGATGGTCGGGAGGAGCTTATGGGGTCGGCTCTCGGGTATCGATCCCTCATACCCGTGCCATCATTGATGCCATCCACGATGGATCACTCAGCGAGCAACCCTATATAGAAGATCCAATATTTAAGTTTCAGGTCCCCACTCAATGCAATGGAGTACCCGATAAAATTATGATTCCGCGAAATACATGGTCGAGTCCATCTTCGTATGATGCTAAAGCCAGGCACTTAGCAGCTCGCTTCCAGCAAAACTTCAAGCAATACGAATCTGGCTCTAGTCGCGAAATTCTTGAAGCCGGCCCCCGCATCTAATTGATCTCCCTTACTCTCTGTACCCCTTCCTGGTTCCGCCAACGGGAAGGGGGCCAGAATCACTCATAGCCCTAGCTTATCAAGAACATTGATCAAAGATTGCATATCTCGTTTGCTGATAGCCGCATCAGCCTTAACACTTTCACATTTATGCAACATTTGTTCACTAATAAGAGAGGAGAGCACAATCACTGGTAGGCTGGGAAGTTTTTCCTTGATACGCTTGCAAAGTGTTAATCCGTCCATTTTGGGCATTTCAATATCTGTCACTAAAATATGGAGGTGGTTCTCCAACTGATCTCCATTGGACTGCACTCTACGTTGGAGTTCAACAATTGCATTGAAAGCATCTTCTCCATTTTCAAAAATGGTTAAGTCCCTATAATCATTCCCTTGCAATTGCCCGGTAATTCCCATTCGAAAAGTCGGAGAATCATCTGCAAGATAAATTTTAACTTCATGCCGTTCACGTTGGCGGCGTGGGAGTTCCAGTTCTTCTTCCTGCGCGGCCTCTTCTTCCGGTGCATTACCAAAACCATTCTGTAGGTGAGGGTTAACATCACTAATCACTCCCTCGAAGTCTAAAATCATCACTTCACGCCCTTCGATAGTACAAACTCCTGTTAGCCGTTTGGTTCGCATCTCCAAGGCACGAGGAACTGGTGTAATGTCACTCCAAGAAAGACGATGGATGATGTTCACACCATCCACCAAAAATGCATTCACCATTTCATTGAATTCACACACTAATACAATACGATGAAAGTCTCCCATTTTAGGAAGACGACGTAGGTGAGTATTCAAATCAATTAATGGCACAGAATTGCCATGATGCATTAAGGTTCCAAGGACTGAATGTGCTGTTTCCGGAAATTTCGTGAGATCGCTTGTTTCGTATTTAATGATCTCTTTAATTTTGGCTACATTAATACCAAAACTTTGATTGCCCAATAAAAATTCCAAAATCTCAACTTCATTGGTCCCAGTTTCGAGTAGTATCTCTTGTTTTTCCATGAGGTCTCATAACTCAAGGGAAATCAGTTCGCTATCAAACACTAATTTTTCTACATCCAGCAGAATCTTGACATCATTTTCCATCTTGCCAAGACCTTTCATGAACTGCTGAGCGGCATCGGCTCCCACCGCAGGCGGCCCTTGAATTTGAGATTCAGGGATCGTCAACACCTCTGCCACGCGATCTACAATCAGTCCAATATCCGACTCCCGAATGCTGATCACAATGATGCAGGTACGGTCATCATAATCACGAGGTTCCATTCCAAAACGCATGCGTACATCCATAATCGGGATCACTTTTCCTCGTAAATTGATGACACCCTTGATGAAATGTGAGACATCCGGAACTTCAGTGATTTGCTGAAGCCCGATAATCTCGATCACATGCTTAATTTCGAGTCCATATGTTTGGTCACCTAACGTGAAGGTTAAAAACATACCTTCCATGGTGTCTTCACTACCTTCAGGGATTTCGATAGCAAGGTCAATTTGCGCTGATACCATGGTTTGATCCTTAACATAGGGTTAAAAAATAGAAGTTATTGGATTGTATCCTAACTCTGGAAAATTCTTTTGCCAGTCATTTTTATGCCAAGCATCTATGATAGAAAATCCAATTCCAAAATACAATTGAAAAACAACAAAGAAACAACCAAATAAAAACAGCCTTGAGTTTTCAAAAAGACTCCGGTTTATACTTGAGGTTAAGGTTTGTAAAGAGCAGAACGCATTTTTAGTTCTTCAGTCAACTCAACTTCCTTTGCACATCCGTGATATGCCACAGCACACCTTTCCACCTATTGAAATTCCAGAATTCAAATCCAATATTACTGACGAAGAGTTTCGACTTCTTCGCGAGTTGATCCATTCCCGTTTTGGCATCAATCTCACAGAACAGAAACGAGGTCTGCTGGTTACTCGGTTGAACAAATACATGAAACAACACGGTTTAACGAGTTTCCAAAATTACTATGAATTTGTTCGTGATGACCGTACTGGACAAGAGCTGGGGCAGCTCGCCAATCTGATTTCTACAAACCATACTTTCTTTTTCAGAGAATCAGAACATTTCGATTTTTTACGAGCCACTGCCCTTCCCCAAATAACCAGCCAACTCAATAGTCGTCGTGACAATGATCTTCGAATTTGGTGTGCTGCGGCCTCTACTGGGGAAGAACCCTATGGCATCATGATCACCCTTAAAGAATTTCTAGGAACCAGCTATAGCTCATGGAAAGCCGGGCTACTCGCAACGGATATCTCCGAGAATGCTTTGTCCGTTGCGCGTACGGGTGTTTACAACGCCGATAGTGTAGAACGTATTCCTGCCGCTTTACGTGATCGATATTTCAAAAAACAACCCGATGGAAATTGGGAAGTAAAACCTATTTTGCGTAACGAAATAACTTATCGACGGTTTAATTTAATGAATGCTCGATTTCCATTTAAACGTCCATTTCACATCATTTTTTGTCGTAATGTAATGATTTACTTTGACCAGCCCACTGTTCAGGATTTGGTTGGACGTTTCTATGAATGGACAGTGCCAGGTGGCTACTTGTTTGTTGGTCATTCGGAATCTTTAGGCCGGATAAAAAATCCCTATAACTATGTCAAACCAGCAGTTTATCAACGACGTTAGATAAGAAAGTTCAATTCACATGGGAAATGAAGCAACTATCATTCCAATTGCCAGCGGAAAAGGTGGTGTTGGTAAAACACTGCTCACAGCGAACATAGGAGTCGCTTTAGCACAATTGGGACATTCTACAGTAGTAGTGGATTTGGATTTAGGTGGGGCAAACTTACATGCGGCCTTAGGTATTCCAAATGATTTCCCTGGTATTGGTGATGCTCTGAAACTGAATCGAGGGCAACTTTCAGATCTGCTAGTTCCTACACCAATAACTAATTTAAAATTTCTTCCCGGTGATGGACGAATTCCATTCATGGCGAACATTACTCACCACCAAAAAATGCGACTCATCTTGCAGCTACGTAGCCTCCCAGCACGTTACGTTCTTTTAGATATAGGCGCTGGCAGTGCATTTAATGTTCTCGATTTCTTTGGAGTCGCTGCCAAAGGTATCCTGGTCACAGTCCCAGAACTTCCTGCTCTGATGAATATGATGACCTTTCTCAAAAATTTTATTTTTCGCTGCATTGAACAAGCTTTGCGTCAAAACTATGATCTCGCTAACTTTTTGTATGAGCAATATAACCGTGCCAGCGATGTTGAGCCAGTTACGGTCCGCTCGTTGCAAGAACAAATTAGAACTATTTCCCCAGATGCTCAGCAAAAAATCCTTAAGATCTGCGGCCATTACCAGCCACGAATTATCCTGAACATGGGGCTGCACCCTAATGAGCTAGAAAGCTTGTCTCAAATTAGCCGTAACGTGGAAGAAATTCTTTCATTACAAATCGAGTATTTTGGTTTTGTTTTTCAAGACACACAAGTGCGGAAAGCAATGAAACAACGCTCAATCTTGTTGTCATCTCACCCTCAAAGCATTGCTTCCGAAAGCATTCATCGTATTGCAGACCGAATCACTCGTCTATGGGATCAGGAAATCACCAATAGTGCTGAGCTCCTGATCAACAATACTAAGCAAGCATATCAGCGATTTGTCGGCCATGAGTGAAGAATCCCTTGAGGTGGAATTCGACCAAGAAATGGTAAAAGAATTTTTGGAAGAATCCATCGACGAAATCAGTAAAATGGAAAACCTACTGCTTCAATTTGAACAGAAGCCAGAGGATCGCGAACCTATTGATGGAGTATTTCGCATAGCTCATTCCATCAAGGGATCTGCTGCATTTTTTAAGTTATTTGAGATTCAGAAACTCGCTCACTCCTTGGAAAACGTTTTGGACCTACTGAGAAAAGGCGAAGTGCCGCCCTCTCAGCTTGTCATCTCGGCCTTGCTTCCCGGTTTCTTAGAACTGGAAGGCATGTGCGATCGTGCCAGCCAAGGACTCCCAGAAATCGAAAACGAAGACTTTCTTAACGCTTTATACAACCAGTTAAACAATCTCACTCAGCAAAAACGCGATCTTCGAGATGAAGTAATTTTGTATCTTAATACGGTTCAAGCCTTCATGGAGCAGGTTCCACCGGAAGTGGCACAATCTCCTGCATTCAATGTACTGAAAAAAGAATCTGAACGATTAGCGTTAACTGCTGAGGCCTCCCATAAAAAATCTGAATTTCGTAAAACAGGTGATTTCTTCTATCAAGGAAAAGATGTGTCAGGTGAGATGAGTGCAGTAGGCGATATCATCAAAACTCCTCTTGATACTAGCTTTCCCGTCAATACTGCCCAACGCCTACTAGATGCTCTTTCTAGCCTTTGCTCCATATTAAAAGAAGAAGATTTACTAGTCGGACGACAAATGTTGACAATGGTGGAAATGGTGCTCGCAGAAATTCGTCCTTTTGATGACGAGGTTCAACATGATCTACGTGACGGATATGAACATCTCTTGACCTCAATGGCCCAAACTCCAGCAGGACAAATTCCTAAGGCTGCTAAAAAAGAAACTGGGCTCGAGAAGCCTCTCGAAAAACGAGAAGGAAAGACCATGCGAGTCTCTGAGGAAAAGGTAGATGGTTTCATGCATTTTGTGGGAGAATTGGTTGTCGTTTCTGATATGCTAAATTATATCGATTCGGAAATGGATAAGGTCAATATTTCCCAAGATCTCTCGAATCGCTTCAAGCAAGCACGCCAAAGTTTCAACACGCTATCACAAAAACTTCGCGAAAGTTTATTGGAGGTCCGTCGTGTGTCGGTCGATGGATTGCTAAGAAAAGTTCCTGGGTTAGCAAGAAATGTTGCTGACAAATTAGGAAAGCACGTAAAAGTTGAAACCATAGGCAACGAAATTCAGATCGATAAAAGTCTCTACGAATTGTTGGATCACCCCTTGACCCATCTTGTACGCAATGCAGTAGATCATGGATTGGAAGCTACGAATGTTCGCCAACAAAAAGGCAAACCTAGCGAAGGCCTCCTTCGAGTAATCGTCCAGCAAACGGATGATTGGGTCACTTTAACGATTGAGGATGACGGTGGTGGTATCAACATCGAGCACGTCAAGAAAAAGGCATTGGAGCGGGGTTTGATTAGCTCAGAAACAGCCCAAAAAATGCAAGAAGAAGAGGCATTGCATTTAATCACTCTCGCTGGTTTCTCAACAGCAGAGGCTGTCAGCGATATTTCTGGTCGGGGTGTTGGCCTAGATGTAGTGAAAGAAAACATTGAAGGAGTTAATGGAAAGCTGAAAATCGAAAGTGAGTTTGGCAAAGGAACGAAATTTCAAATAAGGCTCCCAAGTACTACCGGATTTGTAGTTGTGGACGGAGTCAATACCTTAGTGGGCCAAAACGAGTTCATTTTTCCAGTAGAAAATATGCAATTGGCATTTCGACCTCGCCAAGAAGATTTTTTTGTAGCGGAACAGAAAGAGATGGTACGGCATGGGGAGGAAATCATTCGCATGTTGCGAATGCATCAGGTTTTTCACATCAACCCTACATACCAAGATCCAACAGAAGCGATTCTTGTTGTTGTAGAAAATCAACAACACCGTTTTGCCGTTATGGTTGATAAGCTATTGGGGGGCACACAAGTTGTAATTCGCGAATTAGGAATTAAAGAACTTGGACAAACCGCTCATCAAGGCATTGCAGGTGGTGCCATTATGGGGCATGGTGATGTTGCTTTGGTGTTAGATGTCAAAAGTTTGGCTGAATATTTATAACATAGTATCGAAAACCAGCTTATGAAACTCACGCATCGAATGGAAGATAAAATATGCATGGTTACCTTTATGGGGAATCTGGCGCTAGATAGCATTGATGAAGTCAAAGAGTATGTTCGTCCTCTCCTAGAAGATTCTAAAATACATGGCTTTGTATTCAACTGTGAGAAGGTGAATTTGATTGACTCCAACGGTGTGGGATTCATCATTTCTACATTCAAAACGGTGCAGTCTCGACATTTAAAGTTTATAGTGTGCCATCTAAGTAAAAAAAATATCGATATTTTCCGAATGCTTAGCCTAGACAAAATCATGGTCATTAGTCCTACGGAAGAAGAAGCCTTATCCCAAATTCGTAAATCTTTATCTGAGTGATGTTTATGAAACCTGTTCGTGTATTGGTGGTGGATGATTCGGCACTGGTCCGTAAGATTCTCAGTCAAGGGCTGGCCATGGATCCATCTATAACAGTGGTGGGTACCGCTCCAGATCCTTATGTAGCTAGAGACATGATCGTTAAATTGCAGCCTAACGCTCTCACTTTAGACGTAGAAATGCCTCGCATGGATGGGGTTGAATTTCTACGTCGATTGATGCCCCAATATCCTTTACCTGTAGTGATGGTGAGTTCGCTCACGGATAAAGGGGCACGAATCACCTTAGAAGCCTTAGAAGCTGGCGCAATCGATTTCGTTACAAAACCGACTACCAACGTTGCAGGAGGGTTGAATGTCATGATGGGGGACCTTCGCGAAAAGGTCAAAATGGCAGTACAGGTGGATGTAAGCCATTGGAAAGGCAAGTCTACAAAACCTACCCGACCAACAACACCAATCGCTAGCCATGCGCTTGCTAAATCTACTGATAAAGTCATTGCTATCGGCGCTTCGACAGGAGGAACTGAGGCAATTCGAAAAATCGCTATTCAATTTCCTAGTACCATGCCTGGTGTTGTTATTGTACAGCATATGCCTGCCGGTTTTACTAAAATGTTTGCAGAACGTCTGAATACGCAATGTGCAATGGAAGTGAAAGAAGCCACATCAGGGGACCGCATTGCTCCAGGACGTATCTTGATCGCCCCGGGTGATAAACACATGACAGTTCGCCGCTCCGGGGGTTTATATTTAGTTGATTGCAACCCTGGAGACAAAGTATGTGGTCATTGTCCTTCTGTGGATGTACTCTTTCGATCTGTGGCTAAATATGTAGGCACAAATGCAGTCGGAGTGATGCTGACTGGCATGGGAGCTGATGGAGCTGACGCGATGGTTGTCATGCGAAAAGCAGGTGCACGAACTATGGCACAAGATGAAAGGACTTCTGTTGTGTTCGGAATGCCTAAAGAAGCTTATAATCGAGGTGGTGCTGAAAAGTTAGTTGCTCTTCCCAATGTACCTAATGCTATTCTGGACCTCCTAAAAGCTTAGGCATTGAGTAAAAAACGTTTTTTGCAGCTTTTGCAGATTGCTCCTTTTCCCAATATCTCTTGCCGTACTTGATATTCATACTCACAATGAGGACAAATACTACGTACTAGCTTCCCGGTCTTATTTTTTTGTGAAGCAATGAAAGATGGAGCTGAATCCTTTAAATTTCTCGACGGCAGAACATTTTCCACGTTACTAAGGCTTGATTTTCCTGCAATCAACACTTCCTTCACATTTTTAAATTCTTCATGCGAAAGAATACCTTCGCGATGCAATCTTCCTAATTCACGTAACTGGGTCAGCAAATCTTTTTTTTGATTCATTGCGACTTGTGTATCCGTCGCGACAGCCCAGATTAAGGCCATAACCCAACCTAAGAAACTCCATCCCAAAAAAAAATTTAGAATAAAAATAGATAAGCGTTCCTGTTTTCCCCTCCCAACAAAAGTTGGTAAAAAATATACACCTAAACTTCCAAGCCCACATAATGCGATACCTAAATATGCCAACCTTGGATCATTTTTGAATTCAGGAGCAGTGGAAGTTTCTGGCAACTCCCCACTTTCGGTTGGAATGGGAACGGGAATTTCTGTTGTTACCTCCACATGTAGCAAACGCAGGAGGCCAGCAGTATATGGGGGATTCAGCACTGCACGAATCATGGCACTGCCAAGTACCATAAGTACAATACAACATAAGAGATAAAAAAAGGTTTTCATGCTGAAAGATGTTTGCGTAACACTTCAAATTCCCGGGGCAGTTTAGGTCGTCCTGTTGGCGAAATGACTGTGCCTACGATGCGGGCAGTAGCAACGAGTCCCCTCGAAGGCAGGCGGTAAATATCCTGTATAAAGACAAACCGAACTCGACTTACATTCTCCAAGGCAAGTTGGACAACAAAATGGTCTCCACTTCGTAAAGACTGTTTATATCCAATCTCTATATGAGTGACAACTGGATTGAAACCTTGAGCTCCAAGGCATGCAATATCGATTTTTTGGGATTGTAAGAAAATATGGCGAGCATGCTCCAAGTAATTTAGATAGCAGGCATTGTTGACAACACCAAACATATCGACTTCATAGTCGCGAACTTGGAGCTCTAATTCGAAGCAGTAATGCGGTGAATCTTTCATAGGGGAAGTAGGCAAAACCCACCAGATTACTTCTGGCGGGTCAGAAAGACAGAATTATACAGTTTCGGCAGATTCCTGCACGGGCTGTAAATATTCAGTTCTACGATAGCTCACATCGCGGAATGCCTGATATCCAGTACCAGCAGGAACCAAGCGTCCCAAAATCACATTTTCTTTTAGCCCGCGAAATGTGTCGAACTTTCCTGCTAAAGCAGCATCGGTCAACACTTTGGTTGTTTCTTGGAAAGAAGCTGCCGAGATAAAGGAATCTGTACTCAGTGCCGCTTTTGTGATCCCTAACAGAATAGGACGAGAACGAGCAGGTCGTAATCCTTTTTCTAACAATTCATGATTTTGTAAGTTGAAGCTACTTTTAGAAACCACCTCACCAATCAAAAATGTAGAATCACCCGGATCTTGAATGTACACCTGTTTCAACATTTGGCGCACAATCACCTCAATATGTTTATCATTGATACTCACTCCCTGTAATCGATATACCTCTTGGACCTCATCCACCAAGTATTTCTGCAATGCTTTGATCCCTTTAACGGCAAGAATATCATGAGGGTTGGGTGAACCATCAATTAATGGATCACCAGCTCTCACGTACTCCCCTTCGTGCACCGTGATATGTTTACCACGAGGAATCAGATATTCTTTCGATTCTCCTTTTCCATCTTCTGGTTGAATGATAATCCGTTGCTTTTTCTTCACGTCCTTGCCGAAATTAACGATGCCATCAATCTCAGAAATGATTGCTTGGTCTTTCGGCACACGAGCCTCAAATAATTCTGCTACCCGAGGAAGCCCACCTGTGATGTCTTTATTCTTTGCGAGTTCTCGGGGGATTTTAGCCAAGATGGTGCCCGCATGAACCTCTTGCCCTTCTTCCACAACCAGTTCTGCTTTCACTGGAAGAGAGAATACCGATGGACCACCATTTTGGTTTTTAAGCTGCTTACCGTTGCTATCTTTGATCATAATTTGCGGGCGCATGTCAGGATCAGGCGATTCTTGGATCACATGGCGAGCCAAGCCAGTTGCCTCATCGACCTGCTCCTTGACTGTTTGGCCTTCAATAATGTCATTGAAACGTACAAAGCCGGATACATCTGTCAAAATTGGAACCGAGAAAGGATCCCACTCAGCAATTTGTTGCCCTTGAGTCACCTTTTCTCCTTCTGGTACTTTGATGATCGATCCAATCGGCAAAGGATGTCTTTCTTTCTCACGCCCATTGTCATCAACGATCACAGCTTCACCTCGACGCCCCAGCACTACCCATTTCCCTTCTTCGTTAATCACCTCTTTCAAGCTATCAAATTTCAGGATGCCGCTGAATTTAGCTTCCCAAGTATTTTGTTCCGCACGACGACTGGCAGTTCCTCCAATGTGAAACGTCCGCATAGTCAACTGAGTGCCAGGCTCTCCAATACTTTGAGCCGCGATTACACCAACAGCTTCTCCAATGTTAATCAAACGACCACGAGCTAAATCCCGTCCATAGCACATCTGACAAACCCCCCGATCTGTCATACAGGTAAGTACGGAACGAATGGCAATTTTCTCAATACCAGCACGTTCGATTTCTTTCACTGTGGTCTCTGTAATTTCCTCGTTGGTACGAATGATAAACTGTGTTGGATCATCTGGATCTGGGATATCTTCTAACACTATCCGTCCTAAAATACGTTCTGATAGCGGCTCAATAATTTCCCCAGATTCGATCAGGGCGGTCATTTCGATCCCATCTAAAGTTCCACAGTCTTCTTCCAATACGACACTGTCTTGTGCGACATCGACCAAACGGCGAGTAAGATACCCAGAGTTTGCTGTTTTCAAAGCTGTATCTGCTAGTCCTTTACGTGCTCCGTGAGTAGAAATGAAATATTGTAAAACATTCAAACCCTCACGGAAGTTCGCTGTAATAGGAGTTTCAATAATCTCTCCAGAAGGTTTCGCCATCAAACCTCGCATTCCCGCCAATTGCTTCATTTGCTGACTACTCCCTCTTGCTCCAGAATCTGCCATCATGAAGATTGAATTCACTTTACGAGTGCCATCAGAAGGATCATCCATTTCTTCAGACAAACCTTTAAGCATTTCCTCAGCGATTTTATCAGTCACCCGTGCCCAAATGTCGATCACCTGATTGTACCGCTCACCATCTGTGATGAGGCCATCTTGGTACTGTGAGTTGATCTTGTTAACTTTTTGCTGAGCATCGTCCAAAAGTGGTCCTTTTTGAGGAGGAATGACCATGTCATGCATGCTAATCGAAAAACCAGCAGCAGTTGCATGCTGGTATCCCAATCGTTTCATGGCATCCAACATTTTCACCGTTTTTACACTACCCGCGCGACGATACGCGATGTCCACAAGCTCTCCCTGTTGTTTCTTGTTCAGTTGACGATTGATAAACGAAAAGGGAACTTCTTCAGGGACAACCAGAGATAATAAAATCCGCCCAACGGTAGTTTCTAAGATTCCTTGTGGCAAACGAACTTTAATACGAGCCTGTAAGCTCACTTTGCGGTAATCGAAAGCAGCAACCACCTCCTCCCGATTGGCAAAGACCTTCCCTTCTCCAAGGGCCCCTTTGCGCTCACGGGTAATCCAGTAAACTCCTAAAACCATATCCTGACTTGGAGACATAACAGGCTTTCCATTTGCAGGAGAGAGAATGTTGTTCGTAGACATCATGAGTATCTTTGCTTCCAACTGGGCTTCCACGGACAAAGGCACATGCACTGCCATCTGATCCCCATCAAAGTCTGCATTGAAAGCAGTACAAACGAGAGGATGCAATTGGATTGCTTTTCCTTCAATTAGAACCGGCTCAAAAGATTGAATTCCCAGACGATGCAAAGTGGGAGCCCGGTTGAGCATCACAGGATGATCAATGATGACTTCTTCCAGGATAGCCCAAACTTCCGGGGCATTCTCTTCTAATTTCTTTTTCGCCATTTTGATAGTGGGCACTTCTTCACCATCAATCAACTTGTTGTAGATGAAAGGCTTGAAAAGCTCGAGAGCCATCTTTTTTGGCAAACCACATTGGTGTAATTTCAGTTCAGGCCCCACTACGATCACAGTACGACCTGAATAATCCACACGTTTGCCAAGCAGATTTTGTCGAAAACGCCCTTGTTTTCCTTTCAGCATGTCACTTAGTGATTTCAAAGGTCGTTTGTTGGTCCCCATGATAGGGCGCCCTCGCCGACCATTGTCAAATAGAGCATCAACCGATTCTTGCAGCATCCGCTGTTCGTTTTTGATGATAATATTTGGTGCACGAAGTTCGATTAAACGTTTCAGACGGTTGTTTCGATGGATGACACGGCGATACAAATCGTTTAAATCACTGGTCGCAAAACGTCCCCCTTCCAGAGGGACAAGAGGTCGTAGTTCCGGCGGCAGAACAGGTAAAACATCAATAATCATAGCGTCAGGGGCGTTCCCTGAAGCCTTCAATGCGGTAGAAATATTGAGTCGTTTGGCAATACGCTTACGCCTTGCTTCAGATCCAGCAGATTGAAGCTCTTGATGCAACGACTCACATAACTCATCCACATCAATCTTTCGCAACAAAGTTCGTATAGCTTGGGCACCCATGCCCAACTCCAAATCTGGAAACTGCTCCAGCATTTCTCGATATTTGTCTTCTTCAACAAGATCTTTCTCTTTTAATCCAGAACTGCCCGGCTGCAAAACAATGTATGCGTCGAAGTACAGCACTCGTTCTAGATCTCGTAAAGTCATGTCTAATAAAGTGCCAATACGGCTAGGCACTCCTTTTAGGAACCAAACATGAGATACTGGTGATGCCAATTTGATATTCCCCATGCGTTCACGCCGAACTTTGGATTCAATGACTTCGACACCACATTTTTCACAAGTGATTCCGCGATGTTTCATACGCTTGTACTTCCCACAGATACACTCGTAGTCGTGAATCGGCCCAAAGATTTTGCCACAAAACAGACCATCTCGTTCCGGCTTAAATGTCCGATAGTTGATAGTTTCTGAAGTTTTTACCTCGCCATACGACCAGGATAGAATATCCTCAGAAGTCGCAATTTTGATTCGGATGGCGGTGTAATTTTCAGGGTTCGCAGTTCTTTCAAATAAATTTCTTAGTGCACTCACAGTACCCTCCGATTTGATTGTGAAAATCCGAACATTAATTACTCCTCGTAAATTTCTTCTGAGGCATCAGCGTCTTGAAGGAGCTCAATATTTAAGCACAGGCTTTTCAATTCACTAATTAAGACCTTAAATGATTCTGGCAAACCGGTTTCTAAACGGTGCCTCCCTTTAACTATTGCTTCATACATTCGATTTCTTCCCTGCACATCATCCGATTTAACAGTCAGGAGTTCTTGCAATGTGTAAGCTGCTCCGTAAGCTTCCAATGCCCAAACTTCCATTTCACCAAATCGTTGCCCACCGAACTGAGCTTTTCCGCCAAGCGGCTGCTGAGTAACCAAAGAGTAAGGCCCAATTGAACGAGCATGGATTTTCTCATCAACTAAATGATGAAGTTTTAACATGTAGGCATATCCAACCGTCACTTTTTGGGTGAAAGGCTCTCCTGTAAGCCCATCATATAATTGAACTTGTCCAGTTTGTGGCAAATCTCCAAGCCTGATCATTTTGTGAATATCTTCTTCCGTGGCCCCATCAAAAACAGGAGTCCCCATATGAAAACCATTTTTATATTTTCTAGCAAATTCGATTAGTTCTTCATCTGACAGACTATCAAAATAATCAGAAACATGAGGTGCATCATAGATGTTCTGCAAAAAATCACGGATTTTGTTTACAGGATGATTTGCTTTGATAAACTCCTGCACTTTCACTCCCAATTCATGAGCAGCCCATCCTAAATGGGTTTCTAGCACCTGCCCCACATTCATTCGAGAAGGCACTCCCAATGGATTCAGAACGATATCTAAAGGTGTCCCGTTTTTCATGTAAGGCATATTTTCAATAAGCTGAATTTTCGAAACCACCCCTTTATTTCCATGGCGCCCCGCCATTTTATCACCGACCGCCAGTTTGCGTTTCGTAGCGATATAGACTTTCACCATTCGGATCACTCCTGGGGGTAACTCATCGCCTTTGGAAACTTTCTCACATTTGTCTTGGTAAATGTTTTCCAACAAATACATCTGAGATAAAGCATTTCGAACAATGACACTCAATCGACGATTGGAGTTTTCATCGTTGACTTTCACTTCACTCCAATTTTTCAAAGGAATAGCTTCCAAATGCTCTTCAGTTAATACCGTATCCTTAGGAACCACTAATTCTCCTTCCAAAGACACGATATCTTGCATCAATGTTTTTTCTGAAATTAAGGAAGAAGCCATTTTCACCAGGTTTCGCCGAACAATCCGTAGCTCGTCTTGGTGATCTTTTGTAAATTTTCGCAGCATCTCCTGTTCAATTTCACGGGTTCGCTGATCCCGTTCTACCCCTTCACGGTTAAACACAACCACATCAATTACGATGCCTTCTACACCTTGGTTGACCCGTAACGAGGTATCCCTTACATCACCCGCTTTCTCACCAAAAATGGCACGCAGTAACTTTTCTTCAGGATTGAGTTGGGTTTCGCCTTTAGGAGTGACTTTACCTACCAAAATGTCACCTGCACTCACGTAGGTCCCTACTCGAACAATTCCACTTTCATCCAAATTTTTCAGAGATTCTTCACTTACATTAGGAATGTCACGTGTGATTTCTTCTTTTCCTAGCTTTGTGTCTCTTGCAACTACATCAAAAATATCGATGTGAACCGAAGTGAAATAGTCATTATGCAATAGGCGTTCGGACACCAGTATGGAGTCTTCAAAATTGTATCCGTTCCACGGCATGAAGGCGATTAAGACATTCTGTCCCAAAGCCAATTCGCCATGATCACAACTAGGACCATCCGCAATGATATCATTGGCCTTCACACGGTCTCCTTTTTTCACTAAAGGCCTTTGATCAATACAAGTATTTTGGTTAGACCGTCGGTATTTGGTCAAATGGTAAATGTCAACATTGGCAGGGACCACAGTATCTTCGCTCGATAAATCAACATCCGCTTGGATCACAATACGACCAGCATCCACACTATCCACCACACCAGAACGTTGGGATACAACACAAGCTCCCGAATCTAATGCAGCCTGATGTTCCATACCTGTTCCGACTAAAGGAGCCTCTGTACGAACAAGAGGAACCCCCTGACGTTGCATGTTCGACCCCATCAAGGCACGATTTGCATCATCATGTTCAAGAAACGGAATTAGAGAAGCCGCTACTGATACCAACTGGCAAGGCGCCACATCGATATATTCGATATCCTCTCTTGGCACCATACTATACTCCCCTCCTTGACGGACTGAAATGAACTCAGCCAGCAGTTTTCCGGCTTCATCTGTTTCTGTATTCGCTTGTGCGATATAGACAATGTCCTCTTCAATTGCTGACAAGAACTCAACCCTATTGGTTATTTGTCCATCTCCGACCTTACGATATGGCGTCTCAATAAAACCGAAATCGTTGATTCTTCCGTGGGTTGCCAAAGAGGCAATTAAACCGATGTTTGGACCTTCTGGGGTTTCGATGGGACAAATGCGACCATAGTGAGAAGAATGAACATCCCGCACATCAAAACCGGCCCGTTCACGTGTCAGTCCACCTGGTCCTAAAGCACTCAAGCGACGTTTGTGTGTGATTTCAGATAGGGGATTCGTTTGATCCATGAATTGAGATAGCTGGCTACTGCTAAAAAATTCATGAATCGCTGCTGCTACTGGTTTGGCATTCACAATATCGTGAAGCATCATAGACTCTGTATCTTGAAGGCTCATCCGCTCTTTAATGGCTCTTTCCATATGTACTAAGCCAATACGGAATTGATTTTCCAACAATTCACCAACACTACGGACTCGACGATTTCCTAGATGATCAATGTCATCCACTGTCCCTTGGCCTTCTTTAAGCGCTAAGAGATATTCCAAAGTTTTAAAAATATCCTCATGTGTCAAAATCGTCTGCTCTAAGGGGTAGTCCAATCTTAACTTTTTGTTGAGCTTGAGCCGTCCCACTTTGGACAAATTATAACGGTCTTGGTTGAAAAAGAAATTGTGAAGGAGTGCTCTGGAAGCTTCCAGCGTAGGTGGATCTCCAGGTTTTAATTTTTTATATAATTCAATCAGTGCAGCTTCTGGAGAGGTCATTTTATCCATTGCAAGTGTATCTCGAAGACTTGAACTGATAGTTTTTGCGCCGATATGGAGCACCTCAATAGTATCAATTTTATGGGTAAGTAATTTCTCCATAGCCGGTGGATCAATGAGGCTATTACAGGTCAGAATCAATTCTCCTTCTGCACTATATGTATCTTTTGCAGCATAATGACCTAAAATTTCGTCAATAGTGGTGGGAATTTTGTCCACTCCAGCTTTCTGAAGTTTTGAAACCATTTTTTCGGTAATTTTTCTACCGGCTCGAATCAAAACGTCCCCTGTATTGGGGTCAACAATCTCTGTTGTCGTGCGTTGATTCACAGTGACTTTAGAATCCACATATTTAAAAAAGTTTCGGTTCTCAGGATTTTCTTCACTATGAGCTTGGCTGAGGTCCTGTTTCTCGATTTGGTAAAATATCGATAAAATCTGTTCAACTGTGTATCCCAAAGCCCTTAATAAGATTGTTGCTGGAAATTTACGACGACGATCAATACGGACATGCAGCAAGTCTTTGGGATCGAATTCAAAATCAAGCCACGAACCTCGTTGTGGAATGACACGTGCAGAATAGAAAGTTTTTCCACCAGAACTTGCTTTCGTCTTGTCAATCGAGAAAAAGACTCCGGGACTTTTATGCATTTGACTAACAATTACTCGTTCGGTTCCATTAATAATAAAGGAACCGGTAGGGGTCATTAGAGGAATCTCTCCTAAATAAATATCCTGCTCTTTAATATCATGAATGTGTTTGGTTTCAGATTCGGTATCTTTCTCCCACACGATTAGACGAAGTGCCGCACGCAATGGTGCTGCATATGTGACACCACGTACCCGGCATTCATCTACTGAATACTTGGGATCTCCTAATCGGTAGTGGACATATTCTAAGGTGGAAGACCCACTGAAATCCGAGATTGGAAACACTGAACGAAATACTGCTTCTAAGCCTTCGACTTTTCGTTGATCAGGAGGAGTGTTCTTCTGTAAAAAACGTTCGTATGAGTCGAGTTGCACCTTCAGCAAATTCGGTACTTCAATCGGTGATTCAATACGGCCAAATGACCGTCTTATACGATGGCGATTTTTCAAACTGGTGGACATGATGATTCTCATAAGAAAGAGTTAGCCGAATGTTGAGCTGCCTTCCGGAACCTGCTCATGGGCGGGTTAACCGGCAGAGACATCATTGCACCCAACGGTTTACACGACCTACTTTATTCAAGACCGAAATACAGCAATGCGGCGGCTGCATCTCTGACGAGACGGCCTTAAAAACTGGCAAATGGCGTTTTTCGAAAGAATCGCGAATAGTAGGACCATTTGAATAGAAAATAGAATAGAGGCGGGAACTTGAAATGAAGAGTTGAGCATGCTCTTTTTACCGTGGTTGTACATCAGGAAAATTTTTTCTTCTAGCATAGTCTATCTTCAAACACAATGAAATAGAAGAAAATAAAAGAAACATCAAATGCTTTCAATAGATAAATCGGGTTCTCCCCACCTGAGCTTGACATCCATTTTACCAAACGCGTATAGAAAGCACGCAATAAATAATACAGCGAGTGAGGATTTATTTTAACTCTTTTTCACTCCTTGGCAACAAGTTTGCATCAGTAAGTAACGAAGGAATAATTTTCAGTGCGTGTTCAAAACTGCCCAGCGAGCAAACGAAAGCGACCTGGAAGTTATCACTTTAGCAGGATGCTGAAGTTTAAACCTCTAAGTCAGACATGGATGTCAGACATGATTCATACTAAATCCTGTTGGTTGGGATGGGCAGTTATCGTTTGGATAGCTGCCTGTACTACACCACAATCTCATATCTCAAGCAGTCCCTCATCGAAAACGAAGGCTTCTTCAAGCACAGCTTTAACAAGCAGTCCCTCTGCTCAAAAAGAACCTTTGGTAGACCGGATTCCCTTAAAACCTACCCGGGAGACCTTATCTATTCGATCTTCTAATTCAGAGCAGGCTCCAGAATATCCTGAGGCAATCAGAGAGGAAGCATCACCGGAATCAACTGATCTGGTCATCGAACTTCCTTTAGTTCCAGCCTTCTCAGAGGCTTCTCCTCCAAGACCATTGCATACTCCAGAAGCATCCTACTCCGAAAGCGCTTTGGAAGAATCTTATGCTATGCACGAAGCATATTTACCATTGGAAGAAACAAACTCGATTCTTACAGGAACCTTCACTCCGCAGCCTTCTGACCCTGTTCAAGTTGCTACAATCGACCCATTGAATACTGAATTTAAACCTGCGGAAGAAGTCGACTCTTTGGTCTATGTGCCAACCGAAGAAATAGAGCCTCTAGAGTCAGAACCAGTCGAAGAGCCTGAAGTGCCCATTTTCACATCTCTTCCGCCCAAACTACCCTTTAAAAAAATTAATATTCCTCAGAGGGAAGCCCTCAAAAAGATACCAAGCCCTGAGCATCAACCAAATACAATAGAACCAAAGGAAACTATACCTAGCGCTTTCGCAAGCTCGATGGCTGGAATTGAAAACACAGTAGCTCGAAACTCTATCGAAAAATTAGAGGCTTTGCGTAATATCGAGGAGAAATCCGTATTAACTCCGACAATTGATAAAGAACCGGAAACAAGGCAGGAACAATTAATTAATGTGCAGAAAGACAATTCAACAGTAGGGAATAAAGAGCTGAGAGAGCTAAAACCGGAGTTTCCAGTTGAAGAAACTGTCACTTATGACATCCCCATTGTACGCAATCAACGTGTCGATCACTTCATCAATCTTTATTTGACCAAATATCGAAAAGCGCTAGAAATAGGTATCAAAAGGTCTGGACGCTATTTAGCCACTATCAGGCGTATATTGAAAGAAGAAGGCATGCCCTTAGATTTGGCTTATCTTGTTGCAGTGGAGAGCAACTACCAAGCTCGTGTTCGGTCGAGCGCCAGTGCAGTTGGATTTTGGCAATTTATTGCCAGTACTGGCCGACGATATCAAATGCGACAAAATCGTTGGCTTGATGAACGTATGGAGTTGGAATCGTCTACTCGCGCTGCCAGTCGTTATTTACGTTACTTATATGATCGCTTTGGTAACTGGGAGCATGCTTTGGCAGCTTACAATGCTGGAGAAGGTCGAGTGAATAAAACCATTCGTCGGGCAAAAAAGAAAGGGTTACCCACCGACTTTTGGTCTCTGAAAAAACTACCCCGTGAAACAAGAGGTTACGTTCCCGCGTTTATGGCCGTCACGATTCTCTCCAAGAACTTAGAGAAGTATAACCTTAACCATATTGAGCAAGACGCCCCTCTGAAGATCGAAAAGATCACTGTTTCCACAGACTATTCTCTCTCGGAAATTGCGAGACGTGCTAAAATCCCGACAAAGAAATTGGCGAAACTCAACCCTTTTTTACTTCGCGGTGTTCCTCCGTTAAACCAAAAAACGTATTATCTTTATGTTCCTAAGCAAAATAAGCCTCAGTTGATACAATCCTTGGCAGCCAACCCTAAACCCTCTCGCCAATGGAAATTAGCCTTAGCCGAAACTTTTAAATCCAGAAAAATGACAAATTTATTAAGCAAATACGGAGATCCTATTTATATTCGTGTTCAAAAGGGGGATAGTTTGTGGAAACTTGCAAAAAAACACCACACAACTGTGAGTCGTTTGCTTAAATGGAATAAGCTCAAAAAGAATAGCATTTTAAGGATTAAACAACGTTTGAAAGTCTACCTCCCATCATGGGAAGTATTTGCCAAGCTTGAAGAAAAACCAGTCAAAATTGCCAAACGCAAGCGCCGTGCAAAA
This sequence comes from SAR324 cluster bacterium, assembly GCA_028281495.1. Taxonomy (GTDB): domain Bacteria; phylum SAR324; class SAR324; order SAR324; family NAC60-12; genus JANQJU01. The sequence goes on from JANQJU010000033.1 coordinate 108,698, forward strand.
ACTCGTGTAATTACAGTAAAGCCTGGAGATACTCTTTCGGAACTTGCCAAACGGTACCGAGTTTCTGTGAAAAAACTACTTTCATGGAACAATCTCCGTCGACCTCAAGCACTGCGAGCACATCAAAAATTGATCGTTTCCCCGCCTCGCGCATGATTGTACTGTGGATAAACCCCAATGAAGCAGTCGTTTACATATGAGAAACCAGCTCTACGCAACATCCCCGCTAAACCTCTCACATGATCAGAATTGCTCGGAAATCATTGACATTGGTATGAGTGGGTCCCGGTACAACTAAATCTCCTAAGGCCTGGAAGAAAGAATAAGCATCATTTGCGTCTAGGAAGGCGCGAGCATTCAGGCCCAAAGCTTCTGCACGGACAAGGGTATTGGAAGTTAAAATTGCTCCTGCATTGTCTTCAGAGCCATCAATTCCATCAGTATCGCAAGCAATAGCATGAATTCCAGGGTAACCGTTTAACGCAATTCCCAAACCCAACAAAAATTCCGTGTTACGGCCTCCACGACCATTTCCTTTTACTGTAACTGTGGTTTCTCCTCCTGAGATTAACACGCAGGGTGGTGTTGCAGGGTGATGGTACTTCGCAATTTGCCGGGCAATACTGGCATGCATCAAGGCGATATCACTCGATTCTCCTTCAATGTCATCTCCCAAAATAATTGGTGTGATTCCGTTTTCTCTTGCTACCTCAGCAGCAGCCGTTAAGGCTTCTTGAGGAGTTGCAACTAGAATATTTTGAACTTGATGAAAAGCAGATGCATTTGGTTTGGGGGTTTCCGCGAGGTTACTTCTCAAATGTTCCTCAACGTTGGTAGGAATTGAAATTTTATATTTTTTTAAGATATGGCAGGCTTCTTCGGAAGTGGAAGGATCCGCAACTGTCGGCCCTGAAGCAATGATTGCAGGATCATCGCCAGGGACATCAGAAATCAAAAGTGATACAACTTGTGCAGGAGCAGCCGCAAGGGCGAGGCGTCCGCCCTTGACTGCTGAAAGATGCTTTCTCACACAATTCATTTCTGCAATGGTTGCACCTGATTTTAACAACGCACGATTGATCGTTTGTTTGTCGTCCAAAGTGAGACCTTTAGGAGGTAAACTCAATAAGGCTGAGCCACCTCCTGAAATGAGGCATAGCACCAAGTCGTCGGCTTCTGCCTCGTGAGCAAAAGCCAAAATTCGTTGTGCGGCTTCCATTCCAGCAGCATCCGGTACTGGATGGCCCGCTTCTACAACTTCAATACGAGTTGTCGGGACGGCATGTCCATAACGGGTGACAATCAATCCCGAAAGCGCACCATCCCAATGTTTCTCAACCGCCGCAGCCATTGCTGCGGAAGCTTTCCCTGCCCCCAGTATGATTGTGCGCCCTTTCGGGGGGGCTGGCAAATATTTGGGAACACAACGCGAGGGTACTACAGCTTCGACCGCAGCTTCGAACAAACAATTCAATAAATCAGACGGATTCAAAGGCATTGCAAAAAAGCTCCTCTTACCATTTACGACCCTTGATACGCTCTAGGTCTTTTTCTAAATCACGCAAGGCTTCCTCAGCCCCCACTTTCCCAGTCAAAACTTTATGAACTGCATTCCAAAATTTATTGGAAACCCGATTGTACTTCTTGCCAGTAACATTGGAAGGTCGAGCAGCCGCATTTTTAAAGGTATCCAACAATTTCACAAAAAGAGGCTGTTTTGCAGCTAGCTCAGGATCGCTATAAACGTCAGGCCGGGTGGGCAGCAAACTATGCTCAATTGCACGATGAAGTTGGTATTCTTTGGTTGTCATGTGCTGTACCAATTTAGCCGCAGCTTCTGGATTCTTGGAGTACTTCGAAACTGCCAACTGCCATCCACCTAAGGTTCCAGTAAACTTTCCGTCTTTGGTCCCTTTGGGAATGGGCATTACGTCAAACTTCCCTCGAATAGGAGAGTCTTCATTGTTGCCGAGTTTATAGGCATAAGGCCAATTTCTCATAAAAATGGCGTTTCCTGATTGAAAAGTACCCCGTGCATCTTCTTCAGCATAGTTGAGTACACTATCGGGAGTAATCGTCCCCATCCAAGAGGCAGCCATGCTCAAAGCCTTCACAGCATTAGGATTGTTGATTGTAATCTCCCCTTTAGAATTCACAACATTCCCAGCATTGTAAGAATCCAACCATTCGATAGCATCGCATGTCAGCCCTTCATAGGGTTTACCTTGCCATACATACCCAACAAGCTTGGAATTGTTAGCACTCTCTTTGCTCAAAATATCCTTCGCTACAGCGGTTAGCTCTTCCCATGTTTCAGGACGCTGGTGACCATATTTTTCGAGCAAGTCGGTTCGATAATACATGATCCCCGCTGCCGTAAAAAATGGAATCGCTACTACGCGACCATCCGGCGAAGTGTTATTGTCAACAATCGATTTAAAATGGGCATTGATGTGGTCTGCCGGAATGTAATCCCTCAAATCAATGAAATGCTTGTGCAATAACCCAGGCCAAATCACATCGATCATAACGATATCAATCTCAGAGCTTTTGGCTGCAAAAATTTGTTGAAACAACCCTAAAGCATCATTCGTAGCTTGAGGATTTACAAACAGTTCTACTTCAAATCCGTTTTTGTCTCCCCACTCTCTTGCATGCTGTACACAATCCTGAGAACGATTGTCTCCTGACCCACAAGCAATAACTAATTTTTTATCTGCAGCTTCGACAGAAGTGGCACCACTCAGCCAAGCAACGGTTACCATCAGGCATCCCGTTAAAAAACCAACTAACAACTTTTTCATATTACCTCCTCATGAAAGACAGTTTTGTGAATGATTCTCCTCCCTGCATGATTTCAAGCCTCAGGAGGGCACGGCCCATCCGACTTACGTATCATCAAGTCCGCTTGCCAAACTTCTTGTAAGTCATGCACCGAATCTCCCCTAATGAGATTCAACAACATTTCAATCAATCGTTTGCCTGCGCGACGAATCGGGTGATGCATGGTGGTCAAGGGCGGAGTGCTATAACTTGCCATCGGAAGATTATCATACCCAATCACAGATACCTCACTCCCTGCTTGGATTTTTAACTCCTGAAGCGCGTGCAGCGCTCCCATTGCCACACGATCAGTAACACACAAAATAGCTGTTGGAGGGAAGGTCGAATTCATAAGCTCAAAAGTTAGGCGAAATCCACTATCTTCCGACGGATTCTCTAAATGAATGAGATTGGAATCCAATGCAATTTCTGCTTCTTGTAAAGCGATTCGATAGCCGGTGAAACGGTGATGCACTGTCATCGCACCTTCTTCACCTCCAATGAAAGCAATGCGCTGGTGACCTAACTGAATCAGACGCTGACAGGCTATATAAAATGCTTGTTCACAATCCATATCCAGATAGGCATAAGGTCTTGCTTCCTCCGTACGCCCATATGCAACAAACGGAAATTGTTTGTCGAGCAGATAAGAGATCCGCTCATCTTGACGTCGTGTCCGAGGGACAATCAAACCATCCACTCTACGCTCCTCCACAAAGCGACGAATCACCTTATTTTCTTTATGGCCCTCTGAAGCCGAAGTCACTACCAGATCATACTCTTCTTCAGAAAGTCGTTCCCCCATGCTCATCAACAGCTCTAGAAAAAACGGATCTGCAAAACTTCCAGGCTCTCCTGGCAGTACAATACCAATGCTTTCCGTTTTCCCCTTTTGAAGCCTTTGCGCTAAAGGATTCGGACGATAATCCATTTCCTTAGCTGCCTCCAAAACTCGCTGTCGGGTTATCTGGCTCACATCACTGTATCCACCTAAGGCGCGAGATACCGTCGTGATAGACAACCCTAAACTTGTAGCAAGCTGCTTCAATGTTACCGACATGCTTCCCCTTATTTTATTCAATGTTTGGGAAGAATCTTATCGAACAAAACCTTTTGGAAATTAACTCGGCTCTTCATTAAAGCACAAGTTTTGTAAAATCTTCCAAAACGTTTTGGAAGATAAAACTAACACCAAGCTCTTATAGCTGTCAACTACTTTTATTGAGCTAAAAACCAGCCTACCTCATACGGACCAAGCTGTACTCGGAGTTCTTTATTTTGCTCCGTAAGCTCTTGTTCTGAAAAGACTTCTATCCAAGAACTTGAAAGAGTTCCTGATTCAATTGGCAACACATACGTCTGTATATTTGATGAAATATTATGCACACATAACATCTGTTGTTGCTTGTCTTGGGTAGTCCGTAGCAAAGCAAAAACATGAGCGTGGCTAGTCAAAATTTGCTGATTGCTATTGGGATGAAAACACGCGTAAGCAGATCGCACCTTCAAGAGGTGAACATACCGTTGAAACACCTGAGATGATCGAGACAGAGGATCATCCAACAACGCTTCAAGATCACAGCGCGTCCATTTCTGGCGATTGATTGTCCTGGCACGGCCTGTTTGCTCGACTCCGGAATGATTACTGGAACTCCCAAACAAGCTGTGGATGTAAACACCAGGTACTCCCCGGAGCGCAAGCATAATGGCTTGAGATGCTATGAAACGTTCAATTTTAAACGATTCCGGTTCACCTCCTTGAGGATTCGAAAGCGCATCAAATAGTGTGATGTTCAATTCATACGGGCTTTGACTCCCATTGGCGTTTGTTTTGTAACTCACATCGCCTCCATGCTCGAATGTTTGCTGTGCAAGAGCATCAATCTCTTCTGAGGTCAAAATCCCCTCTGCGGGACGTACACCAATACCGTCGTGGGACGCAATAAAGTTAAAATAAGAAACTGTTTCAGAGATAGGACGCAAACTGGAAGCCCATTCCGATAATACAGACGCATCACCTGTTCGAAATGTATGTAAAATCAAAGGAGCGAGTGAAAACTGATACACCATTTGAGCTTCATTCGTGCCATCACCAAAGTAGGAGATATTTTCTTCATGGGGAACATTGGTCTCGGTGATCAAAAGAACATGGGGAGCCACAACATCTAAAATTGAGCGAAACAACTGAATCACACGGTGTGTTTGAGGCAAATGAATGCATGAGGTACCAATTTCTTTCCACATAAACCCAATCGCATCTAAACGGATGAAATCTGCACCTTGCGCTACATAGAACAGCAGAACATCAATAATTTCTAAGAGGACTTCTGGCTGTGCATAATTTAGATCAATTTGATCCTCACTGAAGGTTGTCCATACATGTCGAATTCCTTCTGAGGTCTCGAAAGGTGTCAATAGAGCATGCGTTCGAGGTCGGGTAACTTTACTGAGATCCGTCGTGGGTTTCTCAGTTATAAAATATTTTTCGTATTTGGGATGACCTTGCAAAAAGTTTTGAAACCAAATGTTTTGAGAGGAAACATGGTTGATTACTGCATCGAACATCAGCCGGAAAGAGTTTCTGAACTGTTTGATATCCGACCAGTTTCCCAATTTCTCATCCACCGCTTTATAGTCTACTACTGAGAAACCATCGTCCGAAGTGTAGGGATAAAAAGGCAATAAGTGCACACTACTTATTATCCCTTGGAGGTATTTGCTCAAAAATTCACCTAACGTTTCTAGGGAAGATTGACCTGGTTCGTTTACTTGATCTCCATAAGTAATCAGTATTGAATCTTTTTGGGTAACACGTTCTGTAGGAACTGGTCTGTAAGTGTTAGAATCCAACTGAGAAAATTCAGGATGCTGTTCCTGAAACTGTTTCAGTTTAGCTTTCAACGGATCTAACACTAACTGAGCCTGTTCAGAGTCATATACAGCAAGCAAATGGCCGTGGATCTTTCCTAACGATGTCACGATTTCCTCCCTATCTTAAACTATTGACATGCCTCATGCTCCCAAAACGTTTTGGAAATAAAATTTCGTAACATTCGACGTTTTGGAATGTCAATCTTTTCTTATTGAATAGATTGAGGTTTAATGGATTAAAATGTTTACGAAAACCTTAAACTGAGAAGAACAATGAAATTGAAAATCATTCTAGCAATCGTGGCTTTCATTTTAGCCCTTTGGATTTTTCGTAGGGTCATAGGAGTCATCTTCTTCTTGTTGATTGTGGGTGGGTTAGGATATCTCGGATATCGATATCTAACGTCTAATACAGACAACAACAAAAAGAAGTAGAAAGTTCAAGAAGGGCTAAAAAAGAAGGGGAGTACCTGGGGCCGGAATCGAACCGGCACGGATTATCCATCCGCAGGATTTTAAGTCCTGTGCGTCTACCAATTTCGCCACCCAGGCCCATATTGGAGGCGACGACCGGATTCGAACCGGTGTACAAGGTTTTGCAGACCTCTGCCTAACCACTCGGCCACGTCGCCTTTTGTAGGGGTTCTTTCAGCGAGAAAAACCGCTAGATTATATAAGGTATCTCATAAAAACAAGTACAAAATTTTTCAAGGGTCAATACTTGAAACGCCGAACTTGATCCAGCAATTCATGGGCATGAGTTGAAGTATTTCGCGAAAATTGCACTTGTTTTTCTGTTGTTTCATCAATGGTTTCCGAGGCCCCTGCAACCTCAGCACTGCTTTCTGCAAGCTTTTCTAAAGTCACTCCAATTTCCTGCAATGCCGTAGTTTGTTCTGCTGTTGCCGTCGAAATATGAGTGACCAATTCTGTACTCTGTGTGATCTTGTCGCTAATGCGCATCAAGCTAGAATCCACCATTTTCACAGCCTCTTGTCCTTCCGCAATCCGTTGGTTACTTTCCTTGATCAAGGATTGGATTTCTTGAGTGACCTTGGCCGAATTCTCAGCAAGGCGTCGAACCTCATCAGCAACCACAGCAAAACCCTTTCCTTGTTCTCCTGCTTTTGCCGCCTCAATCGCAGCATTCAAAGATAGCAAGTTTGTTTGATTTGCAATCTCATTGATAGCAGAAATGAAGTTATTAATCTCAGAAGCTGTTTCCTGGATACGTTGCATGCTCTTCTGCATTTGATGCACCGCTTCCGATCCTTCTTTACTCGCATTGTCGGCTTCATGAGAAAGATTGTCCGCGTCTTTGGCATACTTGGCTGTCATTTCAACACCCGATTGAATCTGACGCATAGAAGCCGAGGTTTCCTCAATCGCAGCAGATTGAGAAGTTGCCAATTCAGTGAGGCCATGAATTGTATTCGAAACATGATCAATCGAAGAACTCAATTCATCATTATCCGTGTCAATAGTGTTGGCCCCTTTGGCAATATTCTTGATAATGGTATGAATTTGGTTGAGAAATTTATTGAAAATTAAGGATAAATCCTGAATTTCGTCATTGCTGGTGATATGCACACGTCGCGTCAAATCCCCCCCAGAAGAAGCTAAATCTTCTAAGATCTGGTTGAGCATGTTCAACGGCTTGATAATCGTAGTAATCACCACCACGAAGACCATTCCAATGATCACCAGAACGATAATCAATCCTTCCAATAGCTGGCTTCGCATTGCTTGGCTGTTTTGCTCACTGAGGCTACTTTCAACCTCTTCATGCGCCTCAGCAATTTCTGTCTCGGATTCTTGACGCATTTCGTCAATCCGACTCTGCGTATAAATAAACGTCACTTTCCCAATCACTTCTCCATCTCGGGCCACTTCTTGTTCGAGTTGTTGCGAATCCGCAGGGATGTTATTCAAGTTTTCCAAGGGTTCCGGGGAACCATTGATATCGAGTAAACCTGTGAAACGTGCACCTGTCGTATCAGTGACTAAGATGCCAACAATATCGTCATCTGCAATGATCGCTTGAACAGCGGCTCGACCTTGCTCCTCATCAACATTCCATAAGGGACCAGAAATGAAGAAGGCTAAAATATCCATTTTTTGCTGAATTCCCGCCTTCATTCTCTCTTCTTCACGAGCAATGCGTTCTAGAGATCGCGTTTCTTGTAATTCGATCTGTTTATCTCCGCGTTCGCGCAAGTCTTGGGTGGCTAAACGAATATTGATGAAACTCCCTAAGCCAATCACGAGCACCATGACCACAGCAATGCTGCACATGAGTTTCGTCGCTAAGGTCAATCGAAATCCCGAACGGGACGACTCAAGTATAATCTCTGTAGATTCTACTTCTTGAGAAGGTTGTTCTGCTGCCATATCTGTGACCTATTTTGTTTAAAAAATGAAATGATTACAGTCGTTTGTTACGTCTAAAACAATCGATAGCTATAGAATAATCTATAGGGATTTTCCATGGAGATTGTCAATCAATTTGTCAGAAAACTGATTTCTAACCCGGTTCCTGCAGATAATCCTTATATATCCGGATAAATTGTTCGGTTTGCCTTGGAGTGCCTAAACTAATTCGAAAGGTATGTTCCACAGGTGGACGCATTGGACGCACCAGAACCCCCCGATCTTTTAAAAAGTGAATCGCATGTTCTACGTTTTTAGGCTCGACGAGCATGAAATGCGCTTCTCCACTATAAAAGCGAACATCATATTCTTCGAAAAATTTTAGCGCCAATGGTTTGGAAACGGACATAATTTCTTGAATCTGGCGCTGCCAGATTTCAGGGTGTTCCAATTGTGCTCTTGCCGCAATGAGGGCTACCATGTTCACATCGTAAGGGCCACGAATCTTATACAGATGCCCGATCAACTCTGGGTTGGCAACCACATATCCCAAACGCAGGCTCGGAATGGCAAAAGCCTTGGAAAAGGTACGAGTGATAATCAAGTTGGGATATTCTGCGAGTAATGGCACACAGGTTTCACCTGTAAATTCGTAATAAGCTTCATCAACCAGTACCGCTATATCAGGAAATTGACGTAGCATGGCTTGTAACTGCTCCAAACTCGCCGAAGTGCCAGTGGGATTATTGGGATTGACTACCACAATCAAGCGGGTCTGAGGGGTGACCGCATTCATCATTTTTTCAAACGGAAATGACATGTCGGCTCGATAGACAGGGGAAACCGAGCGTGCTCCCAAGGTCCCTGCCACTTGGAAAAACATACTAAAACCAGGCTTAGCCATCAGCATCTCATCGGACTCATCTAGAACCGCTCGTAATGCAATATCAATCGCTTGATCCGATCCATTGGTAAGAATGAGGTGGTCTGGCGAGACCCCAACGTACTCCGATAACAGTTCTAAAAAATCTCCATAGGATGGATACACTTGTAACCGGCCTTCTTGAAAAAATGAAACCAGCGCTTCAACAACATGAGTGGGTGGCGGCACTGGGGATTCGTTAAAATCCATTAATAAATAATCTTTGGGGTTCCGGCCTTCTAAAGGAGGCTTGTAAGTGCCTAGTTTTAAAATCGCATCTCTAATTTTCATAGTTTGGAATCCTCTGATTAAAAATAAATAGAAAGTTTAATACTTATATTAGAACTGAATAGTATAGAGCGTTTAAAATTGATGGAGTGATTCACTTGACCTCAGACTTCATACAGCAATAGAGGAATCTCCATCTCTTCATCTACCATTCCTCCATGCGCACTGTAGTGATTCTGCTCAAATTTTTTGGGCACATGCCACCATACGGCTTCCCTAGCATGCGGTACGATCACCAAATTCCCAAGCCTAGATTGCAGTTCTGATGAAATCGGTTGCTTACCAAAGAAGCCTCCTTCTACCAAATTTTGAGTCCGAAACACCTCAGCGTGCTCTTCCAAATTTTGAATTAACCATGCTTCAGCCTCCTCCAGATAGTCCGGTTTGACATATAAGTGCATGTCTCGGCAACACCCTGCCGGCACCATCAATTTTCCCTTACGATTGGTTTGTAAGTAGTGTTGAAACTGCTCCGCTCCCGGAAGCTGATTTAGGTAGATGGTGCTCTTCGGGTCAATCGGGGTGTGCCCATGATCGGCTGTCAACAGCAACAACGTTTTTAGTGACGTTGCGGAGGCAAGACGTGCAAACCACCAATCTAACAACATCAATAAGCTCCGAATTTCAGCCTCTACTTGCAGAGTATGCGTCCCATAGACATGACTGACCGAATCCAAATGCGAAAAATATAATATGAAATAAGTCGGCTCTTGCACCTGATTAACAAGTTGCTCCAAAGACGCCAGAGCTGAAGGCAATGAAACAAAAGGATGTACTTCTGCTCCTTGGAAAACTGTATTGGAGTAAGTGCTTGGTGTGTATTCACGATGTTGCAACACGTGCGAGGCAATGCCGTGTGTCTGTAAGGACTGATAAAAGGTCTCTTGTGGATACAAGGTAGCTGGACTTCCTATGCCACGTAGAGTTTCTCGTTTACCGTCTCCAGCGTAAGAATATAACAAGCAGGCAAACAGATCGTCTAATTGAGGTTCATAATATTGCCATTCATAAACCCCACTTTGCCCTACTTCTAATCCCGTGTGGATGGTCGTAATATGTGCCGCCGTCGTTGATGGGAATTGGGAGGTCAGCTTTGAAACCGATCCATTGTGGACCATTTCTTTCAGACAAGAGGAAGTTTCGTTAAATTTTTCAAAAAAACGCCACCCAAAACCATCGATCAATAGCGTAATCACAATGTCATATCGTGGTGAAAATTTATCTATCCCCAATGCAAGCGGTCCTGTTTTTTCTTGAGTCAACAAGTAACGGATCGAATGGGGTAAACTCGAAAAACAAGTTTCGTCATACCGAGGGCGAACAAAATTCGAGGGGAGTGTGATCATGCTTATAACTCCTTAGAATCAACGTGGTGTGTCTGAATCTCAGATTGAGAAACCTAACATAAGTGGCTCCCATGCACACTCACAAGTTGGGCTTCAAGAATTCGGCTCCCTCTTGACATAAAATGCAAAAGAGAGGATTTTTTTAGGCTTGATTGCAGCCCCCTCCCCTTCCACCCACAACCTTCTGGAGAATCTATGGAACCATCACGTATCCAAGTCATGAAAGATTTGGAGCCAACCATCAATCAGCTTACCGAGGAATATCTCGAATCTGTGGAAACCAATTGGCAACCGAGCGATTATCTTCCCGACTTCAGTAGCCATGATTTTGTAAAAGTAGTCCAAGAATTGAAGGAACAAGCCAAAGAGCTTTCGGATGAATTGCTCACAGTTTTGGTTGGCAATATGCTCACTGAAGAAGCATTGCCGACCTACGAGTCGTGGTTGTTTCCAGTCGAAGGCGTGAACTACCTCAAACGTGACGGCTGGTCCGCATGGGTGCGTGGATGGACTGCTGAAGAAAACCGACATGGTGATATTTTACGAGACTATCTTTATTTGAGTGGGCGTGTGGACATGCGTCAAATGGCCATCTCGTTACAATACTTGCTCAAGGACGGCTTTGACATCAAAACCGGCAATGACCCTTTTAAGGTATTCATTTATACGTCCTTTCAAGAATGGGCCACGAATGTTTCTCATCGTCGTGTAGCCCAACTCGCAAAAAAAGCTGGCGCAACCATGTTAGCTAGAATTTGCGGGGTGGTCGCTTCTGATGAAGTGCGTCATGCCAAAGCTTATCAAACGATGGTTAAGAAAATCATGGAAGCCGACCCCAACGGAATGCTTCATGCCTTCGAGGCCATGATGCGAAATAAAATCGTCATGCCTGCACATTTCCTCCGAGAAATGAAGCAAAGTCTGGGAGAAACCTATACACAATTTTCGTCAGTGGCCCAAAATATTGGCGTCTACACACCGGAAGATTACACCAACATTCTAGAAAAATTGATTGATTCGTGGGGTGTTGAAAAACTGACCGGATTGAATGAAGCAGGAGAGAAAGCCCGCGATTATGTGTGCGAGCTTCCCAACCGATTGCGCCGGGTAGCAGAACGAGTTCGCCCTTCCAAAGTAGAGCATCGTTTCAGTTGGATCAAGGCAGCGTGATCCTCAATGGAGCCTTATTTCAGATAGGCACGAATTTTATCGCCTGTCTCCTTCATTTCTCCTTCCTGATATTGCTTTCTTGCTCGAAAATCAAAATCCTCGCCAGGAGGGCGAGGCACTACATGAAAGTGCACATGGGGCACCTCTTGTCCCGCATCGGGACCATTGTTGAGCAGCAGATTGTAGTCCACTCCACCATAAGCGTGGCTTACTGCTTTCGCCACCTTGTGGATGGTCCGCATCAAAGAGACCGCCTCATCTGATCTCAATTCTTCCAGTCGTCCTACTTCCCGTTTGGAAACCACCAAGGTGTGGCCAAACATCCAGGGAGCAATATCCAAAAACACGATTTCACTGTCCGTTTCATAAATTTTTTCGCAGGGCAATTCTCCTTGAATGATGCGTGTGAAAATGGATGCCATTTGCACTCCTTTCTATGAATTCTATTGAAAAGTTCTCGATTCTTCCGATCTCTACCAATTCTCAACCCCTTTGAGGGCTTTGGGAATGGTTGCCACCATGAAATCTTCCATATGGGTGGAAAGATCCAAAGAGTACTGGTTCCGTAAAACAATGAGGTATAGCAACACCAATCCCCGCCATTGTATTAGCTGGGATCGGGTGAGTTTGTAAAAGGTTTCGTTCCCTGAATAGATCACAGCAGAATTTTGAGAAAGATGGCTCCCTCGGATCATGAGCTTAATATAACCCGTTGCCGGAGTTTTGGCTCGTTGATGAGCAGGTTGGTCATAGTCAAAAAAAGCCAAACCGAATTGAATGATGAAACGTCGACCTTTTTCAATGACAGACACTTCTTCCTCTCCACCTAAAGAGAGAGAAAATGGCAATTCGCTGCTGAACAAAAGTGTCCATTCCCGTTGACGGGATTGAGTCCCGACCCGTTTCCAACGTCCTTCCTCTCGCCGGTACAATCCCATTTTTTCCATCTGGGGAATGAATGGGTTCTCCGGGGCTAAATGTTGTAGAAGGCGGGAAAGAAATTCGCTAAAGCTGTCTAAGGTTGCACTTTGCCCCCCAAAAAAATCGACGAACACATGTCGTTCGAAAGACAAATATTCTTCTGACTTTAGGTGATAGTAAGGAGCCGAGCATTCCCTCACCAAATCCGTATGAGAAGCCAGATAGAGCAAGGGTTCCACATACACGAAACATAATTTTTCAAACGGGGTGCGTATGAAAGGCATCTCCGGAGCCGGAGGCAGTGAGGGGGAGACGACCGCTCCGGCAGAAACAGCATCCTCAGCAACTCCAGGTTCTTGAACCAACGAAGAATTGTTGAGGGGAGCTTCTACGGCCAAAGGGGGGCTTGTAGGGATCGATTCAACTTGGCGTAAGGATCGTAAGATTCCAGGTGGTAATTCAGATTGGGGGTCTTCTTCAGACGCTTCAGGGAACGCAGGCAGCTGCCAACCTGGAGGACGTTTGACAATTTCGCCAAACTGTCGCATCGCCAACTGAACCAACATTTCTACAGTACGAAAATTCAGCTCATTCAACCGAGCATCAAGTGTTAAGAGGGAAGCTCCTTTGATCTGATTTAAGGTCAGAAGCAACCATTGGGCAAACAAAGTTTCTTGAGCATATTGCCGAAGGTACTGCAAAAAATACCGATTCCTCAGGATCAAATAGGTTTGGTATGTGGGGGAAAACAATAGCCCCAATCGTTCTTCAAAAAAGGCATTTCCAGGAGATTCCAAGGGGGAACACTTTTGAGCCAGTGCTTTCAACACTTGTTTAACAGACGTGGTTTGATCGACATGCTGCAATTCTCCAGAAAGTGTATTCGCCAGATGCCGTTTCAAACGCTGTTTGTAGGCCAACAAGTCATCGGCTTCTTGATGAGTAGCCGCCAGTTTTTCTAGCACTGGAATCAGAGAAAGGGAATGCAAGCTCCGTCGGATATTAGGAAGGGAAACTTGAGAAAGTTCTTGAGCAGGATCGTAATTCGCAATGAGTTTTAGGGCACTGGGAAAATCATACAGTTGGAAGGCATGCATGAGCGCTTTTTCGGCCAGTGTTTCGTGTTGCGAGGACAGGGGCGTCACGGTCTGCTGCGATAAAAAACGCTCGAGCGTTTTAGAAAGCCGGTTGTTGAATTGCCGAACAAACATGGAGGGCGATTGGCTCAAATGTTCCTGAACGGATCGAATGTGTTCTATCCATGTAGTCGGCTTCACAACGTTATCTGATTATCGATTGAATTTGTTCATGAGCGCTTCCAAGTCGTTGTCAAAAGTCCGAGACTTAGCCGGAACATCTTTGACTCGTTTCATTTTGCCTGCGGCTTTTCTGGGTGCTTTAGCCACAGGATTGGCTGAAGTGCTTGATGACTTGCCAGATGTTTTCTTTTGTTCTTTTTGCTTTTCCTGGGAACGCATTGACAGGGCTATGCGTTGTCGGTCCACATCGACCTCTTTTACAAACACCATCACCTTTTGCCCTACTGTACAAACTTCCAAAGGGTCCCTGATGAATTTATCGGACATCTCGGAAATATGCACCAAGCCGTCATGATGCACGCCGATATCAACAAACGCTCCAAAATGGGTGATGTTGGTCACCACGCCATTGAGCTGCACCCCCACTTTGAGGTCACTGATTTCTTGAATATTCTCATCAAACTGGACAGAAGAATGTTCCTGTCGTGGGTCTCTGCCCGGTTTTCGAAGCTCTTCCACAATGTCTTTTAAAGTGAACATTCCCACCTGATCGCTGGCATATTGATCCAACTTTAGCTTTTGGATGATGCTTTCGTTACCCACCATTTCCTCAACGGAAACTTTATGATCTTCGGACATCCGTTTTACAATCGAATAATTTTCTGGATGCACCGCCGAACGATCTAAAGGATTGGAAGCGTCAGGGATTCTTAAAAATCCTGCCGCTTGTTCAAAACTTTTTTGTCCCAGTCCGCTCACCCCTTTCAACTCTTCTCGACTGCGAAACGGGCCATTTTCGTTACGAAATTCCACAATCCGTTGAGCCACACGGCTATTGAGTCCTGCCACATAGCCCAGCAATGCAGCAGAAGCCGTGTTCACATCCACTCCTACAAAGTTGACGCATGATTCCACGGTGCGATCCAAAGATTGTTTCAAACGGGTTTGATTCACATCATGCTGATATTGCCCCACTCCAATGGACTTGGGGTCGACCTTCACCAATTCAGCTAACGGATCCTGGTAACGCCGTGCAATGGAAATACCGCCGCGGACCGTGGTATCAAGATCAGGAAATTCGTCCCGTGCGACCTTGGATGCCGAGTAGACAGAAGCCCCCGATTCATTGACCACCAAATGTTCCACTTGACGATCCAGCGTTTTGAGAAAGCCACGAACGAATTGAGACACCTCGCGTGAGGCAGTGCCATTCCCGACGACAATCACATCCACCTGATGTTTTTCAATCAATGTCGTGAGCACTTTTTGCGATTCTTCCACACGGTTTTGGGGGGGTACAGGATAAATCACACCATGTTCCAAAAACTGCCCCGTGGCATCAATCACCACCCACTTCGAACCAGTTCGAAAGCCAGGGTCAATACCCAACACGATGCGCGGTCCCCCTGGTGGTTGTAACAACAACTCACGAAGATTCTTCGAAAATAACTCAATGGAAGTTTCATCGGCTCGTGTCTTCATTTCTAGGCGGATATCGGTTTCGATAGAAGACGCCAACAGCCTATTGTAGGAATCTTGGATAGCGAATTCAACATACGGTCGCATTTCGGTTGAAATACCTTCCAACCATTTAGAAGACAGCTGTGAGATAGCACGGTCTTCATCCAAGGCCACAGCAATGGTAAGCACGCTTTCTTTTTCGCCACGGCGCAATGCCAAATAGCGATGTGCCGGGATTTGAGAAATGGATTCTTCGAAATCGTAATACATCTCAAATTTGCTAGGTTTCTCGACAAATTCTGGTTTCACTTTAGAAGACCATAATCCTGCTTTCCAGGTCAGTTCACGCAGCCCTTCTCGTGTTTCTGCGTCTTCTGAAATCCATTCAGCCACAATATCTCGTGCTCCACTGATGGCTTCTTCAAAGGTCATGGGTTCAGGACGTTCCGCATTGAATTGATTGAGCCATGCTTCCAAATCGGCTTGAGTGCTTTGAGGAGCCAGAAGAGCATGGGCTAAGGGTTCCAAGCCCTTTTCTTTCGCAATGATCGCTCGCGTTCGACGTTTCGGCTTGTAGGGTAAATACAAGTCCTCCAGTTTTTGTTTGGTTTCTGCCGCACGGATGGTTTTTTCTAGTTCAGGAGTGAGCTTCCCTTGGTCCTCAATACTTTTGAGAATCACGGCCCTCCGCTCCTCCAGCTCCTTCAAATATTGAAACCGGTCGTGAATCGATTCGATCTGCACTTCATCCAGGTTTTGAGTGGCTTCTTTTCGATAACGAGCGATGAAAGGAATGGTGTTTTCAGCTAAAAGTTCGAGGGTGTTTTTGACTTGGGTGAGGCTAAGATTTAGTTCTTGTGAGATTTGTTGTGCAAACTCCATAGTCCCTTATGGTGTTGAAGAAAATTGTTCCAGAAGTTGGTCAATGATGCGGTCGCTTGTCCAGCCTTCCGCTTCACCAACAAAATTAATAATCAAACGATGTCGCAATATGGGGCGCAACACCGCACGAATATCTTCTATCGTGACGGCACTGCGTCCAGATAATAACGCTTTGGCTTTTGAGGCCAAAACAATGTTTTGAGACGCTCTCACTCCAGCTCCCCACTCCACAAACCGTTTCACGCCATCATGAGTCGTTTCTGAAGGGCGAGTGGCTCTTACAAATTTCACAATCCATTCTACCAAATGGGAAGCCAATGGCAGCTCGGGCACCACGGTTTGAAAACGCAATACTGTTGCCTGATCCACAATCGGTTGTAATTGCGCTATGGCAGATTGATGGGATTGAGCGGCAATTTCGATTTCTTCCATTAACGGCGGATAGTCCAGTTCAATGTTGAATAAAAAGCGGTCCAATTGTGCTTCTGGCAGTGGATACGTGCCCTCAGAATCAATGGGATTCTGAGTGGCAAATACAATGAATGGTTCATCCAAATGATACGTCTTTCCAACTACAGTCACTTGCTTTTCTTGCATCGCTTGTAACAAAGCAGCTTGCGTTCGGGGTGAAGTTCGGTTGATCTCATCGGCCAGCAGTAAATTGGTGAACACCGGGCCATGAATGAAACGAAAATGACGCTCCGATCCATGAGGCACTTCATCCAATATCTCAACCCCGGTGATATCAGAAGGCATCAAATCTGGAGTGCATTGAATCCGGTTGAAATTTAAGTGAAACAGCGCGGAGAGCGACCGAATCAACAGCGTTTTGGCCAAACCCGGTACGCCGGTGAGCAACACATGCCCATTGCAAAACAGAGCTACTGTCAACAGATCAAGAATTTCTTCTTGCCCTACAATGACTTTGCTAATTTCACTTTTGAAGCGTTTGGGGAATGCTAATAAGGCTTCATGGAGTTCTTCTATATTCTCCATCGTGGAACGGTCTTGAGGAATGGTCATGGATTTGAATCGGTTTGTCGGTTGCGAGAGGGGAGAGTCGAAGACCTATGCAGGAAGTGTTTGACACCCATTTTTGAGTTCACTATAGTGGCCTCGCCGTTACAACAGTAATTGGCATATAGGCTTGCAGCACGGTTATTATTGTTGAATTTTCCGTGGATTGTCAAACTGGAAACAAGCAGTTGCGGGGGTCATGATAACCTTTACCGTCTTCTGTCAGCATTCGGACATCATTGATTTAGTTCGGAAGACTTTAAACAGAGGATTAGGTGAAAACTTAATCTTCAATGTGATCTCCGATCGAGCGGCAATTGAAACCCACCTTCATTACGAAGTTCCCCAATTTGTCTTATTTGACTTGGACGATCCTAGCTTGGAAGCACAAGCCATCGTCCACAAATTGGTGGACGATCCCTTGCTCCTCAACGTTCGAATGCTGGGGCTAATTCGCAGTGTCGATTCCAGGGTTCCCTCCATTCCGGGACTGTTTTCGGTAATGAGTCCCTCTCAGATCAAAAACTTACTTCCCCACCTCGTTCATATCCTGCACTCCAATGAGCATTTGATTTTACAAACTGGCATCATCCGAGAGCTAGGACGCAATGGGACCTTGAATATCCCCAATAATCCTCTTCTTTTGGAAGCCTACGCTGAACTATTGGCCAGCTTCGTTTACAATCACAACTTCATTGATATGCAGGGAAAGTACGGTTTGAAGTTCAGCTTGGTGGAGATGCTGATGAATGCCGTAGAGCATGGGAATTGTAATATCAGCTTTGAAGAAAAACGGACTTGGCTGCAAAGTGGCAAAGATATCGTCGCTTTGATCCAACAAAAATGCCAGGACCCCCAAATTGCGAAACGTCAAGTGATGCTCCAGTATGACATCCGTGCAGGCGAATCTGTATTCGTGATCTCCGATGAAGGGGAAGGTTTTGACGTGTCTTCTTTGCCAGACCCCCAGGATCCCACAGCCATGTTGGAACTCCACGGTCGTGGCATCTTCATGACGCAAAATTATGTCCGTAAGATGGCATACAACGACAAAGGCAATCAGGTCACCTTGATCGTAGAACACCTCAAAGATCGAGATCACACCATCCCCGAAGGGTTCATGGACAGTGAGGTGCTGAACCTGAAATCAGGAGATGTGGTGTTCAAAGAAAACGATATTGGCAATACATTCTACTATATTGTTGGAGGAGAATTTGTAGTGATGATCGGAGGTAAAACCATCACCACCCTCAACAACACCAACATTTTCTTAGGTGAGATGGAATTTTTGCTGGGAAGCCGCCGTGCTGCGACCGTGTATGCGAAAACCGACGGATGTTTAGTAGCCATCAATGCAAAAGAGTGGCTTCGTGCTGTTCAAAAATATCCTTACTATGGGCTGTTCATGTCTCGATTGCTTGCTCAAAAGCTCGACAAACAATCTCGTCGAGTCACCTCCTAAATTCAAAGCGATTCGTATCGTTTCACTTCCTCTTGTAATTTCTGGTCTGATACCACTACGATTTGAGTGCCTTCCGCTTCCAAAATTCCCTTTTCTTTCAAGCTACGAATTGCTCGGTTCACACTCCGCACAGTCACGCCCAGATAATTGGCAAAACCGGATCGAGTGATGGAAATGTCACTTGCATTCAACAAAACGATCAGCTTCAAGATGGAGTATTCTAAAGGATACAACATCTGCGAAGCAGTCCGAGTGGCTGTCATATAAATCCGTAAGGCAAAATCTTCCATTACCATTTGATTGAAAGTGCGCTCTTCCTCCAGAATCTTCAAAAACTCATCCAAAGGCAATGCATATGCTTTCACAGGATGTAACGCCTCTACAGAACTGAAGTAGGGCTGACGAGTGAACATTTCAATCTCCCCTAGCAGTTTCCCAGGGCCGCCAAATCCTACTGTGAACTCCTTGCCATTGCTTTCGAGTACGTAAAATTTCACGATACCGCTTTCGATCACGTATACCTTTTTCGGTACATCTCCCTGGCTCATGAAACGTTGCCCCGGCTTAAACTGGACCTGGGCAATGGCATAATGCTGCTCCGATGCAGCTTGCTGGATGAACTTCAAAATCTTTGGATTCGTTGCGATCATAATCAAATGGCTCTTGAGACAAATGTCCTATGGCGAACTGTGATTTGTTTTTATAGTTGCCATCTCTTGGTGAATGCATCGCAGAAAAGAGCACTGCAATCATTGTGAATTGGATAAAAACGAAAGGAGCACTATGCAACTCGTCTTTGTTTTCGGAGCGATTGGGATTGGTTTTTTGATCACCTTACACATCTCTATGAATGCCCATGTGGGGCTGATGACACAAAATGCCCATATGGCCAATGCGATGTTTTGGCTCATTGGAAGCCTGAGTGCCGTTATCTTCAGCATAGTGAATTGGGATCAAAACTTTGTAAAGCAAGTCATGGAAGTTCCCAAGTGGTTATTGCTCGCTGGGGCCATGGGGGCTTTTATTGCAATTGCTAGCAATATCTTGATCCCCAAAGTCGGAATTTATGAAATCACCATTCTCTACATTTTAGGACAACTGCTGTCTTCCATGGCCTTCTCTCACTTTGGTTGGTTCACGGTACAAAATCCTGTAAATTGGGTCAAATTATGTGGTGCTGCTCTAGCCTTGACAGGAGCCGTATTTATTACTTATGGCAAAGTTCCATTTCTCTCAGACTAGCCAATAGTTCGAGTCCCTTAAGGAATTAAGGAGGGCTCATCCATAAACTATCAACCTATATGTAAAAAGGAATCGCATGAAACAAACTTGGTGGAAAGAAGGGATCGTGTATCAAATTTACCCTCGAAGTTTCTATGATAGCAACGGTGATGGGATCGGTGACTTGCAGGGAATTCTTCAGAAATTGGACTACCTCAAAGAACTGGGGGTGGATATTTTGTGGCTGACCCCAATTTATCAGTCCCCCAATGCCGACTACGGCTACGACATCAGCGACTACCATGCCATCATGGAAGAGTTTGGAACCATGGCAGATTTTGATGAACTCCTCGCCCAAGTCCATCAACGTGACATGAAATTGATCATGGATTTAGTGGTCAATCATACCTCGGATGAACATGCGTGGTTTGTCGAGTCTCGCTCTTCTCAGGATAACCCGTACCGGGACTATTACATCTGGCATCCAGGCAAAGCGGGCAAAGCTCCCAACAACTGGGCCAGCTTTTTTGGAGGAACGGCTTGGGATTTTGATGAAGCCTCTCAAGAGTATTATCTTCATCTGTTTGACGTGAAGCAACCCGACCTCAATTGGGAAAATGAAACCGTGCGTCAAGCCGTCTACACCATGATGAAATGGTGGTTAGACAAGGGGATTGATGGATTCCGTATGGATGTGATCAATTTGATCTCCAAAGTGCCGGGTTTCCCCGATGGAGATGTCGGTGAAGATGCCAATGGAGATCAGTTGGTGTTGGCTCTTCCTCAATTTGCCAACGGTCCTCGAATCCACGAGTTCTTGCATGAAATGAATCGCGAAGTGATGTCAAAGTACGATGTCATGAGTGTGGGAGAAATGCCGGGGGTCTCGGTGGAAGACGGATTGTTGTATTCCGATGAAGCCCGCCAAGAATTGAATATGGTATTCCAATTCGAACACATGAGACTGGACGAAGCAGGCGTCCGGCGCTGGTCGCATCGGCCTTGGCAACTTCCAGAACTCCGTGGCATCTTGTCTCGATGGCAAACGGCATTGCAGGGCAAAGGATGGAACAGTCTGTATTGGACCAACCACGATCAACCGCGTCCGATTTCACGCTTTGGCAACGATACCACCTACCGTGTGGAATCTGGAAAGTTGCTGGCCACAATATTGATGACCTTACAAGGCACACCTTACATTTACCAAGGTGAGGAAATTGGAATGACCAATGTGGTGTTTGAGGATATTGCCGATTACCAAGATGTGGCCACCTTGAATTTTTATAAAGAAGCGAAGTCTCAAGGGATGCCGCAAGAAGAAATCATGCGTTTCATTTACCATCGTGCGCGAGACAACAGCCGCACTCCCGTTTCCTGGAGTGCTGAGGCACAAGGCGGATTCACATCGGGTACCCCCTGGATGCGAATCAACCCACGCTATCCCGAAATCAACGCAGCCCAAGCTTTGGCTGACAAGAACTCGATTTATTACTACTACCAAGCCTTGATTCGATTACGAAAATCGAATCCTGTGTGGGTGTACGGCACGTACCAACTTTTGCTCGAAGACCACAAACAAGTGTGGGCTTATCTGCGCCACTGGGAAGGGCAAACCTTGTTCGTGTTGAACAATTTCTCGGAAGCTTCCGCAGAATGCACTTTGCCTGCGGATTTACCTATAGATCAAGCCGAGTGGGTCATCGGTAACTACGAAGCATCGGACGAAACTCTGTCAGCCGACATGAAGTTGCAACCTTATGAATCCCGGGTATATCGTTGGGAAGGCCATTGATCAGACACCTCTTAAAAACACGTCAGGCCGCTGGAGTTCCTCAGACCTTCCAATCGACACTCCAATTCCATTTCTCGTAATTGCTCCAAGCGGTCCTGAGCCTCAGCGTCTCCATTGGCAGCTTTCTGTTTCAACTCTGCAATTTTTTCCGAAGTCTCCAAATAACTGAATTCTCCGTAATGTGTCTGTTGAGAACATCCAGTAAATAAAACAACACACATTCCTACTCCCAAACTGACCATGCCTATTTTGAACGATTTCATAGTACCTCCTAGTCGTTGGATCCATGTTAGAATTGTCGTAGGCGACCGACTTAATAGTAGAATGCAATGCCTTTAACTTACGCGGTTCCCCGTATTCAGGTGACATCTAAAATACGGATCCTGGGAATTCAAAGAAGAAACACTCGCAATGCTTTCAGTCTAAAAAGCTTTGTAACAGGCGGTCAAAGTCTTGTTGGCTTTTTTCGGCAGGTTCTATTTTAGGGACAGGGGGTTTGTGGCGGTGCCGCAGGGATAGATGGGTATTTGATTGAAAAAATGATTTTTGAATGGTCAGTCGATTGCTTGTCATCATTACCTCCTTTTAAGGAAGTTATCGGACGACAACACAAAAACTTGAATGGGTGTGAACCTTTACAGGAAAATAGACTCCTAAAAAACAGTTCATTCACTATTTCTTTATTCAACAGATTCAATAGATTCAATGTTTAGCAGATGGCGTGCGTGGCAATGTCCTCTCGACCGGATGTGCCAAACCGTAACCTTGATCTCTAGGCCTCATCCATGCGGGCAGCTCGTTTCATCTAAGAATTGACGAAATGCAATTGAAGAGGTGCACTATGAAGCTTGATGGAACACAAAAAAAAATTTTATGGATTGCGATTGTCGCTTTCTGTTTGGCGGCCTGTTCGGCGGATCAGGACGCCCTGGATGCGGAAGCCCAATTCGTCTCTCAACCTGCTGATTTATCAAGTGTGACTTATACGATTCGTGTGAAAAGCTCGCAAAACTGCGATGTCGAGGGAGTGAAGGTGGATGTGGATATTCCCATTTCTGCCGTTTCCGACGTCCTCGCGGGAGAGACCTTGGAGCTGACACACAAGATCGGACGGGTGAAACGGAATCAGCGGAAGAAAAAAGAATTCACCGTGGCAACCGGTGGTGCCTTGGTACTCACTGACTCCATCAAAGCTGAAGTCAGTGATGTGGATGGTTTTAGTGCCTGTGTCGGACTATTTGGATTATGAGGCCACCTTTTCTTTAGCCTTTGCCCGCTTTGCAGGACGGATCGTTTCTTCAGAGGCGGCTTCGGTCGTCTCGTGAAAATACTCCTGCCATTTTGCCTCTGCGTCGTCCCCAAAGAAAATCTGACAAGCTTCCCTCAGCCCTTCAGCCTCCTTCAATTCCTCTTGCGCCACAACCAAAGATATTTTGGAACGACGGCGCAAAAAATCATCCAGTTTGGTGATCATCTCCCAACGAGTCGCTTCGGTCAGTTCACAACGGATATATTCGGTATTCTCAATCAAAATATCAGCCATGTGTGGATCCCGACGGATGTCTTCTAACATTCCAAAAGCTCGGGAGCCGTAACGTCGCCACAGTCGACTGGAAAGTTTTTCAGAAGCAGTCGGAGTGGTTCGGGCATCCAAATCCATCAACTTGGCTTGATGGAAAAAGTCTTCCCGAACAGAAGCGGGAGGTTCGCCGTACCAAATTTTCTGAGGGTAAGGCAGGGCAATTCCCAGCTTCTGGATATCAGCACAAACTTCCTCCCCCACATTGATACAATCGGTGAGCTTGCCACCAAAAATACTGAGATGTTTATCGGCTTGGTTCACATCAATTTCGTGTTTACGCGAAAGTTTGACCCAATCGCTCTCGCCTGAGTCACTAGAGCCAGCAACAACTAGCGGACGTACACCACATCGTTCGGCAATCACATCGTCTTCGGTCAACGGTTTGGCCAATTCCAGCCGTTTGTTGATATTGTCCAACACAAATTGACGATCTTCTGGAGTCACCTGGGTTACTGGATCTTCCACCCGCGTGTCAGTTGTGCCAATCACAGTACGGTGCCCCATGGGAATCGCAAAAAACATGCGGCCATCGTCTGCAAAAAAGGTCAGTACCCGTCGGTTGGGGGTGAGTCGATCCACAATGAGGTGAATCCCTTTGGAAAAAATATGGTGGTGCTGCGTTTTTTGCGTTGTGAGGCTGTTATGCTGATCTACAAAAGGCCCACATGAATTGATGATGGCTTTTGCACGAATTTCAAATTCCTTCCCACCAAGCACATCTTTGGCTTTCATCACCCACAACCCATTGGCATCCCGAGTACCTCCTAAGGACTCCACGTAGTTCGTGGCGATACAGCCATAAGTCAATGCCGAACGCACAAAATTGAAGACGAAGCGGGCATCATTGTCATGCAAATACGCATCAGAATACTCGATCCCCCCATTACTTTTCTGAGTGTTGATAATGCTTTCCTCCTCATTGATAATTTTGGTAGTGAGCAAGCGAGGCGGACGGGTGAAGAAATTGCCCATAACCCAATACAACAAAGTCCCCATGTATAGAAACCAAGGAGGGAATCGAAAGCCTTTCGTCAAGGTTGTATAAAACCGAATCTCTTTCACTGTCGAAGGATAGGACCGAATCAGCTTGTTACGAGACATGCACAACTTCCGCACCAATGCAAATTCGTAGGTTTCCATATACTTGATCCCCCCCCAAGCCAAATTGGATGATTGTTGACTTGTGAACCCGGCAAAGTCTCCTTTGTCGATTAAAGCCACCCGTACCCCTTTTGCGGATAGAGCAGCTGCCGAGACGGCCCCGTTGATTCCGCCTCCAATGATCAAAACATCAAAACTCTGTTTGCTTAGTTCTTCAATATTGCTTTTTCTCAATTGCATAGGGCCTTTATTCGATAAATGTAGTTGTTGGAGTGTCTTGATTGACAGTGATTACCTCGACAGGTCTTAATATAGAACACGCTACGGCATAAGTTAGAAGACAGAATCTTTGGTAAATAAAGATTTCCGTAGAATTGCCCTATTCTTGCAAAGCTTAAAAAATCATACTAAATTTTTGGCACCTCTCGAATAGGTTCAGACGATACAATTTTTAACCTTTGCCATTGGAGTTTTATGAGTGTTCCCTTGCCCCCGCCGGAATTGGTTCCTTTGTCGGATATTTTGCCGTCAGAACCGTTGCTTTTAATGGGAGCCGGACCGGTTCCTATTCCTCATGCTGTGGCACGTGCCAATGGTGTAGTCATCAACCATCTTGGCGAAACCATGGACCGCGTGATCCATCGCGTCAAAATCATGTCTCAGTATGCTTTTCAAACAACCAGTGACAAAATCATGGGGGTGGCGGGGCCGTCCTCCGCCGCCATGGAAATGGCCATTTCCAATCTATTATGGCCAGGACGAAAAGCCCTGATCTTTAAGATTGGCACCTTCAGCGGGCGCTTGGGAGAAATGGCATTGGGCGTCGGGGCCGATGTCACGGTGGTCGAGCCTCCTGTCTCACAGCCCATTACGGCCCGAATGGCCGAAGAGGCGCTGAGAGCGGATAAATACGATGTCGTCACCTTGGTCCAAGGCGAAACCTCTTGTGGTGTGTTGAATCAGGATGTTCCCCAAATTGTGAAATTGGCTCAAGCGCACGGCGCCCTCACCATTGTGGATGCCGTGTGCACCTTGAGCACCATGCCGATGAACATGGACGACTGGGGGATCGATGTTGCCATTACTGGTGGCCAAAAAGGCCTTTCTTCCATTCCAGGGGTTTCTTTGATTGCCTTCTCAGCGAAAGCTTGGGACGTGATTGAGAATCACCGACAGGTGAAGCCCCATTGGTGTTTGGATGCCATCCGTTCCCAAAAATTCTGGGGCAACCAACAGTATCATTACACAGCCCCCGTTCCCGGGATCTTAGCCCTTCATGAAGCGTTACGGCTGATTTGTGAAGAAACTCTAGAAAAACGTTTTGATCGACATTACATGAGCTCCAAAGCCTTACAAGCGGGCTTGGAAGCCATGGGGCTGGAACTCTTCATTCCAGAAGATCACCGATTGAACTCCGTCGTGGCAATCACCTTGCCCCCTGGAGTCAATAGTGGTCGACTCCGTAAATACATGTCCGATAAGTTCAAAGTGGAAATATCAGGAGCCTTTGGACTCAATATTGTGCGGATTGGCCAGATGGGAGAACAATGTCGCTCTCATAACTTGTTCAAAGTGTTGTATGCCACGGGAATGAGCTTTCGTCATGAAGGCGTTCCTGTGGATGTCAGTTCTGGTATGGCAGCTATCGAACAACACCTGGTTCGAGACTTAGAACACTTTGTCGATTGATCCGATTCAGCATCAACCTGCTTTTTTTCGACTGACCTAGACTGCCCGTGGACACCACAGAATTGTATTTCGACAAAGGCACCCTGCTGCTGAAACACCTTCCAAAAGAAGCCCAACCCACTTTGGCTGGTGTCCAATGGGATGACCGCACCCAAAGCTATCGCGCACCAGCCCATCATTATCGCAACATCGTCCTCACGCTCCGAGGCCAGAAATTCCCTTACAAAGACCACGCCCGACAATTCCAACCGCACACTTTTCCGATTCAGGAAACACTCACCCCTCGTCCTTATCAACAAGAGGCTTTGGAATCGTGGCGTGAGAGTGGGTCGAATGGCGTGGTGGCTTTGCCCACAGGTGCTGGAAAGACCATCTTGGCTGTCTTGTGCATTGAGATGACGCAGCGCCCGACGTTGGTGCACGTGCCTACGATTGATCTGATGCACCAGTGGTATGAGGTTCTGAAACGTTTCTTCAAAACTGAAATTGGATTGCTAGGAGGAGGCTATCAAGAGATCCTGCCCTTGACCGTGGCAACTTATGATTCGGCATTGTTGCATGTGGCGAGCAAAGGCAATCAATTTGGGTTGGTCATTTTCGACGAGTGTCATCATTTGCCCGGTGAGCAGTTCCAATATACCGCCATCAGTTCCATTGCTCCGTTTCGTTTGGGGCTGACGGCCACTCCCGAACGGAGTGATGGCCGAGAAGCCTTGCTCTATCAAATTTGTGGAAATCTCTGCTACGAAACCCACATCCACGAACTAGAAGGCCACACGCTGGCCCCCTATCAAGTGGTCACTGTCGAAGTCGAAATGGGAGAAGCGGAATGGGAACAATATGAAACCGCTCGACAGTGCTACATCGATTTCATTCGGCGGGAACGGATCGATTTCAGTCAAGCCAGGGGATGGAATCAATTTTTATGGAAAGCCAGCCGTTCCCCAGAAGGCAGACAGGCATTCAATGCATACCTATTACAGAAACGACTCAGCCAAGCCTCGGATGCCAAACTCGAACACATTTGGAATATCATCCAATCCCACCCTGGAGAACGGGCCTTGGTGTTCACCCAAGACAATGACATGGCCTACCGCATCGGAAAAACATTTCTGCTCCCGGTGCTCACTCACCATACCAAGCTCAAAGAACGTGAATCCTTTTTGGAAGGTTTTCGCGAAGGCATCTATTCGGTGCTCGTCACCTCCAAAGTGTTGAACGAAGGGGTGGATGTCCCAGAAGCAACCATTGCCATTATTGTATCGGGCAGTGGCAGCGTCCGAGAACACGTCCAGCGTTTGGGGCGGATCCTGCGTTCCCGCCCGGGCAAACAAGCAATTTTGTATGAATTGATTTCCAAAAGTACGGGCGAATATTTCATCAACAAACGCCGCCGTCAGCACCAAGCCTACCAACGGTTTCAGTAACCCCCATCGCCTAATTGGCCTAGTTTCATTGCAAACTCCCTGGTTTGAGGCCCCCCCTTCGGAACTACGACGTTTATTCTGAAGTGGTTTGAGGCCACCACCCCTTCGGAAATGCACCGTTTATTCTGAAGTGGTTTGTGTTTTCGCAATAGGAGAATGGAGCAGGATGTATTGTTGATCCGCACTGAGTGTGCTTTGCTCAATCGCTGGATCCCCCTCCCAAAACATGAGATTCCTTCCATCGAAATCGATACAGTCAGAAGCATAGACTCCCTGTCCTGAACCTTGACTCAATGGGCATTCCAGCGTGTCGGACAATGGGTCATAGTTGCCGTTGAAATTCGATGTGTGGAACAATCCCATCCAATGCCCAATTTCATGAGCTGCTGTTTCGCCTAACAGTTGAGTATTAAGCACATTGCCACTCGCATGGGCCACAATACTCACCAAAACTCCATTGAAATCACCGGCAGATCCCATTTCTCCCGGCAACCCCGAAGCAATCCCCAGCAATACCCCGGCAGCCAAGTCATCGACAAAAAAGAGGTTCGCCACCCCGTCTTTTCCGTGCGAAAGCAGTTCTCGGGTGAGGGGTTGTGTGAACACGGGTATCGTTTGATAAAATCGTTCATCTTCGATTTCGATGGTGGGATCCAATTGAATGGCAATATTGTTTTTTTCGTAAATTTCTTTCATCCGTTCCAGCGTTGGCTCCAAATCCGTTGCTGAATACTCACCACTGGCTACAAAAGGCTGTACTGTGATGGTCGATGGAGGCGGGATGGCATCGGTTTCGGAGCCGATACGTAAGGTCAATTGAGTGGACTGGGTGGTCTCATATTGAGCAAATGTCCATGTTCCTGCGGTGGCACTGATGTGCGGCACCGATGGAATCAAAACATTGCCATAGCCCCCCAATCCTCCATAAAAAAAGACCCCTTCTTGCACTTGATTCCCATCTGGTGCCACCAACGCCGAAGGGCCAGCAGCCTCAGATTCATCACCAAAGCCTGAGAGCAAAAACGAAATCGTATTTTCTGGTACTTCAAAAGTATTCTGAGTCAATGCCAAAACTATCGTTTGGTGGGGTTGTAACGTCGAAGGCACTTGTAAGGTGGTGTCGACGGTTGTTTCAGGTGGAATCGTAGGTGCACTCGATGTGGAACCTCCCGAATCGGAAGTCGCCCCACAACCTTGTAGCCAGATCAAGCACAATACCAAAAATAAAAAAACTCCTAACGGGCGTTGGGTTTTCGAAAACATATCCATCACTTTCTTTCTTTTTCCTAGATGTTTTTTACTTGACAGCAACAACGGCGAAGACGCTATTCTACTCAATTAAGCTAAGGACGTGTCAGAGCCAAGCAGACTCACCGTGTTGATTATGGACAAGACCCTAAAAGCAACTTTCCTGTTGTGTCTCCGTTGGATCCATTTCAGTTCGGTCGGAGCAATGACTCCTGCCATCCTAACCGACGCTACGGAACAGATCCCCTTAGGACTCCATTTGGAAATTTTGGAGGAGGTCACGGGCAACTGGACCTTAGAAGACGTGTTGACTTCTCCAATTTCCCAACATTTTTACCGCAATACACAAAAAGTTCCCAATTTTGGATTTGGTGCTCCGGTGATTTGGGTTCGTTTCCAAAGGAATTTTCCGACGAGGTGACCATCTTGGCGATTGAGAGGCTGTCATAAACTGGATTATTCCACAAAAGTCTGGTTTACGTGGCGGCGTTGTTATCACCAAACCGATTGAAACCCTTCCACCATAGCTTTTGATTTTGAAACAACTCCAAATTCCTGCCGTCCGTTTTTTCCTCTTCATTGGATTGACTTTCCTCGTCTATTATCCGGCCATTCATGCCGGATTCGTGTGGGATGACGACGACTATGTAACTGCCAATCGCTTGCTCCATACCTTGGATGGTTTGTGGCGCATCTGGACCACCTTTGAAACCACGCAGTATTACCCTTTGGTGTTCACCACCTTTTGGCTGGAATACCAACTCTGGGAACTGCACCCCATGGGCTATCACATCAACAACATTCTGCTGCATGCCTTCAATGCGATGTTGGTGGGATTCCTACTGCAACGTTTGAAAGTTCCTGGTGCTTGGTGGATTGCCATGATTTTTGCGATTCATCCGACTCATGTGGAATCGGTTGCATGGGTCACGGAGCGGAAAAATGTCCTTTCGGGGATTTTCTATCTATTGGCGTTATGGGCTTATCTTCAATTTGATAGCACCCGACGGCACCGATGGTATGCACTCAGTTTGGGACTCTTCGTGTTGGCCTTGTTCAGCAAAACCGTGACTTCCACCCTACCAGCAATTATTGGTTTGGTTTTGTTGTATCAACACCGTCGTCTATCGCTCCAAGATGTATTTCGATTGATCCCTTATTTTGTGCTCGGCTTGGCAATGGGACTGGTCACCGCCTGGTTAGAGCGTACTCAAGTGGGCGCCAGCGGTGTTGACTTGGCGAGTGGGGTGAGTGCCGACTTCAGTTTTCTAGAGCGCCTACTGATTGCCAGTCAGGCGTTGTGGTTTTATGTGGGCAAGCTGCTGGTTCCGTATCCGATCATTTTCAATTATCCGCGTTGGGAAATCCCCCCTTCGGCTTGGTGGGACTATTGGCCAGTGGTGGTGACGCTTGCGTTCTTGGCAGGTTTGGCTGTCGCCTGGCGTAAAGGCTATCGCAACTGGGTGTTCCCTTTCTTGTTTTATGGGATCACGATCTTTCCTGCGTTGGGCTTTTTCAATGTTTTTATGTTCATTTACTCCTTTGTGGCAGACCATTTTCAATACCTTGCCAGCGTGGGAATCCTGATTGTTTTTGTGCAAATCGAAATTGTCCTTTTTCGCTGGGTGGCGGCTCGAACGAATCAGAATCTCCATCGCATCGGGCAGTATGGATTCCGGGTTGCTGTGGTGGGGATCTTTGGATTGCTCACATGGCAACAAGCCTCTGTTTATGAGGACATCGAAACCTTGTGGAAAGACACATTGGCGAAAAACCCCAAATCCTGGCTCGCGTACAACAACTTGGGGGAGTATTACCTCAACAATGACCGACTGGATGAAGCGTTTGAACTGTTCAATCAAGCCTTGCAATACAGTCGTTTCTTGGGAGCCTACAGCAATCGAGCCGTGGTTTACTTACAACGCGAACAATATGACTTAGCTCTAAACGATCTCAATCATGTCCTCAATATCGCGCCGCACTATGCCGATGCCGCCTACAATCGCGGAAACGTGTATGCCGCCTTGGGACAATACGATCAAGCCATCCAAGATTACAGCGTTGCGCTTGCGGAAAACCCCGAATTGGCTGATGCGTATCACAATCGAGGAAATGTTTATTCCACCATCGAACAATACGGCCCTGCTCTGAAAGACTACACTGCCGCCCTCCAGCTTCAACCAGACGCCTTGGCTATCTACATCAACCGAGGTCGTACTTACGTGGCCGTGGGACAATTCCAAGCTGCACTCCAAGACTACAGCACGGCTTTACAACTCTCCCCCGACATTCCCCAAGCTTACAATGAACGGGGTTGGATTTACATGACCCAACTCCAGCAACCGCAACTCGCCTGCTCCGATTGGAACAACGCCTGTCGACTCGGGCAGTGTGACTTCTTCCAAACGGCCCAACAAGAAGGACTCTGCCAATAGGGAGTTCAAAGCCAAATCACTTCAATCTGCTTACCATCCTCGGCGAGCGTTTCCCGTCGCCCCACAGAATCCCAGTCTTCCACTTCGCCTCGATTGAACACGATCAACCAACCCGAAGTCAGCCCCAGTCGGTGTAAGTAAGCTGCCAGTTGTTCTCGCCCTTCCTGCAAAGCCCGACCGCTGTTGAGTTTCAATTCAAATGCGAATCGTTCTCCAGCAAACTCGATGCACAAATCCAAGCGTTTCAGGCCAGCCGCATATTCTCGTCGTATGTACCCTCCACCATTTGTGATCCGCTGCAACCACGCCATAAACAACAAATGGTGTGCTGCCTCCGTGTAGGTTTTTCGAGTGGTAATCAATTCATTGTGTTCTTTGTAGAACTCAATATAGCGGTCGAGGACTTTCTGAATATTGAGTTTTCCCGATTCGGTCACATACCAAACCGGGTCTTGCCCCAGTACATTTTGTTGATAGGCAGTCAATTCACGAGGGATGATTTCTTGATAGATCGGATTGGCGATCTGCAAACCTTGGTTTCCTATACGAATCAGACCGAGATCAATGAGATATTGTTGGTGCTCATTGATCGCTTCTTCACGGGGCGTCTCTTCCTTGCCTACCAAGATCCCTTCGATAATTTGGGCCACTCGCGGTTCGGTGAGTTTGTCGGCAAGTTGATCCAAATGGACATCTCGGCGCAGGATCAAACGTTCGATTGCTTCATGGACATGTGTTTTCGTGATGATTTGATCACGGGAGACTGCATCTTTTTCGAAGCACAATTCTCGTCCTAAAGCATTGACCAACCAAGGTTGTCCTTGGGTTTGTGCAAAGACATGCTGAACGGCTTCAGGGGCAAAGGCCTGTCCCGTGGCATCGGTGTGTTGTCGGTATAGATTCTGTACCTGCTCCACAGTGAAATCCTGAATACGAACCGATTTTTCTTTAATATTGAAGGCCGATCCCCCAACCACGTAGCGTTGTGTTTCATCAGAATAGATGCGGTAGTCGCGCACATCTCTCAACCCAATCAAGCACAAGGCATGAGGAAACGCCTTGGGGCGTTGATTATACCCCTGCCTCAATTGACGTAATATCGAAATCAAAGAATCTCCGATCAAAGCGTCAATTTCATCCATGAACAACACAAGTGGTTTGGGCAATTCCAAACACCAATTTGTTAAGAAGGTCGATACACCTTTTTCCATGGAGCGGATATCGAAACACGATTCGGACGGTCGGTAGGCCTGGGGGATATTTATTTTTGCCGATTGCTCCAGCTCAGCAATAACCAAATTGTTAACCTTCTCAACTTGGTTTCTCAAGGCCTGCCCGGCTTCCACATTGGCATACAACACAAGGTAAGTGCCTTGATCATTCAAATGTTCCACGAATTGGTTGACCAGCGTGGTTTTCCCAGTCTGCCGAGGGGCATGCATGATGAAATAGCGTTTCTCATCCACCAATTGTTGCAACCCCTGAAATTGTGGACGGATGTCCACCAGATAGTGATCTTCAGGAATGCAAGGGCCAGAACAATTAAAAAATTTTTCCATGGTCACAATCCTTTCTGAATGCGGTATTCCATTCTAACACTCTCGATGACATCCGTCTCTTTTGTTGTATTCACACCGCCATCTAGGATTTTACGGTTTACAACATTCAAAACCAATTACCTTATCCTCACTATCCGGCAGTCCACCTCGATAAGGTTTGAATGGGATGATGCTTTGAAAGCCCACCATTCGCAGGAGATCTTGAAATTCCTGCAGCTCATAAAACTTCAGGTCAAACGGTTCAATTTCAGTTTGAACGAGTTGTCCCGCCTGGAACAATTCATAGCGGAATAGCATATGAGCGACATGATGCTTGGTATCATACGAACGATTCACCCCACTCATCAAAATTTGAGTGTCTTCTGAACGTTCCAGCCAATCGCCTCCCCACCAATTCCCAAAATCGGTCGGTTGTGCCTTAGGCGTTTCGATCTCCACAATCAATTTAGCTTGAGGAAGCATATGAGCATGGATGCGACACAAGCTTTCTCGAGCTTGGCTCACCTCGGTGATCAATCCAAACGAACCGGCTGGAATGAACACCAATCCATATTTTCGAGGAAGCTCCAATTTGTCCAAAAATTGTGGATACAAGGTAGGGCAGGAAGAGCCTGTGTAGTGCTTTTGACAAGCGGCTAACATTTGCGGAGAGGCATCCACGCCATCAATGTCTATCCCCTTGTCCCATAGGGGTCTCAAGAAACGCCCAGATCCGCACATGGGTTCCAAGATGGGACCCATGCTCATTTGCGCATGCCTCATATAGAAGTTGAAAGCCTCTTGGGGCACTACGGGTTTGTGGAGGTCATAAAATTCGGTACACAAGCTGAGGTAGTTTTTTAAAATTCTTTTGGAAACAGTCATACTTACCTTTTAATGAAAGTGAATTTTTTAAAAGTTGATCAAACGTTAAGGTAATGCAGACTGTCATGATATCCCCCCTTGGAAGAATGGTTTGAGTATTTAAACGGGATTGAAAATTTGAATATTTAAATGGGATTGAAAAATAGTTCAGGTTTCCCTCTGTATTTGGTTTCAGTCTTTCATATCATAGCGTTCCATAACAGTTTTTCGGATTTT
This sequence comes from SAR324 cluster bacterium, assembly GCA_028281495.1. GTDB lineage: Bacteria > SAR324 > SAR324 > SAR324 > NAC60-12 > JANQJU01. The sequence goes on from JANQJU010000033.1 coordinate 142,624, forward strand.
TCTGCACAAAAACATTGGAGCGGAAAAGACGGAGGAACTCTCACTTTTTTTGCTGGGCAAGGCAATGACGTGGATTTGTCCAAACTGCTCATCACCATGTTGCGTTCGCAAGGTTTTTCAGCACGCTATGTTTCTGGGGTGATTCACATCCGCTATGAAGAACTCAGTCGATGGACGGGCATTGAAGATCCTTATCTAGCTTACGATGTGCTTCTAGAGACAAAGGGAGAAAACCAATTAAACAGACTGGATGATGACACAATTCAGATGATTCATGTCTGGGCGCAAGTCTTGCTGCCGATTCAGGAAGACTTAGCAACTTCCATTGATTGCACTGTGTCCCCCGATGCCTGCGCTTGGGTGGATTGGGATCCATCGTTCAAACAAGTGGTGACCACGCCCACCTTAGGACTTACCGATGCTGAAAGCCTGTATGCTCTCCACCCCACGGTGTTGAGTATCGACGATCTCTACCAAGCACTCACCAACGAGACCTTTGTTCGCCCTGAGGAAAGTCCACTCGATCTTTATGAAGTCCAAATCCAAAATTACTTAGCGCAAAACTACCCTGAGATGAGGGTCGATGCGCTTCGGGCAGAAAAAAAGATCCTCTCGGAATCCTCCCTCCATCCGGTGGTCACGTTTCCCTATTTTGTCGCGAGTCGGCACATCTTTGACACCTTGTCCGCACACGATGAGGTGTTTCCATTCACCCCGTGGGCCAAAAAGATCACGCTGCAAATTCGACGGTTTGATAATGCGGGGAATCTCGGCGACCCTATTTTGGATCAACCCCTGTTGAGTTCTTACCTGAGTTGGGAATCCTTATCGTTTCGCGTCCGGTTGGAATGTGACGGTCATTGCGTCGTCTTTCATTTTCAGGTGGGTCAGCAAGCATGGATCTCCCAATTTACCGAACAAGAATTGCGTTTAGGGGATCCCATCACCTTTGATTTGGTGGTAGACACCGCCCTCCATCCTCCTCCGAGACACCAAACCATTCTGCGTTATAACCAAAACGTCATGTAGGGAGACCACCGTCTGACGTTTGGCAGCTACGGAGCCAATTGGCAGCAGGTGGAACGTGCCAGTCAACAATTAGAAGCGTTGTATCAGCAAGAATCCCTACAAGTGAGTGATCAAGGTTACTTATATCGCGACGCCAACGGAAATGGTCTGCAAGATGCGGATGAGGATGTACCGGTTCCGCGCACTTTTGATGCGCTCAACCAGCATGTGATGGAATTGGCGGGACAATTGTATCAGGTGAAAATGCGGGAAGCGCGGGAACGTCTAGATGCTCTGCATCAATTCACCACTTCGATTCAAACCGATGTTGCCTGGATGAGCACCCTTCAAGAAGTGAAGCACTATGGCAACCAAATCTTCGAAGCAAAACCCGGGGGTTGGGCGATGGATGGATCCGGTCTGCACTACGGCCCCGTCGTCTCTAACGGAAGTTCCCAACCCGACATCACTTACCATCGCGAACTCCTCCAGCATATTCAATCTTCACTCAGCCATGAAGCGTGGCAAGAAGTAACCGGATACGATGCCGTTTCCTTAGTGGGGGGCGCACAAAATGCCTTCTCCCAAGATGCCAAATGGGTAGAAATCGACAAAAATCGAGACCTTACCGAAAGCTGGAAGGCTCTAGGGTTTTCCGAGTCCCCGCCCGCTCCTTATACAAACTGGAATTCCTATACTTTCTTAGGGAAGCGGATGACTTTGTCACAATCCTTGGAAGCAACAGAACCATTTGACATTTTCTGGCCTAAAACCAATCTGCCGCCTTCAGAATGGAGGCTGTCTGGACTGAATTATAGCAAAAACACAGGAGAATGGTTTTATGGTTGGTTTAATTTGGATCGTAGTCTGGACGATGCCAATTATTATTATTCGCGGTACCAAGCGTGGTTGTCCAGTAGCCCTTGGATTGCTTCCCAATATTACGACAGCTACGAATACGCAATGAGGTACTTTTACCAGAACTGCTATAAATATAGCTGTCAAACCGACCGGAACCAGTTGGCAGCCGACTTTGCCAGTCAAAATCGCTTCAATCGAGCTTACTATTTTTTAGATGCAAACGACGGCTTCGATTCCACCCAATTCCTCTACCGCACCACCGACCTTCCCGAAGATGCACTTCCCACAGATTGGCTCGAAATCTTAAGAGACCGTCTGATCGACGCTCCTTCTTCGAAAGCTCCTGGCTACCGCATGGTTTCGAAGTCGTGGAACGGCAACGGGGTGCGAGTCTATCCAGTGGTCGAATTGCATTCTTACTTTGGTGAACGCATCCAAGACTTCACGGTGCAGAATGAGTTTTTTTCAGTGGAAGGGAGTTACACCAACGCCAATCAAGCGATCCAGCTCGATAGTCTGCCTCCGGAAGATTCGGAGGATCATGTGGTGGCGATTCCCAGGGATTTCCTCACTAATCCTCAATTGGAATTGAAGGCGGGATGGAATTACTTGCCTCCGTCGAGTGGGCTCGCATCTCAGTGGGCCGCGGCCGTCACACCGGAGGCGTATTTCGGTACGGGTCGTTTGTGGCCTGAACCCATTGTGTTGACCGTGTGGCAGCAACAAGCCGGACAATGGCGTGTGTGGGAACAAGGGATTGCAGAACCCCAGATGCAAACCCAGTTGACCCGCATCAATCGCTGGTGGGGGACCCAACTGGGAGTTTTGCAAACGCTGGATGCCAATCAAGGGCTTTGGATTCAAACCAGCCCTCATCTCGAAACAGGCAATCTGCGCTGGGTATGGTCCGTCGATCCACCCGAGGATCAAAACTTCTTATATCTCACACAATGGCAACTCACCGAAGACACACAATCGCTGCAATTGGAAATCCAGACCGGTTGGAACCACGTTGCTACGTTGCCTGCGGGCATGCCTTCGTTTGAGGATTGGCTCCAATTGTCGGCATGGCAAGGTCGCCACTTTTTGGTATTTCAACAGCAAGACGGTGAGTGGAAAGTCTGGGTTTCTCCCGATAGCCTCCCGGCGTGGCATCAGGCGTACCCTTCCACACTGACCGACCTGCAAGCCAACACCGAATTCTGGATTCTGATGTTGGACGAACTCCCCAATCCTGATGCAGAATCGCTTCCCGCCGTGTCGCTGTCGGTCGATTTTTCTGCCAACAACCCCGCTCCAGACCGGAATGGTTTCGATCATGATCCTTTGCCGCGTTTGGGTTACGAATCCGCCTCGAACTTGATGGCCTTTGGGGGTGCGTTGGTACGAGCCAATGCCTCGCTACCGGAGGATTCCACAGCCACGTCATCCACTACCTCATCCCGGCAATTAAACAGCCATGAACAATTGCGTGAGCGTGGGCAATTAAACAGACACTCACGAGACCGTGGACACGAGCAACAAAAACATGGGGTTTCCGAACAGGTTCCAGGTTGGGAACCACAATCGGTGATCACCGAGCAGTTCCGTTCGGTGCGTCCCTCGCAGGTGGTGCCACACAAAGCACCTCGGCAGCAATCGGATCTTCAGAGAAGAGACGCCACTTCGCGGAATGCGGCTCGGTCCTCTGGAGAAGCGATTCCCACGAAGACTGAATTGAGCCGAGCTTTGCAAGAAACCGCAGAGATCCAATTCTCCTCAGAACGGGCACGGCCCTTGAGAGAAAAAGCGACGGAACTCCAAACCCCTTTGGCACTCTATCAATACGTACGCAATCGCTATGAGTTTTTGCCGTATTATGGTGCTCGCAACCATTCCGCCAACACTTTCTTTAGTGCCGGAGGTAACGACATCGATTTAGCCACGCTGCTCATTGCCATGCTTCGGTCCCAGAGCATCCCCGCGCGTTATGGCACCGCCCCAATCCAAATATCACAGGAAGACTTGGCACGCTGGACGGGGCTGGAAGTTCCTGGTGAAGCGGCCGATTGGTTGGCGACGTTGGACCACAATGTGGTCGCTACTTCAGAATACACCACTTTCCGGGACCATGTGTGGGTGGAAGCTTTTGTACCGAAACATACCTCGGCTGGAGAACACACCCTCATTGATTGCTACGACACGCCCATTCACTGCGAATGGGTGAACCTGGACCCTTCCTTCAAGTTCAAAACCCCACCTGCTCCGCCCCTGGATCTGCTGGAGGAGCTCAGTTTCGACTATACGGCTTACTACCATGCTTACCAAAACCAAGACGAAACCCGGATGCACAAAAGTCCGCTGCAAGTGTATGAAGACCAAATCCAATCCCACCTCGACCAGCACTACCCCGGACTCACCTTGCGTGACTTGCAACCCGACGCTTCCTTTCAAACTGAAACCTTGTTTCAGTTGCCCACGGCCTTGCCATATCCCCTCCTGGGCGATCCTTTCCATTATGATTCAATTGAGGAACACGACGAGTACGCCCGCCAGCTCAATTGGACAGATGAAATCTGGTCCCAGTATTTAGATATCACGATTTCCAAAGCCACCCTCGCGGGAGAAGCCGACCCCACCTTTCCTCTGTTTACAAAGCACCCCGTCCGGTTGAGCGATCTGAGTCTCGATACCGTGCGCCTGGATTTTGAAACCTGCGGATCGGGCTGTGTGAAGGCCTCGCTCCAGCAAGGTGACCAAACGCTTGCCACCCAAACCTATGCCCATGGAGAATTGCAATGGGGAGAGCGGATCCACATTTCTCTCCAGGAATCGAAACCCCCATCCTATCCAGAACAGGTCCGATTGTTCCACACGCATGTCGGAGTCGTGGGCGGACAGTATGTTTTGGGCTTGGGTAACCTCACGGCCAACTGGCAACAGGTGCAATGGGCCGTGGATCAATTGCAGGCCACTCAAGCTGTCTGGAACGTTCAAACCAACGCCCAGGGCGCTCTGTTTTTAGATGGCAATCAAAATGAACAACATGAAACCGACGAACCCTTGCTCCAAGATCATCCAGAAGCCAATCAACAACTTGTGGCGCGTTTCTTGGAGGTGGCCAATCGCTTGTATTTTTATCAGATGCAAGGTGCGCATCAGCGTATCGGCCACTACCATCACATGCCTCCAGCCCATCTGTGGTTCTCTGTGCTAGGCACCGTCCATCGGGTGCAGTACTTGGATGACGTGGTACAAGCTTTCGATCCAACCGGCTTGGTCATCACCGTGCAGGGTCTTGATATGGGTTTGTGGCATCGTCAAAAACCATTGGAGACGGCCCGCTTTGAAAAAAACAACGAATTGACCGGGCTGATGGGTTCGGCTTATGAACATCGGCTGTGGGAACAACTCACGAGATATGTGGGCATTTCTGCGGTACAAGGGATTCAACAGGCCTTGGGGCAAGGGGCAGAGTTGATCGAAGTCAACGTGGCCGAATCGCCCGACTCCTTGAATGCCTTTTATGACAAGACCGGCTTTTTGCCCAACTTCCCTCCCGAATGGAATGGCATCACCTGGGATCTGTTTGGAACCCGTCCGATGAGTTGGAATGCCCCTTCCTCCGTCACCACTGCGACAGGAGTCTCGACGGCAGATGCAAGCTCCGAGGTGGGAGTCGACGTGTTGCAGTCCATTGTGACCAGCCAGACTCCGGAATCTCGACAAGCCTTGCATCGCTCAACAGCTGGACAGCATGCGTGGTATCAAGCGGTTTCCGATCTCCAGCAACAACTACAAACTCGCCTCGCTCAAGAAGGAGACACGTGCCAACTGGCTGCTCCAGGTGTGGTGATTGGCGATCAAACCTTCTCCGGCCCATGTACCATCGCCTTGCAAGTCCTGCACGACTATTATCTTCAGCAGACCCAAACCAAACCTCATGCCTTTTTTGATCAAAACCCTCATGCCCTGAATGATCACACGGGTTTTGAACCCGATGCCTATCGTTTCCGAGCCAGCCCCGCTTCACCCGAAGACCACGTACCCTACATCGTCCAGCGCATCCGAGATCGCAGCTTGTTGGAAGGCAAATCTTTTGTGCTCGCATCGAAACGAGTGGTGGGTCAGCAAGGGGGAATCACCGTTTATATCGAACCCCCTGGAGGCTATATCGTGAGCAACGACCACTTCCATGCCGATGGAGGGTATATTTTTCCCGGAGCTTTGGATTCCCGATATCACGTGGTGTCGGACAAACCGTATCTCCCCCCATCGGTTTCGAAGTTTCAGGAGGAATCCCCGTGGGATGTCACGTTCCAGGAGGACTTTCTTCCTGCCATCCGCTTGCGGCCTGGATGGAACCGCATCCCTTCCCAATACTTAAACCGTCCCTTTGCCCCCACTGTATGGGAAGGCTTGCGACATCGTGAAGGAGTTCACAATTATGTCCTCATGCAGTTCCAAGAGGGAACCTTGAGAGGATGGGAAATGAACGGTGGAATTGATAACGTCAATGCCTACTACGGCAGCAACCTTTCTGCTATTCAACAAGTCGATCCAAACATCGAACTGTGGGTGAATCTTTGGTCGGATGGCGACGTGTTCTTGCCTTTGCAGGGATTGGAAGGAGCTATTTCTTATTTGCTGTTGGAATCTCTCACCAGTCCTGAAGGCTTAAATGCAACTGATTACTCAGTGACTCCAGAAACTTTTTGGACCCAACGTAAACAAGTCTTTGAGTTGCAACCCGGATGGAATGCTTTGGAAGTGTTCTCCAAGGTGAACCCTGCCGACCTACAGAGTTATTCCCTTCCCAACTTTCAGGTCGCACGCACCGAGATCGACTTCAACGCCTTGCCCACTCGCGATGGTATCGTGTTCTGGCAATACCAGTCTGATCGATGGGCCAGTTGGAGTCCGTTTGGCCCTGTGGCGGGAGCACCCTCCCTAGACACCGTGCAAACTGAGAAAACGCTCTGGGTGTATAACCAATGGGATTGGAACGTCCGGCTCATCGAAACCCTACCCGTGCTCCCCCAGATCACTGGCATCAAAGTGATCATCAAAATGCAAGAATACGGCAAAGACACCCAGTATGTCATCAACCCTTCCCAAGATCCGTCGCATCCACTGTCCACCCTCTATGTGCACAGCCGGCATGGTAACAATGCCATCAAATACAAACATTTTGCCCTCCAAGCTGCAGCGCGAAAATGGCCCAAAGGGTGTGGATGGCGAGATACTGTTTTTCTCACGCCAGAAAATGAGGTGGGATTTCTTCTGAGAACAGAACCGCATCCGGTGTTTAACGAACTATCCGACAACATTCCCTGGACTTATAATTTACAGACTTTTTGTGGAGATTCGGTTTGGGGTTACCGCATTCATGTTTTGAAAGCGAAAGCGTACAGTCATGGCCAACTGATCAAATTTAGAGAACTCGTGAACCTCCGAAATGACCAGGGCCGGGTCGATCTCAAAATAGAAATGGACCCCCAACCACCCGAAGCCCTCGTGCATTGGCGTGTTGAGCTCACCCCGGAAAATTCCGAAATCGTGAGCTTCCAAACCAGCTTACCGGCCAACCAAACCTGGGATCTGAGCGATGCCTTACCTCAACAAGATTTGGAAGGTTCGATTGGTATCCAGTGGCAAATCGATACCCCCAACGAACCCCTTTTACCCCAAGGCCCCAGCCGACAATTGGCTCAGCAAAATGGGACGGCCTTCTTAATCACCGAAGGCGATCCGGTGGCAATCATTCAAGCCGAAGTGACAGCCGTCCTTGAGGAGGTGCTACAAACCACTCAAGTCGCCAATCAACCGCTCGGTGATCAGATGTGGGTGCAAACAGAACGGCAATTGCTGTTCCAGTATGGCGATCTTCCCGACTTGGGGGGAACCTACGAAATTCAGTGGGATTTTGGGGATGGCCAGTTCGCAAATGGCAACCACGTGTCCCATCAGTATGACACCCCTGGAATCTATCAGGTCACCTTGACCCTCACTTGCAACCGATGCTCTGGATCCATAGGACTCTACGACGACACCTTCCAAGTGACCAAGCAGTTCCTCGTCCAAGTGACTGTGGATCCCCCCGGTCCCAATGGAGAAGACGTGTTCGTGGTACCACCGCCTCCATCCCAGACCTCCGAGGGAGGCTCCGGTAGCCCAGGAGACTCCCTCCCAAACACCAGTGGCATCGCCAAAGTGCCTATGGGGATCCAAAAGGGGATTTCGGAAGACGGACTGCCGGGCTGGGAGGGTGACCTCATTCGGTTTGAGGACAACACGGCCACTTTTCATGTCGACGCCCTGGGACAACAGCAAGTCATGGAGCAAACGGTTTGTCTGCACAAAGAAGCCACCTTACTCCAATTTTCGTACCACTCCACCAACACTCATTGCCAAGCTTCCAACTGTCGGGTCATCTTCCAGGTCCGCATCAGCGCCCCTCGAGTCCCCACCGAAACCTACACCCTTTACGACGACTCGGATGTTGCCGGTTTTCACAATGCCCTCCAACAGAATGAGACCTTGGACATCTCACCATTTGCAGGGCTGTGTGGCGTCAACATTCGATTCGAATACCAATTGGTCGGACAAAGTGAAAACGATCTGTTCATCAGCTCCATCCAAACCAGTAGCACCAACAATACCCAGATCGACATTCCTATAAGAACCCTCACCTCCAGAGATCGATTGGTCCAAGCTTCCTTTGAAGTCCCCGATTCCTTGGATTTGGAGGCGTTTAGCTTTCAATTCCTCCAAGCCAGTCAACAGTTTGGCCCCTATTATTTGAACGACTTGATCCTCCAAGACGACCCCACGGCACCGTTTCGTCAGGGGGCCTTAATCTCCCAACAAGAACGCCATCAAGACGTACTCGTCGTCCGAGACTCAGAAAATACTCGAAAATTCCATGTCTATGCCCTGTTTGATCGCTATGAGCCGACTCTATTCCAGCTCCAAGCCGGGAACCAAGAACTCGCCACCTTGTCTCTCAACCTCAGTCGTGCTGAAGGATTCCGAGGGTGTCTCCGATTCACCGACGACTTCATCCGAACCGGTCGTCTTGATGATGCCGCTCGTGTCGCCGCGGTGGTCCAGCCCCCCGATGGCCTTCCCCAAGGTTTCACGGAACGTGGATTGGTTCTGCCTGTTATGGCTCCCTTGCTCACCCGAAACTGCGGCTCCCTGGAGTGGCAACTGGCTGAAGGCTTCTTGAGTGGATTCAGCAAAGGACTCCAAGACGATGTGGAGTCCTTGCAAGATCTGGCGGCTTTGTTGAGCGATCCGATCGAACGGGCTTCCGAGCTGTATCACACCTTCCAACTCCTCCTCGATGCCGATGTGGCGGCCTTGATCAATAAAGCGCTCCAAGGCCTATTGATTGCCAAAAACCAAGCCATCCAATGGATCGACTCCGCCCCTGCTACCGAAAAAGCCTATGTGACCGGGTTTGTGTTGGGATATGTCAGTGAACAGGTCGCCACCACGGTCATTTCGGCCGCCGTGGGGGGGTTGGCAGTCCGCAGTGCGATATTGGCGGTCCAAGGCAGCCAAACGCTGGTGAGTGTCCTCTCGAAAGCCAAACGGTTCGGCCTACGTTGGTTTGGGTTGGCCTCCATGGGAGCGGGCAAAGCTGCTGTGAACGGCATCCACGACCTTGTTGCCAAACTGAAGAAAACCCCGGTCAACCCCAACTGCGCCACCCTCCGTCTGAGCGCGCTCGACTTGCCCTGCGACAAGAAAGTCGCCGAATTCCTGGAAGAACGCTACGGCGACGACGATTGGCAAGAACGGATGCAAGTGATCGAGTCGCTGACCGGTAAGAAGTCTGGCCCGGAAGTGGAGGACATGCTCAACCAACTGGTTCAATTGACCGCACGATTGGGGAGTGGGACGGCAGATCGGCTATCTGAGGGAGCGGTTGAAGGTTTTCTTCGAATTGCAAAACACCTCGATGATGGAAACTTTAGTACCCAAAAATTAGTGAACGATTTTGGCGATAACCCGTCCCTAAGCGAAGGTTTAGAGAAGTTCCGAACCATCGATCTGGATATAATCGGCCAAGTCAAACAAGCAAGAAACCTCGACATCTATGACGACCTCAGTCTCGTTTCGAAACTAGGAGAATACCTGCAACTTATCAAAAACCAATTTCAATCAGATGTGATAAATGATGAGGGTCCATTCCGATTAATCAAAGGATACAAACGCGACGAAATTTCAGTCGATGTAAATTTAAATGGTGATGCCATCAATGGTTTGGCAGTAATGAAGGAAGGAGACAACAGTTTTGGCAGGAAACACATATTTGAATTCATTAAAGAAGAAGCGACTCTAACCCGTGCTCAACAAATCATTAATGCAGAGCTAGTTGGAGTCTCGTCTAACCAAGATGTTTTTAGAATTATCAAAGAAACCCTGGAAACAGGCAAAGTTATTGCGCAAAACATACTTGCCAAAAATTTTCCTAACCAAGAGGGTAAAATCAAAAATATTGAAGTTGTCTTGGGAGATAAGAAGGGTACTCGAGGGAGTATCGTTACCGTAAAAATTAAATAAACTCACGAAGGGTTCAATCATGCAAGAAAAGGCTCAGGTACAAGGAACCATACTCAAGGCAAAATTCGATGCTTGTGATGAAATGGGAGGGGTTGTAGGTCTACTTTTACAAATCAAATTGAATGAGCAAATAAAAATTCATTGCGAAGGGGGGTATGACTGGACACATGAAAACAAAATTGGAGTGGAAGATTTGGTTAAACTTTTGGACAAAAAGATGACTTGTACCTTGAATATCTTTTCATTGAGTGGAGGTTCCAGGTTGGCCCAAGAGAAAAAAAAATTTTTTCATCAAAAATTTTATGATCAAACGACCGTCCGTGGCCCCATTTTGTTTGTACTACAAGACGATAATAATCAATCGTCTTTATTAATCGATTGCGGATTTCCAGTGCTTTTAGAACCTAGCTCTCTAGGTAGTACTCACGTCGGTGATTTTGTCGAAGACTTGGGTATTTTGAGATTCAGCAATTTCACTTTAGACGAAAGTTGGTAAACGGTATGTGAGCTACCTAGACACCCTCCCCCCCCTACGGAGCCAAGGTATTAAATACCTTCTCAAACAAAACGAAAGGTTCAATCATGAAAGAAAATGCTCAAGTACAAGGAATAATATTAGAAGCAGAATTCGATGCTTGTGATGAAATGGGGGGAGTTGTAGGTCTACTTTTACAAATCAAATTGAATGAGCAAACAACAATCTATTGCGAGGGAGGACATTCTTGGACAAAAGAGAGGAAAATGAGAGTCAAAGATCTGGTTAAACTTTTGGGCAAGTCTGTGACTTGTACCCTGAGTATCTCATCAATGAGTGGAGGGCCAAGGTTAGCCAAAGAGAAAAAAGAACTCTTTCATCAAAAATTTCGTGATCAAACCACAGTACGTGGGCCCCTTTTGCTTCCCATACAAGATGATGATAATCATTCCTGGATATTAATCGATTGTGGTTTTCCTGTATTTTTAGAACCTAGACGGCTTGGTAATATTCATGCCGGTGAATTTGTGGAAGACTTAGGTATTTTGGGTTTCAGCGATTTCACTTTAGACAATTCAGCACCCCCGAAGCCATGAAAGGCATCGACTGCTTGGTCGACACCACTCACACCCCTCACAATTTGCCCCTGCCCCTTGTCAAAATCACCCCTCCGTTTGAAGTCGAGCAAACGCTATGCTCAACACTCTCATTGAATTGACCGCATGGTTGGGGGGTGGGATATGGGACACACTCTCCGATAACGCAGTGACGGCGGTCTTGAGAAACAAGGTTCAAAAAAGGCTGTTGTCGACGTTTTTCCAGGACAACTGGTCTATCGGCAGAGTTACTAAGGAAGTTTGGGAAGCGTGAGAATTTCTGCTTTCCCAGCTTTAGAGCAGATATAAAAATGGATACAAATTTTTTTAGATCTGAGAATGGATGGCTTCAAGCAGAAATCAGACTCGGTTACGAAATGCTTGAAGGTTTTTTAATATGTGATGTTCAAGCTATACCTGAATACTGTGAAGAATTAATCCAATACGTTGAAGAAATTCAACGGAAAGATAAACAATAGCAAAAATATCAATTTCAATGATTTTTTAGAATAACTGGGCTTTATGTCGATGGATGCTTCAATAAATTTTTGTTTAGGTAGCCATTTACCCATTGAAATATTTAAACTACTCCTACGTAATGATTGGGGGTTTTCTAGCAAATATCACTCAAAAATTGTCTACACATTAGAAGACGAATCTGAAGATATAAAGTTCGGAAATATGGACTTTGACAAGTTAAATCAATTGATCAGTATCTTCGAAGGGCAAGTCGGAAAAGAAAAATGGTTTTCAATTCTTTTGATGTGGAAAGAAAGCTACATAGGAGGCAACTTTCGATTTAACCCGGTTGATGCAAAATATAATACTTTCGATCTATCGATTGATCTAACGGCTTCTGAACTAACAAAAACAATTTTAGGAGACAGTCGAATCTCAGATTTTTCATGGTACCTTGAAAAGATTGTTCCTATATTTAAAGAAAGAGATATACAAATTTTAGATATTAATTGCGCGAACAGTTTTTGGTGAGCAATTTTTTGAATTTCAGATTGATGAACAAACCTTAGATTCTTGATAACTTCTGAAGCTGATCAAGAAAGAGACAAATCAGAATTTAGTTGGCTGATAGATTTTAGAAAGGGCATTACTGCAAAGGAGTCAAAGCCTCGATCACAAACAATAGACCCAGGTAGAAAACTATATTGAAACTCATGGAGGAATCGTCAAATCAGATATAGGAGAATAGAATGGCAAGTTATATTGTTGTCCAAGGGTGGCTTACCATTACAGAAAAACAAGTTAATGCTATAAAAGCAATCATTTCAGGGCGTAAAAAATATATCGAGCAATACGATATGGAAGAAATATTCCATCAAATATACTCAGCAGGTTGGTGTTTTTCTTCTTCAGAAATCAACGGCAAATTTTTCGTATTTTATGGTGCCCCCATCAAAGGCTACTATATAGATTGGTTCAAAGACACTCTTATAGAAATTTCTCAAAAAAGGAAAGATACAGAAGGTTCTTTTTTCTTCGATAATGAAGGGCATTTTTATTACAGATGGGACATAAAAAATGGCACAATAACTGAAACTACTTTCAACCCAAAGCAGGTGATATAGAATTAAAATCTACCATAAAATTAAAAATTTAATGTTATCATTTCATAAAAAATATACCTATAAATCATCTAATCATTTAATCACTTAGTATAAAAGTTATATGTCGAATTGTGTTGTAGTAAGGGGATGGTTCATCATTGAAAAAAGAGATGTAGATACAATCAAATCAATCATTTTAAGGCATCAAAAATACATTGAAAAATATAACATAGATGAAGCTACTTACCAAAAATATTCAAAAGGCTGGTGTTTTGCTTCAGGAGAAATCAATGGAGCATATTCTGCGTTTTATGGTGCAGCTATCCAGGGTAGTTATATTGACTGTTTGAAAGATACTCTTATAGAGATTGCAAAAGAAGTTGAAGATTTTGGAGCGCATTTATTTTTAGAAGATGAAAAAGGGCACGAATATGAATGGATCATCAAAGATAAAGTTTTGATAGAAGCCCAATCTCCTATGTACATGGATTTTTTTTAAATTTCTCTAAGGCTTAGTGAAAGGATTACAAGTACTTGTGAAAGTCATACATTAGAGTGATAAAATGGTTCCTGCATTATACTAAAATGAAAATATTAGATAAAAATATTCCTACCCAATTATTCAGAGTTACTAAATTATATATAAAGAAAACAATGTCTTTTGGATTCAAGTACTTGAAATTGAGTCCAAAAAATTAATTATTGATTTATCTAAGGATGGAGAGTGGGGCTTAAATACTTATAAAGGTTTTATTTCTTTTAATTCCAAACAGGTATTAGTTCCTGTATTACCTCTGAAATCTCGATTAGCAACTTTACAAGCCAAATTGAAGGTAGTTTAACTAAATTGGATATCAAATCAGAAGACTATAACTTTCCATTTAGTAAAGTTATCGAAAGTGGTATCAAGCAACAATCTAGCTACTGGGCCACCCTTGCTTTAGAATGGCTCAGTCAACATGCCTCTTCAAAAAAGGAGAAATGTATAATTGAGCTTTTAGAAAAGAGCATTCAAGAGAAATGGGCTTCACAAAAATTACGTCAAAAAATACAGGATTTTCTGGAAATTTCAAAGCAGGATAACGATTGAAAAAACTATATTCCAATGTCTAAATTAAATTTCTAGATCAAAGATGAATTATCAAATTTCAGCTAATATCAAATCCATTTTACCTGATTCTTATGAACCCTCAGGTCGTGTGATCGGGTTGTTACTCACAATGCAAATGGGTCAATATGAATTTACTTGCATCGGAGGATACAGATGGACAAATCTAAATAAAACGCATGTTGATCAACTACCATCATATGTTGGAAAAAGAGCTAGTTGCATTTTAGGCTTATTATCACAAACTGGTAAACCAATCGTTGCAGTCGACGATTCGATTAGCTTTTATCAGGAATTCCGTGACAAAACTCAGATAACGGGAAGATTAACTCAATTTTTGAACTTAGCAACTGATGAATTATCTCCGCAGAAAAGCAAATTTCTGCTTATTGACTGTGGATTTCCAGTACTGTTTGAGCCAATTTTTCCAAAACCTAAAATTGGTTCTTATTTACAGTGTGTAAGGAATACTTAAATTTTATAGATTAGAGATAAAAAATGGCTAATTCATTCTTATTTGATCATATTCCAAATACTGCTAGTTCTATTTTTTAGTAATAAGCGATATCATATTTTCACAAAAAATATTTCCTCTACGTAACAATTTAAAGTTAGCAATGCTAAATTTCTGACTGACAAATAATGTTATTAACTTTTCCAAAATCTCAATATTGATATCAACCTCAGTTTCGTGTTGAAGCAAAAGGGATATCTTCAACCTACTGAAAACAAAATTGGATTATGGAACCCCTCTTAAAAAAATGAAAAAACCAATGAAAGGTTCAACTATCCAAGAAAAGGCTCAAGTACAAGGAATAATATTAGAAGCAGAATTCGATGCTTGTGATGAAATGGGGGGAGTTGTAGGCCTACTTTTACAAATCAAATTGAATGAGCAAATAAAAATTCATTGCGAAGGGGGATATGACTGGACACATGAAAACAAAATTGGAGTGGGAGATCTGGTTAAACTTTTGGGCAAAAAGATGACTTGTACCTTGAATATCTTTTCATTGAGTAGAGGTTCCAGGTTGGCTCAAGAGAAAAAAAAATTCTTTCATCAAAAATTTCGCGATCAAACGACCGTCCGTGGCCCCATTTCGTTTGTACTACAAGATGGTAATAATCAATCGTCTTTATTAATCGATTGCGGATTTCCAGTGCTTCTAGAACCTAGCTCTCTAGGTAGTACTCGCGTCGGTGATTTTGTCGAAGACTTAGGCATTCTGAGATTTAGCGATTTCACTTTAGACAATTCAGTACCCCCGAAGCCATGAAAGGCATCGACCGCTTGGTCGACACCACTCACACTCCTCACGATTTGACCCCAACCCTGGTCAAAATCAACCAAGACTTCAGTGACGAAGTCATGGAATTTTCGTTGATCCGAATTGGCACGATCACCCGTACCAATAGTGCAGCAAACCCGATCCCGAATCCTTTGAGTCCAGAGGGAGCGTTGTCTGTGCCTCGAATCTTGAAGCAATACGAAATCCTCGGTGAAACGGGCCAAGGGAAAACAAATATCAAAGGCATGTTTGCCATCATGTACACAAAGACTGGATTGGATGTGAACGATTCTCTAGAGGTGTTCGGGTCGGTAACGGAAGTTAAAGGATTTCGGAAATGGGTTTCAACGGCGGGAAACTTTGAAAATTTATTCAAAGGGAAATACTTCGAAGCATGGTATGCGAAAAACCGAGTTGGGCCTGATAATATCCAAACCTTAAATGATGTTATAGCTGGAAAAGATGCTATTGATATAATCACGAAAAGCGATTTGTTTATTGAATTGAAAAATGTTCGTCAGGTGCTCACCTCAGAAGGGGTACTTGATTCAAGAATTAAAGAGCAAATTGAAAGACATTTCAAAATTTATGGCGTACAAGAATATAAATGGATATTCAGTAAAAACTTCGAAAGTCAACAAGAAAAAATATCCGAAGAAATAGTACAAGTTTTTCTCAACAGCGATGGATTTCCAAAGGAATCAATAGGTGATATTAAAATTGAATTTGAGAATGACTCTTCAACAATACCTTTTTAATTGAGAGAGAATATGAATTTGCTATGGAAAAAAAAATTAAAAAATCATCTCGTGTAACACTATTATTAAGTAATAATAAATTACTAGCAAGAACTAGCCAATTAATTGAAGTGCTCGAACCTGAAACGGGAAAATCGTTGAAGGCCTTTTCTGCTGAAGGTTCTAAATTTGAACAGTATGGTTTACTTAGTAAAAATAAATTTATCTTTACTTATTGTGAGGATATTGAAGAAAAAGATGTTTTATTACTTGATTTAGAAAATTTAGTTTTAGAAAAAATTTTTGAATCTAAAAAGAATATATCCAGTATATTAATCGACAAAAAAAATCATACGTTGACTTTTCATTGTGTAGAATTGAGTAAAACTTATGAAATAAAAAATGAATGGCTCTTACACTATACAATACAAGGTGAATTGCTTTGGGATAGGCCGATAAATAATCTCGCAGTGACTAAGACTATCAATGATGAAAACCTTTTCCTTGGTAGTCGTGAAGGCCTACTCACTATACTCAAGCTTCAGACGGGTGAAGTCATTCTCCAAAAAACCATCGTACCTTCAAAGAGGATCAAAAACATTACTTTCTATTCAGATTTGATTTATCTAACTTCAAAAAATGAAGGTCTATCTATCTTAAAAAAAAATTCTTTGAATGAGATTGGTCGATTTAAGGAAGGAGAATATTATCAAAATAATAACACAACTATTTATGACAACCGTCTTTACCTATTTAGTGATGGAGTTATCCACTGTTTAACTTTAGATGCAAAGGAACTTATATTTAGGGCAGACTGTTCAATTCCTGATAGTAGTAATAATATTCAAGTTCCGCCTTGTTTCCTTGGAGACTACATTTTTGTAAGATGTAGTAACTGCTATTTGTGGGTATTCCACAATCAAACTGGTGAACTGGTTGATAAAATTGAATTCCCAGATTACCTTCCTAAAACACCAATAACCGATGGTGAGCGTCTATACTTTGGAGGAGATGATGGATACGTGTATTGTTATGAAGATTTATTTCAATTTGGAACAAACCCAGCAATCCTCACTTCGATAAATTCTGAAAATTCATACGACTCAAACTCCCTTCCAAAAAGTTTCCCTATTGCAGAAAAACCAAGAGTATTTGAGTTTGAATCTAAAATAACTCTTTGTGACTACCAAGCAGAAACAAATCGTATTCTGTTGGCAGATGGAACCTCGCAAATGAGTTTCAAAAAATTCTATTTGATCGACAAAGAAGTCCTTCACACTATTGACGTTCCAATTCCCAAAGTACAATCCCCGATCTTACTAGGAGATTACATCTATTGTGTCAGTGGCGATGGGACAACAAACAATAGAAGGTTGAATCGAATTTCACTGACTCATGGAAATTTTGAAGAATTGATGGAAGTGGGAAAAGAGAGAGCCCCTTTGTGTCAGAGTGATTTCCATGACCTCCTCTTTGTCCATTACGAACCCTTTGGAGGAATCAGCCATGTCAAGCTATGGAAATCGACCCGATTGCCCAACGGGAAACACTTGTCATTCGTTGTGAAGTTTGAGGAAGAAACGATTCAATACCTTGGCATCTTGAACGATCACTTCGAAACAGAAAAAGTCTTAAATTCCCCCACAGCCGACTATGGGATCTCCTTTCCAACTTTATCACCGGATGGAAAAAAAATGGCTTATGCCATGAGTGGATATGAGATCTCTCCAAAAATTTTCATTCATGAGGCTTCCACCTATGACTTAATGACTGAAGCAGAAATTCCTGAGGTGGAGTATTTTCATCCGCTCGGAATACAGTGGTGCTCTGACAACCGACATTTGCTTTTTCACAAGCATCTACAAAAAAATAACCTTCAATTTTTACTATACGATAGCGAAACCAAGGAGGTGATGGATCAAGAAATTTTTGCTCATTTTTCTCCTCACTTTCTTTCGAAAAAAGACGAGGTCATCCATCTGACTTCCTATCAAACCTTGTCCATTTCTCCACTCACGTTCCCACCGTGTTAAATTCACCCCCATTTACCGTATCTGTACCTTTGTTTATGCCTCATACCTCCTTTTGGTCGCAGAGTGGCTGCATATACTAGAATAAGATCTAGGGAGTTGATCTGGTTTGGAAATTTTCTTTTAAGGCACTATTCTCATTGCTTTTTTATCCATTGATTGCAGCGAGTGCCTTATGTCCAAGAAATCTCCCTTGCATTTACTTGAACATAATTACAATGTAGTTATACTCGTTTCATGAGACCGTTAAAATTTACCTGGGATGAAAAGAAGAACACATCAAATCAAAAGAAACATGATGTTGATTTTGACGAGGCAAAATCCGTTTTTTACGACGACTATGCTCGTTTAATTTTTGATCCTGATCATTCTGATGATGAAGACCGTTTTATTCTTCTTGGGCTTAGCTCACATTTGCGCCTCTTGATTGTTTGTTATTGTTATCGGCAGGGAGAAACGATTCGCATCATTTCAGCAAGAAAAGCCAATAAAACGGAACAAAAGCAATATGAAGGATTTCGCTATGAGAGATAATTACG
The DNA here is from genome assembly GCA_028281495.1 of SAR324 cluster bacterium. Taxonomy (GTDB): domain Bacteria; phylum SAR324; class SAR324; order SAR324; family NAC60-12; genus JANQJU01. The sequence goes on from JANQJU010000033.1 coordinate 161,382, forward strand.
ATTTTTCCAATTCCATTCAAAATCCGTATTCCAAGAAACATAAAAAACAAATCACCATTCGCATCGATGAAGACACTATCGAATTTTTTAAAAATATGGCCGAAGAAAAAGGCATTCCTTATCAAAGTTTGATTAATCTATATCTTAGAGATTGTGCCCAGTCCCACCGAGAATTACATGTATCTTGGAAGTGAAGCATCACCCATATTTCATTTCAAGATGTAGTCAAAAGATTCCTCTCGTCCTTCCTCTCGCCCTTCTTCTCGGCTTTTTTCTTGGGTCTGTAAGACAAACGGGTGGTCGCTAAAATTTTCAGCCAGGAAATCGGCGGGCATTTCGTAAAGTCGTTGAGCCATGTAGGCTTTGCCTTCCTCAAGCAGGATCTCAAGGGTCAATTCTTCAGGGTGTGCTTCAGTCATAGAAGATTTTGCAAACATATATATGATTGCAGAATCATTTGATGGAATTTTTCGATTTACTTCAAATTGAAATAGAAAATCCTATTACAAATGGAACTGTAAAAGTATCTCTAAATTTTTAGATTCTTGTTGACATAGATAATCGAATTATTTTTTCAACGCTAGACAATATATAAGAGCAAGGGGAAGGCTCTTTCCCACACTCTAAACTTTTTTATCCGAGAATTCTTCTTGGTATCCGCCTTTCCGGACAATGCTAAATTTTTGACTGACAAATGATGTAATCGATTTTACCAAGCTCTCAATATTGATACCGATTTCAGTTTCGTTTTGAAGCAAAAAGAATATCTTCAATCTACTGAAAACGAAATTGGATTATAGAACTCTTTCCAAAAAATAAAAAAATGATTTCAAAGCCTCCCATGCGATTTGAAAACGAACCCCTCTTATGGATCGTTGAAGATGTGTTTTCACCTCAAGAATGTGCTGAGTTTATTTCGTTTATCGAAAAGTCATCTCCCCAATTAGCAACAAACAACCCTATTTATAGAAATCAGGATAGGGTGATCATTGATTCTCCCACAAAATCTCAAACTTTGTTCCATAGACTGCGTCCTTCCCTTCCAACAGAAATTGAAAAATACAAATTATATGGTTTAAACGAACGCCTTAGAATGTATCGGTATAGAGCTGGACAAAAGTTTGAACCACATATGGATCATTGGTACCAACCCAATGAATCACAAATTTCGCTTCATTCTGTTTTGGTTTACTTCAATGATGATTTCGAAGGAGGGGAAACTCGATTTTCAGAACAAATTGAAGAAACGGTCATACCCAAACCCGGAAGGGTGGCTATCTTTCAGCATAAAATACGACACGAGGGATGTATTGTTCGAAGCGGAGTTAAGTACTGTATGAGGACAGACATCATTTTTAGTTTTTGAATATTCCACAGCCCTTTAAATCTAACACTTTCCTCTTTTGGATATATTTTTATGAAAGTTTACGTTTATTTTAGTAGTGATTATTTTTCAGACTTTGCATGCGGTTATTGGCTCGATTGTAATACTTATGAGGCGATAGAAAAAATCAATCGCTTAAAGCCAATGATAAACTTTGATGCGTTAGTTAAGATTGGTTTTCCCATGTTAAGAAAAGAAACTTCTACGGAATGGGGAATAGAACGGCTCGCTAAAGTCGACTATCGGATATGTGGTAAAATTGTAGGTGGAACGAGGTATTCGTATTCAAAGACAAATCATCATTTTGGAAATGAATATGAAGTCATTCAATTGATATTAGATTGTGGATTCAATTTAAAGGTAGAGGTCCGTTTGCCAAATGAAGAATACAAATTTCCCTTCGAATTAGGCACATGGGTTTCGTTCACTGCGACACTCCAGGGGCGCACCTATTGGGATGGATCATTTTATTCGGCGAGCATTGCAGGAAAGGTTTCCAGTGTCGATTTTTTAGGAACCGATCTAGGAGCAATAATTGAAATAGTTGATTTAGAGAACCTCGACCTCACAACCATTTCTCCAACTCCACATTGGATAGGCTTTCCCAAGGATCTGTTTTTGTCCGATCAACGATCAACTTTCGCACATGACGGAAAAAAATTAATACACTACAAATCGGAAGGTGTGCCACGCATAACTAAAGAAAATTTTAAAACATTGTCATCTCAACAAAACGATATCTGAACGCTATCGCAGCCAGCGTTATGGGCTTAACAAATTTCTAGATTCACTTTTTCGATTCTTAGGATTCTTAGATCAAGGAAATCTTGTGATACTCAACCATGCCTTTGTCAAAAAGACTCAGAAAATTCCCCGACAAGAAATTGTAAAGGCAGAACAACGGAAACGTGAGTATGAAAAGGATCATATTCGTTTTCAAATCAATGGGAACTCATGGAAAAATATTTAGAATCTACAGAATACATAGATTGGGAAGACCCAGCCATCTTGGCTCAGGCAAAAAAGCTGGCCAACGGGGCTTCGAATGCAGAAGAAATTGCCCGAGACTGCTTTGAGTTCGTCCGTGATGAAATCAAGCACAGTTGGGACTACCAACTCAACCCAGTCACTTGCAAAGCCTCTGAAGTGCTCCAGCAAGGCACCGGTTACTGTTATGCCAAAAGTCATTTGTTAGCAGCACTCTTACGGGCAAATGAAATCCCTGCCGGTTTATGTTACCAGCGCTTAACCATTACTGACGTTCCTCCATTTTGCCTTCATGGCCTCAACGCCATATATCTTGAGCCTTTTGGTTGGTATCGCATCGATGCAAGGGGGAATAAAGAAGGGATCACAGCAGAGTTCTGCCCTCCCATGGAAAAGCTTGCTTACCCAATCCTCACTCCCGGAGAAGCGGATCTGCCTGAAATCTGGGCCGAGCCATTGCCCGTGGTGATTGACGTACTTCGCCAAAGTCAAAACTATCAAGAAGTGGCTGATAATTTGCCGGACATCGACTCATGACTAAAGAATTTTACGAGGGGCTATCTTCTCTTTATCATCTGATTTTCGCAGACTGGGAAGCAACCATAGACAGGCAAGCCACAATTCTCGATGGCATCATTCAATCCACCTGGGGGACTCAAGTTTCCACGATTGTAGATGTGTCATGCGGGATTGGAACTCAGACAATCGGTTTGGCAACGTTGGGTTACCAGGTAGAAGCATCCGATCTGTCTCCGCAAGCAATAGAACGCGCCATCCAGGAGTCACAAAAACGAGGATTGGACATAAAGTACGCGGTTTCAGACATGCGGTGCATTTTTGATCATTATTCTAAAGAGTTTGATGTTCTCATTGCCTGCGATAATTCGGTTCCACATCTTCTTTCTGACATCGATATTTTGAACACGTTTAGAGAATTTTATCGTTGCATCAAGCCTGGAGGTGGGTGTTTAATAACTTTAAGAAATTATGAGAACGAAAATCGCGACGGGATTCAGGTCAAACCTTATGGTGTACGCATTGAGCAAGGAGTGAAATATCTCGTCTTCCAGACCTGGGAATTCCATGGTGAGATTTACGATTTATCAATGTACTTCGTATGTGATGCAGGGATTCAACAAGCAGAGACAAAAATATTTCGTACGCAATATTATGCCATCAGTTTGGTAAAAATCATTGGGCTGATGCAGGAGGCCGGTTTCAAAAAGGTCCAGCACATCGAAAGTAATTTTTATCAACCCGTAGTAGTGGGCACAAAAGCCGTGTAGCCTGTCAATAGAATCACTTCGACGGGTAGTGTCCTTGCATCATAGGACACTACCGATTTCCCTAAGAGGGTTACTGGAGTTTGAGATAATTTTCTAAATCATCTGCTGTCCCGATTAACTTGCCGCCAATGAAGACCTGGGGTGTGGTGGAATTGCCAGAAACCGCTTGTAACGAGCGACTGGTGATTTCCCGATTGAGCACCACCTCTTCGTATTCGAGCCCTTTCGCCTTCAAAGCCTTTTTAGCCCGAGCACAATGGGAGCAACCTTCTTTGGTAAAGAGGGTGATGAATTCCGGCTTTTGTGCCTCAGGATTGATATAGTTGAGCATCGTATCCGCATCCGAAACTTCATACGGATCTCCGGGGACATTCGGTTCAATGAACATTTTTTCCACCACACCATCTTTGACCAGCATCGAATAGCGCCAAGATCGCTTGCCAAAGCCCAAGTCGTCTTTATCGACCAGCATTCCCATACCTTCCGTGAACTCCCCATTGCCATCGGGAATGAAGGTGATTTTGTCCGCATTTTGATCCTCTTTCCATGCGTTCATCACAAAGGTATCGTTCACTGAAATACACAGGATGTCATCGACTTGGTTTTCCTGAAACACCTTCGCGAGCTCATTGTAACGTGGCACGTGGGAGGTGGAACAGGTGGGGGTGAACGCACCAGGGAGCGAAAACACCACCACGTTTTTTCCAGCAAACAATTGATCGGTCGATACATCAACCCACGCTCCACCTTGTCGGGTTCTGAATACAACATTGGGGACTCTTTGGCCTTCTTTGTTCTGCAACATAATGTCTCCTCACAGGATTGAGTGATTGTTGGAATAAGGTGTTGATCACGCGATCAACGTCAACTTGGAAACACTATACAATGGCCTTCTTGATAAGTATAATCGTTTGAATCTTATAAAATAATAGGTATTACTTATTAATCATAGAATTCAACTCAGGATTGCTTTGGAGAAGTGGAATGAATATTAGGGACTTGGAATATTTAGTTGCTTTGGCAGAAACCCTTCACTTTCGGAAAGCATCCGAAAAGTGTTTTGTGAGCCAACCTGGGTTGAGTGGGCAGATCAAAAAGCTCGAAGAACATCTGGGTGTCCAATTGGTCGAACGCACCAATCGGAAGGTGCTATTCACGCCTGTTGGCAAAGAAGTGGCCCGGCGGGCCAACCGCATCCTTGCAGAAGTTCGAGAGCTGGAAGAAGTTGCCAAAAGTTTTGAAAACCCGATGCAGGGACCGCTTCAATTGGGAATCATTCCCACGCTTGCACCGTATTTGGTTCCCCGCTTGATTGGTCCCATGAAAGAACGCTACCCTGCTTTGGAACTCTACCTCCATGAGTTACAAACCGAACATTTGTTAGTGGAACTGAAAGAAGGGCAATTGGATTTGGGTCTTCTGGCCTTCCCCTTGGAAGAAAACCTGCAACAAATCCCCTTGTTTGAGGAAGAGTTTTTGTTAGCGGTTTCCTCATCCCATCCGCTGTCTACCAAGAAACAAGTGGATTTGGAGGATTTGCAAACGGAAGAGGTCCTCTTGATGGGAGAAGGGCATTGTTTTCGGGACCACGCGTTGGACATTTGCCATCAAGCCAATGCTCAAGAAAACCCTTATTTCAAAGCAAACAGTATCGAAATCTTAAGGCAAATGGTGGCTTACGGAGGGGGGATCACGCTGATGCCCAAGCTTTCGATCCAAGATAATCACCAAACTATGAACTCATTGATCCATTATATTCCGTTTCGAAATCCTGCTCCCAAACGTTTGATAGGGATGGTTTACCGACCGGGTTGCTCGCGTGGTTCAGGCTTCAACGATTTGGGAGCTTTGATTCAACAGGTATTTATGAACAAGCTAGGGACTCTCATGCTGGCTTTCCTCTGCTTCGGATGCGTTCTCATGGGAAGCCCAGAAGTCTTTGCCCAAACGACAAACACATCTACGACGACAATCGTGACTGAAGGTGATCGTGAATTTCGTGGAGAAGGGCAGGCAAAGAATACTGATACTGCCACGCAGGGTAGTGAGTTTGAAATTTGCGGACATCACCAATCCACCAGATGTGATCACCAATGCGATTGGTTTCGGAATAGCTCCATTTCATCGGCTTGCCCGTGATTTCTTCGCATAGGGTGATGGCTTCTAGCATCGAGCAATTGGAAAACCGGCTTCCTCCCGCATTATACACCTCTCCGCTTCGTGGGTTTTGATAGAAGTGCCAGAACATGTTGATCAAATCATAGCTATGGATATTGTCACGAACTTGTTTTCCCTGGTAGCCAAAGACTGTATACGGCGTTTCGGTGATCGCACATTTCATCAAGTACGCTAAAAAGCCATGCAATTGGGTGCCGGAATGATTCGGCCCAGTCAAACACCCCCCTCGAAAACAAACCGTTTTCATTCCAAAATAGCGTCCATATTCCTGCACTAAAATGTCCGCAGCGACCTTAGAAGCTCCAAATAGGCTGTGTTTGCTTTGATCCACGCTCATGGATTCGTCAATTCCATACGTCGCAAAGGGGTGACTCTCATCGAGTTCCCACCGAGTGGTTTGTTCGATCAGCGGCAGGGTGTTAGGCAAGTCTCCATACACCTTGTTTGTGGAAGTGAAAATGAACACAGCTTCCGGAGCATACTGTCGGGTCATTTCGAGCAGAACTAAAGTGCCATTCGCATTGACTTGGAAATCGGTGAAGGGATCGCGGGCAGCCCAATCATGAGAGGGTTGACTCGCCGTGTGGATGATCATTTTGATATCCGATTGGTATTCGCTGAAAATCCGTTCCATTGCGATTTGGTCTCGGATGTCTTCATCATAATGCTGATAGTGGGGCAACTCCGTTTCCAATTGCTGACGGCTCCAGGTGGTGGAGGCCTCTTTTCCAAAAAAATGGCGACGCATGTCGTTGTCAATCCCAACAATCCGAAAGCCTTTCTCGGCAAAAAAACGGGAGGCTTCCGAGCCAATCAATCCGGCAGAACCGGTCACTAAGGCAATATCCATACTGTCTTCTCAAATCAAAATGGTTTGCGATGGTTATCGCATCATTACTCCTGTGTTGCCTTGAGGAACATGGCCTCAAAACTCAATCTGTCGTTTGACTACGTTAAAATATTTTCCAGCACCAATGCCTGTTCAGCAATCCAATCCGCGATTTCTTGTAAAGTCATTTCCACGCTGCGTTGAGGACGCCATCCTGTGGCTTCTCGGATTTTTTGGCAATCGCTCACATAATAGGGAATATCTCCATGACGGGTTTCGGGTTGCGAATCAATAGAGATATGATGACCAGTGATCCGTTCACAATGGGTGGTCAACTCCTGAAGAGAGAGACTGCCTTCCAAACCTCCCCCCACATTATAAACCACACCGTTATGTTGGTCGAGCTGTTCACATTGAATCTTCAATAGGTCGTACAAATCGGCCACATGCAACAGATCTCGAACTTGTTTTCCTGTGCCACCATAGCCAATGTAACTCAATGGTTTCTGGAAAAAGTGCCGTGCCATCCACAACACGATCACCCCTTGGTCTACCTTCCCCATCTGCCACGGACCGGTAAGCACTCCACACCGATTGATCACTGCGCGGAGACCGTACATTTCTATATATTCTGTCAATAATAACTCCGAAGCCAATTTCGTGGCACCATATAAGGACCGCGCCCCTTCTAACGGGAACTGCTCGGAAAACCCCTGCGACGACACCCCAGGAAACGAGTTATTGCTTGAAAGTGCCAAACGGGTCGGGGCTTCCTCATATTCCAATTGACCGATGGATTTTAAAGGATACACTCGGCTGGTGGAAAGGAACACCACATCTGCTTGATGCTTCCGTGCCAATTCCAAACAGTTCACCGTGCCCATCAAATTGGTATTCACCACATAGGCCGAAGCGCCTCCATAACCCGCCAACACAGAAGGTTCTGCCGAACACTCGATAAGGAGTTCCATATCCCCCACAGCCTCTAAATCTTCTAGATTGCGAATGTCTCCATGTCGGAACAGAATCCCAGATTCCTGCAAGCGAGGGAGGTTCAATTCAGAACCACGTCGTTTTAAGTTGTCTAGCACTTCGATGTGGGTTTCAGGAAACTCTTGTTTCCAAGCTAAGGCGAGGGAGGATCCCACAAATCCAGCGCCTCCGGTGATGAGAATTTTGGTATGCATACGATCCTTGATTTAGGTTACTAAGCCGTCCCGATTGAGGACGCTTACCAACGGTCACCGTAACAATATCATTAGGAGAATTCAAAAGGTTCACGCCACTCCCAATAACCCTTTATCTAGGAGAACAAAATGATTCCAGCCTACCCGGCCAGAGACAATGGCGTGAAGTGCCCTTTTTGCTCAACGGCCTATCCCATCACACAGAAATATGCACCCGGGCTGCATCAGGTGAAATGCGAGACATGTCATCGCAGCTTCTTATTGGAGGTCGAAGTTTTCCTCAAATTTTGGAAAAGCTACCAATCCCATGCGCTGTAAATGATTCTTCCTCAATTGGAACGCAAATCAACTCTCAAACGAGTTCAGAGACATTCCAAGAAATTTCTATACAACCTTATTTCCGGGTGATATAAGCGTTTATATTAAACAACAAAATAAAAACAAATCATACTAATCCATGTATTGCATCAATAGGGGAGGGCGCAATGAATCAAGTTCGCTACTGGATTACAATTGTTTTAAGTTTTTTTTTGTTTAGTCTTGTTCCTTGGGGAGCCTGGGCCGAAACACCAGAAAATACAGCTCTCGCAGCCGTCAATGAAACGCTGCAAACCCATTTGAACTACGTTTGGATCTTAGCTTCGGCAGCTTTAGTTTTTCTGATGCAAGCTGGTTTCATGTGTTTGGAAGCAGGGATGTCTCCTGCCAAACACTCGATCAACGTGGCTATCAAGAATATGGCTGATTTCATTTTGGCCATTGTCGCCTTTTGGGCTGTGGGATTTGGTATCATGTTCGGGGCATCCCAAGGCGGCTGGATCGGTACTTCCGACTATTTCATCTCGGTTGACGATCCATGGACCGTCGTATTTTTCATCTTCCAATCGGTGTTTGTAGGCACCGCAGCTACAATCGATTCCGGTGCTATTGCAGGACGGACTCGCTTTGGTGCGTACCTGCTGCTTTCCTTAGTTATCTCCACAATGATCTACCCCGTATTTGGCCATTGGGCTTGGGGCAGCCTTTTGCATTCGGACCAACAAGGATGGCTGGAAGCCTTGGGATTTCTTGATTTTGCTGGCTCTACCGTTGTCCATTCCGTCGGAGGCTGGGTGGCTTTGGCGGGTGTGATTATCATTGGACCACGCCTTCATAAATTCGACAAAGACGGCAAACCGCAACGCATGGCTCCCCACAACATGACCCTCAGTTATTTAGGCACCTTCATTCTCTTTTTTGGTTGGTTTGGCTTTAATGGAGGCAGCACTCTCTCAGCCACTCCGGAAGTGGCTCCGATTATCCTCAACACCATCCTAGCTGCTGCCTTGGGAGGCGTCTCCTGTTCAGGACTCAGTTGGATGTACAGTCCGTTCAAGCGTCCCGAAGGTGAAATGATTTCCAATGGAGTCTTAGGCGGCTTGGTTGCCATCACCGCAGGCTGTTCCAGTGTCGATACGGTGGGGGCCGCCATCATTGGGTTCATTGCAGGTATTGTGGTGTTTGTCGGCATCAACCTCATCGAAAAAGTTTTTAAACTCGACGATGTGGTCGGAGCAATTGCCGTACATGGCTTTGCCGGGGCTTGGGGCACCCTAGCTGTGGGAATTTTCATTCAAGAACATTTGTTAGAACGCAGCCGTCTAGAACAGATTGGCATTCAAGCCTTGGGAGTGGTGGTGGCCTTCCTATGGTCTTTTTTAATTAGTTTATTGCTCATGAAAATCATCGACACGATCATTCCATTGCGCGTCAGTGCAGAAGATGAAGAATTGGGCCTCAATGTATCTGAGCACGGAGCCAGTTCCACGCTTTTGAATGTGGTGAAAGCGATGCATCATGCCACCATGACCGGCAACATGGACAATGTTTCTAAAATCGAGACCGAACCCGGTACTCACGAAGGGGACCTAGCCAAAGGCTTCAATCAAATGATTGACGTACTAGGAAACCGCACTCAAATCATCCAACAGATTTCGTCAGGGAATCTGTCCTTGGATATCTCGCTCGTTTCCAATGAGGATTCCTTAGGGAAGGCGCTCCAAGTCATGCTGAGTGAGCTGAATAATACCTTAAACGGCGTGGCTGAAGTTTCCGGGAAAGTTTCCAACGAAGCTCAAAATGTGGCCAACGTCAGCACCAACTTGTCCGATGGCGTGACCCGACAAGCCCAAGCGGTTGAACAGATCACCTCCACCATCGACCGCCTGTCAGAGCAAACCCAAAACAATGCCGAACATGCAGGGCGTGCCAATCAACTCTCCAGTGACGTCTCATCAACAGCCCAATCGGGGGATACCCAGGTGAAGGCGATGCTGCAAGCCATGCAAGAAATCCAATCCGCCGCAGTTTCCATTTCCAACATGGTGAAACTGATTGATGACGTGGCTTTCCAAACCCAGCTCTTGGCGCTCAATGCCAGTGTGGAAGCCGCTCGTGCGGGCGAACATGGGAAGGGCTTTGCTGTGGTTGCGAATGAAGTGCGAAATCTGGCAGGCAATAGTGCCGAAGCGGCTAAAGAAATTGCCACTCAAATTCAAGATACCGTTGAAAAAGTAAAAAGTGGCATGGGGATCACCGAACAAGCAGCTCAATCCTTCCAAGAAATTGCATCCGGCATCGCGCATGTCACCGATTTGGTGAGTCAAATTGACGAGGCTAGCAAACAGCAGGTGACTGCGATCCATGAAGTCCATGAAGGTGTCCATCAGATCAACGAAGTCACACAACATCAAATGCAAGTGGCTTCCGAAACCGCGACGGAGAGTGGCAATTTGGCTTCCAATGCCAACACTCTCAAACGACTCATTCAACGCTTCCGACTGCGCCGTGCCCAACAAACGGTTCCTGCCATTGTGTAAGAATCCGATTAATTCCTGGGTTCCACATTGTGGGCACAATCCAGCGTATGCTATTTTACTTCGTTTTGTTACCACGTGAACCCACGGTACAACTCCGCACCGACATGGCCCAACGAACCTTTCTTTCGTGGTTCAATTCGCTCGGGGCCGTTGTGCAGTGGGCCATTTTCAAAAGCAAAAAGGAGACTGTATGAACTATTTGAACTTAGGCGAAAGCGGACTGAAAGTATCCAACCTGTGTTTAGGAACCATGACCTTTGGTGAAGCGGATGAAAAATCCTTCATGCACAAGGTGGGTTGTGATGAGGCGACGTCCTTTGCCATCATGAATCGTTCTTTGGATGCTGGGATCAACTTTTTCGATACCGCCGATGTGTACGGCCAAGATGGCCTCACCGAACGTGTGATCGGCAACTGGTTCGAACAAGACAAACGCCGTGACGAAGTGGTATTGGCCACCAAATTTCGCTTTCGAATGGGACACGGTCCCAATAGTACCGGAGCGTCCCGGCTCCGTATCATGAAAACCGTTGAAGACAGTTTGCGCCGCTTAAAAACTGATCGCATCGACCTGTATCAAATTCACATGCAAGACATCGATACTCCTGAAGACGAAACCCTTCGAGCCTTGGATGACTTGGTACGGCAGGGCAAAGTACTTTATCTCGGAGCCAGCAATTATACGGCGTATCGCTTGATGGAAAGCTTGGGTATCAGTGAGATGCAGGGTCTCGAACGCTTCATTGCGATTCAGATGCAATATAGTTTGGTCACCCGCGATATTGAACGCGAACACGTCCCGATTTGTGAACGCTACAACTTGGGAATCATTCCGTGGTCGCCTTTGGCAGGAGGTTTTTTAACAGGGAAATATTCCAAAGGCCAAACCTCACCGGACGGGGCTCGATTCGAACAATGGCAAGAACGTTACAACCGCATCAATAACGACCGCAACTGGAGAATCATTGATGCAGTTCGCGAAGTGGCTGCGGAACAGGAAGCAACCCCAGCCCAGGTGGCGCTGGCTTGGTTGCTCCATAAACCCGCCGTGACATCAGTCATTTTTGGAGCACGCTCTCTGGAGCAATTGGAAGACAACTTGAAGGCAGGTGATTTGGAGCTTTCAGACGAAACGATGAAGCGTTTGGATGACGCCAGTGCCTTTGAGTTGGGCTATCCGTATGACTTCATTCAGCACATTCAAGGCCAGTGGTAGAATGATGATCGACTATTGCGCTAACCGTAAATGCGATAGAAGATCAATCCTCCCACCAAGATGAGCAAGCCCCCCACATAAGCCCGGAGGTAATGCTTCGGCAACTTCTGGGCAATCATGGGGCCAATTTGCCCTCCCAACACCACCGAAGGGGCGACCCATAGCATGATTGAAAGGATGAAAGTTTGGTTCGCCATCAACGTTTCCACCAGCGAGGCATTCATTCGAGACACCAGAGCAAACACATTCACAATAAATACAATAAATACAGTCGTGCCTACCGCTTCTGCTGGCGTATGGATGCGCTTGTGATCCAGATAACAAGGAAACAGGAGCTTCCCCAAGCCAGTGGCAATCAAACCTTTGAGAAATCCAGCAATGGCCGCAACCCACCAATAGATCTTATCGTGAGTTCTATGCATCGACGCACTGGGCCGAAAAAAACGGAACAACAGAAATGAGCCATACCCAATCACAAATGTAGCAAAGGTGAAGAGCAAAAATTCTTGTGGTGCATAAGCTGACAATAAGGCTCCAGCCGCACTCGCAGGCACACAAACTTTTAAATATTGTTTGACTAAATACCAATTGATCGTCCCAGCTCTGAAATTTTTCCAGACTCCCGAACCAAACCCAAATAACATGGTTAATAAAGCCAGCCAAAACCCCACTTTAGTTTCGATGTCCAGCCAAATCATATAAACAGGAATCCAAAAATTGGACCCCGAAATCCCGGAAGACATTGCCAAAATAGCAATAACTACTCCGATAGGAAATAAAAACCACAATTCCATATTGATCATGCGGTGCCTCCTTCGTCTAGCTGCTTATGATATAATGTCCGGTTACTTGCCCCCGAGGTCCGTTTGAAAAATTTGCACCCGTTGGTCGTTCGTACCGAGAATATATTGCAATGCCAAGGTCTCAATCCCTTGATTCTCAATCGGCATCACAAGCAGTCGGATAAGACTTCACGTTCCATGAATTCTTCCAGCCTCCCTTGATTGGCTGCCAGGGTATATTTTCGATGCAGCAGATCCCAGGCGTGGTCGATCAAATCTTGTCGCAAATTGGGATTTTGTAGGCGATGGAGGTAGGTGCCAAAAGAGGCCGGATCGTCAGCCAGCAAAAAGTGCGTTCCTGATTCGCCATCAATGCCCTCTGCTCCCAACGATGTACTCACCAAGGGCACCCGATGCCACATGGCTTCTAAGATTTTAAGGCGGGTGCCACTCCCGTAACGCAACGGAACAATTGCTGCCGCCGCATCTTGGATCGCTGCCGAGATGGACTCCACCGTCCCCGTTGCCTTCACATTCTGTTTCAATGTGGCATCCGGAATCCCCTCCAGCATTTCTTCTGAGCCATGCCCCACCAACCAGAGATCAAAATCTTCATACAAGCGCTGGGGATACCATACCTGTTGTAAGAACCACTCCACTCCATCCTGATTCTGGAATACGGTGAAGTTGCCTGTCATCACCAGCTTCCGGGGTTGGTAGGGTAGTGACAACGGCGACGTTTCATAAAGTTCTGGATAAATGAAATTGGGAATTTGCAGGATTTTGCGAACAGGCATCCATCTTTCATAATACGCTGCATCTTTCGGGGAAACGACGATGAATCCATCCGCGTGGGGAAAATACAGGCGTTCATGCCATACCTGTAAATGGTACAAAACCCATTGTTTCAACTTTGCTTTCCCAGAATAGCGTTGGATTTCTTGCCAAGTCAGCTGAGCTTCGGAATTGTGTGTTCCATAAATTACCGGAATGCCGGCTTGATGAAACATATCAATGTATTTGCCGTAGAACTGATAGTCGATGAAGGCCAAATCAATCGGCGTGTTTTTGATGATCGATTGGATATGTTTTTTCAAAGCCCGATTCTGCCAGTAGTACCGGAGTACAGGCTTCATGTGTTTGTGAAAATTGAAAGGATGGAATTGGACCTGAGGTAACGCTTCTGGAGACGGTAGAAAGGGCAAGGATTGATGGCTCACAATGGCTTCCACAGGGCCTAAATGAGACAACAAACGAATGAGTCCAGCAGCACGGATTTTTTCGCCCCCATGAATTGGATAAGGGGCGATGTGGCTCATATAGAGGAAATGGGGCACAGCGGGAATTGTAAAATAAGGAAAGTGGATCTTAGTTGTTTGTTATCAAACGGTATACCCGCCCTTCACCAGCGTCGATTTTGGCAATGCGGTAGCTTTTTCCGTTGCTAGTGAGGCGGTGGTCCGGTTCCGGCACATGCGATGCTGTCGAAAAATCATATTCTAGTGTCACGTCTTTATCAATGCCCGGTATAGCGGGAATTGAGAAGTCTTCATTCGCTTGCTCAATATCAAGATTGACTACAAACACATAATCGGGACGATCATCGTCTTGGGTCCACGCCAAGAGTTTGTTGTCCATCATTGGATCCAAACGAATCAGCCAACGCACGGGACGATTTTGAATCTGATTCCACATGGTGTCCAAATACAGTTTCAAACGGTTGCACACATGGAAAAACGCACCGTTTTTTCCCCATATATAAGAACCCTCTGTCGCTTTGGGGCCTACCTTTTCCTGAAATACAAACAGTTTGGTATAATGTTCATTAGGTGCTGGTGCCAAGTGAATGTCACGGGTTTCCCACCCTAAAGAAGAATAGCTCGGCATATCGGTAAGAAAAAAAGCAATGAACAGGCGAGTGGCACTGCCTTTAACAAAAAATTTATCAAAGCGCGGATCGTCTTTGTCCGCAGTAAAAATTGTAAAATTGGGAGCACAATCCCGAGTTTCTAGGAAGTTCCTATACTGAATAAACCGCTGAGTGAAATCAGCATCTCCGACACAACTCGATTGAAGATCCCCCAAAGTGCTCTCCGCATGAGACGCCTCTAGATGATCAATTTCATGCCCATAGGTCATGATGTTTTTCGGGGCCATGAAGGTCTCAGCAAAGTAGCCAAAATAAGGAACGCCTTTGCGCTGAATATAATTTTTCACCGCTCGCAACGGATCATAATAGTCATCGGTCTCCGTGGGTACGCCAGCAGCCCGCATTTGCACATGCGACATGTCGCCTCGCATGAAGTCAAAACCGTAGCGATGTTGCACTTGATAATATTTGTTGCACACATAATCCCACACCTTCGCTCGTGGTCGGGAAAAATCCACTTCCCAATCCACATTGTCGTTGAACCGTTCGTAAAATTTATAACGGGCTAACGGACCAAAGACCCGCGACATGGATTCTGGTTTGGTAATCACATAATCTCGCCACTCCAACCCATTTTCATCGATCTTTTTGGCTTCATCACGAGAATCCACAGCCATGCCTCGAAAGGGCGGAGCCATCGTAGCCGGAACCGGTTCGTAGCCATATAAATAGAGGTGTTTCACCAGCTCAATTCTCCGGTGGAGACGTCCCTCATAATCCTTCGGTTTTCCAAATAGAATGCGCAAGCGTTGTGCTTCGCCCACTGCTTCTCCATACAAATCAGCGGTTTGAACAGGTGTTGGTTCCTCTGCAACCGCAGCTCCGGCTTTGGCTAAAAATTCGAGGACTCGCTTCTGAACTCCTTCGTAAACCCGGTCTGAGTGATCAACGATTTCCAGATCTTCTCGTTGTAGCCATTCATAATAATCAGGATATGCAAAGGCGGTCTCACAAAAGCGATCCGTATGTGGAATCACATCCATCCCCACCGCCTTTCCCAAGACATGCAATAAGTTCACACAAGCACGTAACTGTCGTTCGACGGTATTCAATTCAGGACGCACTTGAGCCAATTCGGTACTAAAAAATTCTGGATTGATTTGCCAACTGCTCATGCCATACAGACTCCCCACTACCCCCGGTTCCCAGATTGGCAAAATATGAATGGAATCCTGAGCTGCAGGACGAGTGAGCGCATATTTCACAATGTTCCAGAAAGAATGAATCGTTCGTGTGTTGATTCCGACCATGTTGGTTTGTTTTAACCAATTTCCATTGGGTTGATTCTGCATGGGGCTTTGAATCGCCTTTGGAATTTCATCAGGAAGCTTGTCTGGATCGGTATATTGGGGATCCAGAGCCACATCCAATTTGATCCCCAGTCGCTGACGCAAAATCGCAAACGTCTGGTCAGCACTCATCTCGACAGCGAATTGGGGGAGCAAATTGGGGATGAACGAAACCTGACTGTCTTGGTAAGCGGCGATACAAGCATCTCGATGATCTGGAGTTTCCCAACAATCTAGAAATTCTTGATAAACGTTGGGGACATCGATGGAGCTACTATCTTCAGTGGAGTTGGCTGTTGATTCCTTCATAATGCTGAGTGGTCTTAGGGTTAAAAAGTGAAAGATTCTGCTAAAAACGAGCTTTTATCATAAGGATTCTCTTCGGTCATCCACTTTCAATTGTAGGCTCTCTTCCTCAACGAATCCACTCAATCTACGCAGTTTGTCTTGCACAGGTGAGAATAGATCAATTACCTTCTGCCATTCTTAAGTATGGGGGAAGACATTAGCAGGCACTAAATAACAGGAGGTACTTTGAAAACTAGTATTCTATCAACCATTGGACAAACGCCCTTAATTCAATTGAATAAACTCATGACCCAGTCAGATTTCAATCTGTATGGAAAATTGGAGTTTTTTAATCCAGGGGGAAGTGCCAAAGATCGCTCGGCTTATCGTATTCTGACGCAAGCTCAGAAGTCAGGAGAAATTGGCCCCAATACCACTATCATTGAGTCCACTTCCGGCAATTTTGGGATTGCGCTATCTCAAATCTGCCGTTTCTTGGGCCTGAATTTGATTTGTGTGGTCGATCCGCGCACCAACCCACAAACCCAACGCATTATTAAATCTTTTGGCACTCAAGTGGATATGATCACTGAGCCGGATCCGGTTACAGGACAATATCTTCAACGAAGGATCAATCGTGTGCAAGAGCTTCGTCAAGAAATTCCTGATAATTTCTGGCCACACCAATATTCCAATTTAGAAAACTGCCAAGCGCACTACTTCACCATGCAAGAAATCGCTCAAGAAATGGAAAATGATGTGGATTACGTGTTTGTTGCCACTAGCACCTGTGGAACATTACGAGGTTGTTCCGAGTATGTGAAAGAACACCAGTTGAAAACCAAAATTGTTGCAGTGGATGCTTTAGGCAGTGCTATTTTTATCAACCCACCCACCTCGCACAAGCGTTTAATTGCGGGGCACGGTGCAGGCCGCCGTCCCGAATTGTTCCGCCCCGGCTTGGCCGATCAAGTGATGCATATCTCTGATCGAGAGTGTGTGATCGGTTGTCACACCTTATTGGACCGCGAAGCGATTCAGGCTGGTGGGTCTTCAGGAGCCGTGGTGAGTGCCGTGATTCGTTTGCAATCCGAGCTGCCCTCTGGCGCAAAATGCGTCTTGATCTTATGCGACCGGGGTGAACGCTATTTAGACACGGTGTATTCCCCAGCCTGGGTTCAGGAAAAATTAGGCCTCGATTTAAATACGATCCAAACCTTCTTTCCTTAAACAACCTATTCTCCGTTAACCTTTCAAATCAAATTGAGAACATTATGGAAGATAATAGTTTACGAATTCTAGGGGCCCAAGACGTTCGTCCTCTGTTAGAGGGGCAAGAAAATCAAATTCTGGAAGCTGTCCAATCGGCATACCAAGTGTTTGACCAAGGCGATAGCGACTTACCCCATTCTATTTTTTTGAGGTTTCCGCAGGAACCCAAGAACCGCATTATTGGCTTGCCTAGTTACCTGGGAGAAGACCTTGCCGTTGCTGGCATGAAATGGATTGCTTCGTTTCCAGGAAATCATGAAAAAGGCTTGGATCGAGCATCCGCAGTCGTGGTTTTAAATTCTGCAAGTACAGGACGTCCCAAAGCTCTATTGGAAGGCTCATTGATCAGTGCCAAGCGCACCGCTGCGAGTGCGGCTTTGGGGGCCAAGCATTTACATGCACACCGGAATGCGACCGCAGTCGGGTTGATCGGTTGTGGTTTGATCAACCTCGAAATCTTCACCTTTTTATCCATCGTGTTTCCGCAGATTCAACAAGTGCACTTGTATGATCTCATGCCGGAACGAGCAGATGCTTTCAAAACCAAATGTGAGGAGCAGTTTGAGGGTAAAACGTTTACCGTTGCTCCCGACTATCCAGACGTTTTTGCCAATAGCGATCTCATTGCCTTTGCAACGACGGCTAAAGAGCCTTATGTGTCCAAAGATGCAGCTTTATTTTCTGGAAAAACCATCCTCCACATTTCATTGCGTGACCTGATGCCTGAATTGGTCCTTTCCAGTATCAACGTTGCTGACGACGTCGATCATGTCTGTCGAGCACAAACCTCCATTCATCTTACCGAACAGCAAGTTGGAAATCGGGATTTCATTCCTTATCAGTTGGCTGATTTTTTATTAGGCCGTGTGGACAGCCAGCAGTGGGAAAATGAGACTTTGATTTTCCATCCCTTTGGTTTGGGAGTGTTGGATCTTTCTGTAAGTGAGATGGTGTATCGTGCTGCACTTAAAAATGACATAGGCACCTTAATTCCAGGATTTCTCCCAGAATACTGGCTGAATCGTTAAGGTACTGCTCCACCCTTTCTACAAAACCCTTTTCCATTGATTTCTATGGATGTCCTTGGTGCTCGTTGTCATGCCTGCCACAAAGAGTGGTCCTTGTCGGAAACGCTGTATGATTGCCCAGCGTGCCATGCCAATCTCGACATTTGTTATGATTACGAGTCCCTAAAAAAGAAGGTCTCGCGAGAGACCTTCCGGCAACACTCTCAATTTTCCCTCTGGCGTTATCTCCCCTTGCTACCGATCCAAAAACTGCCATCGATGACATTACAGATTGGATGGACGCCTTTATACCCAGGAGGTTCGGTCCATGGTGTGAATCTGTATTTGAAAGATGATGGCCGCAACCCTAGCGGATCGTTTAAAGATCGTGCCAGTGCACTCGTGCTGGCAGTGGCGCAAGAACGAGGGATGACCCAAGTCATTGCAGCCTCTACGGGCAATGCAGGTTCTTCTTTAGCCTGCCTTGGTACTCATGCAAATATGGCTACAATGGTGTTTTTGCCTCATACTGCCCCCATCGCCAAAGTTACTCAATTGGCAGTCTTTGGAGCACGTCTCTTTATGGTCAATGGCTCATATGATGATGCCTATGATCTGTGTTTAGCGGCGTCTCAGCGGTGGGGCTGGTACAATCGAAATACGGGTTACAATCCCTTCACCCGTGAAGGCAAGAAGACCTGTGCTTATGAGATTTGCGAACAGTTGGCATGGCGAGTACCCGACTGGGTCGTCGTTTCTGTAGGAGATGGCAATATTCTTAGTGGATTGTGGAAAGGGTTTCGAGATTTATATCATCTGAATCTGATTGATCGATTGCCACGATTGGCCGGCGTGCAGTCGTCACAAAGCAACGCTGTTGCAGCTACCATCCAACGATTTGAAGCTGGAGAACGACCATTGCACGTTCAACCGGTCCAAGCGACTACTCTGGCAGACAGCATCTCAGTCGACATCCCTCGCGATGGCAACATGGCTGCCCAAGCCATTTTAGACTCTCAAGGCGTTGCTGTTGAGGTTCCGGACCAAGCGATCCGCGATAGTATCTGCACTGTTGCTCAACGTTGGGGGATCTTTGGAGAACCGGCTGCCGTTGCCAGCTATGCCGGTTTTGAAAAGCTATGCCAACTCGGTGAGATTCGCTCAGGAGAAACGGCAGTTTGTGTGATCACCGGTAATGGGCTGAAAGATGTTGCAGCCGCTTCCTCCATCGTACAAGACGCAGTCATCCGAATCGACCCTGACATCGATTCACTCCACGAGCACCTTAATAATCATGCCATCCTTTGAATCGCATTCGGTGCTCCCGCCCCCAAATCATTGTAGAAACCTTCACCACACTCATACATTAAGGAAATTCCACTTCGTATTCCTTCGTGATGATGACATCGGCATCGGCACGCTGTGGCGAAATGATTCCATGTTCAATCTTCAATACTTCTTCTATGAAAGGTTCGATTTTTTCGCGTCCTCGTTTACGACGCGTTTCCAAAGTGTCTAAGCGATTCCGATTGATGAACACTTTTTTATCTACGTTTTTCAACATAGTCGTATACGTTCCCTCAGCAATCACCACCTTCAAACCTTCTAAGCTCATAGTCTCCTCTTCGACTGTGTCTTCTTTATAAATCACCAAAGGCTTTTTGACCTCGCTTGCACCGTCCCAAGCGGCCTTCAAATGTTCATCCAGAAGATCCAATTTGACTTCAGAAGATCCCACCCAACTGATGTCTTCTCGACGCTTCTTATCGTTAGAGATAGGAGGCAATATAAAATAATCGTCCTGCTGATAAATACCTGCTTTGATAGCATGCTTTGCCAATTCGTCAGCAATGGCTTGGGCAGTTTCTGATTTTCCACTACCGGACTCGCCAGCAACTGTCATGGTATAGCGTCCTTCTTTTGCTTGAATTTCAGACAAAATTTTGGGGACGATAATTTCTGCTGCCTTTTTATGATGCTCTTCTACAATGATAACGTCACCTTTCATACTCACTCCTCTTGAAAAAATACTAGAGAAAATAGGCTCATACACAGAATGCAAAACACACTCCTCTCTGGTTGAGCCGTTTCGTTCAATCGTCCCACGAATTCGGCTCGTCCTTCCCGGATTGAGTATCCTCCAAAGTAGGAGCAGAAGGGGACGCGCGAAGAATCATATATCTCAAACAGACTGTCAAGAGTACGAGAAAGTTTGATCTCCGGATTGCCCAATGTTCACTTGAAGGACATGAAAGAATGTTAGGCAATCCAACTATTTTAAATCGATAGGAAGTGCATTTTAGCACTAAAAACCAGCGGTCAAATCAAGGGGGCTTATCGTAAACTTTAAAAAATACAAACCAAAAAATAACAGGACTTGTATTTTTTTTTCTTTAAAATAGAATTTATTTTCTTCCTAGTAAACATCCTATCTGGCGCAATATGAACAAAGTCACTTTTCACCAGCTTTCTCCCAAAAAACAGTTTTGGTATGCCAGCGTCATGATTGACATGGTATTAGCGGATGGACAAATTCACCCTACAGAGCAAAAGTTCTTAGGAGTCATTTTTGAATTGTTCGCAGGCAAAACCGAGCTTTTGGAGCAACTTCGAGAACATAGCCAGAAATCCGCTCCTAATCCCATACGTCCGGTCTCCGGTCTGACCCGGAAATTAGCCAATATGATTCTCCACGACTGCGTTTCCGTGGCCATTGCTGATGGTGAATTTCATTCTGATGAAAAAGCTCTCATCTGGAAAATTGGCCAAGAAATGGGCTGCTCTGAAGAAGAAATCGATCAGGCTATTTGCTGGGGTCAACACCTTATGGGTCATATTTTTGCCTTCGCAAGTTAATTCCTCCACCGATAGAACGGATGCTATCGTCATGAATTTCCCCAATATTTTTTATCATGTTCGTGTTTTTTTCCTCGCTGTCACAGTTTTTGTCTGCTCCTGCATTCCGTTGTTGGCTTCATCGCTTTCTACGGAATTGATCAATTCCCATCTGGCCTCCGTTGTAGTGGAACCCACCACCGGTACCACCTTGTATGAAGACCGTGCACACGAGCCTGTGATTCCAGCTTCCTTGGTCAAAATGATGGTTTCTCTTATTGTGATGGAGAATCTACAGGAAGGTCGAATTCAGCTTACTGACGAGGTAGTGGTTTCTCGGTGGGCTAGCAAAATCGGTGGACATCAGGTCTATTTGAAAGAAGGTGAAGTCTTCCAGCTGAACGAATTGATGAAAGCCGTTGCAATTGGTTCTGCCAACGATGCCTCGGTGGCAGTCGCCGAATACATTGCGGGTAGTCAAGACGCATTTGTTGATTTAATGAACCAACGAGCGCAAGCGCTTCAAATGAAAAATACAAAATATTATAACCCCCACGGTCTTCCCCCAGGAAAGGGCCAAGAAGAAAATGTGACCACTGCCTATGACCAAGCTCTCTTAGCCCGCGAGTTAGTAAAATATCCGAAATACTTAGAATGGTCCGCGACTAAGCAAGATATGTTTCGCAATGGAACCTTTCAACTGTTGAACACTAACCATCATTTGCTTCGGGCTTTCCCCGGTATGGATGGATTGAAAACAGGATATTACCGAAAGGCAGGCTTCAGCGTTGTGTCTACGGCACAGCGTAATGGCATTCGCTTGATTGCTGTTGTGATTGGAGCGCGTAAAACTTCCATTCGAACACGCATCACGACTCGGTTGCTCACTGCCGGATTTCGTGAATATGGTCACATACACGTGCTCGAGAAAGGAGCCAAACTAGGCGGTCCGGTTGTTGTACAAAATAGCTATGTGGAAAATTTGAATTTGCTGGCGGCAGAAGATGTGAAGCTGTTCATGAAATACGCCGACGAAGAACGCATTCGAAAACAGTTTCAAATCTCTTCCTCTATTACGGCTCCTGTGAAAGTCGGAGATATTTTGGGACATGTAGAATTGTATTTGGATGACAAGGTACTGAAACGAGTCGATTTGATTTCAGCAGAAGATGTGGAAGCTCGTACCTTGTGGAAAACCTTCCTTAAAAAATTGAACCTCGATTGACCCCCTACTGATTATCTCGATAGCGATTGATTTGGTCTCGTAATTGTCGTGTCGCCTTTTCTACTTTCTAAGCGAAATCTTTTTCTGACGAAGCTATAAAATGCAATGGGATACATTGATCAGGTACGGGTTAAGAAACCTCTAAACCGATTAATGTCACATCGTCATTGAAGCTTTTATCTCTAGAATAATCCAAACCATATTTATAGGCTTCTTCAACCAACTCTTCAATGGGTAGGTGCCGGATCGTTCTGAGAAACCCCTCCAAATGATCGTGTGTCATCATGACGCCTTGTTCGTCCTTCACTTCCACCAAGCCATCGGTATACAGGAAAAGTTTATCGCCAGAAATCAGGTGAAACACACGCTGCTTATACTCCACCAAATGTGTAGCAAATTGGCCAACAATGGTCCCTGTGGTTTCCAATGAAAAAATTTCATTGGTATCAGGCCGGAGCACCACTCCTTGCGTATGCGCTGCATTGCTGAAGCTGAAGGTTTGATTCGGGGCATCGTAGATACCATAGAACATGGTGGCAAACTTCCCTTTCGGCACGTTACCAAACAATCGCTTATTCGTCAGAGTCAGCACTTCGGAAGGCGAAAAATGCCCTGGGGCACTATCTTTGAAGATTCCGAAAATCATGAAAGACAGCAATGCTGCCGGAATGCCATGCCCAGTCACATCGGTTACCATGAGTCCAATGGTATCCTCTTTCAATTCAAGCACATCATATAAATCCCCACTGACTTGTTGAACTGGAACGTATTTGCAGGCAAGGCGAGCATTAGAAATGTGAGGCAACTGTTTGGGAAGGAGTGCCATTTGAGCACGTTGCGCATGTTTCAACTGTTCTCCCATTTCTTTTTGTTGATGGAGAATCATTTCATAGGCACGTTGGCGTTCCAAATACCCGGTGATTCGTGCTTTCAATTCTGCCGCAATAAACGGTTTTACAATGTAATCAGTGGCTCCTAGTTGGAAGGCTTGGATCTTGTTATCAGAATCTTCATAGGCGGTTAAAAACAAAATAGGGATGTTTTCATATTGAGGGACTTGACGAAGGTGGGCGATGAGTTCCAAACCATTCATCTCAGGCATATCCAAATCCGTCACGATCAACTCTACGCTTTGTGACGCGAGTAATTCAATGGCCTCCTTCCCATTTTCAGAATGATAAAACTCGAATTGGCAATCGGGAAAATGGCTGAGCGTGATTTGAATCAAGTCATGGATCAACGGATCGTCATCAATGATCAAAATATGGTAACGGGGAGGGCGGGTCTGAAGGGGCATGGGGAATAACCTTGCGCTTGTTTCCACACAGTAGCTATGATTCACTTTTGCGGAGATGATCCTATCACAGGAGTTGGTTTTGAGAAACAAAAACGTTAGCATTTCTTTCTCTTGATTCCTTCCTCACGCTCCTGCTCTTGTCTCTCTTTTCCTTTCCTTGATTTCACAAATCCCTTTGCTAAAAAAAACAATGGATTATCAAAAAGTTAAACAAGGCTTCAGTTTGGTTTTAGAAGGATTGGGAATCGACCCAAATGATCCTCATTTTTTAGAAACATCGGAACGAACGGCGCGAGCCTGGACAAACGAGTTATGTGTGGGACTTATTAAAGAAAACTTCACCTTGACCACGTTTCCTTTGGACTCCGGTGACCATCCAGGGATGATTGTATTACAACATATTCCGGTTCGTTCCTTATGTGCCCATCACCTGTTGCCATTCACAGGAGAAGCAACGGTGGCTTATATTCCGAATGAAAAACTATGTGGGCTTTCTAAATTATCTCGTGTTGTGAATTTCTTCGCTCGCAAGCCTCAAGTTCAAGAGCATTTGACCAGTGATGTTGCAGTTTACTTACAAGAAAAATTAGAACCTCAAGGCGTTGGAGTTATTGTCAAAGCCAAACACATGTGTATGGAGCTGCGGGGTGTCGAGCATTCAGGCCTTATGACAACTAGCAGCCTATTGGGAACCTTCCTCGAAGTTCCGGTGCGCTCTGAATTCATGGCACTAGCCCATGCCAACCATTCTTCCTTTTGATGTTTTCTTTATGCAGGCTATCCACAGTATTCAAACATGAGTACGGTCACATCATCTTTGTGTAGCTGCCCCTGAGCAAATTCGGACAAAACCGACAATAAATGATCCATTAATTGTTGAAGCCCCAAGGCTTGACGGGTTTGAAAGAATTGGAGCACACGCTGCATTCCAAAGAACTGCCCTTCCTGATTTTCCCATTCAACGATGCCATCTGTAAAAATGACAATTTTATCTCCTGGTTTCAAAAAGTACTCTTCTTCTTGGTAGGGTACTACCTCATGAAGAAATAATCCGAGTGCCACACCCTTTTGACTGAGCACCACAATTTCTTTACCTTTTGAGGGAAGGATGAGAATCGGATAATGTCCGGCATTGCAACATTTGAGAACTCCATTGGTATGGATGCGTAAATACACTCCCGTCATGTATTTATCAGAAGACAAGCTATTCATCAGGAGACTATTGAGTTGCCTGATGATTTCTGGAGTGGGCAAATCGTGAGATAGGCTACGCAACCCCACCTGGGCAATCATCGTGATCAGTGCAGCAGAGACCCCATGTCCGGTGGCATCTCCTAAAAACACATCCAACCCGCCATCTTGGGTGAGTGATGCTTCGTAAACATCGCCAGAAACATAGGCAGCGTCTCCTTGGGTTCCGGCATACGGTTGATAAATCACCAAATGCTTCAAAAAAGACAGCTCCGGCAATTCTGGCAGAATGGCTTGTTGGACCTCCACAGCCAATTGGATATCTCGCTCCATTTCTGCATTTTTCATTGCGAGAGAACTCTGAGTCTGAAGGAGGGTTCGATGCTGCCGATACGAAATCAATGCGATGTAGATGTTTTTGACATACAACGGAAGCAATTCAGGCCATTGATCGAAACGCCCTGCCTCTAAAATTTCCATGATGAAATTGGCATGGCGCACGTACTTCGGATGTTTTCCTTCAAACGAAACTTTTTCAGAAGAGGCCCCATGCTCTAAAACTTCCCGGCATTTTTCAGGAGAAACGTCTCGATCCACTCGCCCAATTGGCACTGCATACTCGGCTAGCATTTCCCAAAACACCACATGAGCGTCCATTCGTTCCATCAAGAATTGCTCGGAGCGTAACAATAAGGGAATTTCATTCTGACGTTCTAGCAAACTGTCGAGGAAGTTAACCAAAATACGATAATGTTCTTTCTGGATTTCGGTTTGATGAATATAATCGTAGGTGGCTAAAGCAGAACGGAGACGAGCTTGTAGAATCTCTCGTTTGAGGGGTTTTTGTACAAAATCAACAGCTCCATATTCAAGACATGCCGCCAACCATTGTTCTTCCGATTCTCCGGTCAACATCACCACTGGAATTTTTTGATACTCCGGATGGGCTTTGAGTTGCTTGAGCAGGGTGAGTCCATTCAAACGGGGAAGATTAATGTCAAGGAGAATCAAGTCAAATGCAGACTGTTCCAAACGGGGAAATAACAATTCCGGCTGAAGAATGAAGCCCGAAGAGTACTGAAAAGTCGAAAGCAGCTTGCGAAGCTGCTGACACACATGTCTATCGTCATCCACTATTAGAATCCGCCACATCTTAGGCCTCCTCTTGAATTATCCCGTGTAGCGTAATCCCATCATCGTCAGGTCATCATGGCTGGCAGTCTGAGTGCTTTGCTGAACGTCCTCCACCACATGAGCGATCAATTCTTCCACTGAATGACCAGCATGCTTTTGAATCAACTGAAGCAATAGCTTTTCACCGACCATTGTCTGGTCTTCACGTTGCCATTCATAAATACCGTCGGTGAACAAAACCATCGTGTCTCCTGATGTCAACTGATGGGTGTTGTCATGATAAGAAACATCGGGAAAAATCCCTAGCAATAGCCCACGGGCATCGAATACCTTCATTTCGGCACCAGATGACGAAATCATCACTACCGGTGTGTGTCCAGCAGAACAATAGGTCATTGCCCCGTCTGACGTGATCCTCATGTAAATGCCTGTGATGAAATTCTTAGAACTGGTGTGTTCCTCAAGAACACTATTCAGTTTCTTAATTATTTCGCTGGGTGGTTGTTTGCGATCCATGCAGGCTAGACACCCTATCACCAACATGGATAAAAAGGCGGCAGGAATTCCATGTCCAATGGCGTCTCCCAAAAAAATATCTAAGGTTCCGTCTTCATGATGAAAGAAATTGTAGAAGTCGCCGGAAACCGCTCCAAGCGATTGATAAAAAATATGAGACTCTAAATAGTCAACGTAGAGGACTTCTGGAATCAAATCTTGCTGGGTCTTTTGCGCCATTTTGACTTCATCTTGCAGCGTCTTCAGTTCTTTATAACCGGTCTCATAGGTTCGGTTGATCAAAGCATAGATGCGTTCGGTATATTCCCGTTCCAAGTAATTGATCAAATGTTCAATACGATCTCGACTCGAAGGATCTTCCACGGTCGAAGATTCCTTAATATGCCGAAGTAGAAACGTAGCATCCATAAGGTACTGTTCGGCCTGTTCCCAATACCCAGCACTGATCAGTTGCTTTTTATGTTGTTCGCTCACGCGATACAAATTCAGTAACGCTCGTGCCATTCTGAGCTTCCTTCTTATTACTTAATGTCAGAAAGTGATCTGCTGTGTCGCTTCATTCGTCACTCCGATACCATTTCAAATGGAGCTGTCACTCGACAGCAAACTACGGTCATATCATCTTCCAAGGGGCATCCTTCACAGAAAACATTCATTTCCTGAACCAAATTATCCACAATGGTTTGAGGTGTCTGCTGTTTATGCCGTTTTAAAAAACGTGTCAGGCGGCGTTCCCCCCACATATCGCCTGATGGGTTTTCGTGTTCGGTGAGACCGTCTGTATAAAAAAATAAAATATCGCCGGTTTCCAGTTGTATCGTTCCTTCCGTAAAATCCCGTTGTTTATAATCTCCCAACCGCGAATTCGAATTCAGCAATCGCTTCACCACTCCATTCTTCCGCATCAACAAAGGAAAATTATGACCTGCATTTGAAAAGCTCAACACCCCTGTTTGCAAATCAATGCACGCAATAAAAAAAGTCATCAAAAAATTGGGATTGCCCGATTCATAGATGGCCTTATTCAAATAATACATACATTCAGCAGGGGTGGGTGGGACGTGATCAATGGTATACCGCAGATAAAACATTTCTTCTAAAATATGCGTGGTCGCACTGGCAGCCGCAGTCACCAAGGCTGCCGGCGTGCCATGGCCCGT
Source organism: SAR324 cluster bacterium (assembly GCA_028281495.1). Classification (GTDB taxonomy): domain Bacteria; phylum SAR324; class SAR324; order SAR324; family NAC60-12; genus JANQJU01. The sequence goes on from JANQJU010000033.1 coordinate 189,233, forward strand.
TACATCTCCAATGAACAGAAACAGATGGTTTTTGAAACTGGTCATAAAGCCATACCAATCCCCTCCAGTTTCGCTTGCCGATTGGAAGTGCGAAGCCATTTCCACATAAGGCAATTCCGGAAGTTGTTTGGGAAACAAAGCCTGTTGCACAGCGGCGGCTGTTTTCAATTCGCCTTCCATGCGTACTTTTTCTGCCATTTCCTCCGTAAACTCGACGTTTTTTAGCGAAATGGCCAACGATTGTGACAATGCTTCTACAAAATTCTGCTCTTCGTCTTGAAACCCTTGACCATCGATTCCTTCAATTTGAATCAATCCCAACTCCTGAAAATCCTGACGGATGGGAATAGTTAATGTATGGCCTTGAAGTGAACTATTGGAACCGCTAGGCAGAGGAACCGCTGGAGGAGCCTGTTCTCTTTCCGACACACTGGGAGAATGCGGAAATAGGTGCTCTGAAAAAAAGTGGTGTGTTTGACTAAGAATTTTCTGAGGAGTTGCGCTTTTCTCTTCCAGCAATGCTTGGAGTGGCATTTCAAAATGGGCAAACCCCGTTTCACCATTAGCGGTTCGGTCTTTGAAAGAAATATGCACATTGCCCAGATGCGTGGTCGGAACTTCTGAAACAATGATGCGAAGTGCACTGACGATCGGAGTCAGCTTATCGTGCGCGGATGCGATTTCTTTCGTTCCATCTAAAAGGCGCTCTAACCGGGTCTTGGCTTGTGAAAGCGCTGTATTGGCCACATGCAGCTCAGAAATTTTGGACCGAATTGCATCACGCATTGATGCAAAACTATGGGCCAAGCTCCCGATTTCATCACGAGGTTTTGTGTCGATAGCGGCATTCAAATCACCTCGTGCGAGCAATTCAGCACTCTCCTGAAGCTTTCGAATCGGCTGAATGATTGTACGAATGGCAATCAGGGAAATGGCAGCCATTAATGCCGCAAAAAACAAAATCCCTTCGACAAAACGATTGAGCGTGATTTCCCAACTCCTCTCTTCAATATTGCCCTGAATCAGCTGGTCTGCTTCGTGGATTTGGGTTTCTATCGCTTGCTGCATCATTTCAATACGAGCCGTCGTATAAATAAAGTATAATTTGCCAATGAACTCGCCGTCGTCATCAATTTCTTGTTCGACCACCACCACATCGTCTGAGAATTCGGGGAGTTCTTGGATTTCCACTACATCCCCTTGAGCGTTTTTCTGTACCCCCGCATAAAGGACTTCATCCCAGTCTTCCAAAAAAATTCCGACCATGTCTTCATCCAGTACTAAAAAATTGATGGCTGTGGTGATGAAAGTTCGATTCAACGAAGCGATAAAACGCGTGGTGCCATGCTGAAAAATTTGAGTACGGATGCAGTGAAACCGCATGCTCTCTTCAGTTTGATCGTCAAAACATCCTTGAAAGGCTTCGAGGACCTCCTCTTTTGTTTGATTCACATCAGTTTCTACCTCGTTAACCCGCATGATTAGCGGACCTTGTGCAAATTGCACTAACATCTCAATCTGCGGTTGAAGTTTCCGAAGTAGACGTTCACGTGCCACCTCCACTTGCTGAGCATATTGCGCCTTTTGCGTATTCAATTGTCGTTCTCCTTGGGCAGCTAGGCTATTTTGGGCTAGCTGAACCGTGATCACATTCCCCACCCCAAACACGACAACCATCAAAATGGAAATACTCAATAAAAGACGAAATACCAGACTTGAGTGAAACCCTAGAGCCATATTCCCTCCCCCAACACTGACAAAAAATTTGTCCGGTAAATTTAAGCACCCGGCTATCCATTTTCTATAAAAGTGCCAGCCGCTGCTGGTTCGTTGACGTTTTTGATCATATCAACCCAGTAAAACTTAGAATCGGGTACTTACAAATGTTGGAAAGTAACAGATGTCTCATACAAACCTCAAACAAATCACTAATCCTTGGAAAACATTAGCCGATTAAGATACGGTCGCTTTTCCATAGCCGTTTTGGAGGCTAATCCAACCAATATAACCTTAGGACTGAAGGAGTACTCATGGCAAATAAATACTGGATGTTACTCATGGGAAGTGTCTTGGCGCTCTCTTTGGCGGTGACAGGCTGCCGCACTGGAAACGATGATGACGATGATGATTCGACAACAACAGCCGATTACACATTACAGCTCATCCATGCTGCCGACATGGAAGCTGGCGTGGAAGCCGTCGACGATGCCCCTCGTTTTTCTTCCATCATCAATGCGTTCAAAGACGCCTATCCCAACACACTCATCCTGTCTTCTGGGGATAATTACATTCCAAGCCCTTTCTATGTCGCGAGCAGTGACCCTTCGATGTCTACCTTACTTGGACAAACCGGCAACGGGCGAGCAGATATCCTGATCCTCAATGCAATGGGATTTCAGGCTTCGGCTTTAGGAAATCACGAATTCGATGAAGGGACAGGGTTAGTGGAAGACATCATTGCTGTGGATGAAGACGACGATGGAACCTACGCTGGAGCGGCATTCCCGTATTTGAGTTCCAACCTAGATTTCACGGGGACCGGCTTAGAAAGCCTTGTGACCACCGATGGTCAAGAAGCGAGTTTGATTCCGAATAAAATTGCCAAAAGCACGGTGATCACAGTGAATGGAGAACGCATTGGGATCGTGGGTGCGACCACCCCCATTTTGGATCAAATTTCTTCAACTGACGATGTTGTTGTCCTTCCAACCGATGAAGACGACTTGGACGCATTAGCTGCTATTATCCAAACAGAAGTGGATGCCTTGACCGGAACTGGAATCAATAAAGTGATTACTCTGATGCACATGCAACAGATCGCGATTGAAACCGAATTGGCCGGTAAATTGAAAGATGTGGACATCATCGTCGCAGGGGGTTCGGATACCATCTTGACAGACAGCAACGACCGATTGCGTGACGGTCATGAATCCTCTGGCGATTACCCCCGCTGGCTGACCTCATCTACAGGAGAAACAGTGGCTTTGGTCAACACCGACGGACAGTACCAATATGTCGGACGATTGGTCATTGGATTCGATAGCAACGGCATTCTGATTCCGTCGACTTACGATGCCAATGTGAGTGGAGCTTATGCAGCCGACGATCAAGGTGTGACCGACACCGGTAGTATCGATGCCGACTCTACCGTTGTTTCCATCATTGATGGCATTCGTAGCGTGATTACTGAGAAAGATGGGAACACCTTCGGTTCAACGAGTGTTTATCTGAATGGAGAACGAGCATCTGTACGTACTGAAGAAACCAATTTAGGGAATCTGACCGCGGATGCCAACCTATGGTATGCCCAACAACAAGATTCTACCGTTCAGGTGTCTTTGAAAAACGGTGGCGGGATCCGTGCCGCGATTGGTACTATTGAAGTACCTCCTGGAGGCACAGGAGAAGGCGTGCCTTTGCCACCACAAGCCAGTTCCGTTTCGGGCAAAGCAGAAGGTGAAGTTTCCCAATTGGACATTGAAAATACACTGCGTTTCAATAACTCTTTGGACTTAGTGACTTTGACCGCTCAACAGTTGGTAGAAGTCCTAGAACACGGTGTGGCAGCTACTGAAGATGGTGCAACACCAGGTCAATTTCCTCAAGTGGCAGGCGTGAATTTCAGTTTCGACCCATCATTAACCGCAAACTCACGTATCCGAAATGCGGTGATCGTGGACTCCAATGGCACCACCACTGATACTCTCGTCACCAATGGAGCTATTATTGGTGACACCAGTCGCACCATTCGAATCGTGTCTCTTGGTTTCTTGATTGGCGGTGGTGATTCGTATCCCTATCCAAGCTTTCAAACAGCGAATACCTCTCTGTTCAACCAAGTCGAATTGGATAAGACCTTGATTGCCACCACAGGAACCCTTGGTGAAGCAGGAAATGAACAAGATGCGTTAGCGGCTTACTTGAAACAATTTTATTCCTCTACGGCATTCAGCATTGCCGACACTTCATCAGTCTATGATACTCGTATCCAAAACATCTCTGTGCGAAGCGATACAGTCGGTCAATAACCAGTCACCTCTCCAAAGGCCACCCCTCATTTCAGGTATATCCTGGAGGGGATGGTCTCTCTCCCATTCACCTTACCCATATATATCGGACAAATAAAATTTGAGACCTACCCGGTGTTCATATCAGGTGCTCACACCAGCACAAGCTTGCTCAGACACGATAACGGTAAGCGAGAAAAATCGATATAAAGCAAAAAATGACATTCGCAGCCCATGCAGCCAGTATGGGTGGAATGCCTCCCGCACTGCCCATTGCAAGAAAAATCTGATTTGCAATCCAAAATACAACCCCTAGCAACACACTGATGGCCATACTCTCCGCCGCTTTACTGTGGCGGGCGTGGGATACGGAAAGCCCCAATCCGATCAATACCATAATAAAGATAGTAAAAGAGTTGGCCCATTTTTGATGCCATTCCACTCGATGCTGAGTTACGTCTTGCCCTTCCGATTCCATTTTTTGAATCGTTTCGTACAGACGCTCCAGCGGCTCATGATGTGGATTGGTAGGTTGTTGAAAAGAAACTGAAGGCAATTCTGCTATTGAAGCTTTCTGCTCCGTTTGTGTGGAAACTTTGAGTTGTCCTTCTTGGAACGTACGCTGTTGCATTTCAGATAGCTCCCACTCGTCATCGCGCAATGCCCCTGATACGATAGAATCTCGTTGGATCAACTGATACGGTGATGCTGCCCAACGAAAAATTGAGATTTGATCCACTTCCATATTGGCGGAACGCGGGCCAAAATAAAAAATCTCATTGTCATTCACTTTCCAAATCGGTGGAAGGGCATGGGTGGTTGTGGGATCCCCCCATATTTGGTTCAAGTTGCGGTATAGATAGTTTTGGTTGAGATAGCTCAATGCAGCAATGATTAAGGAAACGCCCAATACCGGTTTGGCTAATTTCCACATTCCCATACCTGCGGCACGCATGGCGACAATCTCAGAGGTCCGGCTCAACGAATTGAATGTAGCAATAGTTGCCAACAAAACTGTTATGGGCACCACAAGCTCAAACAAGATCGGTAGCAACAAAGCCGTCTCTTTTAAAAACCGAAGAAATTCTGAAATGCTAGAAAAAGCATCTCCCAAACGGCTAAAAAGATTTCCAACTAAAATAATCACAGTGAATGCGAACAAGAGTAGGACAAAAAATTTAGTGAATTCGAAGGAAATATATCGGAATAAAAGACTCATTTGACCAGGGGATGTTAAAATATGTCAGTATGCTTTTTTATTGAAAGAGAGCAAGTGGACTCGACTTTGCATAGGGAACAGAGAGCAGGCGTGAACACTAAGGTAGAGCACGGTCGGTAGGCTACGGATCATGCTTGCGATGACGGTAGGCATACGCTATAGTCCACGTCACTGATTTCTTGAAATACCAACGTTTTTTTTCAGTTTCGGATGATGCCTCCGACTCTATAATTCCTCATGGAGGGAATCCACCCTTCGAAGGAAGGCAACTGTCGATATTTCAAACGATTTCATGAATTTTTTGGAGGGACCCGATCCATGTCAAACTCTGTTCTTGTTCTTGAAGAAAGTGATGCCGTCCAAGGCTTGATCGCCTCAGCATTGGAAGAGAGCGATGTAGCCGTTTACCATGAACACCAACCGGACCACTTTCTCACCACAGCCCAACAGCTCCAACCCGACCTGATTTTTATCAGCAATTCCGACCACAAACAAGAGTACGCCGTTTGCCAGCAGTTGCACCAAGATACCAAACTCGGAAACACCCCACTGATTTTGTTAGCCAATGCTCGTGACCAACTGAATAATGAAATTCTTACCAACTTGGGCATTAAGGGACATCTCCGCAAACCCTTTGAAGCAGCCAGTCTGCAAGAACAGATTCGTCAATTCTTGCCCTCTGCCTTTCTTACTACTGCTGCCGAAGCTTATGAACAGGCCCAAGAATACGATTCCGATGACCTCGATTCCGAACTTCAGATTTCTGTAATTGATGAAGATGTGGTCGAAATGCTCCATGCCGATCCTACGTCCCCCAATGTTGCGGAAGAAGATGTTCCCGAAGTGGATTTTTCAGATGATATCGACATTGAAGACGACCCCCTGACGCCAGAAGAAAGTGAAAGCTACGATGGGCTTCCCGAAGTAACCCCTCTGGAATTAGATGAATCGGATTCTCTCGATATGGAAGGTCTCGAACCTCCATCGAGTTTGGAAGCGTCCTCCGAGCTAACCGATGCTGCCGATTCGGATGCTATAGAAAGCTTCGAAGACGGCGCTACAGACAATCTCGAAATAGAAGACATCGAAGATGGAGACGAGCCAATTGAGATGGCCATGCTTGAAGATGATGATGGAGACGAGCCAATTGAGATGGCCATGCTTGAAGAAGAAGATGGAGATATTCTTGAGTTCGAAGAAGATGGAGACGTGCTCGAATTGGAAGAAGATGGAGACGTGCTCGAACTCGACGGAGAAGGAGATGTACTCGAACTGGAAGAGACAGACCAAGATACTGGAGAAGCCCCTGAACCCCTGCTATCGCTTTCTGTGATTTCCGAAGATATGGATTCCATCGATACCTCTGAATTTGAAGAGCTAGATCTTTCTGAAGAGGACAGCACTCTTGAGGACAGTGCTGCCGAAGAAGAACTCGGCCTATCTTCGGCGAAATCTCCCGATGACGGAATGCCGTTGACAGATCCGGAGGACGAGGACGAGGACGAGGAACTCCTCTCGCTCTACGAAGATGAAGAAGAAGGAGTTCAAGATGAGGATGCCGTTGAAGAGGAGGTTGAAGAGGAACTATTAGCCTTGGATGAAGACGAGGAAGAAGAACTGCTCTCCTTGGATGACGAAGAAGACGAGGAAGAGGCCCTATTAGCTTTAGAAGAAGAATCAGAGTCCGACATCATATCAGAAGACGAAATAGACGCAGCTCATGAACAAGATCAAATTCTGCTTTCTGATGGAGAAAACGACGATTCACATTCTCTTGATGAGGGAGATCAACTGCTTCTCGATGATGAAACAGAAATCGACGATGAAGAAAACGAGGGCCTTGCCTTAGATGACGACGAAGCGGCTGTTTTGTTAGCAGATGAAGAAGACGAGTTCTCACTTGAGGAAGAAGCTGGCCTCGAAGCAGACACCATTGAAACCGAAGCCGAAGGCATCACAAAGGAAACCTCTCCTCTGGATCAATTGAAAGAATCCGGCTTGGAAGATCAACTAGTATTGGAACAAGCCTCGGACCTAGACCTTCTTGATGAGGAAGAAAGTGATGAAGATATAGTACTCGCTATCGAAGAAGAGGAAGAGGAAGAGGAAGAAGAAATCGTACTCGCTATCGAAGAAGAGGAAGAGGAAGAGGATATTGAGGAGCTAGAAGTCTCTTTAATAGAATCGGAATTTGATGAGGAGGAGAGTGTAGCACCTTTGCCCGATACCGAACCTTTAGAAGCGCCAGACACATTCTTGGCAGAAGAAAGCGATGAGGAGGAGCTGGAAGAATTGGAAGTCATTCTTATCGATGAGGACATTTCAGAAGAAACTGCCGCTCCAGCCTTAGCTGCACAGGAACCTCCTGTTCCTGCTCTAAGTGCCACCGAAGATAAGCTAGATATTCTGCTCACTGACGACAAAGGAACCAACGAAGACCCCTTAGACATATTACTTACCGATGAAGATAGCCCAGCCTTGGCATCCGTCGCAGAAAACGTGGAATCCACTGTCTCAACAGACACAGAGATATCCGATAATACGGCAACTGGGACCTTAACGTTCGAAGTCGAGGCTTCAGATGATTTAGATGAAGAACTTGGCTTCGATATTTTCAGCGAGGATTCAAATGAAGAGTTCGCTTTCGAAATGGGAGAAGCCACAGAAGAAACCTCCGCAGAAACGGATTATGAAGAACCGGCTCCTCAAGAATTGCGCCCTGGCCTAGATGACATAGATTTATATTACAACGATTTTGAAGAAGAAGTGAATCTCGACGAATACGACCTGGAAACCGAGCAAGATTTAAGAAAAGGTCTGATCGATATTCAATTGCATTCCAATGATTTCGATCCAGATCTGCCAGATGTTATTGCTACCCCAACGGAAGAAGGTGAGTTGTTAGAACCATCTTTGGATTCTTCCTCAGATCGTTTTCTCGAATCCGATACCCAGGTTTTGGAATTGCAGGCATCGGATCAGAAGTCCTCTATGGACTCCCCCGCAGACCAAGTCATATTAACTGACCAAGGTGTCATTGGTAGTGATCTGCTCATCGAAAAGGAAGAAGAGCCAGTTATTGAAGCCGAACTACCCACCTTGGAAGAAAGTGAAGAGGCTTTTCCGGAAGAACCTGAAGAAGGCGAAGATCTTATATTAGAAGAATCCGAAGAAATTGAGGAGGATATCTTATTAGAGGAGCCAGCAGCTGAAGAAGCGTTGGTCGAAACCCCAACAACAATAGAAGCAGTCACCCATTCAGATGTCTTTGAGCAAGACTTGAACTTAGAAGAAGCAGAAGACACCGAACTTACCTTGGAAGATTCGGATGAGAGTGAAGGAGGTTTCATTTCTCCAGAAGAGTCCGTGACAGAATTATCGTTTGATGCTGAAATCACTGAGGAGAACGAAATACTGCCTGCTAGTGAGGCCCCAGAAACTGCACTATTTGAAGAAGATATTGCTGAAGAGGACGAAACCATTTCCGAACTAGATTTGGATACAGAAATCACCGAGGATGTGGAAAACGAGGAAGATCTTCTTCTAGAGGAGGCAGCCACCGAACCGGCTCTTGAAATTGAATCCACGGAAGACATCGCCGTGCTTCCAGAAGAGGAATTCTCCGCCCCTGAAGACCAAGACGAAGATGAGGCCATTGCTGAATTGGAGTTCAATACTGAGATCACCGAAGACGAGGACGAGGAAGAACTCGTTTTTGAAGTCGAAGAAGATGAAGAGGAAGAATTAGTACTGGAGATTGAAGAAGACGAGGAAGATGATGTGAGTGAGGAACTCACTCTGGAAGCTGCACCTGACGTAGTGGAAGAGGCTGTTGCTGAAGAAACGATTGAAGAAGAGGTCTTAGAACTTGATATGAGCATTTCGGATGAAACCGAAGCGGAAATTCCAAATGACACGCTCACTGACGAATCCATCAGTGAGATGGAACAAGAGGCGCTTTCAGAACTGAATGAGTTAGACCAAGAAATGACTAACTTGGAAATGAAAGACTATGACCTTCGGATGGAAGAATTGGATACATCTCATGCCGAGGAGCCGGAACCAGAAGTTGCCGAAACTGATGCTGCAATGATGGCAGAGGAACCTGAAGCTGCCGAGATTGATACCGCAATGATGGTTGAAGAACCTGAAGCCGTCGAGATTGATACCGCAATGATGGTTGAAGAACCCGAAGCCAATGAAATTCCTGAAGAACTCGTGATGGTTGAGGAAATAGAAGCCCACGAACTGATTGAGGAACCCGTAATGGTTGAGACTGTCGAGGAACCAGAGATGGTCATGATGGCAGAAGACGATGACATTGATGTCGTCGGCGGTGATGAAACTTTGGCCGATGTGGCTTCATTCCATGACGAGTTGGACGAACAGGAAGAGCCCCAACCGTTTACTTTAGAAGAATTACCACCAACTGACTCCATGGAGGAGTCAGAAACTCTATTAGACACCTCTACGGAAGGAGAAGATATGGGAACCATGCCTCCCGCAGCCCCACTGGGACCAAGTACTCCGGCCCCCTTTGAGGCCTCATTGCAATTGATGGATGAAGAGTTTTCAGTTCCTGAAAATAATAAATTCATTCTACAAATGGCTTCCAAAACGATGAGTACTGCCACCGACGACTTATCCAATCAACTCGGAAAGGTGCTTGAAGAAATGATCAGCACCTCAGTACAGAAGTCCATACAAGCTGTGATGCCGGATCTGGTCGATGCCATTGTCCAACAGATCAAGGATCAGTCGTCCTAACCCCAATACTCCTATATCTGTGCTATTGCTTCAGGGGGTTCGGGGATTTGACAACCTTTTTCGTAGGAGGGTCTTATGTCTCATCCAATTGTTCGTCAACCTGCTGTGGCCGCCGCTTTTTACCCAGGCGACGCGCTATTGTTACGTTCTCAAGTTCAAGATTTTTTGAACGCCGCCCCTCCTCTCAAAACGGGTTTCCCGAAAGCGATCATTGCACCACATGCGGGTTATATCTATTCTGGTGCTGTGGCAGCGTCGGCATACAAAGCACTGATTCCTGCAAAAGGCCGGATCTCTCGTGTGGTTTTGTTAGGGCCAGCCCATCGGTCCATGGTCTTTGGGTTAGCAATTTCTGCGGCTACCCATTTTGCAACGCCCTTGGGAAATGTCCCAGTTGAACGCGACACCCTAGACCAACTCGTTCGAGACTTTGACTATGTAAAGGAAAAAGAAGAGGCCCATGCTTTGGAACACAGCCTCGAAGTCCATTTGCCGTTTCTCCAAGAAACTTTAGGGCAATTTAAATTGATCCCGCTTGTGGTAGGGAAAGCGGAAAAGCAAGAGGTAGGACAAGTTTTAGAAGCAGTTTGGGGTGGATCAGAAACCCTCATTGTCATTAGCACTGATCTCAGCCACTATCATGATTACGCCACCGCCCAACAGAAAGATCGAAAAACAGCGGAGGCTATTGAAAATTTCGATACTGAAGCCCTTGATTACGAAAGTGCTTGTGGTCGCAATCCCGTCAAAGGCCTATTGTCAATTGCCACTCAGCATCAGCTTACAATCCAACGAGTCGATTTACGAAATTCCGGTGATACGGCAGGCAGTAAAGACCGAGTTGTTGGCTATGGTTCCTGGCTTCTCACCCCAATGTCGGCATGAATCGATACAGCCGTTTTCTTAGCATCCGAACCAAAGTTTTAGGCACTACGCTGTTTATCGGATTAGCTTCCATTGTTGTGACCAATTGGCAAGCCTACCTCATTGCCAAAAGCTCTATGCAAATCACGGCATTCGAACGCATGACAGCCGTACGAGAGGCTAAAAGTGAAGTCATCAAGTCCTACATTCAGCAAACCAAAACTTTAGTTCTTAGCCTTTCAAAAGATCAATGGGTGTTGGATGCCATGCAAGACTTCCATGACACTCCAGAAAGTGACCACGCACCACTTCAAACCTCCTACCATCCGTTGTTTCAAGAATATTTGGATCTATATGAATTTGCCAACATTCTCCTCGTCGACGTGAAATCAGGAAAAGTTGTTTATGCTGTGGATCAAGCTGAGATGTTTGACCAAGGGCTGTTGCAGCCACCGTGGGATCAAACGCAGTTGAGCAAAGTATTTAAAGCAGCACAACGGACCGTTTCCAATCACTTCGTGCAAATGACCGACTTTGAGTCCTATTCTCTAGATGACGGACTCCCTACCGGCTTTATTGCGGCTCCTTTGTTTGCCAAAAGCGAGGAAAAAGTAGGGGTGTTGCTCGTTCAGCTAGAAATCGCGGACATCAATCGCGTGATGACCAGTGAATACAAATGGGAAAAGGAAGGGTTGGGTGAAAGCGGAGAGACCTATTTGGTTGGCAGCGACTACTCCCTTCGTAATGATGCCAGGGGGTTCATCGAGTCTCCTGATGAATACCTGGAAGCTTTAGCCCAATTAGGAACTGATCCCGCACTGATTCAAAAAATCGAGACACTTGAGACAACCATCTTACACCACGAGATTCATACACCTATGATTGAGGCTGCTTTGAATGGGAATGCACAGACCGAAGTCAATACGAATTTTCAAGGCATCACCGTACTGAGTTCTTATAAACCTTTAAATCTGGAAGATGTGAATTGGGTGATTGTTGCAGAAATCCATGCAGATGAAGTGTTTGCCCCCATTGACCAAGTACGAAATCGTATTGTGATTCTCACCACCTTTCTCACTTTTCTAATCATCATGCTTTCGGTTTCCATTGCGCAAAGCCTGCTCAAACCCGTACTATTGCTGATGGCTGGAACCGATCAATTGAAATCCGGGGATCTTTCCACACAGGTGCCGGTGGTTTCTAAAGATGAAATTGGCTTGCTTGCCCGCTCTTTTAACGAAATGGCAGTGAATTTGCGGGAGGCTCATGAAAAAATTGCTTCTCAAGCGGAAACACTTCGACAACAAAACGAGAAAATTCGAGCGGAATTGGAATTGGCTGCCGATTTTCAAATGGCTCTGTTGCCCAAGCTTCCCGATTTGGATTTTGTGAAGATTGAATCCATGTACTTACCCCACTTCATGGTTTCCGGGGATATTTACGATTTAGCACTCACCCCCAGCGGAGCGGTTCGCTGTTTTTTAGGGGATGCTACCGGACATGGAGTCTCTGCGGCCTTGATGACGATGATGGCTCGCATTGGAATCGATAGCTTGCCTTCAAAAGCCTCAACGCTAGCCTTCACACAGCAATTGAACCAAATCTTAGCCAAACATTTCCGGGAACACTCTCTCACTTCGATTTGCTTGAGTATCACCCCCAATGGTCAACTGTCTGCCACTCATGCAGGACACCCACCTCTCGTAATTCTGCCTGCCAATTCAGAACAACCCATCCACCTCCAAAAAGGAGGATTCGCTTTGGGGATGTCAGAAGAAGAGATCATTCCTTATGTGGAAGACTCCTATCCATTGCAACCCCATGATAAAATCTTTATTTATACAGATGGAATTTTAGAATGGGAAAATCAACAGCATGAGCAATTTGGTTCAAAACGCTTGTTTGCGTTTTTGATGGAACACCGTCATTTGGAATTGCATGCAATCCTCGAAGCACTTTCCTTCCACTTGTGGGAGTTTTCCCAGGGGAAAGAGGGAGGCGATGATATCACCATCATCGGGTTGCACTATACCGGTGCCCCGCTCTGATTCGAGGAACGAACACTGGAGAGGAGATTATGGCTGAAAAAAAAGTTTTTGAACGCAATGCAATGCGTGTGGAATGTGAGCAGAAACAAAATGTGATTATTCTGGCAATCTTGGGCGAGTTGACGCTAGGAAATGCCAAAGATTTCCGCGAGTTGCTCAATCCACTTTTTGAAGAATTCAAAGAATCCGGAGTGGTGAGGCACGTTTTGCTCGATTTCCAAGACGTACCTTTTATCGATTCCGCAGGAATTGGTATGTTGACCGGAAAATATGTGGGATTGAAAAAAAGTGGTAAACAATTGGCACTATGCAAAGTAAACGAAAAAATTCGAGCGAGTTTGGCTCATACCGACCTGTTTAAAGTGGTAACGGTTTACAACCAAAGACGAGACGCCTTGGTGGAACTGTTGGTCTAATTTCCTTAATGCCGCTATCTCCCATTTCATCAGTAGGATCAGGCAGGGTTTCGAAACGGCTAAAATGACGAGAGTCTATGTTTCACTTCTTCTCCTCCAGTATTGTTCGCCGATTTAATGCTGTCATCCTCTCCGTTACAACACTACTGCTTTCCAGTTTGGCAATCATTTACGGTTTTTACCGTTACCATACCACCCACCAAGAACTCGAAAACAAAGCCCACAGTATCGAAAAACTGGCCTCAACCAGTCTAGCTAGCCCGTTATGGAACCTCAATCGGGTAGTGATCAAAGATGTCGTCAGTGCCATCATGCTCGACCCGGATGTAGTCGCGGTTCAAGTGATTGGTGAATATCCAGACGAACCCCCACTCATGGTTCAAAAGGACGAGTCGGTTATGGATCTGAGCTTTGAAGATATGGCGCATCGGCGGGAAGACATTTTATATTATGAGGTTCCCGTGTATTTCGATGCCAAGCGCATTGCTGGTTTTGTACACATCGCCATTTCCACCCAAAAAGCCGATGTTTTGGTGCAACAGACGACCTTCGGCATTGGAGTATTCACCCTCATTTTGATCATCCTCATTGGTGGCATTGTTGGCGCTGTTGCCAATCGGTTTGTGCTTCTCCCGATCCTAGATATTGAACGTTCTGCAGATGAATTTGCCAAAGGCAACTTGGATGAAGAAATCGGAACCCGGCGCAACGATGAGATTGGCCATCTGATTCAAAGCTTTGCCACGATGCGCAACGGCATCCGGAAAACCATCAACAAGCTCGCAATCTTGAAAGATACCGGCGAGGCACTCTCTGGAATGCATCAGCGAGAAGAAGTATGCCGCACGATTTTAGAAGTGATGCACAGCCACATCCAAGCCAACTGGGGCGCTGTCTATTTGTTGGAAAAGGACCATCGGCTGTGCCTGATGGCTTGCTATCCAGAACGAAACATCATTGAGGCGAATCCACCCGATGAGCTTGATATTGATGAGGGGCCTTTGGGACAAGCTGTCATTGAGAAGCAACTGATCTACCGTGCGAACACTTCCCAAACCTCCCATATGTTAGGAGAATCGGTTGATAAACCAATCGCCCTGCTTTGCATTCCAATGAAGGACAACCGGGAAGGCTACGGCGTGATTTGTTTTTCTGGAGATCCCCACAACATGCAGTTTCATGAAGAGGATTCTGAATTTGCTCTCACCTTGGCACGACTTGCTATTTCTCGTTTAAAGAACCTGCAAATGGTGAAAGTGATCGAGCAAAAGAACAACGATCTCGCACAACGGATTGAGGCCTTGATTCACGACCCGCTCACCGGATGTTGGAACCAACAAAAAATGCAACAAGACTTAAAAAGCGAAGAACATGCCGCATTGGTCTATTTGAAAATCGATAAATTTAATGAAATCAATGCGGGTTTGAACTTCGAAGCAGGCAATGGGGTACTGGTTCAATTTGCCCAACTATTGCGTGACGTACTCCCATCTCATACCCAACTGTATCGAATATCAGGAGCGGAATTTGGTATTTTGATTCATGATGATCAGACTGACCCCATCCAACTGAGCGAGCAACTCAAAGAATGTGTGAATGACGCCCGTATTTCTTATAATGATTTGCGCATTGTCATCACCATTTCAGTGGGCATTGCTCGGAGCCATGATAACATTTTCAAGCACGCTCACCTTGCGCTCAGCGAAGCGAAGCGACGCGGCAAAACCGTAACGTATTCCGAGGTATTGGATGTACAGAGTGAACATCTGAACAACCTCAAGCAGTTCAAAACGGTGCAAGAAGCTTTTGAAAGCAACGCGTTTTTCCCTGTATACCAAGGCATTCGTGACAATCGTAAAGGACTTCCCACTTATGGCACTATTCCGAAATACGAATGCTTGATGCGACTCCGCACCCCAGAAAAAGACCTGACACCATATTTCTTCATCAAAGCCTTGGAACGTTCTGGAAATATCTCACGGGCTACTAAAGTTATGGTCATGAAAAGCTTCGACCATATGAGCCAACATGCTTACGACTTTTCCGTCAATCTCACAGAACAGGACATGGTGGATGAGACGTTCTTGGAGTTTGTCGAATTTCAGCTCGAAGGCAATCGAATCGATCCTCGGCGGGTGACCTTTGAAGTTTTGGAAGGGGTGAGCACTAGCAGTCACGACCGAGCCGGATCGATGATGGAAAGCCTTAAAGCCTTAGGATGCTCCATTGCCATTGATGACTTTGGTGCTGAACTTTCCAACATTGGACGACTCTTGGATTTTGAACCCGACTACATTAAAATTGATGCCAAGTTCATCAAAAACCTCGCGACTGATAAAAAAAGCCGAATCATTGTCGAAAACATCTATGATTTGGCAATGCGTATTGGCGCTGAAGTGGTTGCTGAATATGTGGACAACGAAGCCACTCAAGCCGTCATCGAAGAAATCGGGATTCATTTTTCACAAGGTTATTTATTTTCGAAACCTTCCACCTCCACCGAACCAGAAGACTCCTAATATGACTGAAGCTACGCTTCCCTCTAGCCCTTGGTTGCGCTCCCCTCTTTGGGATGGCATCTGGCTGCTATCAGGATTGTGGTTGGTTCTTCTTGCGTTGCTCCTTCAACAAACGTCTCTCGAATGGTTCTATATATCGGGAACGTTCACCCTTTGGTTAGCCCACCGCTTCGGGACGACCTACTTAGCTTTTTGTTCGCCCACTTACCACTCCCTGATTCAAAAGCATTCCTTCCGATTCATTCTCGCTCCGCTACTGATTGGATTCGGAGTATTTGGTTTCTTGTTGCTCCCTCAAACATGGATTCCTTTCAATCGTATCCAACGGATCATGTTGTTGGGTTTTGTCGATTACTTTTTCAGTTTATACCACTTCGCTGTCCAACATTATGGCGTGGTGAGTATTTATCGCGTTCGGGCGGGTCAACGCCCTGATGCTTCACAAAAGCGATGGGAAAAGCTCTATTGCTTGGGTATGGGTGGAGGGATGGTACTGATTGCTGAAATTCTGCACGGGACCTCATTTTTAGCCCAATGGCACGAGATGCCTTTTCCCCAAGTCAAGGAACCTCATACAATTTTAGAAGGGTTGGATGCGGACCTAATATATCGATGTTTATTTGCCGGAATGCTCTGGGTGGCTGTATGTACTGCTTTCTTGGGGATGATAGAACTCCGACGGGGTACCGCATCATTGCCCAAACTCCTATATATCCTGAGTTTGGGTGGACTAGGAATCGCCGCTTTTTATTTGGATCCATTCACTTTTCTAATGATTTGGAACCTTCAGCATTGGTTAGTGGCCTTAGGACTCACTAGCCATATGGCTGTGAATGGAGCACACCTCTCAATCTCACAGGATAGGCACCATGGTTCAGCTTGGTATCGCTTCTGGAATCGCATCAATCGCCACCGTTGGAGTACGTTGGCTGTGTTGGTGCTGTGCTCGATTGTGCTGACTCCTTTTTTTGAGGTCGATACCACCTCTGAAAGCGATCGCTATGGACATCTTTTATTTCCGGTGATTCTTCAACTTTTAGAAAACTCAACACTGTTGATCATTTTGGTCGGACTCGGTTTTTCAACGGGTTTTATTCACTATCTCATGGATCGTTCTCTGTTTCGTTTTTCTCATCCAGCCACACGTCAACGTTCATTGCCCTTGTTGCTATCTTCCTTCAGCAAAACGAAATAAGGCCACAACAAGCATTACTCTACCTTCCTAAAAATCTCGCTTTCTCCCAATGCCTCTAGAGTGAGTTGGTCCTCTTCAAGCGTATAATGGTAAGTAATGATTTGAGCACCTTGCGGCACTCGAAGTTGTTTAAGAATGGAAAGTTCATAATCATGTGTCGTCGTTTGACCACCCTCCGTGATAATGAAATTGCCAAACCAAGAGAGGGTTAGAGTACGCTCTGGGTTTTGTACCGACTGCCATGCCCCCACTAACTTTCGCCGTTCCTGCACATTGCAACCTCCCAAGCTGAGCACCCCCCACCCTAGTATGAACAGGAGGATACTTTTTCGAATCCAATACATTCGGTTCATGCGGCTACCCTTTAGACAAATTTTCTTTAGACAAATTTTCTTTAGGTCGATTTTCTTTTTTATAATCTCCCACTGAAAGCCACTTCTCAATCAAGCAATACAATACGATAAAAAGATAACGACTCCCCATTTCCTTGATTTTGAGTTTGGATTCCCCGACTGCCCGATTGGTATAGCTATTCGGTACAACCGCATAACTGTAACCCCGAGTGATGGCTTTCAACGGCAGTTCCACCGTCAGATTGAAATGATTGCTCAGAAATGGTTTCAACCCATCAATGGTGCCGCGTCGGTACATCTTAAAGGCATTGGTTGTGTCATTGTAACGCATTCCAAACAGCGCGCTGATGAACATATTGGCTAACCGATTGATGACCAGCTTGAATCCTGGGTAATCCTGCGTCATCCCGCCGTGTATGAAACGAGAACCAAAGATACAATCATAGCCTTCCTGTAGCTTGTGATAAAACTTAACCACATCCTGAGGCGAATCCGAAGCATCGGCCATGACAATTGCTACAGCATCTCCAGAAAAATTGAGCAATCCACACCGCACCGCAAATCCAAAACCATTGGGGGGGGTATTATTGAGATAGCATACTTCTTCATGGGCTTCGCTCATCCGTTTCAAAATGGCCTCGGTGGCATCGGAACTGTTGTCGTTCACTACCAGGATTTCACAATCGATCTGGTTCATTCTCAAAGTTTCTAATAAGCCTAGAACTGTCGACTCAATACACCCTTCCTCATTGTGTGCTGGAATCACTACGGATAATTTCATCTGCTTTTCTCATTGAATGACATGACAGTTAATTCCCTGCCCTCTACTTTCACTCTGTTCATTATTAGTTGAGCTTCCCTCGAAATTCTTGAAGCACCACTACCAAAACTTGTTATTGTGGGTCTGGTATCAAAACGAATTGCTGTTGCTCTGAATCATACCACCATGCCTGAAGAGGCGGGCGGTCCGAGGATGCCACATAAAACGCTGACCCCCATTTGGTTTGCACTGTTTTTCCATCGTCTAGCGTTCGTTTGACATCCGGATGTGAAAAAGCACTCACCACAAAATAAGAATCTCCTTCATAACCGATACCAATAATTTGAGGAGACTGATTCTTGTCCGGACGGTTCACCCAACCAATCAAAGTAGCCCGATTTCCCTGCACCATAGAGCGTTCTAGAGCACCAGGTGCCATTCCTGAAGATTCTACAAACGGTATATTTTGAGAGAATTGTCGCAATCCCACAACTTCCAATAATTCAGCACGTCGCTTGACTTCAGAACGGTCTGGATAGAGTTCTTGTAAACAATGATAGTTTCCCGCTAACGTATTCAAATAGTGCACAATTTCCAAACACTGTTGACCAATCTCTATTTTTTGTTTCCATTGCTCTGCTTTTGTGAAGGCATCTTGAGCGTTCACCACAATCAAAATGGCTAGCGCACCACTCCACATGCAATATCGCCGAATCAATAAAGGACGCCATTCATTATTTGGCGAAGGAATTGCCTCTAGACAGACCCGCCACAATTGCACAATTGCCACCACCAGCCACAACGCTCCTGTCGTATAACGGGAGGCCAGAGCCTGCTCTGCACCCAAATCTGCTCGCCCCAATGTAGTCATCCCAGCAAATCCCAAAGCAAAACCCCCCAAAACCACCCAGGGCATAGACGACTGCCTGAATTCCGGTGAAGCAAACCAAATTCCGTAGATGCTCAACCCTACAAAATTGATCACCAAAAACAGGCCAATCAAGGTAATCGGGAACAAATCGTCTTTTCCTGATTTCGACATGACCAGTAACACCATTCCTACAACAGCCAGCAGAGCAATTCCGCCTTCAATGCCAAATCTTCGTAAACGCTGCCGCACATCCGTTTCTTCAGATACCGGGCGATTCCACAAAGTCGTGAGCAACAAAAACCCAGATAATGCTAAGAGCACCACCAATGGATACAGATTAGGCGTATGCCCCAAAGGGCTACCTAGTATATTCAAGAAAAACTGACCGGTCCTTCCAAGATCCCCTAGCAGTATTCCCCAATCCTGATCCGGAGAAACGGGATAGTTCATGCTATACAAGCCCATACAAAGGCAGAAACCAATCGTCCACACGATTCCACTTCGCACTTTTTGAGAAGTCTCAATCGGAGCAGTACCAATCAAAACAACAAGCGCAATCCAAGAGACCAAACCATGTGCAGAAGAAAAGCTTACCAACCCACACAATAATGTGGCTCCTCCTACCATCTTTAAATAATTTTGACGATTCACTCGGCTCAACAAGACAATTGCGAATACGACTCCTGCGTTCACTAACCACCACATCAATTGAAAACCCCAAAGCCAATTTTCGTACTGTCCCCATGAAAAGATCAAACACGCTGTTATCAAATGGGCCAAATAAGAAAATATCCCCCGACCTTGTCCCCCCAGCCGGTATATAGCGAAGAACGTCAGGGCAGCCAGTAGCAGCGTGAGCGCCAATTCCACACGGATATCCCAATTGGTAAAAAATGCTAAAAAAGTGATGATTACTTTAGGCAACACGATACGATGTCCATTGTGAGGCTCAAAAAAGTCAGACCAAGTTGCTTCTCCCTGAAATACTTTTTCGAATAAAAGAGGATACTCCCACTGATCCCACATTGGGACATTGCCCCCGAAATACGAAACAAATCCCACCAGCAAAACAAATGGCAATAAATAACTCGTCCATTCCAAAACCCGGTAGGTCGCTTGAGTAGGTGTCTGCATAAAATCTCGTTTAGGGAAAGGCTAAATTAATGCCGAATGCGTAGTTGGTAATTGGAGGCATGGCGTGTGAAGTTGGGATTGTAGCAAGGATCGTTCTCAATCAATTTTTGCCAACGATTTTGCATCGTTTCGATTTCTTGGGGGGTAGGCTGTGACCTCGGATTTGCTTGAGCCGTATAAGTCAACCAAACATGAGGCAAACACACGTTGCGATACCCCTGCGCGACCAACTTCAAACAAAAATCGATATCCCAATAGACCGACAGTGTTGAATCAATTCCGCCAACTTGTTCATAAGCATCTCGCCGGCATAGCAAACAATCTCCAATCACGGCTGAAAAATTGTTCACGGCCTTGAGCATAGAAGCATGACCATTATTCGAAATTGGCATTCCCATATATATAGGACTGGCAATGCCTTTTACTCCCAATACGACCCCAGCATGCGCTATCGTCAGGTTCTGATTGAGTAAACAGGCTCCCACTGCTCCGATTTGTGGGTGTTGTGCATATTCCATCAACCGTGCCACCCAATCAGAACAAGCCCCCTGGAGTCGGGTGTCGAAAAACAATAGATATTTCCCACGGGTTCTAGAAACTGCCTCTTGGGATAACTGTGACACGTTCCATTCCTCCTCAGCAGGGGTTCCTACTGCAATCACCTCACAATTCGGATATTCCTGAAAATCGGATCCATTCCGACAAAACACACTGACCGATGCTTCTTTGGAAATCCTCCACCGAGGAATAAAAATCCCTGGAAAGTTCTTCATCGACTCCACGTAACTCGTGGAATTATGATTACCGAATTTGATACTACTCGTTGTGTGTTGGATAGTTTGGCGACGTAACAGTGCGTCAGATAATGCTTTTTCGGCGGCTTGATACGCATAGGGTTTCGTTTCCGTAGTGCCTGCCGACGATTCTTCGTGTACTCGCCAATGGTACAGAATCTTGGGTATATGAAAAACGCGATCATCTTGTTCCGTGAATCGCAGTGCCAAGTCGTAGTCTTGACTTCCTTCATAGCCTTCTCGAAAGCCGCCGAGCGAGCGAACTGAAGTCCGCCGGTACACTCCCAAATGTCCAATATACATCCGAGATAACAAAGCTTCTGGCGACCAATCTGGCTTGAATGTGGGTTCGCTCAATTCATCCAGAAAATCGATCTTATCTTCATCCGAATAAACCATACCGGCCTCTGGATGTTGGTTGAGCAGATCCACCACAGCATGCAGTGCATCCGGTGTGAGGACATCATCATGATCCAGCAAGGCGATAAACTCTCCGGTGGCTAAGGCGAGGGCAGAATTGGAACATTGAGAAATATGGCCGTTCTTTTCTCGTAACGCGAGTTTGATACGGGGATCTTGATCGGCATACTCCGTCAAAATTTGCCGAACATGGGGAAGGGGAGACGCATCATCGGCTATACAAAACTCCCAGTGAGGATAAATCTGGTTTTGTACCGATTCGATAGCATCTCTTAGAAAAGATTCTGGAGCATTGTATACAGGCATCAACACACTGATCTTTGGATAATAAGACCAGTTTTGCATCTCCACAGCCATGCGGTCGAAATCTTTCACCCGTGGCATATTTTGCAAGAGCCATCGGCAGTATTGAGCATCTCGACTGAACGGCACTTCCGGAAAGAAATATTTGAAGACCCATTTCCAAATAAAGAACCATTGCCATTTGAAAGGCAGCTTCCAGCCCACTTCTTTCACAACAGCCCAGCCACCCGATTCTCGATAACGCGCCCAAAACGTAGAAAAAGGAAAGTGCATTGGGATCAGCGTCGTTTAGTATGAATCGCAGGCCCTTGCTGCAATACTTGAATGGAAAAGCCTTCAACCAATACCTGTTTGTTCGCCCTGCGCTTCTTAGTGGGCAAGGTTTCTAAGGCAGTATTCAACACACAACGCCACGGAGCTTCGGAAGGTAAATGAAATTTCAAAGGTTGGTCATAAAAATTGAACAGGATACAGATGGAACACCCTGGAAAATCTGGATTTACGATTTTCCAAACCAAAGTTCGTACATAACCACTTAAATCTTCTGGCCCTCCAAAACAATTGAGCCATTCATATTGACTGCGATCCGAAAACAAAAATGCAAAGTATTTTTTCCGAAACGCAACTGCCGCTTTTACAAACAGAAACAGCTGATTGTTTTCTTGCAACAAATTCCAATTGACCCAACTGATATTATTATCCAAGCAATAAGCATTATTGTTGCCATGTTGTGTACGGCCAAATTCATCCCCTGCCAATATCATGGGGACCCCGTTTGAGAGCTGCAACAATAGATGCAACGCTTGGACTTTTTTACGACGCAAGGCAGTGATTTCTAAACTCTGAGTAGGACCTTCTTCACCACAATTGTAGGAATTATTGTTATTGGAGCCATCTCGATTTTCTTCACCATTCATTTCATTGTGCTTGTTGTTATAGGAAACAAGATCCCACATCGTCATGCCATCATGGGCCGTGATAAAGTTGATGCTAGAACGGCGACCTTTATCAATCGATAAATAGACATCAGGGCTTCCCAACAAACTCTGCTTGATTTCTCCAATCACCCCCATATCGCCTCGGATAGCTTTGCGCATCGAGTCTCGATATCGATCATTCCACTCCATCCAATCGGCATTCCCAGCGATATACCCTAAATGATAACCACCTGCCGCATCCCAAGGCTCGGCTATAAATTTAATCCCAGCTAATGCAGGATCATGACGAATCTCCCAAAGTAAATACGGGAACGGATGAAAATCTCCTTGATGGCTCCGGCTCAAAATCGAAGCTAGATCAAACCGGAATCCATCCACTCCTATTTCTTGAGACCAATAATACAAACTTTCTCTCAATAATTGTTTGACTGCTGGGTGGGAACAATTGAGAGCGTTGCCACAACCGGAATAGTTGGCCAAATGATTATATTGATCGTGTAAATACCACGTTTTTTGCCCCAGCCATTTAAAATGATCAATCGGCCCGCCTTCCCCATGTTCTGCAGTATGGTTGTAAACCACATCGAGTATAATCTCGATATCGGCCGCATGGAACGCATCAACCATCTCTTTAAATTCTTGCACTGCATTCTCACGGTCATATGCATAATTTTGCTTCGGGGCAAAAAACAACAAAGGAGAATAACCCCAATAGTTATACAAAGGAGTATCAGTAGGAGAGCGAAAATGGTTTTCATTTTCATCGAAATCATACACTGGCAACAACTCGACCATCGTCACTCCCAATTCCTGAAGGTAGGGGATGCATTCGGTCAAACCACGATAAGTTCCGGAATACTTGGAATGAATAATAGGTGCTGAAGCACTTTGGGTCATTCCGCGCACATGGCACTCATACACAACGCTCGTTTCCAATGAATGCTGTGGACGGGGCGGACGCTCCCGATCCGTTACGGAGGGTCTCAATACCGGTAAACGTCGCACTTGATCTCGTGTAGGAACTCCACGACGATGTATACGGCAAATCTCCAAGCGTTCAGGGTCGATTTGAAACCCCTGGGCATCTCCCCAATTTTCTCCACCTGCCGTTTCTTTGGTGCACGGATCCAGGACCCAATGGTACTGGAGCTTTTCCGTGTAAGGATCAAATTTCCAAACTCGAATGAGCATTCCCCAAGACACATCGGATGAATATTCTTGAACCAATTGTGCTTCCCAATTCCATAAATTGCCAAAGCGATATTCTTCTTTTAGCAATGTGATTGTTTCATAGACGGGAACGGTTTGGCCTAACTTAAGACGATGAGGATTTTCATAAAAACAATACTCAACCATCTCAGCGTCTGATGCGTAAAGGCTAAATTGTAAGTTTAGTCCCTTCCAACGTGCACCTAATGGGGCAAATGGTGCGGGGCATACATTTGAAAACAACGACATGAATCTCCATAACAATATTGTTAATTCACTTCAAGCTTCACTTTTGTGAAAGCAAACAACTTCTAAAAGCTTTTAAATCAGCTACTTAAACTAAAACCAAGCAGAAATATAAGATCAATGCTTCCTCATAATAAGCCTCTCAAAATTAGAAAAAAGCCCCTCTTTTTAAAGGGCGCTATCTTGCTGTTATGACGCTTGACTTTCAAGACAATTGCTGTAAGAAGGAAATCTCAGACGACTAGGCCCTGATCTCAATAGGGTTATGGGAAGTTCGCTTTCCTGAGGCAAAGTCAGAAAAACTTCTTTTATTTAATGTCGTGTTTCGTTAATGTCGGCTTTTCAGGTAGGGTAGAGTCACTGGAAGTTAGTGTTATACTTTCCAGAATCCTGTCTTCACACTAGCCTAATTTGGCGGAGGAGGTTTAAAGTTACTTTTAAACCACAGCAAACAGAATTGGTATTCTGGAGTGCTGTGATGAGCTTGACTACAACTCACTGAGGGGGGGGCAAGAATGGCATCAGTTACTATAGATAAAATCATCAAACGTTACGGAAAAATACAAACGGTTCATGGGATCGATCTAGATATTAAAGATAAAGAATTTATTGTTTTGGTTGGCCCGTCAGGGTGTGGAAAATCAACCATTTTAAGGATGGTTGCAGGCTTGGAAGAAATCTCAGGCGGCACCATTTCGATTGGAGATCGAGTGGTTAACGACATTCCTCCAAAGGATCGGAATGTCGCAATGGTTTTCCAAAATTATGCACTCTACCCTCATATGTCCGTCTATGAAAATATGGGGTTCGCTCTGAAACTACAAAAGCGTTCTCCTAGTGAAATTGACAAGCTAGTCCGCGAGGCTTCGGAAATCTTAGGCCTCAATGCCCTGTTGGAAAGAAAACCTGCTGCCATGTCAGGGGGTCAACGTCAACGGGTCTCCATGGGACGCGCTATTGTCAGGCACGCAGAGGTGTTTCTATTTGATGAACCTCTTTCTAATTTAGATGCTCAATTGCGCACACAAATGCGTATTGAAATCAAAAAGTTACACATGCGCATGGGCACCACCACCTTATATGTGACCCATGATCAAGTTGAAGCCATGACCCTTGCAGATCGTATTGTCATCTTGAAGGATGGCCATATCATGCAAGTCGGTTCTCCTATCGAAGTTTACGAAAATCCTGTCAATAAATTTGTTGCCTCCTTCATTGGCAACCCCCCTATGAATATCTTTCCAGCCAGAGTGAAAAGCAGTGGCAATGGGCTGGTTGTAGAAATCAATCAGCTTCGTCTCCCCGTACCGGAAAAGCCGGGACATCAGTTGAAAGCAGGCACCGAAGTCCTGATAGGCGTTCGGCCTGATGATATCTCAATTGCAAGTGATGACGACGGATTACCTAATGAATGGAAGTTTGAAGGCAAAGTCCTTCTGGCTGAAACGTTAGGCGGCGAATCACTTTTGGATATTTCAATTGGTGGCACTGAATTCGTAGCAGAAATTGAGGGCCGTTACTTACCCAAACCGGGTGAAAAGATGGCTTATGCTTTTAACTTGAAGCACCTACACGCCTTCGATCCATCAACAGAAAAAACAATCTATTAAGTTTTTTGTTAAAGAAAATCGTTTCTTTAATGTTGATGGTTTCAACAACAAGCAGATCATTATAATCATTTTATGCACACATTTACGTGTGGAGGCTGTATTTCCTCAATTTTGGGGAAATGAAACTTTCCTGAATCGAGCTTTGGCTTCATTTAGGAAAAATGTAATGAAGTTTTCTCTTATAGAAGAGCTACTTGGCTTATAAAGTATCAAGTTGAGTGGATCTGAAAATATGAGATAGTTGGCGTGTTTCATAGTCATTCAGAAACACGCGATCCGTATAAAACTGAATGGTAAATTTAAGGAGGAGTATGAAAAAAACGCTAACCAGCCTCGGCATGAGCCTGCTGGCTATCTTGTTTTCTTCAATCGTTGCAAGCAGTTCCTATGCAGTCACCATCACCATCGCGTGTGGTGCTGTTGGGGATGAATTTGAGTTATGTAAGAAAAATGTGGATGCGTGGGCCGCAGAAACAGGCAATGAAGTGGTTATGTTCCAGAGTCCTAACCTCACTACAGACCGCTTGGGTTTGTTTCAACAAATTTTCGCAGCCAAAAGTAGCGAGATTGATGTGGTTCAAATCGATGTTATTTGGCCGGGCTTGTTAGGCAAGCACTTCATCGATTTGAAAAAGTACATTCCAACGTCTCATATTAATCAACACTTCAAAGCCATTGTAGACAACAATACCGATTCGAAAGGCCGGGTCTTAGCGGTTCCTTTCTTCACTGATGCAGGGATACTTTACTACCGTAAAGATTTGCTTGAAAAGCATGGTCATCAACCTCCTCAAACATGGGAAGATCTGACCCGAATTGCTAAGGATATTTTGAGTAAAGAATCTCCCAACAACTCAAGGTTGGTCGGCTTTGTTTTCCAAGGCAAGCCTTATGAAGGGTTGACTTGTGATGCTTTGGAATGGATCGATTCCTACAATGGTGGCTCGATTATTGATGAAGCGACAGGAGAAGTGACGGTAAACAATCCTAACGCAGCGGCTGCTCTCAAAATGGCTGCTTCTTGGATCGGTACGATCTCTCCTAAAGGTGTGTTGAACTATGCAGAAGAAGATGCACGTGGTGTTTTCCAATCTGGTAACGCAATTTTCATGCGTAACTGGCCGTATGCGTGGGCCTTGGGCAACAACCCTGATTCTCCGATTAAAGGAAAGATTGGTGTTGCACCACTCCCCAAAGGCGGAGCCAACGGAAAGCATACTGGTACTTTAGGTGGATGGAACATGTCTGTGTCTAAGTACTCTAAGCATCCGAAAGAAGCTGCAGACCTCGTTCGCTATCTGACCACCAAGCAAATCCAGATTCAACGTGCTGTAGACGGTGCTTACAATCCAACTATCGGAGATGCCTACCAAGCACCAGAAATTGAGGCTGCGAATCCTTTCATGGTAACCCTGTACGATACTTTTACGAATGCCGTTGCTCGACCCTCTAAGCTCACCGGACGAAAATACAATAAAGTGTCTAGTAAGTTCTGGAATGCCGTTCATTCTGTTTTGTCTGGAAAAGAAACAGCAGAAGAGTCTTTAGCTCGCTTGGAAAAAGACCTGAATCGCATCAAAGGCAAACGAGGCTGGTAATCGCAACTTAGTTCGTCATTCACCTGGGACGAGATTTTCTTAAGGCAATCTCGTCTCACTCAAAATTCATCCCCCATCAAATCATCCTGGACCTTAAGAAGGTGTATATACATCCTTTTTGCATCAGGATAACTGCTAATCATTAGAGATTGGAGAAAGCTATGGCAGAGCATTTATCTCCCTTTAGAAAAATGCAAATCAAGTGGGCATGGATTTTTATGTCGCCTACACTTGTCGTTCTTTTCATGGTAGCAGGATTCCCCCTATTCCAGACAATTTGGTTTAGCTTCACCGATGCCACGCTAGATAGTTTGGATGAATATAATTTCATTGCTCTTGAAAATTACGGTCTTCTTTTCACGGATCCTTTGTGGTGGTCCTCTGTTTGGATTACTATCAAATTTACAATCGCAGCTGTTATATTGGAAACCACTCTTGGGGTTTTGATCGCATTGATGCTCAATCGAGAATTTCCAGGGCGAGGTGCCTATCGAGCAGCAATCTTGGTGCCTTGGGCTATTCCTACCGTTGTTTCTTCACAGATTTGGGCGTGGCTCTATCATGACCAATATGGCTTCCTCAATGAAGCTTTGAAAAGTTTAGGATTGATTGAAAAAAGTATTGCATTCATGGGTAATCCTGATTTGGTGTTGCCAACAATTATCGCGGTGGACGTATGGAAAACCACTCCATTTATGGTTCTCTTAGTACTCGCAGGATTGACTACCATTTCCAAAGATTTATATGAAGCTGCGGAGATGGATGGTGCTCATCCGGTACAAGTCTTCTTTCAAATCACCCTTCCTCTTTTGAAGCCAACCTTATTAATTGCGTTGATCTTTCGTTCTTTAGATACCTTGCGAGTGTTTGATGTCATTTACATTATGCAAGGAAGTAATGAGAGTACAGCTAGTGTATCTATTTATGCGCGACAGCAAATGATCGACTTTCAGGAGATCGGCTTAGGTTCAGCATCTTCAGTAGCTATCTTTATTCTCATCAGCATATTTACTATAGGTTATATGCTTTCCATGAAAGTCGATTTTAATAAGTAGGAGGTAACTGTGACAAGACAACAAAAACAGATGGTATGGAATACCGGTTTTTGGGTACTTGCCGTAATAGTACTTTTTTATGCACTATTCCCTTTCTATTACGCAGTACTGACCAGCTTCAAAACTGGACAAGAGCTATTTAAAGTAGATTTTTTCATCACAAATATTGACTTAACCAATTATCGCGGGCTGTTCATTCAACAGGATTTTGCTCGGATTATTATGAATTCGATCATTGTCTCTGCAACAACAGTTATCGTGAGTTTGGCACTTAGTGTCTCAGCATCTTATGCTTTGGGTAGGGTTAATTTTCCTGGCAAAGTTTCTTTAATGTATGTCGTTTTGGGAGTTTCTATGTTTCCCCAAATCGCTGTACTTTCTGGTTTGTATACCCTTTTGCAAATCTTAGGACTTTTCAACAATTGGCTAGGTCTCTCTCTAGTCTATATGATCTTCACCCTACCGTTCACAGTATGGGTTTTGACTTCATTCATTCGCGAAATTCCTAAAGAACTGGAAGAAGCCGCCCAATTGGATGGTGCATCTCCATTGCAAATTGTTGTTCTTGTCTTTTTGCCAGTTTTAGGACCTGCGACAGTGACTACGGGCCTCTTGGCATTCATTGCCGCTTGGAACGAGTTCCTGTTTGCCCTCACCTTTACTGTCAATGAGAGTGCAAGGACAATCCCAGTAGCCATTAGCCTGATTACTGGAGCCAGCCAATACGAATTGCCCTTTGGTTCCATTATGGCCGCAAGTGTTCTTGTGACCATACCATTGATTCTATTGGTACTTGTGTTCCAGAAAAAGATCATCTCGGGCCTTACTGCTGGAGCGGTCAAAGGTTAATCAACCCTGTAGATTCTTACCAAATTGGGGAAAACAGAAGTATCCCGTGCTTCATGCTGTTTTCCCCTTCGATTTCGCTTACTATAGTTCCTCTTTCGATAGAATTCCTTCTCACTATTAAATCATTTCAGTCGATTTCCCATACTTATTGGTTCCCTGAACATCTTGTTCTAGGATTTTACCCTGTCCTGTGTCAGGATATAAGAAGGTTAGCGTATACTTGATCAATAAGTTTCCAGTTTTTTTTCATTTATATGGAATAGATCACGAGTCGTTATAGAAAACATAATTGTGAAGGCTTTTGTATAGTTACGCTTAGCAAACCGGAAGCATAAAGCTTCCAGTATTCAATAGAAACATGAAGAAACTGCAATGATTTTTAAGAGGTTGCTACCATGTCAGAAATACAATGGCTGGATGAAGAATCATCCGTAACTTTCCAAAGATTGTTACCCCGACTACAACAGCGCTATCAGGGCCTAGGGGAGGATGTATCAGTACAGGAGTGGCACTCATTTGTGCATCGATTGGAAACCCATTTCAAAAGCGTATTTAGGCTTTTAGTCAATCTTTATGGCCAGCGTTATGATTTCTTTTATCACTTAGAAGAGATTATATCGCTTGCTATGGAAATGGGGCATCGACGTCCCAAAGAGCTGAAAGAATTAGATACTGAGCGTGAAACCAATCCCACTTGGTTTCAAAGCAATGAAATGGTAGGCGGTATGTGTTATGTTGACCTTTTCGCAGAAGACCTCAGAAACCTAAAAGAAAAAATTCCGTATTTTAAAAAATTAGGATTGAATTATTTGCATCTCATGCCGTTATTCCTTTGTCCAGAAGGAGAAAGCGATGGGGGATATGCTGTCAGTAGTTACCGGGATGTCAACCCCAAACTAGGCACGATGGAAGAACTAGCGGATTTGGCCAAGGAACTCCGCAAAAACAATATCAGCCTTGTTATTGACTTTATTTTTAACCACACCTCGGATGAACACGAATGGGCACAAAAAGCACTAGCCGGGGATCCGGAATATAAAAAGTATTACTGGATTTTTGAAGATAAAGAACTGATTGATCAATACCAACAGTATGTCCGTGATATCTTCCCAGAGCGAGGCAAAAGCTATACTTATCGTCCGGAAATTAAAAGTTGGGTATGGACAACATTTTACTCCGTGCAATGGGACCTCAATTATTCCAATCCAGAAGTTTTTCGACGGATGTTAGGAGAAATGTTATTTCTGGCAAATATTGGAGTGGAGGTGTTACGCATGGACGCGGTTGCCTTTATCTGGAAGATGCTGGGAACCGACTGCGAAAACCGACCAGAAGCCCACATGATCTTGCAAGCTTACAATTCCTTACTACGCATTGCAGCTCCAGCAGTATTATTTAAATCAGAAGCCATTGTGCATCCGGATGAGGTGGCTCGCTATATCAGTCCAAACGAATGTCAGCTGTCTTATCACCCACTCCTGATGGCGTTGCTTTGGAATTCTTTGGCAACCCGCGAAGTGAAGTTGCTTCAACTTTCCATGCGCAACCGATTTCAAATTCATCCAGATTGTGTCTGGGTAAATTATGTCCGCTGCCATGACGACATTGGCTGGACTTTCGATGACGCGGAAGCGTGGAGTTTAGGTATCAATGGACACGATCACCGACAATTTCTAAATTCTTTTTTTTCAGGAAGGTTTCCCGGTAGCTTTGCCCGGGGGGTACCTTTTCAAGAAAACCCACAGACTGGGGATGCTCGAATTTCAGGGACACTGGCATCATTGTGTGGATTGGAAAAAGCTCTGCAACAGGAAGACGAAGGTGAAAAAGAATTGTCTATCCAACGCATTTTACTCGTGCACAGCGTCATTCTTAGCATCGGTGGTATCCCATTGCTTTATTTAGGAGACGAGGTGGCCATGTTGAATGACTATTCCTATGTGAACGATCCAGCAAAAGCGAATGACACGCGCTGGGTGAATCGGCCTGCAAAAGACTGGAAAAAGGACACAGACATCACCGAAACCTCTGATACACCACAAGGTCGAGTCTTCGATCAGATTTGTCATTTGATTCAACTTCGAAAGCAGTATCCCGTGTTTGCAAGCTCTCAAATGGAAATTGTCAATACTGGCAATGACCATATATTTAGCTACTTACGCCGAAACTCCGGACAACAGTTAGTTGTGGTTGCAAACTTTACAGAGCGCCCGCAGACCGTGAATGCCAATGAAGTGAGACTGCATGGAGGATATCGTTTTACTGATATTATTTCAGATCAAACGATTACTTTGGACCAAGACTTGGTCTTGGAACCATATCAATTTCGTTGGATGCTCAAACAAAACTGAAAATACTTTGAAAACAATACTTCTCTTTGTTAGCGTGATTTTTGCTTAACAAATTT
Organism: SAR324 cluster bacterium; assembly: GCA_028281495.1. GTDB lineage: Bacteria > SAR324 > SAR324 > SAR324 > NAC60-12 > JANQJU01. The sequence continues at coordinate 220,815 of JANQJU010000033.1, forward strand.
TTTGTGGCGCTTTGATTGATGGATGGAAGGGACAGGAGGAGGTCGACTCAATCTTCTATCAGAAAACTCAGTGCCAATGATAGGAATCTTTGATTCCATACCAATTCATTCCATCAGGAGGCAAAATGAAGTACGAAACTGAAACAATTGCTGCAGATGACGACGGAACCATTGCAGTAGGAAACCTCACAAAACTTGGCTACGATCTCATTTGTGTGATTCCTACGGTCTTTCAAAAAGATGGTGAAGACCGCCTTCGTGTTGTTGAGTTTGAAGTTATTCATAAACCGTACTCCGTATTTGACCACGGAGATGATCGATACAATGAATACAATAAACTTAAACAGCCCGGTGACGAGAATGCACATAAAGACAGCATCACACCGTTTTATAAGCCATAACCCCGTTCTCCATTTTACCTTCTCGCCCTCGACGAGGGCGAGATTGCCAGGCCCCTCACCTAATTAGTTCACGATATACATTGCTCTCCACACTACAAATCACTTCCAAAACCTTTGATGTATCAGCATTCCCTCTGCTTCTAAGATGGGTCCAAAAACTTGAGTTGTTTTACGCCCTTTTGCAAAGATTTCTTGGCAAGGAATTACAAGGCTCCCACCCGTTATTTCGCCAAGTGATTTTGCCGAACACCCAAATACGACAGCTCGAATTCCTGCCCAGTAGATAGCACCAGCACACATCGCACAGGGTTCGGTGCTTGTGAATAAAACACTCTGTGCCCGTGTTGCAGAATCGAATTGTTGACATGCCATACTAACGAGGTTCAGCTCAGCATGACGGGTAGCATCCTGTTCTGTATTCACTGTATTTTCAGCAGTCAGCAAAACAATACCTTCTTTAACCAGCAAGGCACCAAAGGGGTGATTGCCATTTTTTTCGGCTTGCTCCGCCACAGCATAGGACTGTCGAATAAATTCCTCGTGGTTGGTTTGCATAAGGACCTTTTAAAAAAAAATATTATCATGGAAGAGATTGAGTAAATGGAATGAATGCTGCTTTTTAGACCGTAACTACAATGGAGGCTGCTATGTTCGGTTTATTCAAAAAAAAGAAATCTCTCAAATCAGAGGTTTATAGCCACACCACTCAGAGGAAAGATTGGGAAAAAGTTTTGGATGAATTGTTTATCAAAGTCATCCACCCGTCTCAAAATGGTCTGGCGGTGATTTCCAATACCTCAAAAACCAACGAACGAGACACCGTTGGGAATGTCACCGCTAGGCTCACTTTACGCATAAAAGAAGCGTTACCTGGTAACGTGAAGACTTCAATTCGGAAGGTGACACTTCAACAATTTGCAAAGATGTTTGCACTCCGTTCTCAGCACTCTCCTGCCAGTTACGATTGCTACAAAATCAAACATGTGGGTCTTCCCAACAATGCTTTGATCTATTTTATTGAGCAATCAAAGCGTAAAGCGATCCTTGTTTTTTCTTCTCCTATCTTGCAGCGAGAATTACAGCATCTTGCTGAAGCAACGAGTGAAATCTTAAAATCGGGAGAGCATGCGGTGGTGGACGATACTCCTCTCAAGGTGCCCTCTGCCATTGCACGGCATCAGTTTGCACGAACGGATCTGAAAATTCTTAAGGAACGGCTCACCTATCTAGAAGATTTGGATGATCCTTCTCCTAAAGAACAAAAAGAGCGGGAAGACTTGGAAGATTTTGTTATCCGGCACATGAAGTCGAATTTTTAAGAAACTCTTGGTATCGGAGCTTCTTGTGCAGCAATTGGATCTTGTTGGCGCACTGTCGCAATCCCCCTCAAAAGCCTTCCTAGTAAATCGGCACCTGTGATAATGCGATGTTCGTCGCCACGCCAATACAATATCAGATCATGGTCAATCACATCGTCTTCCGAATGTTCTGGGTTAACTCGCAATTTGGGTAACAGATCGCCCAAATTCACGTTGGGATCCGTTACCAAGTGGGGTCGATGGCAATAAGCATAAGGACGAAACGGCTCCTTCTTATATAGAGCATCTCGGAGAAACGCATCGGAGTCTAGAACCAGTTTGGGGTGGCCTTCCATGTCGGTGAGAATGATCCATTTTTTCTCAGAAATTTGTATTTTTTGTAGAAAAGGATCGGTGGGAATACGCTCCATTTCAGGAAACACAGGCAGGTCCAAAATAGAAGGCAAAGGAATCACACTCATGGGATCTACGATTTCTCCTTCTTGGGAAACTTTCAAATCATCCAAAGACAAGAAGTTCAGAGCACCACGTCCCTCGGTTTTGCCAATGTCCGAACTTTTAGCAGACATGTGCTTCTCAAGCATGATCTTGAAGCTTTTCTCCTGAAAATAGGTAATACCCTCAGGCCCCAGCCACCAATCTAGAAGCATTGCAGATGGTTTGGCCAATATGTAAAAAAGCTTTTGATAGAGCCGTACCACAGGAGCAAAAAAGGCCCCCATTTGTAATGCATTTCGGGAAAAATAGGCTTGTGGAACGATTTCACCAAAAAGTGTGATGCCAACGGTTGAAAAAACAAAGGCAACGACTCCAGTCATAATGGAGTCGGAAAGGAGAGTCAGGAGGCAATTCACGCTGACATTGCCCCAAAGCAAAGTAGTGAGTAATAAATTTGCATCTTTACGCAAGGCTAGCACACGAATAGCGGCTTTATCGCCACTTTCCGCTCGAATTTCCAATTGCAAACGTCCTAGCCCAAATAATCCTAATGTTAGCCCAGAAAACATTGCTGATTGCATGAAGCATAAGACAATGCCGGGCACAATGAATAGGTCCATATCCCAATATCAAAAGTTAAGAAAATGAGAGAACATCCCTTCTGGATCCTCGCTCTGGTGTCGCTAAAAGCATCCAAAACAATACAGCCAATATATGGGATATACAAGTGGGATACCGTGCCAACTCGCACTCAAGGCAAGGGTCCTACCAATTGATTATCAGATTGAATCGTTATTGGAGCAATGGTAATTTTGCGAGTTATTATGCAGAAATTACAAACTCTCTCGTATTGCAATTGCAAACGTTTTATCCGCAGAAAGGAACCTCTATGAGTGAAGAAAAGAAAGATGAAACTATGGAAGCCGCTGGCATGATGTCTCGAATGCTCAAGTCTCGGACAGTGGTCATTTCCGAAGCCGTAAATGCTGAATTGGCAGCAAAAGTTGTCAATCAGCTCATCCTGTTGGAACAAGATTCACCTGAAGACCCCATCAACGTTTTTATCAACTGTCCCGGTGGAGAAGTCTTTTCCGGTTTTGCGATATACGACATGCTTCATTTTATCAGTTGTCCTGTCACAACGGTGGTTACTGGTTTTGTGGCGAGTATGGGTTCTATCCTAAGTCTAGCCGCGTCTCCAGGTTGCCGTTACGCTCTACCTAATGCCAAGGTGATGATTCATCAACCTTTGCTGATGGGCTATCAAGGACGTGCTACCGATCTGGAGATCCAAGCAAACGAAATTTTAAAAACACGTGACACGATTATTGATATTTATTGTAAGAACACCGGAAGAACTTATGAAGAAATCAAGCGTGCGATTGATCGAGACAATTGGTTTACCTCAGAAGAGGCATTGGAATTCGGATTATTGGATGCCGTTGTTTCGTCGCGTTCTGATCTGAAGAAATAGAAACAATCCCATATACCCCACCATCATTCCCACACAGGGCCAATAACCATATCGGACGTATCCTGTGTGGGATAGCCTTTGCTCCACTTCTACAATGGCAGCATGGTCTACATAATTGACCTTGCCTGATTCCCCTTCAATATGGACGGTGTGCCCCCCATTACTCACAATAACATAATCACGTTCTACTTCGATTGCTCTCAAACGAGTGAGGCGAATATGCTGATCCATCGCCACAGCATCAAACCATTGCGCATTCACCAGTCCCACAAAAAATTCACTATTTTGGAGCACCCGATGCCGGTGTAACTGGGAAAAAACGGTTTCAAAACAAATCTGAATACCAAACTGGAAACTTTCCCCTTTCCACACTTCGGAAGTCGTTCCAGGATAATACTCTGGAATCTGAGGGATCGCTTTTTGAGGAAATATAGAATTCCAACCTGAAGGAAAATACTCTGCAAACGGTACCAATTGGCGCTTGTCATACCGTTCAAATAAAAAATGGTTTGAATGAAGGAAATAGGCGGAATTGAAATAGTGCCAGGTTTTACTCAAAGGATTGGGCTTCCGAGCATTTGATCCCAATACCAATGCGGATTTGTAAGAAGAAAAAGTTCGAAACAATTCTACAAGCAATTTCCCCTCTTCCACCAAGCCCGGATACGCAGTTTCTGGCCAGATAACGAGGGATGCTTTCGCGTGTTCTAATATCCCTATGGACCGCTGCCGATAAGATTCTAAAATTTCTCTATACTTTTCAACGTCATACAGGTTTTCCAAAGGAACGCGGCCGGGCACCAACAAGATCGGTATGCTCTTTAAAGGCACAGTCACCACTTTCTCCACAGTCACCACTTTCTCAGCATTCACTGGAGACGATGTTAGTGACGATTCAAGCATTGTAGAAACCATCACTCCACTCAGTATTGCTGCACTCAGCCCTCCACCTAGAACGCGCAGAGATAACTTTGGCAAAGTCAACACCCAGGCAATTCCAGCAGAGGAAGTCGTTATTAAAAAAGTGAGTCCAATGCTGCCAAAATGCTGGATGAAAGGAACTTGCCAGGAAACAACAGGCTGAGAAACAGCCATTGTTCCCCAAGGGACCCCCCCAAAGGGAAGATATTCCAACACCACTTCTTGCAGTGTGAAAACAATAGGAAAACTGAGACAAGGGGAACCACCCAGTTGTTGGAGCCAACGGCACAGCCCCAAAACACATGCGGGAAAACATGCCAAGAGCCCTATCGCCCCCAGCCCAAAAAACAACGCATGCATCCAAGACTGGCCTGCTGCATTCAATAAAGTGTCTGGGAGCCAACGAAACAAAAAACCATACCACACCATCCCAATCCCCCAACCGCGAACAAACCAACGGGCAGGGGTGGCTTCGGTGGAGATAAACACATACAGGACCGGAACCCAAGCAATCCAAGCAACAATAGCAAAGGTTTCTTGAAGAGAAGAAAGGACCAAAAATAGGGGGGAAAGGAGGAGTATCATTTTACTGGTTGGAACCAACCCATTGATCAACTTTGTGGAGCAAAACATCCCGCTTGACCGGTTTGGTTACAAAATCATCACAACCCGCGTCTTTGGCTTTTTCCTCATCCCCTTTCATCGCGTGTGCCGTGACCGCAATAATGGGAATGGAACAAGTCTTTGAATGTTGCTTCAATTGTTTCGCAATTTCCCAACCAGAAATGTGAGGCAAACGCATATCCAGCAAAATCAAATCAGGCTGCCGAGTTTCAATGGTTGTAAATGCCTCACGAGCATCAGAGATCATTTCCAATCGGTATTCCTTCTTTCTTTTTCGGAAGATATCTTCAATAAGTAGTTGATTATTCTCGTTATCTTCCACCAACAGGATGGTTTTCATACAACAATAATAAAGAAGAATCTAAAATTCGTGATGGGGCGTCTAATAATCAAAATTGTCTCACCTTGAATTTATAGGGTCAAGTGTTCGCAAACAGAAGCACATCGAAGCTCCCGGAATCATCTTGATTATCTTGGCTAGGTAATGAGAATGACGGGTTCTTCTTTTGGCAAATGGCATGATTTTCTGGTTCCCAAACTTTCAGTTCCAAGGAGGCTCTGGTGGGATTTTTTAGTAAATCGAAACTCAAGGCGGCAAAAACAGTAGAGAAAAAAGTCAAACGTCATACCATCTTGATAGTCGATGATGAAGAGGCTAACTTGCGTGCCATTTCTCGAGTATTGGATGAAGAGTTCGATCTGATCATTGCGCATGATGGACAAGAAGCTCTGGAATTCGTGACAAACGATCCCGATCCCGAGCACATCCATTTGATAATCTCAGACCAACGCATGCCCAAACTAACGGGAGTGGAATTCCTCCGACAAACCATCCCGATCATCCCTAAAACCATCCGTATGATTTTAACTGGTTTCACGGATATTGAGGCCATTATTGATTCCATCAATGAAGGCCAGATTTACAAATTTATTACTAAACCTATAGAGCCGAATGAGTTGCTATTGACGGTGCAACGCGCTCTGGAAGCCTATGAACTGGAAATGCGCAATGTGGAATTGATCCGAGAGCTACAATCCCTTAATGCCAATCTAGAACAAAAAGTACGGCAGCGCACTCAAGAGTTGGAATTCAAAACGCAACAGATGTTGGATGAATTGGAGCAAGCCAAAGAAACTCAAGCATCTCTGCTCCCAGAAACACCGCCTGCGATCCCCAAAGTTAAAATTGCAGGCAAATACACGCCGATGGAACAAATTGGAGGCGATTTTTATAATATCTTTCCTCTGGATTCAGAAAATTTTGGCATTGTGGTTGCCGATGTCACGGGACATGGCGTTCCGGCAGCACTGATTTCTTTCATGCTCTCCGGTATCTTTTCCAATAATGTGCATGCAGGCCTTTCTTCCAAGCTGGTCATCGAACTCGTGAATGAGCATTTGTATAACCGCATCCAGGAAGGAAAGTTTGCCACCATGTTCTATGGAATTTACAATGCGGAGCAACAATCTTTTCTGTTTACTAATGCTGGGCACCCGCCAGGATTGGTCCTGCGCAAATCATCCAATCAGATTCTCCAGCTCAGTGCCTCTGGCCTTGTCGTTGGCCTGATGCCAAATGAAATTGCGGCCTATGAGGAACAACTGTTCCAATGCCAGCCCGGTGATAAGATTTTGATTTATACTGACGGTATTATCGAATTGATGGACGACAATCAGGAAGCAATTGGCTTGAAACGTCTCTCTCAATGGTTGGACGCTCATCGTGATTTGCCTATCGAGGCTTTGGTAGAAAAAGTTTATGAGCTTGGACAAGCCTATTCTGCTCACACCGGATTTGATGATGATATCACCCTGGTCGGCTTAGAAGTTTTGGAGTGACATCCCCCCACGATTGACTTCCTCTTGCTGCAAGCGGTATCCTCTTTCATTTGAAGCTTGTAACGATTCCAACCGTTTTCCTCCATCCCATTTCCCATGCAGCACATGTCAATTTCTGAGAGCAACTACGAAAAACTTCCTGGCCATAGTGGACGGGGTATTTTCTTTTGGAAATCCAAAACTCGATTGTATCTAGGCCCTGACCATCTGCTAATCGAACTCAGCGATTGGGTCTCGGAGCACTATCAACGGATTTACTATCGAGACGTTCAAGCTGTCCTTGTGGAAGCCACTTATCGCCAAAGAAACTGGACCATAATCCTAGTATCATTAGCTATCTTGTTTGGGGTCTTTCTCCTCGTCAGTTTAGGCACTTCGATGGTACTGACCGGATTCTGGATATTCTGGGTGGGCCTGTTCGTATCCGCAGCCCTGGTAAATCATTGGCGAGGCGCTGGTTGCCAATGCCATGTGGTCACTCCGGTTCAAAAGGCAGAATTATCCTCGCTCAATCGACTCCCAATGGCACTCAGTGTTGTGGAATTGATCAAAGCCAAAGTTCGAGAAGCTCAAGGAGTTTTATCCCAAGAAGAAGTCTCCGCGAACGACTTAGACACCCAACAGGTCTTGGCTCACCATCCCGGCTATGTTCCCGATACTTCTGCTCCGCCTCAGTATGTTTATCGTGGCACCTGGCATTGGCTCAGCTTTGGATTGTCAATCGTCTCGGCAGGCATGGTGGGATTGAGCTTGATCGAACGCAGCATCCTACAATCCATTGTTGGTGGGATATTTTTTTATGTCTCAGGTGTGTGCATCGTGATGGCTCTGATCAATCAACGAAAAGCGATGTTGCCCGATGGCCTCCGATGGATGACCTGGGCATTGTTCTTTTACATCGCCCTTTCCTTGTTTGCCTCCCAGATGATTGGGGTCATTCTTGTGGCTACCGAAGATCCAACATTGTTAGAAAACTCATGGGAGATGTTTGAATATATTGCGACCCTACCTCTCGAAGACTATCCGGTTCTCTATGGATTGACTGTCGTGTCTCTCGTCATAAATCTCATTTTTGGAGTTTTGGGTATGTTGCTCCTGAGCCTGACTCGGTTCCCGGAATATTCTGATACAGCATTGTCTTCTTCCAGCCGTTCGGAACCTAGCACTGACTTGGAACCTAGCAGCGCTCCCCCTCCGACAGATCAATCCTCTTCCGAAGATTCCTCCGACCCCCGTACCGGAGTGTGACATGTCTCTGGCTTTACAACGTTGTTTGCATCATGAAGAACGAGAGGCAGTAGCCCAATGCCCAGAGTGTACTCGTTATTATTGTCGAGAGTGCATTACCGATCATAATGGACGGGTTGTCTGCAAGACCTGCTTACAAAAATTGGTGACTCCTGTGGCGTCACAAACCCAGTTCATGCGGCGAATGTTACGTGGAGGGATGTGTGTCGTGAGTTTTTATCTCTTGTGGTTATTTTTTTATTACTTGGGAGAAATCTTTTATCAGATCCCGGAGACGTTTCATGAAGGCACCATCTGGTAACATGAAATTGGAACAACAAGCGGAAAAACACGCGGTTGAACTTTGGGAAGAAACGGTACATCTCCTCCGTTCCTTGCCTCTGGAATACTGGGGAACCTACTATCTTGGCAGTTTGCCGTTTTTCTTGGGGTTGCTGTATTTTTGGATCGACATGACTCAGAATGCCTTGGCAAATCGTCATCTCAGTACAGCCGCTTTAGGCATGGCGTGCTTATTCCTCTGGATGAAATCGTGGCAAGCGGTATTCGCTAATCAGTTGTATCGCCATATTTGTAACGAGCCTTCCCAGCCCTGGACGCTACATCGGCTCAGCACGCTCGTTTTCACCCAAACTTTGGTCCAACCTTCTGGACTGTTTGTAAAACCCCTCTCAGCGATCTTCATGATCCCCTATGGGTGGGTTGCTGCCTTCTATCAAAATATAACCGTATTGACCGCACGGCCTTTAAAAAACAACCGGTCTTCGATTGTAACTTCGGCATGGAAAGAGGCCAAGCGTTGGCCTTTACAAAACCATTGGGCGCTTTCGGTTTTGTTTGTTTTGCGTTTAGTTATGTTAATCAACATTGGAGTAGCCAGCGTCGTCATTCCTGAATGGGGAGCCATGTTAATGGGATGGGAAGATTTATTTTCTACCAGTTTTTGGTATTTGGAAGATCCTATATTTTGGCTCATGGTTTTGGGTTTCACCTACCTATGCAGCGATCCTTTTGTGAAAGCACTCTACGTCTTACGTTGCCACTATGGAGAATCCCTAGAAACTGGAGAAGACTTGAAAGTCGATCTACAGCGTATGGCCCATCACCTAGGAAAAACAGCTGTTTTCTGCCTAACAATCCTCACATTTGTGAGTGGATTCGGCGATACTCTCCATGCTCAGAAGGCTTCCAACCCTACCGTTTTGCAGGAAACGCTCACGCCTCAGGGAACCGCAGTTTCGAAAGAAGCCTTGAACCAAGCCTTACAAACCGTATTGCAAGAACCCGAATATGCTTGGAAATTGAGATTCTTGGAAAATGAAGAAGAGCCGGGACCACTCCGATCTTTCTTGAATATGATCCGCGATGGAATCAACACGGTATTCGAATGGATCGGAGATGGGATCGAATGGCTCTCGGAAGCTATCGATTCGCTCACTCCGGAAGGCCGCCCACTGTCTTCGACCTGGGTGGATGAACTAGCCCATAGCCCGGGGTTGATTTTGGCGCTGATTGGACTGGTTTTCGTGATTTTGGGAATTGTCATGTGGCGCATTTTTCAACAACGGCGTCTTCAAACCGTGACTGAAACGGCCCAAGGCGAATCAGCGCTCCCAGATCTCACCGAAGAACATATTGCTGCCGACGCCTTGCCCGAAGAAGAATGGCGAACCATCGCCTCGAAACTGATGGCTGAAGGTAAATTTCGTTTGGCACTGCGTGCTCTCTACCTCGCCTCCTTAGCGTATTTGGGACGTCAAAACCTCATTGTTATTCAATTGTTTAAATCGAACCGCGATTATCTCCGAGAAGTTCAACGACGCCAACATGCGTTCCCGGAAATGCAAAATCCTTTTTTGCAAAACATCCGATTGTTCGAACAGTCCTGGTATGGTGAATACGACGTAACTCCTGAGATACTTGAAAGTTTTACTCAAAACCAAGAGAGGATCAAAACGAGTGTCGAAAACTAAACCTTGGATTGTGCTCTTATGCATAAGCGGCCTGCTATTCTTTGTTTTTGGACTGGCACAACTGCTTGTTGCTCGTTTCGAACGCGGGGGGGGCTTTCCAGAATACTCCACTCTCCGCACCGACCCTTTGGGCAGTAAAGCATTTTATGAAGCCCTGCAATCGCTCCCGCATCTCACCGTAACCCGTAATCTCCAGCCTTGGTATCGACTGTCCCCCTCCCCATCTAAAACGGTTTTTTGGCTTGGTGAAGAAAGCCTTCAATTGGCGTTACTGCCTCCTGAAGTCTTAGATAAATTAGAAGCGTTCATCCATGAAGGCAATCGCTTGGTGATTACCTTCTCTCCCAGGGAACAACCCGATGCTGACTATCTGTACAATTTTTATAAGGCCTTGGAAGAAGAAGACGAAGATGAAAAATCCTTGGGAGAACGCTGGGGCTTTTCCATGCGCCATACCAGTTTGCAAATTGTAGGAACCGAGGAGGAAGAAACCATTTATGAACCCCTGACCGCCTTAGGCGCGGAGGGTTACACTGAATGGAATGAGATGGAGTGGTATAGCGGGTTGTTTTTTATCGACCTAGAGACAGTATGGACTCCAATTTTATCCGTGACCACCGGTCCCGTCTTGATCGAAAGGTCTTGGGGCAAAGGTAGCATTGTGATGGCTACCGACTCTTACTTTCTGAGCAACGAAGGTGTGTGGGATGATCCACAATCAGAACTGCTCGTATGGCTGGTCGGTCTCCATTCGCATATCGTTTTTGACGAAGTGCATTTGGGTATCACAGAACGTGCTGGAGTGATGTCCTTAGCTCTGAAGTATCGTTTGCATGGAGTGATTGTGGTTTTGTTCTTATTAGCAGGCTTGATGTTATGGCGTAATGCCATTGCCTTCATGCCCGCGTATGACGACAGTCGGATGTCTCAGTTCCATCCACAATCTGGCCGAGATTCTATGACGGGGTTTATCAGCTTGTTAAAACGAGCGATTCGTTCCAACGATTTAACATTCGAATGTTGGAAAGCTTGGAGTCATTCGGCCTCTTTGCGTAAAGGTATTTCTGAAGAAAAGTATCAACAAATCGAAAGCTTAGTTCAACAAGAACAACAAAAATCACCTAAGGAACGTCAGCCTCTGAAAACGTATCAGGCGATTCAACACATTCTCAATTACCGGCATCATTAACTGGAATGGCATGGGCTGATTCCCTTGTTGTTCCATCATTGAACAACCCACAGTTTGAAACATAAAGGAGGTCGGAGCGTGCATGCTGATCTAGAACATTTGACGGAAATATTGACCCGTGCCCGTGCTGAAATCGGCAAAGTGATTATTGGTCAATCCCCAGTAATCGACCAGGTATTGATTTGTATTTTTAGTGGTCAACACGCCCTGATTGAAGGAGTTCCTGGAGTGGCCAAAACGTTATTAGTGCGCACGTTGGCCCGTGTTTTGGGAAGCGATTTCAATCGAATCCAATTCACTCCGGACCTCATGCCTGCTGATATCACAGGCACCAACGTGTTCAATATGCAACTCAACGAGTTTTCCCTCATTCAGGGGCCGATATTCACTACATTTTTACTTGCCGATGAAATCAACCGCGCCCCCGCCAAAACCCAGTCAGCTCTGCTCCAAGCAATGCAAGAGCATTCGGTGACGATTGATCGAGAAACCTACCCATTGTCTCCCAATTTTACTGTCTTTGCCACACAGAACCCCATCGATTACGAGGGCACGTATCCGTTACCGGAAGCCCAAAAAGACCGATTCATGCTGAAAATCCAAATGCCCTTTCCCAATCGTGAAGAGGAAATCATATTGGCAAGACGCTGCTTGGGACAAGAATCTCCAGAACGCATTTTAGAGGCAGGGGAAGTTCAGCCTGTGATGCAAGGTGAAGATTTGGTGAAGCTTCGGCAATTTTTAGAGCAAATCCACCTCAAGGAAGAACTCATCCATTACCTAGTCGATATCGTCCGCAAAACCCGCGCCCATGAAAGCGTCCTCGTGGGAGCTGGTCCTCGCGCCGTGCAAGCTTGGTTGTGGGGAAGCCGGGTGGCGGCAGCCTTAGATCAACGCGATTTTGTCACCCCTGACGATATCAAATCCTTAGCCACTCCTATCTTAGGGCACCGATTGATCTTGCGTCCAGAGTTTGAAATCGAGGGACTCACCGTTCCTGAAGTATTGGATTCCATCTTACAAGAGGTTGCTGTTCCCAAATGATAGTCCCTCACACTCGCTTGATTTGGATTACTGGCCTTGTTGGCCTCCCATGTGCGGCACTTGGAGGAATCCTGCCGGAATGGCTGATGGGGATCGCCCTCTTTGCTCTCAGTAGCACGGGTTTCATTTTGCTCGACGCGTTTCGTTCACGCCACGGCCTCCGCCAGTTTCGCATCGAATCGCCTGACTTGGTGCGTCTCTCCAAAGACCGCGCAGGGCATTGGGAATTACAAATACACCACCCGCTCTCCCCCCGCCAATTGCTGCATATTGGTATTGATTACCCACCCGAATTCAAGGCGCTTGCAGAAGATCAATGGGTTTCACTGCAAAAGAACCACCCCATCTCTCGCATTCGTTGGTCGTGTACCCCTCAGCATCGTGGAGTGTATCATCTCACCCATTGCTATTTAGAAGTTTTCTCACCGTGGCGATTTTGGACGTATCGGAAAGCCCATCCAATTCAAACCGAACTGCGAGTCTATCCCAATCTGTTCACCGAACGGGAAATGATGGCTGCTATTTTTTTAAACCAAGCCAATATTGGTTTGCATACCCAACGTCAGGTGGGACAAGGTCGTGATTTTGAAAAGCTACGCAAGTATTTGCCAGGAGATAGTTTGAATACGATCCATTGGCGTGCTACGGCCAAACGAGGTCATCTCGTGACCAAAGAGTATGAGATTGAACGCATTCAAGAAATCTATGTCGTGGTTGATGCCTCCCGTTTGAGCGCTCGCTCCAGTCATGACAAAGAGGGAGCTTCCAATTCCGAAACGATCCTGGAACGCTTCATTTCAACAGCCTTGATTTTAGGACTCGTTGCGGAAAAACAAGGAGACTTGTTTGGTCTTCTGACCTTCAGCGACCAGATGCATAGTTTCATTCGTGCCAAAGCTGGGACAGCACATTTCAATACCTGCCGGGATGCGATTTATACTTTGGACTCCCAATCGGTGACACCCAACTTCGAAGAACTGTGTGCATTCATCCGAACCCGGCTCCGCAGACGTGCCCTGCTTGCCATACTTACCAATCTAGACGACCCTGTATTGGCTGATAGTTTTGTGCGAAATATCTCGATCATTGCCAAGCAGCACTTGGTATTGGTCCATACTCTTCAATCTCCACAGGTTGCCCCATTGTATTCTCACCGCAAGGTGGAACAAGAAGAGGCCCTCTATTCCGCTTTAGCAGGACATGTGCGGTGGCATCAATTGAAAGAGTTGGAAAAGCAATTGCTCCGACAAGGCGTACAATTCTCACAAGCGACTCAGGAGCACTTGGCTTTGCAGTTGGTAACCCAATATTTGAATGTAAAAAATCGGCAATTGTTATGATTATCGATCTCCAACGTTTTGTAGAAGAAGAGCGACCTTATTGGAAAGAGCTTGAGCAGCAATTGCAGCGCCTCGAAGCTGAACCTGTCCTCCGTCTGTCCATCGAAGAACTCACCCATTTTCACTATTTGTATGAGCGAACCTCTGCGGGTTTAGGAAAAATCATAACATTCTCTTCTGAACCACAACTGCGGGAATACTTGGAATCTCTGGTCAGCCGAGCTTATAGCGAGATTCACTCGGTCCGCCAGAAGACACAACGATTCTCTCCGTTCCGCTGGTTTTTCCGGACCTTTCCTCAAACCTTCCGTCGGCACTTTCGTTTATTTGTATTAGCAACTGTAGTGACTCTCCTGGGCAGTAGCTTTGGTGGTTTTATATTGATGGTCGACCCAGACGAAAAAGCGGTTATCATGCCCTTTGGCCATCTACTCGGTGACCCTTCGGAACGGGTTCGCAAAGAAGAACAGGCAGGCACAGAGGAAGATCGTTTGAAAGGGGTGAAATCTCGATTTTCAGCCTATTTGATGGAAAACAACATTCGGGTTTCTTTTTTCACACTGGCTTCAGGCATTGTTTGGGGCATTGGCACCTTGGTGATCTTATTTTACAATGGTGTGATTTTGGGTGCCGTTGCTGTGGACTACGTTTTAGCAGGAGAGCTCAAATTTCTGTTGGGATGGCTGATGCCGCATGGGGTGATCGAAATCCCTGCAATCCTCATTGCCGGCCAAGCTGGGTTCTTGCTGGGATCGGCTTTGATCGGTTGGGGGAATCGACAATCCTTAAGAATGCGATTACGCCAAATTTCCAACGATCTCGTCACACTGATTGCAGCCGTAGCACTCTTTCTTGTTTGGGCAGGACTCATCGAATCTTTTCTTTCCCAGTATCATGAACCTGTGATCCCCTATGCTTGGAAAATCGGCTTTGGTAGTCTTGAATTTGGTCTGCTGGTGTTTTTTCTCAGTTGGTCTGGCAGAAAACAAGTGAAGCCCTCAACGTAAGCCTTCCATCACAAAAAAATTCATGCTCAACGAAAAGATCAATAAACAGATTATCCAAACCCCGGAAGGCATCACCTTTTCTTTGGTCCTGGCAGGACCTGTAGTACGAGGCTTGGCTTGGATGATCGACTTGATTGGAATCACAGTGGTCACGGGATTTACCAACAAAATCGCTGGCTCCTTGAAAGTGATCGATCCTGATTTTGCCCAAGCGTTGGCCATGCTCAGCTATTTCGCCATTTCGATTGGATACGGCATCCTGCTCGAATGGCGATGGCAAGGACAAACTTTGGGAAAACGCCTCATGCGTCTGCGTGTGATGGATGCCCACGGGCTCAAACTCCAATTCGGCCAAGTGGTGATCCGGAATCTATTACGTTTCGTGGACATGCTACCCGCTTTTTACCTGCTTGGCGGGATCACCTGTTTGCTGCATCGGCACTCACAACGCTTGGGGGATATTGCAGCCAATACCATCGTGGTACGCACTCCGAAAATTGCTCAACCCGACTTGGATCAACTCCTTTCACTGCAATACAATTCATTCCGTGAACACACCCATTTGGTCGCGCGGCTTCGTCAAAAAATCTCTCCAGAAGAGGCCTCCCTTATCCTACAAGCCCTGATGCGTCGAGACCTCCTTGACGATAAAGCACGCACCGAGTTGTTTCATCACATCGCTTCCCATTGCCAATCCCTCACTCCCTTTCCGCCGGAAACGACTCATACCCTTTCCGACGAACAGTACGTGCGCAATGTGGCCGATGTTCTGTTTCGATCTCAATTGTGATCCTCAATACGATTCCCTTAACACTCTTGCAAAAACACATCTATGTCTCGTACACATTCATACTTCGTAACTGGTATTGGAACCGATATCGGAAAAACCGTGGTTGCAGCAATTCTTACAGAAGTTTTGCATGCTGATTATTGGAAACCCGTCCAAGCCGGAGGTTTGGATCAGTCAGATACTCTCAAAGTCCAATCCCTTATTTCCAACCCTCACAGTCAATTCCATCCTGAAGCGTATCGTCTCAGTCAACCGCAATCACCCCATGCTGCCGCGTCGCTGGATGGGATTTCGATTCAGCTCGATTCATTTCACTTACCAGACACACAACGTCCCCTGATCGTAGAAGGAGCAGGCGGTCTTTTAGTTCCTCTGAATACACAATCCCTCATGGTTGATTTGATAAGCCATTTAGGGTTGCCAGTGATTTTGGTTTCCAAAAACTACTTAGGGAGTATCAACCACACGTTATTATCGATTGAAGCCTTACAAAACCGAAATATTTCTCTTGAAGGAATCATATTTAACGGATTGCCGACCCCAGCAACCGAGTCGATCATTTTGGATTATACTGGGGTGGATTGTTTAGGAAGGATCACAGAGGAGCCGGAGGTGACTCCGGCTATGATCAAAAAATATGCAAATCAATGGGATCAACGTTTTCTTTTCCCAAACCCTCCATAACTACGACGTGCCGGCTTTTTGAAAGTCCGTTGAGGAGTCGCTTGGGGCTTATTCACGTTTCCAGAAGGACGCTGTACGTTGTTCGAAGATTGGCGAGCTTGTCCAAAACCACCCGTACGATTCGTACCTTGGGCGGCATTTCTAGCTCGAAATTGGGTGGTTCGAATTTGGTTTAATGACTTGGGTGGAACTTTCTTGAAGTTATTGGAGGCCACCGAATTGCCACTCGCTGTCTTTGCAGGCGTATTGGAAGACTGAGCACTCTTCAGGCTCGATGTATTCGCATTACGATTCTGCTGTGCTGTGCTGACGCGTGTTGCTTGATGTCCTCCATACCCCATCGGTGGATAATACCGAGGTGTCATCATCCAACTGATCATCATTGAGGTTAGTAAAATACTCGATAGGGAGGTGTGGTGGTGATAGTACGGCGGATGCGACGGATAAGTCTGTGGATTTGCCGAAGTTTGAATCGTCATGTTGTCTCCCCCTTCTTGCACTGCCGCCGTGGACATCAATTCAATGGACTTATTTTCGACAATATCCGCCCAAGCTTCTTGATCCGTGCCTTCTGGAAGTTGTTTCACTTCAGCCGGGTCCGGCACCCGGATCGAGAGTAGCAAATGTTCGGCTCCTTCTGAGACTTGAGCAGGGGTCACTAAAAGAGGATCCACCAATCCATCATTATTCAAATCAATCAAACTGATTTGTTGGAGCTTAGTAGAAACTTTGGTGACCAAAGTTTGAACAAATTGTTCTTCGCTGACTCCAGCTTCCGCGGTTTCCTTCATCGCCTGTTCTACCAATGACGGTATGAGTTTTGGGTCCAATTGCTCCGTCAAATCAATTCCCAGTTGTTCGGCAGCATCCGCATTCACCACATTACCAACTCCCACGATTGGCTGGCCTGAACTTGTCACAGCAGGATTGCTTTCTTCCTTACTATCTCCGCCAAAGAAGACCCAATAGGCCAGTACTAAAAAGATCGCAACTAAGATGCTTTGAGTGGAAAAGATTTTACTCACGATACTATTTGTTTGCTTTTTTGATTCCATGACTCCTTTGTGAATGATGGGTTAATTGGAACGGCTCATTAAGAAAACTGATGCAGAAGGAAAAATCATGAAGCGACGGTAGGCTTTAAAGAATGAAAATCGGCTCGCATCAATACCTTGGCATGGCGTCCCAAGATTGGAATTTCGAAGACGTTGACAATGGTTTGCAGAACTTTCCGTTCTTCATCGGAGATGCTCTCTTCAGCCAGCAAGTTTGCTTTGGAAGCATTGGCAACTGCGATACAGCTATCTAACAATGCAATTTTAAATTCGTCAAGCAAATGAGCAGGTAGCTTGAGGAAAACATCCCGGATGCTTTCCAATTTGGCTTGGATTTCCTCCACAGACATCATTTTGATCGTTTCTAATAATTTTTCTTTACGCTCTTTGGAGATATCCAATGCTTGGACTAATTGTTTTCCGAACGTCTCTTTCAAATCCTGTAACTGCCTCTCAATCATACGTAGCTCTTTTCGGCTCGCATGTTCATCTGCATAACTTACAATAAATAAAACTGCATGAAAGGACTCTTCCAAGAGACTCTGTTCTTCCTGACTGAGCATCTCCATGATTCGACTGAAGCTTCCCATCAAATTAGGTAGATAGCGTTCCAGAATACGCTCTGCCGCAATTTCTAGCTCTACATTAGTTTGTCTTGCGTGAAAGTTAAGACGTTCCCACAAAGTTTCAGATAACTTACATTTGAGTATTTTCTCGTTTCCAAACATTGCGTGTCCTATTCTAGGGAGGTGATGAATCTATAGAAACGGTTGACGTAACTACATAGCATGACGCTTTATTCGATTATAGCAGGGGCAATCTATGATGGCGTATGCCCTTCTGCTACCTTGACGGCGCCGCGTTCGAGATGGAACCTATTCTACTTCGACAATAAACAATAATGGAAAAACCAATGGATTGACTAATTTCAGATAATGAACACCGGTGCTGGTGGGAGTGACTGTGATTGATGTCTTCTCAGGAATATTTGACCCCAATAAAGACAACCCCAAACTTTTCAGAATGGTTTGAGCGTCTGGAGCGATCACGTAAGCTTCCCACAAATTCAAAGCCCCTCCTGCCCCTTCTATCTTGATATCATAAGACCTCCCTGCTTCCAGCGTGATGGCATAGTAAAGCGTACTTCCGCCCTGAATTTGTCCTATGTTCGATAACGTAGGCAACGTAGTGAGCGCATTGATCGTCCCACTGAAATCTACCCAATTGCTAACGTTCAAATCCAACCAACTCCCAGCAAAAGAATCATTCACCACTCTTCCCAAGTAATCAGCCCCCAGATTGTTCAACACCGTTTGGTAGTCGATTCCGGTGCTTCGAACTTTTCCACCAGCAGTATCGGGTTCGGGTAAATTCAATGCTAAAGAGGTCACCGGACCGGAAGCCACATCCGTCTTCAAGTAAAATTCCAAAGTTGCATTCGTTCCAAGAAACACATCCATAAACAATCGATTGTCTTCCAGGAAAAAAGTGTCCACCCGAGGAACTCGTGAACAGTCTTGCCCCAAGCGGCTCAAGTCTTCTGTACAATTTGCTGTATTCGGGTAAAACGCACCGTTCGTTAAATCCTGGGTCACCTGAGTTGACATCACAACTTGAACATCGTCAAAAAAGTTAGCTGGTGCTCCCGAATCAGTAATAGTCGTTGGTGAAATTTGCAAACACGCCGATCCAGGACACAGTGCCAACGAACCAGGATTGGCAGGGTCAAAAGACACCTGTCCTGCTCGATAAATCCCCAAACTTTCCGTCGAGAATCCTGCTCCAATTTGCTGGAGAAGGAACAGTTGATCAAAAAAACTCTTGCTGAAATACACACCTGAAGAACTCAATGAGGTTGTTTTCCATGAGGTCGTCAGGCCTTGTGTCAATGAAGTGTCATCGACGAGAGCAATTTTCCGGTCATACAAAGCGAGAGGTAAACTTCCACATACGCTTACCGCACAAAAAACCGTGGTTTCTCCTCGGAGTATTTGCCCACCCGCAATGGCTGACAGTTCGATCTTTGCAAAACTGGGAATCGTGGTACTGCTCAACAAGACGGAGTGATTGTCCCCGCTGATGTTGGCTGTCACGGATTCGTTTTCCTGTTCGGCAAATTCTAGGAAATCAGGATTCACGTTATTGTAGAGAATCTGGATTTCTGTATCGGCAGGAAGACTTTGTGAAGTTTGAAATTGAACACTGTATTGGTCACCAGTTTGGACGATTTCTACGTTTTGAAACTCGATATTTTGGGCTTCGAACATCTCTACCGTGATCGATCTTTCTTCCCCTACGCCAACAGAAAACGATTCCGTTTGACCAAAATAAATAGCGTCATTGACGTTGTCGGTCCCAAGAGGTGAAATTTCTGTGGCAAATGCATAAACTCGGACTTCTACGGTTCCTGGTTGGATCGCAATCACCACTTCTTCTGTAGTTTCAAATTCATCTCGAGGAATGACTTCTTGGCTTTGCAAAATATCAAATGAACTGCCAAATCCCCCAGTGTCGACCTCAATCGCCCGGACTTCCACCATCACGGATTGCACTTCAGCCGGTGCTGCAATTCGTAACCGTAAGTTGGGAGACGACCGTGTCAACGCGTCCTCAGAAGAGGTGGATACCTCTTCTATGGATTGACATCCGAAGAACAAAAACAGTCCTAGTATAATGATCAATCCTTTACCGCCAAATCGAGCTTTCATAGACACTCCACGGGAATACATTCAAGTTGGTTGAATCGACATTTTAGCGAAATTGAATTTGAACACGGATGAGACTTCCTTTCACACGCGCGGCTTTTTCTACAATCTCATCAAATCGAGCTTTCTGAAAGCTGACGGTTGTTTCATCTCGTGCGATATCCCTGGCATTAAAAGCAACTGGAGCCGCCGCAGTGGAACGAGGAACATCTAACGCAGCCTCCAGCAAACTCTCACGTGACAAGGCAAAAGGTGATGTGGGTTCACTTCCAGACAAAGCCATGGATGAAAATCCAGCGCCCACTTCCACCTCTTTCAGCACATCCCCAATACGGGTTTGTAACGCTACAACGCCTTGCAACGTCGTCACCTGAGTCACTTCAGGGTTCGGCACCTCTGTGATGAAATCGGTTCCTTTCACGCCAACAGTCGCACTCGAAGTTTGAATTTTATAATCTTTATCCCCTTGCACGTTATTCACAACGGCACGAACTTTTCCTCCTAATAAGCTGAAGACTCCCCGTTTGGCACCATCTTCTTCACCCACATAATTTGCAACCACGAAGGTGGTGTTTTCATCCAATGCAAATTCATCAGCATCGTCTCCTTCTCCAACAGCAACAATTCCAAAGCTATCTCCAGCAGTTTGCAGCGTATCTTTCACAAAAATGGGAACACTATCTCCTTCACCCACCTCTTGATTGCCGCTATCTCGTATGATCAAGACTTGGCCTTCATCGACTTCCACCGATCCAATCGCATCTCCTTGTGCCGCTGCCATGTTGCAACAAAACAGTCCAAAGATAATCAAAAAACCAATTACATTCAGACAATTTTTGCTCATTTGACCTCCTTGAAAAGTCTTATTTATGCTCCATTTCAATTCCCAAACAGTCTATCACCAGCCCTACCCTAGAACAACCTCAAAGCATGTCACTCTAGCCCTCGTACTCCAGTTTAATGGGGAACTATAGCCAAACATCGAGTCTGACTTGGGATATGGCCAAGGGCGGCCTGCCCTCAGCCTAAACACCGTTTTATCTGGCTTAAATATCATCGGAATTTGGACCGTCTCCCAACAAGGTACTAGCAGTCGTAGTACTCGATAAAATGAAGCTTGCTGATGTTGTGGCATGATGTAGCCCACTCGCCCCCAAGCTGACTGTAATCCGTGTTCCCGAAGTGACCAATTGTGCGCGACTTTGGAGAAGCCCGGGAACTGCTGAATTGGCCAAAGAAACGGTGAACGCCAATTGGAATACAGGATCATGTGTCCCCGCTAGCACCGATGGGAAAACATTGGTTGTACTAATGGTCCAATTGGCCGAACTGACAATATAGGACTCAGCTCCACTAGGTACGAGGTCTAAGCTATCGGCAATAGTCACCGAAAGCAGCCCACGAAGCTCACTGGTGGTAAGCTGATTCACAGTCACCCCCAACCCCGGAGAGGTGATTGTTGTCATCAGAGTAAAAGTCGAATTACTGGAAGCTACAATAAATCGTTCTTGGGATACACCGATACGGCCACAGCAACTCAAACCACTGGTTGCTAATCGCATCTGTGCTGTCTTTTGGATGGTATGACTCGTCGAGGCTATTGCGACCACGGCCCCGCTATTTGCAATGGATAGATTGGTTGCTGAAGCGGTTTGAAAACTAAAGCTGCTTGCGTTCTGATCTAAAGTAAATGTAGCGCTTGTCCCCAACGTGGCTACATTGCCTGAGGTATCGCCAATTGTAGCTCGGATGGTCACCTGGCCTTCAGGTAACGCCGACAAATCCAAAGACTGAACCAGTGTTGTTGTGGCAACACTGGCAACCTGTTTAAAACTCGTGAGAGTCACTTGGTTGTTGGAATTCAGAACATCAAAAAATATGTACGTTCCCGTCGTAGCCGCAGCCAACTCGAAGCGCACTGTACTCAAATCGTTTGAATAAATCACGTCGCCTTGGTTGGAAGTCGCTAAAGATATATTGCTTGCAATCAAACCTGATGGGGCCACCACATCCTT
The DNA here is from genome assembly GCA_028281495.1 of SAR324 cluster bacterium. Classification (GTDB taxonomy): domain Bacteria; phylum SAR324; class SAR324; order SAR324; family NAC60-12; genus JANQJU01. The sequence goes on from JANQJU010000033.1 coordinate 242,881, forward strand.
GAATCCAGTTGTGGTTGTCGCCGTCGAAATTTCACCAATCGAATTGACGGAAACTATTGAGGATGACAGGACCCCTTCGGGTAAGGAGCGTAAATCCACGGCAATCGTAGTGGTGCCTGTCGCAAAAAGCTGCCCCGTGTGATTTACTTGAAATGTGTTATCCGTATTCGCAACCAAAAGGCGATAGGATTGCCCACTCAACGCATTGCCAATATTAAAAATTGCTGGATTCACATTGGTTCCATTGACAGTATTCGCAAAGCTCAATGTCAGTGTTGATGCTCCGGCTACCGTGGTCGTCGTCGTGGAACTGGTGGTCGTCGTCGTGGAACTAGTGGTCGTTGTGGAAGTGGTCGTCGTCGTGGTCAACAAAGCTAAGGTGTCTACCAAAATATCTGTTTGAACCGAAGGCACCTGAACCGCACTCACATTCGTATTCAAAGATTCCGAAGATATTCCAGCAGTCGTTGCACTTTGCTGCACCCCATTAAGTTGGGTTGAAGTCGCGCTTGTGACTGTATCACTCACCCCCGTCAGCGTATTATTTAGATTGCTCAAGCCTTGTGTTGTGATGGCATCCAGCAAAGTGGTTTGGGCAGCATTGAAAGTCGTTGTCACTTCTGTTGTGAGAAAGGTGGATGCTTCTGTACTCAAGGTTTGGTTCACATTGAAAGCCAAAGCCACCGTTGCAGCTTGAATTGCAGCTGATGTGACGACCGATGTCAGTGCTGTCAAATCAACCGTGCCATCTGTCTGTAAATTTGTATTCGCGATGCCAGACTCCACGGAGCTGATCAATACATCAGAAAGCGATGTCACCATATTCTGGACCAATTGCACGAGGCTCGTTGCGTCAGAAATCGTTATGGCGGAACTGTTGTCGTTTAGAACTGACACAATAGCTTCTTCAATACCTTCTAAAACCACACGCACTTCTTCCCCACCAAAGGCTTCTTTCGCGGTAGCTGCTGTTTTTAACGTTTCTAAAGCTTCTGTGACCCCCTGAAATTGTTGATTGATACTTGTCAAAACAGTGGTTTGATCCGTTGGAATAATTTGCGTTAATGCATCCGTGACATTGGCCGCGGTGTTAGTTCCCCTTCCCAAGGAAGTGGCTGATAAGCGAACTTGCACTATGGAATTGGTGAGAAGGGGTGTGCTTGTTTCCAGAGCGGAACTGATCAATGTCAATAAACTTTGATTCTGTGCAGATGAAAATTCTTTCAGAGTTTCAATATAATCATCTTCGATACTTCCACTACCTTCTTCGCTCAACAGCCTTCCTTGAAAATCAGCATTGCTGATAAAGCGATTGGCGTCGACTCCCAAAGCATTTGTCACATTTGTGATTTCAGCACTCCAAGCTGCTGAGGTTATGGTGGAAAGAGAGGCAGCCACTTGCGTCGGATTTTGTTGAATCAGTGTGGCGAGATCGGAACCTAAGAGTCTTTGAGCAATGAGGTCTGTGACCGTATTCACCAAAAACGTGGCGGCCACATTGGTGTTGTCAGCAAAGAGGACTGCGGACAGGGCGGATTTTCCCTGTGGTTCAGCAATCAGTAAAAGAGGAAAGGTGATTTGGCTGGTATCTACATCCAGCGTATAGGTTCCACTGGCACTTGTCGTTCCGTTGGCGATGGTGTCACCGGTGGAGTTCCACAATGTGATTGAAGTATTGGGTAATACAAAACCATCGGCGGCAGAGCCGGTAATCGTCCACAGTGTGGTTTGATTGTCATCATCATCATCACCTCCACCACTCGCACAGGCGAGGACCAATAGACTAACTAGGATAATGGATAGGCTATACAGAGTCATTCGAAGTTTCGCTCGATTTTCCATAGTTTTCCTCATGTGTCAGGTTTCAGTCGATCACGCCCATGATTCTCAGAAAGTTAACGCTAAACGCGCTGCAACGTTTAGGGTCTAACATCTAGTATTATAGAAAAAGGCAAAAAAAAAGGCGGCTCCCCCGAAGAGGAGCCGCCTTTTGTATTCGCATCAACTGGTGGACTATCTATTTCACAAGGATACCAGTTGTCGTAATGACCGCATCATTGGCGGTCGTCAAGATATAGAAACTCGACGACGTTGCTGTATGGAAACTTCCTGATGCGGCAATCTCCAGATCCAGTCTCGTGATCGAATTCGCTATAATTGTGTTTGTAAGATCATTCACTGTCACAGGAACCGCGGCCGAAAGTTCACGCCCCCAGTTCGTGACTCCTGAATTAATCGCCACGGTAAAGGCCATCGTGAAGTAACCAAAACCGACTCCCGACTCCGGTGCTCTGGAGTTTGCAATAGTCCAGTTGTTTCGATCAATGATCCACTTTTCAGCCCCAGCGGGAATCAAGTCACGTGGATCCGTAATCGTAATTGTGAACATCTGTCGGAACAGACTGTGTGTCATAATGTTAGTCGAATGACCTAAACCAGGACTCGCGACCGTTGCTGATAAGCGGAAAAAGCCGACACCGGTATGTGCAATTACCAGCGACCCGGTATGTGCCCGGAAGCCTGTTCCAGGATTGGTCGTCACTACAGATCGATCATTGAGCGAGGTCGCAACCAACATTTGCTCTGTGTATTGGATTTGTTGAATTGTTGTTCCCACTCGGATGAGGTTTAACGCCGCAGCAGGAATTGTGGGATCGTAGAGCCGTCCATTGCCTGTGAAAGCTAGCCCCGACGTGGTTGCTGTGGAAAAGAAGAAACTTCCGTTCGTACTACTCAACGTGTAGGACAAACTGTCTCCCAAATTCGATACGTTCCCAAACGAATCACCAATTGCCACGCTCACCGTATAAGCCCCTTCGGGTAGGCTACTCAGATTGACAGTAGACACGATGCTCGAAACAAACACGGAACCTTTGTTGAAATCATTGTTAAGTGTCACTGATCTCGCAGTATGGACAATGCCACCCGGTCCTTCCAAAGCAATGAAGCCCACTTCAGAGGTTGTTGCACGGATCACTCGGAAAGCAGCGGTGCTCACGTCATTCGCATACATTGTGTGTGCAATGAATGAATTGGGCGATGCTGCAAAGGTCCCAAATGTTCTAATGGTACTTGCCATAGAAATGTTCGTTGATCCTAAGGTCGTCGGCCCCTTGGTATCTTTGGTAAACAATTCCGAGCCTGCATTTGAACTTTGATCGAGCTGATTGACCGCCACAACAGAGGTCGCAATGGCAGTATCTGTAAGGCTCGACAGATTCACAGATATGGTCGTTGATCCAGTCTGGAATATCGATCCCGATTGCGTTACAGAATTGCCCGCTGTATCAATCGCAAAGATCCGATAAGTGTTGCCATTTGTGACATTCCCAATTGTAAATGGGAACGCTCCTACATTCGTACCAATCATCGTAGAAGCAGCTGAAATCGTTGGCGTGCTAGGACCACCAAATGATGTGTTCCCTGTGAGACTGACAATCTGATTCACACTACCAACTCCCGCTGTCCCAAAGCTAAAGGTTAGTGTCCCTGCAATTGCTGCCGCAGACGTGGTCGTGGTTGCGATCGAGGTGTTATCCGATGTCGCTAATAACGTTGACAAGGAAATTGTCTGGTCTACATGGGTAAAGGTGACCGAACCACTCGAGCTTCCCGAATTATAGGTGATCACATAGTTCATTGTAGCTCCGACAGCGATCGAAGTGACCCCAATTGAGAAGTTGTTACTATTCGCCACAGTCAATGCGCTGGGAATAAACGCAGCGGCCAACGTCCCCGCCACCTGAGCGTTGATTGTAGTCACAACCTCGGCTGTTTTCACGCCGCTGGTTCCTCCTAATGAAAAGTAGGCTCCAATCGCGTTCCCTTGTGTTGGGAAATTGGAAATATCCAATACAAAGGTTGAATTTGCGACTTGTAGGGTGCCAGAGGAAGCAATCGTTCTGTGAATGGTGCCTGCTGTATTGCCCGTCGTTGCAACTCGGAACTCATACGGAGCATTTGCTGTTCCGGTCACGGTCACGGCAAGTGACCTCACATTGAGACTTGTGATGGTCAATGCAGGAGCAAAGGAAATCTTCGGATCTGCAAAAGTGGAGGTCGTTGTTGATGTGGTCGTCGTTTCACCCGTTGCTTGCGTGGTGGTGGTGGTCACCCCAGCTGTCGTGGTGGTAACGGCCGCTGTCGTGGTCGTCGTTGGAGCTGCCGTCGTGGTCGTCGTCGGGGCTGCCGTCGTGGTCGTCGTCGGGGCTGCCGTCGTGGTCGTCGTCGGAGCTACCGTCGTGGTCGTCGATGCCTGAACGGTCGTGGTGGTGGTCGGTGCTAACGTATCAGGAATTGCATCGGTCGTTGCTTCAGGAACGGTGATCTGCGAGACATTTTCATTCACTGTCACTCCCGCAGTACTGGCATCTGAGGCCACTTGGGCAACGGTTGTGGTCGTGCTATTGCTCAGCTCATTCGAAACACTGGCAACCGCAGTCGTCAGGTTTTCGACACCTTGTGTTTCGATAGCCGAAGTGACGGTAGTCTGAGAAGTATTAAAAGTACTCACGACCGTGGTTTGAATGAAAGTAGTCGCGGTTGAGTCCAATGCCTGAGTCGTCAGATCAATTGCTAGTGCCACCGTTGCTGCCTGTTCCGAGGCAACGGTCACAATAGTCGTTACGGCTTCTAAGTCAACGCCACCTCCTCCGGTAGCTGTTAAACTGCTATTCGCTACCGACTCTTGAACTGCTGTAACAATCTCATCAGCTAACAAGGTAACCAAATTTTGGACTAAGTTGACAACATTGTTTGTGCTCGTGACGTCAATCGCAGAAGCGTTTTGAGTAATCGCAGCACCCGCAGCAGCTTCTTCTGCTCCTTCCAAAGCGACCCTCACTTCCGCATCACTAAAATTTTGTGCTTGGGCTTTGGTTTTAACTTCTTCTAACGCAACGGACACCTGCTGAAATTGAGTATTCACGTTGGTAAGGACGTCTGAACTTGTTTCAGGGACAATCGCCGCCAATTCTTGGGTGATACTTTCGGAGGTGTTGCTACCACGACCCAAGGCACTGGATGCCAAGCGGACTTGAATCGCAGGATCCACAACAACCGGTTCGGTTTCCGTTAATGCTTCTTCAACTTCTTCCTGGACGGTTTTGTTTTCGCTTTCTGCCTGTTCCTTCACCGCTTCCAGGATGTCGTCTTCAATTGTACTGTTGTCTTCTAAGCCGATTATCCGCCCCACAAATTCGTCGTTGTCTAAGAAGCGGTTAGCATTAACACCGAGTGCACTGGTCAGCGTATTGAGTTCGTCAGAAAAGGCCGTGCTGGTCACATCTGAAAGCGTGACTGCTACCTCTCGCCTGTTTCGCTGTAGCTGTTCCGGTAGATCAGACCCTAATAACCTTCGGGTTGTCACATCGGTTACTGGGTTCACCATCCGGTTAATGGTGCCTTCGGTAACATCTGCAAAAATAATGGTCCCCATCGGTTCGCCACCATCGGTTCGATTTCCGATGAGTAATAGAGGGTACGCTACATTGGCGCTTTCAATTGTCAGCGAGTATTCCCCAATTGAATCTGAGATACCAGTTGCAAGCGTGTCTCCACTGGTATTGATGATTGTGATCGTGGCTCCAGGAATGGAAAAGCCATCAGCAATCGTACCGGTCACTATTAACGTGGCCGTAGTTGGTTCTTCATCAGGTGGCACGTCACCTGAACTATCGTCATCATTATCACCTCCTCCTGAGGAGCAGGCCAACATAAGGGCCCCAATCACAATAAAATACAGGATGTACTTTATCCACCTGAGGTTGAGTTTCTTCTCCATAATCCTCCTACCATAGATACCTAGTCTCTCAAAAAAACAGGATTCTCCCTACACCAAATTTCCATTTGAGTCATAGGGTATCCACAAACACGCGCCCGCGTTCATCTACATCTATCCAAGAAATATCATCATTGAGCATTGAAATTCCACCGATTTTTATCGAACGAATAAAAAAGTCTGTGTGTGAAATGCTTGCTCCAACAAAAAGCCTAGTCGGAAAACGCATAAAAACTCAAAACAAAGTTTTCCAAACTGCATTTATTGAAAGAACCTCACTGTTAAATGAGAATTCTCCGATATTGGAAAATGCCCGTATGCGCATATATCCAAATTGTAAGGTAAAAGACTCCTGATACATCCAAGCAATATTCAAAGAATCGGTTTGGCGTATGGTCTGCCGACGCTTTTCATCCTCTGAACTTGTGGAATCGGATGTACTATTTTCATCGCTAGTTGGGTCCGTAGAAACCACACGGTCTTTTTCGTCGTAACCACTCCAGCGACCACTTGAATCGAGGCTGGCCCTAAACTCAGAGTCAGAGTCAAGCTGCCAATTTTTCTCGTAATTCAGCCCTAATGACCATTGATTAAAACGTTGACGTTTCCCCTGCGCTGCTTCGCGATAAAGGCCTAACGAACTCCGAAGCCTCCCCCATTGAGCGGGTAAATAATAAAACAAGCGGTAGTCCGCTCCAAAGGAAAGAGCACTGTCTCGATCTTCTTCATGGTCTAAAGGTTCTTTTTGAAAATCTTTATGCAAAAATTTGCCTACAACCGAAGAAGTCCATTCTGTTGAATGCACTCGTGTATAGCTCGGAATCAGAATATGGAATGTTGCAATATCGCCATTGTCAGAAGTCAATTCCTCGTCATCATCATTGTTGGCATTTCCATCAAACCGACTGATGGCGTAGGCCAACCCCCAAACGTCTCGTGGAAGCTGCCATGTATATTGAGCCACGAGTGTGTGGGCTTGCAAGCCCAAATCTTTGAAATCCACATCGTTAGTTTCTTGGTCTTCATACGATTCTAGAGCATAGGTGTATTGCAACTGGAAGGTACGATTCGTTCTTTGGGGTTTCACTCGATAACCCAAAGTGATGTCGGTAGAAGTGATACTCGCCTTTCGATCTTCAAACGGTATGTGAGGTTCCAATTCATCCGAAAAGTGGGCCGCATTGCTATCCAAACGTGCTCCTGCCCCCACGGCGAGTTGCCAAGCAACCGGACGTTCTTCGGGTGGTAAGTTGGCATTTTTAAGAGCCTCCAATTGTTCTAGGTCCTTATTATAGTAAATTACAAATGTCCGTTCGGCTGCTTGGCCTTGGCTATCGGTTGCTTTGACCAAGTATGTATTTTTTCCCTCCTTCAGCTGAAGCTTCTGCTGCAATACCACGGTCCGACGTGCCGGCACGAGCTGTTCCGTTCCATTGATCCAAACCTGCTGAATTTGTTCGTCGTCTGCAATAATGAGCATCCATTTCTGCTCTTCCTGTTGAACATAGTTCACGCTGCCTAAATCAGGCGAGAGAATCGTCGGAGGCTTGGATGCGGCGACACCTACCCATGAACAAGGTACGATCAAACACATGCAGATCCCAAGCCTAGTCCAAAAATTTATGACACAATTCATCATTGTTCCCTTCACTTTCATCATCATTGGAGTGGCATTCACAAAGAATCATCATCACTATGCCATACGTTGCTCGGTTGCTTGGAGTGGCATTCACAAAGAATCATCATCACTGTCCCATATGTTGCTCGGCTGCATGGAACATAATTCCATCATTTTGCCGAATAGAACATGATTCCATCATTTTGCTGAATAGAACATGATTCCATCATTTTGCTGAATAGAATATGAGTTTCACTCATTCAATTTGATTACTGTCTCTACTTGGATGTCGCCACGTACACTCCGTCCCAGTCTTCGGGTGGTGGGGATTGTCGATATTCAAGACATCGCTTGAGAAAGGTTGCAGATGGACCGTCTTCCGGAATACGATTTTGAACCTCCTTGAAACTCCGCTCCGCATCGTCCCATTTTTGGCCACGATATGCTTCTAAACCTTGATGGAATATAGCAAACGCCTCTTTGCGGTGTGGATCCAATTCTCCTTTTCTACCCAAGATTTCATAAATTCGTACCGGTTGTCGGATACCAACCACCCGGATCAAATCGATCTCCCGCGCTTCAATCGCATCTTGGCAAGCCTTGTAAGTCATTTCGCTCATCATCAACTCCATTCCATACACCTTATTGACCCCCTCCAAACGAGCAGCCAGATTTACGGAGTTTCCCATAATGGTGTAGTCGAAGCGATTTCGGCTTCCCATATTGCCTACTACCATAGATCCTGTATTGATTCCAATCCGCTGAAACAATTCCATTTTTCCTTCACTTCGCCACTGCTGGCGTAGCTCTGCAAGACGATTTTGCATTTCCAAACATACCAGTGCTGCCCTTGTGGAATGATCTCCATATCTCACCGGGGCGCCAAAAAACGCGATGATGGCATCCCCTTCAAATTTATCCACGGTTCCCCCAAACTTCATAATGATATCGCTCATCTCCGTCAGATATTCATTCAACAGATGCACCAATTCCGAGGGTGTCAGTTTTTCTGAGATTGTAGAAAAGCCCTTCACATCGGAAAACAATGCAGTCATCACCCGTTCTTCCCCTCCTAGTTTCAAGGAACTAGGATCATCCATCAGTTGATCAATGACTGCTGGGGACAAATATTGCTGGAAAGCACCTTTAATAAAACGTTTATCTTTATCTGAAATAAAAAACATGAACTGAAACACACCCACTGCATTTAAAAAGATCGACAAAAATACGAATACAAAACTCGGCCATGTCAACCACTCGGTCACTGTATAGCGGTGAAACAAGGTGTAGCCTGCCAATAGGGCCATGACCAATAGGATTCCCCATCCAATCTTCATACGGGGTAAAATCAGACCGAGCAGCACGCCAAACCCTAAAATCAATAAAAACGTATAGATATCGTTCCGGGGGTCGGTACGAAAATAAGATTCGGTGAGCAGGTTATCCAGTAAATTGGCGTGAACTTCTACTCCAGGATAAGCTTCCTGTACCGGCGTAACCCGGAGATCCAAAACCCCCGATTCCGTCACACCGACGAGCACCATCTTATCTTTCAAATTTTCGACGGGAAGAGTCCGGTCAATGATATCAACCACCGAATAATGTGGGAACGTTTGAGAAGGCCCTTTGTAGTTAATTAAAAAAGAGCTGTCGGGGAACGGACTCAATCGCTTTTCGCCCAGCCGGATTTCAGAGACTCCCACTTCATCCCCATCCAGCTGGATATCTTCGCCCAGATAATGGGAAAGCATACGCAAAGCTAAGGATGGGTAGAATCGTTTATTTGCCCGAATCACGGTATGCACTCGCCGCACAACCCCATCTTCTGGATCGATACTTACTTTAAAATATCCCATCATCACGCGTTTATTCGCAATGGTATCAATGGTCAACTCCGGATAATAACCTTCGAGCATGGGCGTTCTGCGCAGGTTTTTCGCATTCTTAACAATCTTGATCATGTTCCTTCGAAGACGCTTGTGTTCAGCCTTGACTTCTTTTTCCGTTAGATGTGCCACATCGCGTTGTTCAAAAAAATCGTAGCCGAGCACGACATTTTTATATCTTTTTAAAGCACTAGCTAATTTAGCATCCCCATCCCCTTCACGTTCGGTTGTTTCCATATATTTCAGAAACGTTTGCCCCTCTTCCGTTTGACTCAAGTTGCTCTCCGCAAAACTTTGACGCAGCTGACGAGTGATCGCTAACGACGTTTCATCCGGTTCCGAAAACAAGATATCAAAACCAATCGTCCGCACTTGATAGTGCTCGTTGAGGCTCTCAATCAAGGCTGCCATGTATTGACGAGGCCAAGGCCACCTTCCGAAATGATCAAAGCTTTTGGCATCGGCAACCGCAATCACAATTTCATCAGAACGTTCTACTTCACCACGGCTACTTTGGATGTAATCCACCCATTTTTGATCTAAAAATGTGAGGTATGACTTGCGTCCTTCTCGAAGTGAGGACCAAGCAAACAGCAATAGCATGAAGAAGGTAATCAGGATCGCTATTTTCAGAGCGGAAGGCGCAACCAAGGACTTGAGCGTTCTTTTCAACATATATTGAATTGTATGAGGGTTGAAAATCAAATCGAAGGGCGGAACAACGCTTGTCTTATCTAAACTCCTTGGGGGAGTCAAAAAAAATTACAAAATGCCCTTGACGAATTGTTAGCACTCATATAGAGTGAGTGCTAACAAAACATGACGAAACGCAATTCTTTTTTGAGTTGTGTCACTTCAATGATTAACTTGATACCAATTAGGAGGTCAGTATGTTACCGACTTTGTACCATAGAAACCGATTGTTCCATGTTCCTTCTTTGTTCGATGAATTCTTCAAAGATTTTGAATCCGCCCCTCAAGAGTCCTTCAGTCCAGCACTGAATCTTCGGGAAGAAGACGATGCGTATTATGCCAGTGTTGAACTTCCTGGCGTGCAGAAAGACGATGTGGATGTTTCCCTCAAAGATCACGTCTTAACCATCAAAGGGGAAAAGAAGAGTGAAATAGAAGACAAAAAAGAAGGCTATTACCGTGTCGAACGGTCGTATGGGTCTTTTGCACGTTCTATTCGATTACCGGAAACGGTAAAACAGGATGAAATCTCGGCCAATCTCGAAAATGGAGTCCTGGAAATTAAAGTGCCTAAAGGCGAACGCCCCGACGCGAAGAAGATCACAGTCAACTGAGTTTTATGAACGTACGTTTAACCGAATGGGCCGCACCTAGTGCGGCCATCGGTTTGAGCATAGGGTACTTCGGCATCATGATGGTGCTGTGTGCCCTTATGTACAATTGCTTCTTTTACGGCCTTGATTTGGCTTGGGCTGCCCATCTCTTGTCATGGGATTCCGAGAAATGGCCACTCTATAGCGTCATGAATCAAACATGGTTGGGGGACCACTTTTCCCCGATCGCTCTGATTCTGGTTCCTGTCTTCTCTTTGTTCCCCACCGCTTGGGCACTCCTCATCGTTCAAAACTCAGTTTTTGCCTCTATCCCATTCCTCGTATTTTTGTTAGCCCGCCGCATTTTGCAACACTCTGGTTGGGCCGTGTTGATTTCGGCTCTTAGTGTGGCACAACCCGCCTTGTGGTATATCAATCTTTATAACTTCCACTGGATCACATTCACCATTCCGCTTGTTCTCGGCTATTTTCTCGCCTTGGAATATCGACGATCCGCTTGGGCCTTGGCTTGTTTGGGAGCCATCTTGCTCTGCAAAGAGAACACCCCTTTGCTGGTTCTCCCGTTATTGGGAGTCCACTACCTGTACTTCAAACAAAAGAAGATTTTTGCTGGAGCATTGCTCATCACCCTATTCGTTTTTATAGGAGTGAACGCCACTTTAATGCCTTGGCTCGGCATTCAACCCGTTCCAAGGTGGAGTTACTTAGGAATAAAATTTAGTGATATCGTTCTTGGGATGATCACCCAACCCGGTCTGGTTTTATCCCACCTGTTCACTACGGAGAATCTACATTTCCTTGTGGACCTCTTACTCCCTTGGGCTTTTTTAAGCCTTTTGAATTGGCGTTTGCTTCTGGCGGTGTTGGTGTTCCTGCCGTTGGGACTCTCAGAAGATCCCAATTTGCGAGATATCCATTTCCAGTACCCAACGATGCTGCTGCCCTGCATCCAAATCTCTGCAATCTTTGGGATACGTTGGATCCTGAATAAAACAAAGTTGCTGACAGACAATCGAAAGTCTCTCGTCAGCAATCGATGGTTAAGTGGTGGAGTATTGATGATTGTGGTGGTGGGCGTGAGTGCTTATAACTTTTTAGTACGCAGTCCCGTACGACCGGGCCATGAGTATTATCAACATCAAGTCGCCCACCAAGGATTAATGTGGTGGCTGCAAGGCAGTAATATTTGCGCACAAGCCGATCAATATGAAGCGGTATTGCAACAGATTCCCGATGATCCGGCTTTAGGTATTGTTGCCTTTGAAAAGGTAGCTTATCGTTTAGTCCACCATCCCCAATTGCATCTTTATGATCGGGAACAACTTTATAAAGCCAATCACTATCTCCAATTCGACTATATCCTTGGAAATTCACATTACGGCTGGTATCGGGCGGATGAAGCTTATCGGACTTTTGTCAAATCGTTAGTCTATCATCCTCGTTGGAATCTCATCCATTTAGATTCCAACGGTAATTTCGTATTGCAGAAACAGTGAAGGCTTGAAACAGCAAGAGCTGTCTCGGCTTCATTGGAGGATAATTGGGGAAGGGGCAATCCGGATAATTGAGAAAGGATCAATCCGGCTGGATAAGGTATTTCGCGATGCTGAATCCTGAAGCCGCCTGAATTTCGTCTCCTTTGACGTCTTCTAAATAGGCGGTCAAGGTAGGATTGACTCGTTCGAAGAACGGCTGAGGATAGACTCCCATCGCTAGCGTGATGAAGGCCAAGGGCACCAACACCACAATTTCTCGCAGATTGAGGTCATGGGCATTTCGAACTTTTTCGTTCGTCACAGTACCGAACATCACCAGTCGGTACATACGGAGCATGTAGATTGCAGCAATGATCACTCCAAGAGCTGCGATAATCGCATAAATCACGTTAAACTCTGCTGCCCCCAGCATTATAAGAATTTCTCCGATGAACCCGTTGAGTCCTGGAAGACCAATAGATGCCATAGTGAAGAATAAAAAGAAGCTCGCGAGAATTGGCATTGTCTTGATCACGCCGCCGTGCGTAGCAATTTCCTGACTTTGAGTCCGTTCCACCAACATCCCGATACACAGGAAAAGTCCGGCCGCAGCAATCGCGTGGTTGATCATTTGAATCACACTGCCTGCCAAACCATTCATCGTGAATACAAACAAACCTAAAATTACAAACCCCAAATGGGACACGGTCGAATAGGCCATCAAGCGTCTCATATGAGGTTGTACCATAGCAACCATCCCTCCATAGAGGATTCCGACCAACGACAATCCCACCATGTACGGAATGAACTCTTGAGAAGCATCAGGAAATACGGGAATCACGAATCGTACAAAGCCGTAGGGTCCAAGTTTGAGCAGCAAGCCCCCCAATTCAACGGCACCAATGGTAGGAGTTTCATGATGAACATCCGGCATCCACGTGTGGAAAGGAAACATCGGCGTTTTAATCGCAAATGCTAAGGCGAACCCGATAAACAACCAACGTTGGGCTTCTACTGGAATCGCCATCGTGTACCAGTCGTTGATGCTGAAGGACCAAACTCCAGTCGACGCATAATAAAGGTATCCGGTGTATACAAGAGCCACCAATAGCACTAAAGACCCGGCCATGGTGTAAATGAAATATTTGAATGCAGCATGGATCCGATTCTCACCTCCCCAAATTCCAATCAAAAAATAGAGAGGAATCAGCATCACTTCAAAAAACGCATAAAACAGGAACACATCCAATGCCAAAAAAGAACCAAATACCCCGACCTGCAAAGCCATCATTTGTGCTTGGAATTGCCACACTTTGTTCGACATATTCCAGGCCGCGAGCAACCCCAAGGGGGTCAACAACGCACTTGTCAAAATAAAGAACAGGTTGAATCCATCCACACCCAAATAATAATGAATCCCAAAAACTTCGATCCAAGGCCTTTTTTCAACGAATTGAAAACCGGGAACCCCAAGGTTGAATTGGGTGAGCAGAAAAACACTCAGCCCGAAGGTTATCAAACAGCTCAGCAAAGCCGACACCTTTGCAGGCACACCATCATTGGCATCACGGAAGACACAGGCCAAGACCAGACCCAACAATGGCGAAAATAAGATGAGGGAAAGAATCGGAAATTCAGCTTGCATGGAGGTGCCTTTTACAAAAGGTGAAAAGAGGAAAGTCAACCATCGTTCACTTGGCGTCGTGTAACACAAACATACGGTAAAGGCAAAATGATCCTCGGCGTTAACTAAGGGGTCAAACGCACGGGAATTCCTTGTTCATGAAGGTAGTGTTTTACCTGTGCCACTGTGAATTGCCCGTAGTGGAAAACAGAGGCTGCTAAAACAGCATCGGCCGCCCCTTGCTCAACCGCATCTTTGAAATGCTCCAATTCACCTCCGCCTCCTGAGGCAATCACTGGAATGTTGACTGCTTTGCTGATGGTCGCCGTGATTTCCAAATCAAAACCGGTTTTGGCACCATCGGTGTCCATGCTAGTGAGTAGGATTTCTCCAGCCCCTCGTTTTTCAGCTTCCAACGCCCATTCATAGGCATTCAATCCCGTGGAGCGAGTTCCTCCATGACTAAACACCTCCCAATGGTCCCCAACCCGTTTGACATCAATCGCCACCACAATACATTGAGCACCAAAACGATCTGCCCCTTCAGTGATCAATTCAGGGCGCTTTATGGCCGAAGAGTTGATCGAGACTTTATCGGCCCCGGAAGTCACTAAAGCACGAATATCTTCAATAGAAGAAATGCCACCCCCAATCGTAAACGGGATGAATAGTTCGCGAGCTAGGCGAGCTGCGAGTTCAACCCGAGTTCCTCGATTCTCTTGAGAAGCGGCAATATCCAAAAACACCAGTTCATCTGCCGATTGCTCATTATAACGTTGTGCAAGTTCCAAGGGGTCACCGGCATCGCGGAGTCCCACAAAGTTGGTTCCTTTCACCACTCGTCCGTCTTTGATATCTAAACAAGGGATAATGCGTTTGGCTAACATGACAGCACCTCATTGAGTTTAATTTTTCCTTCATAAATGGCTTTGCCCACGATGACTTGATCGACTCCAATGGGTTCCAAATTTTTTAAATTTTCTAAGTCTTCCGGTGAAGACACCCCGCCCGAAGCCGTGATTTTCAATTGGGTTCCTTCAGCAAAACGGCGTAAGGCTTCGATGTTGGGGCCAGTCAACATGCCATCACGAGCAATATCAGTAAAAATGATCCGTTGGACACCGTGTGTTTTCCATCGCTTGCCGAACTCGATATCATTGATCTCCGTTTGTTCTTCCCAACCTTCTACGGCCACTTTGCCTCGACGGGAATCGATTCCTAAAATGATTTGTTCTCCAGGATAAGCTTGCAAGGCGTCCTCCAAAACTTGAGGTCGTTTGACTGCCATGGTGCCCACAATCACCGCATGCACGCCTAAATCTAGCATTCGATGGATATCATCCAGACTCCGGATCCCCCCTCCCAGCTCCACCGGTATCTGGATCGATTGAATCACCGCTTGAATGCTTTTAAAATTCGCGGTTTCTCCCTGAAATGCGCCATCCAGGTCCACCAGGTGCAAACGTTGCGCACCTGCATTTTCAAAGGACTGAGCCATTGCGACTGGATCATCCGAGTAGACGGTTTCCTGGTCGGCTTTGCCTTGTAACAAGCGCACGCACTTGCCATCTTTCAAATCAATTGCGGGAACTACAATCATTAGTTTTCTCCAAATGGGATGGGTCAATGCCAGATCGGCGAGCTAGTAAATCGTCCTCCTCAAAAACGACTATGTCTAGGAAATTTGCAAGTGATTTTGCAAGGAATTTCTCTTGTATTCTTAGGCCGGAAACGTCATGTATAGGGAAATTGTCAATGTTCTCTTTCAGTGGGTGCATGATTATTGCAGAATGCGGTTTTCTCCCTTGCTCAGTTGTTAGCAATTGCAGTTTGGTAGGATTCCTTTGATTTGATAAAAGATAGCAAGTGATATTTGTGTTGGGAAATAGGGAGGATGAATGCAACAGGTACAAAAAGCGGTGATTCAGAAAGATCAACTCCTTGTTGACTTTTTGGCGTTCAAGGCATGGGTGCGTCAATACTGGCACTTTCTGGAACAACTTCCTCTCGACGTGTTTTCTGATGACGAAGCGGTGGTTGAGCATTTAAGGGATCAGCATCATAAATTTGTAGAAGCGCGACTCAAACTGCAAACCATCGAAATGGTGGGTGCGACTTTAACGTTCGCATTAGCACGCATTGACAAACAACAGTTAGTCTTCCATTTACCGGTAGAAGAAGAGAACGCCCCTCCCGATTATCAAGAAATCGTTGAACTTTCCCAGCAGGCCCAGCAATTGGAACAATCCCTTCAACGGGTGGTCGATCAAGTCCTTTATTTGTCACGCCACTTGCCTCCCGATAGCGAAGAAAAGCTCAACCCCCTCTTACAAGCAATTGCTTCCTTATTCAAAGCCATCATTCGGCAAGATGGCGATGACATGAAAGTCCAACTCAGCCAAATCAATCTGCTCAGTGCCACCAAAGATAGTTATCTGCTCGTTCATGAAGTGGGAAAGATCACTCGCGAAATCTATAACTCGTTGCAAGACTTCTCCAAATCATTGGACACAGAGGACATCAAGCATGCCACCGACGAAATGCCCGACGCCGTACAAAAATTGAACTCTGTCATTGAAAAATTGGAAGACGCCACTAACGACAACTTAGAATTCCTGGAAAGCCTATTGCAGCAATGTTCAGAAAATATCGAATTGACAGATAATTTAATATTGGCTTTCGACCAACTGGACGAAAAATTGGCAGCCTTTGAAGGAGTGCATCCGGAGTTGGGCAAAGAATTACAGCCCATGAAACAACACCTCCAAGAAGAAATGCGTAAGCGGGTAGACCAGTTGTTAAAACGTTTCCATGAAAATGAAAACCTGTTCCTCACCATCATGACCAATCAAGGTTTCCAAGACCTCACCGGTCAGACTTTGAAGAAAATTATCGACTTCATCGAACACTTGGAATTGCGGCTGTTGGAATTGATCCAGAATTACTCGGAATCGGAAAAAGCGGCAGGAGGGCCTTCCACCACAACGGAGGCAGACGGTGACTTCTTAACTCGTGTGGATTATGGGGTTGAAGAAGAAGAGATCAAGTTGCATGGTCCCGATGAGACGGAAAACAAGAAGAGCACCCAAAACGATGTGGATTCTCTCCTTGCCGAATTGGGATTTTAATCGATTTTTTGATTCAAAGCTTTCTTTGCAATCTTAGTGATATAAATGGTCACTGCAATGGTTGCCACTAACCCTACAACCAACAACGCCCATTCTTCCGGTGTTTTTTCTTTCCCACCGGCTCCCAATGTCGCCAAATTTTGGGCCAGCGATCCCAAGTAGACGTACATGACCGTTCCAGGCAACATGCCAATCCAAGAAGCGAGTACATAGTCTCGCAGTGAAACCTGCGTCAAGCCATAGGCATAATTCAAGAGATTGAAGGGGAACACAGGCGATAGGCGAGTGAGCAGCACAATCTTCCAGCCTTCTTTGGCAACCGCATCATCCACCGCTTTGAACTTTTCATTCCCTTCGATCTTCTTTTCGATCTGTTGGCGAGCCAAATAACGTCCAATCAGAAAGGCCAGCGTTGCCCCTGTTACCGAGGCAATCGATACATACACGGTGCCCCACAAAACGTTGAACAGGAACCCTGCTCCTGCTGTTAAAATCGACCCCGGTAAAAATAAAACCGTGGCGAGGACGTAAGCTACAATGAAGACCACTGGCCCCAACGCCCCCAAGCCATCAATCCAAGCCAAAAAGTCGACCAAACGTTCCTGTACATTGAACATACGAAAGATCACAATGAAGGCCACGATTGCGATAGCCGCAATGCCTAATTTGATCTTACCAGCATGCTTATTTGGAGTCACAACACTTGCTTCTTCCATAAGATTCTTACCTTTCTGGGAATCTCCCACGAAGGATTTTCAATAAAATGGAGGAGTGATTTTAGAACACCTAAGACACTAAGGCTCCACCACAACTACTTCCGGTCCCAGCGGTACATCCAAAGCAATGCGCTCCTGTCGCAATTTCTTGTCCGTGGTATTGTTCCAGTGACGCGATATCCCAGATAGAATTCCGAGGATGCGGGATGGGCATTTCCAACATTTGATTGAAATCACAATCGTACAAATCTCCCTGCCAACTTACTGAAATGAGCGACCGGCACATGAGGTCATCGACCGTGGAAGGATTGAACGCTTGTGTGAGCGTCGCCATATAATCATCCAACTGGCCTTCCCGTTTCAATTGTTGGGCAAATCGACTGATGGGCATGTTGGTGATCGTGAACAAATTATTGAATTCGATATCATAATGAGCTTTCAAGCGCTCTTTGTAGGCGGCTTCCAAGCCAGCTTGGGGCGGAGGCAAGGAACCGCCTACTGGGTTATAAACCAGATTCAGTTTCAAGCCGGTATTGGGCTTTCCATAACCAACAGAATTTAATAGTTGCAGTGCTTCAATGCTTTTCTCAAAAACGCCATCTCCACGCTGCTTGTTCACATTTTCAGACAAATAGCAGGGTAGGGATGCCACAATTTCCACTCGATGCTCGGCTAAAAATTCAGCTAATGTTTCTTGCCCCGGCTCTAAAAGCACCGTGAGGTTGCAGCGATCCATGACATACTTCCCCAATCGGGTGCTTTCTTTAACAAGATAACGGAAGTTCGCATTCAATTCCGGAGCACCACCTGTGATATCCACGGTGTCCACATCCGCCGCACCTGCAAGCAGTTCCATCAACCGTTCCGCAGTCTCACGTGACATTTGTTCGGTCCGCTTGGGGCTGGCATCCACATGACAATGATGGCAGGCCTGATTGCACAATTTGCCAACATTGATTTGTAAGGTGCTCAAGGGTTTTCGTAATAAAGCAATCCCTTGCGATTCCAGATGGTGGTTGAAATTGAATTTTTGCAACATTTCTTGATGCAGGTTCGTGTAATTTCTCATAATTTTTCTCCAAATTGACAAGGGGCGTCACCACGATTGCAACAGCATTTACTGAATTCGGGCGACCACATAAACATTGAGCTTTGGGTCGTCATCTTCATTGGAATCTTACAGACATGACACCGGGAAATTGATTGTTTCAGAGGGGCTTGCATGGTAAAGAGATCGGTGCTCAACAGTCAATGAAAAACTCCTTTACACCCCCGATCAACCCTTAACTCAAAAACGATTATGGAGCGACTCAAAACCTTCGAAGAATACCTCCGACAACCATTGGAAGAACGATTGCCCTATTATGAAAAAAACCAGCGTGTGTACCACGTCATGGTCTCTCAACAATTCTCTTACGACTTCTTGATGAAACTGTTCGATACTGCCGACTTGGTTAAGCATATCACTCATAAACCCAATGGGGCAGAATTCTTAGCATCCGTGCTTCAACACAAGCGGGCGATGCTCTATTTCACTCAACCTTCAACCCGCACATTTTTGTCGTTCCTGACCGCCTGTCAAACCGTAGGTATGAACACGGGTGAAGTACGCGATCCCTCTCTATCCTCCGAACTGAAAGGCGAGAGTCAAGAAGATGGGCTACGCACATTTAGTAGTTATTTCGATGCGATCATCATGCGCGATCCCAAACCCGGTTTCTGTGAGTATGTGGCTTATTGCTTGGATCAAACTTCGCGTAGCGTTCCCATCATCAATGGAGGAAGCGGTAAAGACCAACATCCCACCCAAGCTCTATTGGATGTGTATACGCTGTACCGTTCGTTTCAAGAGCAAGGAGGCATTTCGGGGAAAACCTGTTGCTTTGTCGGAGATTTGCTCCGTGGACGAGCCGTGCGTTCCGTCATTTATTTGTTGGCCCGTTATTGGAAAGTAGAAATGTATATGGTCGCCCCTGACACCCTCCAGATTGCCCCCGATTTGGAGCACTTTCTCCAAGAACAAGAAATTAAAGTACATAAAACCGATAACTTGGAAGAGGTTTTACCTCACGTGGATAGTCTTTACATGACACGGGTGCAGGATGAATATGACCTCTCACAAGAGTCAGCTCTCTTGGATTATTCCAAATTCCATCTCACCATAGAAAATGTCCAGCGCATGCAAAAACATGCCATCATTATGCATCCCTTGCCACGACGTCATGAAATTGACCCGTCCATTGATTCGGACCCCCGCGCCATGTACTGGCGTCAGCTTCGGAACGGGATGTACATAAGAGCGGCATTACTGTTATACTTATTTAATATGGAGCATCGTTTGGCCGAGTATTGAGGAGATTTATCCTATGACCCCATCTAATATCCCTAAAAAACAATTCATTTCACGAAACGTTGCCATCCTGTTGGTCTATGGGCGACCCCCATTGATCTTTGCTGGAATGATTTGTGCCATTGCCGTGATGCTCACACAAAATTCGGTTGTCTACATCATGGGGGTTGTCTGTTTATTGGTCGCTATGACTTTCGACCTCGTAGACGGCTGGTTTGCCGCGCGTTTTCATCCCCATGCCAAGCTTTCGCATCTGGCAGACCGGATCATGGATAAAACCATGTATTCCATTATTTTTCCGGTCGTGAGTTTAGGAATGATGTGGCGTTTCCATTTCATTTCTCCCACCAACACTCGTGAAGAATTGCTGCATGTGATCTTCGTCTTGATCCTCTGTGTGACTGTGCTCGTCCGAGACAATTTTGCCCACTTCATGCGAAATTTTGCGTTGCGGAAAGGGGAGACCGAAGAATTGAAAGAAGTCACCCGACTTCGCACCACGGTAGCGGCTCCCGTAGCAGCATTGCTTTATATGCACGCGTTCTATGTCCCGGAAGGCCCAGATTCTCCGATCTATTTTTGGATCTCTTGGATGGGCAATCTGCCCCTACGGATGCTGTTTTTCATCGAGATAGCATTTCTCGTGATTAACTTTGGTTCAGTCACCTTGTACTGCCGGAAGTACGGTCATATGTGCTTAGATGAGTTGTGTTTGGGGGATGAAAAACTCCGCCGACGCATCCTAGCCGTGTTTCCCAACGCGTTGACCGTGATGAACGCCATGATGGGATTGCTGGCCATATTCTTTGCATACCAGGGCCGCATTCATGAAGCCTTCACGATCCTGATCGGTGCTGCCATGTTTGATAAAATGGACGGAGCTTTGGCTCGTCGGCTGGGTCTCACCGAACCGCCTTCCTATGCTGCTAATAAATCCAAGTACATCAGCTTTGGGAGTTTGTTGGACGACATTTCGGATGCCGTGAGTTTCTGCATTGCACCTGCGATAATTTTTTATATTGC
This sequence comes from SAR324 cluster bacterium, assembly GCA_028281495.1. Taxonomy (GTDB): domain Bacteria; phylum SAR324; class SAR324; order SAR324; family NAC60-12; genus JANQJU01. Next base: position 263,787 of record JANQJU010000033.1, read on the forward strand.
TCTCGACCGTTACCCGAATGAAGCTGTGCAAGCATTGCCTTATGGCTGGGTGGCCTTGGCTTATGGGGTTTTGGGAGTAGGACGCCTCGTATATTTCACCTTAGATCGCACTCCCATTCCTGGTTTTTTTAAAGGCTTGCCCACTCCGGCTGCAGCACTGTGGATCACAGCTCCGATGATCATGCTGGAACAAGTGTATGAAAGGAGCTTGAATACGGGTACCCCACCACCAGAATTTTGGGGTGTGTTCTGCTTCAGTTTGATGGTGATCTCTTCGGTATTGATGAACACCTATTTCATTCGTTTCATTCATGGAGGGCGCTTCTTAAGTCGTCACCCTTGGTTTGCACGTCTGACCGCTGTCTTGGTCGTCGGGTTTGCGTTTACACCTTATTTTGGCCATATCAGTTTCTTATACCTCTCCACGTATGTAATCTCGCCTCTATGGACGTGGCGCACTTCTCCAGAAATCGCATCCCAAGAAAAATTACCAAAAAACGCAGCAGAAACCGAACACGAACCCGCCACTGAACATTGACCGAATCGCATGCTTGCTATCGCCCCTTAACCAGCCACCCCACACGGAGAGAGTCTCATGGACGAAACACTCATTATGGATGAAAACCGTCTGGTCACCCCCGATACCCAAATTGGTGAACAACATGACCAATCCCTGCGTCCTTCTCGCTTGGCTGACTATGTTGGACAACAGGACATCAAAGCCAATCTCGAAGTGTTCATTGAAGCGGCCAAACGTCGCAAACAGGCCTTGGATCACGTGCTACTGAGCGGCCCTCCAGGTTTGGGAAAAACCACACTGGCTTATATTTTGGCCCACGAGATGGGAGTGCCATTGCACCCTACCTCGGGTCCCGTCATTGAACGGCAGGGTGACTTAGCGGCCATCCTCACCAACCTAGAGCCCGGTGCTATTTTGTTTGTTGACGAAATTCATCGGATGAATCGAGTGGTGGAGGAAGTGCTGTACTCGGCTATGGAAGATTTTAAGTTGGATATCATCATTGGCCAGGGACCAGCGGCACGCACTGTGAAGCTGGATCTTGCTCATTTCACTTTGGTGGGGGCAACCACGCGTTCAGGATTGTTGTCCACGCCGTTGCGAGACCGCTTTGGAATCCCATGCCGTCTCTCTTTTTACACGCCCGAAGAACTCAAAATCATTGTCATGCGTTCGGCTGCGATTCTGGAAATCGACATTACGGAAGAAGCGGCTTTAGAATTGGCCAAGCGCTCACGAGGGACTCCGCGAATCGCCAATCGCCTCTTGCGACGTTGTCGAGATTTTGCCGATTTGCAAACCTCTGGTGTGATCACCGACGGCCTTGTTCACGAAAGTTTGCAACGTTTGGGAGTCGATGCTTTAGGTTTAGACCAAATGGATCGTCAGATTCTCGACGCAATCATCAACAAATTCGACGGAGGTCCTGTGGGTCTCAGTACCCTTTCAGCAGCGGTTTCTGAGGAACAGGACACTCTGGAAGATGTCTACGAACCTTATCTGTTACTCATTGGCTTCATCCAGCGCACTCCACGTGGCCGAATCGCCACTTCCAATGCCTACGAACATATGGGATTTCAAGTCACTCCGAATTCAGAACAGATGAAGCTGTTTTGAACTCGAGAGAACCGTTCCGGTGCCTTCATGTTGATTTCATACCTGCCCCATATTAAATCCCATGTTCAGCAAGGGAGATTGCTCCTGATATCCGCAATTGCTGGTGCAGCGGGAGGCGGGTTGGTGTGGATCATCAATCAAGTGACCCAAGATGTTGAGTTTCGTTTTTGGGATCAAATCTATTGTGGTATTTTCATCCTGGTCTCCTTGATCTATATAGGGAGCAAAGGCTGGGCCATTCATCAAAACACAAAGCTGGCAAATCGTGCATTTACCCAGTTCCGACAGAAAATTGGCAATAGCTTACGCCAAACCTCCTTAGCCCACCTCGAAAAGTTCAGCATTCCTGAAGTCTACGAACAACTGACCACCGGGAGCAATTACATCAAACGCTCCTTTCGGTACCGGATCAATCTTCTCCAATCCTATTGTTTATTGGCCTTTTGTTTCATTTATCTGATTTGGCTGTCTTCCGGAATTTCCTTAATGGTCCTCATCAGTTCGATTTTGGGAGCAGCGCTTTATCGCTATGGACGCTATGCCTTTCAATCCGAACTGCATCAAATCCATGAAAAGGAGACCGAGTTTTTGGCAAGCTTGGGCCACTTTCTCGATGGATTTAAGGAACTGAAACTCCATCCTCAAAAAAGTCACGATCTGTTTGTTCAGGAATTGACTCGACACTCCGAGGAATTGAAAAATCTACGCATTCGCTCCCTCAACACATTCTCGCAAATTGAACTCTTTATCGATGCAGGCTTCGTGATTTTTGCCGCGACCGAAGTCTTTGTTTTTTCAGCGTTCTTGCCCACACAAACGGTTGTTCAAATCATCACGGTATTGCTGATGGTATGGGGGCCGGTACGAATGTTTAATGCCTCGCTTTCCCACATTGCTTATGGTGACGTTGCTTGGGAACGATTTCAACGATTGATTCAAGCGCTCGGTGCAGAGGAAGATTTACCCGAAACCGTGGAACCGCCCAATTTCCATCCCCCGGAATTTCACGAACTGGAGCTGCAACAAGTGCAATTTCACTATGACGTGGAAGCTGAAAATCGGAGTTTCACGATTGGACCTTTGGATCTGAAGATTCAGGCAGGGGAAGTGATCTTCTTCGTCGGTGGAAACGGCAGTGGAAAATCCACCCTCATGAAACTCCTCACCGGCCTCTACGCCCCTGATCAAGGAAAAATCTTGTTGAACGGCTATCCCGTCGCGATGGGAGACCATCTTTATCTATATTCGTCTATTTTCACAGACTTCCACCTGTTTGACAGCATCTATGGGGTGAATGCCATCGCTCAGGACCAGGTAGATGCCTTGCTCGACCAAATGGAACTGCTCGAAAAAACCCAATGGGAAAACCAACATTTCACTCAAATGGACCTCTCTACAGGACAAAAAAAACGTTTGGCCCTGATCGTTGCCATGCTGGAGAACAAACCGATTGTTCTATTCGATGAATGGGCTGCCGAACAAGACCAATACTTTCGGAAATATTTTTATGAAGAGCTTCTGAGCCAGTTCAAAGCCGCAGGCAAAACCGTGTTGGCCGTGAGCCACGATGATCGTTATTTTCATTTAGCCGACCGTGTGGTGAAGATGGACTTGGGACAAATTATTTCTGATGTGTCCCCTGCCCTCCAGCAAACGGACGAGCCAGAAATCAGACCGGAGAAATTATGAATATCTTTGGTTTGATACGTCAAGAATATGATCGGTCTTTAGTGCCTGTGGTCGGTTTGACAATTTTGTCAGGCTTGTTGTTGTCTTGGATGTTTTCCCTGCTCGCGCACGCGGCGGCATCCTACGACTTGCGGGAGTTTTCGCTACACCCCAATATCTTCATCATCAGCTTTTTTTTATGGGTGCTCACCTCACGATTGCAACAAAGAGTCATGAATGACATGACGGAAACAGTTCTCCATCATAGTCGTATGCGAGTACTCACGTACATCCGCAACATGCGGTTGCAAGATTTTGAGCGTCTTGGAAAATCATCCATTTACAACACCCTTACCTATGACATGAAGCTGATTTCTGATGCAACGATGTTGCTCCCTTCCTTGATGGCCGATGCGATTATGTTTGTTGGAGGCCTTCTGTATTTGGCTTACGTTTCTCTTGAAATCGCAGGCATTGTGCTGATCACCATGATCGTTTGTGCGTTGTTGTATCTTTGGCACCAACAACGAATCCAATACTATGCAAAAATCAACCGGCGCTGGTTACAACGGGTTTTTGAATCCACCCGTCACCACATCTATGGATTTAAAGAACTCAAGCTCAACGATCACAAAAACGATGACTTCTACCACCGCAATTACTTGAAAACTCTGGAGCGAGCCGAAGAAACCCATAATCTCAATGGACTACAACTGGACAAAAATTACCTGATGGCCTTGAGCTTCTGGATTGTTTTGTTGCTTATCGTGATCTTCCTCATGCCAGCCTTAGGAGCGATTTCTAAGGAAGTGATGATCGCAGCAGTCAGCACCTTGCTGTATCTTCCCATATGGCGTTTGATGGAAACGGTCCCTTTGGTCACATTGGCGAATATATCGGTTCAACATCTCCATGATTTAGAAATCCGTCTTCGACAATTCCGCTCCGAATCGGTGATCAGCGATGCTTCCCAGCGCATTCCGTCTATTAATACCATTCAACTGGAGGACTTCACCTTCGATTATTCCGATCAAACCGATCAGTCTTCGTTTGCAATCGGCCCACTGAACCTGACCATCGCTGGGGGAAAAATCACATTCATCGTGGGGGGGAATGGAAGCGGCAAATCGACTCTAGCCAAATTGTTGACGGGATTGTATTTGCCACACTCTGGAAATCTAAAACTCAATGGAAAGATCATCGCTCCTGGTACTCAAAGGGAATGGTTTTCTGCTGTGTTTACCGATTTTCATTTATTCCACCGCATGCTCGACGCCACTTCTGTGGATGATGAACGGGTCACAGCGCTGCTCCATCAAATGGAACTGGACCACAAAACCACCTACACTGACGGCCAGTTCACAGAAACCGAACTTTCCGACGGGCAAAAACGTCGCTTGGCCCTCATTGTCGCCTTATTGGAAGACCGTCCAATTTGCATCTTCGACGAATGGGCTGCCGATCAAGACCCTAAGTTCCGGGACTACTTTTATTTGCAAATCTTGCCGCAATTGCGTGACGCTGGAAAAACCGTAATCGTTGTATCGCATGATGACCGCTACTATCACGTTGCGGACGACCTCCTCAAAATGGAAATGGGTCAAATAATTGTTTGATGTGATATAATGGACCGAATCCCCCTCAGATCCGCTCTATGGCATCGTTTCCATTGGGAACATTTGGCAATTTGGCATCTTGCATCGGCAGGACAAACAAATCGTGCAGGATCTCAACCTGTTCCGCGTGCCAGCAGACCTCGACGACTTGCTCAAAATATTGGTAGGGATTTTGGAGGAGTGAACCACAAGGGTACTTACATCCCCCACACGTGAATCGTATATGGACCATGCGTCCGGGTTTCCTGGAAACATTTTTCTTCCCAGGTTTTTCCAGGACTTCGATCAAAGATGAGCAAATACCCTTCGGATGTACCGCTGCGATCTAAGTACATGGAAGCTTGCTCAAGGCCTGCTCGAATGGTGGCTTCCAAAGACTTATGCTGCACTTTCAGTTCAATCACGGCTTTTTGAATTCCGTTGGAATAAGGCCAGACAACTAAGAGGTCTGTCCTCATTCGCCCCAGCCCATATTCTCGTTCCACCCGTCCGCCACCGTTGACAATCCGTTGCAAGAAGGCTTGCAGTAGCAATTGTGGCCCTGCTTCTTTGTAGTGAAATCGTTCGATCCAATGTTCGGAGTGCTCCCGGAAGTATGCTTGGAATGCTGTCAACAATTTGGGAAGATTTAAGCTTCCTTGTTCATCGACATACCATTGAGTTTCGTGAGAAATGGTGACTTGGGTGGAAAAGGTCAACGTGCGAGGAATCACCTCTTGGTAAATTTTGTTGGCGATACGAAGTTCCGGCCTGGATTGAATCAATCCCAAATCCTGAGTGTAGTGGATATCATCTTCAGGGATATCTGTGGGTGGAGGTGCGCCGGTCAATAAGGGTAAAATCACTTGACGAACCCGTTCTTCTTGAAGCTGTTTGGCAAGTTGGTCCAGATGGGTCTCACGTCGTAGGATCAAATTTTCTTTCGCTTGCTCCATCATCTGGAGAGTGATGGGTTGGGTACGATCTAGGTTTTCTTTCATTTTGAAACACACTTCATATCCCAAGGCATTGACCAACCAAGGTTGCCCTTCGGTGAATTCCCAAAGACGCTCTACTATTGTGTCCTCGAATGCCTGTCCGGTGGCTTGGGTATGTTGCATGTATAATTTTTGAATTTCTGTCCTATCAAAATTCTTCAACTGGAGAGATTCTGCTTTGATATTAAAGGCACTGCCTCCAGTGATGATTTCTTGGGTGTGGGAAGAATGAATCCGATAATCTCTGACATCCCGAACCCCACATAAAATAACGCTTTGGGGAAACGCTTCTGGGCGTTTATCATAACCCGCTCGAATTTGTCGCAACACCGAAATCAAGGTATCTCCCACCAAGGTATCGATTTCATCGACGAGCAAAATAAGGGGTTTGTCCAAATGAGACGACCACCGGGTTAGCGCTTCATTCAATGCTGTATTTTCTCCATGCTTTTCTAGCAGCAAAGTCATTTGATCGCTCAACAAAGAGTCTTTTAAATACAAAGAACTCCGTGAGGCCATTTCACTCAACACGGCCTGAATCCCTTTTTTGACATTTTCACGAGCGGTTTGCGCACCCTCCACATTGCAATACACGCAATAATAGTTTCCCTGTTGATTGAGATGGTCCATTAATGCCAGCAAATAAGAAGTCTTCCCCGTTTGCCTTGGCGCGTGCAGAACAAAATATTTTTCCTGATCAATCAACGATAAAATACTTTGCAAATCCCAGCGTTCTAGCGGGGGGAGCGCATAGTGTTTGTCCCGTTTGATCGGACCGGCGGTGTTGAAAAACTTCATAGGGATCACCTTCCGTTTGCTGTATTCAATATTTCTTAGCCCTTACATCTTACATAATACGAAAGCTTGCCTTGTGGAAAACAGAAATACCTGGAAACTCGACGACCTTCGTCTCCAAGGTTGAAAGCAATGCCATACGACTTTATAGTAAGAGCCATTTAGCAATAATGTCCAATCCCCTGTGTTGTTTTCTTGTCTATGTGGGTCTCAGCATTCAAGCAACCTTCCTTCCTGCTACGTCTCTTCTTGTTAGGCGTTTTTCTGACAATCGCATATTCCCCCACTTTCCAAGCCACCTACCTCATCGATGATAAGGAATTTTTCCTCAACGATCCGGTGATGGATGATCCAGCAGGGTTGTTCGAAATTTGGTGGAATCCCTTAAACAACAACCATGTATGGCCCTATCTTCCGGTCACACGGGCCACATTTTGGATCGAACGGCAACTCGTTGGAGTCGCCCCTATAGTTTCCCACGGAGTCAACGTAGGGTTCCATTTGCTGGGGGCATTGCTCCTCTGGGGATTGTTGCGTCAGATGCGGTTTCGACTGGCCTGGTGGGTGGCCATGGCCGTTGCGGTTCACCCGATCTACGTGCAATCCGTGGCTTGGGTGGTGGAACGGAAAAACGTCGTAGCAGGTGTATTTTTTTTGATGGCCTTGTGGAGTTTTGTTCGGTTCGAACAGCAGCCATATACACGGCGTCGTGAGGTCTGGTACGTCTTGGCCCTGGTCCTGTTTCTGGGTGGGTTATTGAGTAAAACATCCCTCATCATGTTGCCCTTTTTGTTGATTTTGGTGAGGTGCTGGCTTGAGGCGTCCTGGAAAACCCACGATGTGCTACGGTTGATTCCATTTTTTGGAATTGCCTTTGGTATCGGCTTGCTTCGCGTTTGGTTTGAATTGAATGCATTTGGGGTCACCGTCGCACCACGCGGATTTCTGGAAAAATGGCTTACGGCTGGACATGTTCCTTTTTTTTACTTGAGCAAGCTGGTCTTTCCCGTCCCACTCGTATTCACCTACCTAAAATGGACGATTGACCCCACCCAACTGACTCATTATTTACCTTGGACCAGCGTGATGCTCACCACGGGTCTGTTGGCATGGAAATACCGTTCTTGGGGTCGTTCTCTATTCTTTGTCTGGGTGAGTTTCGGAATATTGCTGTTTCCTGTGATGGGATGGTTTACCAATGCGTGGACCCAATTTTCCTATGTGGCTGATCATTGGGGGCATCTGCCCAGTATCCCTTTATTAATTGGAGGGGTGTCTGCTTGTGGCGCAGTGTTGCACTTATTCTCGAAAGCACCTTCTTTCCTGAAAACACCTTCTTTCCCGAAAATATCTTCTTCCTTGAAAACACCATTTTCATATTTCTCCAATGGAATAGGAGGTCTGTCTCTCCTGATTTTAGCGTGGCTCACTTGGAATCAGACACAGCTTTACCAGAATCCTCAAACCTTGTGGCAGTCGACGGTCAATCAGAACCCGCGATCCTGGGTGGCCTATCAGGAGTTGGGAAATGAAGCGGTGAAGGCAGGACAGTACGAACAAGCCGTTGCCTATTCGACCCAAGCACTGGCTCTCAAACCGGATCTTTTTCGAGCCTATAACAATCGGGGAAGTGCTCATTTGAGAATGCAAAATTATCAGCAGGCCTTTCAGGACTACCAAGAAGCCTTGCGCATTTATCCTAGTTTTGTGGAAGGATACTACAATCAAGGGAATGTGTATTTTCAACTGCAACAGTATGAAACGGCAATTGCCAACTACACCCAAGCGTTGACTCGCGATCCTCAATATGTCGATGCGTATTACAATCGTGCAACCAGTTATATGCAGCTCCGCCAGTTTGAGTCGGCTTTGAATGACCTGAACCACGTGATCCAACTCCGCCCCCATGCGACAGACGCCTATTATCTGCGAGGAAATTTACATTCGCTCTTCAAGCAACCGGAACGCGCTTTATCCGATTACCAACAAGTCTTGGCTCGTGACCCGAATCATGCTGGGGCCTATCACAGTAGGGGATTCCTCCAGCTCACTCAACGTCTTGATCCCGAACGAGGGTGTCTAGACCTTCAGCAGGCCTGCCGATTAGGAATGTGCCAATATTATCAGACCGCTCAACAGCAGGGAGTTTGTCAGTAATCACGGATCTGCCACCGAATCTCCCACTCATTCAACTGGCTCATGCCCATAGAAGCTTTAAACCCATAGAAGCTTTAAACCCATAGAACAAATGCAATGTCATTGGTACGAAAGGCAGGTACAGTAAAAAAGAGTTGGTGACCATCGCATTACCCCACGAATCAGGAGGCTTGTGAAACGAATATTTTGGATCAATTGGATAGTGTGGCTCGCCTTGGGGCTGCTCCCTCAACCGGGATGGGCTTGGAACCCGGAACACCTAGACACCTTTAAACAAACCAAGGTGTGCCGAAACTGTGACCTCACCGGAGCGGACCTAGCTGGTTGGACACTGACCGATGCCCAATTGGAAGGCTCCAATTTGGAAGGAGCGAATTTTCAAGGAGCCAACCTCCAACGGGCTAATTTTTCAGAAGCCAATTTGAAAAGAACCAACTTTCAAGCAGCCAACCTACAAGAGGCGCAATTCCATAAAACCAATTTGCATACCACCCTGTTCAACTATGCCAACCTCCAACGCGCTCAGTTTGTCCACAGCAATTGCCATAGTACGCGATTTCAAAATAGCCAACTTCAAAACATCCAAGCTTCTCACCTGGAATGCGCTGGAGCGAGTTTTCGAGAATCGCAGCTTCAAGGAGCACAATTGGATCATGCCGAATTCGTCGGAGTGGAATTAACAGGAGTCAATCTCAATGGTGTGAATTTTCAAAAAGCCGAGTTCACTGGCACGACTTTCCGCTGGGGTCAATCCGAAGGGGCCAATTTTCAAGAAAGTGAATTTCATGGAGTGGATTTCCAAGGGGCGATTCTTAAAAAAGCCAACTTTCAGAATACTGAATTCACTGGCGCTTCTTTTTATAATGCAGAACTCGAAGATGTGAATTTCCAGAATGCGGACTTAGAGGGAATCGATCTACAAGGCAGTACCCTGATTCGTCTCAACTTGAGAGACACCTTATTGGATTGGACCGAATTTCAAAATTCTACAATGGAATCGCCGGACTTCACGAATGCCAAAGGTGCCCACGCCCAATTCGAAGGGGCGACCATCCGTAATGGTCAATTCCAGAACGTACGGCTGTATGAGGTAGAATTTGACGGTGCTCTATTAGACCAAGCCAATTTTTCTCAGGCCAATCTCAATACGCCGGACTTCGGTACTACGGAATTGTTGAGGAGTACTTTTTACCAAGCGAAAGTGCATCATGCCAATTTTCAGAAGTCGAACCTCAAAGGCACCTCGTTCCAAGAGGCCAAGATTCGCGAAGCGAATTTCAAACGAGCGAATCTCCAACAAGTGAATCTCCAGGGCGCTGAAATCCATTGGGCACGTTTCCGGACAGCCGATCTTCGTGAAGCCAACTTCGAAGGGGCCAATCTCCAACACTCGATGCTTCAAGGCTCGATGATGACAGGGGCCATCTGGACGGATGGCACTCGTTTCAATGCTCGAAACTCACCCGAATCCCTCCCCAGTTATATACAAATCTTCAATGAGTTTACAGATGTCATGATCGAGCCTTTGCGCAAAGAATTTGTGGCAGACCCCGTCCGTCTCATTTTTGGGTGCTTTTTGATCGGTCTGGGAATGATTCCCATCATGCTGTTCCGCCAAAATCGCAATGCATGGTTTTATGTGGGGATGATTCTGATTTCCGGTGGGGCATTGGTGATTGTCACGACCAACATGCTGCTGCGTTGGTGGCCCAATCGTTTTTTGTGGGAAACGGCGGGATTCGCTTCAATCGGTATGGTCCTTGCCAGCTTGAGTTCGTTGACCGACCGAGTGTTTGGAGAGGCCTCTCGATGGCTGTTGCGTCGGATGTGGCAAATCTACTTAGCGTTGTTTGCGACAGCTTTGCTGCTCTTATTTGTGTTAGAGATTTGGCCAGGAAATCAGATGATCGCATCCACTTGGGTGACCTTGACGAGTATGGGACTCCTTGGATTACTGATATTCTTGTTTGCCCTCCTACCCATATGGACAATCATCCGAGGCGTGATCAGCGGCAACCGCGATGCCCGACTGTTTGCCTATTGTTTGGGCTTTTTTGTCATCAGCAGTATTCCTTCCGTTCTGCTCAATACGCATTCTATGAAACTCCCGCCGTGGTCTGAAAATTTCATGTTCATCGGAGCTGTAGTGTTCTTTTTATCCCCGGCGTTCATTGCATTTCGTAGTTATGTGGTCATTCATGGGCGTCTTGAAGAATACTCCCAAGAATTGGAGACCACCAATCAATTGCTTCAAACACGGAATCAAGACCTCTCGCGGATGGATAAACTCAAAGACGAGTTTTTAGCCAACACTTCCCACGAGCTACGCACTCCTCTCAATGGCATCATTGGCATTGCCGACTCAATGCTGGATGGGGTTGCCGGAGATCTCAACGAATCGCAGATGGCCAATTTGATCATGATCGTCACCAGTGGTCGACGACTCTCCAACTTGGTCAATGATCTGTTGGATTTCTCTAAACTGAAACATCACAACATTGCCTTGCAAACCAAGCCGGTGAACATGCAGGCGATGACCGAATTGGTGTATACCCTTTCCCAACCCTTGATTGGAAACAAAGATCTTCAATTGATCAATAAAATCGATCCCAATCTTCCCGGTGCACAAGCCGATGAAAACCGCATTCAGCAAGTGATGCACAACCTCATCGGCAACGCGATCAAATTCACCGATCAAGGCCAAGTGATCACAGAAGCCGAAGTTAAAGGTTCCCTGCTGGAAATCTCAGTAAGCGACACGGGTATCGGCATCCCGGAAGATAAAATCGACCGTATCTTTGAATCTTTTGAGCAAGTGGATGGTTCCACCGCCCGCGAATATCAGGGTACTGGCTTAGGCCTTTCTATCACCAAACAATTGATCGAACTGCATGGCGGCACCATCCGTGCCGAATCCACCTTGGGTCAAGGCTCTCGGTTTGTGTTCGCCTTGCCCTATTCGCAACAACCCGTCGACCCACCCGAATCATGGACTCAACACGCACTCAGCCAAAAAGAAAAAAGCCTCAAGCCCCATCAATTTCCTGATGCTTCCAGTTTCGTCGGGGAACCGTCTACGAATATCGAGCCTGTGACCAACACTGAAAAAGATGCAAATAGTAGGGCGGGCTCCGAAAGTAGAACCTATAATATCGAAGTGTCTGCTTCCGCAAAGGGCCTCCTGCCAATCCCAGACCAACGCGACTTTGGAAAATTCCATATTTTGATTGTAGACGACGAACCGATCAATCTTCAGGTATTGTTCAACTATTTGTCCCCCAACAACTACGCCATCACACAAGCATCCAATGGTATGGAGGCCTTGGAGATTATTCGTAACCATCCCCCTTTTGATCTCATCCTCTTAGATGTGATGATGCCTCGCATGACCGGTTATGAACTCTGCCAACGGCTTCGGGAGCAACATCCCCCTCAAAAACTTCCAATTGTGTTGCTGACGGCCAAAAACCAGGAGACGGATTTATTGGAAGGTTTCGAAGTGGGCGCGAACGATTATTTGATCAAACCGGTTTCCAAAAACGAACTGCTCGCTCGTATCAAAACCCATATTGAACTGTCCAAGATCAATGGAGCGTATGGGCGCTTCGTCCCCCACCAATTCTTGGACTTGTTGGACAAGGAAAGCATTGTCGATGTGCAGTTGGGGGACCATACTGAAATGGACCTCTCAATCCTCTTTTCAGATATTCGTTCCTTCACGTCTTTGTCAGAAAAGATGACACCCGAGGAAAACTTCCGCTTCCTCAATGATTACCTGAAACGCATGGAACCGCTGGTGAAGCAGAATCATGGTTTTATTGACAAATATATTGGAGATGCTGTCATGGCTTTGTTCAACGCCGAAGCAGACGATGCGATCAACGCCGCGCTTGCCATGTTGCATGCCTTGCAGGAATTCAATCAAAGCCGTATGAGCCAAAAATCCCCCCCCATCCAAATAGGAATCGGGATCAACACGGGTACCTCCATGCTCGGCACCGTGGGGGGGGCCAACCGCATGGAAGGTACCGTGATCAGCGATGCGGTCAATTTGGCTTCCCGCTTAGAGGGCCTGACTAAATTGTATGGTGCCTCCCTCCTGATTAGTGAGCACACCTTCCATCAACTCCAAGCCCCCATGAATTATGCCATGCGTGTGGTGGATCGGGTCCGTACTAAAGGGAAATCAGAACCCGTCACGGTCTGGGAGATCTATGAAGGCGACCCCCCTAAACAGCGCGATGCCAAAGCCTCCACAGTTCGGTTTTTCGAAGAAGCCATTTCTGTATACCAACTTCAAGAATTCAACGATGCCCAACAACTGTTCCAAGAATGTCTGACGCACAATCCCGATGACAAAGCCGCCCAACTCTATCTTCATCGCTGTGCTCATTTCATGGAAGTGGGCTGTGAAGATACATGGGAAGGCGTGACTGAGCTGGATGCAAAGTGAGCTGAATGTGGAGTGAGTTGGATGTGAAGTGAGTTGTTTTTTTCATTTCATCCGGGGGTATGCTAAGGATTCGAAAGGGGCAACTATTGAATCTTTACTTCAAGAGGAGGTTGGGCAATGAAAAACAAAATGGGGAAAATTGGCATCTGGAGTATTGTCATTGGAATGCTGGGGCTTGGGATGATGGCAACCGTCCTTGAAGCCAAAGAACAAGTAGTCGTTTCCGTCACCGGAGAGGATATCAGCTCGATTGTAAAAGACTTCAATAATAGCCAATCCGATGTGGAGGTGGTGCTGCGTGAAAAGCCCTTCCGCAATTGGAGACAGGCGGTCAACCGCTTTCGATTAGGACAACAAATTGCTGAAAAAGGAAAAACCCGCCAAGTCGTCGATATTGCCTTTATCGATAACAATTGGTTGCCCGAAATGCTTGAACACAACTGGCTCGCCGACATTTCTGGACGTATACCCTCTTCTCAGTTCGTAGAAGGCCTGCTAGATGTCGCCCAACGTGGATCCAGCCTATATGCGGTTCCGTTTAGTAACAAAGGGCTGGTGCTATATTATCGGAAAGATTGGCATCAAAAGCACGACCTCAAGCCACCTCAATCTCTGCAAGGCTTGCATGACAACGCGCTCACCCTGATGCAAAAAGAGAAACTCGATCATGGGGTGACTTTGCACTACACCGCCATTCATCTGGACCTCTTACCATTTTTTTGGAGCAATGGAGGAGCCTTGGTGAACAACGATCAGTCGGTGATCAACAGTCCACAAAATCTCGAAACATTACAAAGGCTGCATGAAATGGCACAAGCAGGGGTTTTTCCATCCACCAAACGCCTTGAAGCCTTGAAACCCTCCTATGGTCTTGCCCAAAAAGAGTTTTTAGAGGGACGCTCCGCATATCTCATCACTTGGAACAACCGCATCACACCGTTTAACGAATCGCCGCTAGCGGGAAAATTTGGAGTCCTTCCCATTCCTCCGGTCCATGAAGGGCAGCCTTCATATTCGGTAATCGGTACCTGGTATTTTGCCATCAATGCCTTCAGTGAACACCAAACGGGAGCGATTGCGTTTTTGAACTATTTCTACTCGGGTGACGTACTAGCAGCTTACCGACAACAAACGCCGGGCTTTCTTTCTCCCCTCAAGTCAGCGCAAGTAGCAGCAACCCCAACCCCCTCTTCGGCTCCTGAAACCGCCCTTTATCCAGGGGCTTCAATTGCTGATTTGCAGGTGGCCATGCAGCGCATGCGACATCGCCTAGAGCACCCAAAAGAATCCGAACTCAGCTACATTTTAGAAAACCTGTTACGTCAAGTGATTTTAGGCCAACTGCCTCCTTCCAAAGCTCTGCCACTCCTCCATCGGCGTTTTGAATCCATTTTAGAAAAACCTTAAAGGACCCATGACAAAACTTAATATGGTGAACTTCCGCCATTCCGTAGCCACCCAACTCTTAGCTTCGGTTTTTTCGGTTTATTTGTTGATTGCAGTGACTGTAACCGTCGTGCACATGGCAGCTGAATACTTCAATACGCAAAGCGCGATTGAGCAAGATTTGCAGGTCTTAAATAAAACCTTTTCTCCGGGTTTGGCGCCTTCCTTGTGGAATGCAGATGTCGATCAGGTGCAAATCACGCTGCAAGGTCTGATGGAAGTGCCCATCCTCGTCGGAGCCAAAGTCGAAATGCCTGACTATGGGATGGTGGCGTCTGCGGGAACTTATCTGGATGAGAATAACAACCCCATCGGTACCTCAAGAACTGGGGTGTTTGGCCAATCCTTTTCTATCCAATGGGAAGGTTCGTATGTGGGGACCTTGGTGTTGTATTCCAATACCGATGTGGTGATTGAAAAAGTAAAATTGGGTTTTTTGTTCATCATCGTCAATTCCATCATCAAAACCGTCGCATTATGGATGATTTTTTTCATTTGTAGCCGAAAACTACTCAGTTCTCCCCTCACTCGTTTGACTCATGCGACCGAGCAACTGGATACCGAGGCCGCGTCCCCATTGGCCATCGATATCGGGGTCGTTCAACGCAACGAATTGCAAACGTTGCAGCACGCTTTCAACAAGATGGCCGAACGTTTATGGAGCACCCAACACAAGCTGCACAATAGCCTCAAACAAGTGGAAGATGCCAATCGACGATTGCATCTGTTGCTAGAGAGCACACAAATCCTCCTCCGCTCTCCTGACCCTTATATGGTTCTCATTCACTCCATTCAAACCTTGTTGAAAACCCAAGTCTTTGAAAACTCTCTAACAGTCAACTTAGTCTTTCGAGAACCCGATTCGACTTCCCAACACCCCATGTATCGTCACTTTTGCATGCCAATGGAAATCAACAAAGAAGGAAAGTTGTTGCCTGCACAACAAGGTCTCCAAGATCTGAAAAGCTTTTCTGCCCCGGTCATCCGCCCCATGCGAGATTTCCCACTCGATACCATCCACGTGACAGAAAGTGTGGTGTTTGACGATACTTTGTTCATTCCCATTCGGTTGGACGCAGAGCTGTTTGGATTGATTGAATTGCAAGGTGTCAAACAAGCCTTTGAAGAAAGCGATAAAGAATTTCTCGATACCCTCACTCATATCCTGACTTTAGTGCTATCTGGGATGAAACGTGTTTCACCTGCCCAAGCCACAGATTCCCAAAACAATCTCGAAACACCCCTCAAAAACAACGTCAAAGCTGATCTCGAAACTGATCTTAAAAATAACAGCGAAACTGACCTTAAAAATAACAGCGAAACTGATCTTAACACCGACAAGGTAGGCTCTCCCAAGCTGCCTGAATAACTCCATCACCTTCGGTTCAGGAAACTTATGCAACCCGCTGCGATCCGTTTAAAAGACTCCATTGCGACGAAACTCTTGAAGGTCGTGTTTTCCTTCTATTTCATTGTGGCCGTGCTGGTGACGTTAGGCCACATGGTGGTGGAATATTATCGCACCAAAGACGCCATTGTGGATGATTTGCGTCAAACCCAAGAAATGTTTGGTGCTGGATTGAGTCGTGCCATGTGGGAATTCAATATGGAGCAATTGCAACTGACGTTAGAAGGCATGATCTCCCTTTCTAATATTGTGGGAGCCTCGATTGAAGATTCCGAACAATCCACGGTGGCTCAGGTAGGCAAAGTAGCAGCCGCTTCTGATACTTCCTTGTTCGGCCACTCCTTTCCACTGGTGTATACCAATGAGGCGGGAGAGGCGAGTGTGCAAGGCAAAGTGACCGTGTATTCGAGTACTGATGTGGTGTTGAATCGGGTGCAGTGGGGATTTGTGCTGTTGCTGATCAATGCCGTGGTGAAAACCTTGGCATTGTGGGGCATCTTTTTATGGTTTGGCAACCGCTTGCTCGGACGCCCGTTATCTTTACTTGCCGAAGCCACCGAATCGGTGGATGTGCACAACCCCACTCCTTTGGAAATCGATGTGCACACAGACCCCAACAATGAACTGAAAATCTTGGAGGAGGGATTCAACCGCATGAGTCACCGCTTATGGTCCGCCCATCGAGAGATTCAAGCCCATATGGAGTATTTGGACCAAACCAACAAACGTCAACAGATCTTATTGGATGGCACCCGTGCCGTGACCTCTTCCTTGAATAAACTCAAGGTGATGATCGGAGCGGTTCGTTCCTTACTCAAAGGCGTGCCTTTGGATCGCTCTGTACAGGTGATCTTATCGTTTCGAGACACTCCCCACCAGGCTCCTGATCGTCCAACCACCCGGTATTGTTACAATCATTACCAAATACGAATCGAGATTTCTGCCACCGGTACCCCAGCCTTACGACAATCGCATTTGGATGATGCGGTGCATGCTTATACGGATTCTCCCCGTTACTCGGACCAACTCGCTTTGGGGGCCACACGAGTGACGGGATGTGTGCTCATCCAGGATACTTTAGTAGTTCCAATTTGGTACAACAATGAGCTACTTGGAAACATCGATCTGCAAGGCATCCAACTCAATCACTTCCAGAGTGATGATAAGGATTTTGTTGATACTTTGTCGCAATCCATCGGACTCTCCCTGAAAGAAGCAGAAATCACAGAAGCCTTACGACACGCCAACGAAGCTTTAGAAGAATTGAATGCCAACCTAGAACAAAAAGTCATCCAACGGACCACCGAACTCCAAGCAGCGAATACCCAGCTCACGGCCTCTTATGAAACCATCAAAACCCAGCAAGACCTCCTGAATGACGAACTTGCGCAAGCCCGTGAAACACAAGCCACGCTCTTGCCCGAACGTCTTCCCAAAATCCCAGGTGCTCATGTGGCCTGCAAGTACTCATCAATGGAACAAATTGGCGGGGATTTTTATAATGTGTTTGCCATTGATGAACATCGCTATGGATTGGTTGTTACCGATATTACCGGACATGGGGTGGTCGCGGCTTTGTTATCATTCATGGTGTCGAGTGTTTTTTGGGAAAGCCAAAAACAAAGCGTGTCTCCGCAATTGGTATTGACCTATGCCAACAATGTTTTGGAAGAAAAGCTCCCCAATGAAAAATTCGCTTCCATGGTGTATGCCGTCTACGACTCTCAAACTCGGAAACTCACCTATTGCAGCGGCGGCCACCCGGAAGCCCTGATCTATCGTCCAAGCACTCAAGAAATCATCCGCCTCTCACAAACCGGCATGCTGGTGGGCTTGTTTTCCGCTCCCATTTCCGAATATACCGAAATCGAAGTGGACCTGCTCCCTGGTGACAAACTGCTCCTTTATACCGATGCCATCATTGAAGCTATCGACGAGAACGGCTACACGCTCGGTGTCCCCCGCCTTGCCCAATTTCTCAAAAACCACGGCCACCTCCCTATCCAAGACCTGCTCGATCAAGTGTATCGGTACGGTCTCTCATATGCCAATCAACCGGCCTATAATGACGATTGTACGCTGGTAGGGTTGGAATTGGAGTTGCAGTTGGACTTAGAGGGGTGATGTGTATTTATAGTTCAAGTGGGCTTCTTATAGTTCAAGTAGGCTTCTTGAGGATTGCTTTCGCCTGCAACCACCTCACTACTCTCCCATCAATAAACAGAATCCCGCATAGAATTAGCAGCATCCCCAGAAACAGTGACCACGTGACCTGTTCTCCTAACAGCCACACACCCAGCAGCAGAGCACTGAGGGGAATAAGGAAGGTCACTAGCAATACATTGGTGGCCCCAGCATTGGTGAGGATGTGGAAATAGATCAGGTAGGCTACGGCAGTGCTGAGGAAAGCCAACCCTCCAATTGCCCCCCAGGTTGCAAGATTGGGACTGTATTGCCACGGCTGTTCAAAAAAGAGTGCGAATGGAGCCACGATCAGAGCCGTTCCCGTAACTTGGCCAGCAGCCGTTACAGACAGAGAGCAGGACTTGAAGCGGCGACGTCCATAGATCCCGGCAAAGGCATACGACAAAGCAGCTCCTAAGATGGCAACTTGTCCCAGGACGTTTTGTCCGACACCAAGCAATGCTTCTTTACCAATCAAGACAACCACGCCGCAGAAACCGAGCAAGCACCCCAAGACTCGTTGAGGTGTAATCCGTTCTTCTTGTGTGAAAAAATGAGTGAGCACCACCGAAAACAAAGGAGTCGTGGCATTCAGAATCGAGGCTAAGCCGCTCTCAATATACACTTGGCCCCACACAATCAGGCTGTATGGGATGGCTCCATTGAGTGCTCCCAAGATCAGAAACCGTCCCCACAATTGAGGCGACAGAGGCATCTGTCCCTGCTTCCATATGACATAGGCCAATAGCAAAATGGCAGCAAACCCCACACGTCCCAACACCACCGTGAATGTGGGGAGTTCTCTCAATGCAATTTCAACAAAAAAGAAAGATCCTCCCCACAAAGTAGAAAGGACCAACAACCATCCCCAATCGTGGAGTCGCATCGTTGGATTCATGACTTGCTTTCATATAATGATTAGTTGGGTCTTAGAGCTTATTCCGTAGACAATCCCCCTCGTAAGCGTTTGTTCCATAGACAATACTCCTCATACCCCAACATCACAATGAAGGGAAGGTCGGCTTTGATCCTACGGATTACATCAACGACTGTCGATCATTCCCAATGCGAAAAATCGGCTTTTTCTAGATTCAACTCAGCAGCCCATTGTGAGGCAATATCAATACTTGCTAGGACATGGTGAGGGTGGTGGGCATCGGAATTACAGACCACTTGAATGGGATACTCGGTGGCCAGCTCCCAAAATGGACGCCACGGATAAGGCTGACGGAATCCATCTGTAGTCAACTTAGGGGCTTTGCGTAGACCATTGCCATTGATTTCTAGCGGGGTTTGGGTATCAGCCGCTGCTTGTAGGATCGCACGAGAACAGGCTTCGACATCTTCATTCCAAGTATCTTGACAGGCTCCGAACACATCGGGGTGGGCAATGAAGTCAAAGAGACCGGTAGCCATCGTGTGGCACAGGTAATCGGTATAGGCTCGAAGGGTCGATGGGCTGCCGATCTCACCAAAGGAATTCAGCCATTCACCGTTCCAAGGAGTGTAATGGGCCGCTCCTATCAAGTAATCAAATTGACGCTGCTCACGCAACTCGTCTTGGTAAAAGGCGTGATACTCTTTGGTATATTCGCACTCCATCCCTTTGAGGATTCGCAGTTCTGGGACGGCAGCTTGAGCGTCAGCAATGGCTTGTTCGTAGTCATCCAATTCGGCATAGGACATCCGAACATCGGGCCATTGATCATCCGGCAAAGCCGTGTGATCTGACATACCCAGCACAGTCGCACCACCTTCATGCGCAGCACGGGCATAATCTTCCACATCGCCGGAAGCGTGTTTACAACGATACGTATGGGTATGGTAATTGGTCCAAGTCATAAAAACGTCTGGGGGTTGAGGGTTGAATGGTTGAAATCCAATGTTGAGATACCGGATTGAGGTTCGGATGGCAGAAACTTAATTGTTTGAAGCTCCCGATTGCAAGTGCAGAATTAAGTTAACGGGCCATCTTCCACCCAGGCCTTGATACCAACCAGCATGACTAAAAAATCCATAGGACTGTCATGGGAAGGAACCGTGAATCCCTGTTCCTCAAATAATTTTGGTACCTCCGCAAGGAGGCCGCGTGTGCCTTTGTCTCGATAGACGACACATCCTTGCACTGCAACATCTCGAAACTGTTGCAACCTCATGTCGTTAGTATTTCCTGGATGGGAAGCACGCTTCTGTTGAGCCTCAATCCACGCTTGGACACGGTCAGGAAAATCGCTTTGCAGGATAGAAGTCATCGCAACCGCCGCCATGATCTGAGTCGGGCCAAATTTCAACGATTCTAGATGTTTCGGCAAGAAGGTTTTTAGATCCATAGGGCGTCAATTGAGCAGGCTATCAAAGCCTTCTGGTTCGACATGTAAGAAAGGGGATTCGGTATACACCGAGGTCAGATGGCCCATCTCATTGGAATGGGTGATCTTCCAACCACCCTCTACATTTTGCTCCAACTGATAAAAACCCGCAACATGCAGATGCTTAGAAGACGTATCTCCTGACAGTGCCCAAGCGCCCCGTACCACCGGAGAGGCATGGGAAATGACCAATAAATTGCCTTCATAGGTTTTCAATAAATGGTTCAACACAACATTCATTCGTTCATTGACTTGGTAGGGAGCTTCTGGAATCGCAGGCAAACATTTCGAAGAGATTGCAGTTTCTAACTGAGGATAACTTTCTTGACGCTTCACGTGCAAAGCTGGGACATCGAAATCCAGCGGAAAATTCTGAAGGTGTTCCGATAATCCATTTTCAACTT
Source organism: SAR324 cluster bacterium (assembly GCA_028281495.1). Classification (GTDB taxonomy): domain Bacteria; phylum SAR324; class SAR324; order SAR324; family NAC60-12; genus JANQJU01. The sequence continues at coordinate 284,900 of JANQJU010000033.1, forward strand.
GGATCGGCAGTTTCACCGACTTTTGCACTTCTAGAGCGGTTTGCACCGTCCGTAAAAACGGCGATACAAACAGGTGGTCAATCGGTTCTCGTTGCAGCCGCTCTCCCAATTCTTTGGCCTGGAGCAGACCATCTTCTGAAAGTGGAGGATCCCAAGGATTGTCATTGGTTTTGTACCAATTGGGATCAATAAAATCCTGCCGGTTGCCATGACGGGCCAACCAGAGTTTACGGGGAGATTTCATAAATTTTCCTGTGTTGTCTTTGTAGGTTTTCATGAGACGAGAGAGACTCGTCACTTTATTGTAAAAGAGCGAATTGAATTTCAAACCACAATCCGCTCATCTATCTGATCATCCATCTAATCATTCATGCGATCATCCATCTAATCATTCATGCGATCATCCATCTGATCAACAATCGGATTTGTGATCGGGGTTCCATTTCCTGAATTCGTGTTGTTTCCACTCTTCTGCAAATTTTCCAAACGTTTCCAACAATTGGTTCAAGCCTTCAGGAAACTGCGAAAAAGCCTCAAATGGTTTCTGGCCAGAATGGGGACCATACCCTTGTTGAAAACGGTGCCGTTGTCCTTGTTGCTGGTGTGTGGTTTGTTCGATTTCTTGATCACGAGCAGTTTTCAGCAAGCTGATCAATTCTTCTTTCTCGTCGTCTGCGAGTGTTGTGTCGTTTTGCACATCTTTGATTTTTTGGCTGTAGCGTTTGTAAATCTCTACAATCACATTGGCGTTTTCGGCATGTTCCGTCATAGGATCTCCTGATGCAATAAGGTGAGAGGCACATAGCCCCTGAAATCATTTTTTATAAAAACGTATAGCAAATCAATGTTTGCTGAAAATTAAGGTCCTGTAAAGCTTTGGAAGTTTAAGAAAATCGGATGCTTGAACTTGGGCTTTCAGAAGGACAATTAGTGACGCAGAGAAAAGAGGTGGAGAGGAGAAGGCCAACTTTCCTCTGCGTTCACATCAGCGCGGGCGAACACGCTGGGGAGTAGGGAGGTGAGGTAATGGCAAATTGATAATGAAATGGAATCAAATTATGAGTTCAACACAATATATCTTGATCCTTGTTGGCTGGAGACCAGCAACAGAATGCCTTTGTCCAAATCCCCTTCGCGGATCAATTCTTGGAAGACCGAACTACTGTCCACCACTTGTTGGTTGACTTCGACAATCACTTGGTTCGCACGGAGTCCTGCTCGATAGGCAATGGAATCGGGTTCCACTCCGATGATCACCACACCGCTAGGTGCTTGAGAAAGCCCCAGGCGATTGGCTAATTCGGGAGTGATATCACGAACCGCAACTCCTAACTCTTCCGTGGTTTCTGGCTCCTTTTGTGCAACAACGGGGGATCCAGGGCGCTCTCCCAATGTCACATTCAACGTGACTGGAGAGCCTTTACGCATCACTTTGATTTCGACTTTCTCACCGGGCGGCGTGCTTCCGACTTCGTTTCGAAAATGATTGCTGTCGCGAACGGTCATCTCTTTAAAATGGGTCACCACATCACCACGTTGAAATCCAGCAGCCGCCGCTGGGGTTTCCGCTTGTACCGCTGTGATCAAAGACCCTTCACGGGATTCCAAACCAAAACTACTGGCTAAATCTTCTGTCAAATCTTGAATTCCGACACCCAACCAACCGCGTGCCACACGGCCATCATCTAAGAGGTCTTCCATAATACGACGAGCCATCTTGATCGGAACCGAAAATCCAATTCCTTGATAGCCCCCGCTGCGTGAATAGATGGCAGTGTTCACACCAACAATGTCTCCATTTAAGTTGATCAATGGACCGCCACTATTTCCAGGATTGATCGCAGCATCGGTTTGGATGAAATCTTCATAATCCACGATTCCTACATTAGAACGGCCTTTGGCACTCACGATGCCCATCGTAACCGTGTAAGAAAGACCAAAAGGGTTGCCAATCGCAATCACTGTCTCTCCAACCTGCAATGCTTCGGAATCTCCCATTGGCAAGACAGGTAAGTCTTCTCCTTCAATCTTAATCACAGCCACATCGGATAACGGATCTGCACCGATCAACTTGGCTTCAAACTCACGTCCATCGGTAAGGCGTACCTCAATTTTATCGGCTTCCCCTACCACATGATTGTTGGTTAAAATGTAACCGTCTTGGCTGACAATCGCGCCAGACCCCAAACCTTCTTGTCGATATTCGGGACGCCGTGATCGAGATTCGGGATTATTGTTGCGATTTCGGTCGCGGAAAAACCGCTCCATGAACTCTTCATTAAACAAATCGTTTGGATTGTTGAATCTAAAATTTCGTTGACCTTCCACGACTCGCTCCACCTTAATATGCACAACGGCTGGTTGTGCTTTAGCAACAATGGCAGCTCTTGCTTTTGATGCGGCTACAAGCACACTTCCAGCATCGGAAACCGCTGTAGAAGACGGATTCTCTGCATTAGAAGTCGACTTAGGAAACGCTAATGTTGTACTGGTTTCGTTGGACCACACAGGAGTATTTCCCAACAAAAAGCCAACAATTAGCGCCAAAGTGATGATAAAACTAGTTCTCATTGCTTCTCCATTGAAAGGGGTTATTGACTCAAATAGATCGTGATAGCTTGCAGTTTTCGACGAAGCCTAGATGGTACTATCGTAATTTACTTTTAACGAAGACCATGCTAGTTGCTAAATCTTATATTTCAGGCCTTTATCGGGAGATCTCATTCCAGTATTTGGCCATTCTTATAATCACGATGAAGCCTGAGGAACGCGTTCACAGGAGGTTTTATCCTTCTATGTAACGACTATTTCCCGATTGTTCGGGAAAAATGGTAAAACGACGAAAATCACGCTCCGTTCTTGGCAAGGACTGACTAGGATCGGTGAACAGAAAGGGTGTATGGGATTATTTAAGAAAGATTTGCTGAAAACACTTCAAGCAAAACAAAAATCCAGGAAATACACTATTCTATTGGTTGATGACGAATACGATAACCTGATCACACTTTCCGATAAATTAAGTGACGAATACAACATTCTCACTGCAATGGACGGCCTAGAGGCCTTAGAACTCATCAAAAACGATGCCCGCCCAGAACGAATTCATCTGATTATCAGTGATCAACGCATGCCTCGCATGAGTGGTGTCGAATTTTTAGAGAAAACCTTAAACATCATTCCTCGAACCAAACGTATTATCCTCACCGCATTTGCTGATATCAACACCATCTTGGAATCGGTGAATCGTGCTCAGATTTATAAATTCATTGCCAAACCCTTCGAGCATGAAGACATCTTATTGACCATCCGCCGGGCACTGGAAGCCTATGAATTGGAAGGTGAGAACCTGCGTTTGATTCAAGAATTGAAAGAACTCAATGCTGGCTTAGAAGAGAAGGTTCAGGAGCGAACGCATGAATTGAATCGGAAAAACCGACAAATGCTTCAAGAGCTGAAATTTGCTCGCGAAGTCCAAAATGCCATCATGCCGCCCTTTCCCGAAAACGATTACCTGAAATCGGTATTGTATTATGTTCCGTATGAGAAGGTATCTGGCGACACCTATTATTGGGATCAGTCTCCCGACAATGTGTTCCGCTGCTTCGTGGGAGACGCCATCGGCCACGGTGTCCCTGCTGCATTCATCACGATGATGGTCCATATGGTCCTGCGTAGTGTGACTCCGGAATACCCACCTCAAGATGCGATGTCTTACCTGGATAGCAGTTTAGGAAACTGCCTGCCTGAAGCTATGTTCATGTCGGGCGTATATGCTTTGGTCACCCCTGATGGCTTTTTACGATTGGCAAAAGCAGGCCACCCTCCAGTGATTGTGCTTTCGGAAACACAAGAGGAACCCATACTCCTGGGGGCACAGGGTGCTCCTTTGGGTATCTTTCCCACAACACGATGGCCCTATTCCGAACAAACCTATCAATTGGAACCGGGAGACCGTATTTTGCTCTATACCGATGGTGCTATTGAACGCAAAAACCCCGAAGGCACCCTGTTCGGGTTCCATCGCTTTCTTGCCTTTCTGGGAAAACAACTTTCGATCGAAGCTGAAGCGTTACTGGAAAAGCTTTTGCAACATTTAGAATCGTTTTCCAATGGCATTCAGCCAGTGGATGACGTCACGATTCTCATCCTTCAGTATCAGCCCCCCACCAGCTAACCCATTCTTTCCTCTACAACACTTTTCAATCTATCACTTGATAAGCCTTCACCAGGGTTTCACTTCCTAGCACTTGGATCGAGTCTTGTGGCTTGCAAGCAAACTGTTTGTGAACCAATTCATAAATCTTTTCAGAAATCAAAATAGCCCCTGGATCTGCATGACGTTCCAAGGAATGGGTGAGATTCACTTCATGTCCAATGATGGTATAGTCTAAGCGGTTCTCAGAACCGAAACTGCCCACTGCGCACTCCCCCGTATGAATCCCTATTCGAATGTGTAGTTCTTCCGGCACTCCGCGCTTGGACCATGCGGTTTGCAGGGCATCCATCTCTCGTCTCATTTCCATGGCCATCTGCACACAAGCCATTGCATCTTCCTGCATACCGTTTGTCATGGAGTCTCCAAAAAATACAATAATCTCATCCCCAACAAATTTATCAATGGTGCCTCCATAGCGGTCTACAATACGGATCATCCGACTGAGATAGTCATTGAGCCACTCGGCCAAGATGCCTGTCTCCATATCTTTCAAAGCGGCCGTAAGTCCTCCGACACTGCAAATTAAGAAGGTCAATGTTTTATTGGAAGAAATACGCTCTATCTCGATTTTCTCTGAAACAATGGCTTCATACAATTGTGGAGCAAGATATCTCGCAAGCTTCTGGGATAAATTTTCCAAGCACACTTTTTGTGCCTCGGTCTCTTGTTCTTTAGCTTGCGAAGCCTTCAATGCTTCTTGCAATTCTGCAGTGCGTTGGTTCACGATTTCTTCTATTTGCCTGTGGTTTTCGTCAGCCTGGTCTTCTGCATGTTTGCGATGCTGGCTTTCTATTGCCACGGCAACCAACTGGCTCAAATTCTTCATCACTTTCAGTTCGTCCACCGTCCATGTACGCGGTTCCCCCACATGTTCGGCCGAAAGGAACCCGACTGCTTGCCCCTGTAGGAACACAGGAGCATTGATCATCGCTCCGATTTTTTGGGGATGCAAATAAGCACTTCCCAGTTCCAGAGTGATCGGATTGGTTTGCGCATCAGGAATTGCAAGAATTCGTTCTCTAGAGAGAGCTTCGAAATAGCTAGGGAGTCGACTGACCTTCCAGATTTCTTTCGGAGGATCATTGGTGTTCCCCAAAAGCTGCATATACAAGCATTTCAATTCTGTATGGTCGTCATTGTAACGCCACACCCCTGCTCGTGCCACTTTCATGTTTCGACGAGCAAATGAAGTGATTTCTTGTAAGGCTCCTTCTAAATTCCCTCGGTCCAGATTGGCGCTCTTTGCCAAATCCGCGAATTCACGATGTTGATGATCCAGCTTTTGAAGATCGAGTTGATGTTTTGCCTTTTCCAATTCTTGACGAGACTGTTTCAGATTTTGCACCATTGCATTGAAGGCATCCTCTAAAATCTTCAGTTCGTTTTTGCCAGTGACTCCCACATCCACCTGGAAGTTGTCCAGATTGCTCATAGTCAGCTGCTGTACGGCAAACGACAGCTTGGCCAAGGGATGACTGAGCAACACCTGCCCCACTAATAAGAAGATCGCCCACAAGGCCACGGTTTTGATCACCGCATTGATCGCGATCAAAATGAACCCATATTGAACCCGTTCTACAACGACTTCTGTATTGGAATAGAGCGTCATTTTCCAAGTTTCGGTAATGCCTTCACCTCCAGGATAATTCACATCGAATTGTCCCCAGAATAACCCCGTTCCAGTATCCGTTCCTGAAGTCGGATCTCCTTTTTCGTTCGTCAAGATCGTTTTTCCCTCACGATTTATTATAACACCTTGATTATAAAGATTAGTCCCTTCTGCATCATCAATCCGGACCCCCACGATAATGGGAACTTCCACAATGCCTTGTAAAATGGAACGGATTTGTTTGTCATCGGTGTACCATAGTGCTGTAGCCAACCCACGAGCAAACGTATTGTGAAAGACTTCTAGTTCTGCTGCAACTTCCCCTTTTGTGTTGTAATACTCAGCAAGCATGTGAATGACCGTCACTGTCACCGCAACTAGTAAATAGATGCTGAAGACAATCTTTAAAACTTTAGTTGTGATAGAGTCTTTGATCTGAACGGTTGAGTATTGTAACATGTGCCTCTATTTGAAAAAGTTTGCCTAATAAAAATTTTCCATCAAACACCTCTAAAACGACCTCTTTTTACCATACCCTTTTGAAGAGATTCCACTAAAACACGACCCGATTGCATGGGTTCTTAAGGAGTTTTATGCCCCGCTATCAAAAAAGTATATTTCTGTTCCGCCGCGATCTCCGTCTGGAGGACAATACCGGGTTGCATCAGGCTTTAAGCCTGTCACAGTCAGTAATTGCCAGCTTCGTTTTCGATCCGCGTCAAGTTGAACTGCACCCCTATCGGAGTTTGCCGGGGCTTCAATTTCTGATCGAATCGTTGGAAGACTTGGAACATCAACTCAAAACAAAAGGTGGCAGGCTTTACCTATTTCATGGCCGCGTTGAAGAGACCATAAAACAGTTAATTGAAACCCAACAAATCGACGCCATATTCGTCAATCGAGACTACACTCCATTCAGTCAGCAACGTGATCACAGGATCGGGAAAATCTGTCAGCAACATGGAGTTGCTTTTCATATGGTCAATGACCTGTTGCTCATCGAACCTGAAGACAGTCGGAAAGCGGATGGTGCTCCCTACACCGTGTTCACTCCTTTTTTTAAGAATGCCCGCCAGCATCCAGTGCGTGAACCGATTCCGTTGCTTTCGCACCACTTTCATCAAGCCACGGTTGATCTTGAAAAGCCTGGAACGTATGGTCAAATCCTGCCCCAACGCTCTAAAAATTATGCCATTGCAGGCGGAAGGCAGGCGGCTCAGCAGATTTTACAAAACCTCCATCGCTTTGCCAACTATGCCCAAACGAAAGATACCCCCTTTTTGTTAGGGACAACTCGGTTATCGGCTCACCATAAATTTGGAACATGTTCGGTTCGCGAAGTATACCACACAATAGGTCAGCACTTGGGGGTGGAGCACCCACTGATTCGTCAACTATACTGGCGAGATTTCTTTTCACAGATAGCCTATCACTTTCCCCATGTATTCGGAGAGGCATTTCAAAAGAAATATGCCCACGTGCATTGGGAACATGATGACGCAAAGTTTAAATCATGGTGCGAAGGCAACACGGGCTTTCCCATCGTTGATGCCGGAATGCGCGAGTTGAATACAACAGGATACATGCACAACCGCGTACGTATGATCACGGCTTCCTTTTTAACCAAAGACTTACACATTGATTGGCGTTGGGGAGAACGGTACTTTGCTCAGCATCTTATTGACTATGACCCTTGTGTGAACAATGGGAATTGGCAATGGGCGGCCTCCACAGGGTGTGATGCCCAACCCTATTTCCGTATCTTCAACCCTTGGTTACAACAACAGAAATTCGATGCAGATTGTAAATACATTTTACATTGGATTCCCGAGTTGCAGGGACTCTCTCCCAAAGAGATTCACGCTTTATGGAAATCCCCGTCGGGGTTGACAAAATACCCTTTACCAATTGTGGACCACAAACAAGAAGCGGAACGGGCCAAAGCTTTTTTTAAGGAGTAATCATGCCAACACAATTTGTGAAACCAATCCTCGTAGTGAGTCGCTGTTTTGAATTTGATGCCTGCCGTTATAACGGTCTCATGATTCCCAACCCCCTGGTAAGGATGTTAATCCCCCATGTAGAATTTCGTCCAATCTGTCCAGAAATGGAGATTGGCTTGGGCACCCCGCGTGATCCGATTCGGATTGTTGTTGAAAATGGCCAACGCCGATTGGTCCAGCCCAGTACAGGCGAAGATCTCACCGAGGCCATGGACCGATTCTCCGATCAATTTCTATCCGCTTTGCAAGAAGTTGATGGATTTTTATTGAAGGGACGCTCTCCGTCTTGTGGGGTTTACGATGCCAAAGAATTTCCTTCCGCTGAGGGTGGTCCTGGAGTTGGACGCAAGAAAGGCTTTTTTGCTCAAGCCGTTCACGAAAAATTCGAAGGCATGGCCATCGAAGATGAAGGACGTTTGACGAACCTGTCGATACGTGATCACTTTCTCACCAAGCTATTTCTCTGGGCACGCTTTCGGAAATTGAAGCAGTCGGGCAAAATGCGAGATTTAGTGCACTTCCAATCCTCTTACAAACTCCTGTTGATGGCTTACAATCAATCTCAAATGCGGCAATTGGGACGTATTGTGGCCAATCCGGATCAGCATCCAGTTTCCCACGTGTTCTCCCAGTATGAAGCCACTCTTAAAAAAGTGTTTGCTCGACCGGTCCGTCGACCGGCAATGATCAACGCATTGATGCATGGGATGGGATATTTTTCGAAGCAGCTTTCCGCACGGGAAAAGGCTTTCTTCTTAGATACCTTAGAAGATTATCGTATTGGAAAAGTTCCTGTGGCCACACCATTGTATTTGCTTCATAGTTGGGTGGTTCGCTTTGAAGAATTGTATCTGTCGCAACAAGTCCTGTTCATGCCCTATCCAGAAGAACTCATCATGCTCAAAGATTCTGGAAAACGAGTTTGACATACGACAACTTGTTAGGAACTCGGCCAATTCAACACACGAGTGATATTCGTGCCACAGGATTGACAAGGTCCGTTGAGCAATAAATAGCCATTATCAACGAGACCTTCGGTAGGAGTGATATGTGTTTGCGATTTGCAATGCGGACACTTCAAATCATGCAACAGGTGCTGTTGCTGGGAAGAAATAGAGGACCAGGCAATTCTTGCTTCTTCGGTAAATTGACTCTCCATAAACGCCCTTATGGATTGGAGTGTGCTTAGAGGGATGACAGCAGCACCAATTCTTCGGAGGCAATGATTTTGTCGATATCGATCAGTGTTTTGACCTGCCCTTTGATTTTGGCCAGTCCGAGGATATAACTCGTATCCAGGGTAGATCCAAAACTTGGAGAAGGAGAAATGACCTCTGAAGAGATATTCAGTACTTCCGCCACACTATCAACGGCAATACCGATCAAGACAACCCCTTCTTCTCCATGCACTTCCACAACAATGATACAGGTGCGATCATTGTAATCTTCGAACGAGAACCCAAATTTCGCTCGCAGATCGAGAATTGGAATCACTTTTCCCCTTAGGTTGATCACCCCTTGTACAAACTCTGGGGTCCGGGGAATTCGTGTCAATTCCATCATCCCCCCAATGATTTCTTTCACCTTTAGAATCTCAATTCCAAACTCTTCTTCTTCGATTTGGAATAGCAGAAATTTTCCTTGGCGATTGGTCACGTATTCGGAAAGATGAGAAGAACTGCTACTGGTTGTCATAGGTACTCTTTATCGTGAAAGTTAAATGAAAATAAAACAAGTTTTTAAAACGAAAATCAAATGAAAACTTGAATATCAGATCAATGATGTCAAATGCCCTACATCTAAAATCAGGGCAACTTGGCCATCTCCCAAAATAGAACATCCGGCAATTTCTTTTAACGATTTGAACTTTTCGCCTAAGCTTTTGATCACCACCTCTTGTTTTCCCAGGAGTTGGTCCACAACCAATCCACATCGACGGTTCTCATGCTCCAATACCACCACGATCCCCTCCCACGGATTGACATGCTCTGCATTGAGATTGAACCGTTCGTCCAAACGCAGCAAGGGTAGAATTTCACTGCGCAACAGAAGAGTTTCTCCTGTGCCTTGAACTTTTTGATATTGCTCCGTAGTTGGCTGAAGCGACTCGCGCACCGACAAGGTCGGAAGGATGAAAGTTTCTTCACCAATGCGTACGACCATCCCATCAATGATTGCCAACGTGAGCGGCAAATAGATCAGGAAGGTCGAACCTTTTCCGTTTTCAGAATGAATCTCGATACGTCCACGGAGGGATTCGATAGTGGAACGAACCACATCCATGCCAACACCTCGTCCGGAAACATCCGTCACTTGATCCGCTGTGGAAAAACCAGGGTGAAAGATCAGCCCCCATACTTCAGAATCCGCAATGGGTTTGTCTGGAGAAATCAACCCTTTTTCGGTGGCTTTTTTTCGGATCTTTTCGGTGGCCATTCCCCCCCCATCATCTGAGATCTCAATGACTAGATTCCCCCCTTGATGGCGGGCGGCTAGATGGATGGTACCATGTTCTGGTTTTCCAGCCGCTTTGCGGGCTTCTGGAGGTTCGATCCCATGGTCGCAGGAGTTACGAATCATGTGCACCAAAGGATCATACAAGGTTTCCACCATACTTCGGTCGATTTCAGTTTGTTCTCCACTCACTCGCAGGTTGATCTTTTTACCAATCTTGTTCGAAACGTCCCGCACCAACCGATACATCTTTTTAAAAGTCATATCGATGGGCACCATCCGCATGCTCATTGCTGTATTCTGCAAAGCACTCGTGGTGCGCTTGAGTTGCAGCAAATTACGTTGCAGCCGTTGATCCGATTTTTGAAGCAAATCATGCTGAATCACCATGTTTTGAGCAATGAGCAGCTCTCCCACCATATCGATCAATTGATCCAGTTTGATGGTATCCACTCTCACTGCGGCACTCGTCTTTTGCGATTTGGTAGGCTGACGTTGGGTCGCATTTGAGCTTGCCGGAGTTGCCGGAGCTGCCGGAGTTGCTGGGGCCATTGTAGGGGCAGAGGCTGGAACCGCTGGAGCCGGAGCGGCTGAGGCAGCCACTGTTGAAGAAACCGTTGTTGAAGCTGGCGACTCAGCAACTGTCGAAGGAGCTGCCGCTTGTGGTGCTAACTCGGGTTCACCCACTGCCGCTGATTGCGAAGCAGTAGGCATTTCCCCTGAGGTTGCCGGAACGGATTGCCCTTGGAATTCCCGAATACGCGCAATTAACGCCTGATGGATCGGAAGCAGTTCGGGTGGGACAAAATGGCCTTGTGCTTCCTCACACGCATTCACCAATTTTTGGAGCAAATCGATGGTGTCGAGAACGATTTCTGTCAAAGCATCGGTAACTTTCAGAATACCAGAACGCACGTCCTGCAACGCATTTTCCAGGTCGTGACAAATATCAGCAATCGAATGCAAATGGAGAAAACCAGAAACCCCTTTGAGCGTGTGGAACAAGCGGAAGAGTTCATTGATGATTTCTGGGTTGTCTGGTTCGTTTTCCAATTCCATTGCTTTGAGTTCCGAAGAGGCCAAATTTTCTTTTGCTTCTTGAGTGAACTCCATCAAAAACTGTAAGTCCACTTCAATTGCGGCTTCCGGGTTGACGGTGATAGTTTTTTGTACCGCTTCTGAAGACTCGCTCGACGCCGTCGGCTTGGAGTCAGGTGGGGACACGGAATCTGTGGGGGGTTCTGGAGCCGATAGTTCTGGAGCCGATGTTTTCGCTTCCGGTGTCGGTGTGCTTTCAGCAGAACCGTCTTGAGCCAAATCTGCTTCGCTCAGTCCCAATTCAGCTAAGAGATCGGCTGTAGCGTGAATCGCGCCATCGCCGCCTGGTGCAGCACTTGTACCCGATTCGGGCGTTCCAGCTTCAGGAGCGCTGGATTCGGGCGTTCCGGTTTCGGGCGTTCCGGCTTCAGGCGCGCTGGATTCTGGGGTTGATGGGGAAGCCTCTGCCGATTCGCTATTTTCTGCCACGTTTTGCGGATCTGTACTTTCCGCTCCATCAGCAGGTCCCATTTCAATCACGAGTGATTCCGCCGAAATCCCTAATTCTTCAAGCAAATCCGATGAAGCATGAATCGCGGTACCTTCACCTGATGATAATTCGGAAGCGGCTTGTGTTTCGGAAGCGGCTTGTGTTTCGGAAGCGGCTTGTGTTTCGGAAGCGGCAGGGGTTTCAGAAACTTCTGTCTGGGGGGGGTCTGTAGCTGTTGTGTCAACCGTTTCAGCTGTGTCATTCGCATCCGCAGCAGCAATGTCAGATTCGGAAATTCCAAATTCTGCAAGTAAATCGGCGGGAGCTTGAATCGCGACAGCGGCTGCTTCACTCGGCACTTCCTCTGCTTCCGAGGAGACTTCTACCGACACTTCGGGTGGAGCAGCGGGGGCCATAGGATCCGGCTGGGAAGCTGAGCTCTCTTCAGGACTAGGAGCCGAGTCAAAACCCAATTCGGCAAGTAATTGGTCAACATCGCTTTGATCTTGGCGAAGGCCAGAAGTTTGCCGAAGCGGACCCTGTAGTTCTTCTTCTTGCGTTGCAATGGATTTTTTAAACTTCTTTAAAAGCTCCACCAACTCTCCTTCCAAATTGTTGGCGAGTTTGATCACTTTCCCAATGAGTTGGCCTGTCAGATCTTGGTAATTCTGGGCAAGTAAAATATCGGTCAACACGGCCTGGTGATCCGCATCTTTGGTCCCAGCCTCTTGCAGATAGGATTGAGCTGCTTGGATCGCTTTCTTGTGATCTTCCATAGAATCCGACTTCAAAGCTTCTTCTAGCTGCTGCTCAGTATTTCCTCGTTTGACCGCAAGATCATCCAACGAATTGAGCAAGTTCTCTGTCAAATCCATTGTTTTATTGGCTGCTTCTTCAGTCATCTCCACAATGTGTTGCAACTGATCGGCAGCAGATCCCATGTCAAATTGAGCCAATCCTTCCAGTTTGCTGGAAAGATCTCCTTGCATTTGTAACTTTTGATCATAGAAGCGTCGAACCAAGCGTCCCAACTCTTCAAACAGTGGGCGTTGTTGGAAACGCCCCTCCATTTCTCCTTGCAGTTGAGTCAGTTCCTCTTCATCGGCATTGACCACTTGATCCATCAACTGCTGAAATTCCTGAACCAGCGTGGAGGTCACTCTATATAGCTCACTATCGGATTCAAGACCGTCAAGAAGATTGGTTAAAGACTGAATCTGGTTGGTATCGATGCTCATAATCCCTCTGGAAGGAAGTCAGGTTGGTAATAAACACAAAGGAAAGGCATTAGTATCTTCACACATCGAGGATTACTATGTTTTCTATTGCCGCTCAAGTTTTTCATCGAACTGCCGATACAGGAATCAAGCGGAATTGGAGAAGAAAAATTCAATTCCATTCAAGTTTTCAAGAAAGCTGCCGATAATAAAACTAACCCCATTGTGGAACGATCTTAGACCTTCGCACCAGCGGTTTTTCCATTTGCTCTGCCCTCGTTCGACAAGACAGGAATGGAGGGTGGCAAACTAATAGAAGGAATCTACCCACAATACGATCTTTGAATTAATATTTTGGTATTTCTGACAGATGAAAGTCCAGGTTGATAGTGTATCCACCTTCATATCCGGATTCGAAATGGAATTTCCCTCACGGTTCTCTTGTAAGAGTCGTCCGTCAGCACCCTCTCATGCCCAAAACCGCTTTGGGTCAAGACGGTTGAATCCATTGCAATGGCTTCATCCATGATGAAGCATTCTGTTTCAATCACTAGAAATCTGGTGAAGGCTTTAGCGGAAATACACAATAACCAAATTTGGATCTAATTGATATCCATAGTTTTAACATAGGCCTGAGATTGGTGAGATCAACTCTATTTCTCAAGCCTATGGTTAGAAAACTTGTCCTCAGTTGGAATGCTGGTAAGGCGTTCCTATTTTTCAATCTTTTTTCACCATCGGGAGGTGATTATGAAACGGACTCGAAAAACCCTCGTACTTGTATCAGCAACCTTGTTACTCGGCTCTATTGCACTCACCGGATGCAGTTCCAGCACGGCCGGAAGTGGAAAACGAAGCGCAAATATTTCAAACTACTGCACTCCTGGAGCAACGCTGGCTTCCTGTATGATCCGAGATACCTATCGCAACACGGTCAATCTGTTTCCTTGGTAAACAGAAAAAGGCTGAAACAGAAAAGAACTGAAGTATATTGTTCTTTGCTAGGTGGCAGCAAAAGTCAGGAGCAAATCTGTGTCCTATTCAGTATTCTTTTGGATCGCAGACAAGGCACGGTTGCCATCCGTATTCTTATCCGGCGAAATGACCGGGAAGGCCAAACTGTTCCTTATATTTTATCTGGTATTCGGTTGTATGGCAGGAAGTAGGAGATTGTCGCCCACCCTCTGTCTCGTGTTCTATTGCACGAGTTGTAGGGCGAGTAATACGAGGTCACAATCGGCTATCTAGCTCGTGTTCCATTGCACGAGTTTTCGAGCAGAATGCCTGGGACTGTGTCCCATGTGCTATCTCGTATTCTATCTCGTATTCTATCTCGTGTTTCATCCTATGTGCCATCCTATTTCAGGCTATATAGGGTTGTAATTCGAGGTCTGTCTGATGTTCTGTTGTATAGCAGGAAGCATCAGATCGTATGGCTTAGTCTATCCGCTATTCAACCCGGAGATACAGGTTAACGAATTTTTATTTAGCAAACATACTTGCAGAAGAAACTTGCACCCTAGAAAACCGTCGTGAAGGAGGCTGCTTCACCGTGCCTTATTGTGCACAAAAGCGCTGATTTACTAGAAGCGAAGTGGCCTGTTATGTTCGCCCAATGCGGCAAGAAGGGTGGGGTATGCTGTGCAGGGAAAGTACTTTCTATTTACAGGTGGTGAGTATAAACTATGAAACAGATTCCTTCATTGGACAATAGAGGTCACTATGACATTTCAGCATTGCCGACGAATATTGATTGTCAGTCTGTTCATGTGTTTAATGCCGGTAACCCTCCTCATCGGGCAGCCTAAGCCTATTGATAGTGTGAACAATCTGTTCACTGTTTGGGTGAAGCTTTCTTTGATTGGGTATTCCCAGTCAGAAATCGAAACGGCTTTGGACCATGTGGATACCAAGCAATTGGACCGGGTGAAACATCGGGTGCGCTTGAACGTGATCAAAAATTTGAAGCGCATGAACATCGATTATGAGATTGACAACAGCACCACGCCCATTGATCTGCGACTTGTCATAGAGAAGATTCGCACTGAAGTCCGTTTCGCGGGCTTAGAAAATGATCGACACTTACGGAATATGATTCGGCGAGAATTTGGTGTTCCGTTGAGGAGAATATGACCTCCCCTTCTGTTTGGCGGGCGGTCACGCTCGTCAGTGTGCTGACCTTATGGACTCATTCCAGTGTTGCCGTAGAACTGGAAGACTTTGCTGGAGGCGTCAGCAACACCCGTGTTACCAGCAATCCAGCCTCAGTGGGTCTGATTGATCGATTGCACCTGCAATACAATTGGACCTCTTATCAAAGTGGAAATGTACTCCCAGCCTTCCTCGACCGAGGAAAGGTATTTGGCCAAGATGCCGACCCCTTCGTTGTCAGTTCTGACAATGACACCGCCCCTCTTGTAGAATTGGCTGAGCAAGTCGAATCCATTGAATACTCTCGTGGCAGAGTGGCAGGATTCACGACCACCTTTGTACTGCCTTTCGATTTTGCATCATTTGGAGCTTCCGTTACCTTTCAGCATGAACGCTACGAGAATGGGCGGTATCTCGATTTCGAAGACAATCGGATATCAACCGACCGTGAAGGACCCGAAGCTGAAGAAATCAACACCGGTTCTCTAGCCTTTCTGGTTGGTGTGCCATTTCAACAGTTCACCGTTGGAGCCAAACTCACTCGTCAAACCATCGTACATAGCGTCGTCGATCTCGATCCTTCGTTTTTTGCGGCAACCGACAACCTCACGTTGACAACCGACCTTTTGAATGCCTTCAAGATTTCTGGAAACACTACCTACAATATTCCGGAATACGGCATTTCTATTCCTAATTTGTTCAACTTCTTTGATATTGGGGTGGTGTATCGTCCCAAAGTGACAGGAGTGATGCGTTTGGATCTCGATTCCGCAGCCCTTGGTTTGACCTTCGATGATTTCGAATTTGAAGACCCTCAAATGTTGCTGCTTGGTGTGGGTTACACATTGGAACTTGGCAATTCCGGTCTCCAATTCTTAGGCGATACTGGCAGTATTGGGGCATCCGACAATACGGCATTGGGCGGACCCGCTACAGGAGGCAGTATCAACGGTGGGCTGATACGCTACGCCCTTCCGCCTTATATTGACATCAGCTATGGTTCCCAAACTCGTCAATTTTTCACATTCCGGATGCAAACAGAAACAATAGGCGTTCAGTTCCCTTTCTTAGAGGGATTCAATCTCAAGTTCGGATTGCAAACCCTTCGCATTTTCGACGAAGACGATAAAGCCTTGGTGTCGGTCACCTATGGAAAATTCTCCTTCAACCTCCAATTCGGCGATGCTGCGCGTCGTGCTCTCATTGTTCCTCCAAAAACCAAGCGCATCCGATTCATCGACCGTTTATGATTCCCCACTATCGTGCATTTTCAAACGAGCTAGAATCACAGAAAAGGCAGCCTCCCTCAAAATCGTGCATTTTCGGTCATGTAGCGTGAAGCCTCCTCAAAAAGCTTTCACTTTCTTTCATTTCCGTTGAAACACTCCTAACACTTCAAAAATAACTCATTGAAATTACTTTACCTTCTCTTTGGTCCAGTTCTCGCAGATGAGTATTCAAGCTGTCAAAATGCATGGCCCTGCCGAGAAATTATCCAATGCTAATATTTCACTTATCGTTTCTTTACATCCCCCCTTGATGCTGTATAAGCTGCTCTGGAGTTAATTCGTTCCCTTTCAAAAATAGGAGAAGTTATGCCTGGAATGTACAAGATCCTCGACCATCAAACATTGCAAACCGACCACACTGGCAAACGAGAGTTTGCCTTAGATGTCTTGATTGGTTTGTCGAAATCCCCTAAAGCCTTACGCTCTAAATACTTTTATGATGATGAAGGAAGCCGCTTGTTCCAAAACATCATGGAATTGCCAGAATATTATCCCACTCAATGCGAATTTGAGATTTTCGAAACCCACCATGAACGGCTTTCCCAAATTTTCAATGGAGATGCCTTTAATCTAGTAGAGCTGGGTCCGGGCGATGGGGTCAAAACGAAGGTATTGCTCGATTCATTCATCAACGAAGGGTTGGATTTTCACTACAACCCCATTGATATTTCCGAAGCAGCTATGCGCGGTCTGGTCGAATCATTAAAAGTTCAATACCCTAATGTCCAGGTGAAGGGGCTGGTGGCTGATTACTTCGATGGTGTTGCTTGGTTGGCACAACAAAACAAGCGTCGTAATTTTGTGCTGTTCTTGGGCGCGAATATTGGGAATTTCGATTATGTTCGCTGCCGAGCTTTTTTGTACAGCTTATGGAACTCGTTGAATCACAACGACTATGTACTGATCGGCTTTGACCTCAAGAAAGATGTAGATATTTTACTCAAAGCTTACAATGACTCCCAAGGGGTGACGGGCCAGTTCAACTTAAATTTACTGCGGCGCATCAACCATGAATTAGGCGGGAATTTCAATCTAAAGAAATTTCAGCATTACGGCAATTACAACGCTTTCAACGGGGCCATGGAAAGCTACCTGATCAGTCGAGAGCAACAAACTGTGTATATTGAAGAATTGCAGCAAGCCTTCGAGTTTCGTGCATGGGAAGCGGTGAATACTGAGTTTTCTTTCAAATACTTAGAATCGGAAATTGAGAATCTCGCCCGGGAAACCAGCTTCGTGATCGAAAAGCAATTTTTCGATTCTCGTCATTATTTCGTCGATTCCTTGTGGCGTGTGGAAAAATTCCATGCGGAAGGCCCCATGCCTAAAGCATAATCCGGGGGACTGATGGTTTTGGAAGTTGCTCAGGATTTTGCTTCATTTCAAGAAAATATTTGGCTCAATGCTGCCTATCAAGGCCCCATGCCACGAGTTGCTGCCGATGCGGCCCATCATGCTGTTGAGGCCTGTATGCACCCTTACCGACTGGATTCCAGCGACTTTGAAACCGTCCCTCAACAATTGAAATCTGCCTTAGGTCGACTGCTCCATGTGCCGCCTTTTGAAATCATTTTGGGCAATAGCGCGTCATATGGGTTACATCTTCTGGCCAACGGCATCCCATGGAAATTTGGCCAGGAAATCATCGTGGTTCAAGATGATTTCCCTGCCAACATTTTGCCTTGGCTGGCCTTACGCCAACAAGGGATATTGGTTCGCCAAGAACCTGCCGAACAAGTAGTCCATCCTGATTCCCTCACCACCCTACTTCGCAACTCCACCAAATTGCTTTGTGTCAGTTGGGTGAACTCTTTCACGGGGAGTGCTGTGGACGTGCATGCATTGGCTGAAGTGTGTCAACAGCATGGAGTCCTGTTTGTGCTCAACGGAGCACAAGCCTTGGGAACCTTGCCACTCGATCTCACACAAACCCCAGTGGATGCAGTGGTCGGTGTGGGGCATAAATGGCTTTGCGGTCCCTATGGAACCGGATTTTGCTGGCTACGCCCCGCATTGCAAGAGATGCTGCAATACAATCAAGCCTACTGGCAGGTAATCGCGGCCGATCTCGATGGCCCGGCGCCTTCCTTTCCATTTCCTAATCAACGTGGCAGCGAGCGTTATGATGTGTTTAGCACCGCCAATTTTCTCAACTTCCGTCCCTGGGTGGCCGCCCTGGAATATTTCCTGAATCTGAGTATTGATTCGATTGCTCAGCACAATCGTTGTCTTGTACACCGTTTGATTCAAGGCCTGGATCTAGAAAAATACCGTGTGATGAGTCCCACCCAAGGCCCCGAACAGTCGATGATCGTCATCCTTTCGCATGTCGCTCCAGAACAAAATCGAGAGATCCATCAACGGCTACACCAACATCATATCCATACAGCCCTCCGTCGGGGTAACTTGCGGCTCTCTCCCCATCTCTATAATACAGAGACCGATATTGACCGGGTTCTGGAAATTCTGAATACTTTTCCAGCATGACCCCATTTTCCCACTTTTCCCATAGGATCCCAGCTTCCCAAATCTATGCTCAATCCGATTTCCTAGAATTTTTCCAATACAGTCTGATTTTCGGAAATCTTGACTGCACTCGATTTTCGGAATCTTTACTGAAATTTTAGAAAGGACAATGCCATGTCTCGAACCGAACTGCTCCGTGATTTCTTGAGAGTCCGTCAACTCTCTGAAAAAATGTGTGAACCCCTGACTATCGAAGATTATGTACCCCAACCGATAGAAGACGTCAGCCCCCCCAAATGGAATCTAGCCCATACCAGTTGGTATTTTGAAACGGTTTTACTGAAAACTCACCTGGCAGATTACGAATGTTTCCATCCCGAATATGCCTTTTTATACAATTCTTATTACGAATCCTTTGGCGAACGCTGGAAACGTCCACAACGGGGACACCTATCTCGCCCCACCGTGAAGGAGGTGTACCAATACCGCCAGCATGTGAACACGCATATGGAACATCTGATCGAAACCGTCGATGACTCCCAATGGTCCACCTGCAAACAGTTGATTGAATTGGGAATCCATCATGAGCAACAACATCAAGAACTCCTCTTGACGGATTTGAAATACATTCTGGGAGTGAACCCGGTTTATCCGGCCTATCTCCGCCCCGTTGAAATCTCTGAAACGACTGTACCTCCTGCAGAATATGTTCCGATTTCAGGGGGGCTCTACGAAATGGGGCATCACGGTGATGCCTTTGCCTACGATAACGAATTCCCTCGACACCCCGTGCATGTGGCTGATTTTAAGTTACAAAATCGTCTCGTGACCAATGGCGAGTACCTGGAGTTCGTCGAAGATGGAGGTTACCGTAATTTTGAATTTTGGCTTTCTGATGGCTGGACAGCCCTCAACAACGAACATTGGGAAGCCCCCTTGTATTGGGTCCAGCAGGACAGCGAATGGTACGAATTCACATTACGTGGCCTACAAAAGCTGAATCGCTCCGCTCCAGTGTGTCATGTGAGTTACTTCGAGGCCGATGCCTTTGCTCATTGGGCTGATCAGCGTTTGCCCACCGAAGCCGAATGGGAAGTGGCGGCGCAACAAACCCAGCTTTCACCGAAATCTGGAAATTTCTATGACGATGGGTATTTGCATCCGGTCCCCCTTCACACCAAGACCCCTGATGATTCATCGAGTTTGTTTCAAATGCTAGGGGATGTGTGGGAATGGACCAACAGCGCTTACTTGGCTTACCCTGGTTACTGCAAAGAACCGGGTCCTTTGGGTGAATACAATGGTAAGTTCATGTCGAATCAGATGGTGTTGCGTGGAGGGTCATGTGCCACCTCAGCAGATCATATCCGCCTCAGCTATCGGAATTTCTTCCAACCTGAAAAACGGTGGCAGTTCATGGGAATTCGATTGGCAGAACGCTGCTGAGCACAGAAGCTTATGCCGACGCTTGCGGCCCCTTCGAATCGGAAGACGTGGCATTCGCTGATGCCGCCACTGCATCTTGGGGGGGATTGGTGGGTGAAGGTTCCTCTACCTCAGGCAGCGAAGGCTGTTGAGGTTTGGCAGGCGGTGCGAGTTGCTTTTGCAAATTTTTAGTTTTCTCCCGTTCGACGAGAGCGATTTTTTTCAAACGGAAAATTTCGCTCTGCTGCATTTTCAAACGGATGCGAATTTGGGTGTGATAGGCCATCAAGAAAAAAGTCGTGAACAACATACCCAGTAAAAATGCAAGAACAATGGGTGCCCACAGCGGCATTTTGACGCTGAACAATTGAAAATTCATCGTTTCCACTCCAAGTCGCACCACAACATCCATGGGATTATGCATGGCAAAGAGGACTCCCAGCATGGCAAACGCCACCGTTACTATCAGCGTTACATATCTCATCAGTCCCTTTCATTTTAAAAGGTAGCTCAAGGTGACCCCAGTTGGAATGGGGAGAGATTCTTTCAAAGGGGCTAGCCCCAATAAGGAGAAAAAATCGCGTTCTTCGGGATTGAAGCGAAGGGTACGGATGGGTAAGGAAAGCCCCACTTCTTTGGCTAAGGCGCGAACCACTTTGGAATAGCTGCCCAATTCATCCACTAAGCCCAATTTATGCGCCTGATTGCCACTAAAAATCCGGCCATCGGCCATTTCCCGAATTTGGTCTTCTTCTAAGTTTTCGCGTCCTTGTTTGATGGCTTGAACAAACTGCTCGTGCGTGTCTTCGACCAACTCTTGTAAGATCTGTTGTTCGCTATCACCAGGCTCGCGGAACATAGACATCAGATCCTTATTTTGTACGCTTTTCACGGTCATCACTTTAGCCCCAACCTTATCAGCAAGACCTTGGAAATTAGGCCATTCCAAGATCACGCCAATGCTGCCCGTGATGGTACCAGGATTCGCAAAAATCTTGTCCGTGGCACACGCCACATAATATCCTCCAGAAGCAGCGACGGCTCCCATCGAGGCATACACTGGTTTTTCCTCACGCAGCCGATTCAATGCATCATAGATTTCTTGAGACGCTGCCACTCCACCTCCTGGACTGTCCACGCGGACGACCACTCCCAATACTTGGTCATTGTTTCGCATTTTTCGGATTTGAAGCAAAACGGGATTGGCATCACCGATGACGCCTCGGATGTCCACGACACCAATTAGCCCCTCTTCTTCCGATTGACGCAAGAGGAGCGAGAGCACTAGCAGTAGCCCCAGCAAAACGGCCGTACTGACGAGGTAAGGATGACGTTGCCACATATGCATTTCCATTGAGTGGCGGAGAGGGAGGGATTCGAACCCTCGGAACGCCGAAACGTTCAATAGATTTCGAGTCTACCGCCTTCGACCTCTCGGCCACCTCTCCACAATTTATGAAGTGTTCAATCAATTTCCACGAATCTCCAGAAATACCTGCTGGAAGGCAGACGTGTCAAGTGAGTTGCATTGATCGAATCGCACAAGGCCCCCATAACACAACTTATCCATGAGCCAAGGGCAATTCGCTGAAATATTTGCAATCAGTGTAAAAAACGGTTCTTCTACAAAACTGATCTCAAACACTTGTTCAGGATTGCATGACAATAAAAGCACAATTCATTTGATAGAATGTCAAAGAATGACTCAAAAACAGGTGATAGAATGTCAAAGTAATGACTCAAAAACAGGTGATAGAATGTTAAAGAATGACTCAAAAACAGGTCATGACTGAAAAAGAGACAATGCAAGAATACGTGGTTTTAGTAAATGTCGAAGGAAAGGAAGTCGGAACCTCAGACAAGCTCCGTGCCCATCAGGACGGAGTACTCCATCGAGCATTTTCTGTTTTTCTGGTGAATTCCAAGGGAAAGATGTTGTTACAACAGCGGACGTGGAGCAAATACCATTCAGCAGGATTGTGGAGCAATACGTGTTGCAGCCACCCTCGTCCTGAAGAATCTTTGGCAGAAGCCGTGCAGCGGCGTCTTCGCGAAGAGATGGGAATTGCTTGTGCCACTCACGAGGTTTTTCAATTCACCTACCAAACCGATCTGGAAAACGGCTTGAGCGAACATGAATACGATCATGTTTTTTTGGGAATGTATGAAGGCAGTCCGCTTCCCAATGAGCAAGAGGTCGCTGATTGGAAATGGATGGAATTTTCGAGGCTACAAGAAGATCTGAAGCAACATCCTCAAAATTATACGTATTGGTTTCGCCTGTGTTTAGATCGAGTGTTGACTCATGTGCCCCAAATGTCGCCATGACACCATCACTCCTTCACGATTCGCAAAATTTCCTCCAGCATCGCCGCGTGCGCTTCCCAAGGCAATCCGTCAACGGACATCACACACTGGACTAAGGAGCTATCGACTGCTTTTCCCTGATTCACGACGGCTTCCAAAATATGATGATCCATTTCGGTCGTCAGTTGACGCAATAGAGCATCTTTCCAACCCTCCCGTAGTAAGGCCAACGCTCCAACCAACGCTGGCCCCCCCCAGTTCGACACTCCACAAACGACCGTTTCATCGCAGGAGACTGTGCAGGCGAGCCGCTCCCCATTGCGGACATCCTCCGCAATCCACGTACTAGGAAACTTCCCCATGCCAATTTCATTGCCACCATCTCCAATTCCTAAAGTGAAATAAGGACGCTGATCACGAGGAGGCATAAACCATTCATGGAGGGGAGCCGTGTACTGACTCAAATCCATTCCCATAGCATTGCAGGGTGGGCCGGATATAGAAGGCCCCACCCGTTCAATGGCAATCAAATGGGAAAGCGGTGAGATCGCTTGTGGTTGAATCGGAGGGAAGGCCTGTACTGCTTCCTCGGATATCGGCAGTGCTGTCACGGGGATATGAGGATTCACGGCCTTTAGTGCCGCTTCCATCACTTCTTGGCACAGAACATCCGTAACCACCTCCACAGGAATTCCCACATTGGCCAATGCCGCAGCCATGTGAGCTGCTCCCACCGGACCATCCGTTTCAGGAGCCGGGGGTTGGGCACGGAGAATCCAAAAGCCCGTCACGATCATGACCGACGGTGATGGATGGTTGGCAAGGTCCTGAGCAAAGCGATACAGGCTCCCTCGGCTGGCTTCTACCAACCTTTGGGTATTCCGTCCGACCTCTTTTCCAATCAACTGCTCGATTTGGTTAATTTTTGTTTGAATAGGAGATGGCTCCACCGGGGTTTCTTCAGGTTCTTTAGGTAAATTCATCATAGCTTCCTGGGGTCTTGTTTGGCCTTAAGTCTTTATCAAAGCTGCGGTTTGATCGAATTTTTAGGTCATGAACAAAATGTTCAAAATGCACAAAAAACTCAAAAAGCCTTTTATATTCACAAACTTCTTGTCGAACTTTTTTTTTTATAAGGTGACCGTGCTTTTCACGAAAGTGAGAGCCGTATTGTTTGAATGTTCTAAATGAACAGAATTGTTTTTAAGTGAAGTTGCTTCTTCATTCATATCGGCAGGAGGGAATATGAAAAAGTTCAAAATTTATCTGTTATCGATCACCTTCATGGTGAGTTTTTTGGCTTGCCCGGCATTGGCAGTCGACAATATTCATTTTTTGATTCCAGGGGGCGCTGGAGGGGGATGGGACGGCACCGCCCGAGGAGTCGGTGAAGCATTAACCAAATCCGCTTTGGTCAAAAACATTTCCTACGAAAACATGTCAGGGGGTGGGGGTGGAAAAGCCATTGCGCATCTCATTGAAACCGCATCCCGCCAGCAAGGAACATTAATGGTGAACTCAACACCGATTGTGATTCGTTCCCTGCAAAAAGTCTTTCCCCAATCCTTCCGTGATTTGACCCCAGTGGCAGGAGTGATTGCTGACTTTGGAGCCTTGGTCGCTCGCAACGATTCTCCGTTTAAGACCTGGCCCGAAGTGGTGAAGGCATTCGAAGAAAACCCAAGAAAGGTTCGCATCGCTGGAGGCTCCTCCCGTGGAAGTATGGATCACTTGGTTGCAGCAATGGCCTTCAAAGCTGCCGGAGGCGATCCGAAAAAAGTGAGATACATCCCTTATGATGCCGGTGGAAAAGCCTTAGCTGGAATGCTTTCTGGTGAAACACAATTATTGGTCACCGGTTTTTCTGAAGTGTTGGAACAGCACAAAGATGGCCAATTGAAAATTTTGGCAATCACCTCTGAAAAACGTTCTCCCTCGGCTCCTGAAATTCCGACCCTGAAAGAATTGGGATACGAGGCTGTGTTTGCAAACTGGCGTGGTTTTTTTGGACCTCCTGGCTTGTCGCAAGAACAACAACAGCAGTACTTCACGATGTTTGAAGGCATGTATAAAACCTCCGAGTGGGCCTCAGTTCGGGATCGCTACGGTTGGGTCGAGCTGTATTCTCCTGGAAGTCAATTTTCCACTTTTCTGGAACAACAAGAACAAGAAATCGGCAATCTGATGCGTGAGTTAGGATTTTTGAAATAATTGAAATCCAAGTTCATTATTTCTAAAGGGAGGCAATATGACAAAAAACCGTATAGGAGCCATTCTGTTTCTGGTGTTACTGGTGGCATATGCACTTATTGCGCAAGGAATTCCGAATATGGATTTTGATGAAATTGGGGTGACGCCATCCACGTTACCTTTGTTTTACAGCTATGTGGGAATTCCTATCGCTCTGTTGTTATTGGTTCTTCCTACTAAGGGAGATCGAACGGCAGCATGGCTGAGAGCTGCTTTGAAACTCGATTGGAAGCGAGCTTTGGGATTGCTGGGGTTGATGTTGATATACGGACTCACCATCAAAACCTTAGGATTCATTTTATCCACCATTATATTTTTGTGTGGAGGGTTCGTTGTGATGGGGCTTAAACAACCCAGCAAAATTCTTCTGGGTGCCATTCCGATCACGATTGTCTTTTGGGCTATTTTGACTCAGCTCCTGGGCATCTATCTCGATCCGGGCTTTTTATTTCGCTGAAAGAAGGGGGGATACCATGTTTGAAGGAATATTGGCTGGTTTGACGACGGCCTTCACGCCATTGAACTTACTCATGGTGGTAGTGGGATGTTTTGCAGGAACTTTCATAGGAATGCTTCCTGGATTAGGACCCATTTCCGCCATCGCATTAATGATTCCAATCACCTACGGGTTTGAACCCTCGACGGGAATGATTCTCATGGCAGGGGTCTATTATGGCGCTATTTTTGGAGGGTCGACCTCCTCTATTTTGATCAATGCACCTGGGGTCGCAAGTACCGTAGCCACGTCTTTTGATGGCTACCCTCTGGCACAAAAAGGAAGAGCCGGATTTGCCCTGGCGGTGGCGGCTTACTCTTCCTTTTCTGGGGGGACCATTGGAGCGATCCTATTGTTGGTGGCGGCACCCGCTCTGGCTCAAGTTTCACTCAGTTTTCAATCTGCGGATTACTTCGCCTTGATGGTGCTTGGATTGACCGCTGTCTCTGCGTTCGCAGGCAGGGGCCATTTTCTACAATCGATCCTGATGACGCTACTCGGATTGATGATTGCCACCATTGGCACAGATGGCCCGACAGGGATCCAACGTTTTACATTCGGCAGTGTGGATCTGATCGATGGAGTGAGTTTTCTGCTGTTAGCAATGGCCACATTTGCTCTTGCCGAGGCTCTGAATGCCGTGTTGAAGCATGATACGAGCAGCGAGGAGGCGGTCAAAGCAACGCAAGGCCAGCTTGGAAGCCTGAAGGTTTCCAAGGAAGAGCTCAAAGAAATTGCTCCAACCATTGGTCGCACTTCCATCCTTGGTTTTTTTATTGGGGTTTTGCCAGGAGCTGGGGCAACCATTGCTTCCTTTTTAGGATATGGAATGGAACAAACCCTGGCCAAAGGAAAGAGGAAAAAAGAGTTTGGAGAAGGAAGCTTACGGGGACTGTCGGCCCCAGAAACGGCGAACAATGCCGCTTGTACCGGCTCCTTTGTCCCCTTGTTGACCCTGGGAATTCCGGGATCGGGGACCACAGCGGTCATGCTCGGCGCTTTGATTTCCTACGGAGTCCAACCAGGACCTCGTTTGTTTGTAGAGCAACCAACCGTCTTTTGGTCTGTGATTGTTTCTATGTATCTGGGGAACCTCATTTTGTTGGTCCTGAATTTGCCGTTGATTCCCTATATTGCCAGACTTCTCAGCCTTCCTCACCAATATCTGGTTCCTTTTATTCTCTTCTTCTCCTTGGTTGGTGTCTACCTCGTTTCTTTCAACACGTTTGATATCCACATGATGGTATTTTTTGCAGCGATTGCAATTGTGTTGAGGATCCTGTCTTTTCCCATGGCCCCTCTGTTGTTGGGCTATGTCTTGGGAGATTTATTGGAGGTGAATTTACGAAGAGCATTGTTGATTACCGATGGAAGTTTTTTGGAAATGTTAGAACGCCCAATCACTTCAACCATTTTGGCAATTACAGCGATTGTTCTGTTGGTTCCACTATTCAATTACTTCAAAGAAATGAAGGGGAAAAAAGAGTAACGACCAAAGAGTTCAACTTGGCTGCTCAGCAATGGATGAAAATTCAAAATTGCTGGGCAGCAAAGGATGACGCTCTTCCAATGTATAAAAATGAGAAAATAACTTCAGTTAAGAGGGGGAATGGCAAAATTATTATTGATCTTGATAACCTGTTTTTATGCTCTATCAGCTTATGCAGAAAAACGGATAGCAATCTTCGACTATGACGATAGACTCGATAAACAAGGCACTGTTGCAAAACATATAGAAAAAAAACTTCTAGAAATGGACAAAAGTCTAAAAATCAGCCAGCACTCGGGCAAAGAGAACGATAAAATTGCGAAAAAAGCTTTAGAACGACTGGACAAAGAGCAATTCGATTTGATCATTACAGTGACTTCAGATGCGTTGCTTATTGCACGACACGTGGTGAAAAAAACACCTGTCATTTTTACCAATGCGAACAACCCTTTGTTTCTCGGAATCAAAAGTTTGGAAAAGCCTGGGAAAAACATTTCAGGAGCTTCTTACTATGTACCTGTCTTGAAGCAGCTCGAATTATTTCTTCAAATCCAACCTGATATGAACACCGTAGGAGGTATTTTTGATGCGGGAAATAAGTCGAGGCATGTGGAAGTCCGGGAAAGTAGAAACGCATTTAAGAAACATGGATTGAAGTTAATTCCCCAGATTGTCCACTCTGCAGACGAGCTTCCAGAGGCGACAAAAGCCCTCGTTGCAAAGAAGGTCGATGCGATCCTTATTACTTCGAGTGGCACTCTTTATAATAATGTCGATAAGATTAAAGCGGTCACTGATCCTGCTAAGATACCGATCTACTCCTATCATAGAAAAGGGGTTCCTACAGGTGCCGTCGCTTCCTTAAGTAGCGACTATTATCTGATGGTAGATAGATTGGTGATTCCAATGGCAAGTGACGTTCTGTATCAGGGAATAACTCCTGGAACCATGCCTGTTCGATTCTTGAATGAAAATATTCTTTCGTTGAACCTCACTTCAGCAAAAGCTTTAGGGTTACATATCCCAGAAGAATTGATAAAGTCTGCAAAGAATAATTTTTAGGAAAGTTGATTTCATAAAGTTGATTTCATAGTACGCATCTCAATTGTTATTACTTTTCTAAACTATTCAGAGAGGTATGCTTAAGAGAACCACGCAACAGTGATAAACATGGCATGAATTCACTGGAGAAAAACATGGCATGGTTGATTTCGAAGACGCAATTTTTATGGAGATGGATTAAAGCACAAAAATTGATGATCCGGATCGTCTCGCTAATGGTGGGAGGGCTGGTTCTTCAATTGTTTATTCTTGCGACTTTTTTTCTGTACCAAATGTCAGGGGTCATTGAAGAGCAGATTGGACAACGGGCTTTACAGGTTTCTCAAACGATTTCCATTATGCCTTCTATACGTGATGCCCTAGAACAGCAAGATCCCCAAGGAATCATTCAGCCCTTGGCAGAAAAAATTAGGCACACCACAGGAGCTGCCTTTATCGTGATTGGAGACAAAGAAGGGAGGCGCTATTCTCATCCAGTTCCTGAACGTCTCAACCAATTTATGGTGGGTGGGGATAATACCGAGGCCTTAGTTTTTGGCAAATCCTATGTTTCCAAGGCAGTCGGTACACTCGGGCCATCATTACGGGGTAAGGTTCCCATCTTCAACAACCAGCAAGACGTCATTGGTATCGTTTCTGTCGGCTACCTACTGACCGACATCGACACCATTGTCACAGAACATCAAACTCAAGCCATGCTGTACATCGGCATTTCTCTAGCCTTGGGTTTGCTGATTGCTTACCTGCTGGCACAACGAGTGAAAAGTCTCACTGATGGGGTCGAACCGGAAGATCTAATCATTTTGTTTCAGGAACGTAATGCCATTTTAGAGTCCATTCGAGAAGGGGTCATTGCGATTGATTCACAAGGCAAGATCACCATGATCAATCAAGCCGCTCTCAAACACTTTGATATTGCTTCCAGCACACAGCATACGGGGAAACCCATTCAAAGTGTTTTGCCAGAGACCCGAATGTTGGAGGTATTACAATCTGGAAAAGCGCAATTCGACCAAGAATTTTTGGTCCACGATCAAGAATTCATTGTCAATCGCATCCCGATCCATCATCAGGACCAAATTGCAGGAGTGGTCACATCTTTTCAAAAAAAGACAGAAATCGATGCGTTGGCCAAACAACTCTCTCAGATCGAACAGTATTCCGATTTATTGCGTGCCCAGACACACGAGTATTCCAACAAGCTGAACACGATTTCGGGATTAATTTCGATCAAGGCCTATGACAAAGCCATTGAATTGATCGATCAGGAAACCTCCGGATATCAAGAGCTTATTCACTTCCTCGTAAAAACGGTTTCAGATCCCCTCCTTGGGGGGTTTTTATTGGGGAAATACAACCAAGCGAAAGAAAATAAAATCGATCTTCAGATCAATCGGGATAGTTCCATGAGGCATATTCCCGCTCATATCAATCGTGAAAAGCTGCTGTGTATTCTTGGCAATGTTTTGGACAATGCCTTTGAAGCGGTCAACCGCATGCCCCTCCTTCAACGCCGTGTCTGGTTTTTCATGACGGATCTCGGCAACGATTTAGTATTTGAAATTGAAGATTGGGGAATTGGAATTGACCCGGCCATTGAAGATCAGATCTTCCAGAAAGGTGTCTCTACAAAAGAAGGGTTAGGGCACGGAGTCGGTTTGTATCTGGCAAGACAGGCATTGGACTATTTGAGGGGAGAACTCACGATTTCTCAAACAGAAGACCAGCACACCGTATTTACCATTTATATCCCTAAGAAACAGTCACCCTCTTTGGAAGCGGACCATGAGCACATTTGATGTCGTTATCATCGAAGATGATGTGAAAATTGCCAAAATCCAAAGTCGATTTATCGAAAAAATCGATAATTTTCGAGTGCTAGGCACAGCTCAAAACCTGGAAGAAGCGAGTGACATGATTGAGGTGTTGGAACCCCATTTGGTGCTCCTGGATGTGACACTTCCCGATGGCTCTGGATTGGATTTGATCTGGAAATTTCGTGCCCAGAATCAATCGATTGATATCATTTTGATCACAGCGTCTAAAGAAGTGGAAACCCTCAAAGCTGCGATTCGAGGGGGGGTGATTGATTACATTTTGAAGCCTGTCAACTTCCAACGTTTCCAACAAACGATGCTGCGGTATCAAGAATATCGACACAACTTAGAGAAATTGACGCACTTGGATCAAGAAGATGTGGATCAATGGATTCATATGTCCTATTTGGACCGAACCACCAAAGACGATTTGCCTAAGGGCATTGATCAAGTGACGCTACAAAAAGTGCTCTCGGTGGTGGAAGAAGCGGAGGGGAAAGGCTTGAGTGCTGAAGCCGTTGGACAAAAAATGAAGACCAGCCGCACCACGGCCCGCCGGTACTTAGAATTTCTGGTGACTAATGGGGTCATGAAAACGGACCTCCTGTACCAAGGTGTGGGACGGCCAGAGCGCCTGTACTTTCGAGTCTAAGTGTGGGATCGAAATTAACCGGATTGCCCGAAAAAAGTATTCACGCCATCAATTGTTCATCTTTCCAATCAGACACAAACATATGTCCTGGGGCATGGGCGATCGCCCACTCCGGCTTCACCGATTCTAGCACCACCTGAGGCGTCACCCCGCAGGCCCAAAACACCGGAATTTCATCTTCTCGAATTTCTACCGGATCTCCAAAATCAGGTTGATCGATATCCAAAATGCCGATTTCTTGAGGGCTGCCCAGATGCACTGGAGCTCCGTGTGCTTTGGGATAACGTCCTGTGATTTGAATCGCTTGGACCGCTTGAGACATAGTCAATGGACGCATGGACACCACCATATTTCCGGAAAAGCGACCTGCTCCAACACAAGGAATCGTTGTGCGATACATTGGCACATTGATTCCTTGCTCCACGTTACGGATGGGCAATCCCGCATTCAACATGGCATTTTCAAAAGTGAAGGAACACCCCAATAGAAACCCAACCGCATCATCTCGCCAATCTGAGATGATTTGGGTGGATTCTTGAACAAGTTCTCCGCCATGAAAAATCCGATACAGCGGCAAATCAGTTCGCAAATCGGCCTGAGGAGCGATCAATATAGGTTCCGGATGCCCTACATCGGTCACATCCAACAACGGACAAGGTTTGGGATTTCGGTGACAAAACAGCATGAACTCGAACGCCAAAGCTTGCGGTAGAATCACCAAATTGGCCTGCACATACCCCAGGGCAGTACCACTTGTGGGTTTTACCCAGACTCCTTGGCGACAAGCTTCTCGAATTTGTTGAGAATATTTCATGGCATGGCTTCGTGTTTGGGTTTCACAATTCAGGCAAAATTACTTTTTCGATCCAGATTCGTCTTTCTTCTTTTTTTTACGTTTGAGTTTGGCATTTCGCTGTGCAGCAGCATAGGCTTTTTCGGCCCATGGCAATAAATCTTCTGAACTATCTAAAGCTTCAGGTGGGGTTTCGGAGTATGACATCGCCATGGCCTTATCTTGCTTTTGATATACAAAAGGCCCCAAGCCAAGTGCCTCAAAATCTGCACGTATTTGGTCGTCTACCTTAAGATAAAGCACCTCATCGGCCACCAATCCAAACATCAGATCCTCTTTGAAGATTCCATACCCTCCAAACATACGCTTGGCTCGCACATTTTCTAGATCCTCTAGCAATTCCAGCAAGTAGTTTACAAAATCGCTATGCGGTTTCATTTCGCCCTCCGGCAGATTGAATTTACTTCAAATTGTGTTTAGGCCTGCTTGGCTTGCTCTAGAAACCAAACTAACAGAAAAGCCACTAGTCCCATAGGTACAAATGCAGTCATCAGTGTCGTTATCATCTTGTTCCTCCTTCTTGCTATAGAATCAATCAATTTACTTTTCATTTAAGAGCCTTCTGAAGCAACATATCTATCTTCATTAAAAATTTCAATATTTACGTAAATATTTTCTATATTTAAATTTTTAACTTGATAATACGTTTAAAACATAATTTTTCTATAGAAATACCAACGAATTCTTGATCACCATTCATGAGGAGGAGGAACTGTGATTTTAGCAAGAAATCGCCAACACTATACCACTTGGGAGCCTGTACCCTACCGGCAGGGGAGCAAACAAAAGTTATCATTTTTCATGAGAAGTTTGCCCGCAGGTTTTCCATGGCCTGTGGAAGATTCGGCAGAAACCCGGTTGGATCTAGAAGAACTGCTGATTGAGCACCCCACTGCCACATTCTTTGTGCGGGTGGAAGGCGACTCAATGACTGGTGCGGGCATTTTGCCAAATGACATATTGGTTGTAGACCGAGCCATCCCTCCCAAAGAAGGGGCGGTTGTTGTAGCCATCCTGGATGGAGAATTTACTGTCAAACGTTTGAAACGTGAAAAGAATCATTTGTATTTAGTTGCGGAAAATCCAAGTTATCCACCTTTAGCAATCACACCTGAACACGATTTCGAGGTGTGGGGAGTTGTTGTCTATGCCATCCATAGTATCAAATAGTTCTACCAGTCTGACGAACCCAACAGGTCATTTTACACACCATGTGATTGCCTCGATTTACTGCGATCAATTTGAAGTGGCTTGTGAACGCTTATTCAACCCCCGTCTCCGGTCTCTTCCTGTATTAGTGCTCGAAAAAGACACGGTGATTTCTTGCTCTACCGAGGCTCAAAACATGGGGATTTACGAAGGAGTGACTCTAGCTGAATGTCAAGCACAGATCATTGAGAATAAAATCGTGTGTCTCCAAGCCAATGACGCGTTGTATATGGATATATCCCAACGTGTCATGGAAACCCTGTTCAATCTTGCTCCATCCGTAAAAGTGCATTCTTCCTATGAGGCATTTTTAACATTGGAAGGAGACTCTTCCGAAGATATCTGGAGCCTCGCCCACCAGATTCGTTCCACCGTTGCCCGTCATACGGGCATTTCAGTCACCATAGGACTAGGAACCACACAAACCTTAGCGCAGGTGGCGTGTCTCCTAGCTCAGCGTTATCCGTTTTATCAGGGCATCTTTGATCTTTCGGCTCACCCATCGCCGGACTCTTTGCTGTCTCAGATCCGAATCGAAGATTTATGTGGTGTGGAAAGCGGCGTCACGCAAACCCTCCATCGATACGGATTGAGTTCCATCTTGGATCTAAAATTTGCCTCGGGTCGCCTTCGTCAATCGCTTCCAGCCCAAAGTTCCCGACTTATCACGGAGCTTCAAGGGATTCCTGCGATGGATTTCGACCTGGTCCGTGAACACAAACGACAAATCCTGGGCTGCTACGATTTTGATATCCCAGCCGTCACGCTCTCCAAACTCCAAGAAGCTGTGGGTACTTACACTGTGTGGGCTGCTGAAAGTTTACGCTTACAACAAGCCTTGGCTTCTTCCGTCCATGTTTTTTTGAAAGCATCCTATCCTAGCTCGACAACACGGACTTACCACAATTTCTGCGTTCAACGCTTACCCAGCCCAACCGAAACCAAAACAGAGTTGCTTCAAGCGGCCTCGCAGGGGGTCAAAAAGATCTACAGGCCTAACTTGGAGTATCGAAAAGTGGGGGTGATTTTAAAAGGACTCGTCCCTAAAAGCGCAGGGGCAACTCAGTCACCGAAAAATAGAGTTCCTCACAAGCGACAGAAGCTCATCAAGACAGGTTTTGTAGAAATTGCTTCCAGCGGTTTTCCTGTTCCAACGGCATAGAAATACGTTGTAAACCAATTTCCCAAGTTTGCTGGCTGCGAGCTTGGGAAGCGCGTTGCCACACCACTTGGCACAACATCTCATACGAAGAAGACACAGTGTTGGACTGGCCGTGAGTAGAAGGAACAGTCACTTCGACCGATAACACGTTCCCGACTTCCAAAATATGATTCACTTGCAGCCGTACTCCTTCGACAGAGACATCCTTGGATTGTCCCATCAGAGGTGCTTGGGAGCCATTGGGATAAATCTGTATTGGTACACAAACATCATATCGTGGTGTGCGTCTTCGGATATCACGATCTATAAACTTGTCCGCATCCCCCAAGCTGCGGTCCCACGGGATCTCATCTGGCGTGTGTTTTTGGTAATAATGACAGCACTTGGCGTAAGCCAAAGCTACGGGATCTTTGGGAAAGACTTGCAACACTTGTTGGAACCATTCCAAAGCATCGTTGAAGCACCGTTGTCCATATAACTCAATGCCTTGTTCCAATTGGAGTTTGGTTGCTTGCTTGATTTCGCGGAGGGGGAGCGGATTGCTATCAAACACCTCATACAAACGAATCGCTTTCGAAGCACCTCGCAGTTTGTGATAGCCTAGATGGCGAATGTAAAAATTTTCGGATTTGAGTTGCCGATAGGTTTGTTCCGTAATCAGCACATGGGCCTGAAACAGTTTTGTGGTTTCTTCTAAACGAGCCGTACGATTCACACGATCTCCTAACACGGAGGTGTTGAACCGGAGAGTATTGCCTAAGGTGCCTACCATCACTAGCCCCGTATCAATCCCGATTCCTATCTGAATTGGAGCGAGTTCTTGTTTTTGACGCAACACATTATGATGTGCCAATGCAATCTGCATCTCTACGGCAGCCTTGACAGCATGTTGGGCCGATTCGACTTCATCGAATAAGGCTAAAAAAGAACCCCCAATAAATTTATCAATAAAACCGTGGCTGTTGCTAATCGGAGGACTCACCATGTTGAAAAATGTATTCAAAAACTCAAATTGTTCTTCGGGTCCCAACTTTTCCGAATGTTGCATGTAGTTACGAATATCCATGAAAAAAACCGATAAATGCTCTTCATGGTATTCTCCTGGCAGTACGGATTGTTTGGCCAACGTACGCTGCAAATATTCTTTTGGCACAAAGGAACGAAATAGTTTATGGAGTCGTTCCAATTCATAATAAGAATGCTTTAGTTGCTCGGGTGAAATATCGAGATGCTGGTTGGACTCTTTCAGGTTCCCGGCCGTTTGGATCAGACTGTCGCTGAGTAAAAACTGTAGATCCTGTGTGTCTTGCAATTCTTGGGTTTGATGTTCCACCTTCTTTCTCTGTCGATAGAGTTCCAAGAAGGTCGCCACTCTATTTTTTACCAATTCAGGCCGCAATGGCGTGAAGATAAAATCAATCGTGTGGGAATCTTCCGACTCCAACAACCACTGATAATTTCCTGAAGTGGTGGTGATGAACAACGTGGGAATACCCAAAGCATCCAGGCTCATGCGCAACCGTTCTAAGCTTTCCCGCTGCGACGTTTCATAAAGACGAAGATCGATCATCACGAGAGCAAATTCATAGCGTTTTAATAAGTCCAGCCCATATTCGGCAGATGGGGTTTCAAAGCAACGCCAATGCGGATGCTTCAAAATCTCTTTTAGAAACGCACGGATATGGAGGTCATCTTCCAGTAACAGAATATTCATCGTCTGCAACATCGCCAAGTTAGGCATAATTTCTCCTTCACAACAATCATAACAATTCACGAATGGGAAATAGGAACGAAACTGCGTCCGTAGGTATCGATTAAGGACACTTAGCTCCTAAATATTATACGACATCCAGGTCATTTGAGAGGTTGGGACGGTTTCAACCTGGGAACATGCCGATCAGTTCATGGTGGGTAGCTGAATGATTTCAAAAGGAGGCCCAGTCTGCACACCCACGTTCCTAATCAAGCATGCAGACTAGGCCACCACCCCCATTTCGGTAGTTGCCTTATTACTCCTTTTGGCGAAATCCATGCCACCCATGAAAAACAAAATAATTACAGCTGTTTAGTGTACTCGATACTCCTAAATTCAATTCTAGGGTTTCCTCTATACGCATCAAGATGCACCATTCTGGTGCTCAACCGAAAATTTTTGCACCAAACCGCACCATAGGCAGGCTGAAACAAAGAAGCAATTCGAACAGATGCTAGAAAGAAGTTCGAGGGATCGCAATGAAGTAAAGTGAACTAACTTTGAAATACCATGCGGGAAGGCACGAATTGGAAGCGTCTGAGGAGAAAGCCATCGGAAAAGTGGAGCATCGGTTTTGCAATAGTGGTAAAAATTCAAAAACGATTCACTCTTTTTCACTGAAAGCACCAAATTGCATCATCTCTCAAATTTCATACTTTTGACGCTTACGATAAAGAGTGGATCGATTGATTCCGAGTAAAGCGGCAGCTTTGCTTTTATTAAAGTTTGCTTTTTGTAAGGCTAGCAAAATCAGTTCGCGCTCATTTTGCGGAGGAGGCGACATGTCGACGTTATTTTCTGTATGCTCCAAGAGGGTCGGGAAATGTTGAGGATGCAAGATAGTGCCTGTACTCACAGCAAACGCATACTCAATCATATGATACAATTCTCGAATATTGCCCGGCCACGCGTAGTCCACCATCTTTTGCTGAACTTTGGGCATGGCGGTGCGCACTTCGCGGCGTTCACGCCGATTGAATTCTTCGATAAATGCAGAAACCAACAATGGAATGTCTTGGCACCGCTCTCGTAAAGGCGGCAACTGAATCGGCACCACATGGAGGCGATAATACAGGTCTTCACGAAACTTCCCTTCTTCCACGAGTCGTTTCAAAGGCTTATTGCTGGCAGTGATAATCCGCACATCCACCTTGATTTTCCGAGTTCCCCCCACCCGTTCGAACACTTGCTCTTGTAGCGCCCGCAACAGCTTCCCTTGCAATTCCAAAGGAATTTCACTCACTTCATCTAAAAACAAAGTGCCATGATTGGCCACCTCAAACCGTCCTGGTTTGGCCTGGTGTGCTCCGGTAAACGCTCCGCGTTCGTGACCAAAAAATTCGCTTTCTAACAAATTTGCCGAAATGGCAGCACAGTTGACCGCATGGAACGAGGCTTGTGCTCGAAAACTCCGATTGTGAATTTCTTGAGCCGTGAGTTCTTTACCCGTACCGCTTTCGCCTTCGATCAACACGGTGGCATTGCTAGGCGCCACTTTTTCAATCAATCGAAAAACTTCCTGCATGCTTGGATCACAACTGATCATCGACCCGAATGCGTTCCGACGGGGGTTGTCCAGACGCAGTCGTTCTTCTTGGCGCAAGTCTCGAAACAACAAAAGCCACCCTTTGTCAGCACCTTCATCGTCGAGTGGTGAAATGGAAAGCGACACAGGAATAATGGCTCCTGAAGGACAGAGGATTTGCGTAGACACCTCGGTTGCATTTGGCTTCTTTTGCACATGCTGCATGAGCACTCCCGTAGGTCCTGCTATCTGAGCACCTAATATGGAGGCTGCGGGCTTGCCCAAAGCATCTGCTTCTACCAAATCCAACATGCGGCAGGTTTTCTGGGAAATCATTCGGATATGGAAATATTCGTCCAGTGTGACGACACCTTCCCCCATGCTGTCGAACGTTTTTTTAAGCAGACGATAGGCCTTTTCTTTCGCTTCCATCGCCTCTTTTAAAGCAAAGGCTCGTTGAACTAAGCCGTGCAGCTCATAAAAATTGATCGGCTTGCGCAAGAAAGCCTGAATGCCCAGTCGATAACATTGTGCCACCGCTTCATTGGAGCCATAGCCAGTCAGTACAATGACAGACATTGCCGTTAACGGCCTTGGCGGCAGCTGCTTTAGAAATTCGATGCCATTCATTTGAGGCATCGCCAAATCGAGAATCACCACATGAGGAGAATGCTTTTCCACAAGCGTCAACCCCAATTCAGCCCGTTCTGCACAAAACACAGCATAGCCCTCTTCAGTCAAACGGTCATACAGAATCTCTCGAATGAACGCTTCATCATCAACGACTAAGACTTTTCTCATTCTTCCTCGCTCAAATGTTAGTTGTCAGAAGAGCCACCTGCTCTTTTGTTGGCTCTGCTCAGCAGTACCAAGGCTCATTCAAATAAGGGATTGCAGCTCGGGGTCTCCTCCCTGAAGTAGGTGTCAACTCGGGCAGAGCCGCTTCCGTTTCTGTGGCCTCCTTTTGATGAGCAACCTTCCATACTTTCTGGAAAATTTCGGTGCGGGACCTTTGCTGCGCTATGCCGTGGCTCACGAGCGCTGTCACTTCCTCATGTAACTGATCCATGTATGGATCAGGGTGCTTCCACTCATAAGCCAATTCCTCGGGACTGAACCCTTTCAAGCAAGCCTGCATTTCTTCCCTGCCCAAAAGCTTGGAGCCTTCTGGAACCAACAAACGTATGGCCAATTGAACCGATGCCACTTGTTCCACCAACTCCCACTCCCATAACGTTTTTAAAAAATGACGATAGCCTTTTAATGAGGTCCACGGTGTAAACGCGACAAACGTAGGATTCAATGCCAGTTCGATACGACGGAGCAATTGCAGGCTTTCTCGGAAATCCTGCAAGGTGTGGCCCTTATCAAAAACCTCCAAGACGTGAGCATCGAAGGATTCCACGGCACTTGTGATTAAGACACACCCCGTATCTCGCAAAGCCGGAAGGTGTGCTGCATACTTCAACAGGTGTTCCACCTTGACGGTCACATCGTAGCTCAGCCCAGGAAATTCCCGATGCAGGGCTTGAACCAAAGGCAATGCGTGCCCTGGTCCATTTAAGAAATCCGGATCTCCAAACGTGATATGCTCTGCCCCCACTTTGACTTGCTGGCGAATGTCAGCCAACACCACTTCCTGTTGCACGATCCGAAACTTACCTTCATACACCGGCACCACGGGACAATGACGACAACGATGCTTACACCCTCGTGACGCTTCCACAGTTCCTACCAATTTTGAGGGTTTCCCCTCTTGTATCAACTGAGCATATTGAGACAATCCGGGCAATTGATCACGGTCGGGTATAAGAAACTGCTGACGCTTCAACGAAACCCCAGGCACTATCTGTCGAATCGCTTCTTCGTGCACAGTCTGAGGA
The DNA here is from genome assembly GCA_028281495.1 of SAR324 cluster bacterium. Taxonomy (GTDB): domain Bacteria; phylum SAR324; class SAR324; order SAR324; family NAC60-12; genus JANQJU01. Next base: position 323,716 of record JANQJU010000033.1, read on the forward strand.
ACAATCTTCTCAAGGTATTCGCAGAGTTGTAACAAGCTGGTTTCAAATTCTCCGCCAAACACCGCAATTGCGCCCAACCGATAGAGGTAGGCTTCATTCATAGGGGCATACAAACCATAGAAACAGAACGGGACTTGAGGATGGATCTGTCGAATCTTTGGAATCAATTGAGCGGCCAAACGAGTGGCTGTGTGCATGGGGGTATAAAAGGCAATGAGGTCTGCCTTCCGAATGGCTTCGATGGGTAAAGGATCAATGGCTAAATCCCGAGCTGTCACGCCATAACCGTGATGTTTCAGCCACGCAGCCGGGGACGCCAGCCCAAATGGCTGGCGTCCCAATTCATAAGTCGAGAGAAGGACGACATTCATCACTTTCCAGGTTTGAAGTAAGGATTCGTCCCGTTCGCATGATCCGTCACATCTAGGATTTCAACGATATCGGGAATCTGTTCTTTCACAATCACTTCCACGCCCTGTTTCAAAGTGGCATCGACCATTCCACAGCCTTTACAACCTCCTCCAAATTCCAAATAGACTCGTCCGTCTTCAATATTGATCAGGTCGATAAACCCACCGTGTGCTGCCACCATTGGGTTGATCTGTTCATCCAATAATTGTTGCATGATCTCTTTAGCGGATCCACTGAGTGGCTGCACCTCTTTATCTGGATTGCTGATGGAGAGTCCCAATTCTTGTTCGGCATCCAAATCCACGGTGCAGCCTTCTAGGTACAACAGGCTATCGGGATCCACATACACATCGAACTCACCCACACGGATCACAAAATCTTTGGCCACTTCGGCAGTGACGGGTACAAATGCCACACTGAATCGAGCCTTTTTGGGAGAGATGATCTTGGCGTGAATTCTCAAACCTTTCAAAGTGGTATCATTTTGTAGACGCTGTTGGATTTGATCTTGGGCAGCTTCCGTGACGCTGAATGGAGCGTTTTTGAGGTGATGTAGCAATTCTTCGTAGGAATCAATGAAGAAAAAGTGATCGAACCCATTTTCATACAGAATTTCCCCGGCACGTTCCGCTTCCTGATTGCCCCCGCCATAGACAAGAATATCCCCTTCATAGGGCATCTGATAAATCGAATATTCAAAATGCTCAAAGGGCAGCGAGTACGCCCCTGGCAAATGCCCTTCATCGAATTCTTCTTGAGTCCTCAGATCAAATACATATGGGCGCATCGACGTGCGTCGTTTTTCCACAAACTCCTCAAACGACACACGATATTGGGCGGGGGTATAAACATCTTCTTCATAGGGTTGCGAATCCGACAGATTTTTAAAATTGAACATAGAAGCTCCTCAAGAGATAGGCCTGCACAAACACAAGGGGATTACAAAAGACAAGAAAACAAAAGGTAGAGAAATTTTACTGTAAGCGAGGGGGATGTCAAGGAAGGGAGCATCCGGCAGCAGAGGCGGCGTCAAAGCCGCCTCTGCTTAAAATTAAATGGGGACGAATTGATGTCCCTCTTCCCGTACCGTTAGGACTGGACACAGCGAATGCCGAACGACTTTTTCCGCCACACTTCCAATCAACATATGTTGCAAACCCGTCCTACCGTGTGTCCCCATGACAATCATATCGGTGTTTTCCGACTTGGCATAGCGGAGGATCTCCAAATAGGGAGTTCCCTCCACCACCTCTTGTTTGACATCTACGGAAGGGGTTCCTACCGACCCCCAAAAAGATCCCAAAATTTCTACCCCCTGTTGAAACATCTTTCGATCCAACTCCTGTTTGGCAATTTGGATCTCCTTGGTCATGATATCAGACATCACTGTGGGGGCTCGTACATCCAGCACATACAGTAAATGCAATGTGCCCCCAAATTTCTGGGCAAATTCCACAGCATACTGCACAGCCACCCCCGATAGCGGGGAACAATCGGTAGGGACCAAAATTGTTTTGAGTTTCGTCATAATTACCTCTCTTGAATGAATGAATAATCAGATTGCCTCAGTAACCTATAGGTGATTCCGTCCTGCATCTTCCATGTTTCCATCATTTCACATCGAAATGCATGCGAATCTGGCTTACAATTAACAGAGTGCCCTTTGCATCGAAGGACTGCCTGCTTGCCGATCATCTTAAACTAGAAGGTACCCCATGAAATTGACCTATTGGTTCTCCGTGATTATTGCAACTTTGTTTCTGTTGAGCAATTGCCAATCATCCAGTAGCGATGGGGGCAGCAGCAGCGCCTCCGACGACAGCGCCAGCATTTCTGAGAACACAATTGAAGATGCTTCCTTTGGCTTGAATTCAGCGTCTCAAAATCTGTTCACGAGTTCCCATATCGACACCGCAGATCAAAATTATGCGATCAACGCTCAATTTCTCAACCCGCCTCCAGACAGTTCTGTATTGGTTGATGTGGCCTATAGCGACAATCGTTTGGGGAACGTAACTCGCCATTCCATTGCCACCGGGGTTGTCGTATCCGATGGACAACTGGCTTATACTTGGGATACCCAATCTCTGCCGGAAGGCAGCTACACACTCCACCTCACCGTCTCTCAATCTGGTGAGGTACTTGATCTACAATCACAAGGCACGGTCTCAGTGGTACATGGAGACGTCACCCACTCTGGATACCATGGTGATGTACAACAAATTTTTCAGGAAAATTGTCAGGAATGCCATCAAGTGGGGGGAGGCGGCGTCCCCTCATTTTACGATTACGAAACCACGGTGGCTTTAGGAAGCTCCATCAAAACACGAGTCCGTTTTGGTGGACGGCACGAGCATGTGGGATACATGCCGCCTTTTTTTGGGGCAGACGATGGATCACGATTGCTCAACTATCGTGGGTTATCGGAACGAGACATCCGTAAAATCGAAAAGTGGGTCGATGACGGGATGCCCGAAGGCGATGTGTCTAATACCACGGCTTATTTACCTCCAGAGGCCTCCACCCCAGCCGGCACCATGCGGGAATTCACGATGGAAGCACCGTTTCAGCCTGCCCAATATCAGAGCAACGGCGAAGATATCTACCAGTGCTTTTTGTTCGATCCAGGTTTTGAAAAAACCACTTATGTCTTTGCCAATGATGTTTTGCCGGACAACGACAACATTGTCCACCATGTGATCATGTATGCCATCTCACCCGAAAACCGGGAAAGTGCCCGTGAGGCCGAAGCTGCGGATCCTGATCCCGGTTATCGTTGTTACGGGGGTCCGTTGCCCGACGTTTCAGAAGGCTTGGGGGGGAACTTCATCACGGTGTGGGCGCCGGGTAATCAACCCGCCGAATCGACCACTCAAGCCCTTAAGGTGGAAGCGGGTTCTTTGCTCGCGATGCAAGTGCATTACTTCACCCGTCAAGACCCACAAGGCATCGATCAAAGCACCGTGCGTCTCTGGACATCAGAAACCATGCCTCAAGAACAGCTACACATGCTGCTCTTTGCGGATCCTGATCTAGACATCCCTCCCAACGAAGCCAATCATCGAGAATCTCTCGCACTTCTCGCTGATTTGTATGTTTTTCTCTTGCAAAATTTCAACGAGCCTCGCGTTCCCGAAGCCCAATTGCCCATGACCATCCATTCGGTATCCCCACATGCCCATCTGCTGGGAAAAGAAATCACATTCAGCGTTGTTCGGAGAGATGGTTCGGAAGAAGAAGTGCTGCACATCCCTAAATGGGACTTCAATTGGCAAACCACTTATAATCTGAAAACACCCGTGGTCATCGATCAATGGGATCAACTCAAGATCACCTGCATTTATGACAATTCTGCTGACAATCCGAATCAACCGAGTTCGCCTCCTATTGAGGTTTCCTGGGGGGATGCAACCACAGATGAAATGTGCCTTGTTTTTCTAGGAACCACGTTTGGCAGCGATACTAATCGTGTTGTCAATCTTGATGATACTCTCCCATCTGTCGCTTCTATGCCATCGTCTCGTATGCTGGAAACCATGCGGCAAATGCAACAATGGGCACCTTTGATGACCGATCATCTCGCCTGCAATCCGGCCACCCATACAATGTCACCAGAAGAAAAACGAGGCTATCGAAGGTAGGTCACACCTCACACAAATTTTCGATAGAGATCGCACGGCCCTGCTGTTTGAGCGATTCGACAGTGGGAGCTAAATCGACCAGTAGGTGAGTCCGGTTTTGCAGCAATTGTTGGAGGAGACTTGCGATATCCATTTGTCGGTGTTGAGCCAAATGGATCAATTGCGAGGCCAATTGCTGGAAAGAGTCTGATACCCAGGTCATAGCCTCAGATCGCATGTGGGAGTCCACACTCAGTTCGATCCCCTCGGTGAGTTGCTCGAATTCGATCAGCTCCTGCAATGTCCCCAAAATATTCTTTTGATTCTCTTGACTGATACTCAGTAGTTGATCCAACAAGTTTTCAAACGGGTCGCTTCTGAGACCGATTTTCAGACACGGGGCCTGCTCAGGGGAAGTGTGAAGTGTTAGGAGGCCCAGCAACATCAAGAATTGATGAGCCTCACTTTCACGAAGTGATGAGGTTGCTCTTCAATCTTCGTCGGTCGTGTCTTCTTCAATTGTGGCAAATGCCGCGGGTTCTTCCACCGATTCTGGAGCCTCGAAAGCAGCCATCTCTTCCGTACTGCTATTGTTGGGGGTCACTTCACTTCCTGGAATGGAAGCAGGACCATCGGCATCGACGCTGGTGATAGAAAGCTGATTGAAAAAACTCTCTTCTGGGAACCATTCCGCTAAATCCGTAATCACTTCTTTGACACGTTGGTTGAGTTCTTTTTCCAACAGATCAATCGTCTCATCCAGATTCAACTTTTTAAGCGTCACTAAGATTGACAAACCATTTTCTTTGGTCACCACATCTAAAAATTTACAATTCGCTTCCAAACATGCCAAATCCACAGCATTTTCGATTTCATCCCAGTCCGCTTTCTTGAGCAATTCCGAGAAGTCCACACCGCGGGGCACTGCGATATCAATCAAAGTTCGCAGACGGTTCGTTCGTTTCACTTTTTTCATATCACCTCCATGTGATTGGTATCATTTATCAATTTTCTAGGCCGCACAAAAACATTTAAAATGTTTTTATTATTCTAAAATAATCAAAGACAAGAGACGATTTTGGTCACGCGAACCATCCATTGGCTACGTATTCGTCCCATAATTCGACAACGACCTCGGCACTTTCAGTCAGAACACTCCATAGAGCTTCGCTCAAATCGACTATGTCACCCCATAGATTCAGACCCGCTTGTGCAACTCCGGATGCTTCTTCGCTCAACTCTGGATGAAACACCACAAACCCTACAAAAATAATGCTTACTAGCAACAGAATTCGAAACGTCCATCGCAACATAAGACCTCCTAATTCAACTGTTCACTAAACCATGTTGTGATCTGGGTGGTATAGGTTTCCACTTTGGCAACTATTTGATCTCCCCAAGAGGCTTCTTCCGCATCGCCGGGTTTGCCAAGAATCGGGGGACGCGATGCCAAGTAATTGCGCGTGGCTCGCTCAAAGAGCTTGCTTAAACCCAATTGTCCTTCGCGTTGATATGCCAAATGCATTTGGTCATAGTTGATCAGCGTTTCCATGCTGTTGTTGTGCACCATCTTGGTTAGCAACTCGCCTTTTTTGAAACTGGAACTGAAACCATAAATACCTCCGACTCCAATACAAATTCCAAACACCACACCGGCTAATAAAATCCAGGTGTTGGCATGAATGACGACACGCGATTTTGTTTTTTTAGATACTTTGGTCTGCATAAGTTTTTCCTGAGAAACAGAAACGAAAGAACGAATAAAAAGACCTCTCCCCTTAGAATTGCCAATCTCATGCCAAGATCTTGGATGTGGCTCAATTTGCAATCCAACCAATCTATGGCAAACTGGTCGAGCATATGCATAGACTTTGCACAATCATCCACAACGCAGCGAAATCTAGTTTTACCTATTGACACGGCCTGGACTGCAACCTCTCCCGCTCTGTATGCGATCTGTTGAGAACTGGGAATTCAGAGGAGGTCTACCGCGACTATAATCAAGCTTGGAGAGCGATATGCAACACAACCCCATAGGGCAAAAGGCTAGGTGGGTTTTACCGGGAGAAGGTTACCACTGGGCAAAAACGTTCGTTGCTTTCAGTCTACTGACGAACTTACTTGGGGGCGGACTGTTTTTAGGATTTGGCGTTGATATTGGCTTCGCCCAAACCCTACCTGATGAAGAAGTCATCATTCCTGATGAAGAGGAACTGATCTATACCTGGGAACGGATCTATTATGGACGGCTTGAGGGCGAACAACGGCTCCTCTACACCCGTCCTTTTTCCCGAAGCCAAGCCAGTTTTGCCGATGTGGATGGGGACAATAAAGACGATCTGTTGATTGGAAAATCCGATGGGCGTCTGGCCCTCTTTATTAATACAGGCAAACCGGGGGAACCGAAGTTTGTGTTGCAGACCGAAGATTTGAAAGCTTACCACTTAGAAAGCACCGGAGGAAACAATACTGAGCGTGTGGAAACGATCATTGATGTAGGAGAAAACGCCGCCCCGACGGTTGTCGATATCGATGCAGATGGAGATTTGGACCTGTTCATCGGTTCCAAAGATGGCACCATTTTTCATTACAACAACATCGGAAATGCATTGTTGCCGATCTTTGAATTGGCCACACCGTCTTATATGGGATTACGCCCTGGAACCAACACAGTCCCACGCTTCAAAGATGTCAACACAGACCGTGCACCTGATCTCTTAATCGGGACTCATGTAGGAAAAGTCTATCTCTATCTGAATGCTGGTGTACCGGTTCGAGCAAAATTTTGTACAGAAACCGAAGAAATCGATACGACAGCACTCACCCGGAATCGTTGCTTTTATCCACGTCAATTGATTAGCGACATTGCCCCAGAAGTCGATGCCTCCCCCGCATGGGTGGATTGGAACTATGACGGTTTGTGGGATGTGGCAGTAGGAAAGGCTAGCGGACAAATCAGTTTCTACTACAACAACGGCAGTTCCTTTGCTCCCAAATGGAAAATGGAATCGGATCGTTTTCTGTTTATTGATGCCGGAGGTTATGCTTCTCCTGTATTTTACGACCTCAACCAAGATGGATTCGATGAGTTGTTAGTCGGTTCTTCAACCTCGCAAATGATTTACTATGAAAATCGTGAAGTTCTCCAAACTCAATTACCACGGATTCAGAATGTGGATCTTTCTGAAATCAATTGGAAAGACGACCACCTATTGATCCTACAAAATGTATGCAATCAATTGGATGGTGCTCCCGCGTGCCTTCCGGCCTTAGGACGTGCTTTCAACATCCCCAATGATGTGAACCAAGACCTGCAAACCTATGCCGATTACATCGTTCGTCCCCGTGGAGTGATCGCAGCCCAAGAAGAAGCCCCTGTAGAAGGTGCACCGGACCCCGCTCAAGACCCAGCCAACGCTGCCGACCCTGCCGCCGATCCTGCGAATGCCAACCAAGGTGCATTTCAATGGAATCCCAACCCCCGCGCCCTCCCCGCTCAGGTCGCTGCCCCCGATGCAGCTGCTCCCGATCCACTGGCCCCTGCTGGAGAAGAAGCGCCCTCCGACACCGCTGAAACGGCAGAAGATGAGAATTTTTCTCGCACGATGGCCTATCGCAACAACCTATGGCTGAGCACCCGTAACTTTTTGGAGTTTGGTCATTTCTTGAGCGGTGACCGCAATACTACCGTCACCAGTGGAGATTGGGATAATGATGGAGACTTAGACCTCATGTTAGGTGGGCGTTCTGGAAAACTTTATGCTTACGAAAACATCGGTACAGGCCGTTCCCCCAATTGGCGTGCAATGCAAGCACCGTTGTTCAATCCCAATCAACGTGCCGATACCGCTCCTGTCTTGGTCGACATCGACGGGGACAATGACCTCGATATCGTGGTTGGCAAACGCAATGGCCGGCTAGAATTGATCACCAACATAGGCACCCAGAATCGTCCCAATTGGGAAATCACCGAGCTGTCCTTTGGTGAAGTGGATGCCGGTAATAACAGCATTCCCAATTTTGTGGATATTGACAAAGACGATGATCTCGATCTCTTTGTCGGCAACAGCAAAGGACGTATCATCTTCTACGAAAACAGTGGTTCCAAAACAGAACCGCGGTTTGAGCTAAAAAGCACTCGGTTTGCTTATACCTTGGAGGATCGCAATCTCGCTCCCATGTTTTTTGCTTGGAATCACGATGACCAACCCGATTTAATCTTAGGTTCTCGCGACGGATTGTTGAAAGTGATCAGTAGTGATATTGATCCCAACCTGCCCATCACTCGTGGCTGGCAACTGAAAACGATCCGCTGGGCAGGTATCGAAACGGTAGGATTCAGCACTCCACACCCTGCAGATTTCGATGGAGATCAACAAATTGACCTTTTAGTGGGTGATGTCGAAGGCAATATCATGATCTGGCTCAATCGTGGTTTCATCGAGCGTGAAGATTTGGAAGATGAAGAAGAATTTGTGAACAATTCCGTCGAACAAACGGATACGGATGACCCTTTTGCGGAAGAACCGGAAATCGTGGAAGTCGACGCTTTCCCGGCCATCGAAGAGGAAGCTTTACTTCCAGAAATTCCCTTGGATCTTCCATTTGATCCGGTTTATGTGCTGGTTACCGACAAATATGGTCAAATCGATGTAGGACAACGCGCTGTTCCCGCTTTCTTTGATTTCGATGTGGATGGCGACCTCGATATGATCATCGGCAATAAACAAGGAGAATTGATACAATTCCTCAACGAAGGCAGTCCTTCTCAACCGCGTTGGGTGAAGGTGACCAACCGTTTCCTCGAATACAATGGAGGTCGCAATGCCACGCCAGTGTTTGTCGACTTGGAACAGGATGGAGATCTAGACCTTGTGGTTGGAAACGAAAGGGGAACCATCACCTATTGGGAAAACAAAGGCTCGTTCGATTTTCCAGAATTCGTGGCAAACAATGAGGCCTTCCGTGGAATTACGGGGGGGCTCAACTCCCGTCCCGCCTTCTTTGATATCAACCAAGATGGACTGCTGGATCTGATCATTGGCAATTTCAAGGGGCAGCTCCAAGAGTTCATCCAACGCCCCGGAGCCAACAATAGTTTTTATTTCGAACTCGTCCATCGCAAGTACTTGGATTTGGATGTAGGCATTGGAGCGACCCCTACCATTGCTGATCTTAATAATGACGACCAAGTTGAACTGATCATCGGCTCTGACCGAGGCCCTGTTGAAAACTTCCAACAGGTTCCGATTGATCCCAATAGTCCTTGGGGATGGCAGTCCAATAATACTTGGTTTACCAACCTTGAATTTCCGGTAGGCAGCTTTCCCGTATTTAGCGACCTCGATGCCGATGACGATGTGGATATGATCATTGGTAGCGAATCCGGCAAGCTCTACTTTTTCCGCAACGACGGCCAGCCCACTCAAGAAGTCTCACAGCAATAGTCCCTCTCGGTATATGACTCCTTCTCGGTATATTATTACCTATCCTGGGTTATGCCTTTCAGCTATAACTTTTCAAAAAGTGTTTTTTTTTACACATTTCTAAAAAACTTATTGAAATCTAGAAATTTCTCGAATAGCTTACTGAGTATAAGTAAGTTGCTCGAAAAAATATTTTTTCAATATTTTTTAGTGAACTCAGTACAGGAGGGTATGATGCCCCAAGAAATCACTTTGATCCAATTCAGCAAACCAGAGCTGCACCAAATCATCCAAGATACCGCAGAGGCTGTTGTCAACAAATTCAACACGAATGCTCAACAACAAAACGATGCACGTTTCGCAGGATTGGCAACCAAAGACGATTTGGAGCAAATCAAAAAAGAAATGGCCACCAAGGAAGACCTGGAACAAATCAGAAAGGAGATGGCCACTAAAGACGAACTGGAACAGATTAGAAAGGAGATGGCCACAGACCTGGAACAGATTAGAAAGGAGATGGCCACCAAAGACGAATTAGAACTAGTCAAAACGGATTTGAAACAAGTCAAAACCGAAATGGCCACCAAAGACGACTTGGAGCAGATGCAAACAAACGTTGATGAAAAGTTGGAGGAGTGGAAAAAAGAAATTGTGCAAGGGGTAGGAAGTATGATTTTACAGTCTCCAATTTTAGAAAACAAAATTGATCAGAAAGTGAAAGCCCGGCTAGAGAGGGCGGCAGGCTGACAAGAATCGCATCTTACAGGTTTGATTTTTTGATGACATGCTGAGCCATCTGTTCCAAGCCTCGGACAGCATAAATGAGGAGTTTAAAACGGGGGTCTCGGGTTTGACCATGATAAAAGCGATAGTAAATTTGCTGAGCAATTCCTGCCAACCGAAATAATCCAAAGCTATAATAGAAATCGAAATTCTCGATAGTCTTTCCTGAAACCTCAGCATAGTGCCGAATCAACTCCCTCCGCGACATCGCCCCTTCTATATGTGTTGGCAACATCCGAACGGCTTGCAAAAACGGAGGATCGTCTCGTTGGATCCAGTACGCTAAAGAACTTCCCAGGTCCATGAGGGGATCTCCGAGTGTAGCCATTTCCCAGTCCAACACACCAATAATTCTCAATGGATCTTCAGGATCCAGCACAACGTTATCGAATTTGTAATCATTGTGAATGAGCGCCCCCGGATTGTCTTGAGGCTGGTGGTCATACAACCACTGTATGACTGATTCAAAGCTAGGGGCATCCTCGGTTCGAGCTGCGGCATAGCGTTGGCTCCATCCCTTGATCTGCCGTTGAACATAGCCTTCTGGTTTTCCTAGATCCGCTAGGCCAATGCTCTCATAATCCAAAGCATGCAATTGGGCGTGTACCTCAATCAATGCTTTGCAAAGCTGCTGCATTTCTTCAACAGCGAGCGAAAAACCGGCAGGTAATTCTTTACGTAGGATGATACCTTGGAGCCGTTCCATCACATAAAATGGGCATCCCAACACCGAATCATCCTCCGTATAGACCAACACCTCAGGGCAATAAGGGAAGGCTGGTTTCAACCGTTGCAACACCCAATACTCTCGCCCCATATCATGGGCAGATTTGGCTTTTCGCCCAAAAGGAGGACGCCGCAGCACCATTTCTCGATCACCAATTTGGATCAAATACGTCAGATTGGAAAAACCGGCAGGAAATTGATGAACTTTTAATATTCCATTCAAACCAGGAATTTGATCTTTCAGAAAAACTTCTAGCTGGTTTAGATTGAGTTCTTCTCCAACACGAATAGCAGTGGGTTCATCGATATAAGACGTCATGGTACCTCATTCCATTTCGGGCATGGTTTCCTATTTAAGGGGTTTCCACTGCCGGTTCATTGGTTGCGACAGATGCTTCCGTTTTTTTCCACCACGCAATCGTTTCAGGAGGATGCATCCCGTCCACAATTTGCCCCATATAAGGGATCAAAAATTTTACGTTTTCTTGTTGAGCTAATGCAGCGATGCGCTCCATTGGGTCATACCAACTGTGGAGTGAGAGGTCAAAAGTACCATTGTGAATAGGAACCATGAGCTTGCCTTTCAAATCTTTGAACGCTTGCATTGTATCTTCTGGCATCATGTGAATCGCCCGCCAATACCGATGATAGGCTCCATTTTCTAGAAAAGTAATCTCAAACGGACCATATTTTTCTCCAATTTTCTTGAATCCGTCAAAATAGCCCGTATCGCCACTGAAATAGATCGCGTGTTTTGAAGTGCGTAGCACCCAAGACGCCCACAAGGTTTCATCGGCGTCAAAAAGTCCTCGACCTGAAAAGTGTTGAGCTGGAGTTGCGACAAACTCGACTTCCCCAATGTGGGTGTTTTCCCACCAATCGAGCGACTTTATTTTTTCCGGGGGGATTCCCCATGATGCTAACGTTTCCCCTACTCCCAAAGGGGCCAAAAAATAGTTGGCTCGGTTTTTCAGTTGCAGGATTGTGTCATAATCCAAATGATCGAAATGATTGTGGGAAAGAATCACTCCTTCAATAGGAGGGAGATCTTCTAGGGCAATAGGCACTGGATGGAACCGCTTGGGACCCGCCCATTGCACCGGTGAAGCTCGTTTGCTGAAAATCGGATCAGTAATCCATACTTTCCCGCCCATCTGCAACAAGATCGTAGAATGCCCAAGTCGGGCAAATCGCAATACATCGGAGCCTTCTATATAAAACTCGAACTTCTGAATGTGTTGAAGTGGAATCGGCTGAGAGGGTTCGGCATCAACTCGGTCTCCAAATGTGTATTCCATCGCCACATTCCACATCTTGCCAAATCCGGCCCGACGCCACGGCGTAGCATTTTGGAATTTGCCATCCCGATAATTCGGAGACTTTTCGATGCGGTCTGAACCCAAGGCATGATTTTTTTCGGTCGCGATGCAGCTTGTCATAAGAACTCCTAAGACCATGAATGCGATAATTTTCGAAATCGGGTGGATCATGTTCCCTCCATCTTGAGCTTTGTGATCATTTGTTCGGGTTGAGTGATATGACCAATATGAATCGCATCCATGTTTTGGACCGATCAATCAGTCGGTTCTTAAAACAAAAAATTTTTACTAATCTCCTTTCAGGTCAATCCATTCCTTTTCCTTTCACAACCGTATTCCAAAAGGAGTTAAAAACTTCTGCCTGAAATTCCGTATCTTCAAACTGTTGGGGGTGCTCTAAAAAGTAGTAAGACGTCGCCATCATATGCGATGTAAGCAGTACAATGACCAAATCTAAAGGTAGGTTAAAAAATAGTCCTTGGTTTTTTCCTTCTTCTAGAATCTCCATGAAGTATCCAAAAATCTCGTCAATCCGCTCTTTGGTCTCTTTTGAAATATAAGGAGATTCTCGAAATTGAACCATAAACTGAAACTCCTCAGGATGCGCCAAAACCCATGACGTATAATTCATCCATAACAGCTGAAACTTTTCTCGGATGCTGTGGACTTCGTCCAGTCCTTCTCGGAGGACGTCATTAACCTGCGTTTTGACTTCCAAATACAAAGCATTGATCAGCTCTTCTTTGGTTTTGAAGTGATGAAACAAGGTTCCAGTAGCCACCCCTGCCACCGTCGAAATCTTGGATGTGGGTGTCTTTTCAAACCCTTGTTCATTGAAGAGGGTTAACGCTGTTTTTAAGATTTTTTCTTTTTTACTCATCATGGCTCCTTGTTACAAACCGACTACTCAGTCGAATCATAGCATACAAATCTATCAGGTCAATCATATTCCTTTTCGTCCTCTTATGCGGGATCCCTAAGAAAAGTTTTTTTCGATATCTGCTTTCATTTTTGGGGCTTCAAAAACCGTTTGGCTACCGACACTTTGTGGACTTCATCGGGACCATCATAGATGCGAGCGGCTCGCTCTTCCCGATAAAAGAAGGCCAAAATTGTATCATCCGTCATGCCAAGAGCACCATGTGCTTGGAGGGAACGGTCCACTACATTTTGAAGGGTCTTCGCTACGAAATATTTGATCATGGAAATTTCGTTCCGTGCCGCTTTGGCTCCGATGGTTTCGATTTGCCAGGCCGCGTGTAAAACCATCAGACGAGCAGCTTGGATCTCCGCTGCGGAATCAGCAATCCAAGCTTGGATGACCCCTTGTGTGCCTAAGGCTGTACCGGGAGCAATTTCACGATGGCCTGCCCGGTGGCACAACAACTCAAAAGCTCGATTGCAGATACCAATCCAACGCATACAATGGTGGATTCGGCCAGGTCCTAAACGTTCTTGAGCTAACAGAAAGCCTTGGCCTTCTGGGCCTAAACGATTGCTAACAGGCACTCGGCAATTCTCAAACTGGATCTCACCATGGCTCATGTGATCCTCTCCAGCATGCCCCATTACGGGTATATTGCGAACGAGGCGAAAGCCTGGAGTGTCTGTGGGTACTATAATCATACTAGCTCGTAAATGCTTGGAGGCCTCGGGATCAGTCACTGCCATCACAATGCAAAACTGCGCACCATCCGCCGAGGTAGTGAACCACTTTTCACCGTTAATCACATATTCATCTCCTTCACGGGTGGCTGTCGTCGCCAACATCACGGGATTGGAGCCGGGCGTATTTTTTTCGGTCATCCCGAAACAACTTCGAATTTTACCTGCTACTAACGGTTCTAAATAGAGAGACTTCATTTCTGAGCTTCCATGCCGATGAAGCAATTCGACATTCCCTGCATCGGGAGCATGACAGCCAAAAACATAGTGTCCCAGGGGGGTACGCCCAAGTGCTTCCGATACCAAAGCATGCTCCATCAGATCCAATCCCATACCCCCATATTCGATGGGATGATTGGGAGCCCACAACCCCTGAGCCTTGACCCATTGTCGTTTTGTTTCTAGCTCAGGTAGCAAGCTTCGAAATCCTGCTTGAAGAAGGAGTGGCTCGAGCGGGATCAATTCCTGATCCACAAATTCACGGATCTGTTCCACAAATGATTTCACACGTTCTGGTAAATCAAAATTCATAGGCCCCTCCTCTGATTGACGACAGGTTTTAATAGATTCCAAGTATAGATCTATACCTCGGTTCGTTTGCTTTAGCCACTGAGGAAATGAACAAGTATTCCCCAGGCTTACCTTACAAATCATTGTTTTTCAAAGGTCAAATCTGCTAGGTTTTTTCGTTTATCTATGATTTTTATTGCCATTTTTTGGCAAATTCTATCCTCTCCGTGAAGGTAAAATTATGATGCCTGGATATCACACCAGTTTGGTTTTCCGTCTAATGGTGAGCATCTTTGTGGTCATGGTGGCGGTATTTAGTTTGGGAAACGTGATTACCGTTCAACTGGCGCAAAATAGCTTAAAGGCCCAAGGTGAGCGTCAATTGGAACTGCAGAAGGAGCAACTAGAAAAACAAGTACAAGAAGCGCGAGAACGCCTCCGCCGCAAAGTGCAGCCACAGATCGATATGCTCATGGAGTTTTCCAAAGGACCGTTGATCATGCGAGTCAACGAAGTGGAGTCTCACAGCAACCTCAACAACGGGGAAGTGATTGATGCGTTTCGAACCTGTTTCGATACTCATGAGACAGAAAGTCCGTTGTTTCACTGTTTACGAACCAATATTTTTCAATTGGGAACCGCTCGAATTATTGCTTCCCTGAATCGAACCTTTGTTACGACAGCCATCAATTTCCTGGTTCAAGATGAAGATATGGTAGGGGTCTTTGTAGAAGATTGGGATGAAGGTGCCTATGCCGGGTTCCTGAAAGGTCCCAAGGGTCAGGTTATTGAGACAAGCGAGCGGCCTGAATTTGGAGAGGATGCTATCATCATCGAACGCGATATTTTGGAAGATGAGGAATATATTGGGAAACTATATTTTGTATATACCTCAAAACGAATTCTAGCCATGGAGGCAACAACTCAAGCCCGCGTACAGAAGGCGTCACAATTGATTGACGAAAATATCGCCAAGCGCAGCTGGGAAATCACGGTGAGTCGTCTCATCGAAGGTATCTTGTTTTTCCTGGTTCTCATGGTGGCCATTTCTTTGATTTCTCTCAATACCATCATTCGTCCGCTGAAAACCCTCAAAGACAGTGCAGATCAATTGGCCCATGGTGTCCTTGACGAAGATATCGACACGACACGACGCGACGAAATTGGAAGCCTAGCAAAAAGTTTTGCCATTATGCGCGATGCCATCCGCCGGACTATTTCCGAGTTGCATGTGGCCAATGAAGCCTTATCCAAAGCCAAACATCGGCTGGAAAAATTATTGGAAGGCACCCGTGAAATCGCCAGTGCTCGTGAAAAATTCACACCCATTATCAAGTCACTGGATATCATCCTTTCAGAAATTACGACCCTTCCCGACACCAAAGTCTCGATTGCGTTCCGTGAATCTCTCTCTTCCAACACCACAGGATATGCCCACTTCCAAATGCCCGTTCAACCCCATGTGAATGGCACCACATCGTTGAAATTGGATTCCATCAAAAAAATTGACCATTTTTTTGCGGACAAAATCTTCCCTGATGATCATATCGAACTTGGTGCATTGCATGGCTCGCAGATGGACGGTCGGCGGCTCACTGTTCCGATTCGTCAAGAAGAGAACTTCATGGGACTCATGCTCATCGAAGGACTGGATCAAGCCAGCTTTCGCGACGAAGACCAACGATTTGTCGACACCCTTTCTCAATCCCTTTCTATCGCGTTAAAGAATATCGATTTTACCTATGAAGTAGCCGAAAAGGTCCGTATGGAAAGCGAGCTCCGCACTGCGGCGGCGGTTCAACAGGCTTTGTTTCCCAAACGTTTGCCAGAACTCCCCGATGTGGATATTGCGACTTATTTTCAATCTGCCAGTGAAACCGGAGGGGATTGGTACGGTTTTATGACTCAGTTCGAGGGACACCTCTTTGTACTCATTGGAGATGTGACTGGGCACGGCACTCCGGCCGCTCTGGTCACGGCCACGGCCAGCGCCACCACTCGCATTCTGGAAGAAATGTTCTTCCTGAGCTATTCTATCGACCGCCTTCCCCCTTCGCCTATCGACTGCTTGAAATACTTGAATGCTTCGATTTATGAGGCCGGCCATCCAAATTTCTTGATGACGTTTTTTATTGCCCGCATCAATCTCAAAACTGGGCTGGTCACGTTTTCTAATGCAGGGCACACCTTCCCGTGTTTAGTTCGAGGGGATGGAAAAGTGAAACGATTGCTAAATGCCAACTCACGCCTGGGCTACGATCAAAACTGGGAATTCACCGAAGTAACCATTCAACTCCGAAAAGATGATGTGCTACTCTTTTATACGGATGGTCTGACAGAGTGCGAAAATACTTCCGGGGAGATGTGGGGGGAAAAAAGATTGACGCGCGCATTAAGAAAATACCGCCATGCTCCGACTCAGAAACTAGTAGATAAAATTGTCGAAGAAAATGCTAACTTTTCTGGAAGCCGTCCTCTTGACGATGATTTAACCTTGGTGTGCTGCCGGTTTTTGAAGGAATTTCCAGAAACCAACAAACCCTCATGAAAGGAGCTTTATGAAGCTAGAATTATTTTATTACTACCAATGCCCATTTTGCCAACGCGTGTTGCGAACTATTGAAGGTTTGAATATCTCGGATAAAATCTCACTCCGCAACACTTTGGAAAATCGAGACGATGCCAAAGCACTCCAAGAACTCACTGGACGCCGTCAAGTCCCTTGCCTCGTGATTGATGGCAAGCCGATGTTGGAATCTGCTGATATCAATCGCTTTTTGATATCACAATTTGGATAACCCTCAACAAGCCCTCGGCTTCCTGTCTCTTCCCCTGCCTTCTCATGGTCCTTCCGAGGGCAATTCATTACTTTAGTTCCAGTTTTATATACTTTTCCCGAAGCTGAATGGAATTGGCCAAACGTTGGTCTAGAAAATTCGCAAGATCCTGCCTTTTGCTACGTGCGCAATGAGCGACGACATCAGTCAAAAGTTGGATATATTCTTGGGTCTTAGGACACGAAAGTTGGTCCCCCCCTTCATGTTCAGCTCGCAGCGCTTCATGATCCAAATCCACAAAATAGAAGAGGGGTTTGCTATCATTGTGCACGTTCAAATATTTCTTCATCTCTATCACAATATGATATAGCAGTGCCTTGCGTTGATAGTCCCCCACAATCACAATATTGGGCAATGCAAACTTATCTTCTTCGGCAATATTAGAATAATCCGTCAGCAGTTCGACCAAGGTGGTATATAGTTCCTCATCCGTCCCTGCACGTCCTGGAAAAACAAGAATCACATTGCTCGTTCGCAGCAATAACTTCCGGATATCCAGATCGTAATGATCAATGCGATAGGTCATGTAACGAGAAGGTTGTTCTTTCAACTTCACAAAATTTCCAGGCAAACCGATTGCTTCCACTTTGGGATCTCTGCCACGGGCCAACTCCTCTTCAATGAAACGGTGGCACCCTTTTAGGGCCGTATTCATAGTCCCTGGCCCGGCTCCAGTTTTGCAGGAAAAACCATTTTTTGCGCTGTTGTAAGCCACTTCTTCTGCAATCACATCGTACCATTTGCAACTCCGTGCCGATCCCCATACCGAGACTGAGTTTTCTTGTTCTAAGACAAACACCCCCGATATCGCTTCACGTACAGAATGGTAGGCTTTTTCAAACATTTTTTTGATCTGCCCAGGAGTGCGTAACGTGAAGCGTTCTAAATGGCTTTTCAGGGTATGCGCCATCGACATTTGCATTTCGAAAAACGCTTCATCGGGCAGAGCAGCCCGAGTGGACATTTCATCCAATGCCACAAAAATGCGCTCGGTGATGCGTTTCGAGACCTGAATCATTTGCGGCATTTCAATCCCGCGATGATAGTCTGCTTTGAAATCAGGCATCTCGATTTTCTTGCGTTGAATGCGTCGGGCAATCAGCCCTTGGTAAAACTTAGCCCAACGGAGTGCCTCGGGATCTCGGATGCGATCCACTCGCGACCCCACTTCACTGCACAAGGAGGATAGTTGCGTGATGTTTTTATTGCGCAGTTGATTCCACACATATTCTCGCAGTTCGTTGAGTTCGGCATAGTTGCGGCACAGTTGCTCCACACGAGGCAAAGCACTCACCCGATCGCTCCCCAATACATTGTAAATGGTCTTTTTGATAAACCGATCATGCAAAGGAATTTCTTTAGGAGGAATGGACGAGTTCCCCTCCTGCCAAAGAATATAGGCCTCTTTCTGTTTCTTGAAATATTCTGGTGTGGTGTAAAACTGTGTCATGATTTCCTTTTCTATGAATTTGCCTCAATGATGGTTTCTAGAATTTTTCGATCTTGAGCAGAGCGGTTGTGCATGATGTCTTGAACAAAAACAGGAAGTTGCTCCATTGTGGTGAATGCCATCCTGCGATTTTTCAATTCGGGACGTCCTGTGACATCAATACCAAAATATCGCGGGAACTTGCCTTCTGCTTTCCATTGTAAAATCAATTGAACCGCTTCGGCAGGATTGGCTAACGGCACTTCTGTTTCATTGATGATCAAATTCTGATGAGAGGTTAAAATATCCTGCTCAACAATCCGGTCGAAACCATCGATAGTTTCCACGATGTCATGCCACAACTTGATCACTTTTCCAGTGGCTCGTGAACGGTAGTTTTCTATCAAAGGCCGTACTGCACTGCTCGCAATCTCTGGGGTTTCCAATTGTTGGCAACTATACCCTCCCCAAGTTCCCTCGCCTTTAATCGTAATTTGATACAATCCCAATTTTCGTTTTTGCAGAAGGCGAAGCTCTTGAGCCGCTCCAACCTTTGCCAAAGCAGCCTGCTCTTCGCCATTTCCAAAAGAAATATTTTGACGATTGAGGGTATCCACAACCTCATCCAATAAATCTTGTTGATCAACAGGCAAATAATACTGCTCCACCCAATCTCTGCGTGGAATCCGAGGGTGTGCTTGACCTTCACACATCGCTTGCAGCACATCCTGGGGAAAGTGTTCAAACGACTCTTGGATGCATTTGATTTCCGTTTCCGTTGCCTCAGACATTTCGCTCCTCTGTTCAAATACTTGTCAGGATGCCAAAAACTGTGTGGTCAATTCAGCGACCAAGGCATAATTGTTTGCAACCATGCTAAGTGGGTGCCCATCACGAAAATTTTGTTTATCCAATTGTCGGCTCGGATCTCCCCCCGGCCAGATGCGCCAACTGTCGTTATCGATCACATCGGCGATTATTAATTTTCCATCGGATTTGCGGCGTCCAACTTCGATTTTCATGTCAGCTAATGCAATCGGACCATGCTGAGTTTCCACTTTGTTCCAAGCCTCTTCTAACACACGAAATGTTGGCAACATGAGTTCCTGTACAATAAAATGGAGTTCGTCTTCGCCACAAACTGGCCCGGCTTTCGCTAAAGGCTGGCTCGCTTCAAAAGGAATTTTCGCTGGATGCAGGTTCCAGGTCTCTCCCGTAATGTTGAGATACGGATCAGTATACACTCCTTCCTTCCAAACCCCGTTTTTCAGATACAATTCTCTAGCTTTATTTTCGTCCATTTGCTGAGGAGTCTCTACCAACGGTGATACCACCACAGACCACTTGTGATAAAAATCGCAGCGAATCTCTTCAAATCGATGGGGCTTGCCTTCAATTGGTTGAAAGGAAGGTTCTCGTTTGAGAAAGCTTCCCCATGCATAACGCCGCATCACCAACTCTAAAGGCAACATCTCGCAGTCTTCGCATAGCAATGACACCAAATCCATTTGTTCAATGAAAGAGACCGGGATATCGTTGCTTTTCAACAAGCTAAAAACATTGGCAGCTTGTGAAGTTTTGTGCTGTGCAATGCCTGCAATCGTTGCCTTTTTGGCAGCATCTCCTCCGGTCAATTCATCTTTGGTTGCTAAAATCACTGTCCCAGTTTTTGGTCCTGGCATGATTCGTTTGGTTTTTCCTTCAATCATACGGTTTGTACTCCAATAGCAATTTATGTTTGATTCTATGGTGCGTTGTTCGAAAAAATCCGTGTAATGCAGGATTTTGTGCCTGCTGAACTGGCCATCAGACCTAGCATAGGCCTATGGGGGTGTCGAGTCGTGGAAAAGCAGACGCGCCCCCCGTGTTTACAGAAACCTTTGGGTAAATTAAAGTAATCCATCATGCCGTTCCAAACCAACGAAAAGGCAGGCACAATGCCACCTTATATTCCGCATTTGAAAGATCTTCCATCCAAACTATTGCCATGAAACGTTTCGTTAATTTTTCGATTTGGATTGTTATATTGTGCGTGGGCACCACCACTTATGCCACAGGGACTAGCAATTGGAAGGCCCCCGACGGTTATGAAATTCGGATCGATTCTTCAGGGTGGTCCTTTCCGGTTGCCATTGCTTT
The DNA here is from genome assembly GCA_028281495.1 of SAR324 cluster bacterium. GTDB lineage: Bacteria > SAR324 > SAR324 > SAR324 > NAC60-12 > JANQJU01. The sequence continues at coordinate 344,581 of JANQJU010000033.1, forward strand.
TGTGAAAAACCCAGCAACTGATCCCAAATCACCACTCTACTATGTTTCGGAACTTCGGGGCCGGATTAAAGTCGTCACTCAAGATCGCAGTGTCTATACCTACGCTGATCAAGTAGAAGAATTACGCCCTCAGGAAGAGCTGCCCGCCTTTAAAGGGCAATTTGGTTTGACAGGTCTCTGTTTAGACGATGCCAGTGGCAGCCTATACGCCACAACGGTTTATCGGAAAGGTGCATTGCTCTTTAATAAGATCATGCGATTTAATAGTCCTAATGGTCATTTCGGTTTGCAAGGAAACAAGACATGGGAACTCGTGGATTTGTTTCAAAACGATCACTCTGGCGTGGCTCATCAAATCGGACATTGCTTCATCGGTTCAGATGGAAAATTGTACGTAGGCGTCGGTGATGCACATAAACCTAAAAAATCCCAGTTGCTTCAACATACCAATGGCAAGTTGCTGCGCCTTAACCTGGATGGCACCGCTCCTTCAGATAACCCACTGTATGATCCTCATCAACCCAATAGCATTATCAGTTATGTATACGCCTATGGTTTCCGAAACCCATTTGCAATCAGCGAAGGCCCCTCTCAACAAGTGTACGTGGCTGAAAACGGAAAAGAGGTGGATCGATTGATCCTTGTGAATCCGGGTCAAAATTATTTGTGGGAAGGTCAAGATGACGTCATGTTTACTAATAGTTTGGTCACTTGGTCTCCCCCTATAGGGCCGGCAACGATGATTTTTCTAGATAATTCATCCTTGTTTCCTCAATGGGACCAACGTTTATTGATCTCAGCAACCTTCTATGCACAAATTCAATCCGTATGGATCGATGAATCTCTGGGGGTGAAAAGCCCACCCATCCCTTTCATGTCCTATGCTGGATCTCCTGATGAAACCCAATATTTGGTTCCAATAGCTGCCGGCCCCGACGGAATTTACTTTTCCGGCTTCATGCCTCAATCTGATGGCGAAACCCATATCATGAAAGTGGTTCGGCAGACCTCTTCAAATGCCGAATCCCCAGCCCTCCGTTTGAGTGGACAAGGTTGGTATTCCTATCTTGAATGTGCCCAATGCCACCAGCTTTCAGGAAAAGGAGGTAAACCCGAACTAGCTCTTGATGGGCTGGTGACCACGCCTCATTTCCAGAGTCCACACACCGAACTCACTTCCGAACAACAAACAGCGCTCGGCGAATACTTAATGCAATTCAAGCAATCCACTTCTACCTCAGGCACGATGACTCAAAACTGGATCAGTAAGATCGGTTTTCATATCTCCACACATCTTTCCGATTGGATTCGAGGAGTGCTGATTGCCGGTTTGATCTTAGGACTAGGGGGGAACTTGTTTTTCGGATGGTTTTGGAAAAAGAAATGACTTTGATTTTTCGTTTTCTAAAGGTTTTTCTAACTTTCAAATATTAGTCAGCATTCGTAACATCCTTGTGATTTTCCCGCATTTCCTCTAAAAAAACAGAAAGACTAGTGTGGATTTTCAAGATTACTAGCAAAAAGGGAGAGGTTAATCTGGAGGCACAAAGTAACTATCAAATTGAGGTTTCTATGAAAGCGAATTGGCGACTTATCCTCGGTATTGTGTTGGTATTCGTTCTTCCGTTTTCCGCTGAAGCACAACTCAAGCTGCGGGTCATCACACAAGAGTTCCCCCCACTACAGATGGAGGTCGATGGTCAGTTGGCTGGATTCACAGTAGAGACAATCCAAGAAGTAATCAAAGAAGTTCAAAAACGCTTGGATGTCACGGTAGAGCAATTCGAATTCCTACCGTGGAAACGAGCCCTCAAAGTTGCATCAATTGAAAAAAATGTTGTATTTTTTTCACTATCTCGAACGGATCAACGCGAATCTCTCTTCCACTGGGTGGGGACTATAGCGCCCTATGAATTACACTTATTCCGTTCCGTAGACCGGCCCGATATCCAAGCTACATCCCTCAAAGATCTCAAAGGCAAAGGCTATCGCATTGGGCTACAAGGTGGGAGCAACTTACAAGAGTTCTTAGTTCAGAAAGGCTTTGGAGAGAATTCAGACAATACCATTCTCCATGAAGTGACTCGCAATGCACAAACCATCCGTCTCGTTCAAAGGGGCCGATTAGACTTAATGGCACAGGTCGCAGTGAGTTTTCCTATCCGTGTCAAGCAGGAAGGTCTCCCAATCGAAGATTTCCGTCCCGTATTAAAATTGGATGAGTTGTCCAAACAGCTTTGGGTGGTACTGAGCAAACCCACTGCTCCTGAATTAGTCCGCCTTTTCATCCAAGGTTTGGCACAAGTCAAATCAGACGGACGGTATGATGAAATTGTTACCAAATATTTGGATACAACAATGGCTGCTACTGAATGATTCAAACCTAAAAGCCCAATGCTCTTCCCTGGCTCTCTTAAAATCTAGGCAAACAATTCAACCACGCTTCCAATCCTTTTTCTGGATGCATACTGTGTTTCCAGATGAGATAGACTCCCATTCCCATTACCATCAGACTGGCAATCTGTACCGAGCGGAAACGAAGATACGGTGAGATCTTTGTTAATACCGTAGGGCTTGCAAAGACACTGACGGAGGTGATTACAGAAAAAATAATCATTGTCACAGCCCCCCAAAGCATCGAATTGGTTGCAAACGCTCGAAGTTCTACTGCCCACATCAAACCGCAAGGAAGAATACCGGAGAGCAGCCCTAATGGAAGTACACTCCAAGGCTGCAATCGCCTATTTTGTGATTGCAGCTTCGGAACAAACAATTTCATTATCTTGTATACCCATTGGCTGATGCGTTCCGGCCAACTCTGTCCAACTAACGTAGCTGCTCCGCCCAATACCATCACAAGTCCAGCTACTGCGGCCCCAAAAAATTGGAACGGATTGTTCGGCCCCACAGTAACCGCTAAGGTCATCCCCAAGCCCCCCATAATGGCTCCAATCATGGTATAGGCGAGTAATCTTCCCGTAAAATATGCTCCATGATACTTCCACAACAATTTGGGAGAGTTCTGATGAACTGGAATCGCATACGCACACGAGATACCACCACACATCCCAGCACAGTGTAGGCTTCCCGTGAAAGCCAATGTGAATAAAAAAGCAAAATCGATTAAATAGAAACCATCCATCATATTCTAATTCCTGCTCACGGATATTTTGACGACGCCTTTGGGTTCCTCCTCAATTATGCATTAAAGCAGTTCTTGCCAAAGATAAAATCCGTAAATTTCCTTATGGCAGACTGCTCATTTCACAGTGAAACCTTCTACGGTGCAATCCTCTAAGACCAAATAAACCAGGGATGCCGATAGGATTTGTGGATAGGAGAGAAGGGGGTTGCCGATCAAGAGCAGGGCATACCAAGTGGTTAGCTTAAACGAATCCGATTTATCGCTCAGCCAACGGGAAGTGAATAATCATAGGTGATGGTTAGGGGAGCATGATCAGAAAAACGTTCCTCCCGATAGATCGACTCATGCCTGGCGAATGACGCGATCTCTGGGGTTGCTATTTGGTAGTCAAGACGCCAACCTACATTTTTTTCCCACGCCCGGCCCCGATTGGACCACCATGTATACTGTTCCGGTTCGGGGTTAATTTGACGGAATACGTCGACAAACCCAATGTCATCAAAAATTTCGGTCATCCACGCACGTTCCGCGGGGAGAAACCCTGAGTTTTTGAGATTACCTTTCCAATTTTTAATATCGATCTCTTTGTGTGCAATATTCCAATCACCACAAAGAACAAATTCACGTCCGCAGTCTCGGCATTCTTGCATCCAGCGTGTGAGGTAACCCATTGTTTGATATTTAAAGTCTTGGCGTTCTTCACTACTGCTTCCCGATGGCAAATACAAAGAAACGATACTCACGTTTCCCCAATCCGCTTGGAGGAAACGGCCTTCCTGATCGAATAGATGCCAACCGATTCCTTCTTGGACTCGATGAGGTTCTTGGCGAACATACAAACCGACTCCACTGTAACCTTTCTTTTCTGCTAAATGAAAAACCCCTCGATATCCTGGAGGGTTGGCCATTGTTTCTGTCAAATGCTCTTCTTGGATTCGAACTTCTTGCATACAGACTACATCGGCGTCTTGGCGCAACATCCACTCCATAAAATTTTTTTTAAACGCCGATCGGATTCCGTTGAGGTTGATCGAGATGATTTTCATGTCACATCAATGATTTGAGTTCTTGATAAACGCGGGTGAAACGCCGAAATAATTCCTCTTGGTTATCGTCTACATTTTGCTGACCAAAGCTCAACCGAATCATAGACTGCACCAGTTCTGGATGCATGCCAATTGCTTGGAGGACATGGGAATGTTTCGCTTTGCGAGAGGAGCAAGCAGATCCATTGGACACATAAATTTCCTCCGCTTCTAGATGGTGCAGAAACACTTCTGCTGGTACAGGAACCAGCGCTAGATTTAGATAATGTGGCAATGTGTGTGGAGACTGATATATTTGAATTTTCGAGCAGTTTTGTTTCAAGAACACCATCCAGTTCTGACGAAACTCGGCTAGATTTTCCCATGTGGACTCACGATTTTTCTCAGCAAGTTTGAAAGCTTCGGCAAGAGCAATGATTCCAAAAACGTTTTCCGTACCACTCCGCAATCCATTTTCTTGTCCACCTCCTAAAATCACCGACTCTAAATTTAGAGGGCGCGAAGCAATCAGAGCGCCGATTCCCTTCGGAGCACCAATTTTGTGTCCGCTTAATGAGATCAAATCGATTTTTGCCGTTTTGATCGGCAAAGGAATTTTGCCGATCGCTTGTGTGGCATCTACATGAAATACTGATTTTGGGTTTCGCAGTTTGAGCAAAGGACCAATCGTATCCAAAGGCTGGCGCGTTCCAACCTCGTTGTTAACCGCCATGCAGGACACAATACGAGTTTCTTCATTCATCAAGGTGTCCAGATGATCAAGATCAATAATTCCTTCCGCTAAGGTCCGAACATACACGACCTCAAATCCTTGTTTTCCCAGCTTTTCAACTGTTCGCAAAATGGAAGGATGCTCAATCTCTGAAACCACGATACGCTTTCCCTTCAAGCCTATCGCATGCGCTGCTCCCCACAATGCTAAATGATTGCTTTCCGACCCACCACTTGTAAATGTCACGTATTCGGCAGGCACTCGGAACCACTTTGCGACCTCTTGTCGAGCAGTTTTGATAGAGCGAGCTACTTCCATTCCCAAAACATGGAGTGAAGACGGATTCCCAAAATGATCTGTCAGGTAAGGTAGGCTTTTTTCCAAAACTTCTGGCAAAACAGGAGTGGTTGCAGCGTTATCGAGATAGAACATAGATTGTAGCCGGAGGAAGTAGAAAATGATTCAAGCAAAGATGGATTGAAACTCTTTGAGCAGGCGAGGCAATAACAAGTTGGGCATAGCTCCGTGTGTATCGCAGACTACCAACTCCGGTTTAATTTTAAGGCGCATTTTGGTGAATTCGGCAAATTCTCCAGGCATACCGTCCTCCTTGCATAAACCATAAAACCGGGCCTCATCTACAAGCCGAACCACCTCCGGCTTGAGTTTCCTTCTTCCAATAGAAGGGGGTGTGGGATCAATGAAAATCAAACCGTGAGTTTGAGCAGCATAATCTGGACGTTCCTGTAAAAATCGCAGCATTACGTCTCCCCCCAATGAATAGCCCAAGATGACTAGGCGGATTGCCTCTTTTCCTAGGAAATACTCATATAAATGATGCAACTGTTCCAAATAAATAGGAATGGAAGCTTCTGGCGGGCGCTTGAGTTCTTGTCCGTTTGGGTTCAACACTACTAACCCTACCTTCTCTGGTAGCTCTTGAAAATAGGGTTCCATTGTGGTTCGTGCCAAAGCTTCAGGTTGGCTCAAACTTTGGTCCAACAACGTATATGCCCATACTCCAGCACGCTCAGGATAGCCGGAAGCTACAATGACCACATCCTGCACGGTTTCAATATTAGCAGAAGCAGGCAGGGACATAGCTTCACCTGGGACGGATAAATATTTTGCAAAACCTTTTTGTTCCAGAGTCACAATGATTTGATCTGCTTTTTCATTCAATAGATCGAAATCCCATTCTTCAGAAAACATGTCATAAACCTTATAAAAGGTTAAAATAGTCCAGCAGGTCGTGCCTCATCAATTGCTTGCTGAATCGCTTGACGGAAACAATCACGATTAGGAAATCCCCCTGCGGAATATTGTTCCGGTGTGAATATCTGGTGACATTCAAGACGCTTGTTTACAACTTTCACCCGTTCCATACCTTCGTCTTTGCCGAACTTTTTCATTTTGAATTTGTAAATGATTTCCAAGTTTTCCCCATCCATTCGAATGAGACAGGTGACATAATCCAGCGTTGGATATTGTTTAGAATCCGGAGGTACCATTTTGACTTCCGTAAACCCTTTATTGAATTTGGCCAATTTTTTAACAAAGCGAAATTGAGTTTCAAACGTTTGTAGAAAGCTTCGTATAAACGTGGATAATTGGACTCGTATGTCGATTTTTCCCTGTTCCATCACGTTTGTATCTCCATAACGCAAAAACAGACTTCCACTTTTATCGCTAATGGGACAATCAGAAGACAAATTTAAAGCCCATGAATATTTCTGTTCTTCTTGGGGAGCAAGCGTCACATCTTCTGCAACCGACAAAGTCTGTAGCAATTCCCAAGCATCCGGTTCTTTAGCTTTAATGAGCTTCAAAATGCCATAAGTGAGTGCGATTTGCAGGGTCTCCAAATGGATCGATTCACTGCCAGAATTTCTGACCAGCAGATGACCTGCCACTGTGCTTCCTTGCTCCCACTCCTCACCATCGGCATAAAGATGGTATTCGAGCGGACGTCGAAAAAAAGTTCCTTTCATAGCATTTTTAAATTAAGAGTTGATATTCAAAAGGTAGGATAAACTTTAGTTATATGATGAAACTTACTAGACTTTGCAAGTTTTCCAAAATGAAGAATGGGGATACAAAGAGAGCAAACTCTTAGAACACAGGAAGTCACCCTGCCGAGCGCTCTAAAGATTGGATTCTCACAGTGCGATTTGAAACCCGACTGTGGTAAGTCCTCCTGAAAAATTAACCTTTTCTTTAACACCTTCCACATCGGTGTCAGAATCCATAGTAAGCTCCACTTCCGGAACGCTCAACAAATGATAGCCTAAATGAAAATCAATCACGTTAAAAAATGGCAAACCCACACGAATAAATCCTTCACCTATGGGGGTCGTTACATCGATCGTTTCAATATTTCCAGAACCACCAATAATATCCGTCGAAGTTTCCAGTGTTCCTCCTCCAATACCAGCGGACAAGGTAAAAATGGGCACAGGTATATTGTAAAATAAGTTCACAGAACTGGCTTTGACTTTTGTAGCCAATGTGAAGTCTTCGCTTCCTGAATCACGCCTTTCAAAGAAAAACCCCATCCCACCAATATTGGGAACAAAAGGAATGGGATGGATGATTCCAAAAGAACCACCGGAGATTCCTTCGTCAGCAGCAGAATAAGCGATAGCACCATCTACACTAAAACCAAAAAACTGAGCATGGGCCACCGGAGCCGTTCCCACCAGGCCGCCAATAATCAAGAAACTCATGATGATTAAGGAATTTTTGAAGAATTTCATAAGCAACATCTTGGCAAGTTTACAATAAGAGAATCTGTTCCTTTGGAGTGAAAGAAAGCTACCCAGGTTCACTTAACCTTCTGACTCTTTTTCCTTGAGCTTCATTTCATGTTTCCAGTCTTTATCAAAATCTCCTAGTGGGCGATAAAATGTAAATTCAAAAGGATCAACCACCAAAACTTCCCAAGCCGTATTATCATCGACAAAATAAGTAAATGGCAACGTCACGACATAAATCGCACCACCGAGTATGGTGGTTCCAGTTCCTAAGATTCGCACGACTGAAGCATCAAACGCGACTATACCAGCACTTGGACGTTCAGTTTCTTCCGCCCAAGCAGTAAAAGGCACCAAAACAAATGACCAGATCACAAATGCTATTAAAAACGTCTTGATGTATTGCATACCCCCTCTGTATCTCAAAAAGGCTCTAATTTTTGTGGTAAAAGCATACTCACGCAGCTTTAGCCAGTGCTTCCAAATCCACCTACGCCGCGTTCTGTTTCATTCAGAGTTTCAACAACTTCAATTATACAGGTTTCCAAGCGACGTACCAGTAATTGAGCGATTCTCTGATCCAATAAAGCTTGAGCAGCTCTTTCACTATCTTGTACCCCAATATAACGAAATGGGACAAAAATCCGGCCTCTATAACCAGGATCGATAACCCCGACACTGTTCGCCATCACGAAATCTGTTTTGATAATACTAGAGCGCGGCACCACTTCAACATAGTACCCTTCAGAAACCTGAACTGAAATTCCCGTATCGAATAGAAACACTGAGTTTCCCCGATTTTCATATGCATATGCAGTCAGATCCATTCCAGCATCAGTCGAATGAGCACGGTTTGGAGGTGCTATTCCTTGTCGATGGCATTGTATTTTTAGATGAGCAGGCATGCGATTTCGCTGTTTAATCTTGTAATACTGGAGGGCGTCGTTTGTGGTAGTCACTTTGATTTTGAATCGCAGTGCAAGTATCTAATAATGCATAATCCTGAAATTGCCGTCCAATCAGCTGTACCCCAATTGGAAGCCCATTTGAGCTAGGTTTTGCTGGGATGGAAATTGCTGGAGTACGGATCAAGTTAGGAAGGACGCTATAGGTGTCTGCTAGATACATTGCTAAAGGATCATCCATCTTCTCCCCCAATTTGAATGCAGGAAAAGGAGAAACTGGTGTCAATAAGTAATCAAATTCTTGGAGCAAAGCTCCAGCTGTTTGCTCGATATGGGATCGAACTTTTGTTGCTTTTCCGTAATATTGATCGTAATACCCTGCACTTAATACAAATGTCCCCAACATAATCCGGCGCTTGACTTCTGTTCCGAATCCCATACTTCGCGAGGTTCGAAATAACGAATCCAAAGTTTCTTTTTCTTGCTGCCGCATACCATAACGAATTCCATCAAACCGGCTCAAATTCGAACTCGCTTCAGCAAAAGCAATAATATAGTACGCCGGAATAAGAAAGTCTGCCAAAGAGAAAGAGCGTTTTTCCACAATCGCTCCGTTAGCTTGTAGCATGCGAACGGTATCCTGAAAACTTTGGCTCACTTCATCGTGAATCGATTCACTGTCAATAAACTCTTGAAGTACACAGAATTTCACCCCCTCCAACCTAGCCGGCGCAGTAGGCTGAGGAAATTCCACTTTAGCTGATGTGCTATCATTGAGATCACAACCTTGAAGTATGGAAAACCCATAGGCAACGTCTTCTGCTGTTTTAGCTAAACACCCAACTTGGTCTAATGATGACCCATAGGCGACTAAACCATAACGCGAGACTGCTCCATAGCTGGGTTTAAAGCCTGCTATTCCACAAAAAGAAGCCGGTTGCCGAATTGACCCACCAGTACTCGAACCTAAAGCGAGCAATGCTGTCCGAGTGGCTATAGAAACAGCAGCTCCCCCGCTACTGCCCCCAGGGACATACTCTGTATTCCAAGGATTGAGCGTTGCACCAAACGCCGAAGTTTCAGTAGAAGATCCCATAGCGAATTCATCCATATTGGATGTACCAATGATGATCGCATCTTCGTTTTTTAATACTTTCACTGCAGTCGAATCGTATGGAGACCGAAAATTTTCTAAAATTCTCGATCCACAAGCAGTACCAAGTTCTGGGTCTTGGATACAGATATTGTCCTTGATAGAAACGGGAATACCAGCCAATTTTCCTAAAGATTCACCGTTAGCGGCCCTAATATCAATCATGTCTGCATAATGAAAGGCACGCTCTCGACTCATCAGTGAGCGATAAATGTTCATTTGAGAGTTATAACGTTCAATATTTGCGTAAACTGCTTCCATCACTGAACGTGCTGTGATTTTTTGTTCCTTAATATTGTTAACTAATGTGGCTAAGGGTAATTCCAGCATAAAACTTTCAGAAACGAGTTGAGAACAGAGGTATGGTAATTAAGGATGGGAAGGTGAGTATAGGTTGGCTGAAGAGACCCCGAAGCCATGCCCCAAGGTCTTCTGCTTCTGTTAATTTAGCCTTTTAATTCATTTACTAAATCAACGTATTGCTGCATTGCATCTTCCGAATTCGTACCTTTCAATTTGGCCCAAGAATCATATTTTTTACGCCCTGCCAGATCCATCATTCCGGGACGCTTACCGCTTACGTCGCCATCCTTAGATTGTTTATACAGGGAGTACAATTTTAGCAATGTATCATTATTAGGCTTTTCCGGTAATTCGGTTACATCTTTAGCCGCTTGTTCAAAATCGTCCTGCAATGCCATAAAACCCTCCTAAATTTTGTCGTAGGTTTAACTAAAAACAATAAAGCAATAGTAGGTGTTTCGCCCAAAAGTATCGAGCAAGAGCAAAAAAATAACAAAGCCCTCAAAATTTTCAATATATTAAAACCTGCATTCAGTGCTTGAAAATAAAAGAATAATTCATTATTTTAGTCGTCTTTTCTGAAACTTGCCGAAGTGGTGGAACTGGTAGACACGCTGTCTTGAGGGGGCAGTGGGCAACGCCCGTGCGGGTTCGAGTCCCGCCTTCGGCACCATCTCAAGCTTGTCCCGCTTCTCATATCTCTCATTTTCTCGCACCCCTGCTTTTCCAATTGAGACATTCTCTCATTTTCTCTCATACCGTGTTCAGATCTCTAAGGTTTCTCTCATTTTCTCTCATTTTTCTTAAAGTGTTCATTTTCTTTTCAAAAGAAAAAATTTATAACTAACTGAAAAATAAAGCATTTTTATGTTGGCATGATTCAAGCAATAGTTCCTAAAAAACATTAACTATTTTTTCAGGCAATAGATTTAGATTTCAAAATTATCAACAAACTTATTAGGAGGAACTATGAATGCTCAACGCTCAAAAGACATCAATCGTGAAAGTATCGAAAAAGCCTTACAAGAATTCTTTGAAAAGGGAGGAAAAGTTCAGAAACTGCCTGACCAAGTTATCGTTTCTAGAAGCAAGGTTGGGGTTAGCGGTCCGTACCTGGATCTGAATGAAATCACAGACTTGTATGCTCATTGAGCCTTGCTATGAAGAGAAGGCAAATTTACAAGTTCTTTTCTAGATTTTTATTAAAAGATCTCTCAAAAATATCTTAACTTGTGGTCACCTATGAAGTTGGCCACAAGCAAGGAAAATGTAACAAATCTTTGACTAAGCTCCGATTCATAAGTTGGCTTCGATGAGCTAGCCTCCTTTCGGTAATTTTTTCTATCACCCTATTAATACATCAGGTTGTATAGTAAGCATTGATTTCTACATATTTTTCTGTCAAGTCCCCTCCCCAAACTCGCTCAGAATACGGACCATCACCCAGAACAATTTCGATAAAAATCTTCTCCTTCTGGAGTAATTTTGAAATTTCTTCCAACGGAACCCGGTCTTCAGCAATAGTGACGGCATCAATGCTGAGACGGTTTGCACCTTGCCCAAAAAAGATTTTAAGATCCTGTAGTCCAACTGTGTATTGATACACTTTTCCGATTCCCATAACAAATCTCCCCCAATTAGGATCAGCTCCATAAATTGCTGTCTTGATGAGAGGGGAGTTGATAAGAGTTTTCGCTGTCAACAAAGCTTGCTCAGCCGAAGAAGCACCAGAAACTACCAGCTCAATTAGTTTTGTTACGCCCTCTCCATCCCTTACCAGGGTCTGTGCTAACTCAATAGATAGCTTTTCCAGCTCTTGTTCAAATGACACCAAATCGATTCTTCCTGCCTGTCCATTTGCCATCACCACAACTGTGTCACTTGTTGAAGTATCCGTATCCACCGAAATTCGGTTAAAAGACTTATTTACCACTCTCTGGAGTACAGTTTGCAGATTTGAAGCAGAGATTTCTGCATCGGTAACAAAAAAAGCAAGCATCGTGGCCATATTTGGCTCGATCATCCCAGCTCCTTTCGCCACCCCTAATATCGTTGCGTCTCCAACTTGACCACTCACCCACTTGGGATGAGTATCTGTTGTCATAATGCTTCGAGCAAATCGTGCTACTGCATCAGGTGTTTGCTCTAAATCATCTCTTAATCCTCGACATCCCTTACGTATTTTTTCCATCGGGAGATAACGTCCAATTACTCCTGTTGACGAGGGAAGAACCATCTCCGGTGCAATCTGAAATTCCTGTCCAACCCATTGGCAAACTAAACGAGCGTCTTCTAAACCCCGTTCTCCCGTGGCAACGTTAGCATTTTTAGAATTTACCACGATGGCTTGCAGCTTACCGTCTTGTAGATGTTCACGTCCAATGATGACGGGTGCCCCTGGCATTGTATTTCGTGTGAATACCCCAGCAGCTTCGCATGGCAGCTCTGAGTAGAGACCTCCGAAATCCAATGTATTATCTTTGATACCAATATTTTTCCCAAACCAGGAAAACCCTGGAACAACTTGAATCGTTTTTTCCATCATTCATACTTTGCTTAAGATTAAAAGAGGCTGCTTCCAGTATAAAACACACCTCAAACCGGATGAATTCAGAACCCACTCAACAAGATTCTGTCATATATAAATATAGATACGGTATTGAGTGAAGGAAATAACTTATCCCCACATCCCCTTGATAGGCTAGAATCGGGTATAGCTTCCACGCTTCACTGCTAATTGGGCGAAGATATAGGCCACTCCCATAAAAAACAAGGTCAGCGTAAAGCAGACAGAAGGGGGAATATCACTCACTCCCAAATAGGCGTACCGGATTCCATTGATAATATAAAGCAGAGGGTTGGCATACGAAATTGCTTTCCAAAACGGATGCAGACTAGCAATGCTGAAAAATACTCCTCCTAGATAAATCAAAGGAAGAATAACAAAGGTTCCAACAGCACTCACTTGATCAAAATTTTTCGAATAAATAGCTACCGCTAGTCCCAAAAGCGCAAAAGTTACTCCGCCTATTGTTAAAAACCAGAGCAGCATCATAAGATTGCCAATAGGGAGGAAATGATCATAATGAATTACATAAAAGGCTTCACCAACAAACATCACAGCAGTTCCAATCAAGATACCACGTATTGTCCCTGCAAAGGCATAAGCCCAAATGATCTGTGAGGCAGTTAAGGGGACCACCTTCAAATCCTGTAAGTCACCATGGAACTTGGAAACAATAACGGAACTAGAAGCATTCTGAAAAGCATTGTTCAACATTCCCAGAGCGACCAATCCGGGGATAATGAATTGTAGATAATTCACACCATTTTGATCCGTAATCCGGTCCGCGAGATTCACTCCAAAAATCAATAGATATAGTGAAACGCTTATCAATGGGCTGACAATGGTTTGCCCAGCAACACGGAGAAACCGTAAGCATTCTTTTTTTAAAAGCGTTTTAAAACCAACAAATGAAGATGACATAATTTATTCCTCAGAATGTTTTATAAAAAACTCTAATATAGTAATAAATACAAATGCTTATACCACATCCTAAGGCAATGCCTATGCTGACAAAATGGGGGGAATCGTTTTGAGAAACTTAAGGAGCAAACGCTTGTCCCTCTGGAGAAAGAGTTGAAGGTATTTGTTGAAAACTAATTAATGCTTCCTCCATTGTATCTGAAATTTTAAGAATCTCATGTAGCCCTACCACTTGCAAAATATTGTCCACATAATCATTGACCACCACAATGAATGGTACGTCCTTTTTGATAACCGTTTTAGCAATAGACACTAATACGCCGATTCCACTTGAATTCAACATATCGATAATACTCAAATCCAAAATAATACCAACAAGCTCAACCTCATCGAGCCACTTTGGCAAAGCATCTAGAAGTTCATTCGCACCTTCCAATCTTGTATCTTCTTGATAGATAATCAACCCAATGTTGTTTTGGACCTTCAATTTACTTTCCATAAGCACCTCTTGTCACAGTCATCATAGTTTTCAAAAATCATCAATTTTTTGATGGTCGATTCTATGCCTCAAGTTCACTTAGCCATGTATCCATGTAAGCACAATTAAACGTGCAATGCTTAGTTCGTGATCCTTACCCGGGTCGTCAATTCCGTGTGAGCATTCTATCTTCAAAGCACGCTGTAAAATCGTTAGAAGATTATTCAGTCAGTCTTCTGGTTTCATGATTGACAGTCAATATCAAGCTCTTGAGAGCTACATAATCAAACATAAATATAACAATAAAACAACAAAAATCAAAATTTTTTCAATACAATTTGAACTTTATTTAATGCTCTATCAATTCAAATACTTCGAAACCTGTTCTCAATCTCTTTCATCTTAAACTAGGGCAATCCAATAATTATCGTTTAAATTTAGTACCAAAAGTTCAATTTACTCTCGTTGATAACAGTGATTGGAAAGGCTTATTTTCCAGTTGAATAGACTGAATTAAGATAGAATAGTTGTAGTATTCAGCTGCTAGCAAAGAGTAGGCTATCTTTTTAATTTAGTAAATAGACTATAGAATTACATGCAAGTTAGATGACTTCATTGAATTTTTTCAAGGGTCCGAATCAGTGGAATTGTAGCAAAGGAAAATCGAGAGAAAAAAGGGAATACAAGTGTATCTTAGGGTGGGATAATTATAGATTAGCGAATCCTCAATTTGTGAGGATTCGCTAGCAAAACTGATTTATTCTTCGTGGATCACACGATACTGCGGTACCTCTTTGGGCATTTTTACCCAAGTTTGACCATGAGCTTCTAGCTCCATTTTCTTCCGCCAGTCACAAGCCATTTGAAATGCCTTTTTCTCTCCATACTTATTGATGGAAAACATACGGCATTTATAGACTCCATATTCCGGACTCCAAGAAACGGAGAAATACTCGCTATACGTCCCGCTGTGATTACGCTTCCGGGTGCGGCAAACGCCGATAACCCCAGTTTTATTACGGCGATCACGTCGAACAATCCGTCGTGATGGATAGGATTTCCCAATTTCTTTGATCAACGCATCTCGAAACTCAATAGCAGCTTGAAATGCTTTATCGCGTCCTCCCAGCTTTTTATCACTGAAGAGCTTAGAGTAGGTGACTGACTCATTGTAGATTCTAACGAACCATCCATGTGTGTCATCAGAATCGATCCGGCTAATCCCGCGCTCTTTCTTCCGAGTGTCTCCTTTATAAAAATCGGAAGACTTCGTCTCTTGGGCTTTGATTGCAGGAGTTTCATCTTCTTGCTTCTTCTTGGCCATGTTTTGAGCTCCTTTCTAAGAATGTTACTCAAGAATTTATAACAAAAACGATTCCATAACTGCTTCTTATGAAATCGGTTGCGTGGACTATACCATTTATGGCCAAATATTCCATAACCCTATGGATAGAATCTATGGAATTTGGTCCCTCCCAGCAGAATAATCCACTCAACAACACAACTATATCACCTCCTATATAGTTAATCCAGGGATAAATTCAGAAAAATCTTATTATTCTGGCAAATTGCAGAAACGCTGATCCCTTCCTATTTTCATCAAAAAAGGAGGAGAATAAATACTATGGAAGGTTCTACTCAGGGGCGACACATTGATAATTCGGAGACGTGTAATGATAAAAAATAAAAGTTTGCCAAATTTGATCATCTAACATCATGAAATTCAAAGGCTTTGCCAAGAATCCAGCTAGCCCAATATCCAATGCCTCTTGTGAATATTGCCGCGATGTCGAAACAAACAAAATCGGGGTGTATCGATATGCAGGCATTGATCGAATTTTTTTGCCTAAGGTCAAACCGTCCATCCCTGATAGATTGATTTCAATCATCAATAAATCTGGCTTATAGCGCTGTGCCATTAAAACTTCTAAACAAGTACGGGCATTCGTTATAGTTTCCACCTCAAAATACTGAAGATTCAAATAGTCTTTTACAACTCTCTGAAACGTTTCATCGTGGTCTATGACTAGGAGTTTTTTCTTCCCTAATATCCGGCTCGTGAGGGATTTGTCTTCCATGCTCAAGGCGAGTTCCATATGGCGGTTTTTGGCCACAGCTCTTTGCAAATCTATCGCATTTTTTTCCTGAAGCTTTTGCATTTGCTGGTTATTTTGAATCATTTCTAGCAACTCCGGCATTGCATCTGCGATATGAGCCACATCCTCTGAAATCTTCAGCATATTTTTTATATTCCAACGTCGCATTTCCAGATCTGGATCCAAGATTCCTTCGCGATCCATTTCTGGGGGCACATGTTCCTGCATCTCTTGCACTGTTTGCATCAGTTGGCCTGTATCTAATAGCTCTGCAGTTTGACGTCGGCGAGTATAAGTTGCCAATCGCATTTGCCAGGACAACATGTTTGTCAGCATAAGCAAAAATGAAAGATTTGCCTGAATCCGACGTTCATCCTTTTCTTTTTCTTCATGTTTCAGGATGACATCTTTTAATACATCTTTGGCTTGTTGTAGAGCCTCCATCATTTCGTTGAAATGCCCAGCAAGCCGCCCAATTTCATCCTTTGAACTCATCTCTACTTTTGCAGAAAGATCTCCTGATTCTTTGATGTACTGAATATGCTCTTCTAACTGTTCTAATGGATTCGTAATAAATTTTTTAATACTAAAGATGAAAATAAGAATCGAAAAGAAAAGAGTGCCCAGAGTCAGTAAAATCGACCCCCAAATAATCTCACCAATCTTGGCATCGATCACTTTTTGTGTGAATCCAATGAGAATGTATCCTTCAATATGTCCCTCATGGAGGATTGGCAAATAAGTATCGTAAGACCCTCCTTCCTGCAATGTCATTGTCTCAGAACCTTGTCGCAACTGCGCAAGGGCGTGGGTGGATATGGATTGGCTGATCCGTTCGTAATCACTATGAGCCAGAATGTTCCCCCCTGTGTCAACAACACCGACCTGGGTTAATATTTTCCGAAAAGCTGGATAATTGAGCATCAAGTTCATTTGCTCTGCATTGTCACGGCCCACGATGGAATAAGTCTCTCCCCAGTCCAAAGCTTCTAAAATATGCTGCTCAAATCGCATGGCTAGGACTTTAGCATTCAATTGAAAATCTCGGATGGTGTCCTTTTGTGTCAGATAAATGTTAAATAAGGTATTTGCCCATAAAGACAACAGAAGGCATCCACATCCAATTAAGATAATCTTTCTCAACAGTGATGGGGCGGCTATTTGTTTCATTGTCAGAAACCTTTCTGCTACATCGTTATACACCGTTTTTAGATTAGTTAGGTAGCGACTATCTATATATCAAATTACAGCAAACCGCAACTACTAATTCAGACAACCATTCTCCTATATTTACAGTAGGTTATGATCTCGAAGCCATTCGGCAACGACCTGCTCTAACGGTAGCTCTTTTATGTCTACCAAGTAGTTCAGCCGAATCATTGTCGCTTGATCAATCAACGGCCCCACTCGGTTCGCAATTTCTACGAGCCCTGGAAATCGATCTGCGGTGCTCTGAAGCAATGTAGGAGCGGCATTATAAACAGGAAAAAATGCTTGGTTGTCTTCCAACACAACCAAATCGAATTGTTGGATTTGTGGATCCGTTCCAAACCCCATCCCTACATTGATTTGATCCCGTAACAACGAACCGTAGATTGCGCTATGCCCCATAATACGAATCTCTTTGGGAACCTTGAAACCATAATATGATGCAATTCTTCCAAACCCGTCCGGCCGGACTGAAAACGAACGATGCATACCAAAAACAAGTGTTGGTGCCTCTTCCAAAACTCGCCCCAAATCGGACAATCTCCATAAATTGTGTTTTTCTGCTAAACTACGCTTCACCACTAACATGAAAGTGTTGTTGAGGCTCGATCGATTCAACCACAAAACCCCATTCTTCTCATCCAATTGGCGTACTTTATTGAACAATTTGTCAGGATGATTGGAAAGACGGATATCCGATTGTCGCAACAAGGCTCGATAAGCAGTGCCCGTATACTCCCAGTAGATGTGAATTTGCTGATCTAGCAGGTCTCGTCTCAAGTTCTTGGTCAACAAATTAAGGCGTTCTTCGACCACAAACCCCTCTTTCTGAAGAAGCATGGTGAGGGAGCGCGTTAAGATATGACTTTCTGTAAAATTTTTTCCCCCAATTATTATTTTGGAAGATTCAGCACTCACGGATTGTATGAGTGACCACCACAAGCATATGAAAAATAATATCACTCGGTGCATCGATAACGCCTTTTTGCTGAAGGTTAATCATATCAATCAGTTAGACTACTTATTTTATAAGATAAACTTCACAAAATAACAACCTCTCTCTTTACTTATGAATCCTTTAACCTTGGGCTAGATATTTTGCTACCTGTGGAAGAATCGGCTCAATCCATCTGTCAGCCAGCTTGAGGATTTCCCTAAAAATATGAGAAAGTGTTCCCGCGTTTGATCGTATCTTACACATTTTTGAAGAAGGCTCATATGACACACTACCAAGCATATTCTCTTCCACACCTATCGCGATTGCCACAACTCAATCAGCTTTCCAATCATCAAAAATTCGAGATGGAAGTCGTCGCTCATGTCTTTCCCTTTAAAACGAACAATTACGTCATGGAACAGCTGATTCATTGGGAGGATGTTCCAAACGATCCGCTATTTCTGCTTACTTTTCCTCAGAAAAAAATGCTCCTTCCTCATCATTTTGAAAAAATGTCACGTGTGCTTCAGGATGGCAGCAGCAAACAAACTGTTAGGGAGGTCGCTAACGAAATCCGCTGGGAGCTGAACCCACATCCTGCAGGACAAAAAGAAGCCAACCTCCCGATTTTGGATGGAGTCCCTCTCAATGGAATACAGCACAAATATCGAGAGACAGTCCTGTTTTTCCCCAGCCAAGGACAGACCTGCCATGCGTATTGCTCCTTCTGTTTCCGATGGCCTCAATTTGTCGGTATCAACGAATTGAAATTTGCCACCAGAGAAATGGATCTATTGATTAAATATATCCATCAACACCCAGAAATAACTGATGTTTTGTTTACTGGAGGAGATCCATTAATCATGAAAACCAAAACATTAGCGGCTTATATTCGCGAGTTGTTAAAGGCGGAGCTGCCCAATTTACAAACAATTCGTATTGGAACCAAAGCGCTCAGCTATTGGCCATATCGATTTCTTACAGACCCAGATGCCCATGAACTTTTGATGTTATTTCGAGAAGTGACCTACAGCGGAAAGCATCTAGCATTCATGGCGCATTTCAATCACCCAAGAGAGTTACAAAATGAAACCGTTCAATTGGCCATTCAGCGAATTCATGAAACAGGCGCGGAAATTCGCACTCAATCTCCTATATTAGCTCATATCAACGACCACCCAGCAACCTGGGCAACGTTGTGGAAAGAGCAAGTCCGCCTGAACTGCATACCGTATTACATGTTTGTCGTTCGAGATACTGGGGCACAGCATTATTTCGGAATCAATTTGGAAAAAGCGTGGAACATATTCAGAGAGGCCTATCAAACTGTAAGTGGAATTGGACGTACTGTGCGAGGTCCTAGCCTCTCCACCCATCCCGGTAAAGTGCAAGTCCTGGGTGTGCAAGAAATTAAAGGAGAAAAAGTGTTCATGCTACAATTTTTACAGGCACGGGAACCCAACAGGGTGTTACGCCCTTTCTTCGCGAAATACGATCCGGATGCCGTTTGGCTGGATGATCTCCGACCAGCATTTGGTGAAAAAAAATTCTTTTTTGAAGACTAAATCACCCTCGTGGAATTCGATTGCACTCTCCTAGAAAAGGCGTTAAAAATTCCCTATTATTTATGGTTTGAACCCAACACACTGCTTTACAACCCTAAGATTAGCGAGGCGATATGCATGAACTGAACACCTTAGCAAGCTTCTTCGTTTTATCCGGTGTCTACGTTTCCATTTTCTATGTATGGGAATGGATTTTTATGGAAAAATAGGAAGAAATGAACCGAGTATCTTTTGCATTTTTTCGTTCATTCCTGGGCCTCACCATTATTTTTCCTTCTTTGGTGGGGTGCTTTTCTTCCACTCAAGTTGCCCCCCCTCCTCCCGCTAAAGTTGCTTTAATCTCTGAAACCCTGCCCCACTACAGTGCTTCTGGTAAGATTTTACTGGCCACCCAAGGTGAAAAAAATTCAGGTGACTTGGAATTCAGTCTCTCTTCGAATTTAGAAGGTCGTTTACAAATTTTTGTCCCAGTACTGGGGACGCTATTGTACGAGATTCGGGTCGATCCACAGCAATTCATGATGCTGGATTATCGAGAAAAAGCCTATTGGCTGGATGCCAATGTGGCCCTCGTTCGTGAGGATTGGCTGGGTATGGATCTCACGTTGGAAGAATTGAGCTGGATCATCTGGGGGCGTATCCCACAAGACCACTTCCAAGCCTGGAAAGGAAAGTTTTCTTCAGAATCCACTGTCGAATTGATTCAAAACGAAACCAAGTTCACACTCACCCTCGCTCCCAATGGTTTGATACAAGGTATGGTCAAACAGTGGAGAGAAACCGTGTTGTATGAAGTCCAAATTCGCGATTATACGACCAACACAAAGCAAGTATTGCCTCGTCGCATTCAGGTCGTTCAAAAAAGCAAAGGCAATCGCTTGGTATTGGTGATGAGTGAAATCAACGAAGATGAGGCTTCGACACCGTTCCCTGGCTTTCAACCGCCAGAAGGACTACGTTCAGTTTATTGAGTTGTCTCTTATCGATCAAGGAAGACTGAGGGAGTATGCGAAGATTTCGAAAAGGGAAGTTGCGATTATTCTTGATAGGGATTGTTGGGAACCTACTGATGTTGGGATGTCAAGCTTCGAGTCCGCCTCATTCCTTTTCATCGTTCCCTACCAAAGACCAACAAGACATTCTATTCATCTGCAATAACATTCATGCGTTGTCGGAATTGCCCGGTCGATCATTCATCAAAAGTGCCCGACCGGAAATACTAGAAATTACCGATTCTACGATCACTGTATATTTTTCCAATGACTACACACACACGGTCGGTCGTGATCCTTCAGTCACGATTGCCCCAGGCACTTATCGGTGCTTGTAAGCTGGTCATTCCCTCATTGAAACGGATTGTAGAAGACTCCTGGTATCTCGTACGATTCAAGGTTCAGTCCTTCCATTTGAAAACCTGCTGCCCCGTATTCGCTAGGCCCATTGACCACTTGGAGTTGTCCAGAGATCCATACCGGACCAAAGAAATCTTCGATAGGTGCTTCTTCCACTAGAATCACATGAACCAATTGATTGGGGGGTGGAGGGGGAACGTGGATACACATCCCTGCACTGGGTACGAGCAAAAACTCTTTCACTGAGTGCATACTGCTTCCAGATAACGGTACTGGAAAACCCGCAATTTTCACTACTTGAGTGTTCAATTGGGTTAACTTGTTGTCCATCTTGCCGGTTTGGTAGTCCAGGCCACGAAGAGACTCCCAATTGATTTCTTTTTCTAGGTTATTGGCCCAGACAGAAGAAAGAGAGAGCCAACCCATGCAGAAAATCAAAATAAGGAATTTACCAAAGTTTTGGTGTTTCATAGAGACTCCTATGCAAGTGATGCTAAATTCGGATGGTGAGTCCATCGGCTAGGGAGTGTCTATAGGCCTGCCATGCTGGAATGAATCCAATGAGCACAGCCACACTCACCACCCCACCGAGTATGGCACAGTCATATAAAGATAGCATCTGAATGGGCAGAAATAAATTCCATTGGCGCTCAATCCAGGGTTGTCCAAGAAAAAGGCAGCCATATAACAATGCCACCCCCAACAGACCTCCCATCAAGGCTAAAAAGAGAGCTTCCCCAACCAGCAACCCAAAAATATGCCAGGGCCGTGCTCCTACTGAGCGCAAGATTGCCATTTCTCGACGACGTTCATTCAAGGAAGTGAGCAATGCGGTGAGCATGCCCATCAAACCGGTTAACACCACAAAAATTGATATCAAGCGAAGCGAATTCTCTGCAATGCTGAAGGTACGCCATAACGATTGCAAGGTCGCTCCTGGCAACACCGCCATCAATGGTTCCTCCCGATATTCATTAGCCGCTCGCTGAATCTTGAAGATGCCAAACTTCGACTGCAACCCCACCAAAAAAGCGGTGATGGTTTTGGGCTGAAGATTCATTTGGAGTGCTTGTTCGGCACTCACTTCTTGCCCCTCAGCAGGGGGCACTCCTTCTTGCCAATCGATATGGATGGCTTCGATACCTTGCAGGCTTACATGAATGGTTTGATCCACTGGGGTTCCTGTTGGTTTTAGAATTCCTACCACCCGGAAGGGTTTGTCTGCATGATCAAAGAAGGAGACTTCGCTCACACCATGTGCCAACACAATCTTTTGCCCCATCTGGTATTTCAGTTTACGAGCCACTTCGGCCCCCAACACGGCATCATAGACTTCCTGAAACGGACGGCCCTCGACAAATTCCAGGGTCCGCTTTTGCCCAAACTGGAAATACTGAAAATAATCCTGTGTGGTTCCCAAAACACGATAACCACGATGTGAGTCGCCTAAGGATAAAGGAATGGTCCATTTGATATCTTTGAGTCGTACAAAATCCTGATAACTTTCCCACGAAATGTTGTTGGTGGCATTGCCGATGCGAAACACCGCATACAAAAGCAACTGGGTGGGGCCGGTTCGGGCACCAATAATCAAGTCCGTTCCGCTGATCGTATTTTGGAAACTTGACCGGGCACCAGAGCGAATCTTTTCCACTCCCAAAAGTAAGGTAATGCTGAAGGCAATGGCCGTAACTGTGAGAAAAACGGTAACCTTGCGGTTCAGTAGACTACGTAAAGTGAGGGTGAGGATTGGCATGCGGAATCAATCGTGTGAGAGCTGGTTGACTTGGTTGAGTTCTGGCAACGACAAAGACCGATCAAAAACTGAAGCCAATGCGGAGTCATGACTGACAAACAGCAACGTGGTATTAGCCGCTTCACATTCTTTGAAAAGCAGTTTGAGGAAGGCAGCCCGAGTGTCGGTATCTAATGCCGAGGTGGGTTCATCGGCAATGATGAGTTCGGGGCGTCCGATCAAGGCACGAGCTGCGGCCACCCTCTGCTGTTGCCCGACGCTGAGTTCGGTGATGGAACGCTGAAGTAAAGCGGGGTCCTTTAGATCCAACGCATTGAGGAGACGTAACCCTTCTGCCGTCAAGTCTGTGGTCTCCTTCAGTGCCCGGTCACGACGCAACTTAGCAAAACGACAGGGCAACAACACATTCTCAATCACAGACAAGTAGGGAATCAGGTTAAACATTTGAAAGATGAATCCAATATGAGAAGCCCTGAATTTGTCCCGCTTCCCTCCTTTCCATTGATGCAGAGGTTGGCCTAGCACTGAAACGGTACCACTCTGGGCACTCAATACGCCGCCAATCAATCCCAACAGTGTGGTTTTTCCACTCCCGCTAGGGCCTTTGAGGAAAACTCGCTCTCCTGGAAAGACCTGGAACTCTGAAATATCCAGAATGGGTGACTCCGTTTGGGAGGAATTCCACGAAAATCGTACTTGATTCAGTTCAATGATAGGCGTTGTTTCATTCATACTGCTTGCTTGGCCAACGATAGGAACTCATCGCATACGCATCACTACATACGAATCACTATGTCGTTCTGAGTAAGTTCTGAAGATGTTTGACGCGTGGCTGTGACCATCTGCACATCCAATTCTGCGATTGTTTTGAACTCTCGCATGAGGTGCACTTGGATCGCTTTCAACGCGTCTGGATTTTCACAATGAAATTCGTACATCGCATGCACCTCGGAATGGGATTCCTCCATTTCATCGGCATGCTCCTCATGTTCGCCATGCGCATGTTCGTCTTTGTCATGTTTGTGTTCGTCCTCGTGTTTTTCATGCGCATGTTCGTCTTTGTGTTCGTCTTCATGCTCATCGTGTGCGTGCTCTTCTTTGTCATGTTTGTGTTCGTCCTCATGTTCGTCATGCGCATGTTCGTCTTTGTGTTCGTCCTCGTGTTCGCCATGCGCATGTTCGTCTTTGTGTTCGTCCTCATGCTCATCATGTGCGTGTTCGTCATGCTCGTGTTCGTCGTGTGCTTCGTTAAGCATCGTTATGTTGACTTGGATATTCTCGCTATGGCAATCAGCATTCGAGTCGAAACCGAACATTTTGTTGCTTTCTTTCAATTTCTTGATCGCTTGCTGAACTTGCTGCGTTTCTGCTTCTGTTCGGGCTTTATGCTCAAATCCCACAATATCAATTGCAGGAATTTCCAGTTCAATGCGTAGCTCTTTGCCTTCCATGACCAAATTGAGCTTCCCTTGCCCATGTAAATGCGATCCATGCTGTCGGCTCTCGTGTTGATCGGCAAATAGAATTGACACCCCACCCAATTGAAGTGCGAAGATCATACAAATTATCCAAGCTGGTTTCATGTCTTCCTCGTCGTTGTAATGAAGATTTTTTAAATGCAACTAAATTGCAATTAGATGATAAAAAATTTTCTTTAAACTAGAAAAATCCAAAGTTCAATACTTCTTTATCGCACTGAATATGCAATTAAATGGAAACTCTTCCAACCTAAAATTCTCACAAAGGGCTGTTGCAGATAGCTCAGCCGAGATGCCTTACGTGTTTTCGTAGAAGGGTTTCCTATGGGGAAAAGAATGGAAGTAGATTCGGCGGATTAGGGATTTTGCTCCTCAAAGAATTCCAAAGACCTTTCGTTTGCATCCAATGTGAATTCAAAGGTGCGTTCTACATTGGCCATGTCGGTGACACTGATTGTGAACATCACTTTTTCATCGGGTGGTAGGGTTTCTCCAGCCCAGAACAAGAAGTTGACATCGTAGGCATTCGTGGAACCTGCTGAGAAATTCAACTGAGGCAAAATGGTATTCAGAGTCGTTCCCACATTTCCAAGCATTTCGGCAACAACTGGCGTGGAGGTGAAATCCTCCATATTCCGTTCTTGTTCAGGATCATCATGTAATTTCACGAACACCTCAACCACACTTTCTTGGAAAATCACATCGGGGAAATCCGCTGCCGTTGCGACATCGGAATTGTTCGCAATGATGCTCTGAAACGTGTTTGCGTCGGACCAAGGAGACGCCAAAAGCCGGAAAATGGACCCTGAACCATTACTGCTGGTATCCCAATTGATGTCGACGAATCCATCACCGTTGAGATCCAGCGGACTTCCGAACTCTGAAAACGGTTTGCCCAAGAACCACTCCAACTTGCCTTTGTTCGCCAGAATGAACTTGAATACCACATTCCCTGGTTGGATTTGATTATTGACAGGGATCTGCAACGCGAGTTCTTGTCCCACCTCAACAGTGGCGTTGGAACCGGAGTCAAAATTTTGCCCAGCAGTAAACTTTTCCAGACGAACACTAGCACCAGCATTGGAGCCTTGAGGCTGAAGATCAATTCCTAACACCGATATCCCATCGGAGAGACGGCGTATTTCATAAAATCCCGAATTCAAGACATTGAGATCTGTGATCGTGGTCCCCATCTGAGCGAGGGCATAGCTGGATTGGTCAATTGACACCGAAAATACATTACCAGCAACCGTATTGAGTGTGAGGATGGTATCAGTGGCAATTCCGCCAGTTTGTGAGCATTCGAAGTTGTCTACAATAGTATCTCCTTGAATTTCTCCACAGGAGAACACGGAATCAGTTCTTACAGAATTGCCTGCAGTCAGCCCACCTTCCGCCAAAGTCTCTGGAGATTCTTGGACAGAGGCAGCAACCGCCAGAGTCACCTCCATATTCTCGGTACCGCTACCGGAATTCAAAGCGTTCACGGTGAAAGTATGAATATTATCACCGAAACACTGATTGGTTCCATTGTTGATGAATTGAAAATTGTTAGAATTGAAACACACCAACTCATTCACGGCCACATCCAATTCACTCCCACCTGGACCACCCGGACCACCGCTGCCCCCACCAGGAACCGTGATGCCACCAGCCACATAATACGCCCGTTGATCCGTAGGTTCACTCAACAAATTCTTGCCCACGGCAAGCAAAACCAAATTTAAGGTTTGGCTCGGTAATGTCCCTGGTGCAATGGTGAAACTGGTATTTTGAGGAGGAATCGTCACAACATGCTCAAATGGATTGTGGCTATCTGTGGAAAAGATCCGTAATTCGTACTCCAAGGCATTGCTCACCGGACTCCAACTGATTTCCATGGTTTTGGAAGAACTGAACACAGCACCATCTGTCAGGGTTTGGAAGCTCTCGGTTCCTTCACGGAATTGAACGGTGCTGAAACTGCCCAAGCGGATCCCGCTGGCTGAGGAGGCGATATTTAAGATAAAGTCGTCCTCAATAGGAAGGGGGGCGGTATGGGTGTTTCCAGAAGGATCGACCACGGAGTTAAAAGAAACGCCAAATTCGAACTTGGCATTGATCTCAGAAGATTCGGTCGATAGATCCAAAAATGCTAAACTGTTGGAAGGATTATTGACAGGAAACCAGAGCAGCAGCTCATCAGGGGTAAGGATCGACCCTTCGTTGGTTGTCGCAACGGCAACACTCTGTCCCAGACTGGTATCGACCGTGCTATTGTTCACGTCGACCACAAAGCGTCGTACAGTCTCAGCTTGCGACAGGCCTTCATTGATATCGGAAGGAAAGCGAACCCGGATGTGATCAATCTGTTGCACGGGTCCGGTAAACCGCATACCGACCAAATTTCCCCCTCCGTTGCTGGTGGCTAAAAAGAAACGGAGGGAATCCTCACCGCCCGGCCCAGACGGACCACCAGGACCACCAAAACTTTCTAGTTTCACATTGGGATCTTCATCATTCGGATCAAAAATTTCAGGCACGCCATCCAAATCATTATCAATAATATGGCCGGCACTTTGTGCTGTGAAAGCTTGCCCGGCGGTGGTCACAGCCAGCGTATACTCGGTCAACAATAATTCGATTTCTCGATTGGCTTCCAGGTCGCCGACTCGTTTCTGGATGTAAGCAAATAGATCAAATGCCTGATCGTTATCCAAATCTAGAGCCAACATGTCTCCATTATCCCAACTACTGATGGAAGTACCGGTGCTGGCCACCGTGTAGCTACGTTGCGTTTCATTGTACGTTAATCGTCCCAGCAGCACATTCGCACCGCTGTTTTCAGCATTCACTTCGAGTGTGGGATTCACTGAGCTGAAGTTGGAAGGAATGCCGTTGGTCGGATTTCCAAAAATACTACTCAATTCGCTCAATGCTTTGGCTTCTTCAAATTTATTGCCCGCATATCGCAGTTGGGCTGCGCTGGCAACGGTACTATTGTAGCCAAAAGTAAAGTCACTGTTTCCAGAGGTGATTTGATGCGTAATTGGATTCAAACTGAGCTGGAGATAGTCCCCAAAAAACAGATTCACCCGCTGCACGTCAGAACTCAACGGCGGCCCAAATTCTGCGGAGGTGGTATCGAGCGAGCCGTCCCGTTGAATCTGAGCAAATCCGATATCGATCACCCCTTTGTCTTGATTCCGATTGATGTAGCGCACTTCCAATAACCAAAATTCCCCCTCGGTGTCTTGGAGCAGGTACACGGGCGGTCCATCGTCAAACTGGCTTTGGAACAGCGCTTCCGGATCACTGATGCTCATAAACGAAGCCGAGTTTTGCAGATTGGGACTCGTTAACAAGCTGCCAAAATTGAACCCAAATGCGGTTTGTAAACCAATCAGCGGATTGCCATTGTCTGTGAGAGTAGGAGAAGGGCTAGCGGAGCTGAAGTCAGCATACAACGGAGCGATTCGGGCTTGGGGGGAACCAGCTGAATCATCCGTTCGAAGCAGGAAAGTTCCGGACTCTCGAACAAAATAAAAATCGGTGGTGGTGCTCAAGGTAAGGAATGGTTCTCCACTGGAAAAATTGCTCAGTGTGGCCCCTTCTCCCGAATTGGCAAATAAGGTAATGCCGGGCACTTGGCGTTGTTCTTGGTCTGGAGGAATCTCAAACGGTTCGTCAGGTGGGCACACTTCCAACGGATTCGCAAATCCATCCACAAATAAGGGGATCGATGGAATTTTGTTTCGGTATTCATTCGAGGTGATTTGAATCAGATATTCCTGATCGGGCGGAACATTCGTTGCTCGCAATTCTGCAAAGGTGCCCGGCGTGAGTGTCATGGTAATGGGGTCTCCGGCAATTTCCGCCCCTTCAAAACCGAAACGTGCGGGAAACAACTGAGCGCTGAATTCGCTGCTGCTGATATTTTGGAAATCGTACGATACGATATGACACACCACTTCCACATTCTGCCGTGACTGATTGCCAATGAAACGATCCTGAAAATCTTGGTCGGACTGGAATTCAGGAAGCTGTGGGAGTTCGCTGAAAATGTCCTCGCCTTCGGCAATATTGCGGATTTTGGCTTCCAAGGCGGTATGAGCGTCTCCATCTGAAAAGGCACTTTGATTCAACAAGCCCGCCACCAATGTCGAAACGGAAAAAGATTCAGATTTTGGCGATAAAAATTTGAAATTGTTGAACCGAGGCTGAAGTCTCAAAAAATTCTGGGCATCCACAAACTCTTCAAAAAACCCGGCTGAAGCATCGATCAAGTATTCCGATTCCAACAACACCTTCAGGAAAAAGAAAGCCGCCTTCACCGTCAGTTCGGTTTCCGCACCGATGGTTTCCCCATACAAACTATTGGGGGTCCCGGGTGGAGGAAAAGCAGCAACCATCCCTTGTTGCAAAGCCCGACGCGCCCGGTCAAAGGCAAAACTAGGAGGAATGTCACGCGATTCCACGCCAAGCACAAAATCCCGATATTCGATTCGGGATTGGGGAAAAGTGAAAAATTCTCCCTCCGCTTGGGAACGACTCATTTGTTCTTTCAAAGCTTCCCGCACAAACAAACCGTAATACGATTCGTCATTGGTCAACTCTTCCGCTGCTTTTTGAGGGTTGATTCCGAGCCTAAAGCGCATTCGGCTCAGCAATTCATCGCTGCTTACGGTTTCCCCTGAGGAAGGCACTTGTTGTTTGCCACTGTAGATCGGAATGATCTGCCCATTTTGTTCCACCAAGTTGACCGGTTCGGTACGCCATACAAAGTTCTCTGCCACCACAGCAGCTAAGCGTTTCACCGTGACAGTATTTGTGGAGGCGAGCATCATCTGATTGATCGCGGCATCGGAGATA
Organism: SAR324 cluster bacterium; assembly: GCA_028281495.1. Taxonomy (GTDB): domain Bacteria; phylum SAR324; class SAR324; order SAR324; family NAC60-12; genus JANQJU01. The sequence continues at coordinate 373,807 of JANQJU010000033.1, forward strand.
ACGGGTTCCAATTGTCGTCCAAACTGATGCATCAATTCCACTCGCTCCAAGTTTTTGCGTTCTTGCTCGGTTAAACTTGAGGGAGGACGAAAAATCAGGCCATTGAGCACGGCCTCCGCGACATCCACATTCGCATTGGAGGGGTCAAACAACTGTGTGATCTCATTCACTTGGGTGGTCAAATCTGGAATCGACTGACCAGCTGCCAAGCCTTGTGTGGAGACCGAACTGGCCAAACTGAATTCGCGGAAAATGATGTTGCCCAAGGCAGTCGTTCCAGCAATTTCGCTGGAAGCGAAGTTGGGCGGGGCATTGAATGCCGTGATGATTGTGTTATTGGTGGTGGTGATGGATGCACCTAAGCTCAAAAAGAAACGCTGGAAGGATTCCTTCCGGCGTTGTCCGAATTCCGGATCACTGGGATTGTTGAAATTCGCCAACGAAAAAGAGCCTCCTCCTACCTTGTTGAGGGTTCCAAAACTACCTTCCACGGCTCTGTCGATCAAATCCCCCTCAAAGTTGGCAACAAGCCCCGTGATTTCATTGCTCGCTGCTCCTAAAACAGCACGTTCCGCTCCAATTTCAAAATCACTACGAAAAGACTCTTTGGTTTGTCCATCCCCTAAGGTGATGCGGGTTTGGGTTTCTCCTAAACTGGCCAACACGGGTTTGAACTGCAACACTTGCAAACCAGTCAAATCAATCCCCAAGGCTTGAAACAATTGATCTATCTGCATGGCAGCCACACTGGTCAAAGGGCTGGTGCGCACGATTTCATTTTCAGCATCTACATCTTCTTCCAAAGAGTGAACCGCAAACAGTTCGACCGTTTCCGAATCAGCACTGCTATAAACGGCCCGGATTTTAATCGCCCCTATGTTGGTGAACGCAATCTTGAAACTGTCGCGATTGGGACTTGAATTACAATCCCCGGGCAAACTCTGTATCTCCGAGACTGTGGACAAATTGCTGCTGAATTGAATTAAGTCGCTACAAGTGATCTGATAATTTCCTTCTGTGTCTGTGGTGACCAATGCCAACGTCGTGGCCAGTTGATAGTCGTCCACATGATAAATCGACACTTGAGACTCTTGCCCCTGAAAATCAGCTTCGGAAAATTCTTGATTGGTTTCGGTTTGTTGAAAGGTTTGGGCGACTTGCCGGGCCGTGCCTAAGGTGGGTGGAAATGTGGCAACTTGCCCCTGAAGTGGAGGTGCAGAGACTTCTCCGGTGTTGACCCAAAAGCCAGAATTGGCCGAAACGGTTGTGATGGCATTGTTTGTAATCAGTGTCTGCAATGGATGGCTAGCGGATACCGACCCACCATTGTTGTTCACAAAAACCCCCCAAGAATTTGCTGTGGGATCCCAGGTCCATAAACTACCTTTGGCCGTGGTCGTCGCCGTGCCGTCAAAGGTCTGCATTCCGGTAAAATCAGAAAGGTCGGCACCCGTTCCCAACAAATACCATCCCGTATCTGCGGTTTGGTTGAAACTGGGGGTGCCGGTACTGCTTGGAATTGTGACAGTTCCTGTGATGCGGATCCAATAGCCTTGCCCTTCGTTCAAACTTTGCAACTTTGCAAAACGACTTAAGATTTCCAACTGAGGACTACGAAATTTAGCCTGCCAATTTTGCAGCTCAGAATTCCACCCCCAAATACTATGGATATTGCTTTGGTCCGTCACTAAAGTATCCAAATCAGTACTGGATACGGTTCCCATATGCACCAAGTGCCAACCGGCGCTACTGAGTGTTTGTTCGGCCCAAGATGTGGGAAGAAGAAGCCAAAAAAAGATCCAGAGAGAAGAAAAAATTTTGAGAATTGATTTCATGGTAACCTCGTTAACCTATCCAAAGCCTGTGGGCGCTTAACCATAGATCGTCTATAGCTGAGGGAATCCGGTTTCAATTATCCCCACCGGGTGGAAAAAGCTTCCGAACCTGAGAACGTTGCGCTTGCACCGTTTCAATATACTGAATGGGAGAAGGCGGGAGTTCAATAGTCTCATTAACGGGCGCGACCGTATCGGGTGCTGTTCCAGAGGAACTACTGCTCGAAGAACTCCCTCCGCTGCCGCAAGCCATCAGCCCTAAAAAACTGGTGAGTAAAACTACCAGTATTTGAATCGAGTGTTTCATTTTTTTTCATCCTGCAATTAGTGAATGAAATAAGTGAAGAAGTAGATCAAAACCCCATCCATTGACGCTATCATGATCAGTAAAAAATTAAAGATTAATGCCCCAGAAACGGTTCGTTTCTTCCAGGTGAGACAGCACGCGCTCTAAGAGCATTTTCCCTTCTGTATGGAGTTCCTCAAATTGGATTCCGATCAAATGACACATGCGGCTCTCATCAAACTGATACCGTTTGACGATTCCCGTGATGCGTACCTCCCCTCCTTCAGCAAAGTTTTCATTGGAAGGAAATACTAGAATGAAGGGGTAGACCTGCCCTTCTTCCAAGAGAGGGGGGTGGTCAGCACGGAATGACAGTCCTTGGAGACTGAGGTCTGACAATTCGTAAGACTTTCCTTGATAGACAACCGAAGCCATTCCCCAAAAACGAGTGGCTTTACGTCGGGTGGAATTGGACGTGGACTCAGATGACATAGTGGCCTCAACATAGAATAATAGAATAAGATGCTTCATAACCAGTTGGTAATTCACAACAAACCTTAACATTCTGATGAAAAAGAACTGTGGCAGGAGTAACAAGATAAAACTTGCTTTTCATCCGAGCTTTGTGGCGTTTTGGCAGCATTCATCTAACGAGGAGTATGGGTCATGATGACGGCTGAAATCATATGCAACGAGTGTAAAAAGCGCTATCGAGATGAGGATGTCATCCGTTACAGCAAAGCTGCCATTTGTGGGGCTTGCAAACCGATCTTTTTGCAACGCCTCAAGGAAGGAGCAGCCATTCCTGGATTGTGGCATTATGGTGGTTTTGGTATCCGGTTGGCTGCCAAAATCATTGATGGAGTGATCTTGACGATCATCAGTTGGACGATTTCTATCATCACCCTGATGCCATTTGGTGGAGAAGAGTTTGGCGCACAATTTTTGATCCAAATGGTGTCTTCCTTGGTACAGATGGGCATTGCCGTGGCATACAACACCTGGTTTGTTGGCAAGTATGGGGCCACGCCGGGCAAGATGGCATGTGGTTTGAGGATTATCTTACCCGATGGTGAACCGGTCAGCTATGGACGGGCCTGTGGGCGTGCTTTTGCAGAATACCTCAGCAGTTTCACCCTGTTGATTGGGTACCTGATCGCAATTTTTGATGAAGAACGAAAAACACTACACGATATCATCTGCAATACCCGTGTGGTTCATGTCTAAAGGGAAAAGAATGCTATGGAACACCCTTTGATCACTTGCCATCGTTGCGAAACTCCTATCCCTGCTACGGCATGGAACACTCCGGAACCCGTAGCGTGTCAAACTTGTGCCAATTTAGCTCAAGTGGAAGTTTTTCCCGCAGTCATGCGCCCGCTCTCCATCGGCTCTTTCGGGGAACCCGTTCCCGAAGGTCAAGCCAGTTGTTTTTACCATCCCCAAAAAAAAGCAGAGGAAACCTGCACACAATGCGGACGATTTGTATGTGGACTGTGTGATATCGAATTCAGTAACACCCATGTGTGTCCCGTATGTTTGAGCAGAAGCCGATTCAAAGGCACTTTCGTGGAACTGAAAACTTACCAAAGTCGTCCTGATTTTATTGCACTGCTTTGTGCCGTACTCCCCATCTTGATATTCCCGTTTACCCTGTTTACTGGACCGCTGGCTTTAGTTTTAGGAATTCGCGCCTTGCGGACCCCCGCTCTCATTTTCCGCCGATCTAAGATACCCGCTTTGCTGGCAATCCTAATCGCCGTCCTTGAAATTCTGGCATGGATGGGGCTGATTGCTGTGGGGATGATGGGGATTTCTGAAGCCATCGAATGATCTACGACCCCTTCCTTTTTATTTTATTTTGTATTGGTCTGGATAGCTTACTTGGTGATCCCAATTACCGTTGGCATCCCATTCGATTGATAGGCGACCTTCTCCGCATGTACGAAGTCCATTTGCGCCGATGGGGGTGGGACGGTAAGGGTGGAGGAATACTGCTCTTTGTGGCATTGGCAGTCACGGGAGTTGGTGGTGTGGAAGTGATTTATTATGCAAGCAGTGCGATTCATCCGGCTTTGGGATGGGCATGGCATTTGTACATTGCTTACAGCATGCTTGCATTGAAGGATCTGTGTGTTCATGGCAGACGCGTGGCACAAGCGACCCATGCTTGGCAACTGCCTCAAGCCCGCTATCACACCAGTATGCTGGTGGGACGCGACACCAACAAACTCGATCTCAAAGCTTGCAACCGTGCTGCGATTGAAAGCTTGAGTGAAAACTTAACCGATGGAGTGATCGCTCCCCTGTTTTATCTCGTCCTGTTTGGGGTTCCGGGCATGGTGCTGTTTAAAATTGTAAGCACAATGGATTCCATGGTGGGATACAAAACAGAAAAGTATCTCCATTTCGGTTGGTTTGGAGCAAGAACAGATGATGCCCTGAACTTTTTACCTGCTCGACTGACGTGGTTATTGATCGCCATCGTTTCCGCTTGCTTACCACGTTTTTCTGGGTGGAAGGCACTGCACGTCGGATGGAAACAACACAAACAGTTGCCCAGCACCAATGCGGGTTGGAGCGAGGCAGCAGCAGCGGGAGCATTACAAATCAAATTAGTCGGCCCCATTTGGCGCCAAGGAAAATTGGCCTTAGATGTGTGGATCGGAGCAACAGGAGATCCTGCTGGAGCTAGCTCTGGCGATATCTACCGCATGATCTTGCTCAACATCGGTGTGACATTTCTGTTTCTAGGGTTAGTTTATGGGGTATGGGCGCTTGGCCTTTGGGGAGCCCCCTTCTGGTAACCCTCTGAGGAGTCTTCAAAAAAAGCACGGAGGTTGCTTACTGATAATGAATTTCAAGATGGGAGAGGTAATGTTTCAGTTCGTGAAAATGCGATTCCAAATAGTACGCTTCCTCATTTTTAGCGGCTTGATAAATCGTTTGCCCTAGCTGGCTGAGCATGCGCAAACCAAGTGCCCCTCCAGTCCCTTTCATTTTGTGGCTCAGTTGACGGATGGTATCAAAATCATCTTCGAGTAATGCCGTTTCCATGCTTTGAATCGCAACACGCTGCCGATCCAAATAGCCCGGAATGAAGTCTTGTAAATCGGACTCCACATAAACCACAAATTTGTTGCCTTGCATTTCGGTTTCAGCAACCCCCTCGGTCTCAGCAGAAGTTACTTGCCAAGTGCTTCCTCCCTCCATTCCAGAAGTGTGGATGAGCTTTAGCATGTCTAGTAGCTCTTTCTTTTTTAATGGTTTGGGCAGGAAGTAGGTACACCCTGCCTCTTTGCATCGTTCAATATCGGAAGACATGGCATAAGCCGTCTGAGCCACAATCGGAATCGGGGTGCGCTCCTGCTGTGCTTCCCATTCTCGGATATGTTTGGTTGCGGTGTAACCATCGGTTCCAGGCATTTGAATATCCATAAGAATGAGGTCGAAACGTTCAGACTGAAATCGTTGAAAGGCTTGGTCACCATCTTGGGCAGTGACCAAGGTGCAATCGGTGTTTTCCAAATAGTGCTGAATCAGCATGGCATTCACGTCGGAATCTTCTACTAACAAGATACGAAAAGGCGGCAGTTCGGGAACCGGAGCGCTTTCCTCCGATTCTAAGGCCAAGTGAATCTGTTTCCGGTGGAGTATTGTAGCGACCAACGAATAGAGCTCTTCCTGAAAAAAAGGTTTGAAGAGGTGAAACATGATTCCCGCCTTTTGCAGCATAGCAATCTGCTCTTCGACATTTTCAGAGGTGAGCATGAGGATGGGTTGGGTCCGTTGGAAATCAGCAACCGTGTGCCAAGCTTTTGCCACGTCATGTCCCTCGAATCCAGGCAGATGAAAATCCAGAAAAGCGAGGCTATAAGGTACATGGCTATCGGCAGCCTGGGATAACATTTCTAAGGCTTGACGCCCATTTTCCGCCTCATGGATTTCTGGTTCCAGGCTAGCCAGCATGTCACGTAAAATTTGGCGAATCACCGGGGTGTCATCTGCAATAAGCACTTTTTGATCGTTTAAGGAAAAAAACATAACCGGTTCTTCATGAGGAGCATTGCCTTGGGTTTCAGCAAGTGGAATGGTGAAATGAAACGTACTCCCCTGCCCACGCTCACTTTCCAACCAAATGGTGCCGCCCATCAGTTCCACCAATTTTTGAGAAATCGCCAACCCCAACCCGGTTCCATTATGGGGGCTGTTTTCCTCGCCGCGCTCAAAACGTTGGAAGATTTGATGGTGGTACTCGGTACCGATTCCCATTCCCGTATCCGATACAGAAAACAGCAGCTTTGGGGCCTGTTCCTCCTCCTGAGTCAGCTGTACCCTCAGCACAATTACCCCGTCTTGGGTGAACTTCACCGCATTTCCAATCAAATTGAGCAACAACTGATGCAAGCGATTTGGATCGGCCACTACATAGCTTGGAGTGTTCGGTAGAAGATGTACTGCAAATTCCAAGGACTTCTGGTGCGCTTTGGGAGCCATCAGTTGAGCTACCGATTGGATGAATTCTGGCAAATGGAAACGATCTGGTTCGAGTTCTAATTTACCCGTCTCGATTTTAGAGAGGTCCAAAATGTCATTGATCAGTTGCAATAAGCTCCTGCCCCCCGAAGTCAGCACGGCGATGTAATTTTTCTGGGTCGGGTTGAGTTTGGTTTCATCTAGCAATTCGGTTACCCCTAAGATTGCATTAAGAGGGGTTCGAATTTCGTGGCTCACATTAGAAATAAAGAGCGATTTAGCTAAGTTGGCGCGTTCGGCCTCCTCGGTCGCTTTCCTTAAGGATTCGGTCAACTGAGCTTGTTGCGCTTCGATTTGTTTCCGTTCTTCTATCTCCTGTTGCAGCTTGAGGTTAATGGCCCGTAACGCTTGGGTACGACGGTCCACCGCTTGGGTCAGGCGTTTGTTAAAATAAAATAAAGCCATAACCACCACGATCAACACCAGACTGATCACCCCTCCAACCCCCGCTCCCCAAACCAACCAAGGCGGAAAGTGCGACGGTTGGTTCTTATAGATAAAGCCATCGAGCGAATAGTCCGAAGATGCCAATCCCAAATCCACATAGGTTTGGGCAATGTGCTGCCATCGCCCCGGGTTCATATGTCCAATTTCTATCAAATCAGGAAGCATCAGCCGCTGAATGGCTTGGGCTTCATATTCCAAGTGGGATCGAGATTTGGCAGAGGGATATTTGTTGAGGATCAGGTCAATGATTTCTTCAGGATGCGCCATCGCATATTGCCATCCCGCTAACGAAGCGCGGCGGAATGCTTCAACTTCCTTGGGATGTTGTTTCAGATGTTTTTCTGAAGTCAGCAGAAGATCGCCATAAAAATCGATACCATAGGTCGTAGGACGGATGACATGATAGGGAACATTCAAGCGTTGAAAATAGAAGGGTTCATTGGTTGAATACCCCGCCAGGGCATCGGCACGGCCATCCAGCAAATCTTGAACTTTCCAGGAATGCTCCACCCACTCCACTGACTGCGGATCCACCCCTTCTTGCGTGAGCATCGCGAGCAAAGGGGCACTGGCAGCTCCAGAACGGGCCATCAGTCGGCGTCCGATCAAACCTTGAGGAGTGTCGATCCCGGAGCGAGACAACGTGATGATGATTTCAGGAGCATGTTGAAAGATCGCCGAAAGGACAACGATCGGCTTGCCTTGCAAACGATCTAGTAAGGCTTCTGCACCCGAGATCGTGTATTCGGCTTCTCCTTGCAATAGCAACTCGATGGGTAACGGAAGATCAGGATCGCGTTCCAAGAGCTCTACTTGCAAACCCATGGTATCGTAAAACCCCTTTTCCACGGCAGCATAATAGCCAGCAAACTGAAATTGGTGCTCCCACTTCAATTGGAGACGTACCGTTTCCTTATCATCTGGATATCCAAGACTGGGGATCACCCCCAGGAAGATCCCCAGAAGCCAACCCAACAATTTGCTTCTCATCATTTCAATGGATTCAAAAAGTAAAGAAAGGATTGTGTTCGAAACGTTTCACTCATCATACCCAGAACGCTAGGGGCTTGCAAAATATTGTACGGGTATTAGGGTGAAGTTTTTTTGTCGAAATTCATCGTGTTAGAGGAGAGGTTTCGAAGATGGAAAAGACAAAAATTCTTCTGGTTGATGACCAACCGGATCAGTTGATAATCTTGAAGCATGCTCTTCAAGCATCCGATCGGATTTTATTTGAAGCGACTTCGGGTCCCAAAGCACTCGACCTCATTCGGAAGCACACGTTCGCCTTGGTGGTGATGGATGTCATGATGCCAGAAATGAACGGCTTCGAGACCTTCGCGGCTATGCAACAAATCGAATCTGGCCAAAAAACCCCCGTTATGTTTCTAACAGCCGATCAAACTGACGAAGCGATGGCCAGAAGCTATGAACTGGGAGCAGCAGATTGTCTGCACAAACCCGTCACCCTGCCTATTTTGCAAAGCAAAGTGCAGGTCTTCATCGACGTTTTTCGGCAAAAGAAACAATTGGAGTTGGCAAATTGGGAATTAAAGGCTACGCAGGCCCAACTCATTCAATCGGCCAAACTGGCATCTTTGGGTGAGATGGCCACCGGTATCGCCCATGAATTGAATCAACCACTCATGGTGATCAATCTGAATGCAGAACTGGGATTGGACGATTTGCAAGAAGGATTAGATACCAATGTGAAAGAATCATTAGAAACAATTGTGGCTCAAGTGCGGCGTGCTTCGCGAGTGATCAACCACCTCAAAGCGTTTGGACGGGACAACACCAAATCGGAATACCAACCCGAAGACGTGAATCAAATCATTCTCGATTCGTTCATCTTGATTCGCGAACGTTTGAAACTCCGTAACATTCGGTTGGAAGAACACTTGGCGGCTACCCTGCCGTTGGTCTCCTGCAAAGCGGTACAAATTGAGCAAGTGCTCGCCAACATTTTATTGAATGCAATGGACGCGCTGGAGGAACGAGACGAAAAAATCATTCGTGTTCGCTCCTTTCAAGAAGGGAATTGGGTCAATGTGGAAATAGAAGACAACGGAGTTGGGATCCCGCAGGTGATCCAGAATCGGATTTTCGATCCATTTTTCACGACCAAGGAAGTGGGACGGGGGACCGGCTTGGGACTCTCTGTGAGCTATGGCATCGTCCAAGAACATTCCGGATGCCTTCTCGTTCATAGCGAACCAGGCAAAGGCACCAATTTTATCATCAAATTGCCTCTAGAGCATGTGTAGGATATTGGGGTCTTCCATCACCATCACTTCGATTGGCATATTGAGATACTCTGCGGCATACAAACGATGGTGATTCAGTATCGTAACCAACCCTTCCGGATCGATGTAAATCATCGGCAGCATCACACTCCCTCCGTTCACCCCTCGCACTTGTTGTAAATCTTCCTGAAGAATCACCACCACACCATACGATTTCAATCGATTGAATTCCCGTACATAATGATTTTTATCATTCGGTACAGTATGCCCAATCCCTTCCCCTTGATTCGGACGAAACTGTCGGATGGAATGAGGATACGCCACAATCCGCCACCGCCCTTTGATGAATTCTGGACGAAGCCCCCCATCGTATTCCATACACGCCGCATAGAGCCGCCCAGGCAAGAGCCACGAAATCAATGTCGGCAACCGGAGAATGGTCCCGCTCACCAAGGTCTCGCCATGGGTGTCTTCCAAAGATTCATCCTCTTGATAGGGACGCTGCCGCACAATATGCCCACTATGCGTGATCAACTTCACTCCGGAATGGGTCCGCACCGCCAGGCATTCTAAGGTGGTATGAATTTCTCCTACATACACGGATTGCGGACGGTTGGATGCTTCCAAAATCCATTCCCCATCCACTTTATAGGGAAAGCCTAGTGAATACAAAGTGGCACAAGTGTTGGTGATCGCGTCTTCTGTCAAGATGTGAGGGTAATGCGGGAAGGCTTCGCGAAGGTAATCTTGGATACGTTCTACTAAAAAAGTGATGTTTTCTTGAAAATTCAATACTCCTTTTTCTAAAAATCGAATGCCCAATTTGGGTTGCAAAAATAGGCGACGGAGCATGATTAGGTTTTTCATAATATCCGAAAGCTCTGCATAGCTCGGAAAAATATCTCCTCGGCTTGCCAAAATGAAGTTTGGCGCCTTGATTTTGTCAAACATGCGCGTCATCGCCATCAGGAGTTCGTAATACCGCATGTCTTCTCGTAACACATCGGCAATCCGGCGGACCAACTTCAGGGTGTCTTTCGAGACCGGCGCATCGGGTTTCAGGATATAATAATCTTCTTGCTGCAACAGGGTCGTTGGAGGTGACAAAAACTCGGGAGGCAGTATGTGATCCTCATGATCAAGCACAATGGCTAAACATTTGGCAAAAACATTCGTCGGGCTGTCTTGATTGACCCACCACTCTTCGTCGATATCCACTTCTTTCAGAACCTTAAGAATCTGACGGTCTCTGAAAAAAAAATCAAAAAACCGCAAGGGCGTGTCGATCTTGGTCGCGTATCGGTAAGGCTGTGACATCACACTTCAATGATTCAATGATGAAAATGGGAAACAAGCGATGTTCCCATAGGCAAAAACAGAAATTTAAAAAAATAACTCATAGTGGCATCGCTGCAATTTTTTGACCAAGTTTTTTGAAACAGAAACCTGTTGCCTCATCCAATTTTAATTATCCCACATAACGAGAGTGCTTTAGTTCGCTGTAACTTGGGAGAAGCACTCCTTTGAAGTCGAATTCAGTGGAATAAACAGCCTCAATACGATAATAATTTCTGCCGGTAAGATAGACACTCCGCCCACCATAAATGCCCTATCTCTTCCGATACTATTGAGTACTCCGACATGCTTCAATTAAATGAGGAGGTTCTTTTATGAATCCTGATGAATTTGATATCTTTCGCGATGCTCCGGAACCAGAAGCCCCCGAAATCGCAAAAATCCCCAGTCCTACATCTGCTTTGGATGATGAACTCGATCCCTTTAAACAGAATTCAGGCCTTCGTTCACAAACGTTGGTGTCCATTATTGATGATGATGCCATGGTACGTCAGTCGTTGTCGTTGGCATTTAATAACAAATATGACGTATTGCTGTGCAAAAATGGAGAGGAAGGGATTGAAATGCTCAATGAGCGAGTCGGTGCAGTCATTTTAGATATCAAAATGGAAGGAAAAAATGGGTTTGAGACATTTGTGGAAATCAAAAAACGTTACTCTTATATGCCCATCATTTTTCATTCCGCTTACCAAGATATCAAAGACCCCTACGAAATCATGAACGAGTATCGCCCCTTTGGTTATGTCCGCAAAGGCGCTCCCATTAAGGAGATGATTGATACGGTCAACAGTGCGGTGACATATTACCAGCAAATCCGGCAAAATGAACAATTGGTTCACCACCTTAAGCAATTGAGCGAAACCTACAGCCGTTTCGTTCCACATCAATTTTTACACTACCTTCAAAAAGACAGTATTCTCGATGTGAAATTGGGAGATCAGGTGAAGCGGCTGATGACAGTCCTCTTTGTCGATATCCGTTCCTTCACTGCCTTGTCTGAGCAAATGACACCTGAAGAAAACTTCCGATTCCTCAATACGTATTTAAGTAAAATGGAACCCGTCATTCAGGCACATGGGGGGTTTATCGATAAATTCATTGGCGATGCGATTATGGCATTGTTTCCTGAAGCCCCCGACAATGCCGTCAACGCTGCTATTGGGATGTGCCGGATGCTCGAAGAATACAATGCAGGCCGTAAAAAAGCGGGGTATCCGCCGATCGACATTGGCATTGGAATCAACACAGGACACTTGATGCTAGGGATCATTGGGGGAACCACCCGAATGGACGGTACGGTGATCAGTGATGCAGTGAACTTGGCATCGCGCATTGAAGGCATGACTAAGGTTTACAAAGTTCCTGTATTGATGGGCAATGCCACATTTTACAATCTAGCCCACCCTGAAAACTTTTCCCTACGGGTGATCGACAAAGTGACTGCCCGGGGAAAACAACAACCCGTCACCATTTGGGAAGTCATTGATGGTGAGTCAGAAGAGATCCGGAATAAAAAGCGCCAAACGATGCAAAGCTTTGAAAAAGGCGTGGCCTGCATTCACCTCAATGCTTTCAGTGAAGCGATACAATATTTTTCAGAGTGCCTCACCGTCTATCCTGACGACGAAGCAGCCAAGATTTATGTGGAACGATGCAATCAACCCATGCTCTTCTAAAGTGACCAGTGCTAGACGATACCCCTTAATAGGGGCTATCACTTTCCAAGATATCCCACAGTTTTTTCTCAAATAGCCGGATCTTTTTCTCCTTGGCGTCTCCCGAGGAATGACACAATTGTTGAAAAAAGCCTTCTGGCCCTAAAGCATCACCACCATACAGCACATCCACAATATTGTTTGCCATCCACACCGGGGCATAACACCCGTTTGCCAAATTACTCAACACCACCACAAAGTAATCCCATTTAGGGTCCGGAGTGGATTCCCCCCCTTGGTAGACGCCCCATACCTGGGAAAGATAACCATTGATGACTCCCGAATGCCCAACCAACGTGAGTGGGTCCCCGTCCGGTGTTTGGGACGGTTGGATGACCACGCCAAACCCATATGACGAACCCGGATAAAATTCGGTAAAGCTCCCGGTAGTCGCTATATGCCCTGTGAGCATCATGTCGGTATATTCTGGGTCGAGTATCCGATTATTCACCAAAGCATCCCACCAAGTGTTCAAATCGAAGATGTTGGAATACATTGCCCCTGCTGAATAGGCTACCGAATAAGAAACATAGGATGCGAGGAAAGGAGTGTTTGTCGTCCCAAGATAAGCACCAGCATAATTAGGTATGATGGTCCTTTGGTTCAAATATCCAGTATCTTCCAGTCCGAGATACCCCACAATTTCTTCCTGTAAGTATTCAGGATATGTCTGTTGATTTAACGGCTCCAGCACCGCTTCAATCAACGCTCCTAAGAGAAAATAGTTGGTATCACTGTATTCAAAGGTGCCTAGCTCGTTAGGACCTGTTACACAGGCATAGGTGGTTAGAAACTGGGCTGGTGTGACTTGCAATCGGCTGAATACGTTAAAATCCCAATAGGTCGCATAATTTCTGATGTTGGTTGACATATCCAAGGCTTCCTGAACGGTGATGTCTTTGAATTGAGGGCATGACTGTTTGTAGTAGGGCAGATATTGACTCAAGCGATCAGTCAATTTCAGATGCCCCTCCTGGACTAGCTTCAACACAAGCGCTGCTGTGAACTGCTTGGTGATCGAACCAATACTAAAGATGGTATCCGAGGTGTTCGCGATAGAAAAAGTGAAATCCGCCGTACCGATACTATTGGCATACAGGGTCGTACCTGGCTCAAAGGATGTTTCGGTTTGAAAAACCCCCACACTGCCTTGGAACCACCCCTTGTCATACGCGTTTTCCATGATGGCAGTGATTTTATCCTTTGTCCCAGGATCTAGCTTGGGCATATCACCACTCTGACCAAAAGCTGGAATGGCTGTCAGCATCAGCACGATCCCTCCATAAACCGTCGTTAATACAAACCGGCTAAACCATTCTTTGAATCTATTAAGCATCAATTTCATAAAATAACTCCGTTGAATTGGATTGATCAGTTTCCGCTCGATTGCCTTCCGTTTTTAATGCTGCATTGACATCACAAAGCATCTCAAAACAAAGCACCTCAAAACAAAGCATCTCAAAACAAAGCATCTCAAGCTGCCGGAAAGCTCACTGTAAACGTGGTCCCCTGCCCCACTTGACTCTGTGCTTCGATGGTTCCCTGATAAAGGAAAACGATTTTCTGAACAAATCCCAGCCCTAGCCCCATGCCAGATTCCGGTTTTGTTGAAAAAAACGTATCGTAGATTTTGGACAAGTTTTCGGGGGGGATACCAATTCCATTATCGGTAATACGCACTTGATAAGTAGAGCCTTTCACTTCACTCACGACTTCAATCGTCCGTTCTTCCTGCTCCCGACTTCCTGGCCCTATCAGGGCATCCTTGGCGTTCAACAGGATATTGTTGACGATTGTATAATAGTGCCCTTCCGCAACTTCGATCTGCCTTCCATTGCTCAGCAATTTTAAATGAACGGTAATGGCTTGTTCTGCAAACATGGCTTGATGTTCTGCAATGATTTCCTCGATGAGTCGATCAGGATCAATGCGTTCCAATCCGGCAGTTTGTTGGCCGAGTTTGGAGTATTCCATAATTTGTTGAGTGATCACCAAAGCTCGCGACAACGATTGGTAGATCAGTTGGAAGGATCCTTCGATTTGCTCTTCATTGACAAAATTCTGTTTCATCAACACCAAGATATTTTGAAGCTCTTCATGGCCCAGGCGTTTTTGAAGCTTGAAATAAATTTCTTTCATGCGCCGGCTATTCGCGAGGCTCAAGCTCACATGAGGGGCGGGGCTATCCAGTCCTAGATTCTTTTCTGCCAACAACTTCGGCCCTGCCAAGGCGTTGCGAATCTCATGAGCAAATCCACCGGCCATCTGTTTTTCCGTGGCTTCTTTTTCCAGTGCGAGGATTTTCTCATGGGCTGTTTTTAGTTCTGCGGTGCGTTGCTGAACTTTCTCTTCCAAGTTGTCATACAACTCCGCATTCTCCATGGATATGGCCGTTTGCGCGGCCAGAATCCCCAAGACTTCCAGGCGATCCGGTGTAAACGCTCCGGTGGTCAGATTGTTTTCCAAGTACAGCACCCCAATCAGCCCTCCTTGACGGGTGATGGGTTGGCAAAGCAACGACCGAATCTCTTGAGAATGGAAGTAATGTTCATCCCAATTCAACCCATCCCGCAAAGCATCGTCTAGCACGACCGATTCCTTGGCCTGAATTACATAGCGAATGAGCTTTTGTGGCAATTGCTTGAATTCGGCCAAGACTTGATGGACTCGTTCCACTTGGATTTCTTTCACAACCACGGCTTCGGCTTCCACAAACCATTGCTGCGACTGCTTGTAAATAAAGACCCCTCGCTGTGCTCCTGCATTTTCCATCAAGACCAACATGATTTGGCGGATCAATTTTTCCAGAACAATGTTTTCAGAAAGGACTTGGGAGGCTTTCACGATACTCGCCATATCCAGGTCCCCTCCGCTAGCACTGCGAGTTTGACTCATTGTACCGACAATCGAGCCTCCACTGATGGAAGGCTTTGCAGACACAAAAGTGAGCAGATCAGGAAATTGTTTTTCCAGTCGGTGGAGCTTAATGACAGCCCCCCAATCCCGGTAGGCATAGTAGGCATCTTGGAGATAATAGGTTGCCAGCCGCTTTTGTCCGCGCCCATGAAAATATTTTCCAGCGAGTTCAAAAGCCAATGCTTCTTCTCGAAAATGTTGATCTTTCTTGGCCAGCTCGATGGCCTGCTCATAACTGCTCGTCGCCGTTTCATGGTCTTGGTCGATGCGCGCGAGTTCTGCTTTGAGGATATGGTACTTGTGGAGGTAGTTCTCTGGACACAATTCGGCCCATTCTTCAAACAACTGAAGCTGCTCCTCAAATTGAGCACGGTGCGCCTGCTGTTCTGCTGCGGACTCCGTTTGGGAAAGCAGCTCAATATGAGACAACGCATAATACAACGCGACCGGCGGATTGAACGAATAGCCCGGAACTTTCACGCGGTCAAAGGCCTTCGTAAACTCGGTGGCTGCTTGATACTCTCCTAGATGGTAGGCCAGGATGACCTTGTGGAAATAGATCATGTTCAAATACACAATCTCGGTACTGCTTTCATAAATCGGCAGTTTTTCCACTTCCTGGAAGGCGGTTCCTTCGAGTTGGATCGGGTTGTCGTTCTGCCCCATCCAATTCAAGATGCTTTGATAGTCAATACACACCGCTTCATAAACGAATTCTTCTCCCATGTTCCGAATGATTTCGAGCGACTCTTTATATTCGGGTTCCACCTTCGTTAAAGGCTGGCCAAAGACGAGTTGGGTGATGTGATACACGGCTAGCGAATTCGCACTATGAAACGATTCTCCGTTTTCAATTCCGATTTGATAGGCTTTTTTCAGTACAGGAAGCACGGTTTGGAAGTGCTCCCGCCAATGGCTGACCAAAAGCGAACACAACACCGCATAACGAGGATAAATGGGGTAGGCATCTAATTTTTCAATGAGCCGTTCGGCTAAGACTTTGAATTTATAAGCATATGCATACTTCTGGTATTGCATCACCAGACTCACCCCAAACGACATATACGCAATGATGGAAGACGGGTGATTTCCATATCGCAAAGAATACAAGAGCATCTTATTGGTCATCAATGGACACAAATCGGGGCGGATCAGAAAGGCAGCTAAATACACCGGCCCCATCACGTCCATTGCCACGCGCTTGTCCGGTTCTGTCATCAAGGGAAGATCGATCAAGGTTTCCGGTTCTTGATCGCCCAATTCTTGAAATGTGGCATCAAACGCGTCTTGAATGGTTTCTGGAGAAGACTCAGGAAAATCAATGCCAAATTGCTTCAGATAGTCGAGCGACATGGAAATCACAGAAAGGAAATCATTGTTTGCCGCCAAAATCGCCCACTTCACTTCATGACATGCCAAGCCGTCCAAGACAGATTTTAAATTTCGCTCAATGTCATCAATGTAGGCTTGCGCCAGTTCGGTTTGCCCCGACAATTGAGCCGTTTCTGCACTCGCATTGTACAGTTCGAGGGCTAGAGGATAATTGTAGTCCCAGCTTGAGGTTTGCGCTTCACGTTGACTCAGCTCATTGAGGAGATCGACGCCTTTTCGGAAATAATGAAACGCGATTTGATAGGCGGCCGAAGACTGTGCTTTTTTTCCAGCATTGAGATTCAATTCAGTGAGTTGCTTGCAGGCATCGGGTTGGAAGGGATTTGTCAAAAAACCTAAATTCAAATGATTGGTCAGTTCAAACAACGGTTGTTGATTGGTGGTAGGGTCGTAGGAATCCAGCATGTCGAGGCCAATATTCCAATGATGAGCCAACTTTTCAGCTTCGGTATTTAAGGCATGCGCTGCTTGATAGATCCGGTCATGAGAAAATTTATAAGCAGTATCATTCGCTTGGTAAAACGCCTCATTCTGACTCATGGAAAGCTTATAATTTTGGTCGAGTGGCACGAGGAGTTCTTTTTCGAGAGCTTCGCCTAAAGAATGCTCCACCTCGGTCGCCTCAAACACACTCAGCCGCACCAGGCGTTTGAATTCAAATTGGTTGCCGATGCATGCTGCTAGCTTGAGTATGGATTGAACAGACTCCGAAAAATTCTGAAACTCTCCTATCAGAAAATCCACCACGTTATCCGAAATCTCTTGCTTTTGAATTTCTTCCACACTCCATGTCCAAGTGCCCGTGTTCCCAGGATAGATCAGCTTCTTTTCATAGAGCACACTCAAAAACTTCCCGACAAAAAACGGATTCCCTCCCGTTTTTTTATAAACCAGCTCGGCTAAGTGTTGTGACGATTCCAAACTCACTTGCAGGGCATTGGCCGTATACTCTGTCACCGAATGGGAAGACAGGGGGTTTAATTTGAATTCGGTCAGTCGTGCTCCTGAATTTCGAAGCTGTTCTACAAACAAAGACACTGAAATTGTTTCGGATTCATCTTTGTCTCGAAACGCCAAAATGAGAACCAATCCTCCTTTGGTATCGGTGGTTGCCATGGTTTCAATGAAATTGAGCGAGGAGTAATCCGCCCACTGAATGTCATCGAGGAAAAACACCATAGGCATTTCTGGGGAAACCATCGTTTGAAACAGCTTTTGTAGAGCATATTGCAATCGATTTTGGGCTTCCTGAGGTTTCAGTTGAATGGGTTTGTCATGCTTCCCAAGAATCAATTCCATTGAAGCAATGGCATCCACAATCACGGCGGCATAATTGCCCAATCCCAGTTCCAATCGATGTTTCCAATCCTGGATTTCTTCATTTTCCAACGACAGGATGTGTTTGGTAAATTCGGAGAAAGCTTGGATGATAGCCGAGTACGGCAGATCCCGATTTAGGAGCTGATCGAATTTGCCTGATACAAAAATCCCATTCTTCTGGGTCAACGGAGGAAACACTTCTTGAATGAGAGAAGTTTTTCCAATCCCGGCGGGACCAGCCACAGTGACGATTTGCACCTTTCCTTCGTTCAAACTCTTTTCATTGAAAAATTTGATCAAGGTCTCCGCTTCGGTTTCCCGTCCATACAACTTCTGAGGCAGATTGAATCGAATGGGTCGATCATACGCTCCCAACGCAAAGGCCGGGATCTGCCCCGTGCTTTCCCACTGTTGTTGACAGGCTTTCAAATCGTTCAATAAGCCGGTTCCTGACTGATAACGGTCTTCTGCTTTTTTCGCTAAAAGCTTCTGAACCACCTCGGCCACCACAGGCGGAACGGCATGGTTCAATTCCTGGATGGGGGTGGGAAGCCTTGCAATATGGCTATGAACCAATTGATTCGGATCCTCGGACACAAACGGCAGTTTTCCCGTCAATAGGATGTAAAACGTGACTCCTAAAGAATAGAAATCCGTACGATAATCCACCACCCGATTCACTCTCCCTGTTTGCTCCGGAGAGATATAAGCGAGAGTCCCTTCCAATAGTTTTGGAGCACAGAACGATTGAATTTCATGGGAAAGGAACGTCGATAAACCAAAATCAATGACCTTCAATTGCCGCGTCTTTGGGTTAAAAACGATGTTTGATAAATTGATATCCTTGTGAATGATTTTTTCTGCATGAATATCACAAAGCGCTTGTGCAATTTGAATCGCAATCGATAAGAAGTCGGAAATGGTCAACTTGCCTGCAATGTCCAATACATCCAAGGATTGGGCATCAAAATCTTCCAAAATAATGCACCAACGGTCCTGAACTTTTTCGAAAGAATAGGCCTGAACCACGGTGTCCTTTTTCACCTTACGCGTGACATTGTATTCCCGCTCAAACCAAGCCAAGTGTTCGGGAGAAGGACGGGACTCTTTGAGGGCCTTTAAAATGAAGGAAGATTGGTTTTCGCTACGAACTGCTCGGTATATTAGGGAGTTTTGACTTTCATGAAGTTTTTCTTGGATGGTGTAATCAGAAGAACGTGACATGGATCTGAGCCTCTTGAAGGAAGGTGTCTTTCATAACGGGCCTCCATTGCAACTGATCTTAGTGTTTGCAAATGTCGAAAGCCTTTGTTTTAGGCGGGCATATGGTTGAAGTATCAAATCGAACCTTGCCCCTATAATTATAGATCAATTCTATTATTCCGCCGTTTATCAACATTTCATTGGAATGTAAAGAAACGGTAAGAATCTCTCAAATGGGTGGTCCAGCTACCCTCATTTCAAACGAAAAATATCGCGGAGCTGCTGCGCTACCTCTTGAATATGCGGGGGATTCAGAATCGAAAGATGGTTACCGGAAACAGGAAACACATCCACCCTCTCCTTTGTCCAAGAATTCCATCCATAGTCCCATTTTCCAGCATCGCTTTCCTGGCTGGCATGGGGGGCATTTTTGATACGAAACAGCATCAATGGTGCTTGCACCGAAGTTTTTGGCCGGTACTTTTGCATCGCAGCTCGGTTCGCTTGCAACACGCTCACGAGTTGATGGAGTTGTTCAAGGGTTGTGTAGGCGGGCATCGCCTGATCTTGTTGGAGCTGTTGGAACACGGCTTGATAGCAGGCATCATGATCGGGCAGGGCCTCCAGAGCCGAACGATCTAATGAGGTATGAGACGATCTTCCGAGATTGAGGATATCCCTCAACAAGAGCAAATTTTCCCATTCATCCAAAGAGAAGAACGTCGCAAGATGCTCCGATTGAGGAGGCATGCTGTCGAAGAGACATAAGGCTTCCACCGTGTGGCCTTGGTTTTCCAACTGGCAGGCCATCTCAAACGCCACCAGCCCCCCAAATGAGTGCCCTGCTAAGCGATAAGGCCCCTCCGGTTGAATCGTTTGAATGTCGTTGATGTAGTGTTTTGCAATGTCTTGCACACGTTCCAACGCAGGGGATGCCCCATCTAATCCCAGGGTCTGCAAACCAAACACCGGTTGATCTGTCCCCAATAGTGTTGCCAAAACCTGATAAGCCAGAACATTCCCACAGGCCCCCGCCATGCAAAATAACGGCGTCTGCGTTCCTTGTGATTGGACCGGGACCAATGCAGGCCACGTGAGGGTGGTTTCGTGGGAATGCATTCGTGCAGCCAATTTTGCAATGGTGGAATATTCCAACAAAGCCGAGGCAGGCAGCGTGGAAGCGAAATCATGCCGGATTCGATTCATGATGGATACTGCCAGTAACGAATGCCCGCCTAAGTCGAAAAAATCGTCATGAATGCCAATCGACTGAATCCCTAAGGTGCTCTGCCAGATCTCGGTTAAGCGGTGTTCCAAAACACTACGTGGTTCTGCATAGTGACTGGATAACGACGGCCGGGGGTGTCCGGCAGAAACTGAAGGAGCTGCGGGTGATTCTTGAACGGGAACTGAGGCTTCACTTTTCGTGGGCGTCGGCCCAATCCAATAACGCTGACGCTCAAACGGATAGGTGGGCAAGGGAATACGATGGATTGAGTTTTGCGTATAAACAGCCTCCCAATCGATAGGCATTCCAGCAGCCCATAGCTTGCCCAAGGTTTTTAACAAAAACGCTTCATCGGGGATGGACTGTTTCGGATGCCGGAGACAGCCCAAAACGAGGGGTTGAGAATCGACGGACCGGGCGGATTGGAGTTCACTTTTGACCAATGTCGTCAATACCGAGCCAGGGCCAATTTCGAGGAAGACCTGTGGCGATTGCGTTAACAAGGATTGCGTTAACAAGACTCGAATGCCCTCGGAAAACCGAACCGTTTGGATCAGATGTTGTCCCCAATAGTTGGGATCAGTGGCCTGTTCTGCCGTAATCCAAGTCCCTGTGACATTCGAAAGATAAGGGATGTTGGGGGCGTGCAATTCCGTGGTTTCAAAAATACGAGCTACCTGGGTCACAAACGGAGTCAAGGCCGCGTGCATCAGAAACGAATGAAAAGCATGCGAGACATGCAAACGCACACAATCGATCCCTTGGGAATGGAGCTGATTTTCTAAGGCCGCAATCGCAGCAACCGTCCCAGAAACCACACACTGTTGTGGGCTATTGTGAACTGCCAAGGCCAAATCATCCGTCAACCAAGGCATCACCTCCTGTTCCGACAAGGACACACTGAGCATGGCTCCCTTCGGTTGGGCTTGCATCAATCGTCCTCGGATCACCACCAGTTCCAACGCCACTTCCAAGGGAAACACTCCTGCAATACAAGCCGACACATACTCTCCGAGGCTGTGTCCAATCATCGCGGTCGGGTGTACGCCCCAAGCCATCCATAAGTGCGCCAAAGCATATTCCACAACAAACAAAACAGGTTGCGCAAAGGCGGTTTGTTCCAAACGCTGCACAGCCTCGGCTTCAGATCCAGTCGATGGATACAGCACTTCACGAAGATCCCACTCCCAATGCGGTTGGAGCAACTCCACACACCGGGTCACCTGTTCCTTAAAAAGGGGTTCCTCTCGATAGAGGCCTTGCGCCATGTTCAAATACTGAGAACCTTGGCCTGAAAACATAAAGACCGGGCCAGGCATTCCATGATCCGGGGTTGGGTCGAAAGCCGAGGTCGCCACTCGCCCCAGTTGTTGGATTGCCTCCTCATGGCTCTGACAAATGATCGTGTGGCGATACGCCCAGGATTGACGACCTACGCTCAGCGTATACGCCATATCTGCTAAGGAGAGTTCGGGATGCTGGATGAGATGATGCGCCAAATTGTCACACACCCTGGCCAAGGCAGTCGGGGTTTTTGCTGACAAAACCAACAGATGCCAGGAGGGCCGGGCTTCGGTGCCAAGGTGTGATTGAAGGTCTGATTGAAGGTCTGATTGAAGGTCTGATTGAAGGTCTGATTGAAGGTGTGGCGCAAGGTGTGGCTCAGGGTGTGGTTCTACCTGGGGTGCTTCCTCCAGGACCACATGCGCATTGGTGCCCCCAATTCCAAACGAACTCACAGCAGCCCGTAAAGGCCCTGTCTCAGATCGCCAATCGGATAGCTCCGCATTGACAAAAAATGGGCTATGCGCAAAGTCGATTTCTGGATTCGGCTGTTCGAAATGCAAACTGGGCGGCAATTTTTTGTGCTTTAAGGCAAGGGTTGTTTTGATCAAACCGGCCACTCCTGAGGCGGTATCCAAATGGCCGATATTGGTTTTCACCGAACCGATGGCACAAAACTCTGTTTTTTGCGTTTGCTCGCGATAGGCTTCTTGAAGGGCTTTGATTTCAATAGGGTCTCCCAAGACAGTTCCCGTGCCATGCGTTTCAATATAACCAATGGATTCATAATCGATTCCTCGCATGGCTTTCGCAATGACAGCCGACTGCCCTTTCACACTAGGGGCGGTGTAGCCCACCTTATTCGAACCGTCGTTATTAATCGCCGAGCCTTTGATGATGGCGTGGATATGATCCCGGTCCGCCAAGGCTTTATCTAAACGTTTGAGCACGACAACGCCCACACCACTACTCCCCACCGTTCCTTCTGCCTTGGCATCAAACGCACGGCAATGCCCATCCGGTGAGAAAATCATTCCCTGCTGATACAAGTAGCCTGTTGGTTGAATGATCAGGGTCACTCCTCCTGCCAATGCGATGTCACAATCACCCGTCAGGAGTCCCTGAGACGCCATATGCACCGCCACTAAGGAAGTCGAACACGCGGTTTGAACACTGACAGCGGGACCATTCAAACTGAGCTTGTAGGCCGTTCGGGTGGCCAAATTATCCTGCGTGTTGGAAATCATCAGTTGAAAGGCCCCCACGGTTGAAGACAATTCGGGGTGTTTTGCAAGATTCTGCCATAGATACTGATTGACCCCACTCCCTGCATAGACTCCGACTGTTTGGTGATCACTCGTCTTCCCATAGCCTGCATGCTCCAGCGCTTCCACGGCACATTCTAAAAACAGGCGTTGTTGGGGATCTAAGATTTCCGCCTCTGCGGGGGTGTACCCAAAAAAGGAGGCATCAAACTGGTCAACACCGTCCACCAATCCAATCGCTTTCACGTAATTGGGATCGTGGAGTTGTTCAGGATCGATTCCGTTGGCCAACAAGGTTTCTTCGGAAAAATGGGTAATGGATTCCATCCCTTCCTTCAGGTTTTGCCAAAAGGTGTCGATGTCTGAGGCTCCCGGAAAACGCCCCGCCATTCCTACAATTGCGATTTCTTGCCCTCTTCCATCAGTCCCTTGTGCTGGCTGCGGAAGACGTGGCTGCGGCTTCGCATGCGACGTCTGGGGAGCGATAAACTCTACAAACGATTGGATGGTGGGATAGTGAAACAGATCCACAACGGAAAACGAGGTGGCAAACAAGGGCTGTAACTTACCGTGTAACTTCAACAACAATAAGGAATGCCCGCCCAGATCAAAGAAGTTGTCATGCGTTCCCACCTGTTCCAACTGCAACACGTCACACCATGCAGCCGCGATTTTTTGTGCGATGCCTGACCGCGGGAACGTGGAGGAAGCACTGCTTGCAGGCTTTGGTTTTGGTTTCGGCAGGGCTTTACGATTGATTTTTCCATTCGTGGTTAAGGGGAATTGTTCCAAAATATTGATGCTACTTGGCAACATGTATTCGGGCAGTTGCGTTTTGAGCCATCGGCGAAGCACTTCGGAGTTTCCTGCCTTGGATAAGGTCACATAAGCGATCAAACGGGGGTTCTCGTCTTGGCTATGAATCACAACGGCCTCGTGCACCGTCGAGTGCTGGCACAACGAAGCTTCAATTTCGCCCAATTCGATTCGAAATCCCCGAAGTTTGACTTGATCATCGCAACGTCCCAAGTAGGCCAGCTCGCCATCGGGAAGCCAACACGCAAGGTCTCCAGTCTTGTAAAAACGTTGTTTTTGGCCCTCGGCGTGGATTTCTATGAATCGCTTGGCAGTGAGTTCGGGTCGATTGAGGTAACCGCGAGTGACTCCAGCCCCACCCACTAGTACTTCACCGGATACGCCAATAGGCACGGGTTGGTAATTCGCATCCACCACCCGGACTTGTAGATCTGCTAAGGGCTTTCCAATCCGCTTGTAGGTCGAGTTGATATCGTGCCGTATGGGATAGGCAGTCACATGAACCGTGGTTTCTGTAATGCCATACATATTGACCAATTGCGGGTGTTGATCTCCATGACGAGTGAACCAATGTTGCAACCCGGCCAAATCGAGAGCCTCCCCTCCAAAAATCACCCATCGTAATGAAAGCGCCTCTGGCTGCGTGTCCACTTGGGTCAGCTGGGTGAAGGCCGAAGGGGTTTGGTTCAGTACCGTGACCTTGTGTTTGAGGAGCAACTGGTAAAATGCTTCTGGATTTCGACTGGTGAGATAAGGAACCACAACCAAGCGTCCTCCATATAAGAGCGCCCCCCACATTTCCC
Organism: SAR324 cluster bacterium; assembly: GCA_028281495.1. Classification (GTDB taxonomy): domain Bacteria; phylum SAR324; class SAR324; order SAR324; family NAC60-12; genus JANQJU01. The sequence continues at coordinate 398,455 of JANQJU010000033.1, forward strand.
AGACGGAAAAATCAAAAGCATAAGAATGGAATAGGGTCCATACATCGTGATAATCAAAGTGATACAATGCTTCGGTCGCAGCAAACAGGCGGGTGACATTCGCCTGTGTGACTTGACACCCCTTGGGCTTGCCGGTGGAACCCGAGGTATAGATCACATAAGCCAGATTCTCCGGTCCACTTTGCTGGGGTGGGTTGCCCTCTGAACAACCAGCAATCTGCTCCCATTGGGTGTCCATGCAAACCACTTGCGTGGTTGAGAACGGAAACTTCTGCAACAGCGAATCCTGGCTTAACAACACCGATACCGCCGAATCCTCCATCATGAACTGCAAACGTTCTTCCGGAGTATCCGGATCTAGAGGCACATACGCACCTCCGGCTTTGAGCACGCCCAATACGGCAATCACTATCTCCAAAGAACGTTCCAAGCAGATTCCTACCAGCGTTTCGGCTCCCACTCCCAACTCCATCAAATGATGCGCCAACTGGTTGGCTTTGGCATTCAGGACTTTGTAACTGAGCGGGTCGACCTCTATCCCCCCAGGAGCTTCGAATACCACAGCAATCTCTTCTGGAGTTTTCATGACCTGGGTTTGAAACCATTCCACTAACGTTTGGTTCTGAGAAAAATCAGCTTGAGGACCTTGCCATGCTTGCAGTTTTTGCATTTCAGCGGAACTGAGCAAGGGGAGCTGTGCCACCGCTTGGTCTGCCTGGTCCATCACCCCCTCTAGCAGTGTTTGGAAGTGTTGACTCATCCGAGTCATGGTATCGGTGCTGAATAAATCGGTGCTGTATTCCCAGTAGCATATCAGGCAATCGGTCTGTTCGATGATGTTCAGGGAGAGATCGAACTTGGCAATCGTGTTTTCCTGTTCCAAGGGAGTGATTTCCAACCCGTCCCAGTCGAGCGATGTGCCGTCCCAATTTTGCAACGAAAACATCACTTGAAAGAGGGGAGAATGGCTCAGATTGCGAGTGGGATTGAGTTGCTCAACCAACGATTCAAAGGGAAAATCTTGATGACTGTAGGCTTCCAGCGCCGTTTCTTTGACTCGACCGAGGAACTCCAAGAACGTGAGGTTCCCGTTGATGGAAGTGCGCAACACCAAAGTATTCACAAAAAAACCAATCACATGCTCGACTTGATGCAGGCTGCGATTGGCAATGGGAGTTCCCACCAGGAGGTCCGATTGACCACTGTAGCGATGAAGCAACACCTGAAAGGCGGCCAATAGCGTCATGAAGGCCGTCACCCCGTTTTGCTGAGAGAATTCCCGTACGTTCTGAGTGAGATTGGGTTCCAAAAGATGTTTGAACGTTTTTCCCTGATAACTCATGACGGCAGGACGAGGAGTATCGTAAGGCAGCTCCAACAATTCCGGAGCACCTTTCAGTTTTTTCAGCCAATACACACGTTGCTGTTCCAACACCTCATCTTGCAACCAATTTTTTTGCCAAGCGGCGTAGTCGGTATATTGAATGGGCAGTTCGGGTAATGTGGCTTCCCGCTTTTGGATCAGTGCATTGTAAAGCAGGCTCCATTCCCGAATCAGGATTTGGATGGACCAACCGTCACTGATGATATGGTGCATATTGAATAACAACACCTGATAACTCGGGTTGAGTTTGAGCAGTTCCACCTTCACCAAGGGCCCCCGAGTTAAATCAAACGGTGCCGAGGCATGAGCCTCCATCCGTTCGGTTATTTGGCGTTGTTGTTCTGGTTGGGAGCAGTCACTCAGATCGGTGATGCCCAAAGGATTGTCGATGGAGGTGACTTGGACCGTGGCCACTCCCTCCCGATTTGGGAAACAGGTGCGTAAGGCCTCATGACGTTGAACCAATGCGGTCCAAGCGCCTTGCAAGCTTGCCACATCCAGCGACCCGTTCAAACTCAACGCGGTGTGCATGTTATAAGTCGCACTGTCCTCCCCAAAATGGGCTAAGAACCATAAGCGTTGTTGGGCAAACGACAAACCCCAAGGTTCGCCCGGATCCAAAGGCCGAATTGGAGGAAGATCCGAACCCCGGGCTTGTGTGTCCAACCACACGGCTTGCTCTTGAAGTCGAGGGTGTTCAAACACCACACGCACCGGCATTTCTCTCCTCAAGCTGGTTCGAACACGAGAAACCAACTGCGTGGCTAAGAGTGAATGACCACCGGATTCAAAAAAATGGCTATGCACACTCGTCACTCCTGCTCCCAAAACTTGCGACCACAGATCGCATAGGAATCGTTCGGTGTCGGTATGAGGGACTTGCTGTTCGACTAAGAAAACCCCGTGTGGTTCCGGGAGTGCCCGACGATCAATTTTACCATTCGGGGTTAAGGGAAATGTTTCCAATACGGTGAAACTTGTGGGCACCATATAGTCGGGCAAACGGGTTTTGAGCCACTGTTGCAGGATTCTCACATCTGTTGGTGTGACCAACGTGACATATGCCGCCAGGGACGATTTTTCCGGTGGAGACAGCACCACCACAGCTTCCTTCACCCTTTCATGCTGATTCAATACGGCTTCAATTTCTCCCAATTCAATTCGAAACCCTCTCAGTTTGATCTGATGGTCGAGCCGCCCCAAATATTCGAGGGTCCCGTCCGGTTGCCATCGTGCCAAGTCTCCGGTTTTGTAAACCCTTGTGCTCACCCCAAACAGGTCGATTTCCTTGAATTTTTCAGCCGTGAGTTCCGCACGATTGAGGTAGCCCCGTGCCAATCCTTCCCCGGCAATGCAAAGTTCTCCAGGGATTCCCAAAGGAGTTGGTTGTCCATTTTTGTCTAAAATGTAGATTTGGGTATTCGCGATGGGGTGACCAATCCGTTCCGGTGTTTCAGGATGATGGGTAATATCGTGGAGTGACGACCAGATCGTGGTTTCCGTAGGGCCGTATACATTCCAAAGTTGCGTGCTATTTTTGAGTAAGATCGGATTCAGTTGTCGAGGAAATGCTTCGCCCCCACAAAGAATTTTCAGAGGAGTGCGCTGATTCCATCCACTATGGGCCAGCAGTTTCCAGGTAGAAGGAGTGGCTTGCATCACCGTGATCTGATGCTCCTCCAGTTGTTGAGCCAGGATCTCTCCATTGCTCGCGGCTTCTTGACGGAGGATGATTGTTTGGCCCCCGCTGATCAACGGCAAATACAACTCCAGTGCGGCAATATCGAAGGATAAGGTAGTCACGGCCAACAACTTATCCGTCGAGGTCAATTTCATACGTTGCTGCATGGCACATAAGAAATTCACCAATGCATGATGCTCGATCATGACTCCTTTGGGACACCCTGTGGAACCGGAGGTGTAAATCACATAAGCCAATTGTTCCGGTGCCAGGCCAGCCAATTGTTCTGGTGCCGCCCCTCCCAAAGTGCCTGCTTCAGAGGCCGCCGCAATGGAATCCCAATCGCTATCCAAACAAATTATGTTTTCTACCAAATCGGACCATCGTTCCTGCAAAGCGCGTTGAGTGAGCAACACAGAAACTCGCGAGTCATCCAACATGAACTGCAATCGCTCCTGAGGATAACTGGGATCCATGGGCACATAAGCCCCCCCTGCCTTCAAAATGCCTAATAAACCGATCACCATTTCCAAAGATCGCTCCACACAAATTCCCACCAGCGTTTCGGCTCCCACGCCGAGGCGTCTCAAGGAGTGAGCCAACTGATTGACCTTCGTATTCAACACTTGATAGCTGAGGGATTGCTTTTCAAATACCACGGCGGTCTTTTCCGGGGTTCGAGACACCTGAGCCTGAAACAAATCCACCAAGGTGTTGTTGGGATTGCTTTGGGTTGGAGGAAAGTGAGTTGGAGAGAACTGGGTTGGAGGAAAGTGAGTTGGAGAAAACTGGGTTGGAGGAAACTGGGTTGGAGGAAACTGGGTTTGCGTGTGATTCCACGCCTGCAATTGATTCTGTTCGGCAGCGGTCAATAATGGGAGATGATGCCACGATTGCTCAGGCATCTGCACCATGCCTTCCAACAATCGGCTCAAATGTTCTAGCATGCGTTGGATACGTTCCTGCTGGAAACGATGGCTGTCATAAGTGAGCTTGAACCGGAGTTGGTGCCCCGGCATGACGGCTAACGTGATGGGATAGTTGGTGAACTCTGTTCCGTGAACATCGGTGATTTGCAAGGAGGTGATGGCTTGTGGATCGCGCAGTTTTTCATCCACCGGGTAGTTTTCAAACACCACAATTGTTTCAAACAAGGGGGTTCCATTGGGAACGTCACTCCATTTCTGAATATCAGCTAACGCGGTGTAGGCGTATTGTTCATTCTGTTGTTGCTGGTTTTGAATGAGGGATAAGGTCCTCAGCAGATCCTCCTCTGCTCTCCCTATATCAACCCGAAGCGGTAACGTGTTGATGAACAAGCCCAGCATGTGATGGATCCCATTCACTGGAATTTGTCGACCCGAAGTGGTCACGCCAAACACCACTTCGTTTTCACCGCTGTAGCGGCTTAACAAAGCAGCCCAAGCCCCTTGCACCAATGTGTTGAGCGTGAATCGGTGTTGGCGGCTGAAGTGCTGTAATTGTTGAAACAACGAGGCTTCCAGGCTGATTGTCTCCTCTTGATAGTCAACAGAACCGGTATGGCGTGTTTCCATCCACAAAGGCGTTGGTGCAGCAAATCCTTGCAGTTGTTTTTGCCAATACGCCTCCGCCTTCTCCAGAGCTTGCTCACCCAGCCACGCAATATAATCCCGATAAGGTCGATTGGAAGGAAGTCGCGGCATTTGGTTGGTGGCCAATGCCGAGTAGGTCTCGAACAATTCGGTCAATAGAATCGGTAAACTCCACCCATCCAACAAGAGATGATGGTGATTCAACACCAAACGGAAACGAGAGTCACTTTCCTGAATCACCTGCACTCGCATTAAGGGGGCTTGGGTGAGTTCAAAACCGTGACTGCGTTCTTCCTCTAATAAGCGGGGCAACTCCTCTTGGTATTCCGTTTCTGACAATTCATGACAATCAATCCATTGCCAGGAAAGCGACGCCGTTTTTTGGACCACTTGCAACGGTATTTCTGTTTTGTGCCAAAATGCAGTTCGCAAAATCGCGTGGCGTCGAACTAGATGCTGCCATGCACGATGGAAGGCCTCACGCTTCAGCGAGCCACGAATGCCAAAGTGAAATTGCTCAAAATAAATCCGACTATTGGGGTCATACAGACTGTGAAACAACAAGCCTTGCTGCATGGGAGACAAAGGATAAAGCTCTTCAATATTGTGGCCGTACAGTCGAACCAATTGATCCAACTGGGTTTGATTCAGCCGCGCTAAAGTGAAATCAGACAGCGTATACCCAAAGGCAACCACACAATGCTCAATCAGTTGCTCCAGGTGATGTTGATAACGACTGGCTAGTTGGTGAATCGTGCTTTCCGAATACTGATCCTCACTGTAGCTCCATGTCAGCTTCAAACCGCCTTTGATGGTTTGCCCATTGATTTCAATTTGATGTTCCCGCTCCCCGTGTTGACTGAAGGCTTGCCCACTGGTCTCTGGAGCAAAATCCCATTCGATTTCCTGAACACTGGGGTCGAACTGCCCTAAGTAATTGAATAAAATTTGACCCTGCGGCAGCGGTTCCTGTCCCAGATAACGCAAGACTCCATATCCGACTCCCTCATGTGGCACGGTGCGGAGCTGTTCCTTGATCGACTTGAGGGCAGATCCCAAATCAGCCTCTACGGGCAACTGAAGGGAAATCGTGTGGAGTGCGGTAAACCATCCTACGGTGCGCGATAGATCGATTTCCTCAAACAAGTCGGCGCGTCCGTGGCTTTCCACATCAATCAAGTGATGCAACGTTCCAGTCCATTCTTGCAAGGTCAACATCAAGGCGGTCAGAAGCACATCGTTGATTTGAGTGCGATAGGCCGCAGGCACTTGGGTGAGTAGCCGATGGGTGAGTTCTGGAGAAAAATGAATGGTGTGATGTTGGCTATCCACCACACGATTTTGACCGCTGGGGTTGTCCAACGGCAAAGGGTTCCCTGGGGGAAGCTGTCGCCAATAGTTTGCTTGAAGAACACAGGCCTCGCTGTCTTGCCATTGCAACAAACGTTCGGCCCATGCTTGAAAGGCACTGGTTTTCGCAGGCAAACGGATCGGTTGGTGGGTCACAGCCTGATAGTAGGCTGTCTGAAGATCTTCGATCAAAACCCTCCAGGAAACCCCATCCACTACCAAATGGTGAATGCACCACAACAAACGCGATTCATGCCCCATGTGGAACTGCACCAAACGCATCAATGGCCCAGCTTCCACATCCAAACTCGCATGCCAAAAATCCGCACGTTCTTGCAGGGCTTGCGTCTGTTCGGAGGGTGATAAAGCGCTCAGGTCTTCACAATGATACGGAAGCGACTCCGACAAAACCGCCTCTTGCTGGGCCTCCCAACCACTCTCTGTTTGACGAAACCGTAGACGCAATCCGTCGTGATGCTCGATCAACCGTGCCAATGCTTGTTGCAGGGCTGAGTCCTCCAGTTGTTTCGGGATAGCCAATAAGACGGCTTGATTGAAATGCCCGGGGGCTTGGGAATGACGCTTGAAAAACCGCTGTTGAATCGGAATCAACGGCACCGCTCCTGTCACGGGACCTTGTTCTGCAACCTTTTGGGTGGTCAACGGCTTCGCCACGGAAGCCAAATCGGCAATGATTTGATGTTGGAAGAGATCCCGTGGACTGAATTCCAAACCCAAGCTCCGAGATTTGGCCACAATTTGGATGCTTAAGATCGAGTCTCCCCCTCGTTCAAAAAAGTTATCAAAGATCCCGATGTTGGATTGTTTGAGCACTTGATTCCAAACTTCAACAAGGCGCGTCTCAATATCGGTTCGAGGTGGTTCATACCCCCCTTGAAAAGCTTCCTCATCTGGATGGGGCAACGCATTCCGGTCGATCTTACCACTGGGGGTTAACGGGAATTGATCGAGCACCGTGAACCGCGCTGGCATCATGTATTCTGGCAAGCGTCGAGATAAATAGGCCCGGAGCGCATCGGAGTTCAAATCGGAGGCACGCGGGATATCCTTTGCCTCGAACAGTTTTTGATAAAAGGAATTGTGTCGATACTCGGCTCGGTAATGATAGCTGCAATACTGGATGGCGAGTGGTTTTTTCCCTTCACGCAGCAGCTCTCCTTCAATGCAGTAATCCGGATTGAGTTGGTTGTCACACAGCGTTCTTTGCACCGTGGCAACCAACCGGTCTCCCCGGTTCACCTCGTGTCCTGTGGTAAATAATGGCAAGTAGATCGGTATCCAACTTTCCTGTTCATGGAGGATATCAACCTGATGCTCGTTATCCACCTGCAAAGTCAACCATACCAGCAGTCCCGTAAAGGAAGAGGCTTGATGGAACTCCAAACGAATCGAATGGGTGTCTTCCAGGGCCATCGGTTGCGTGTAGTTTAGATCTTCCCAAACATCGCTATTGGAAATGATCTGGGACAAAGGCAGGTTTTTGACGCACAGTCGCAGGTCAAACGGATATCCCACTTGGTCAAATATTTTCTGAACATAATGGGATGCAATTTCACTGAAACCGTACTCAAATTGATCTTCTTGCAACGAGACAGCGGTCACCTTGGTGAGACTGCGTTGTGGAATCATGCAAGCCCTATCCTTGAGAAACCGTCTGGCTTGATTGATGATGACCGCTGCTCCCTCAGAACCCCCGATGCTGCCGACGATTTCAGAGATACAATAGTCGACTGATTCGGCAAGATCGACTTGGGTGGCATCGCCATGAATGAGGGTGATGCGTTCATTCAAGCCCAATTGGTTTAAAGTTGCCTGCGCTTTGCGATACGTCTCTTCCAACAGTTCAATGGCATAAACATGGGTTGCCCCAGCTTCGAGAGCCAATCGAGACAGGATCAATTCGGGACCCGGACCGATCTCCACTACGGTTTTTCCTGGCAATGCCTGTTGGAACGCGGCCAAGTATTTTTGGTTGCGGGATTCGTGCGTGGCCATCGACCGGTAAACGACATCGTCGTACACATAAAACTCGGCAAGAGACGGCCATAATTCCACGAGTGGAGTACGCGTGAGATAAGCATTTAAACGATCCGCTTCTGTGTCATGAATCACTGTCGACTCGTTCACTAACGAATGTTGACGTAGCACCGATTCGACCTCTCCCAATTCGATACGGAATCCACGCAGTTTGACCTGATGGTCCAATCGTCCCAAATATTCAATGCTCCCATCCGGCAACCAGCGCGCCCGATCTCCAGTTTGGTAAACCCGCTGGGTTTGGCCAAAAATTTCCAATTCCACAAACTTGTCCACCGTCAATTCTGGTCGATGGAGATACCCTCTGGCCAGCCCCACCCCGGCAATACAAAGTTGGCCTGGGATGCCAATGGGCTGAGGTTGGTGATTCGCATCGAGAATGTAGATCTGAATGTTGGCTATCGGTTGCCCAATGGGTGGTTTGCGCATCTCTGGAGAGCAGACCGCCATGCTTGCACAAACTGTGGATTCGGTAGGACCATACGCATTGAGGAAACGGCGGTTCTGCGACCAATGCGCAAGCACCGATTCCGGACAACTTTCCCCGGCCACTACCAATGTTTTGAGCTGGGGCAAGTCGGCTTGAGGCAGATTGTTGAGAAAGGAAGGGGGCAGCGTGACATGGGTGATGCCGTGCTGATCGAGCCATCCCACAAAGTCAGGATTCAACAGACGAGATTTGCGAATCAAATGAAGCGTGGCTCCACTCAGCAGAGTAGTGGCAATTTCTGATACGGAGGCATCAAAACTCAAAGATGCAAACTGAAGGACCTGACTCTGTGAATCCAACTGAAACCCTTGAATCTGAGCCAAGGCGAGGTTTGTCAAACCCGAGTGCAGGACCTGAACCCCCTTCGGCTGTCCCGTCGAACCCGATGTATAAATCACATAAGCTAAATTTTCTGGACCACTCTGCCGACGTGGATTCTGGGAAGATTCGGTGGCTATCGACTCCCCTTCCTGATCCAAACAAATCACCTGAGCAGAAGACTCGGGCAATCCGTGCCGAAGATGACTCTGGCTTAGCAGGATGGGAACGGAGGCGTCTTCCATCATAAACTGCAATCGTTCCTTGGGATAATCAGTATCTAGGGGGACATAGGCCCCCCCTGCTTTCCAAATGCCCAACAGACCAATCACCATCTCCACAGAACGTTCTATACAAACCCCCACTAATGTTTCAGCTCCGACGCCTAAACGGATCAAGTGGTGAGCCAACTGATTGGCTTTTGTGTTCAGTTCTCGATAGCTGAGCGATTGATCAAACACCACTGCGATGTGGTCTGGGGTGTGTTCAACCTGAGCCTCAAACAAATCCACAATCGTTTGATTTTTCGGAAAATCGGTTTGGGTTTGATTCCAGGCCTGCAATTGAATCTGTTCGGCCTTGGAAAGCAGAGGCAAACGAGAAAGAGGAACGTCTGGACAGCTCAGGATTCCTTCGCACAACACTTGGAAATGCTCGCTCATTCGCTGGATGGTTTCGGGTCGGAATAAATCGTGATTGTATTCCCATTGACACTTCAAGGTCGGCCCCGTGGCGGTGGCTTCCTCAGCGACATGCAGGGTCAAATCAAACTTGGATGTGGTGTGATCCGGCTCCAAGGACGTGATCTGTAAGCCATCGAGATCCAAGGAAATGGCGGGCACATTCTGTAAGGCAAATGCCACCTGAAATAGCGGGGCATGACTCAAACGGCGGGCAGGATTCAATTGTTCCACGAGGTATTCAAAAGGAACATCTTGGTGGCTATAGGCTTCCAATGCGGTTTTGCGTACGGCCTTCAACAATTGCACAAAATTCTGTTCCGCTTCCATTTGCGTACGAAACACCAGCGTATTGACAAAAAAACCGATCAATTTCTCGGTTTGTGGATGGTTTCGATTGGCGACAGCACTTCCTACGAGCACGTCCGATTGACCGCTGTATCGCGAGAGCAACACTTGGAACGCCGACAGTAGGGTCATGAAAACTGTCACCCCCTGTTGTTGACTGAGCTGCTGAATGCCTTGGGTCACTTCGACCCCCAATTGGCTCTTCCACAATTTTCCTTGATAGCGCATGACTGCGGGACGGGGGTAATCGGTTGGCAACTCCAACAATTCCGGTGCCCCGGCAAGCTGATCGCGCCAATAAGCGGTCTGCTGTTCGAGGACTTCGCCTTGCAGCCATTGACTTTGCCAAGCAGCATAGTCCGTGTATTGGATCGGCAGTTCTGGGAGGGGAAGGCGGGAATCTGGAATCTGGGAATCTGGAATCTGGGAATCTGGAATCTGGGAATCTGGAATCTCGTGACTGCGAGCATACGTATTGTACAACTGGCTCCATTCCCTGGCCAAGACTCCCAAAGACCAACCATCACTAATGATGTGGTGCATACTGATCAACAAAATGTGCTTTTGGGATTTCTCATCGGATTTCTCATCGGATTTGCTTCGTTTGAGAAGATGCAACCGCAACAAAGGTCCTGTGTCCAAGTCAAACGACGCTTGGGCTTGTTGGTGGATCCATTCCGTCACTTGTTGCTGCTGTTCCGTTTCGGGCAGCTCACTCAGATCGATGACACTTAATGGATCATAAACCTCATTGACTTGTATTGTGGCTTCCCCATCGACCTCAGGGAAACAGACTCGCAAGCTTTCATGGCGTTGAACTAAAGCCATCCAAGACCGTTGCAATGCGGCTTCATCCAGCGGTCCTTCCAGGTGCAATGTTGCCGTAATATTGTAAGTAGCCTGGGAGCCTTCCAACTGGCCTAAGAACCATAAGCGTTGCTGTGCAGAAGACAGAACCAACCGTTCGTCTTTGCTCCGAGGTCGAATGGGTGGCAAGTCGATGTTCGTTGCGATTCCATGACGCAGTTGTTGATCCAACCAAGCAGCTTGCTCTCTCAGTACCACCCGTTCGAAAACCAGCTTCAGCGGCATTTCGATTCCAAAGGATTCCCGGATCCGCGAGACCAATTGAGTGGCTAACAGCGAATGTCCCCCTGTCTCAAAAAAATGGCTCTGGGCACTGGCAATTTCGGTTCCCAACACTTGAGACCACAGGCTGCACAGCAATTGTTCTGTTTCGGATAAGGGGGGTTGTTCTTGAGCAGACGGTGACTCCATGTGGTGTGAAGGCTCCGCTTCCGAGAGCGCTTTGCGATCAATCTTGCCATTGGGATTTAAGGGGAACTGCTCCAACACAATGAAGTTGGCAGGAACCATATAATCGGGCAGGTGGGCCTTCAGCCAAGCGCGCAATACTCCAGCTTCCACAGAGGACGTGTTCAGAACCAAGGTGACATAAGCGATCAAACGAGCCGGACCAGTCGAGGTATTGTCTTTGCCATACAGCACCACCACCGCATCTTGAATAGCCTCGTGCTGGCATAAGGTGACTTCAATTTCCGCCAGTTCGATGCGGATGCCACGGAGCTTGATTTGGTGATCGAGCCGCCCCAAGTATTCGATGTGCCCATTGGGAAGCCAGCGGGCCAAATCTCCGGTTTTGTAAACCCGTTGGATCTTCCCCCAGATTTCGATATCTAGAAATTTTTTGGCCGTGAGTTCTGGGCGTTTGAGATACCCTTGGGCCAATCCAATGCCACCCACATACAATTCTCCTGAAACTCCAATCGGCACTGGCTGGCGATGTGAGTCCAAGATATAAATTTGTGTATTGCTGATCGGTCGACCAATCGGGATGACGTATTTATCCAACAAGGCATCCTGTTCAACGTTTTCAAGTGGAGCTTTCTTCCACTGTGTCATTTCCGGAGGCTTCACCCACTCTTCCTCAATATGTTCAGCAGCGATCTTCAGGAGGTCTTCTAAAACGAAGTCGATATCTTGGTAGGTTGTCAGAGGATTTGCGAGCACGGCGCGATAGACATCAATCGCGACATCCTTGCCATAGAGGGTGTTCGTCAATTGAGTTCGCGAGAAAAAACTCCTCCCTTCTTGAAACTGCAATTTTTGCAGCTGCACGTTGGCTTCGTTGATCCTGAAATTATCCGCTTCAGTCAAACCTCCGTATGCTTGTTTGCTTCGAAATTGAATCGGGAGATATCGGAAGTTCAAAATATTCAATTCCGGTTCGATCATCAGTTCAAAGGCTTCCTGCTTTTGTAACTGCTCTCTCAGATATTGCGCCTTTTCAATGCCATTATCGATGAGTTTGGCATAGCCTTGCTTCCCGATTAAATGAAGAGCCGCATGCAAACAGATTGATAATGAGGGCCGGGATCCTTCGGGAGAAAACTGCCCAAAATCGTAGTCTCCTTTCCGAGCTTGATAGGCGGCATTCACTGCAATGGCCTGGGCCATCTCTGGCTGCCGAAACAAACAGAAGCTGATTCCAAGGGGCAGATAAAGCTGTTTATGCCCGCAGATGGTGATGGAATCGGCCTGTTCAATGCCTTTCAATTTGCTCTTGTATTGATCGGAAAAAACGACCGGCCCCCCCCAGGCCCCATCCACATGAAAATGGATCTGGTGGGCTTTGGCAATTTCCGCCATTTCTTCCAGGGGATCGATGGTTCCGGTTTCCGTAGCCCCTGCTAACCCCATGAGTGCCAAGATGCACCATCGCTTTTGGCGACAATCCTCGATACACCGACGGAGTGCGGTCATGTCCATTTTGCCTGCTGCATCCCGGTCCACATACACGATGTTTTCCATCCCCAATCCCAGCAACGAAGCCGCTTTTTTCATGGAGTAATGCATCAACCGCGAACCGAGTATCACCAGCTTTTGATATCCGTGATACACCAACGCTTCCATCACCCCCGCTTGGGCCACTCCGGGAAAGTGGTCGTCTGCGGGCAACACGAGATTGCGAGCCACCCACAGGGCCGAAACGTTGGCCATGGATCCACCGGAAACCGTAATTCCTAAGCTCTTTCCCGACTGTTGCGCATGCTCGGCATAGAAAGATTCTGGGAAGCCATAAAACGCATGATGCAGCATCGACATGGCTTGTCTCTCCAAAAACACGAGAGATTTGGAAGTTTCCACTTTGACCATGTTTTGATTCAATCGCGATATCAGGTCTGTCAATTCGTAGTTGAATGAAGGCAACACCGAGGTCATGTGCCCAATAAAACGAGGAGAGGCGGTGTTCACGAGGTAAGGCAACACATGCTCTTTCAAGTAGGCATAGTATTCATCCTTAGGCTGAGGCCGCTGCGGAACGGCTTTGCTTTGAAACGACTGTTTCAGCGTTTCCACCCCCACACCAGGCGTGGTGATGTTTTTGGAGGACAATTGCTGAGAGAGGGAATAAGGAGCGGGCTGTGGTTCGGACGAAAAATAATTCAGAATATTGAGGATGTCTTGGCGTTCCACTTGATAAGCGGTGACATCCGCGCTCACTTCGGAAGACCCATAAATATTCACTAGAATCCCTTGCGGGAGCCGGTCATAAAACCGTTTCACCAAGGTGGCTGATAAGGCCTCTCCACTACAAAACCAATATTTCACCGAGCTGAGTTTCTGTAACGCCTCCGGGCCTTGTTCCAACAGGCTGCTTAGCAAAGAGGGAACCAGCACCACCCGCAGGATCTGATACTGATGCAGCATGTGGATCATTCCTATTGTATCCCGCATCTTTTCCTCAGCCAGTAAAACCACCGACATGCCTTGCAGCAGCGGAGAAAACAACTCGGCCACATGATCCACAAAATTGATGGAACTCCGATGGCAACACACTTCCTCCGCTTCAAACGGATAGGTTTTCCACATCCAATTCAAGCGGTTGACCATGCCGTGGTGCGTCCCCAGTACGCCTTTTGGTTTGCCGGTAGATCCTGATGTATAAATCACATACGCCAGATCCTCTGGAAGGTTGTGTCGTTCCAGGTTCATTTCAGAACAGGCTGCAATTTGTGATGCCTCACGATCCACACAAATCACATTGGTCCTGGAAGCCGGTCTTGTCCTGGAAGCCTGTCCTTCTAAATCCGGTCCTTCTAAAACTGATCCTTCTAAAACTAATCCTTCTAAAACTGATCCTTCTAAAACCGATCTTTCTAAATCCGGTTCTTCAATTGGCAGTCGTTCAAGCAGATGACTCTGAGTCAACAAAACCGAGGCTTCGGAATCTTTCAGCATGAATTGCAAGCGTTCTGGAGGGTAATTCGGATCCAGAGGGACATAAGCCGCCCCGGACTTCAAGATACCCAAGATGCCAATCACCATTTCCAAAGAACGTTCCACACACACTCCTACAAACGTCCCTGGACCGACCCCTGCATCCCTTAAGTAATGAGCCAACTGATTCGCGGCACGATTCAATGCTTGAAAACTGAGTGCTGGATCGGGTTGATCAATCTCCGTATCCAGCTTCAACGCCAGTTTTTGTGGTGTTTTTTCCACTTGGGTTTGGAAGAGATCGACTAGCGTTTGTTCGTGAGGAAAATCGGTGCGCGTTTGGTTCCAGGCTTGGAATTGCTGTTGCTCCGCTTTGGTGAGTAGGAAAAATTGGTGGAGTGCCCGTTCGGGATCCAGGAGGATTTCTTCCAACAATGCCCGAAAGTGTTCCGTCATGCGTTGGATCGTTTCCGGGCGGAATAGGTCCGTGGCATATTCCCAATCGCACACCAAACCCGTTTGCACGGTGGAATCGGTTTCCTTCACAACCTCTTGTTCCGCAATACTCAAGGTCATATCGAATTTGGCCGTGGTCTGTTCTGCTTCCATGAAAGCAGTCTGCAAGCCACAGAGTTCCAATGGCGCTTCAGGGGTGTTTTGCAAAATGAACATGACCTGAAACAAAGGAGAATGACTCAGGCTCCGCGAGGGGTTCAGTTGCTCCACAAGGTATTCGAAGGGAATGTCTTGATGGCTGTAGGCTTCCAAAGACGTTTGGCGTACCTGCTTCAGTAGGTCCAAAAATGAGAATCCTCCTTGAAGCTGCGTACGAAACACCAAGGTGTTGACAAAAAAACCAATCAGATTTTCGGTCTGCGGATGGGGCCGATTCGCAATGGGACTGCCCACCAGCAAATCTTGTTGACCGCTGTAACGATACAGCAACCCCTTGAATGCGGCCAAGAGCGTCATAAAGACAGTCGCCCCATGTTGTCGACTGAATTGCTTCAGTTGGTGCGTGAGTTGGGGTCCCAACGTATACCGTATACGTTTCCCCTGGTAAGACATCACAGCGGGGCGGGGATAGTCCGTGGGCAGTTCCAACAATTCGGGGGCATCGGCGAGTTTATCAGCCCAATAGGTAAGCTGCCGATTCAGTACCTCCCCTTGCAACCATTGCCTTTGCCAAACCGCATAATCGGTATATTGGATCGGAAGTTCCGGTAGCTCAGGAGTCTGTTTTTGCACCCCTGTGTTGTAGAGCTGGCTCCACTCACGGATCAGCACACCAATCGACCAGCCATCGCTGATAATGTGGTGCATGTTGAACAACAATATCTGTTCGGGCTGAGTTGTTTCCGATGAATTCAGTTTAAGCAGGTGCAAACTCAACAGAGGCCCATGGCTCAAATCAAAACGAGTGTGAGCATGTTGATACATCCAGTCCGTGACTTGGCGGCTTTGCTCGGTTGCCGACAAACGGCTGAGGTCGGTGACACGCAAAGGATCATAGATCGGGTTGATTTGCAGCGCTGGATCGCCATCAATCACGGGAAAGGATAAACGTAAACTCTCATGACGCTGGATCACCCCTTGAAGCGCCTGCCTTAAGACTTCTTCATCAAGAACCCCTTTCAGATGAATCGCTGCCGACATATTATAGGCCGCATGATGCTCTTCGAGTTGGGCTAAGAACCAGAGGCGTTGTTGAGAAAAAGATAAGGTCAACGGCGTCTCATCATCTCGTTTTTGGATTGAAGAAAGTTCCCTCTCCACGATTTCCTCGCCTCGCGGTCGATTTTCGAGCCATTGCACTTGGTCTCGCAAAACCGGAAGTTCAAAAATCGTCCGCAGCGGCATTTCCACTCTAAAACTTTCACGGATTCTGGAAACCAGTTGCGTGGCCAACAGCGAATGCCCCCCCACTTCAAAAAAATCACTCTGAACATTTGTGATTTCTCGACCCAATACTTGAGCCCACAACGCACTCAACAAATGCTCCCTTTCCGTACGAATCGTGTGAGGTTGAGAGCTTGCCAATCCCAAACAATCCGGCTCTGGCAACGACTTGCGATCAATCTTGCCATTCGGGGTTAAAGGAAATTTTTCCAATACGTTGAAATGGGCAGGAACCATGTAGTCGGGCAGATGCGTTTTGAGCCAACGTCGCAACGTAGGGGCTGCCTCTTCGAGAGACATGGCTGAAGTGACATACGCGATCAAACAAGGGTTTTCTTCCGGATCGTGCAACGTCACCACAGCGTCTTGCACTCCCTCATGTTGACGCAATAGGGCTTCAATTTCGCCTAATTCGATACGGAAGCCTCTCAGTTTGATTTGGTGATCTAGGCGCCCCAAGTATTCTAGATTTCCATCCGGAAGCCATCGAGCGCGGTCTCCGGTTTTGTAAACCCGCCGTGACTGACCCCAGATTTCCATTTCAATGAATTTTTCAGCAGTGAACTCAGGGCGATGAAGGTAGCCACGGGCCAAACCAGCTCCTGAGATACAGAGTTCGCCCGGAATTCCCAGAGGGGTCAGTTGCCCATTTGGATCTAGAATATGGATCTGGGTGTTGGCGATGGGGCGACCGATGGCAACCACTGGAGCTTCTGGATCACACCTCCAACATGTCGCCTCCATGGTGGTTTCGGTGGGGCCATATAAATTATGAAATTGAATTTGCGGATGGTACTGAAAGAAGGCTTGTTTTAAGTCCTGACTTAAAGGTTCCCCTCCACAAAACAAATGCTGCAAAGGAAGCTCCGATTGGAAATCTGGGGTTTCCAAAAGCATCTTCAATAGAGAAGGCACGACTTGCAAAACGGTCACTTGGTAGCGCTGTATGGCTTGTAACAAATAATCTGGTTCTTGATGCCCTCCCGGTTTGGCCATCAATACGGTCCCTCCGCTCAGAAGTGGTGCATAAAACTCCCAAATCGAAGCATCAAAACTGAACGGCGTCTTTTGAAAAACAACCGCTTGCTCCCCCAGAGGAAACGCCTGTTTCATCCATTGCATGTGATTTCGCAATGAGGCGTGTTCAATCATCACTCCTTTCGGGACACCGGTCGAACCGGAGGTATAAATCACATAGGCTAGATCCTTTGCTTGGATGTGCCGAACAGGATTTTTGGAGGAATGCGTTTCTATAGCTTCCCACTCCCGGTCTAAATCAATCACGGTAGTCACGTTTGCCGGTAAGGATAATAATCTTTCCTGTATCGAATGCTGAGTGAGCAGTATCGAGACCGAGGCGTCTTCCAGCATGAATTGCAATCGTTGCCTGGGATAATCCGGATCAAGTGACACGTAAGCTCCTCCCGCTTTCAAGATTCCCAACAGCCCAATCACCATTTCCAAAGAACGCTCCACACAAATTCCAACTAAAGAACCCTCTCCCACTCCGAGTCCTATTAAATGGTGTGCGAGTTGATTGGCCTTCGCATTGAGCTGCTGATAGCTCAAGGTGCGCTCCGAGCCGTCCATCCGATCCAATATCACTGCAATAGGGTTAGGAGTTTTCTCAACTTGGGCTTGAAACTCATCCACAATGGTAAGGTCCTGAGGATCCTCCATTTGGGTTTGATTCCATAATTGCAATTGTTGGATTTCCGTTTTGGTGAGCAAGGGGACCTGGGCCAATGTTTGACCAGGATCGCGGATGATGCCTTGGAGCAGCACGGAAAAATGTTCGCCCATCCGCTGGATCGTTTCGGGTAAAAACAGATCGGTGTTGTACTCCCATTGGCAACACAGTTGCCCTCCTCGTTCTGTGACATTGAGAGTGAGATCGAACTTGGTAACCCGATTGTCTTGTTCTAGGAACGATGCTTCCACATCGACGAAATCTAAAGAAATCGCTGGGGTGTTCTGCAAAACAAACATCGCTTGGAACAATGGGGAATGGCTCAAGCTGCGTTTGGGGTTGAGGTGCTCCACCAGGCTTTCAAACGGGAGATCTTGATGGCTGTAGGCTTCAACAGAAGTTTGTCTTACCGCTTTCAATAATTCTAAAAACGTTTGCTCTGGTTTGAGTTGGGTGCGCAACACCAGTGTGTTGACAAAAAAGCCAATCAAATCTTCGGTTTGGCGATGGGTTCGATTGGCAATGGGGGTGCCAACCAAGAGATCCGTTTGCCCGCTATAACGGAACAACAACACCTTAAAAGCCGCCAATAACGTCATAAAGACCGTCGCACCCTGTTGTTGGCAAAACTGCTGGAGGTGTTGGGTCA
The DNA here is from genome assembly GCA_028281495.1 of SAR324 cluster bacterium. Classification (GTDB taxonomy): domain Bacteria; phylum SAR324; class SAR324; order SAR324; family NAC60-12; genus JANQJU01. Next base: position 416,818 of record JANQJU010000033.1, read on the forward strand.
ATTCCTCTCCCAAATGGCTCCATTGGCGTTTGCCGTGGTTACTATGGATGGCCGGACGGGGGTAGTCCGTGGGGAGTTCCAATAATTCCGGTGCCCCCGCAAGCTTTGACATCCAGTAGGTCCGTTGTCGATCCAAGGCTTCGCCTTGCAGCCAGTTTCTTTGCCATGCAGCATAATCGGTATATTGAATCGGTAGTTCGGCTAGGGGAGGCTCCTGATTTTGGACATAGGCGTTGTACAATTGCCCCCAATCGCGAAGCAGCACTCCAATAGACCACGCATCGCTGATGATGTGGTGCATGTTGAACAACAACAGGTGTTCACCTGGAACCAGTTTGAGGAGGAGGAGTTGCAGAAGAGGCCCTTCACTTAAATCAAAGGGGGTTTGCGCATGTTGAATGATCCATGTCGCCTTTTGTTGTTGTAGCTCCTCTGCGGACAAATCGCTCAAGTCCAAGATACTCAAGGGGGCCTCGACCTCATTGAGTTGAACCGCCACCTCTCCATCCACGCTGGGAAAACAAACTCGTAAACTTTCATGACGTTGGATTAAATCCACCAACGATTGCCGTAATCCCTCTTCATCAAGAGTTCCTTTGAGACGGAACACAGCAGGTATGTTGTAGGTGGTGCTTTGTTCTTCCAATTGGGCCAGGAACCACAAGCGCTGTTGGGCAAACGATAAAGCAAACATTTCCTTGTGAGCGTCCTTGAGGCGCGGAATCTCTGCATCGAGAATCGCGCTGCCACGCTGCTGACTGGCTAACCAGTCGGCCTGTGCTTGCAGACGTGGCGTATCGAAAATCACTTTGAGCGGCATTTCTATCCCAAAGCTCTCTCGAATGCGGGAGGCCAATTGAGTTGCCAACAGAGAATGCCCCCCCAATGCAAAAAAGTCGGCCTGTGTACTCGTGACCTTGTGGGTCAACACTTGGGACCAAAGTGCACAAAGCAAATGCTCGATTTCGTTTTGTGGCGTCTGTTCCTCCACGGAGACGTCTAATATGGGGTCAGGGAGCGCTTTGCGGTCGATCTTCCCATTGGGCGTTAAGGGGAATTGATCCAGCACCATAAAACGATTGGGCACCATGTATTCTGGCAAACGCTCTTGCAACCAAGCACGCAACACACGGGCGCAATCTTCTATCGGCCTGGATAAAATTACATAGGCTGTTAAATGAGGGGTACCGGCTCCGGGCATACCGGTAGCGGGAGTACCGGCTCCGGGCATGCCGATTGTGGAAGCACCGACTGCGGGAGTACTGGCTCCGGGGAGAACGGCTGTAGAAGCACCGACTGTAGAAGCACCGACTGCGGGAGTACCGGTTCCGGGGAGAACGGCTGTGGAAGCACCGACTGTGGAGGTACCAGATTCCGACATACTGACTGCGGAGTATTTGTCCGATTCATGAAGCACGACCAAGGCCGCATGGACAGAGTCGTGTTGGTTTAACGTGACTTCAATTTCAGACGGTTCGATACGAACCCCTCGGATCTTAATCTGATCGTCTAAGCGTCCCAAAATTTCTAGAGAGCCATCCGGTCGATAGCGCCCTTGATCTCCGGTGTAGTACCACCAATCCTGTTCATCTGAGCAGAACGGATTCTTGGAAAACCGCTGCGCCTGTGCCTGTGGTGCATTGAGGTACCCCAAGCTACGAAAAGGAGTTCGCAGCACGATTTCCCCCAATTCGCCGATGCCACAAAGTTGCTGTTGTTGCGTCACCACCAATGCTTGACTATGAGGCAGCGCAAAGCCGACCGGCTGCACACCAGAAAGCAACTGGGTGGGAACACGGTAACAACACTTCACCAGCGTGGTTTCGGTTGTACCATATAGATTGATTATCTCCTCGGCTTCAGGAAAAGCGGCACGCCATTGACGGATGAACGAAGCTTTCAGCGCTTCCCCTGAAAAAAATACAGTACGCAACGCCGCCAATGTCACGCCAGAGGGAATGCCCGTTAACCACGACTGCGCTAAAGATGGCACCGTATGGAGCAAGGAAACTTGTTCCTGTTCCAGCCAAGAGAGCACATACTCGGAACTGAGATTCACTTCGGCCTCTGGCAAGCAAAGTGTTGCGCCACAGGTCAACGGGAGGAACACATCCCGGAGCACCGCATCAAAAGACCAGCCAATCAACTGTGCACAACGATCTGAGGGTCCGACTTCAAAGGTTTTCCGTTGCCAATCCAGAAAATGGGACAATCCATTGTGCCTCCCCAAGATTCCCTTGGGCATCCCTGTCGTGCCAGAAGTAAAGAAGATATAAGCTGGGTCTTCAGGTACGACTGTAGGCAGAGTTTTTCTACTCGGAATCGCCTCCACAGGATGTCCCGTGTAGGGGTCCACCTGGAGCAAGGAGAGGGTATCGCGGATGGTTTCCACCCCAAGATGACCTGGCGAAAAACCACTCAACAGGAATTTGGCTTCCGCTTCCTGAAGCATCTGCTGTTGCCGCGAATGGGGTAACTTTTCATCCAGCAGTAGCAACACTCCCTTCGTCAACCAAACCCCCATCATGCTGGTGATCACGCCAAAAGATCGAGGACCACAAATAGCAACCACATCACCGTGACGGATCTCTTGACTTAACAAGGCTTGTGCAATCGCCTGAGCCGCTTCGATTAGCTCCGAATAACTCCACGTGTGTTGCTTCTGTTTGACGGCCGGATGTTCTGGTGTTTGTTTTGCCCGAGAAAAAATTAGGTCAAGAACGGTTGGATATTGGGGTGTGGGTAGCACCTCACATGGGTTAGGAAGCAAGGCTTGTGTCTCCGGTGTGACCAGCGAATAATTGCGAATCGGCACTTCACTCGCAGTTACAATCTGCTCAAGGAGATATTGATACTGGCTGACCAAAGCCGCTAGGCGTGATGCAGAAATTTGTGTTGGTTGATGCACCCACTGCATCTCCACAACTCCATCCTGCTCTTCTACATAAACGGCTATGAGTGCTTTCGTTGACAATTCAGAGGATTCCAAAGCCGCATCGAATGCATGAGGGTGGAACCAGACTTCACACAGCGGGTGTTGGTTTTGCGTCCGAGTCGGCTGGAGAGTTTCGAGTAATTTTTCGAAGGAAATGTCTGCGTTTGCCTGCGCTTGCCATATGACTTCCTGAACCCGTTGCAAGAGTTCCTGAAAACTCGGATTGCCCGATAAATCAGTACGCAGCACGAAGGTTTTGTGTGAAGCCGTCGAGGTTCCAACCAGGATATCCTCAGTGTCGGTCAAGCGAGAAAGTAGGATGTTGAAGGCAGCCAACAGTGTCACAAACAAGGTTCCATTCTGTTGCTCGCTCATCGCCTTGAGCGACTCCGTCAATGGGGTCGCGAGAGCATTGGATGGGATGGTATTCAGGGCATTGGAATGGGTGGTATCGAGGGCATCGGAAGGGAAGGATAAAGAGGGGAGTGGGGCCTCCAGTTGTTTTCGCCAGTAAGCCAACTGTGATTCCCATGCCTGTTCGACTTGGGTAAATAGAGGGATCGAACGAATCGGCACCTCAACATGATCCAGCACATAGTACAAAATTTTTGTAAAACTCGACTGGATTCCTTCAATATCTCCGTCTTCGAAATAGGTCCGGTTGTACACAAAGTCGACTTGCACCGGTTCATTTTCATGGAACTCCCACACAGAGATGGACAGCGGTTTTTGTTCGTAATGATTATTTAAGGGTTTGATCACCCCTTCCAAATCATTGTCGTGATCGTGCCTGGCATAGTTCAGTTGAAGATCAAACAGCTTCGCCTGCCCTTTGGATGGAAGCCCCACAAGCCGATTCACTTCGCTGATAGGCAAACGTTGGTGGCGATAGTCTGATTTGAGTACATTTCCAACAGCCTCCAAAAGCTGTTGGAAGCTTAAATCCGTTCCAAATGAAAACCGAGCTGCACAGACCCCAATAAACAGTCCCACCGTCTGTTTAAATGCTGCATTGCTCCGGTTCAATACCGGCAAACCAATGGTGAGTTCTTCCCGGTGGGTGATTCGCGTGAAATACACATACAGTGCTCCTAACAAGACCTGAAAGAGGGTCGATTGATTGTGTTTGGCAAGCATCAAAAGGCGGTTGTAAAAAGGGCGAGGAAACACAATGGTTTTTCGTCCACTTGGCGGCCTCTGCCCCGCTAGTGGTTCCCCATAACGAGGATGAAACAGGGGTCGCGGCAGAGTTTGGTACTTTTCGCCCCAATACCGTTGATGAGATTTATAACGAGAGGAGTCGATATACAGCCGATCCTGATCGATGAATTGTTTATAGGGTGGGGGGGATAGATCAGGTTTCTGGCCTTGAAGCAATGCACTGTATATTTTTCCTAATCTTTTATTGATCAAAGAAATCCCCCAGCCATCCACAATCAAATGATGGTATACAAACCAAAAGTTGAAACGAGACTCACCCAATTGGAGCAAAGCGAATCGAAATAGAGGCTTTCCTTTCATCTCAAACGGTTGCATAAACTGCTCTTGCATCCAGAGCTTGGCGGCTTGGTGGGGATCTTTTTCTCGTGAAAAATCATACAATGGAACTTCCACCAGCAAGTCCTTGAGGAAGACTTGCCTGGGAGTTTCATCGTCTCCAAAGACTAGCTGCGTTTGCAACGCATCATGGCTTTGTACCAAGTACTGAACCGCGGACTCAAATAAGACCGGATCAATTGCTCTATCAATCTGTGTATATCCACCGATGTTGTATAGTGGCACCTCCGAATGGAGTAATTGATCAAACCAAATTTCAAGTTGAGGTGAGGACAAAGGATAACTTTGAATCCTGGGTTTGGGTGTCATATAAGCCTCAATGAAAAATTATTAGTTCACTATTTTTGAATAGAGAGCGAATTCACACGTTTCTATACGAAATGCCTCAGTGAAAGTCATAAACGGAAAAAGCAACTAATATCAGCAACTATAGTCTGAACCCAATTCCGTGGGGTCAAACAAAGCGAAATGATGAAAAAATACTCTATTAAACTCAGGTATATCTGTATGTTAGATACATGTCTAAAAACAGATAAAATTTTCTCTATTCGTTCTACCTTACCGTTTTTATTCCGACTGCTTGGTACCTCCTTTAGCTCCCAATTGCAACCTTAATTTAAGGCAAACATAGATACCTAGTTAAGATTTAATTCAGTGTAATTTACGATAGCAATCGAGAGGCAATACACCCGTTTCGAGTTTGTAAACCTACCGACTTTCCCACCATCTCCCTCTAGAATGTAACTCGTTATTCTCTTCAAATAGAGAGGTTCTTGCACCTGGTAGAGATTTAGAGTTTTCATTTTCACTTCTTAAGGATAAATTTCAGCAAGTTAGGTAACTACCACTCATATAGACATCTATTTGATCGTTCCAATCCTTGCAATTCTCTAAGTAAATCTCTAAGAGCCGACCATGAGCGCACCCATCAATATTGAATTCAAAGTCATTCCACCCGCCCCAATCAGCCCTCTGTATATCACGGGCAATCATGCCATATTAGGTGATTGGCATCCGGCTGCCGTCGCCCTGCACCCCCAAACCGATGGCAGTTGGGGCACCCATCTTCGTATTCCCAAGGGCACCCATCTGGAATACAAAATCACACGAGGCACCTGGGAAACCCAAGCCCTCCATCCGGAAGGAGGGCAGCGTAATTATGTGCAGCAGGTTCAGCAAGACCAACAGATCTTGATCCATGTCGCCGGATGGCACGATCTCGATTTCCAAGCGGATCCTACGATTCAAGGCACTTTGGAATACCATCACAATTTTTCAGGAGAAGGAATTCCAGCTCGGACGGTGCTGGTGTGGCTCCCATCGAGTTATGGCAGACAAACCCATCGGCGGTATCCGGTCTTATATATGCACGATGGGCAGAATTTGTTTGACCCCAACACCGCCTTTCTGGGAGTAGACTGGCAGGTCGATGAATCTGTGGAACGACTCCACCAAGCAGGACGCATCCGCGATATGATTGTCATTGGCATTCATAATAGCCACGCACGCTACGATGAATATGGTGACACCGCTACTGCTCAAAAATATATGTCGTTCCTTGTTCAAGAATTAAAACCCTGGGTAGACCAAAATTATCGGACCCTGACAGGGCCACTCGATACGGCAGTCATGGGATCATCCATGGGTGGTTTGATTTCATTCCAATGTGTGTGGCATTATCCTGAGGTGTTTGGGCAGGGGGCTTGTTTGTCACCTTTATTCTGGAGCAAAAAACATCCTATTGCCGATGTGTGTCCTCGTGTGGAGAACCATACAGGCCCGAAAAAACCAGTACGGTTTTACATAGACAATGGAGGGTTGGATTTAGAGCGTTGGCTCATGCCCGGATGCCAGCGCATGCTTCGCGCATTGCAGGCCAAGGGGTGGGTTTTGGGAGACGATTTGGGATGGTACCATGACCCCGAGGCACCCCATCATGAAAGCGCTTGGGCCGAAAGGCTATGGCGTCCGTTATGTTTCTTATTTGGAACTGAATGATTGCATTAACCAGAGGAGGGCCTATGAATTTCGTTTTTATTTCTCCCCATTTCCCACCCAATTATTATTTGTTTTGCCAAGCCTTGTACAACCGGGGGGTGAATGTACTCGGCTTGGGTGATGTTCCTTATGATCAATTGTCTCCAGAACTCAAAGCCAATCTCACCGAATACCATCAGGTAGAAAATCTTGAAAATTATGACGAGGTGGTCCGAGCGGTCGGATTGTATACTTATAAATATGGCAAAATCGACCGGCTCAATTCCCACAATGAACATTGGTTGGAAATCGAAGCCTATCTCCGCACCGATTTCAATATCGATGGTATGAAATCGGACATTCTCCCCTACATCAAAAACAAATCGGACATGAAAAAGAAATTCCAGTTGGCCAAAGTCAATGTGGTCGAAGGTGCGATGGTTGAGGTGTGGGAACAAGGCAAAGCGTTTCTGGATAAAGTGGGATATCCGGTTGTTGCTAAACCCGATAAAGGGGTGGGGGCTTCCGGGACATATAAAATCGAAAATGAAAACGACCTGCGGATCTTTTTTGATATCAAGGATCCAGGGATTTATTTTTTTGAAGAATTCATTGAAGGCCAAATCTACACGTTCGATGGCCTTGCCGATTATGAAGGCAATCCGGTTTTTTATGCGTCACATACCTACTCTGATGGAATTATGGAAGTGGTCAATCACGACCTCCATCTCTCCTATTACTCACTTCGCGACATTCCCGATGATCTCGTCGAAGCCGGATACAAATTGCTACGGGCTTATGACGTGAAGGCACAATTTTTCCATTTCGAATTTTTCCGGAGACATCGTGATCAAAAATTAATCACCCTAGAAGTCAACATGCGTCCTCCCGGCGGCAAAACGATGGACATGTTCAACTTTGCAAACAACATCGATTTGTATGAAGAATGGGCCAATGTGCTGGTGTCCAACGAATTCAAATCTCAATACTCACGCCCGTTCCATTGCTGTTATATTGGAAGGAAACACCGTTACCACTACACCCACAGCCACGAAGAAGTGATGCAATGTTATGGACATTTGATGCGTTACGATGGCGAAGTGCCTTCCGTCTTCAGTCAGGCAATGGGACAGTATTGTTATATTTTTTCCACTCCCCACTTAAACGAAGTTCAAGAGGTTCTTGATTTCACATTACAAACCTAACCCATCCACTTGGAGTGAATCGCTTATGCAAAAAGAATATCATCAATGGCATAGCCCGTCGTTGGGGCACGATATGGAAATCAACGTTTATGGTCATTATGGAAGGCCGATGCTGGTCTTTCCTTCTTCCGGAGGCGCCTTCCATGAATATGAAGACTTCGGCATGATTGAAGCCATTGCCCCGTTTATCGAAACCGGGAAGATCAAGGTGTTTACAGCCGGCTGTATCGATGGAGACACTTGGCTGAATCATGAAGGTCACCCCGCCGACCGAGTACGCCGTCATCAAGATTACGACCGTTACATTGTCGACGAGGTGATTCCATTTATTAACGATCATTGCCAAGGGACACAAACGATCATTGCCACTGGATGTAGCTTAGGGGCCTTCCATGCAGCCAACTTCTTTTTCCGTCATCCTGATGTGTTCGACATCGTGATTGCTTTGAGTGGGGTGTATTCTGTGAAGCAATTGATTGGAGACTATATGGATGAGAATGCGTACCTCAATTCCCCCCTGGATTACCTCCCCGATCTAAACGATGAATGGTTTTTAGAAAAACTCCGGGCCAGTCAAATCTTTTTCTGTGTGGGTCAAGGGGCTTGGGAAGATCAAATGCGAGTGGATACCGACCGCATGCGGTCGGTGCTGGAGTATAAAAAGATTCCCGCCAGTATCGAATTTTGGGGATTTGACGTGGAACACCACTGGTACTGGTGGAAAAAACAAATTTCTTATTACTTAGGGAAGATCGTCTGATTTATGAAAATCGCAGCCATTGGAGAAGGAAAATTATTTTGGGCCGCGAATCACCACGGGCATTACGAACTGAAATGCGGTGGCGACACCTTAGTCACCGCATGGCATCTCTCCCAATTGGGGTTTTCTTGTGATTATGTGACCGCCTTGGGAGATGACCCCTTCAGTCAAGAAATGATCCGCTTGTGGCAAAAAGAAGGCATTGGCACCCAACACGTTGTCAGCTGCCCAGGAAGATTATCCTCGATTGGCATGCAGTATGATGGCGACGCTCACTCTTCCCACTATGCTTGGACGCACCCTTCTCCAGATCACGAATTGTGGGATCTGCCTGAAATGGAAAAAATTCAAGAGGCCTTGGTCAACTTCGACCATTTGTATCTGACTGGCCATGCACTCACATTATATCCCCCTCAAGGCCGCTTTCTGTTGTTTTGTATGCTGGAGGAAGCCCGACGTCGTGGAGCACAGGTTGTTTTCCACAACAATATGCCCGCTTCCGTTTGGTCCAGCCTCGAACAGGCCTCTGCCGTCTTGGAACATGCTTATGCTCGTGCTCATTTGATTTTTTTAAATTGGCACCGTGAAAAAGAAAACTATCGTATTCAAGATTTGAAAACCTATATAGAACACCTCTTGGAAATGGGAACTCAAGAAATTGTCATAAAACTGAATTCAAATGAGTATTGTGTTTATACTCAAACGGAACACATCTCGCTGACTATCCCAGCCGACTCAACGGATAGAATACTCCCCTTTACAGAAAGTGTGTTCAATGCGGGTTACTTAGTCAGTCGTTGGAAGGAGGAAACAATAGAGGAAGCAATCCAAGCAGGACACTTGTTGACGAACCGTACTGATTCTTAATATTAATGAAAAAGTGTTTTCATTTTTTGTATGCATGAAAGAATATCTTCATGCGTTCGTGAAAGAAACCGAGCTAGCCTTTTGTATTCCAACTTTGACTTGTAGGAAATGCCATGCCGAATAAACCCGAACCGATCATCAATATCCGAAATCCTTATCTGCAACGAGTTTTTCAGATTCGGCGATTCAATCAGAAACAAGAAATTGAAAGACTCGCAGTGCAAGCTCAAGTGAAAGCCCAAACTGAGACTGCCGCGATGGAACAAATTGTGACGACTCAGCGAGTTCGTAAGAAAGCTGTCAACCCAATCCGAGTCAACAAAGCCGTATAATACCCACACACATTGACCGAGTTATCGATTCATCACAGGATGCGATCATGGATGATATTGCAATGGTCATGGAAGAAACTTATCGCATACTAGAGGCTGAAACGAGTCCTAACGTAGTCCCCAGTGCGGATGTGGAAGCTTCCTCAACATCTATTTCCTTAAAAAGGATGGTGGAGCAACGACTGGAACGAGGGCGTCAACTTCGTGAAAAAGAAGAAGAAATCCGCCGCGTGAATCAGTTGAAATATGAACAGCTTCATCCCCTCCAAGTTGAACAAGAACAACAACGTCGCAAAAATTTTCAAGAGAATATTCAACGCCTTATCCAATTAGTACAATAAAGAGAAACTTTTTTCTTGCACAAGCCAATTGGAACTCGTATAAGAGATGTTTCGTTTTTACAGCGAGCTCCCCAATAGCTCAGTTGGTAGAGCAGGTGGCTGTTAACCACCATGTCCGTGGTTCGAGTCCGCGTTGGGGAGCCAAACCTTCCTGGTTTGCTTCTACTTTTTTTTCTTTAGTACCTTCCCCCCACTTACCTTATTCCCCAGTCTTCCTTTAATTTCTGCTCATTTTTTTCTTCTCTATTCTTGCTTTAACTTTCCGCTCATCCTCCTTTTCTCTGTTCTTGCTTTAATTTCCGTTCATCCTCCTCTTGTTTTTCGTTATAGAGCTTGGATCGATCCGCCTATTTCTCAATTTGTTTTTTGTTATAGAGCTTGGATCGATCCGCTTATTTCTCAATTTCGTGAGTGTGTTGTTGCTCTACAGAATCACGCTTGGATTGCATGAAGCTATGGTTATTCACATGACAATCAGGAGCATGTTCGTCGATATCAGCGGGAGCATGCCCTCCACAGCTGCATGGATCAAAGAGTTCTTTTGCAAAGGCACGCCGGATATCATCGGGAAGGATCGTATCAGGTAACAGTTTTTTGGGGCGTTGAGGAGTGAGGACATAGTCTTTTTCCGGTTTCAAATGCAGGGTCACGGCTGGGGGAAGTTCTTGACGGTACGTATAGCCACATCGGGGACAAGGATTTTCTTCAGGAAATTCGTCTTCAAAAAAACTCATCGTTTTTTCGACTTCTTCTGTAAAAGCACATTCAGGGCATTGCAGATCAATAAGTCGTGGCATCATTCCTCCACTCGTGAAAAGGTTGGGATAGAATTATTGAGCGTGTCATACTTTCTTTTTGAATTGTTGAAGCGATTTAAGCTAAACTGTTTTGGTTGGAAATACAAGGAAGCCCCAACACCCCAATGCTAGGATAGCTCACTATGACTAATGTTTTTCCTCGTAAATCAAACCTGCTCAAAGAACAACAAAAATGGTGGTCTACCCCCAGCGTCTTGTTTTCCCCTAAATATGCCTTCCGTGTGATTGTGTTTGCGATTCTATTAATTGGGTTGGGAGTCTTTTCGTACTTACTCCAGTGGATTCACTATCTAGAAATAGGTTATCGGGTTCAGGCCTTGGCTAAGGAAAAAGCAAAGGTTCAACAACGCATCGAACTTCTGGAAATTGAGGTTGCTTTTTTAACCCGTCCCGAGCGTTTGGATCGCATTGCATCCACCCAACTCAAGCTACTCCCTCCTAAGCTCAATCAGCATCAACAGTTTCAGTTCAAGCAATCGGATGAATAAGCCTCAACGATTTAATATCCGTGACTCCCGTTCTCGTATTCAGTCCATTATGGTGGTGATTGGACTGTGTTTACTTACCGTATTGGGCCGAGCATTTTATCTTCAAGTGTGGAATGCCTCCTATTATGAAGAACTCGCACGACGTCAGCATGAGCGTACACTCCGCCTCGAGCCACGCCGCGCCCCCATCTATGATCGGCGGGGTCGTTTATTGGCCATTTCCGTAAAAGTAGACTCGATTCATGCCGTGCCTAAAAACATTAAAGCCCCTCAAGAAACGGCTCGCCAATTGGCTCCTCTATTAGGGGTTTCTGAAAAGAAACTTTCCGAGAGACTCGCTTCGAAGCGTTCCTTTACCTGGGTCAAACGGCAAATTGAACCAGACACTTCTGCAAAAGTGAAAGCGTTGAAATTGCCAGGGATTCATTTCATTAAGGAATACCGACGGTATTATCCCTTCGGCAATTTTGCAGGCCAACTCTTAGGTTTCACGGGGATTGATTTGCAGGGGCTGGAAGGGTTGGAATACGAATATCAAAATTTGCTCCAAAGCAAGAAAGTGTCACACTTGGTCGAGCAAGATGGCACGCATCGCATCATACCTTCTCCGGATTATGAAAATCGAAAAGTTTCTGAGCATTATGCGCTTCATCTTTCTATTGATAGCTCTATTCAATACTTTGCAGAAAAAGCGTTGACTGCGGGCATTCGAAAAACCAGGGCACAGCAAGGGATGGCCATTGTGATGAATTCACAAACGGGAGCCATTTTAGGAATGGCCAATGCGCCTGGGTTCGACCCTAACAATTATCAAGCGTATCCACGGGCATATTATCTCAATCGCGCGGTGAGCAGTGGGTATGAGCCTGGCTCGACATTGAAGCTCATCACAACGGCCACGGCCTTAGAAGAAAACGCACTTCAGGCCGATCAATCCTTTTTTTGTGAGAATGGCTCGTTCCAAATTGCAGATCAGACCATCCATGATATCTCCTCCTATGGATGGCTGAGCTTGGAACAGATCATTCAAAAATCTTCTAACATTTGTGCCAGCAAAGTGGGCATGCTGGTCCCAAAAGAAACTTTCTATGATTACCTTCAAAAATTCGGGTTTGGTGGGAAAACCAACATTGGTTTGTCTGCGGAAGCCACGGGGAAACTCGCCCCGCCTGAAGAATGGACGCTTGTCGACCATGCCTCCATTTCTTTTGGACACGGTATCTTGACCTCTCCCTTACAATTGGTAACCGCCATCAACGCTATCGCCATGGATGGCATGCTCGTGCCACCTTACATTATTGAACGTGTCGAAAATGATGCAGGGGACTTATTGCAAGAAGTGGAAACTGCTGGAGGAAAAATCGTTCAGCGCTTTGGCCCCAAAAAACGCCAAAGGATTCTGAGCCAAACCACGACCCATCAAATTAAAAAATTCATGATTGCGGTCACTCAAGAAGGCGGTTCAGGAAGTCAAGCGGCCTTAGAAGGTTACCAAGTGGCTGGGAAGACAGGCACGACCGAAATTTTTGATAAAATCACACAACGCTATTCTAAAAAGGAAAATATCGCTTCATTTGTTGGATTCGTACCTGCAGAAAATCCGGCTTTGACGATTCTGGTTGTAGTCGAGTCGCCTAAAAACTCTTCTTATGGTGGTGTGGTAGCGGCTCCCATTTTTCGAGAAATCGCCAGTCGGTCATTAATATTTTTAGGCATACTGCCCAAAACGGCAGTGGTCCAAAGCAGTGAATGAAGAACTCAGGGAGCTGAAGTGGCAGATGAGAACAACAGTGGTCCAAAGCAGTGAATGAAGAACTCAGGGAGCTGAAGTGGCAGACGAGGAGACCAATTGGTGAGCCATATGGATCGCATGGATGAGCGAATTTGGATCTGCCTGAAAGAGCGCAGCACGATCAAAAGCAGTGCCATGATCCACAGAAGTTCGAATGATGGGCAACCCCAAAGTGACATTCACCCCTCGTTCGAAGCCTATCAGCTTCAGAGGGATGTGAGCTTGGTCGTGATACAAAGCAATCACGGCATCAAAACGATTGTCACGATGTTGAATAAAAATCACATCCGGTGAGATGGGGCCTTCACAATCCATCCCTTCGCGTCGGGCCTGCTCAATTGCAGGCAGGATGATATCCCGTTCTTCCGTTCCAAAAATCCCATTTTCGCTGGCATGCGGATTCAATCCAGGAACCCCCAGGCGGGGTTTTTCGATACCCATTTGGATCAAAGCCTGATGTGCGATCCGCATCACCTTAAGAATCCGTTCTGGAGTCAACGAGGCAATCGCCTGCCGCAAGGCCAGGTGCACGGTGACATGAATCGCCCGAAGGTTATCCACCGTGAGCATCATGACCGGTTGAGCTTGATTGGTATGATGCGAAAGGATCTCGGTATGTCCTGGAAAGAAGTGTCCCGCAGCATGCAGCGCTGCTTTACTCAGTGGAGCGGTTGCAATGGCTGAAATTTTTCCAGTTTTTGCAGCTTCGATAGCAGCAACTAGACAACGATAGGCCGTCTCTCCCCCCCACGCACAAAGCAACCCCGGTTGCCACTGCCTGTCTTTTTTCACAGCGATATCGTGAACTGGAATCACATAACTGTCTTCGTCAAACACCCGATTGGCTGAATTTGATGGCGAGGGAGTGAGCTGGTAAGGCAGCATGGTCTCTGTGGACGTGGATTGGTGAGGCAGCATGGTCTCTTCAGAAACAAACTGAAGTGGAGTGTCGAGCTGGTGATTGACTGCTTGAAGGACTTCCAAGTCTCCAAAAACAATCGGTTGCCACGTAAGGAAAGGGTGGAGTTGGTGCAAAGCCCGGATGATAATTTCGGGACCAATTCCATTAGGGTCCCCCAGTGTGAGGCCCAATTTGGGTTTGTTGGAAAACATAGAGCGTTAGATGGTAGGAGTCGCTGTGACATCGGCATGATGCAATTCTCCGCGAATCGCTTGGATGTTGCGGAGCAAATTTCCCAAGGTATCCACTTCTTCCGGACTCACTTCACCGTCGGCAAAGACAGCCCCGATGATCCATTTGACCACAATAGTGAGGAAACGGGAGTCTTGGGGAAGTGAAGTAATCAGGTGCTCGAATTGCTCTTCTGATTCTTCAAGCGGCATGATGATTTCATCATTGAGAGAGAAGGTATTTTTAAGATGGGTGAAAAATTTTTGTTCCTTAGGATCAGCCGCACCATCTGAAAAGATGGTTGCCATCACGGCCCTAGCGAATTGCAAAGGGTTGATGGAAGCATTCAAGACCCGCTTGTTAATATCCCGGACCTCCACATCATAATCGAGGTCAAATTGTGAATACAAACGGTTCATTTCTTGCTGGTTCCAGATCATTCGGTCAGCAGGAATATTGATGACGGCAGCAATCGACTCCATTTCTTCAGATGTGATGAGTTCGTCATCTTCCTCGTAGTCAAAAATCTCATTCAATCGCTGCTGTCCGATATCTGTTTTTTGCAGCAAGGCATCCAGCATGCCAAATTCCCCACCCTCCAAAAAACTATAAAAATGCAGTGCTTTTCTAAATAAACGGGTGCGTTGGTATTCTTCTGACTGGTAATCCGTCATAGCCTCATCTCGACAAGGGGGAAAGAACGGGGACGCCAAGGGTTATCTATCGCAATTTACTATATGCATCTAGAATTGCAAAGCCGTGTTTTGTATGCTCTGCAATCAAAATAATCGCAAAACTGCGCTCGGTGTTCAAGAGGAGAAAAGCCAAAGATCAACAAAACGGACCTCAGGCTTCAAGAGACGAAACCACGGATCATCAACACCGAGAACCAAACAAAGGATGAAGCTATGGAATTGAAAAACAAGGTGGCACTGGTGACCGGAGCAGGAGTGCGTCTGGGGCAGGAGATTGCAAAGCACCTAGCCCAACTCGATATGCAAGTCGCGGTGCATTATCATCGGTCTGAAGAAGGAGCGAAAACAACGTTAGCGCAACTGAAAAGCAAGGAAACATCCCATGCTTTATTCTCTGCCGACTTATGCGATGTGTCTCAAGTGGAATTGCTGGTTGATCGGGTAGAAAAACAAATGGGGCCTGTTTCTGTCTTGATCAACAACGCCGCTGCTTTTTATCCCACCCCTTTATTTTCTGTCGAAGAAGCGCAATGGGATCATTTCTTTGATTTGAATCTGAAGGCTCCCTTTTTTTTGGCCCAACGCGTGGCTGAATCGATGACAACGCAAGGAGAAGGAAAGATTATCAATATCGCCGATACACGAACAACTCGTCCACGAAAGAAGTTCATTCCTTATACCATCACAAAAGCTGGATTGATCACATTGACTCATGGATTGGCACGGGCCTTGGCTCCGGAAATTCAGGTGAACGCAATTGCTCCCGGCACCGTCTTGCCCATCCACGAGGAAGGGCACATCGAAACAGAAACCTCCATCCAACAAAGTTTATTGAAACGGATCGGCTCCCCCCAAGACGTGGTAGCGGCCGTAGATTATCTCTTGCATGGGGATTTCTTGACTGGTGTGGTGCTTCCTGTCGATGGAGGGCGGTCTCTTGTATAACCCCTCTAACCCGTCTAGAACTTGCCAAAATCGTCGTCGTTCAGAACCCGTCTAGAACTTGCCAAAATCGTCGTCGCTCAGAATGGTGCCGGCGGGTGCCAATTCGGTAGAAGCCATCGATGGAGTCACTCCCATTGGTGAGGGAATTATGGATGTATCGGATGAAGGTGCGGAAGGGGGCATGGGTTCTTCTACAGGAGGGGATACAGAGACAGGGGTTGGCTCGGAAGAAGGGACTTCATTATAAGAACCGTACACGGTGAATTGATTGACAATCTGTCTCAAGTGGAGTGCCTGCGAGGCCAATTGCTGAATCGATGCGGCATTCGACGAAAACACATTGATATTGTTTTGGCTGATGGTGTTCACTGTTGCCAAAGCTGTATGGACCTGCTGGATGCCTTTGCTCTGAACCCCGCTATCCACCACGATGTTATCCACCAATTCCGAAGTTTCGTTGACTGAATTGACGATTTCATTAAAGGTTTTTGCTGTTTGATGAGTCAGTTCCGTCCCGGCTTCAACCCGTGCGAGGGAAGTTTCAACTAACTCAGTCGTTTCTTTTGCCGCTGACGAACTGCGCTGAGCTAAATTGCGCACTTCTTCGGCAACAACGGCAAAACCTTTTCCATGATCCCCGGCACGTGCGGCTTCCACCGCCGCATTCAACGCCAGCATATTGGTTTGAAAGGCGATTTCATCCACCACTTTGATCACTTGGGAAATATTATCTGAGGATTCACTGATTGCTCGCATCGCTTGCAGCATCTGCTGCATTTGATCATCTCCTTGCTGGGCTAAAAACGAGGCCGAAAGCGACAGTTGATAGGCTGAAGACGCTTTATCCACATTGGATTTGGTTTGTTCATCGACTGATGCCAAAGACGAAGTCACTTCTTTCAAAGCGGAATTTTGATCTTCCACCCCTTGCAAGAGCGTATTGAAAGCGTTGCTAATTTGATCGGCTTCTTGCACCACTTGATCGCCTGTATCGTGCATGGCATGTACGGTTCCTCCTAGACGCTGCCGGGCTTGCTGCAATGAGGGTTGAACAATGCCTTCTGAAGAAAACGAAAAATTGCCAGAAGCCAAATTCCCTGCCATGATTTCGACTTCTTCGTGAAGTTGTTTGGAAAAAGTAGTCAAGGCTCCTAACAAACCCTCCAACTCCCCAGAATCTTCCATGTCTTGTTTCGGGTGCAAATCTCCCCGATTCATGGAAGCCAACATAGTATGCGCTTCTTGCAAAGTGACCCGGAGTTGCCGGGTGGTCATGATCATAAATCCCAACCCCACCAATGTTAACAAAATCGCGATACCTTGTACGACGTTTTGCCAAGTTGAATCGGGCATATACGCACTGGCAACTGCGCCCAATACCATCACAGTCATGAGAATGGGAAGGAATAGCAATCTCTGTAAAATAGACATAATTTTCTCCGCGCAATTGTCGATGAAGGCAACATCAATGCGTTTTGGTGAATACCTTAGTAGAGGGGATGAAGTGTGTTTAAAACGGGGCGTATGTTACTGGAAAAATCTCTAAAAAGATACCCTTTCAGGTTAGGCTACTAGTTAGGGTAAAGAAATTTTACCTAGCGATGTCCTATAGAGACTCCCCGTCACCCCCGGAAGCGTGACGGGGTTCCCAGCGAGGGCTTCATTTGCCAAAATTGCAAAACTAATCGCTTCTTTGGCATCGGGCGAGATCCTCAAATCTTGGACATTGCGAATGGCCCAATGAGGAAGCAGGTGCTGAATCTGTTGCATCAAGTTCTGGTTATGGGTCCCTCCCCCACTGAAATAGATTTCCGTCGGTTGGTCCATCGGTAGGAATGCCTCATAAGCTTGCTGGATCGAATGGGCTGTCAAGGCAGTTAGAGTAGCAATGGTGTCTTCAGAGGACATTCCACGAGATAATGCCTGTTGATGCACCTTATTGAAGTATTCCGTACCAAAGGCTTCTCGCCCAGTCGATTTGGGCGGAGGTAGCTTGAAAAAGGGATCGTCTAAAAGCAGGTTCAGCAACTCATCATGCACCTGGCCTTGAGCTGCAATCTGCCCTTCCGGATCAAAATGCTGTTCCGGGTCAATCAGCGCAGCTACTGCCAAGTTGATCAACACATTCGCTGGCCCCGTATCAAACGCAATCACGTCCTGAGGATTCCCAGAAGCAGGCAAATACGTCAGGTTGCTGATTCCCCCCAAATTGTGAAGAATCCGAGCCACCCCCGGTTTGCTGAAGAGAAGATAATCGACATAAGGGACCAAAGGTGCCCCTTCTCCACCCACGGCAATATCTTTGGTTCGAAAATCCGAAATGGTGAGGATTCCAGTGTGGGTTGCAATTTGGTCCCCATCCCCAATCTGCAACGTGGCATGGAGTGGCTTTCCCATCCAATCGGCCCCTTCCGGCAAATGGTAGAGGGTTTGTCCGTGGCTCGCGATACAATCTATTGATTGCGATGTCTCTCCCCACGCCTCCAAAGTCTGCTGAATGATTTGCGCAAAAAATCGCCCCAAACTGATGTGCAATTCACAAATACGATCCACACTCGACTGATCAGGCTGCATTTGGGACTGCATCTGGGATTTTAGGGTGGAGGCGTAGGGGACTGTCGTGAATTTGCGAAGCTCAGCACGACATCCCGGACCAGCTCCTTCAATTTCCACCAAAGCGAGATCAACTCCGTCCAATGAGGTTCCCGACATCAATCCTATAATGCGACGTGAAGACTGTTTGGAGAGTTGGCAAAGCCGTTCAATAGGATTCAACATGATTTATTCGATCCATTAATTGTCAATAATTGGTTGTCAATAATTGATTTTCAATAATTGTCTTTCATACGTCGGATGACCCGAAGAATGGAAGCGGGAGATAAGTTATTGCTAGGGTCTTGCTGTTTCACCGTGTTTTGAATTTCTGGGCTGTGGTCTCGCATGAATGGGTTGGTAAGTTTTTCCGATTCCAAAGTGGAAGGGGTGGTTCCTTTCCCAGACCGCCGGAGCTGTCGCACTTCCTCCAATTTGGTTTGAATCCATCGATTTCCCGGCTCCACCGACTGAGCAAATTCGAGATTGTTTTGGGTGTATTCGTGCCCAAAATAAATTTGAGTGTGATCGGGGAACGATCCAATCACTTGATTTATAGAATGATGCATCTGACCGGGAGTGCCTTCAAACAACCGGCCACACCCCGCAGCAAACAAGGTATCTCCTGTGAACGCAGCTTCTTCAAAATAGTAAGTAATAGCCCCGCTGGTGTGTCCTGGATTGTGTGTCCAGGTTCCTCTCAACTGACCGATGTTTATGGTTTCATCTCCCTCCAGATAGTGAGTCTGGCCAGGAATTCTCCCCCGGTCGGAATGATGCCCAACCACTTTCAAATCCGGCAGTTTTGTCAGCAATTGCTGATTTCCCCCCACATGATCCCAATGATGATGAGTATTCAAGATAGAGACCAAGGTGATTCCTTGTTGTTGAATGACTTTCCACACCGGTGAAAATTCAGAAGGATCGATGATACCGGCTTGGCGGGTGGCTTCACAGATGATCAAATAGGCATAATTGTCACGCAGACAGGGAATCGTCACGACTTTCATAGCAACTCCTTTCGAGTTCATCCCGCTTTGTCGAGCACGAGTACAAACTCATTGATAAATTCTAGGGTTTGTAAGGGCCAGCCACGTTGTTCCGCGCGAGACCGAATTTCAGGCATATGCATTTGGAGATAATTGGAGTGACGCGTCACAAACGTAGGGACAGGAAACGAAACCACCATCCATCGAGTTGGCGTTTGTTCGATGACTTTCCACCCCCCTCCAGGTTGGCGCATTTCTAGCCAATGGTACATCTTGAACAAAAAAGAGACATCCGCCTGAACTTGAGGAGGGGTACACAGGATATCGCGTTCTTGGGCTAACGGCTGGAGGCCTTGCAACTGGAAATAAAAATTGACCAAATCCAGCATCTGCAAATTGATATCGTAAGCACAATAAGTGATGCGGCGGGAAAGGTTCATCCATGGAAAAGAAAACGGATTGAGTGCCGATGCTAAATCACACAACACCACCGGTTCCCCCGTTACCTCAAAAATGGACTGGTACAATTCCGGCAAGATCGCCAGCCGGTCGCGTGTATAAGAATGTTGGATGAGGATCTGCCGGCAAACTTCTTGCTGAAGCGTCCGGGCTTCCGGGTTCGCAAAGGCTTCTTCTAAATCGGTATGGGCGAGCTTGTAGTCGGGTTCCCCCAGGTGAGTTGCCAGCACCTTGTGCAAGCGTTTCTTGGTCATCAAAAGCACCTGCTTCCAGGAAGCATGCTGATCCATTTCTTGTTCTAACACATCTCTGATGGTATGGCGGGAAAGATCACGATATTTTTTAGCCTGTTGAATTTTTTCAATCGCATTTTCGATTTCCTGTTCCGTCATGAGACTTTCAACCAGAGACGCCTAAGGATTGAGTAATCATGAAGATTTCAACAAGTCGTACAATCGTTCAAATTCATCAAGAGAATAATATTCCAATTTGATTGTCCCTTTACCATTCGGGCTGTGCTGAATGGAAACTTTGGTTTGCAACTGATGCTGCAACTCCGTTTCTAACGCTTGAATTTGATGTTTTAACGCATCTGACGAAGGTGAGTTCGAGGGCTGTTGCTTTTTCTTAGGCTCCACCGAAGCCTGATCTAGCCAAGTTTTGACGCTTTTTTCAGTTTGGCGGACCGACCAATTGTGCTTAAGAATCTGTTCGCGAGCATACAATCGTTCGGTTTCCGAAGGCAAGGCTAATAAAGATCGGGCATGCCCTACTGTGAGTCGACTTTCCTCCAGGTCATTTTGAATGGCAGAGGGCAACTGCAACAATCGCATCAGATTTGCAATCGTGGAGCGATCTTTGCCAATCCGTTGGGCTAGATGTTCTTGGGTATAACCATGCCGATTGAGCAAATCCTGATAGCAGATGGCTTCTTCAATGGGGGTGAGGTTTTCTCGTTGGATGTTTTCCAAAAGGGCCACTTCCATCAGATCTTCATCCCGAATATCACGCACAACCACCGGCACTTCAGTCTGCCCGGTCAGTTGCACGGCTCGCCACCGCCGCTCGCCTGCCACCAATTCATAAAAACCGCTGAGTGTGGGTGAAGGGCGTACAATCAACGGCTGAATGACACCTTGAGTACGAATGGATTGAGCAAGCTGTTGAATGGATTCTTCACGGAACCGACGGCGCGGCTGATCGGGATTGAGCAAGATCTGCTCAATGGATAAAGAGGTCAAGGTTTCTGGGACGTCTTGTGCCATGCCTAACCTTCTGGTTTTTGCAGGAGGACGAAGAACTCTTTGTTGCCGCTTTTTTTCCCATGAATTGCCGACTCCGTCCACTGGAGAACGTGAAACCCTTGGTGTTGTGCTGCTGCGGTGACTTCCTCTTGCACCCGCTCATGGACCTCAACACTGCTCACATGCCCGCGTTTCCCCACATCCGTCTTTCCCGCCTCAAACTGTGGTTTGACGAGAGCCATCACGTGACCACCGGATTTCAAAAATCGCCAAATCGCTGGAAAAATCAATTTGAGCGAAATGAAAGAAGCATCGATGACCACGAGATCCACCAAGGTCCCCAATTGTTCATATTCCAGTTTCCGAATGTTGGTGCGTTCCAAAGAGGTCACCTGTTCGCTTTGGCGCAGTTCCCAGGCCAATTGGCCATAGCCCACATCGACTGCAAAAATGTGCTGAGCACCGTGCAGCAATAAGCAATGCGTGAATCCTCCGGTCGACGCTCCCACATCCAACGCGACCAAGTCTTTTGGTGAAAAATCAAAGGCATTGAGTGCCGATTCCAACTTCACGCCTCCCCGGCTCACATATGGGTGATCTTTGCCCAATACCCGCAATTCTGCTGAAGTGGCTACCGTTTTACCGGCTTTTGATGCCTTTTCTCCATTCACAATCACCTGCCCTGCCAGTACCAAGGCCTGTGCTTTTTCCCGAGTGGGAGCCAGTTGGCGTTCGACTAATAAGAGATCCAGGCGTTGTTTGGAAGGTGGCATCGTTTTGGCGATAAAGAATTTTAATAAGTGGCTCAATTTCCTTGTGAAGCAAAGAAATCTTTCACGACTTGCTCAGCCTCTACGGTATTGATGACCGAGACGCTTACCGCCATCCCAATTGGAAGAATGTCCAGTTGCATGACCCGTGAGAACACCAACTCATACAAAGAGGCTTCCACTTCAGCTTTGGAGGGGCATCCATCAGGAAAAGCTTTGTCGAAAATACTCAGCTCATTGACCACCCAGGGGATTCCATCACGAGCCACCATGGCTTGATACGCGGCCAGTTGGATATCCAAAATCCCTTCTGTGATCGAAAGATCGCATTCAGGGAACAAGGCAAAATGGACTTCGTCGAATTGGGAAAACGACAACTGCGTCCAGGGGTCATCCACCGATTCATAGCGTTTGAAGGAATGGGCCACCAACGTGCCTTGAAACAGGGGACGCACCGTCTCGAAAATCGTATCGGTGAATTGTTGGGCAAGATTTACTTGTTCGACCGTCGACAGGTTGAGTTGTTCGCCGATATCGTCGATGATCTGTTCGACTTCGAGAGAAAAGGGGATGTAGTATTCTGCTTTGATTCGCTCAGCAGCCGTGGCTTGATTGATTTTTTGGGGGAGCAGGTCTTGATTCACCCAAGTCCAAAAATCATCCAAACTGTCGAAGCGGAGTTCAACCACAGGCGGGATGAAAAAGATGAAGAGCACGGGTCGGTTCAATTGTTTTTCACGTAGTGCTACCACCGCCATCGAACGAAGGACCTCGTCCCGATGATCCGCAGGGAAAGGAAATGCACTGGAAGCCGTCACTGTCTGATGAGGAGGCAATTCATTGATCAACCATGAACTCATATTCGCGCCATAGGTGTTATAGAGGGAATCCCAAGTGTCCAGCCATTGTGCTGTGGTGATGACATTATCAGCGGATGCTCCTTCCGTTCCGCTGAGTGCTCGTTTCACAAAAGTCGGCTTGGGCAGGCGAGACACACCTTGGGCATGGCAATCGATTTCTTCCCAACTCGGACGGCGGATATCCAGATCGGCCAAATGGACTTCCAACGTTTGTTCACAAGAAGTCCCCTCTGATCCAGTTGTGGTGGAATCTCCTGACGGGTTACCAGAACCAGCATTCCCACCACTTCCACCGCCACCGCCGCTCCCTCCCCCACATTGCGAGAGCAACAACGCCATCACGATTCCTAAAATCAGATAAACTAAACGTTTCCCTGTTTGTGTCTTCCAAGGGTTTTGCAGCAGATGCCACCCTTGGTTTGTATGCGGCTCCATAAGGTTATCCTCCAGTTGTCCTCCATCCGACAAAAAAGTAATTCATGTTTTCTGTTCGTGTTTGACCTCCCTTCATGGCTTCGTTGCTTTATGTTGTACGCGATTGGCGCTTCCCTCACAATCACAAATCCCTACCCCTGGAACAATAGCCGAGCCTGTTCAGCAGGGGTTGATTAAAACACATACTTCAGCCGACCATACAAATTGTCATCTTCGCGGAGCATCCCAAACTCGCTATCGAGATAGTTGCGATCCCCGCTGAACACATTGCCACCGACCGTGAAATCGAAATGATCATCCAAACGTTTGTTGACCCAATAGCGCAAATAACCATCGTGATTCTCAGGACGGTGGTACACGAACATAGAAGCCCGAAGGGTTTCTTGTTGAGCTGTTTGGGTGAAGCGGATCGTGTAGGTGTTGCGCACTTCGGTTTGTTCGATCTGCCCAGGCATTAAATTGTTTTGATAGTTGTCATAATTGAGCATCTTTTCGGAAAGGATTTGCGTGCCCACGGTTTGGGTCGCACTGACATCATACCGATAGCCAAGCAGCATACGCACCATCGAATTTTCAATCAATGGATCGGTCCCGTCACGATCTTCATGAGACAAATAATGACCTGCCTCCAGAAAGAAAATCCCTGGCCCCCATTGGCCTTCACTGGAAAGCCCATACACTCCCAGGCGAGGGTGAATGGGTTCGAGCAATCCGGTTTCGAGATTAAAACGCACACCCTTTGGACTCTTCCAAAACCCATTGTAGCCGTAAAATGCCACTTCTTGAGTTCCCCATAACACAGAGAGGCGCATGGCAATTTCTCCGTTCTCGGCTTGGTTGTTTTGCTCGGCCACGGAATCCGGAAAGTGTTGACACGATTCTGGATTGGCCACGGTTTTTTGTCCCAGCGAATTGGAATTGGAGGGATTGGCATGATTCGGATTGAACACCGAAAATCGACACCCTGTGGGCGTGGTCGACGGATCAAATTGAGGGGTCCACACCGTGTCCCAGGTCCAATCTCCCAAGTACACAGTGGCCCGGAGGATGTTGGAGGGATCTTTCAACGATTCCACATCACGCCCAGCAAAAAAGTTGATCCAGTTTTTAGGGAATAGATCGTTGATGAACACCAAATCGCCAACGCCCCAAGTGGCCACTTGTCGCCCCACACTCAGATCCATCCATTCGGTGGGAGAATAGCGCAGTCGGGCTTCTCGAACGTCGGTCACGGTTTCATGAGTAATCTCATCGGTAATAAAATCCAACTTGACGTCGAAGCCTCCTTTGTCCGTGTTGCCTGAGGTTTTCAGACGAACCCGGAAATTGGCTAAGAGGAATGTGTTGTCATGATTTTCTGAAACACCCAGCCTTGCGCCTCGTTCCACTTCCACAAACCCGTTGATGGGCAAGCTAGCCAGCTCATCCCAATCGTCCCTTTGCTCGGCAGTCTCCAACTCTTCCGATTCACCAAACACATTATCCTCGTCATCAAAAGTATAATCTTCATCGTCCAGCTCCGCTTCGTCATTGCCAAAAACACGGGCTTCATCGTCCAGTCCAGCATCATCACCGCCAAATACATTTTCTTCGTCATCCAATGTAGTAGATTCACCCTCAAGGGATTCGTCTTCAAGGGATTCGTCTTCAACTGTTTCGGATGTCTGCACATTGAGTCCGTTGTCCAAAGTATCTGTGGATGCTAGGGCTATAGGAACTCCTTCTGCAAGGCCAAGCAATAGCCAGATTCCCAAAACAACGATCTTACCGTTTATCGTTTTCATGGCTCCTCCTTTCACTCGTTCACTTGAGGTATTTCATAGGGGGATTCCGTAATGAGCGGTCTGTGAACGCTGCTTGGGGAACTCCGACATTGTAGCGGGTGCGTTTGGGGTCAAGCAGTAGCACCGTACGGGTGCCTTCTAAAGGAGAGCGCATCACACGACGCATGATTGTGGGAAAGCCTCCGATGTCTCGAATGTTGTGAGCTTCGAAGACTTTAAAGACCTTCCCATCGTGGTTGAAAAATTCCACTTTGAGCGGTGTGTACGTGGCCTTATCGATCCAAGAACGGATTTTGGCAATTTTCGGTTCTTCCTCTTTTGGTATGCTTTCCAAGGCATACACTTCGTAAGTTTTCTGGGCCTTTTTTTCTTGAATCGTCAGAGATTCCTCGCCCAGCAGCGTGTGATTGTCTTTGGTGAAATGGCGTCCGGAAACGTCTTCATAAGAAAAATCCGATCCCATGAAGGGATCTTGTTTTCGGGAACCTGCGATAGGCACAACCTTGTCGCTCGCCGGAAGATACAAACGACGATAATCGTCTTGATCGACATATTTATGCACCAGGAAGGTGGTCTTTTTGATATCCGCTGGTTTGAGAAAGTAGGTGAAAAAACGTTGGTTTCCTCCTTCTTCCAAATCGATCTTGACCATCGTGAACACCTTTTGCAGTGGTTTTTTAGCCCCTTTGGCATAGACCAACATGGCCATCGTGGAACGGCCATCATCTCCCGCATAATAAGAAGCTAAATGGGCTTTTTTCATGATCTCATCTGCCGATTCTTGAGCCATTGCCAATCCGGGGAGCATCCCGACCCACAGGCTGACCAGAATGATTTGAATCCAATGGTGAAAATTCCGTGTTTTCATGGAAACCTCTCTTGAGATAATGTTTAGAAAAATCGTTAGGTTAATTTAAAAATGGATTGAGACATGAGAGGGTTTGTCCCCTCCCCATTGATCAGGCGGTTTGAAGCTTGGGTAATCCTTTGAGGCCTGACAACAAACGACGACCTTTCAACACGAGGCTGGGCAAGAGCAAAAGGGTCGTGATGCCACTGACCAGCATGATCGCAAAAAAGAAAGATCCCACAGTGACATAAGGAACGAGTCCGGCAAAAAACAGCGGTAGGAATCCAACAGATATCACCAGCACGTTGCGCCAGATGGCGCGTGCGGTGCCATCGGAAACTTCATGAAAGGCTTGTTGAAAATCGCCACTTCGTTTGGCAGCCGACCGCAGGCTTTCGATGTAATGGATCGCAAAGTCTACCGATAAGCCCAGCGTCAAACTCGACAACACGGCAATCGGCATGTCGTAAAATTTTCCTACATATCCAATGAATCCGTAGATCGCCAAAATGGTGAGCGAAAGCGGCAGCATGGAAATCAACCCCCACAACATGGAACGGAACAAAAACACCATCATGACAAACACGATGACAAAAGATCCCACCAAGGCCGAACGCATCCCGCTCACCATTTCGTCCTGCCACACACTATTGATGTAGGTCAGCCCGGACCAATCCAATTGCATTTGCACCGTCGTGCCATCGGAAAAGGTGACTGAAGGGGGTTGATTGCCGGGTTGCTGTATAAATTGATTCAACTGGCTAATTAGATAGTTGATTTGGTTGTTATCGCCATTTTTGAGCTGCAACCACATTTGGGCTTTTTGTCCATCACGGGTGATGAATTTCCACATATCTCGACCTCGATTCAGATCCCCACTTTCAAAGAGAAACATGTATTGCCCCACTTTCTCACGGGTGTCAGGAACCTGGGGATCATTGAGAGCGGTGTCCCCCACCTTTTGCAAAATATCGACAAGGGACGTGATCCCGCCCACAATGGGTTGTCCTTCGGCATTGCGGACACTCAGTAGAAACTTTTGCACACGATTCATGTATTGAATCATGGCCCCATCTCGCAAATCGGGAATCGGTGTGGTTTCGTCTTCGGCAAATACATCGTCTTCGGCAAACACGTCTTCCTCGGAAAAGGTGTCTTCTTCCGCAGACACAGCACCTTCTACAAATCCGCCAGTCTCAGTGGAGCTACCCTGGGCTGTAGATGCGGTGTTATCCGGAACCAAGGACGCCTCCCGATTGGCAACTGGCAATTCGAACACAAGATTGGCCATGTAGGTTCCGGCCAATTTTTGATTCATCGTGGTATCGGCTTCACGCAACGCATGGCCCTCTTTGAACCACCGAACTGGATTGTCATTCACGATGATTTGCTGAATCCCCACTATGGAAATCACCATCAGTCCAATCGCTCCAACGATGATCCCACGGGGCATGCGGGTGGCAATCGTTTCAAACAAAGGCACCGCCTGCATCACCCAAGCTTTGTGATCAGCATTCAGTTTTCCGAATTTACGCAAGGTGTCTTCGCCCATGAGCATGATGTAGGCTGGAATGAACGTCATCGAAAGCAACCATCCCACCAACACACCCCACCCGATGGTCAAACCAAATACCACCACAGGAGGAATGCCCGTTGACGACAGCGATACAAAGCCCACCATCGTGGTCACCGAGGTGAAAAGCATGGGATTGAACAAGTCCCTCATTGTGAATTGAAGCGCCTCTCGACGAGTAGGGAACCGATGGAAGGTGTGATGCAATTTGCTCATGATGTGGATGCTGTTCAGCACTGCAATCGGCATCAAAAAAATTGGAATCATGGAACTCATGATATGGATGGTCTGTCCCGCGTAAATCAATGCCCCCATCGCCCAAATCACCGTTGTCATCGCAAGCAACATGGGAGCAATCACTAACTTGATGCTGCGGAAAAAGAAAAACAGCAGCAGAAAGATCACCAAGCCTGCTGCGGGCGCATAGACCCCCATTTGGACAAACATCTCATTACCGAAAGTGTTTTCAGCAATCGGCAGTCCAGCCAAGTAATACCGCTCGTCCTCGCTGAGATGCCGCTCGGCAATTTGCTTCATGGCTTCTCCCAGGTAGTAGCTACGGTCTTTCATTCCATTTTGCAGAGGAATGAAGATGCCCACCAATGACCCGTCTTCTGAAGCCAATTTGCCGCGTAAAATCGGATTGTTATTGATGGCCTTCAAGATGCCTTCGGCTTCCGCGGACGTCGCCGGAGGTTCCGCCATCAACGGTACCACTTTCAATTCTCCTGCTTCGTTCTTCACGATGTCATCCACTTCACTGATTGCCATGACATCTTCAGTCACCATGATGTCCCGCACTTGATCACCTTGGGGATCGGGGTCTCGTAAAAACCGGAGAGCACTCAACACGGAACGCCATAGGCTAGGTTCTGGAGGAACGTCTTTGATTTCCAACACTTCTTTGGTGATCTGATGGATGTTGGCCAGATCGGTGGGATTGAATAAAGACGAACCATCCTTCTTGGTGATTCCCAACACCACCATATCGTACAGCTCAAATTCTGCTTTCATTTGGTTGTACAACACAATGGCGGGGTTATCTTGAGGAAGCATTTTTACCGGATCGGTATCTGTGGTTAAGCTGGGAAACGCTGCTAAAAACAATAACGTCACGAACGCAACCCCTCCCACCACCACCTTGGGACGTCGTAAAGCGAATTGAATGAGGGCCTGTTGGACCATGTTCACCTCCTATCGAAAAATTCACTGAATCATGTAGTTTTTAATCAGAATATATAAATTTATGAATGTTTCAATATAAATTATTTTAATATTCATATTTTTGAATATTATTAATGGATAACTCTTAAGCTCCTGATGAATAGAGGCAATTAACGCATAGAGGCGATTAACACACTGAAATCCCCGAAACACGCATCCCGAGTTACTTGGTGTTTTGCATGAGAAATCAGGGATTTTGCTCGGGGAATCAGGGGTTTTTGCTCGGGGAATCAGGGATTTCAGGTGGTGGCATTGGCGAGCACGTAACGAGCGTAACGGAAATCTCGGATCAAACGGACCTGCCCCTCGGCCCATTCGAGCAATATAAAGTAGTTGGGCGGTTGCGACGGGCTGGAGTCTGGAGAAACAGCCTCTGGAGAGAAAGCCTCCGGGGAGTACACCAGAATCGCGGGTTGTCCTTCGATCCATCCGAGTTGGAAGTACCAATCTTCTTTTTGGCTATAACGATGATAGTAGCCTCCCACTTCTGTGGCTCCTTGCCATTTGGCACGGCCGATCAAGTCCAATCGCACGTCATCGGCCAACATCGTCCGGATGGCGTCAAAATCGCGAGCGTTGAAACGATCCACATATTGGGCCAACAGGCTGGCTTCCGGTTCTTTCAGCGTAGGAGTGGCCTGCGTTTCGGCGATTTCCGAAAGCTCTCGCAATCGTGTCCTCCCACGATGCAATGCGGCTTTGATGGAGGGAATACTTGCATCCAACAATTCCGACATTTCCGCCAACGAATACCCCATCACATCTTTCAAAATGACACAACTGCGTTGCATCGGCGCCAACTGAAGAAACAGCGTTAGCGCCATTGTAGCGATTTCTTGATCTTCCAACGGAGGATTGTCTTCAGCCACGATTGGGTAGTCATCCAACAGTTGAACGAGCTGATGGTCTTGCCGCCGTAAATGATCCAGGGCCTTGTTGTGAGCAATACGAAACAGCCACCCCTGCAGATTGGAAACCGAGGTGATGGGCAAGGCATAATAAGCTTTCGCCAAGGCTTCTTGCACCACATCTTCGGCATCGACAATGGAACCTACCATCCGTGCACAATAGCGATGGAGCTGGGGCCGTATGTCTTTGACCAGTTCGTCAAACTCTTCACGGGCTTGTATCAAGATGGGTGGCTGGGATTCCGTCATGGGGTACCTCTATGGAACAGGATCATTGGCAACAACGTCATGTTGGGCACGACAAGCTTGAGATAACAAGCTTGAGACAACACGGTTGAGATAACAAGTTTGAGACAACACGCTTGGAAAACGGTTTACTCAACCAGTTCCATACCTTTCCCAGTGATTGTGTAGACCGTGCCACTTTCATAAGCAGGATCGGTCAACAGGGACATGACACCTTGTCCCACACCATCCGGCCCTAAGGGTTCGCCAAAACGTTCTAGAAACTTGGCTTTGGTGATGCCTTGCCGTTCGGCATAGCCGGAGGCGGCGGCATGCCCCAACTCGGTATCCCCAATGATTTGTTTGGGAAGCAACGCCAGAAATCGGATTCCCAAATTGGCTGCGTTCGCTTCTTGTTGAAAGTACTTGGTGAGAAACCATTGCATTCGCTTGGCTCCGGCATAGCCTCCTGATAAAGGAGACCCCGCAATGGCAGCACCACTAGACAGGGTGATCACCACACTGCCTTGGGGAAGAGGGGCTAACAAGGCCTCTTTGCCCAGGTGAAATGTAGCTTGCACATCGTTGTTCCAGATATTGGAAAATTGCTCCCACGATTGTTCTTGGATGGGTGCCATATGCGGAGTGGCCCCGGCACTCAGAACAAAGATGTCCGGAGTCCGTTCCCGAAAAATTTGGCGAGTGGTTTCCACATCGGTGATATCTGCGGCCAAGGTCTGCACCCCTTCCACTTCCTGCTTCAGGGTCTCTAATGTTTCCGAATTGCGTCCAACCGCCAAAACGCTCGCTCCATTGGCAGCGAGAGCTTCCACGATTCCCCGTCCTAATCCCCGACTCCCGCCTGCAACGACGGCCACTTTACCTGTTAATTGTCCCATGCTGTCTCCATTGATTGTGGGTTGAATGTTGGTTTCAATTTTTCATTCAGAAGACGCTTTGTGGTCTCCTTACCCAGCAGACGTTTGGAAACAGCAAAAGGATTCGGTGGGTGAAAACTTTTTTGATTCAGATCGTTTTTCCACCCTGACTTTGCGCAGTCATCACTCGTTTGGCATCGCAGTCATGATGAGGATTAGGGCATATCCGCCCCGCGGATGGAGACGAGCAAGGAATACCATTCTTCCCGAGTCAACTCGACAGAGTCGGCAGCACAACAGGCTTGAATGCGTTGGGGATTGGTGGTGCCCATGATGGGTTGAATTTGAGCGGGATGGCGCAGCAACCATGCCAGCAGAATCGCTTCCGGGCTGGTTTGTTTGTCTTCGGCCATTTCTTGAACCAAACGAGCAGTCGCTTGAATCTCTTGGCTCGCGTCTGGTTTGGGATTGGTGATTTTGCCTCCGGCAAGAGACGACCAAGCCTGCACGGTGATGCGGTTCAAACGACAATAATCCAAGATCCCCGTGGCTAATGCATTAGCGTTTCCCGTTTGATTGGCTAACACCCCTTCCGTGATCAAATGATTGTGAATCAAACTCACTTCCAATTGATTGACGACCAACGGTTGATTGACAAATTGACGTAACAATTCCGTTTGCATCACCGTATGATTGCTCAATCCGAAATACCGGACTTTGCCATCTTGCTTTAACGTATCAAACGCCTGAGCCACTTCTTCAGGCTCCACCAAGGGGTCCGGACGATGCAATAACAAAACATCCAAATAGTCCGTTTGCAAACGCTTCAAAATGTCTTCGACGGAACGCAAGATATGCTCTGCGCTGAAATCATACCGTGACGGTGAATGCGCATCGGGATCGCCTTTGAACCGAATGCCACACTTGGATTGGATCACCATTTTATCACGCAGTCCGGGCCGTGCTTTCCACACCTCGGCAAACACTTCTTCTGCCTTTCCTTTGCAATAAATATCAGCGTGATCGAATAAGTTCACTCCCGCATCATAGGCAGTGAACACGGCTCGTAAGGCTTTTTCTTTATTTTCGTCCGTCAAAGGCGCTGAATCCCAACTGCCTCCAATGTTCATGCAGCCGTATCCGAGTCGGGTGACGGTCAAATCGGTTTTGTCGATCTGGTAAGTTTTCATCATTCTGCTCCTGAGTGGTTGTGTTGATTGATTATAGGTGGACAAGGTCTCATCGCATGTCTTACCTGATAAATCGCAAATTTCCGAATCTTCTCAAACCACTTTTATGCAGGGGGTTCTTTCCCACTCGACAGCTTCAGGTTGTCACACCAAAAACCCGAAAATTTTCCGACTCCGTGTCTCAGGGTCACAAAGCTTTTCAGAGAGAAGAGACTAGATAGAGATCCCAAAGGAAAAAGTCTGTTTCAATGCGATCTTGGGTTGAATTTGATTCAGATGAATATCTGAAAATATTTTCAATAGTGAAATTTAAAATATTTTTAGGTTTATCTCAATCATTGAAAAACCCAATTCATTTGATTTAATGAAATAGATTATTCTGTCCAAATTTAAGGCTAACCTGGATTTCATTGTAATAAATAACTAAAAAATATCAAAGAATTAGTTTTCATGTGCTAGCAATTTCTGGAAGCGATGCCGATTCAGTCAAGCAACTGAATTTTTCCGATCTCAACAGAAACTACTAGTTATACAGTGTTACCTATAGAAATAAACGATTTGATTTTTTTATAAGATATAAACTATTAAAATACTTAAAGAATTTATATTGATTTCTTTAAAAAACAGCCAAACTTCAACCTAAATGTTTTTGGAAAGAAGATTATTGAAACCATAAAAACAAACACCACGCAATAGGAGGGCCACCATGCCAGAAATCGGGGACACCCACCCCACCGAAAAAAACTCACCTACCAACTTCGATGACGCCTGGAAACGGATCATCTTTCGACTCTTTCCTCCGTTTGCTCACTACTTTCTGCCTTCGTTGGTTCCACATATTGATTTTGAT
>JANQJU010000050.1 GCA_028281495.1 SAR324 cluster bacterium
GATCCCGGACTTATTTTGATTTTACTTCATCCCAAACACGCGATCCCGGACTTATTTTGATTTTACTTCATCCCAAACACGCGATCCCGGACTTCCAACAATTGAGCCACAATGCTGATCGCAATTTCTTGTGGGTCGTTGGTGCCAATCGATAAGCCCAAGGGACAAATGAACTCCTTACACTTTTCTGCAGCAATTCCGTTTTCCCGAAGTTCTTTCCGTAAAACCGCAGCTTTGGCTTTGCTGCCAATCACCCCGATGTAAGGTTGAGAACCGCGCTCCAAAAATCGCTGCAAGATGGGGCGGTCTGTTTTATGACCTTTGGTCATCAACACAACAAAGGCGTGCTCAGAAATCGAATCCACCTGCGCCGGTAAGTCTTCGGTATGGATCACCGTGAGTTTGGACGATTCGGGCAGTTTGGCTAGCCATTCTTGGCGGGTGTCCAAACAGGTCACTTGGCATTCCAAGTTGAGCAATACAGGGATTAGGGTATTGGCAACATGCCCTGCACCAAAAACCACAATCTGCCAAGCAGCGGTGTGGAAGGCTTCGAAGTAGAGTTTGACCGAGCCTCCACAGGTCATCCCAATATCTTTTTGTAGATTCCAATCAAAAAACTGAATCCTTTGTTTGGGATTCGGGTCGGTGAGCATCGTTTGTGCGGTTTCAATCGCCCGGCTTTCGATGCGACCTCCCCCTACCGTGCCGTAATACAAGCCTTCCGCAGTGACCAACATTTTGCTGCCTTGGTCTTGTGGAGTGCTTCCAATAGCATCCACCAAGATCACAGAAACGACTGAAGTTCGGTGCTCCAGCAGTTCATTCAACTTGTGGAGATAGACTTCGATCATGAAATTCCGATGATCTGAGATTAAGCAGCTTTCACTGCGTCATCTTTCGCCCCATTGGCATTGGGTGACGGTACAATTGGAATTTCTCGTTCCACTAATCCAAATCCCGGATGTGACCCGGTTGTGCTGTATTGCGTGAGGCGTTTGAGAATTTCTTCGTTGGTGGCTGGCAACCCCAACTTGGGAATCTCATCTTGGGTCACATACGACAAGGCATTCTTCACGGCAGCCCATACGGCAAGGCACAACATCAAAGGCGGTTCTCCCACGGCTTTGCTTCTTCGCACATTGATTTGATGATGTGGGTTCTCAATCGTAGCCACATTAAAAACTTTGGGCACATCCTGAATATTGGGAATTTTGTAAGTGGTGGGTGAATACGACAGGAGGGTTCCGTTATCTTGATAACGCAACTCTTCGCTCGTCACCCAACCCACGCCTTGAATGAATCCGCCGATCAATTGTCCCATATCGATTCCTGGATTGATGGATTCCCCAATATCCATCAGCAAATCACATTGTTCGATTTTCAGGTCACCGGTAAATCGGTCGATCAACACTTCGGCAACCGCACCACCCGTGGTGTAATAGAAAAATGGGTTGCCTTTGCCAGTGTCTCGATTGAAGTCCACTCCGGGGGTTTTGTAGAAACCGCGTGCTCCCAAATTCACCCGATTGCGATAAGCGATTTTCACAAATTCCGGAAAGGCCAATTTGTTGTCTGGCAGACGTTCGTCAAACACATACCCCTCTTCAAAACGAATACAACTGGGGGTGGCTTCAATGCCGTCTTCAAATGATTCAAAATGACGGCTACCAAATTCGGCCATTCCCTCTCGAATTTTCCGGCAACCATCGACGGCTGCCATCCCATTCAAATCGGTTCCTGCAGATGCTGCCGTGGGCGAAGCGTTGTTATTTTTCTCAGTGGAGGTGGTCATGAGTTTGACCTGGTGCCAGTCGATCCCAAATTCGTCGGCAACTACTTGGCGAATTTTGGTGTTCAAACCTTGTCCCATTTCGGTGCCCCCTGTGGAAACCTGGACCGTTCCATCGGTATACACATTCACTAGGGCATTGCCCTGATTCAGAAATTTCGTTGTGAAAGAAATTCCAAACTTCACCGGGGTCATCGCTATGCCTTTGAGGTGAGTTCGTGACTTCGCATTGAATGCTTGAATGTCCGCATATCGTTTTTTGTACTCCGAGGTTTCGGCCAATTGCGTGAAGATTTCCGGAAGCACATGATCCTTCACGATCTCACCATACGGAGCCACATTGTTTTTCCCCATGCCATAACAATTGGCTCGGCGAAGATCGTAAGCATCTTTTTTGAGATAGATTGCAATTTCTTCCATCACGTTCTCAATCACGGCCATCCCTTGAGGTCCTCCAAACCCACGAAAAGCCGTATTGGGTGGAAGGTTCGTTTTGCAAACCACTGCGTTGATCTCCACATGAGGGATGTAATACGCATTATCCGAATGCAACATAGTCCGTTCCAACACCGAGGTGGAAAGGTCGGCAGTGGCTCCCCCATTGGAATAGAAATCGAACTGCACTGCCGTCAACATCCCCTCTTTAGTGAACGCCACTTTGTAGTGACTTTCATAAGGATGCCGTTTACCAGTCACTTTCATGTCGTCATCTTTGGTATAAATCACCCGCCCAGGACGCTTGGTCAGAAAAGCAACCAGTGCTGCCATTCCAGCAGGAATCGCGGCTTGCGTTTCTTTGCCGCCAAAGGCTCCTCCCATCCGTCGGCAAATGCTGATAACTTCGTGATGCCCCGTTCCCAACACTTCAGAGACAACGGCTTGGATTTCAGTGGGGTTTTGTGTGGAAGAGTGAATTGTGATTTCATTGTGCTCGCCCGGATACGCAAGAGCGGCTTGAGACTCCAAATAGAACTGTTCTTGGCCATTGTTATAAAAAGTACCTTCCAATATACATTCAGCCTCTTGGAAAGCCTGCTCCACATCACCCCGTTTGATTTGGCGTTTGGGTCCTAAAAACTGCTCCTTTTCTAAAGCTTGCTTGACACTGAACACGGGTTCCCATTCTTCCACTTCGACCTGGATTCGTTTTTTTGCTTCTGACGCGGCTTTTCGGGTTTCAGCAGCAATCACCACAATCGGTTGTCCGACATAATCACACACCTCTTCGACCAAAAAATACTCGTCCACAAAGATCGGTCCAAATTTGTTGTGTCCGGGAACGTCTTGATAGGTATACAGCCCTACCACGCCCTCGACTTGTGAGGCTGCGCTCAGATCCAATGAAAGAATTTTACCATGAGCGATGGGGCTGCCGAAAAACTCAACAATCAATTCGTTTTTGGCGAAGGGGATGTCATCCACATACAGAGCTTCCCCGGTCACATGCCCCAATGCGGAGTCATGAGGGATTTTTTGTCCTACGGCTGCCATGTTTCCTCCTTACGGTGTCTATGTTGTGACGATTTCAACAAGCTGCTTTGCATTTACTGTGTTACTTCATAATAAATGAGCTGCTTTGCATTTACTGCGTTACCTCATAGTAAAATTTCAACAAGATATTTTCCGACAATTGAAGCCGGTAGTCATCGGAAGCTCGCACATCCGAGATGGGTGTGATTTCCGTTCGGGCCATTTTGCTGGCTTTTTGCGCGTTTTCGAAATTCAAGGCATTGTCTTTCAGAAAGCTTTCCGTGCGTGGGAGCCTCAACACAACCGGCCCCACCCCACCATACGCAATCCGAATGTCTTTGATCGCATCCCCTTCCCGCTCCATGAAAAACCCCGCAGTGAAGGTCGAAATATCCAAATCTTTCCGTTTAGAAACTTTATAGAGTTTTAGTGTCTGTTCTGCTGTTGGCAAGGGTAAGCGGATTTGCGTGATCAATTCATCCGATTGCATCTCGTTGACTTTATAACCATGATAAAAATCGTGGATGTTCACCCATCGCGTCCCTGTGGTTCCCGCGAGTTCGATTTCCGCATTGGTGACATAGAGAAAAGGCAGAGAGTCGGCAATCGGTGATCCATTGGCTATGTTTCCTGCCATGGTTCCCACATTCTTGATCTGTCCCGAGGCGAACACTGCCAGAATTTTGTGAAATTCCGGTAGGGCTTCTCTGCAAAAATCTTCCAATTGGGTCCAACTGACTTTTGCGCCGATGTTGAGGTAGCCGTCTTGGATTTCTAATTTTCCCAACCCTGGCAGATTGGACAAGCTAATCACCGTTTGTGGTGAGATGCGTCCTTTATTCATTTGCACAGAAAGGTCTGTGCCCCCTGCAATCAAAAACGCATTGGGATGTTGTTGCTTGAGTTGGGTGGCTTCGCTGACTGTACAAGGATTGAAATAGCGGTGTGTGACTGCTGTGCCGGTGATTGTTTCATCGTACTCAATGGCAATAGAACGGGTGGCGTGGGCCTGTAGATCTTCCAGCATCGACTCTTCGGGAAAGCGTTCTGACATCGTTTTCACGGAAGTGCCGTCCACGGCCAAGGCGGCATCAATGATCGGTGTGTAACCGGTACACCGGCAGAGATTCCCGGTCAGTCCATCGCGGACATCTTGTTCTGTGGGTGCTTGTGTTTTCTCAAACAATCCCGCCATCGCCACAACAAAACCCGGCGTGCAGTAACCACATTGAGAACCAAAGTAATCGATCATGGTTTGTTGCACCGGATGCAGCTGCCCGTTTTCTTTCAAACCTTCCACAGTCACCACATGCTGTCCGTCCAACTGATATACATACTTGATACACGTGTTGAAGATTTCATACTGCAACGCCCCTTGACGAACTCGTCCCAGTAAGGCCGTGCAAGCACCACAATCGCCTTCGGCACACACCACTTTGGTGCCCGTCAATCCCTTTTCGTAGCGAAGAAAATCCGAAAGCGGCTGAAAAATCTGCTCTCCTGTGATCTGGTGCCGTTTTCCATTGATGTAAAGAAGGATGTAATCTCTCATAGTTGGCTTCCGGTGAATGGTTGAGAAAATGGACTTACACCAAAGTCGCTTCTTGCATTTACTATTCCTATCTGTATTTCAACTTTCAACCTATTGATTTGGTAGATTTTATTCCAGCAATCCAGCACCTCATCAGCATTGCTAACCACATTTTCATCAAGAAATTGAGTACTTTTTGAGCACCCATCTCCTGCCTATGATTATTCATTATCGCTTGAGATGCCGATGTAAAATTTCTCCTAAAGTTACATAGACTTGCTGGAATTCTTCCGTCCACGGATTTCCACAACTGAGGCGCATGTAATTGCGGAATTTATGAGAACTGGAACAAATCGGTCCCGGAATGGTCACGATGCCCTGTTCTCTCGCTTCGTTGTAAACAGCAATGGAATCGATTGAAGGGTCCAGTTCCACCCACAGAATAAACCCTCCGTTGGGAGAAGTCATTTTGGTCCCCTGTGGGAAATTGCGAGCAATGGCCAGCGACGTATGACGCATCTGGCTTTTGAGAGCCGTGCGCAATTTTCGCAAATGCCGATCATAGGAGCCACTTTGTAAAAATTCGGCAATCAACTGTTGATTGAGGATGGGCGATGCAATGGTGAATGCAATCTTGAGCTTCAGCACCTTATCTTTGAACCGCCCTGGCATGGTCCAGCCGACTCTTAAGCCCGCTGCCAAAGTTTTGGAAAACGAAGAGCAGAGCATCACAATGCCGTAGGTATCAAAAGATTTTAAAGTCGAAGGACGGTTTTCATCAAAATACAAATCCCCATAGATGTTGTCCTCAATCAAAGGCACATTGTGGCGTGCAAACAGGTCGACCATCTTTTTTTTCTTCTCATCAGGAATCACAAATCCCAAAGGATTCTGAAAGTTGGAAATGCATATATAAGCTTTGATCTCTTGGCGTTTGAGGGCGTTTTCCAAAGCATCCAAATCCGGTCCGTCTTCCGGTGAGGTGGGAATTTCTAAAGCGTACATCCCGGAAGCTTCCAACAAATGCAGAATGTTGAAAAAGGAGGGCGATTCCACTGCAATCGTATCCCCCGGTTTGGCAACGGCTTGTAAACATAAATGCACCGCTTCCATGCCACCACTGGTCACAATGATGTCGTCGGCTTGGTAGCCATCGGGATTGCCAAAAGCGCGTTTGGCCAATTGGCGTCGTAACGACGGATCCCCGCTAGGCGAGCCATAAACGCTCATAATCGATTCCATCTTCTGGCGCGACAGCGCTTGCAGGTTGCGGGAAAATTGTTTCAGCGGCAACAACTCGGGATTCAGCACAGCACATCCCATCTGAATCAGCGAAGGATCGCACATCGAACTCACGATATTCTGAACCATGCTTTCCATATCAACCTTTTTGGGCTTGGAAACTTGCATGATCGCATTGGGCGAGGGCAAGATGGGATGCAACGGCGCTTTGACGTAATACCCAGATTTCGGGCGCGCTTCGATCAGCTCGCGTTTTTCTAGTTCTATATAAGATTGGTAGATGGTGGAAATGCTCAATCCCATTCGGTTGTGCAAATCACGGATGGAGGGCAACTTTTCACCCACTTGGTAAATGCCTTCGAGAATCTTGGATTCCAATTCATTGGCTAAGCGAACGTAATGAAAATTCGGTTTGGTTTCAGGGGGCGGGGCTAAGATCATAACTGGCTCCTATCTGTTATGGTTAAATTATAAGATATCTGTTTTTGTTCTCCTTATTTATCACAATTCTGTTATGGTTAAATTAATAGTTATCTGAATCTGTTTTTATCTAACGGATACGTTATCCTTGTTTCAAATGCAACAATTCCTTGGGAAATCGTAACTTACAGTAAAAGCCTTAACGCTAACCCGATAGGAGGACCTATGACTGCCGGACGAAATTATCTTCATGAACTGTTGCTGTACTTGTTCACTGCCGAAGACACGCGTGACAAAGAAACCCCCCCTTTGCCTTATTCATTTCTTTCTCAACCCGAACACCGCTTTTCGGGTGCCATCAAGTCCATGCTGTGGATTTTCATTGCGATTGCCTTTGCTATGTTGTTGGGACAATTGAATTGAATTTCCTGAGGGAAGGGTGTGACCCTCACATCCTTCTCATCCCATCTAAATCCGACTCACCCCAAATCAATTGGGCCTTTTTGCCCGTTTGCTAAGCTGACGCCATCCTTCCAATGACTTCCTCGCTCCGTATTAGCCTCATACGGAGCAATCTGCTTGTGGTTATCTACCCCAACCTTCTTTTTAAACTGGGAGGAGTGTGCGATTTCGTAGTAGCCGACGAAGTCGAAGAAGGTTGGGGAGCTAAACTCAGGCCACATACCCGCTTTGTGCGCAGCTATTCCAACTACGTGATTTTTTCTCCATAATTTCTTCACATTTATGTGCTAGCTTATGCCGCGATTTGAAGGGCTTATTTCGTTCCCTTCTATTTTCGCATCACGATTGTGATTGAGAAGTATTTCCGATGTAATTGAAGAGTATTTTCAATAACGAATAGCTAATCTGAGAGGTCTAGAATGGAAAACAAACAACCAATATCTATCCCCCAAGAAGCATTTGATTGGTACGACGAGTATGCCCATGGTGATATCGATCGTCGTACTTTTTTAGCACGACTGGGTACCCTGACTGCTGCGGGCATCTCAATATCGATGCTTTCTAGTTCCTTGCTACCCAATTACGCACAAGCCGAACAAGTTTCTTTCAATGATGCGGATATTAAAGCGAGCTATCAAGAGTTTGATTCCCCGGATGGTCATGGAAAAGGGAGAGGTTATTTGGTGGTACCCACAGCTTTGACTGGAAAGGGTCCTGTTGTGCTCGTGGTTCACGAAAATCGTGGTTTGAACCCCTATGTCAAAGATGTCGCTCGACGTTTAGCCAAAGTCGGTTTCGTCGCCTTTGCTCCTGATGCCCTGTATCCCCTCGGCGGATATCCGGGCAACGATGACGAAGGACGCACCATGCAGCGTTCTATGGATCGGATGAAAATTGAAAATGACTTTATGGCAGCCGCTCGCTTTTTGAAACAACATGAACTCAGCTCTGGAAAACTGGGTGTGGTGGGGTTTTGTTTCGGAGGGTATGTGAGCAATATGTTGGCAGCCTCCCTACCGGATGTGATCGATGCCGCGGTTCCTTTTTATGGCAGCCCCCCCAA
Organism: SAR324 cluster bacterium; assembly: GCA_028281495.1. GTDB lineage: Bacteria > SAR324 > SAR324 > SAR324 > NAC60-12 > JANQJU01. The sequence continues at coordinate 7,981 of JANQJU010000050.1, forward strand.
GAAAGAAATTATCGGACAAATCAAGGCTCCGTTGTTGCTTCAGTTTGGAGAACTCGACAAACGCATCAATGCCATGTGGCCCGATTATGAAATGGCTCTCAAAGCCAATAATGTGGATTATCAGGCCTTCGTTTACCCAGGAGTGAATCATGGTTTTCACAATGATTCCACGGGACGCTATAACAAAGAAGCCGCAGAACTCGCATGGTCCCGCACCATCGAGTTCTTTAAAAAACACCTGCAAGCATAGAAGAATTTTTTAGCATTAGACCTTGGATGGTTCTGGGGTTCCCGTGATTAGGATTCTTTTTGATGCAGGTTGGAATCACAGCAAAGTTACCTTGGAAACGGGCGGGCCTTGTTTTATGGGTTCCCGTCTCGTTCCAACAAGTACAATCCAATTTTCACTTCTACATGATTCAAGAGCTTCAGAACAAGCTGATGTTTGGTTCGCAAGACTTGTGGCGGCGTGTGAGTGCTGAGATAGGCACGGTATCGGGCTAAAAACTGGAGATGTTCATTGACAATGGAGATAGGAACCTGAGGAGTTCGGTATAGGTGATCAATCTCTTTAAGCTTTCGGGCAAGCATTCCTAAATTCATAAATTGCTCACCAAGCTGCAACTTTATTTTCTAGATCTTTCTCATAGTCTTCCAAAGCCCTCGCATAGTCTTCCGTAGCAGCAAGTAGCTCTGCAAATCCTTTCCCAATCTCACTGCGATGGGGTTCGGGTATGAATTCCACCGGAATTTTAGGCTGATTTTCCTGAGTGACTGCTGTTTCCATTGTGTACCTCGTCAATTAAAAGTGAATTTACCTCAGGTTACATCCCTCACTTTCGTATTACAAGAGTATATTCTGGATGCCCATTCCAGACTGAATAAGGCCTTCCAACCAATGTTTGCTAAATTTTAAACAGCGCCACTTCATGCACCAGTTTATCGGCAACCTCCGAAACACTCGCCACAGTACGACGTACCTCGGTTAAAGACGTCGACATTTCCTGAACATCGACCGAGTTTTGGTCGCTCACCACAGACAAGGATTCAATCGTGTTGGAGGTTTCTTGGATACTTTCGTCTTGATGGGTCACGCTGCTGGTAACGTTGTTGATATGAGTCGAGATTTCTCGAACCGAATCGGTAATTTGCGTCAACACTTCCCCTGTTTGTTGAATCACTTGATTGCCTTCGGCTACATTCGCATTGCTCATCTCGGTGATCTTTTGAATGTCCACCACGGCGGCAGCGCTCCGTTCTGCCAGTTGCCGCACTTCTTGGGCCACCACTGCAAAACCCCGACCTTGATCTCCCGCTTTCGCCGCTTCAATAGCCGCGTTCAATGATAACAAGTTGGTCTGTTTCGCAATACTGATGATGACTTCCATCGATCCGGAAATTTGTTTTTGGCTTTCATTGAAGTTGGCCATCATTGCATTCATCGAAATATTATTTTCAGCCCCTTTTTCCGCATAATGCTCCGCTTGATTCGCCATTTTTTGGATATTCAGGATGTGCTCCGTGATGGTGTGATTGGTTTCGGCAAGTTTATGGAGGAACGTCGCACTGGTATGCAAAGTTTGTGATTCTTCTGAGGTGGAAGCGGCAATGCTTTCTGAGGTCTTCTCCATTTCCACCGCAGTCTTGGAAAGGGCGATGGAAGAAGAGGCCAGCACTTTCGCTTCGTCGACAACCTGCTTCATAATGTCATGGATTCGCACCACAAAATGATTGAAGCCTTCTCCCAAAGTCCCCAGTTCATCACGATGCGAGATTTCCAACCGTTGGGTCAAATCGCCTTCTCCTTGGCCAATCAAAGACAACATATCCGTCACTTCTCGCAAACGCTTGATCACACCGCTCACAAACCACAATTGCAACCCCAACATGATGACCAATACCCCTGCACCAATCGCACTCAGGTAGCCCACGGTTTGTTGAATTTTCTGAATGGTTTCCTGTTTCGCGATGGCCACTGAAGCAAAACCCAACACACCACTTTCCATTTGAACGGGATGGAATCCCGCATCATAAGCCGCAGCGGATTCACTGAGGTCCAGCACGGTTTGAATCGTCAACGGATCGGTCAATGTTTTGGGATCAATGGGGGGAAGCGGCACTTCTCCCAAAATCGGTTGCCCGGATGGAGCGTAGAGATTGATGGCCACTCCCAAATCTCGTTCCAGAATCTCCAGATTGATAGGAAGGGGATAGTAAAGCGCAAGATATCCAATGGTGCCCGGACCTTGGATCACCTTTTTTAAGGGTTTGCCCTCATAAACGACTGGGATCAGCAACTTTAAAACCACTTTACCTTGCCAGACCGCCAAGGTGGTAGAGGTTGGCTGTGACAAGTCCAACGTTTCTGGAAACTGAGTGTACTCGTCCAATTCTTTCGTTTGTACGTTTCTGAACTCATCTTGGAAGTAAAGGGTGCCATTGATGATAATGCCTTCATGGGGCTGGCTGAGTTGAAATTCTAGGCGTGGCTCGGATTGCTCAGAAGTATGAGAATAGAACACGATATCTTGCATGCCGGAAGAGGCCGCATATTGAAGCAGATGCCCTCTGGCAAACTTGGTCCATTGAAAAGCCGTCATCAAGGCATTGGGATCGCCTTTATCCAATTCCTGGGCAAGAAACTGCACAAAATCCGCCTTCCCAAAAATAGGAGTTCTCAGAAATTGAGTGACCTCTTGTTGAACGGGAGTGAGCACCTGTTTCACTTGCCTGACAATGGATTCCCCCGCATGGATCAGGCGGGTTTGATTGGCTTCTGTGGTCTGCCAATAGTTCAAATAAGCAGCTGTTCCCGTTGACAACAACACAGTGATGCCAACAAACAATACCGATGAATAAATCAATTTCTGCCGAATCGTGAATTGCATAGAGCCTCCTTTTTCCTAAAATGCCTCTTCGTACTCAACCCGTTTATGATTTTCGCCCTAAATTTTTTAGCAAAATCAACCAATTTATGAAATCGATTTCATTTTTATATGGAAAAAAATCAAAGTATATTTAGCAAAAAAGATATATAAATGAAATCGATTTCATTTTTTATATCTCTCTACTTGAGGGAGTCGGACGAACCTTCCGCATCACGAATAGAGCATTGCCGAGAATCGGTAACTCAAAGCAGAGCTTTGATCCATTCTTCTTTTTGGATTATCAATAGAAACTCGTCTCATTTCAGGTTTACCTACTTTGGTAATAAAGGTTCCTTTATGGTTTGGGGGGTGTCCAACGTTGGTAAGGTTTGCCACATTTGGTAGTGGTCCAATTATTGCCAAGAGACCACTGAGACCCACTGCATTTGGCATGGCTTGTGTCAGGACACTCAATCGCGTGAGTTACGCTAGGGAGGGTGGTAGGGCCATACGAAGAATAATTGGTATCTTCACCGCAAATACCAGTGGGGCAATCTTTGGGAAGAAGCACGAGGGCATATCCAAAATCCATGTATTTTGAAATAATCGTATCGCTAAAATCGACGCCACCCAGATAACTACACGCAAAATGGGTGACATGGGCAGTGTCACTTTCACCAAAGGTGACTGCCGTTAATTGGGCATTGGTCAAACGCGCATTGTTGAAATCAACATTAGTGAGGGTGGCTTGGTGAAAATTCGTCTCAACCAGATTGGCATGCTCAAAGATGGTTCCAGTTAATGTTGCTTCGGCGAAGTTGGCTCCAGTGAGATTTTGACTGGAAAAAACAGTCGCGCCAATCGTCGCCCCTCTCAGAATCGCCCCCTCCATTTGAGCCCCTGTCAACACGGTCGAATTGTAAAAAACAGCCCCTTCAAGATTGGCATTTCTCAAGTTAGCTGAGGTCAAATCCGCTCCTTCAAAGTTTGCATTGTTGAGTGATTTTCCCTCAAAATTTTGTCCTGTCAAATTGGCATTTTTAAAATTGACTCCTTCGAAAGAAGAGACTTGGCTGAAATCCACTTGGGTCAAATTCACCCCTTCAAAGCTGGCGTTTGTCAGGGTCGTGTCACTGTCGAAAACGGCTCCCTGAAGCTGGGCTCCCTGGAAACTTGTTTCGGTAAAGTTTGTCCCTTTCAAATCGGCCCCATTAAAGTTTTGTCCTGCAAGCTGGGCTCCTTTAAAAATTGCTTGATTGAGTGTTGCCCCATTAAGGTTCACAGCACTAAACGTTGCGTTTGTAAAATCGGCATAATCCAATGAAGCCCCCTCAAAATTCATACCGGTGAGGTTGGCCCCCACAAACTTAGCGTAACGCAAATTGGTATCGCTGAAATTATGATGGTTGGTTCCCGATAGGTCGTTGCCACTAAAGTCGGCATTCTCCAGTTTGGCTAGTCGGAGTGTTCCTCCTCCCAATTGGGTCCCTTTGAAGGAAGCATAACTCATGTCTTTCCCTTCAAATAAATCATGGTCTGCAAAGTGAGTCAGGTTCACTTTGTCGAAAACGGTATGAATGAATGATTTTGCTTCGTAAATAGGGCTGTTCGTTAGTTCAATCTCAGACAAATTGGCGTAATCGAATATCGCATCCTGAAAAGTGGTCGAGTTGAAGTTGGCCCCTTTCAGATAGGCGTGAGTGAAGTCAACCCCGGTTAAGTCAAGATTTACAAAATCATATTCTTTGAGATTAACGTGTTTGAAGATAGCATACGTGATTGTTGGACTACTACTGAGGTTGGCCCGATAAAACGTCGAGCTTGTAAAATCGGCATAATCCAATGAAGCCCCTCTGAAGTCCATGCCGGTTAGATCAGCTCCTACAAACTTCGCATAACGTAAATTGGTATAGCTGAAATTATGATCCTGGTCGCTATCCGAAAGATCGGTGCCACTAAAGTCAGCATGCTCTAATTTGGCCAGCCTGAGTGTTCTTCCCCCCAACGTAGCCCCTTTGAAGGAAGCATAACTCATGTCTTTCCCTTCAAACGGATCCTCTCCTCCGGACGAATTGTCAAATATTGCCTTGTCAAAGACGGCATGGGTGAACGATTTTGCTTGCGCAATGAATCCAGCCCCTATCTTGGCTCCCACAAAGCTAGCGTAATCCAATGTCGAATCGACAAAAGAAGTGTTATCAAGAGTAGCCCCATCAAAAACGACAGAAGTTAAGTCCACCTCATCCAAACCTATCAATGTCATATTAGTGCCTCTAAATGAAACTCCAGACCGATACTGATCATTGAGAACCATCTGAGCAAAGCTATTCTCTATCAACAAAAGCCTATCAAACTTGATCTCGATGATAGGGTGCCATTCCTCCTGTACAAAATAATAATCGAGACAAATCTCGGTAAAGTCCTTCCCTCGAAGTGAATTTCCAGACTGAGTACAATCAATACTTATTCCGGATTGATTTCCGTCTAGCTCATATTTGCACCATTTTATGAGCTCATCTGCTTGAGGGCGGGTGATGTCACATCGCCTGACCTGAGAATAGGCTGCGAACGGAATAAGAGATAAAAATGCCAATCCGATAGTGAATTTTTGGACGATTGCAGGAATTCTAGTTTTCATGACAAGGTTCCTATTCAAGTGTGGATCAAGTGGAGTGGACTGAAAAAAAACCAGCCCTTTTCAAAATTGAGGGCAGGATTTCTTTCAGAGAAACAAAAAGTCTAATTTAACGGGGAGTCCACTCACTGAGGGACGGCACTTGGTTGGAGGTTCCTGAGACCGTTTTGTAATTCAAAGTGTAGACGGTGTGCCACATATCCACGGCTAGTTTCGCGGCAGCGACACCCACTTTGGTGATAAAGGGAGAGGTGGTGTACGCAATCTGTGGTCCAAAGCGATAAATCTCTATTTGATAATTCTCTATTTGTGCCCCTTCTCCTTCATAGAAGAGCACGTAGATATAAGTCTGTTTGTGTCCGCCAACAGTGGCAATATCCAAGTATCTGCGGTTGTTGGTTTTTGCCAAAGGAAAGGAGGTATGATTGGCAAAAAATGGAACCAGACTGCCATCCAAGTTAAAAGCTTGAATTCGTGCCTCGTTGCTTCCAATTGTCACCAAATCTTCCAACACCAAAATAGTGCCTTCAGAGGTGCAAGTAACAGCAATGGCATCCGCTAGAAGTCCAGGCCGATAAGGGTTTTGTGCGCTTCCGGCATAAGAGAGTGCCATTGGGGCTTGAATATCAGGCACTCCATTGAGTTCCAATTTCACAATATACAGCTTATGGGTTTTGGAGTTCACCGCTACTGCATAACCACTGGGATGGATCGCTACCGAATCGGGCGGAGGGATTTGAGCGGCATTGCCTTTGGAGGGATCAGGATTGGAAGGAAATCGTCCACAGCTGACCCCACCCGGATTCACCGAACCACTGCTGTCTAGGTCGATTTTCCGTAAATGGTAACCGCTCCCGTATTCTGCTCCTGGTTCAGAAGGAGGGGGGATTGCATAAGTCGGATCAACGTAATAAGCCCCCAAATCAATCGAATTAGGATCAGGCTTAGGGTACTTCCCCTGCATGACCCACTTGCCATTCGCCCCCATTTCAAATTTGGCAGGATACGGATCATAGATAATATTGGTTTGAGTCGCATAACCACATTGGGGAGATTTGACTCGCATGCCTTCTGCCCCCGGAATGTCAAGGCTCTGCATCAAATAAAGATTCTGCCCAGACTGACCGGAACCACAATTGGTTAGAGGGGTACCATATGCAGCCCAGCACCATCCCAATTTCCCATGCCTCTGGCTCAAGGTAATCCCTTGTCGGATTGAATTTCTGGTTTGAGTTGGAGCATTCCCGGATAAAGCCCACTGGTAATGTCCCCCTGCATACTCCAATTGGGAAAGTTGATGATAGTCAGTGTCTGATGTGAGTGGTACGGGAAACTCCACTAAATAGAGAGTCACTTGAGCAGTGTTTGCCTCAGTATTCAGCATCCATCCCGAAACAGCTTTGCCTGCCAATTTATCCTCAGTGAAGAAATCTAATTCAAATTTAACATGGCCCCCAAGTTTGTTCCGAAATTGAGTTCGAATGGGATTTCCTATCGCGGCTTCGTGTTTGACGACCGTACGACGTTTATCATTCTGATAGATAGCCTTGAATGTATAGGACGGAGAGGAGCCTTGAGGAAAAGCCTGGTTTCGAGGGTCTGGATGAATGGTCACATTGGTATTGATGCTCGTGGAGATCGTGTTGGTGATTTGCCACGGTGATGAAATGATTTCACCCATGGTTTCTCCAATTTGAGCTATATCAACCGCAATGTTCATCGCAGCGATAGCCCATCCCACAAAGGGGATTTCATCGACTGCTTCTTCGGCGGAAATTTGTGCAGCCATCCAGACAATGACAGGCTCGGCAGCTTCATCAAAAATGAACTTACCAATGTCGTATAGTTTTGACAGATCGGGAGCGATGCTTCCACTTGTGACGCCTTGCTCAACAAGGCCGGGTAAAAATTCCTGAGCTGCCTCTTTCAGAAACTTAACAAATTTCTGCATATTGTCCTCTGCTGCCGACTTTTCCACACTTTTAAAGAGTGTTTCTTGTGCCAACTCTTGGGCTGCCAATGCCAGAAAGATTGCAGGAATTCCCAAATTGAACAGTGCGGTAAAGAGGGTCGCAAGAAAGATGGTACCAGGGTGAGGGTCGCTGCCCTGAAATCCAAACCCGCTGCCATAAAGCCGAGCTGAAACAGCGCCTTCAGGGAAAGTTAGAGTTATGGTGAGGGTCCCCGGATCGCCTTCATCAGGAATAGCTAGGTAGGTTTGTATAGGGTCCATAATGCCCAGCATACGGACTGAATCGTACTGCATATGCAATGAAGGAAAAAAAGTATCGAGGGCCTTTGTCAGAGCAATCCCCCAATTAGATTGATCCGGTTCCCAACTGGAAAGGCTCATGGGTTGATAGTCGGCATTCAAGAACTCAATATAGCCACAGAGGTAACGGACAAAATAATTTTCCATTTTGAGTTTGACCTGCCGGTTTGTTCCTGTGTTGCTCAGGGAAGATTTAAGGCCATGAATTTGTTCAGACTTGTCTAGAGAAGCACTCCAACCATCAATACTCCGATCAAACAGCCCTTCCTCCGACACCACACTGGTTCCTTCTTGAACGACCCATTTTTTGTTTTGAAGTCTGGAATCATTATTGATGGCTCCTAAAATTGTTTTCATCGCATGCCCCCCTGCTTTCAGGACAGACGGAACGGGATTGTGCTGGCGAGGGGATGGAGAGAAAGGTTGAGAAAAATCAATCTTTGGTTGTGGGCCTTTCTGCCAAGTGGGTACAGGAACTGGATCGGATAAATGCGCCCATCCTGTTGTGAGACCAGGATCTCCCAGCCTCATCATTTCATTGACCATCAGTTGGATCGATGTCGCGGCATTGACATGTCCCTGGATGATACTGTGGTTGGTGAGGTCTAGAGGGGAAACTTGCACATCAGGATGCATGGATACCAACATTTTGGACGTTGTCGTATAAGAGAGGACTTCGGGGTGGTGGATGGGGGTACCCATAGTGGCTAGAAGGTCGGCATCGCGTTCTGGAAGATGGAGCGCACACCGATACATAATTTTGATGCCTTCTTCATTCATGGCATCCACATGCACACGAATGACTCTATCTGTAGGCATCGGAACCTCCTCAGGGGTATAGTGAGTCAAGGCTTCATTCGGAATTTTAGCCAATTCGGGTTCCTCCTCCCTCGCTTTTGCAAGCGAGTTTTCATCATGGCGGGTTAATGGATAGGATTTTCCGTTTGCATAAAAGCGATAATCTTGATCGGGCTTGGAGTGAAACAAATCAATATGAAACACTTTGTGGTACGTTCCCATGGTTCTCCCTAGATTGAATGTGGAGATTGTACAAAAAAGAGATGTCCTAAAAATCTCTCTCTTATTTACTGTTAATCCTTCGTTAGAAGACCTAAAAACAGTATGCTGTGATAAGTTGCTTAAAGATATTGCATCACATTGCAGTCCATTGCAGTCCATTGCAGTCCATTGCACCGTATTGCAGCCATCAACAGCTCGTACAGAGCTTGCGGAGGAATTTAAAAGTTATACTTCAATGCGTCTGCCAAGACGTGACTCTACCTACAGATCCATCCTTGAATTTCTTCCTCAAAGCCATCCATCCAGTTTTCAACAATTCAATCGTTTATAGAGGAAAATCACATATTTTTTATTCAGTCCCGTGATATCTAACTAATGAAACCCGTATAGAAAACCCGCCGTTTTCCTATGTCGCTATCATTTTCCTTGAGGAGGTTAGGATGTTCGAGTCATCACGATTGTCTTTTGTCACGTTGTTGAGAATCTTATGTCTTTTAAGTGGATTGGAGTTGTTCGTGACTCCAGTTTGGGCACAAGACACCCCTTTGGAAATTGCCTATGCTGGGCCTTCCGATGGGTCCAATTTGGCACAAGGCATAGAAATGGTGTTTGAGGCCATTAATGAAGAAGGGGGAATTGACAATCGCAAACTCGTCTTGAACTATTTTGATGATCAAAATAATCCCGATCAAGCCTTGCGACAGGCTAAAAAGCTGAACAAAAGTAACAATTTGGCGGTTATTGGGCACAGCAAAAGCACCATCTCCTATCTTACTGGAAGAATCTATGCTGCCCAAGGAATCCCAGCCATCACTCCAAAATCAACAGCCGTGAAAGTGACCCAGAACAACGATTGGTACTTTCGAACGGTTTTTAATGATCGCGTTCCAGCTCGCTTTGGTGCCTTGTATGTCAAAGATGTCTTCAAAGCAGATACGGTTTCGATCATTTCCGACAATGAGCTATTTGGAGAGTTTTTAGGAAACGAATTCAAAAAAAATGCACAAAGCTTGGGGATCCAGGTCGCCTACCACCACATATTTGATTACAACGATCCCAATCGAATCAAGCATTTTGATAGGATTGTTCAGGAACTCCTAAACTTGCCCGAACAAGGAGTAATTTTTTTAGGCATGTATTCACCCGAAGCCGCTAAACTGGTCGTACGGATACGTGAATCGGGATTACAAAACATCATTTTGGGGGGTGATACGTTGGCAGTCGAACCGTTTGTGCAAAAAATTCGTGACATCGCCCCGAATCAAATTTGGACATACACGCGCAATGTGTATGGCACGTCTCCCTTTTTGTTTGAGACGGCAGGGCATCTCGCACGAAAATTTCGAGAACGATATCGGGAAAAATACGATGCAGAACCCGATTGGGCCACTGTCTATGCATTCGATGCGGCACTCGTTCTTGTGGAAGCCATTCGCGAATCCGGCATTGCCAAGGCGAAGAAACTTTCGATCTCCCAAGCCCGTCAAAAGATCCGCGATACGATTGCTTCTTTCGATAGTCCGGCCCGGGCCGTTTTAGGGCTGACGGGCCCGAATTATTTCGATGACATGGGTGATGCGCCCAAAACCGTTGCGATGGGGTCTTACCAGGGGCCGGATTTCGTTCCAGCTTCCATTCAATTTCCTCTGATTCCTCGGCCTGAAGCCGTCCTGGATTTAGAAAAGAAAATTGAACAATCGCAGATCGTGAAAATCGAGGATTTGCATTTCTTCAAAACCGATGTGGTTTATACCGGGATACGGCTCAAAAAAATTAAGGAGATCGACTATGCCCATAAAACGTTTCAAGCAGACATTTTATTGTGGTTCCGTTCGCAGGTGTTGATTGACCCCGATGACATTCAGTTTTCCAACTTACTTAAAATGGAGAGTTTTGAACCCCTCCAACAAGAAAACTATGGTTTGAAGCATTATCAATTGTTTCGAGTCCTTGGCACCTTTCAAGCCGACGACGACAATCCCGACCAATTGGGGCGTTTCTTCTTCAACATGCGGTTCCGCCACGCTCGTTATCCGCGAGAACGGATTCTATTCATTCCCGATAGCATTGGAATGGGAATCAAAGATCCACAAAAGTTGTTGTTGGAACTTCAAGAAAATCAAGTGATGCCGTCCAATCAACAACGCATCATCGACTCCCTCACCGCTTATGAAGAAAGCATCACGGAATCGGCATTGGGAAGCATCCGCACGGCATTTCCCACCCTAGAATATTCAGAATATAATCTGAACTTTCGTTTAGCCAAAACCGGAGTCAGTTTTATCTTTGAAAACCAGTGGTACCTCTTAACGTTCTATTTGGTATTAAACGTCTTCATGAGCACGGTGGGAGTCTTCTTTATTTTGAAGTTGTTTGGAATGTTATTTTCCAAAACCAAAACGGATTTCGATGACAGGCTGCTGGCGATCCTCCGAATGCCTACTCATATTTTGGCTTTCTTGATTGGTTTGCAGTTTGTCCATCAAAGCATGACGGAATTATTGAGTCCGGCCAACAATGAAACCATTGATGAGGTCTTGGAATTTTTGATTCTTACCACGTTTTTAATCGGCGGCTTGTATCGCATTGGAGATTTATGCCGTGAATATTTCATCAAGTGGGCAGAAAAAACAGAAACGGAGTTGGACGATATCATCGCCCCTTATGTGGGTAAAATCATCAGAACCATATGTGTGGCGTTGGTGGGGATGAAAGCCGGACAAATCACCTTTGGTTTGTCCGCAACCGCCTTTTTGGGAATGCTCGGGGGCTTCAGTTTAGCCGCAGGCTTATTGTTCAAAGATTTCTTCGCGGAAATTGTGGCTTGCTTTACGCTGTATTTGAACAATCCGTTCAAGGAAGGAGACAAGGTGTCGATCGATGGTGACCCCAAAGGCGACGTCGTGAATATTGGCTTGCGTGCAACAACCATCCGCTACAATTCGGGGCAGGTCGTTCAAATGCCCAATACAAAGGTAATCACTTCGACCGTTGAAAACTTTTCACGAGCTGAAAGTTTGAAAACTGAATACCAAATCAGAATCAGCGGGATTTCTAGCAAAATGATTCAACACTTCGTGGTTGAAATTCGACGTATCTTGAATCAAGAGTCAGGGGTTTTACCCGATTCGGGGCATGTGAGTTTTGCTGGGTTTGAAAACAATGGTCGAGTGATCCAAATCAACTTTCGTTCCTCTCCCAATTGGGAGGAAACCCAGTTGGTCTTGGAACAGGTCAATGTCCGAATTTTGAAATTGCTCGAGGTGCATCAAATCTCTCAAATGGCCTACGAATTCCTGTATGTTGGGCAACAAGAAGATCCAGGCCCTAAATTCGTTCCTCCGTTCTTATCCTCGACGGCTAAGATAAAACCTTCCAACTGAACGTTTTTCCAATCCGCGTTCAGTAGTTCATTCGCTGAAATCAACCTTTCCATTCCAAAATTGTAGGAACAGGGAAATTGGCGTAACATTGTAAATCGAACGGAAGCGCCTATTCCGTGAGTCCCCAAGGAACGACGATGTTGAATCAGTGAGGCGTAGTGTTTAAAAGTTTATATTCCACAGTGACAACGATCATCTTAGGCATGACGATTCTCCCATTGATGGCAGTATCGGCATTGCTAATGGGACGCACCTATGAGTTGGAAGAAGAGATTCTCCGTCACGAGCTTCGTTTGCAGGGGGTGCAAATCAATGAAGTTTTGAAGCATGAGATGGATCTCATTGCATCACGAATGGCGTTGTTGAGTACAAACAACGACATCGTGATGGCGGCCACGAGTTCATTTTTTAGAGAACAAGCCATCGTATATATGAAAGGTTTGATTCAAGACCATTCTCTTATTTCATCCGTATATCTCGTGGATTCAGATTTTTCAGTAGTGGATACCATTCCAAGAAAGTTGCCTGGCCTGTATCCGCAAGCGTTTGCCACCTATTTAGAAAGGCTACTTCCCCTCTCAGAACTCCCTCCCTTGGATCCCTATCGTCTGATCGATTTTCAAGATGCATCTTTTTTAGATCAACAGCGAACTAACATCCCTTTGCCCGATGGTTTCCAAGGAATCGAAGCCTTAAAAAGCAAGTATGGGATTGGGATTGCGATTCCTCTAATCAGCCGAAGCAGTGCGGAAGAAGACGGTAAAATCCGTGGTATGCTCGTGTCGTTCCTGCCTGTTGAACGTTTGGCGATGTTTGCCAACAGCCAAGTCGAACTGCCCCATGTCCTGGACTTCTACAAAAACCAAGAAAAGATTGTAACTGAGGTCACGCCTGCTGCTTCTGTTGAAGAAGAGAATGAGGTGGTTGCTAACCAATCGAATGACTCGGTTGTCCCCAAACAACGGATCATTTCTCGGATGTCGAATTTGACCTTCCCCCAACCGAACAGCAACGACAGCGTGCGTTTTCAGCTCCGAATCTCCGCTCCTTACCAGATCGATTGGAAAACCGTCATTCTGGATGATCTGATGATCGTAGTATGGGTGGGAAGCTTGTTGCTGATTGGCCTCGCTTATGGGGTCGCCCAATGGTTGGTCCGCTTCCTACAAAAGCAGCGCCTTCAAGAAACGAAGGCACTTTCAGCACAGAACGTGGTGTTCTTAGAAAGGGGCGATGGTCAACGGCATTCGTATCGCAAAAAACTCACCATTTTTTTTTCGGATATCAAAGAGTTCACGTCCATCACGGACAACATGGAGTCAGAGCAATTGATCGAACTCCTCAACAGTTACCTGAAGGAAATGGTCGAAATCACCATGAGTTACGGAGGAACGGTTGAAAAGTTGATGGGAGATTCCATCCTGATTGTCTTCGGAGAACCCGAAACCCAAGGAGAGAAAGAAGATGCGTTCGCTGCGGTCCAAATGGCAATCGAGATGCAGGAACGCATGCAGGTGCTTCAACGCCGATGGCAAGCGAAAGGGGTTTCACAATTGCTACAAATTCGGATGGGAATCAATACGGGGTATTGTACCGTCGGACGCTTTGATTCAGGCAATCGCTCCCAGTCTTCAATTTTAGGAACTCAAGTGAGTGTGGCAAAACGCCTTTGCCTTCAGGCCAAACCGGATAGCATTCTCATGTCGCATTCCACGTTCACCCTGCTTGAAGATAAAGTGGCCTGTCAGAAAAGAGGAAAAATCAAAGTGAAAGGATTGCCCTATCCGATGCCGACCTACGCGATTGAATGAGGTCTTCACCGCGTATCGGAAAAATCTGATTTCTGGAGATAGGCCTCGCACCATTTCCAAGCATCGGAGTGGGCTTTTTTGAAATCACTCAAAACCGTGTCAGCCGGCATGCGGCCATCCTTCGTATACTCTTCGAAATAGGGGAGCAGATAGGGTTCTTCATCAGAACCTAATGCTTCGAGAGCCCATTCAAAGAACTGACGCGCCACTTTTAAAAAATTGACTCCATTCACCTCAGCACGCACTCCCTGTTTAGCAGCGGCTTCTCGGTAGGTTGGATAATCCTCAATAGGCAAGTCCATCAACAACCCTTGCAGCTTGCTAAAGGCCGAATCGTTGTAAACCAGCGATTTGATAAGAACTGGCACTGCAATCATGTCTTTTGGCAGCAGCGCATCCGCTCCCCGCATTTCCACAATTTTTTTGATCCGCACATCGGGAAACAACATTCCTAAATGTTCTTTCCAATCCTCCTCGGTTACTGTACCGACTTGCAAATGCTTTCCAGGAAGTAAATCCCGGAAGGGAATACCCGTGGTGGAAACGAGATGGCCATCTCGTTCCAAGAAGTAAGGAGAGGCATCCAAAGCCCATTCGATATAATCGTCCAAACGAAAATCCTCTTTCAAGAAGCGGAGAGGGAGTCCTGCTCGATGCGGGTCCGTGAATCGCCAGATTTCTCCCCGGAAAGAAAGAAAGCCGCTTTCTCGACCTTCTAGAAGTGGGCTGTTCGCAAAAATTGCAGTCAAAAAGGGAGAAAGCCGGTTGAGGGTTACAAACTTTCGTTCCAGATCCGCTTGATCGAAATAATCGAGACTCGCTTGAGTGCTAGAACTCATTTTCATCATGTACTGGCCAAGCTTGCCGACAATTTTCATATACGGAAACATGATGTCGTAACGGGCCTTATGTACGATAGGGATCTCTTGTAATGAAAACAGAGGCTGCACTCCCATAGAAAGCATCTTGCCCTCAAAAGGCTCGACCGCTTGGCTCAGGTGTTGAAGGTATTGCGCCACTTCCGCTTGAATATCAGAGGCATGCTGTAAGGGAGCACCCGAAAACTCGATTTGCCCGCCGGGTTCTACAGTGACGGTTTGTCCCTTGCTATTATAGAGGCCGACTAAGTTGGGTCCTTCTGTTTTTCGCTTCCACTGAATTCCTGCCTCTTTACCAATTTCATGAAAGTTGGCAAGGAGTTGGTACACTCCCCGTTCTCCCTCCATCGGCAAGGGTCGATAGGTAGCAGGGCCACGGTGAGGATGGATAATGAACAATTCGTATTCGGTACCGATTCGGCGAGAGTGCGGGGAATCTGATTTATTTTGAAAAGCTTCTAAAAAATATTGAGTTAAGGCGTCTCGCTCCACAGGTCTCCATTGGCTAAAAAGTGAGGGGCGGTTGATATCGTAGGAGTTGGATTTCCGTAAGAAATGAAGTACAAGTAAAGTCCGTTGTTACTGAAATCAATGAAGAATATACACATAGGATGTGTTGAAGATGATGGAGCAACTAATCGCACAGTTTCTTGAATACCTGCAAACCAAAAAATATTCGACCAATAGTGTTCAAAGCCATCGTTTGGATCTCTTACGATTCAAGGAGTGGTTGGAGGTCGAGGGCGAAGCGACTCTGTTCCAGCTCCAAGAGTTGACCACCAGAGATATCCAAGCCTATTCCGATTTTCTGCAAGAATCGGTCAAGCCTCGGACAGCGGCACGCCATCTTTCGTCGTTACGTCTCTTTTTTTATTACCTGGGAACGCAAGGATTGATTAAGAAGGACCCGTTAGACCTGATTCGCTTTCCTGAAATCCAATACAGTCTCCCCGAGATGCTGTCAGCAGAAGAAGTGGTTGCTCTATTGGAGGCCCCTCCGCTCACCCACTATTTGGGCATGCGGGATCGTGCGTTGCTAGAATTGGCTTATTCGAGCGGATTGAAAGTGCAAGAGTTGTTAAACCTCAATGTTGAGGATCTATTTCTCGACTTGGGCTTTCTCAAAGTCCGTGGTAGACGAGAGCGGATGGTGCCTGTAACAGCCAAAGCGGTTGAAATCATAACGCAATATTTGGAAACATTTCGTGAATCCAGACTGTTGAATAAAGAAGATCCGTGTTTGTTTCCCAGCCGAAATGGAACCCGAATGAGTCGGGTCGGTTTTTGGTACATGGTCAAAAAGTACGCCCAACGGGTCGGCATTCGTGCCAACATCAACCCTCGAATGCTGCGTCACTCCTTCGCGATCCATTTGGTTCAAAACGGCATGGATTTGACCGGAATCAAGACGCTGTTCGGATACGCACAAATGAATGCCACCGCACAATACGCGCATATCAATGTTCCCGATTATCACGAAACCTACCATCGTCTGCATCCACGAGGACAACACAGTGTTGAAGAAGAAGCCATCGAGCCGGAATAAGGCTGTTTGTTATTTAGTCAAGGATATCGTTTAACCAAGGAAGAGGTATTTCAGTGTCAGTCAAACTTGCAATTATGACGATGAAAGGCGGCCAAGCCAAAACCGCCTTAGCCGTCAATTTAGCCGACCGAATTTCGAAGGCCCAACGGGATGTATTGCTCGTCGATTCCGATGTACAGGCCAATGTCACCACCGTCTTTCAACGGGATCACGTTTGCAATTTAGCCAATGTGATTCTAGGACGAGTGAAGGAATTCGAGTTCATCAAAATCAATGACCATTTTTCTTTTTTACCTTCAGGTGGCAAAGATCTGGTCGAAGCCTCCCGTTACATCAGCAACTCTCGCTTTCGTGAAACCATTTTGTCCAATTTATTGGAACCCCTGGAAAACAGCTTCATCATCTTCGATTGCGCTCCCAGTTGGAACGAGATCAATGAAAACATTTTAATGTATGCCGATTATGTGATCATTCCGGTCGTCACCGACTACTTAGGCTTCAGCGGGTGTGACCAAGCCATGAGCTATATTGAAGAATTGAAAGAAGAGTCTCGTGGCCGATGCAATGTGGAAATTCTAGGCATTGCGGTCACCCGCTTCAACAATCGCACCAATATTTCCAAAACCGTGGTCAACGGCCTGAAGGAACGCTGGCCTGATTTGATGTTTCAGAACGTGGTAGATGAATCGGTCTCGATTCAGGAAGCTCCTGCTTATCACAAAAGCATCTTTGACTATAAAGGCGGTAAAACCAAAGGAGCCTTGATGTATGACGCCCTATGTAAAGAAATCTTGATGCGTGTGGCTGAAAAACGAAAGGAGACGTGATCATGGCCAAAGCCTTGAATTTTGAATTGCCCAATCAGAGTAAAATCCGTCAAGAAGGCAACGTCAAAGGGGGGAAGGGGCCTGTGTCGGTAGGGAAACGTGCAGTGGATTTTTATCTCCCGCAATACGCTCCCGAGTTGAGCCAAGAGGTGGTTCAACAAAACACCTCGCAGGCGCAGCATATTGTGGATAAGATCAATCAGTATATTGAGAACATGGCAGATGATTATTTTCTGCTTGGGTTGCACCTGATTGCCTTGCACAAGTTGCTCAAACAATCCCGCCTCAGTACGGATCAAGTCAAAGCGTGGTACACTGAAAATATCAACATGCCCTATTCTTCTGCGATGCAATGCAAGAAAGTGGCAGAAGTGTATGCCGAACATCCTGAATTGATCAACCGTTATACCGCCTCTGGAGCTTATTTGCTGACAAGCATTCCGACCACGGAAGAACGAGAAGCTTTATGGCAAGAAGCCAAAGGCGACAAACCCTCCGCATCGGTACGCGATTTACGAGAGGTGTTGAAACGCCGTCGGGAGAATCAGATTCAGGCAGAACCGGAGGTGCTACCTCCTACGGTGCTGACCTTCAGAATGCCGGAGACAGAGATTCATGAATCTTTCGTCGGATTGATCCAACAAGTGGAACATCTCATGGAATGTGAGGATTTAGAAGAACGTACCCAACTACGGAAACATTTGATCCAAGCTTCGCGTGAGTTGATCCGCCGAATGGAAGAAATGGTGTAATTTGCAAAAGTGCTGATGACAGTCCAATCTCATTACCAATTTTTCAAAACCTACCCTTTCGAGGCAGCTCGCCGGTTGACTGCGCTAGATGCACGGCACCCTCAGGCACGACTGCATGGTCATTCTTTTGGGCTAACGGTCACCACTGGCCCAACAGACAATTTGGAAGATCAAGTCTTTGCAAAGCTGGATCAGGCTCTGTACACGCTCTTGCCGCATTTGGATTACCAATACCTCAATGAGTCCACCGGCCTGCCGCATCCCAACGACGCCCATCTCATCAATTGGATTTGGGGGAAATTGCCCCCTTTCTCAGCCGAAGCGGAGCTACGCAGCACGGCTTCCACTGGCGTCCGATTGAATCGCCAAGGGACCTTTCATTTTTATCAGCAGTTTGATTTGCATTCGGCACATTTCCTGCCTCATTTACCACCGACCCACAAATGTCATCGGTTGCATGGTCACAATTTCAAGGTGATCTTGGAATGGTCTGCCTCCTCTTTGGCCAAAGTATTGAGCTATGAGGAAGCTGCCGGGCACTTCATCCCAGTGCAAAAACAATTGCATCGGCGTTTGTTGAATGAAATTGAAGGGCTAGAAAATCCTACTGCAGAAAATCTCGCGGCATGGCTGTGGCGTCACTTAAAAATTTCCATTCCTGCGTTGTCCTCCGTCACCGTTTACGAGACCCCCACCGCGGGGACTTGCTACGATGGAAATCTCTGGGATTGCTTCAAAACCTTCACCTTCGATAGCGCTCTACCCGCTTCAGAACAAGATATCATGGGGCATACTTATGACCTTCGTTTGCACGTCCGTAACCAACTCGATCCCCATTTGGGTTGGACCCGAGATTTTGGTGAATTCCACACCCTCTTGAAGCCCTATTATCAACAAATCGACCACCATCCTCTGCATGAAATCGAAACCTTACCCTCTCCCCATATGCCACGTCTTGCTGATTGGATCTACCACCATCTGAAACCCAACCTTCCTGAATTAGCTTCTATTCGACTTAACGATACAGAACACACGGGGATGATTGCCCATTTTGATGGAACTCAAAGTTGAGTCTTCAAAAAAACTCCCACCACTGCCATGCAACGAAACTGAACATCAATAAATATACAATAATGCCCACACTGCTCATGATATGTAGAATCCGGTGGATGCGTTTTGCTTTTTTCCAACAAATAACAAGGAGGAGAGAAAGAGAAAATTTGATCAGGAGGAAGAGGGTGCCCGTGGTGTCATACTCAAGAAGGATTCGCATGAGGAAATTCGCCTCGTAGGCAGGCCCCCAGTTGAGTCCCACAAAGAGCCACCAGGAAAGGAGCGCATCGGCAAGATTGAGAGATGCTAAGAAGAGAAAAGTCATGGGGTGGGTGGCTCTTCACGTGGAGGAGCACCAGCTTGTTGAACGAGCTTTTCCAACCATTCATAAGGCTGGGCGCCAGACATCATGTATTGGCCTGCTGTGAAAGTAGGTATGCCAGTTACTCGGAATTGCCGTGAGCGTTGCCAATCGTGATCCACTTCCCCTTGAAAGGTACGATTGTCTAAGGCTTGCTGGGCTGCATCAACGGGAAGGCCCAACTGTTCGACGATATGGAGCAGAATTTTCGGCTGAGCCAAATTGAGTCCCTCTACATAATATGCTTGATTGAGAGCGTGATGGAGACGTTCTTCTTCCCCAATACTCTTAGCCCATTTCGCCAATTCTTGTGCTAAGCGGCTGTTGTAGGTCATTGAACGGTTGCCATAGGGAAGACCTTCTTGCTCCATAAGAAGGCGGAGTCGCTCTTGAGCAGCTTCTAAGTCGAAGTCACGACCAGCGAATAGGTCTTCTAAAGTTTGCCCCTCAGGCGGGGTTTCCGGGTGGAGTGGAAAATAAGTCCACCGTTTGATCAATTGATAACGGGACATCAGGGTTTCAATACGCACGGTACTGAGGTAACACCAAGGTCATATGAAATCAGTGAAAATTTCTAAAGTGATTGGTTCAGACATCTTCATTTTTGTTAAATAGTATGGACTGAAAAATGAATAACAGAGGGCCGTTACTTGAATTCAACCTCAACAATTTCCATATCAATCTGGCCCTTCGGAATGCGGATGGTGACTTCATCACCGACCCTTTTACCGATCAAGCCACGAGCAATCGGCGAAGTAAATGAAATGGTGTGATTCGCAAGGTCCGCCTCATCTTCACTCACAATGGTATAAGTGGTTTCCTCATCTGAATCCAAATCGAGGACGGTCACAGTCGCTCCAAAAATCACTTTATCGCCAGACAGGGTAGAGGGATCAATCACGTTGCAGTTGGCAAGCTTGCCATTGATCTCTTGCAGTCGTCCTTCGATGAACGATTGACGTTCCTTGGCAGCATGGTATTCCGCATTTTCTTTGAGATCTCCATGTGCACGAGCTTCTTCAATGGCTTTTACCACAGCAGGGCGTTCTACGGAGGTCAGATGTTTCAATTCGGCTCTCAATTTTTCGTAGCCAGTTTTGGTTATAGGATATGCATTACTCATGGTTTCTACTCTCAAGTTTATTATAGAAGTTTGATAATGAAATGAGGAAATTGGCGAGAAATCGCCTAATGTGAGGGGTGTCCGAAATCAAGGAAGGCGTCAGTGTAATGAATTTGATCCGCTTCGTCAATTCCCTTTGATGGGCTGGAAATCCACTCCACTGATGGGGAGATGCTGTTCAAATCGGACTTGCAAAACATGGTATTATGATCATCGCTTACAAACGCATTTTTTATTCCAAACAGAGGTTTCATTAATCGGTGTTGGTCCAATCTTGAAAACAACACCGATTGGTTTAACCCAGATTAATGTGTGTGATAGAAATCTTCGATCAGCATCTCAAAATCTTGCGGATCGACGTACCAGTCTGTTTGTTGTTTCACGAATTCGGAAATTCGTGTTTTGCTTCGCTTTTTTACAGAACTTCCTATTTTAAGCGATGCAATACGCTTGCTGCCTGAGGTAGTTGAAGCCATAAGCTCCTCCTTTCTAAGCAAACCAATCTCAAGGGTTACAGTAGCCATTCCATGGAATGTTCAGCACTTTCACTCCTGTAAACTCATGAAATGCAAATTCAGTCCCATTTTGGTTTTAGGACGAAAAAACATCAAAAAAAAAGAATAAGGTAACCAGTTAGCAGGAACAAACGACCCTGTTCTTACAGAGACAGGAACTGAGAGGCAATTTTGGGAATTCTCACTTTTGGCTAGAGATCCCGATACGTCGTTGGAGTGCTTCTAATAGCTTCCAATGGACGATAGGAATGCCGTTGAGAAGGATATGTGGAATGGCGTAGGTCACTGAAGCTGTTTCGGAAACGACTTCAAATTCAGACACTTCTTGCAATCCTCCGTCTTCTCCACAGAAGTCATAGGTATTGAGGGTTTCGATGGTCATTCCATGCGAGCGGATAACGAGGGAGCCTGATTTGAGCAAATATAAATAGTCGCCTCGATGAGTAGGAATGGTATCTCCTTCCTTGAAGGGGAATAATGCCATGGATTGAGCAATACGAGTTTGAACGGGATGTGAGATCATTTCGCCAAACAAATAGGTGCTTTGGAGGAAGGTGCGTAGTTGCGCCATTTGTTCAATCTCTTCCAGCAGATGATTGCGTCTTACAAATTCGCGATAGAGGATTGCTGGAATCCGGAGGGTTTGCACAGGACTCGCAGCACGGCAAGTTGCCAACTCTGGTATTTGTTGTAGGCACGCCTCTTCTCCGATTATCGAGCCTGCGGAAAGCGTATGATGGATGTTGCGACTCAATAGAATGAAATCCACTTCACCCGTCAGAATGAGATACACAAAGGGTTCCCGAGATCCTTGTTTCAGCAAAATCGTACCTGCATGAAAAGAACGAATGGGGTGATTTAACAAGATCTGGATTTCAGAAAGCGGCACTTGGGGAAAATGAGACTGCAAATGCGTTGCAGCCCGCTGAATGATATAATCTTGATTGGCTGGGATCAGAACATCAATGAGGCCAAACGCACGTTCCGAACCAATCAGTTTTTGCGATTCATTCAATGCAAAAGAAGTGTGAGAGAGCACCAGCTTATCCGTGGTATCTTCTGCAAAGTCTTTGGCATTCCCATGGATCATCCCTCCTCCAATATCGACTTTTTTGAGATCCGTGTAGACTAGATAATTGGCCTTGACCTGCTCATACATCTCTCTCGTGATACCGGGTTGGGTTTCATCTTCAGTGATCATTCTTTCCAATACATCCAGAGAAGCGATGTCGGCAAAATGCCCATAAGTGAGGTAGCCATTTTCCCATAAGGTTCGAAACAACAAGATACCGGTTTCAATAGGATGCGGAGAAAAGATGGGTTTCACTTCCAAACCTTCAATGTAATTCCATTCATCAAATTCCAAATCTTGAATTTCGAAGTAGTCGGCAAATCGTTTTTCGTCGATGCCCATCAAAGCTTCGAGTTTCTTGGTAACAGAAGCACGAACCAAACGAGGCGCAAAATATTTGATACGGTGGTCAGAGCGGATCAAGGTGGTGAGTCCGGCAAAATGGTCATCGTGAGCGTGTGTGTGAAAAATACCTTCGATTTCATTTACGGCGATGCCCAACGAGGTCAAAGAAAAAAGAATATTAGGCCCAGCATCAATCAAATAGAGTTTCCCCTGAAAACTCAGAATACTGGCCATGCATGGACGATTATCATCCCAACCATCCCCTTCGCCGGAATGAATGATGGCAAAATAATCACGTTGGATTTGGTGAAAGCCCAATTGATAAGGGGGGGCATAACCGGAACGTGAAGGAAGATTCAAATCCACGATTACCGTTTCCCCATAGTATTCAAATTCGTAAACATTCAAACGCAAGCGGCGAACATACACCTCATCCCGAATTTCGACATATTCTTCTCCCACATCCAATTTCTCTAAAAGATCATCGGAATGGTGAATCTTGCCAAAAGCGAACTTCAACTTCATGCGCATCATGGCTTCGGCTTCGGCTTCGGGAATGCCCGTTTCCATGATTTCTTCTTTGGAAACCAATCCGTAATTGCCCCGATAAATGTAATCCAATTGGGCTCGGAGTTGTTCAGAAATTCCCAACAGAAGCGGCTTGACCCCGGTATTGTTCGGATGGTTGGGTAAAATCATTCCTTGGCGGTAGAGCATTTGTAACACGGGAAATTCGGCTAGATTGCAAAAATGTCCATTCTGCAATGGCACATCAGAAAGGAGAATCGCACTGGGTCCCGTTTCAAAATGAACACCATTCACTTCCTTTCCCAAGATGAGACCTTTTTTCATCAAGTGTTTGACGATATCGGCAGGACACCCGCATAGGATCTTCAAATCCGTTGCTGAGACTTGAACCCAGCTCACACCTGGGATGATTTCTATTTTTTCTAGGTAGGACATAACAATCGTTCGGTTGAGTTTAGAGAAAACTTCCGTTTTGTGTTTACCAATCTAAATAATCATCTTGCTGACCTTTTTTCGCGGGGATCAATGCTTTTCTAGAAGCCATAGGCATCATAGAGGCTTGGGGTGCGACCGTGTGGCCCGCAGGCGCGACTTCCGTTGCTGTGGGAGCCGCCGGGGCTGTTTCTGATGAGTTCAAACGGCCTGATCGACCGCTGATGATCGCTTGGATCTCATGCATCATGTGCTGGGCAGCCGAAGCCTGGGTCTCCGCAAAGGAAGCATTTTGTTCTACCGTTGCTGAGATTTGAGACATACTGTCTTTGATCGTATTGGAAGTTGCCGCTTGTTCTTCAGTGGCAGCTGAAATCTGTTCTACCATTTCCGCCGTTTTGTCCACATGGCCGATGATCGCTTGCAATACATCTCCTGCCCGATTAGACAGCTCTGACCCTTCAAACACACGATTGCCACTTTCCTTGATCAAGGTAGCAACTTCTTGGGCTGCGGTGGCACTTCGTTCAGCGAGTTTTCTGACTTCATCGGCAACGACAGCAAACCCTTTCCCTTCTTCACCGGCACGGGCCGCTTCAATGGCGGCATTCAGGGCGAGCAGGTTCGTTTGCTCGGTGATATCGTAGATCACTTCAATGATTTCTGTAATACGCTTGGAAGACTCACTGATAAGCTCCATCGCGGTGATGGCTTTTTGTACCGCATCCCCACCCGTTTTCGCTTGTTCCGCAGAGTTATGGGCGGTGTTGGAAACCATGTTGGTGTGTTCTGCCACATCTTGAATAGAAGCAATGAGCTCTTCCAAGGACGCCCCGACTTCTTCCACTGAAGCACTTTGAGTCTGACTACTTGAGGACAATTCCAAAGAAGCTTTGGTGACTTCCTGTGTTACAGATTCGATCCTCCTCAACGATTGGGTAATGCTACGAGAAATCAAAACCAATGTGATCATCAAAATCACAGCCGCAACCCCGATGGCAAACGCCGTGGAAAAAGCCATTTCGTTTATAATTTTATCAATGAATTCCGACTCTTTGGCAGATGCTACAAGAATCCAGTCGAACGCTTCATAATAATCGTATACCTCAAGAAACCTTTCTCCACTTTCCTCGAAGGAGACCAGTCCGCTTTTCTTTTCAATCATTTCTTGGATCACTGGCTTGGCCGCCACATTTTGCCCTTCCATGGCAGGGTGAATGATCATATTTCCCTGAAGGTCAAATGCGTAGTAAAAGCCAGTTTTCCCTATTTTGATCGAACCCAAGGCCGATTTGAGGGCACTCAGCTCTTTTTCCTTCACACCTACATACAAAATCCCCTGAATCTGATCATTGATCCGCAGGGGTTCATAAGCCGTGAGATACCAATCATTCACCACAAAAGCTCTCCCGCGGAATGTCTCACCCCGAAGAATGGTTTGGATGACCGGAGATTCGTTCGGAATGAATGTGCCCACGGCTCGATTACCATCAAGCTTGCGAACATTCGTGGAGACACGCAAAAAGCCATCATCAATCCTTTGGAAAATCGTTGCAGTCCCTCCTACTAACGATTGCACCGTATCCACAATCGTTTCACTCGACTGAATCTGCATGTCACCAATTTTCCACTGAGGGATTTGCACGGTTTGGGTAACTTTCGTAATTTGATTCGTAGCAGGTATGCTCAAGGTTTCCCCCGTCTCTTCCAATTGCCCCCAGTTGTAAAAAAGATGGTGCATCACCTTCAGATCAGCATTGACCTTCTTTTGCGCACCATCCAGCGAGGTGACTAAGGTTTGGCGTGCGGTGGACAATTGGGTTTGGAGATCCGTTTGGACCAACTCCTGAAGGTTTTTTTCCATGTTGTAGCGGAGGAATCCATACAACAAACAAGCCGTGATCATTAAAATTGTCAGTATCGGAATAAAAATTCGATTCGATAACTTCATCCTCGATAGCATGTCGTCTCCCTTCCATCTCCCTAATTGTTATCGTAGTTACTTGTAACTCAGCTGGGGGTTTTGGCCTCCGGTCCCTCTGGTTTTTTCGGCTGGGGGTCGATGACTTCCCCTTCAATCACTACATCTTTCGCCGACGTTCTTTGGGCGATAGATGATTCCAATTTGTTTTGAAACCAACGCTTGAGCGCATTCCGGCTGGGCGGGAAAAGAATCAATAAGCCCGCAATATCAGTAATAAAACCCGGAGTCAATAATACAACTCCAGCAACCAGAATCAAAAAAGCATCTAACAATTCAGCAGCCGGCATCAAGCCTTGAGCCATGCTTTTCTGCACTTTCAGCATGGTTTGTACCCCTTGTTGACGTGCTAAAGATGCTCCAACAACCCCCGTAAGGATTACGATCAAAATGGATGGGATCACCCCAATAAAAGAACCCAATTGGATCAGCAGGTAGATTTCCAATACCGGAATCAGGGTGAATGCTAAGAAGAGTTTAAACAGCATGAGTTCTCCGGCGTTGTTTATGTTTTTTCCACAATTGGATCAACAGGCCGATACCGAGCAAGGCAATCGGCAGATTATAGTCGGTAAACAAAAAAGGACGGCCCTCTACAGAACCTGTGAACAGGACCCGTTTGGTTGTTTCGGAAATCACCACTTTGCCATCAAACCGCTGGATTCCATACAAGACCGCCGCTCCAACATAGCAGAGAGCGGTGAGAGCAAGCACCCCTCCAAACAGATAAGCTAGCTTGGGGTCTTGTTGTTTCTTCAGCACATAGGGAATGACACTTGTGATCACCAACACCAAGCAAATCGTGAAGATCGAAGAAATATGCCACCACGGCACGGCAAATTGATAATAATGTTCCAGGAGGCTGTCGTCATAACGATAGGTCCCCATCATGGGGTAGGCAAAGACTCCAAACCAAAACAGCACATGATTGGCAAAAAAGAGTTTGTCCTGCCAAACTACCTGCCCAAAAAAATGCCGGGCCTGATCCCAACGGGTCTTTTCTTTCGGTTTTTCAAAAGGGTCATTGCCACAATGGGGACAGACGACTGCTTTAAGGGAAACAGATTCTCCGCAATGGTAACAGTCGGACTTTCTCTGAACAGATGTTTCTTCCATTGTATGATTTTCCTCCAAGGATGACATGGGAATGATTCTTCAACCTCAATAAAAAATATTTTCCAGTTTGAAGCCGATTCAAACGAAAATGAAATAAGTATCTAAACCGTCGCTCCCACCGAAATGTGTATTCTTTTTATGATTAACCCCGATTTACAAGCTGTTTCTCCCCCTGCAAAGCGGGACTACAACTTGTCCAATTCTGAACGTAATTGTTTCGATATGGAACATTTTTTTGTTTAGGACAGAGCCGAATGATCATTCAAGCTATTGATATTTCAAAGTAAACTTCGAAGGCATGAGAGTTGAAGAAAGGTAGAGTGTGCTTGTGGATCCCCCGTCTAGTACACGTCATTCAGTGTCCGTAAGCGCTTCAGTAGAAGCAAGTACGTGTATGTTACGAGCATGTTTGCGGACACTTTTCACTCTTCAACCCAGGAAGGAGAACTATGGTCAGGAGTCGGTTAATCATTTTTGGAATCGTCAGTTTGTGCGTGAGTCTGGCAACCCCTGCGATGTCAAAAGAAACATCCCTTTCTAAGAAACCGTTGAGCTGGGGCATTGTTCCTCAGCAATCTGCAAAGCAACTCGCCAAATTGTGGAGTCCAATTTTGCGCTATATTTCTCAAAAATCAGGGATCTCGGTTCGATTCAAAACGGCAAAAGACATTCCAACGTTCGAACAACGAGTCAATGCGGGAGATTATGATATTGCTTACATGAATCCTTATCATTATACGGTGTTTCATCAATCGACCGGATACCAGGCATTTGCAAAACAGAAAGATAAACGAATTCAGGGCATTGTGGTGGTTCGCCGAGATAGCAATTATCAAACGGTTGATGAATTGAAGGGACAAACTTTGGTATTTCCATCGCCTGCGGCTTTTGCTGCTAGTGTCTTACCGCGTGCCTATTTTCGAAAACAAGCGTTATCCATCACGCCCAAGTATGTATCATCTCATGATTCAGTCTATAGAAATGTTGTCAAAGGGTTGGCACCTGCCGGAGGTGGGATTCAACGAACTTTCAACAATATCAGTCCGGAAATACGAGATCAGTTGCGAATTCTTTGGAAAACCCAACGATACACCCCTCATGCCTTTGCCGCGCATCCACGCGTTGCCCCCGACGTCATACAGCAGATTGTGCAAGTTTTGGTTTCCATGAATGGCGACCCAGAAGGAAAAAAATTGTTACAGCGCATCCGATTTCAAGGAGTCGAAACAGCTCAAAATTCCGATTGGAATGATGTTCGGACTTTAAATATAGATATCTTGAGTGCATTGACAAAATAGGCAGCGAGGGAACATGTCATTTCGACTGAAAACCATTTTAGGTGTCGGTTTGATCGAAGCACTACTGTTGCTGATTCTCATTTTCAGCAGTTTAAATTTTTTGCAGGAATCGACCGAAGATCAATTGGTCAAACGGGCCACCACAACCGCCACTTTATTTGCAACCACCACCAAGGATGGCGTGCTTTCGAGTGATTTGGCTTCGCTTGAAAGTTTTGTTGAAGAAGTTATGAGCAACGCAGATGTGGAATACGCACGTGTCATGGGAACGGAAGGACAGTTAGCAGCGGCAGGTGATCCTGCACTACTCGAACGCCCCTTTCAAGAAGATACGAGCTATCCTTCCGTGCAAGATGGCATTTTTGATACATATGCCGAGATTCGAGAGGGGGGAGAGTTGTATGGCCGAGTCGAAATTGGTTTGTCGGTGGCAACCATTCAGTCTACTCTGCGAAACGCTCGAAATCACACACTGAGCATTGCCATTTTTGAATTGGTTTTATCCGCATTATTTTCATTTTTGTTAGGAACTTACCTAACGCGTCGCTTGCGTGGAATGGAACAAGCTGCACAAAAAATTTCTCAAGGAAAACTCGGAATTCAAGTCGTGGAAGCCGGCTCTGATGAGTTGACAAGACTTGCCCGAGCATTCAACACGATGTCTCACAATTTACAAGATGCTCAGCAAATCGTGCTTCAAACACAACAAGAGTTGGAAGCAACCAATCGAGATCTGGAAGCAACGGTGGCTGAACGGACTCGAAATCTTGCCCAAAAGAACGAAGAGTTGGAAGATACAATGGAATTATTAGCCCTAGAGCAGCAAAAACAATTGCAGCAAGCATTTACCGCAGGCATTGCCGAAAATGCAGTGGGTGTGCTGCATAATATTGGCAATGCTATAACGCCCGCTTTTGTTAATGTGCAATTTCTTCAGGAACAGTACCGGACGGACTCTACATCCAAATATTTACGCAAAGTGCATCAGGCCTTGGAACAACAACTGGCGCACAGCAGCTTGGATGACTTTTTACGAAAAAATGCCAAAGGGCGTCAATTGCTTCCTTTTTTTGAACAAATCCTCAGCCAGCAGGAAACCACACGCCAACAAATTGCGGAGCATCTAGAAAGGATGGATGCCCAACTTACCTATGTTTCCGAATCGATTGCATTACAACAGAAATATGCTCAAACCGATTCAGTGAGTGAGGCCTATGAAGTCTCGAAAGTGTTTGGAGACGTCATGGCGATTTATAAAGCCGAGCTAGAGAAAAACCAAATCGATTTACAAATTCGAATGGAAGAAAACTTACCACCTGTGGGGGGAAACAAAAACAAATTGGTACAAGTGCTTTTGAATTTAATAAAAAATTCTGTAGAAAGCATTCAAGCACAAGCGATGAGTACTCCTCAACAGATTCGAAAAATCGATATCCAGGTGAGTCGAGAACCCGAAGGTTATGTACAATTTGCCATTATAGACAATGGAAAAGGAGCCGATCAGGAAACCTTAGCAAAAGCATTCCAGTTTGGGTTCAGTACGAAAAATCGCACTTCTGGCTTTGGATTACATGATTTTGCGAATTTTGTACGTGCAAACAAAGGGGAGGTTTACTTTTCCTCTCCAGGCATCGGGGAAGGTGCAACCGTACATTTTACGCTTCCTCACGCCGAATCGTAAGCCTCGCGAGCATAAATTCGGAATTTATTCCGTGAATTCCTTCTTGACAAAATCTTGACGGTGATGATAATCAATTCGCCCTTAGGTTTAATAAACTCTTTAATGCGGTCTCAACTCATCTTGCGTTAGAAGTTGAAGAGACCCCGATTTTTGAGAACTCCGTCAAGAATGAGCTATGGCTTTAGTTGAATCTGGAACATTAACTCGCCGAAATGCGAAAACGCAACCAGTACCCTATGAAGTCCACACTCTCAATATGAGCCATTTGGAAAAAGTGATGGAAATTCAAATGCTGGTTATTAAAAATATTGCTAAAGACAAATATTATGAGCCAGACGATGAAGGTCTTTTTCGCCAAGGCCTTAAGCACGATGGATTAAGTTTTGGAATGTTTATTGAGGACCGAATCGCAGGTTACATGGTTTCGAATTTTCCGGAAGACGCAAAAATTCGGAATTATGGAGAGTATTTGGAACTACCCGAATCAGAAATGAGTTCTGTAATCAATTTTGAGTCCTCAGCGGTTCACCCGGATTTTCGCGGCTTGGGAATCAATGGACGATTGAAAAAACTCGCTGTGCATGAATTGGCTAATGTGGGTCGTGATCACGTGATCGGTACGGTATCTCCCTACAATCTACCTAGCCTCAAAGCAAGCCTCTCTGCGGGAGTCGCCATACGGAAATTGAAATCGCTTTATGGAGGTCGATTGCGGTATGTTTACCATGTGAACTACAAGACCCCCTATTATTTCGACAAGTCCGAATGCATCTTTGTCGAAGTAAGAAACCTCAAGCGCCAGCATGAATTATTAAGTCAAGGTTATGCGGGTATTACCGTCCGAGGAACTATGGATTACTACGAAGTCGGTTTTGCACTCCCTAAGCATTCATAAACCCTTGCCCTGCTTTTTTAAGGCAGGGTTCAGGGCATCTTCACTCCAAATTTACCACCACATGCCCCACTTGTTTTCCCTGTAAGATCCGATCAATCTCCGGATTCAAAGCATCCAGTGAACACTCGGAGTTGAGACGTTCCAAGCCATCGACTTTCCATTTTTCATTTAATTGAGACCAAAGTGTTTTTCGCAATGTAATTGAACATCGAACCGAATCAATACCTAACAAATTGATCCCTCTCAAAATAAAGGGATAAACCGTTAAATTTAAATCAGGAGACGCTACCAAGCCACAACAAGTTACCACTCCGCCGTATTGGGTTGCACGAAGGGCTGCCGACAAAAAGTTTCCCCCTACGGTATCTACCACACCAGCCCAACGAGTTTTCAGCAATGGATTGTTGCTTGCATCATTAATCTCGTCACGATGGACAACCGTTTGCGCTCCCAGCTCTTTTAAAAACGCTGTCTGTTCCAACTTTCCAGTTGCAGACACCACGGAATACCCAGCTTTAGATAAGATGCCTGTCGCTAAACTTCCCACTCCCCCCGTGGCACCTGTTACTAAAATCTCTCCCTGTTCTGGCGTGACCCCCATTTCGACGATTTTATAAACTGACAAAGCCGCAGTGAAACCTGCGGTACCGTACATCATGCTTTCTTTGAGGTTGAGCCCTTTAGGACAAGCAACTGCCCAGTTGGCTGGCACACGGATGTATTGCCCGAATCCCCCCGGAGTGTTCATTCCCAAATCAAACCCTGTCACAATCACCTGATCTCCCGGTCGGAAGGAATCGTGCTTGCTAACCTCCACAACGCCCGCAGCATCGATCCCAGGGGTGTGAGGATAACGACGCGTCACTCCACGATTCCCAGTAGCAGACAGGGCGTCTTTGTAATTTAAGGATGAATAGTGGACTCGAATTAACAACTCGCCTTCAGGGAGTTCATCAATTTTTTTTTCCGTAATGTTTCGGATGAATTGGTGGTCTTCAGTCTCACTTACGACCATTGCTCGAAAAGAGGTTTTATCCATATCATATCTCCATTCTTTGAGAGTCACTCGAAAGGATCGTTCGAACTCAAGTTATTAAAACCGATCGGTAGTTTTAGGTAGCATTGGGTGGGGGTTCATCTTCAGGTAGGAAAAATAAGCGTTCAAGCCTGTCTGGCTCCAATTGCTTGAATTTTACAAGCAGGCCCGGTTGTGGATCATGGAGATGGACATGGCCTTTGCCTTTACGTTGCTGCTCTTGCACAAACAGCATGACGCCAGCAGATATCGGTTGTTGTTTTAATGCTTCTGCAAAATGACGCACCGTTTCTTGCAAACCTGTGTCTTCTTCTACATCCAGTTGACAGCGTTTAGTTGCTAATAGGGCACGGCACCCCATGGGACGCACGGGATAAATGCCACAGTTCCCGGAATCGCGGAGTAGAAAGGGGCAGGGACGGTGCCCATGTTTTGTAAAATTTGGTTCTTGAGAAACTTGTTGCCAAAGAGTGTACCGCGTCTCGAGCGGCATCTCATTCAGGATGTAATGAATGATCTCTTCAAACTCCAATCCGACAGCGTCCATGTCAGTGTAATAACAGCAGGCATCGCAACCAACACCGCAAGCAATGGGGGTTTGTTGGTTTTCCAAGGTATCCGCTGCCATGTTTGCAGCAAGACTATAGGTAGTGTGGGCGGCTCCGAGCAATCGGTTACGGTAAGGAAATGTTGATGCCGGAAGGTCTTTCATCGTGTGCTGCAAACCATTCAAAAACTTTTGGACGGATATTCGTTGTGTACCCGCAGGTGCCTCCGACGGTGAGGGTTGGGGTTGCACGGCTTCGCTGCCTTCTATGATTCCAAATCGATACAAAAACCGTTTTTTTTGCTTTTTTTTTGGCATGGCCTCTCAATACGTTACGGAGTTTATTTGGCTTTGGACTCGCTAGATTCTTTGTCGAAATAGAGTGTGTGGAGTTTCCCTTGCGAATCCAGTTGAAGCACAGCCCGACATGATAGCCAATCGGGGACGATTTTCAACGTGCCTGGATGCTGAGGCACTTGAATTTCTTTATTTTGGTGGAAGTGCCCAACAAAGTAAAAATCGACATCATGCAATACCGTTTCAGCAAAATGTTCAACTTCTTTTTCCGGGAAGGAAATTTTGAATTCTTGGTTGGTTTCTGCCAAGGTGGCTTCTAGTTTCCCAGCGATCCAGCGAGCTACAGGAGATGGCATAGCCCGGAAAAACCACTCAAACGGGAGGCTACGAACGATTTTGCGCCATCGTAAATAAGAATGATCGTTAGAGTTGATTGTATCACCATGAATGAAACCATATCGATGTTCTCCCCATGTGATATAGACATCATCGTGGATCAGATAGGTGAAGGGGAACTGAGTTCGCCAGTAGTCATTCCAAGTGCGGGGAAGTAACACCTCGCGGTTGCCGATCACAAACACAATTTCGACACCCCGTTGCTGTAATTCTTTAAAGGCTTGCATCACCTCGCGATTGGCTTCAGCCCAAAATTTAGGAAGTGCCAACCACACTTTAAAAAGGTCCCCTAAGCATATCAACATACGTGCTTGTTTCAATTGAGATAGCATTGCAATGAATTCCGTATAGGGAGCATCTTGTTGATCAAGGTGGGAGTCAGTGACGATATAAAGGTAGCCTTCTGGTTGAGAAATGGAGATAGTTTTCATATCTTTTGGAAACTCCGATTCAGAGGATTTGGAATTGATTTTTACCAAGAGCATCTCGTATCGTGCGAGTTGGTTCAACCCTTATGACATGCTCTATTTTTACCAAAAAAAAACGTTTGGAAAAAACAATGTCCCATACGGCATATCGGATTCTAGTGGTAGATGATGACACGAGCATTTTATTCCTATTGCGGAAGATGCTTGAGAAAGAACAACACGTTCCATTGTGTGCAGAAAGCGCATTCCAAGCCTTGAGTATCCTGGAGCGTGAACCTGTTGATATGATCTTGAGTGATATTGCCATGCCTAAAATGGATGGTTTGGAGTTTCTGCGTCGAGTGAAACATATCAAACCACACGTGCCGGTTGTTATCATGACTGCCGATCCCAATCTTCCGCGAGTCAAACTGGCATTACAAGACGGAGCCTTAGATTTTCTGGAAAAGCCCTTTGATCTAGATCGAATCTTTCAAAGCATCCATCGCTATGCCTCGATCCGTTTGACCAGTCGCGTGATTAGCCTTCAAGACCGCTCCATTCTTTTAGTCTCTACGAGTGAAAAGAAACAACCGCAACTCACCAGATCTCTTCTTTCTACACGGGGAACCGTCACAACGATGCGCGATCCTGAAGAAGCCTTGCAGTTTGCCCAAAATGGCCCGGTCGACCTAGTCGTCTATGCAATGGGCAACGCTGTTCCCAATCCCAATTTTTTTACTCAGATTGCCACATTACATCCAGCCGCCAAAACGATTTTTGTAGCAGAACAATACGATGGCAATCAAATGAATAGCCTGATTGGAGCGGCTCATGTGGATAGCATTGTTTTTAAAAACAAAAATTTTTCAGAAGCCGATCTTGCGATTGCCGTACGCAAGCTGTTCAGTCAAGATATCTTTGGAATTGAAAAATACATGTGCTGGGGATTCGAACCCATCCAGCACACGACTCAGCATACGGATGATCGATTCAAATTTATCGAGATCATGTCGGAATATCTGCGGACGCTGAAAATTTCAGGCCGTTTCATTTCTCGGATGGAAAACGTGGCCGACGAATTTCTTTCCAATGCCCTGTATAATGCCCCCGTGGACGAAGCGGGGCGCTCCTTATACCGAGAAACAGAAAGAACGAAAGGCCGAGCTTGCACCGAGCGAGAGAAGTGTTTGCTTTCTTATGTATATGACGGACGTTATTTTGGTCTCGCTATTCAAGATAACTTCGGTTCCCTTACGAAAGAGCAGGTATTTCGGGGCATCAAACGGTGTTTGGATGAAGAAGGAGCGCCTGCTCGCAAACGAGGGGGAGCTGGACTTGGCTTGTATCTTTCATTTCTAACGTTAAATAAATTCATTATTAACATTCAACCAGGAGTTCGGACCGAAATGATCGGACTTTGTAACGTACGGTCTTCTATGAAAGATTTCGACCTCTTGGATAAATCTTTGAGCATCTTTGTGGAGCCGTGATGAAGCTAGCGATTATCGGAGGAGGGAATATGGGTGGAGCCATTGCCCGTGCCTTGCTTCGCAACCAAACTCTTGCTGTCTCAGAGCTATTGATTGTCGAATCCGAATCGACCCGCCGAGAACAACTTGCTTCCGAATTGGGCTGTCAGACCCAAGAGGCCGTGGATTCCCATCTCAGCCAATTTGATGTGGTGTTGTTGGCGGTCAAGCCGCAAACTTCAGTCCCCGTAATGCGTTTGATGGTCTCTCACCTTCAATCCTCTCAGTTGGTCATTTCGATCATGGCTGGAATTTCGATTGCACAGCTGTCTCTGGAACTGAGGCATAGCAAATTGGTCCGAGGAATGCCGAATGTGCCCGCTCAAATCGGGGAAGGCATGACTGGGTATTTCGCAACCAACGATGTGACAGAAATACAATTGGCCATGGTTCGAAATATTTTTAGCGCATTCGGTCACGCGGTAGCTGTCCCCAATGAGGACGCGATTGATGCCACAACGGCTGTTTCCGGAAGTGGGCCTGCTTACGTGTACTACGTTGCAGAACACATGATGGCTGGCGCTAGAGCTTTAGGGTTTGCTGAAGAAGAGGCGACCCAATTGATACAGCAAACGATCAAAGGCGCTGTATTGCTGTGGGAGAGCCGTCAAACACCAGTCGAAGAGTTACGTCGTCGGGTGACTTCCCCCGGAGGGACCACGGAAGCGGCAATTCAGTCATTCGATTCCCACCACGTGGGCGAGAATCTACAAGAAGGAATTCGCCAAGCGTATCAACGAGCAAAAGAATTGGCTCAAAATTCATAAATCTTTTGAAACGAAGGAACACTCATGGCTTGTGTGATTGTGGTCGGCTCTCAGTGGGGCGATGAAGGAAAAGGGAAAATTGTCGATTTTTTAACTGAACATGCAGCAATGGTCGTACGCTATCAAGGAGGCAATAATGCAGGGCATACCGTTAAATTCAAGGATCAATCGTATATTTTGCACCTGATCCCTTCTGGAATCTTGCGAAATAAAACCTCTGTCATTGGAAATGGGGTGGTGGTTGATCCAAAATCCCTTCTGAAAGAGATTGAGGATGTTCGACAGTGGAACTTGCCAGTAAATGATTTGCTCAAAATCAGCAATACCGCCCATTTGGTGATGCCGTACCATCGGCTTTTCGATCAATTGCGAGAAAAGCAAAAGGGGAGTGGAAAAATTGGAACCACTGGACGCGGTATTGGTCCCGCCTATGCAGACAAAGTGTCTCGCTCTGGAATTCGATTGATTGACCTCAGCAAACCGGATCAATTTCAAAAAAAATTGGAAGAAATCATTCCAGAAAAAAACTGTATGCTGAAGTATTACTTTAAGGAAGAACAGGAATTGTCCGTCACCGCAATTCGCGATGAATACTTAGGATATTTTGATCAACTTCGGCACCTACTTTGCGATACTTCACTTCTGATCAACGAAACCATTGAGGCTGGAAAATCTGTTCTGTGTGAAGGTGCCCAGGGGACATTCCTAGATATTGATCATGGGACTTACCCCTTTGTAACATCTTCGAATACCTTGGCTGGAGGCATGTGTACCGGTGCAGGCGTGGGTCCCAATAAGGTGTCACAGATTATCGGAATCACTAAGGCTTATACCACTCGTGTTGGAAGTGGCCCGTTCCCCACCGAATTGCATGATGGTGTGGGAGAGTTTTTACGCAAAGAAGGAGCTGAGTTTGGAGCGACAACCGGCAGACCTCGACGATGTGGTTGGTTTGATGCGGTGTTGGTTCGCCAAGCGGTACGATTGAACGGAATCACAAGTCTGGCAATTATGAAGATGGATGTTCTTGATAAACTCGAAACCATCAAAATTGCAGTGGCTTATCAAGATTCCCAGGGAAATACTTTTTCTGAACTGCCTCCCATTGATGTGGATCAATTGCAACCCGTCTATGAAGAACTACCAGGATGGAATTGCCCTACCCAGCATATCACCGAATATGAAGCCTTACCCTTGGCTGCCCGAACCTATTTGGAACGGCTGAGCGAATTGGTAAACGCGCCCATTGCAATTCTCTCAACCGGGCCTCGTCGCGAAGAGACCATCATCCTCACAGATCAGCTTTGGGGTTAAATTCCCGTTGCTCCCACCGGTTTTAGCGACTACAATTAGCCGTTTCACTTATCGAACAAACATAAATCCGTTTTGCGTGTCGGTTCTTCCAGTCAAAGAACCAGGGGGGAGTATGCCATTGACCCAAGAAAAAATTCAAAAGCTCTATAGTCGATTTAAATCTTGGCCTCGCGGTAAAAGATACGCAATTTTGGGAAGCGTTGTATCCTTATCAGCACCGTTGGGATATTCAGTAATACACCTCAACCTAGAACAAAACCGAGCCTGGTGGGAATTCTTTTATGTCCTACTGGGTGGGCAGATTGCCTTTGTGTTGTTTGGATATTTGTTGGGATCACGAGAGGAACGCTTGAAAAACTCCAAAAACCAACTCAAACAAGAGGTTCACACCATCAATAAAGAACTCAAGCACACTCATGAGCAACTCATGCATACTACCAAATTGGCTTCGGTCGGAGAGCTTGCCGCCAGTGTTGCCCATGAGTTACGGCAGCCCTTAACCATTATCACTGGGTATTGCGAAGAAGTGCTTTCAGAGCATCAGGACGAGCTGAGTCCAGAAGCCCACGACATGGTTTCTAAAATTCTGGAACAAGCCCAGTTCATGGCCACTATTTCTAGCAGCCTTCGTGATTTTTCTCGGAAGGAAACACCCGAGTTTCAACCTATGTCGGTCAACCCTACGATTCAAAAGGTACTGGCATTTTACAGCCAGCAATTCAAGAATCGCCACATTCGGTTTTATGCGGATTTAACTCCCAATCTTCCTAATATTTATGCCGATCCTACTCAAGTGCAACAGGTGCTCATCAATCTGACGAATAATGCCATTGATGTGTTGGAAGGTTCTGGGGGAAGGGTGACCTTCCGCTCCTTTCTCGATAAAGAATATCATTTGATTTTGCAGGTCATCAATGACGGTCCACCCATTTCAGATGAAATTCGCTCTAAGATTTTCAATCCATTTTATACTACCAAACCAACCGGAAAAGGGACGGGGTTGGGTTTGAGCATCTCTCAATCCATCATCGAACAGCATGGGGGGGTGTTGCGCTTGGAAGAAGACATGGATGAGACGGTTTTTACAATGGTTTTTCCAGTACTCGTGATGCCGATTGCATCCAACCTGAATTTCTTAGGAAAAGTCTTAGTGATCGATGACAACCCTGATATCTTGAAGATCTTGTCTAGAAAACTGGCTCGTTTGGGATTGGATGTCGACGAAGCCAATAACTACAAGGAAGCCATCTCGAAAATCCAATCAAATGGATATGACCTGATTTTCTCCGATTTCAATTTGGACGGCCGACATGGAGGGTATGTGTTGCGGCAACTGAGGAAGGATCACCCCGACACGCCATTTTATTTTATCTCTCGATATTTAGCGATGGTACGACCAGAATTGCAGAAGAAGTTTCTGGAAATGGCAACCGGTTGGGTGGAAAAACCATTTTCCGAGCAGCAACTGATGAATATTTTGCAAAAACATCTCAAACATGAGCCGCGCACTAATTCCGAACACTAGTTCCGAATAAAACCAATCCATAAGGAGTATCTGTATGTTGATCAACTACGTGATCACCAACCCCCAAGCGGGAATCATATTGATTGTCAGCTTGATGTTTGCGTTGACCCTCCATGAGTTCGGGCATGCTTATGTTGCCTATCTGTTTGGAGATCCAACAGCGCAATTGGCAGGACGCATGAATATCAATCCATTGGCTCATCTCGATCCCATTGGAAGCGTGATGATCTTGTTTGCTGGTATTGGCTATGCCAAACCAGTCCCTGTGAATCCCCGAAATTACCGACATCCCAAAGCCGATTTGTTTGTATCTGCTGCCGGGCCTGGCATGAATTTATTGTTGGTGTTTGCTGGTGCTGTGGTCGCTCAAATTCTGATTGCAGTTGGATTGTGGAACCAGACAGCCTTCTGGATTGTCTCCCGATTCATGCTCATCAATATGGCTTTGTGTATTTTCAACCTCATCCCATTAGGCCCTTTGGATGGGAGCTATGTTTTCCCCTATTTGTTGCCACGTGATTTGCGTTATAAGTACCTTCAATGGAATGCCCAGTACGGCACAATCGCTATCATGGGTTTACTTATGTTGAGCTTGTTGCCCATTGCATTCAGCCCTTTTGGCTGGATTCACGACATCAGCGGAACCGTGGTCCTCACCTTGCTTTAAGTTTCCTAAAGAACTGCCCGATTGAAATCCATGCATCCCGAAATAGCGACACGAGGTCATCAATCTGCTGCCATTCCTTACCGCATTGTAGATGGCGAATTGCAAGTGATGGTGATCACTTCTCGTAAACGAAAACGTTGGATCATTCCCAAAGGGATTGTGGAATCCTATATGTCCCCTGCCGATTCTGCTGCCAAAGAGGCTTATGAAGAGGCAGGAGTTTTGGGAAATGTATTCGCGGAATCCATTGGAGCATATGAAGAGAAAAAGTGGGGACAAATGCAGTGGGTCCAGACCTTTCCTTTCCAGGTACATACGCAATTAGAAGTTTGGCCGGAAGGACATTTTCGAAAACGAAAATGGTGTGGTTGGCAAGAAGCTGTCGCACGCCTTCATAAACCTGGGATGCAACAAGTGGTGGGCAAACTCCCCACCTTTCTCAAAACAAGATTGTTGTGGACCAATTGGAACTCATCCCTTTACTGACCGAGACGAAACATCTGTTTCGTCTTCCTGCAAAATCGCGGCAACGGTTTCGGATTGATAAAATGGCTCCAAATGAGACCGAATGCGCTGCTCTAAAAATCCCGTCTCAAAGGCTTGTTGGAACCAAGGTGTCAGCAGGTGGATGCCTTCTTTAACAAACCCTTCTTCATCCCACCCGTAACGTGCAATGAGATTCTTCACGGAAAGCTCTCCATAACGTTCAAAGATCATTTTCACCGATTCCTCCACAAAATCTTCGACCAGCACGGTTTCTTGTAGATGCTCCCACCACGTTTCGGCGGCATCTGCCACAATGTCAGAACTGCTTTCTGGGATTTTATCCCATAGTTCTGCAAGATCTTGCTCGGCAACGGCTTCCCATAATTGGTCCTTCCATTCGCCCAACATTTCTGAATCGATGCCACTTTTGAGAAATGTCTCAGACAGCCGGATCGATTCTTGGATCTGATGTTGAATGAA
Organism: SAR324 cluster bacterium; assembly: GCA_028281495.1. Taxonomy (GTDB): domain Bacteria; phylum SAR324; class SAR324; order SAR324; family NAC60-12; genus JANQJU01. Next base: position 47,826 of record JANQJU010000050.1, read on the forward strand.
CTCTTTAATCGGTTTTTCCAAGCTTTCTTCCAATCCCGATTGAGTCATGAATTGCTGGCCAAATTTTAAAATTTTGGATGCACCCGGAATTTTTTTTGTGAACATGTTTTCATTCAGCATGAAATTTTTCAAACTGTTATATAACACCTCGGAAAGCAACTTGGCATAAATGGAAGAGTTCACGAATTCATGAATCATCTGATCTCGCAAATCATCGGCTTCACTCAATCGTTCTACAATGAGGTCGGGAATCGCCCGAGGAATCAAGGTTTCTACAAAAACAGCATGCGTCTCCAAATAGCCGCGCATGCGTTGACCACCGTCACGAATGAGTTCAAGAACTTGCTCTTGAGTGGCCTGTTGAGAGAAAATTTGAGAAAGAGTTTCCTGTAAAATTTCTGGTGTGACTAAATCTTGGAGACGAATGCTTTCGAGCCATTCGTGAATGGCGAGGAGTTCGTTGCGTAGCGAAGCAGATAGTTGCTCCGGTTGCCATTGTTGCAACTCAAATTGGATATGGGCTTCCAATAGTTTTTGCTGCATGGACATCATGAATCCTTGAATCGATTGTGAGGCGGAAGCTTAAGAAATGAAAATTGTATTAAGCAAGAAAAATAAAAGGAAGACGCACTATAGCGCCTTGCTTAAAAGAGGTCGAGTTGTGTGAAAAAATAGATCTGTTCCGTTTCAAGGATTTTGTGTTATGTCAGGCTCTAATCACCTTAATCTTTCAATTTAGGATTTCGGCATGCAACAACTCTGGCATTGGTTAACCACTCCCTCGTGGCACGTCCAAGGTAGCGAACAAAGATTACGAGCACGACTCCTCGCTGCTTTGCTCTTGCCTTTGGTTTTGGTGTCAGGACTCACAGCCACACAAAATGTCGGTTGGGAGCAGGACATCTTGTTAGGAACAGCAATCGTTTTTTGTGGGAGCTATTTTTTCAGTCGTACGCGTTGGTACCATCAGGCAGCGTTTGCAACGGTGGTTGCCGCTTCTTTGGCTCCGTTTCTCATAACATGGGCAGCTAGTATCCAAGCCTTGTCTATACAAGAGGCTGGACATCTCATGTGGTTAGGAGTGGCCCTCTTGGTGAGCTGCCTTTGCTTACCAGGAAAGACTACCTTTGTGTTTTTTGGTTTGAACTTAGGGGGACTGCTTTTGTTACCGGTGTTCACCGAATGGACTTATGGGATGATCTTGGAGTCCATTTTACAGTTTTGTCTGCTGGGATTCCTTCTTTTTGTGTTCCTCACGTTTCATAAAAATGATCAGCAGCAACTTCAAGAAGCCCAGCAAACATTGGAAAGGGCAGAACACAGCCTCGCTCTTCAAGAACGCCGGATGATTCAGGAACGGCAAATGTTCATGGGGGGACCTGTAGTGATCTTTCGTTGGGTGGCGAAAGAAAATTGGCCGGTAGAATATGTTTCTCCGAATGTCGTGCAATGGGGGTACCGGCCTGAAGATCTCATGCAAGGCGAGATTCCCTATGCCAGCATTATGCATCCCGATGATTGGCACCGAGTGGCTCGCGAGGTGCTGGAACACTCTCAGTTAGGACGTGCTTCTTTCGAACAGGAATATCGAATGCTCATGGCCAACGCTGAAGTTCGCTGGTTTTATGATTTCACCGTGGTTATTCGAGACGACCAAGGAACCATCACACACTATCAAGGATATGCTCTAGACATCACAGAACGTAAAAAAGCCGCAGAAGTACTGCATGAAAACGAAGCACGGTTTCGCGCAATTTTTCAGACAGCCGTGGATGGCATTATCATGATTGACACGAAAGGCACCATCGTCACTTTCAATCCCGCCGCAGAAAAGATTTTTGGTTATAACCAAGAAGAAGTCATAGGGGAAAACGTCAAAATGCTCATGCCCAACCCTTACCATAAAAATCATGATCAATATCTAAAAAACTACCTCACCACGGGCATCCGTAAGATCATTGGGATTGGTCGCGAGGTAATGGGACTGCGCAAAGACGGCACTACCTTCCCTTTGGAGTTGGCAATCAGCACGATTCAAGAGGAGCAGCAACAGCGTTTTGTTGGGATTGTACGGGATATCACAGAGCGTAAACTTGCTGAAAAGGAGCGCAATCGCTTGGAAGCGGATATTCGACAAATGCAAAAGATGGAAGCTTTAGGAACGCTTGCTGGAGGCATTGCGCATGATTTCAACAATCTTTTATTTGCCATGCTTGGCTATGCTGATTTGATTCGAGAAGAATTACCCTCCGGTGGTTTGGCTCACGACAATCTAAAAGAGTTGATAATCGCCGGAAAACGGGCCAAAGAATTGGTCCGGCAAATCTTAGCGTTCAGTCGGCAACGGGAACAAACCCATCATCCGATGTATATTGTTCCCGTCGTCAAAGAAGCTGCGCGGTTGATGCGTGCAACCTTGCCAACCACCATTGAGATTGTGTCCAAAATTGACTCCCGTTCTTCTAAAATATTAGGAAATCCTACCCAAATTCATCAAGTGGTTGTGAATCTTTGCACCAATGCGGGGTATGCCATGCAAGAAAACGGTGGGATTTTGGAAGTGGCGTTGAGCTATGTCCCGGCACCCGAAATACCAACAGAAATCGAACGGTTGGATCAGGCAGACTGGGTGAAGTTGACTATACAAGATACTGGAACTGGCATTTCCCCCGAAATCCATAGTCGCATTTTTGATCCATTTTTTACCACCAAACCAGTCGGCGAAGGCACCGGAATGGGGCTTGCTGTGGTTCACGGGATATTGCAAGACGTCGGTGGGGTGATCAAATTTCGAAGCCAAGTGGGGAAAGGTTCCACGTTTGACGTTTGGTTTCCGACTGTGGATCAAACAGAAGTCACGTTGCAATATTCGGTTTCCCAGCCCATCCAAGGCCATGAATGCATTCTTTTGGTCGATGATGAGCGTTCCATTGTTTCCATGATCCAACAACTCCTCGAATCGCTAGGATATCGTGTCGTGACCGCCACCGACGGAAAACAGGCATTGGATTTATTCCGAGCGGACCCAGATCGCTTTGATCTCGTGTTGAGTGATCAAACCATGCCCTATATGCGAGGTGATCAAATCGCTCAAGAAATGCTGAAGATTCGTCCCCAATTGCCCATTATTCTCACTACGGGATTTAGTCATGCCATTGATCTGGAACGCGCTCAGTCTTTGGGTGTGAAAGAACTCCTTCTCAAACCCATTGATCTCCAACACCTAGGTGAAACAATCCGCCGTTGGATCGACTCTTGATTGGTAAAGATAAATTGGATCGACCCTTGATTGGTAAAGATAAATCAAAGGGCAAACACGCCAGATTTGATCTCTTGTTCAGAGTGAAATGTGCGGGAAGCAGCATCATCTACGGTGTATCCATTGTGTGCAATTGTTCAACGATACAGTCAACCGCTTCCCCTATCGCTTCTAGGTTGATCGGACTGAACCATTCGGGGGCACAAAATGAGGCTGGAATGAAAGAAGACTCAATAGTATACGGGGCCAGAGTATCCTGAAATTCCTCTCCAAAAATTGGATCGAGGGCCGACTCAAATTCTACGATGTTGTCAAAGGGGTGATCCACCAATTGTTGTAAGTGGTGTGCCAATTGACGGACAGTTTCAGGTGCATGAGTGCCTTCTAGGCGTTGAACAAGCGATTGAATCGTTTCTGAACTCAACCGATATTGCCCTCGAGGAACCGGTTGAGGAACGGTGAGCAGCACGGGGGTTGTGGGAAACTGATGGCGTAGAAGCTGTGATTCCGAAATGAAGCTACTGACTTCATGAGCAATAAATGGACTGGCATCCAGATGAGAAAACTCATACTTCTCCATTTCCAGCCATTCTTTTTTACGAAGGTATTGATATAGCTCCGAAAACTCATTCAAGTCGACCGGTTCGGTAAAGAATACTTGTGAGGTACATTGGAATTCGCGGCAGAGGAAATCCAGGGCATTGTGCAACACCACATCCTCTTGAATCGTGGTCCGAACAAAGTAGGCAAAAGTGACCAATCCAGGCACGTCTAAAGAAGTCTCGTCCGTCTGAATCAATACAGAAAATACCGGTTGTTTGTTCTTGTGGAAATACACATTGGCCCGTTTCTGAAGACGATCCTGGAAATCGGCAACGACTTCATCAGCGACGTACAATTGTCGTCGGATGTGCTCATAAGCTGAGGGCTGATCGCCTTGTTCCTCCAAAAAGGCAGAATTAATCGAGGCTTTGTAGCGCATCTTCTGCATATCGGCCGACAACGCCCCCTGCCCTCGCTGACGATAACGGGGTGGCGGATCGCAGCAGACCATATTGTGGATACTGCACCCTTTGTCAGCTGCAAACACGGCCACATTGAAACGATGCTTCATCAGATAGCCTTCTTTGCGAAGACGGATCGAAACATCTCTTGGTGTGTTTTGACAGTTGTCTGAAATCAGAATGCAGTGGGCTACAATTCCATTTTCTCGGCGCCATTCCTTGTAGCGATCCATTTGTAGGGCAGTCTCTACGGTAAGAGCAGTTGCCTGCAAGATCCCATTGCCAAGGGAAGTGGCCAAACCTAATCCTGAAAAACTGAATGCCGTTTCGATGAACGCATACACCCATTCCAGTTTTTCTCGTAATACTCCCGATTCGTTGAACAAGGGCTGTCCCTGATTCACCACCCCCGTCACTTCTGAAAAAAAAGCGAGATGAATAGGATGTCCAACTAACGCCACGAGGAGTTCTTCCACGGCTCGAAACGCTATATCCAAACAGCCAGTCATCGATCCTGAAATATCGAGCAGGAGACAAACGGGTCGCTTTTCGGCCCTCCGAACTTCTTCAGCAAGTGGGTAATGGCTAGGAGACGGTGGTGACGACTTTTGGTATTCTGGAACTTTCCCCAAATAGGCTGCTCGACGCTGGGGAATAGTCCACCGAATACTTTCTTCCTGAAATTCATCAAAGTAAAAGCTTGCTTGGGCTGTCACTGGGATCCCCTGCATGAATCGAGTCAACGATTCCGATTCTTGGGGATTGAGATCCGCTGACTTTCGTTCCAACTGGCTTTGCAACTCCGTGTGAAGCGTTTGGTTTTGAGTTTGTTCGGTTTCATACAGTCGAGCGGCATAAAGATAAGACGCATGATCGTAACGCCATCTCAACACATTCAAGAGGTGTTGATCGCTCAAGGACAATTTGATCAGACGAGCAAAATCCACCTCTAAATTCAAATGTGGATCAATCATCAAGTTCTCCCCATTCAATTGCAAACCCATCCCAGAACACAAACTTTCAAATTGGCTTTCTAAAAAAGAAAGTAGAATTGAAGGATGTTGCTGGAGGATTTGACTCCGGGCTGCGTTCTGGAGATCATTGGCCAAGGCTGGGTTGACATCCCAGGCCAACTCGGCTTCATGGAGGGACATCACATGGGCCTTGGCCGGGATACCTTGGACAGTGCGTAGGTAACCGGCGGTTAAGGAAATCACGTCGGCTTGATTTTTTTTTGCTTGGGCTGCAAAGGAGTGCAAATCAGGGTGGGCTGCAACAATGTCCTCAATGTTGAGCTGATGAAAATTGTAAGTAGACAGCAACAGAAGCAACCGCGTGACTGCGATCAATTGCTGACGAGTGGTGGCATTCCAAAGCTTTTTATCTTGGAGGAGCGGATCGGGTTCGAACCAAAGATGCTGACCTTTGATATAGGGACGGATGTCAATACCAACGACCGCGGGAAAGAAATATTTCAAGTCAGTGCGAACAAACCGTGTGCCTTTGGCAGTTCGAAAAAACGCATGCTTGGGGCGCTTCAAGGCAAATCGGTTCAAAATCCCACAAATCTCTGGAATTAGATTTTTGAACGCATACCCAGAGAGATCTTCAGAAATGCTCTCGAATCGCTGTAATCGATACTGAATGAATGCTTCGACACTGCCGTCCATTGTCCAACAATGAGCTTGACCTTTAGGCTATGGATTCGGCTTATATTGAAAAGTGAGTACTAGGCAGATGGCAGCACCCAGTCCGCAGGTCGAACTTTATTCACCTTCGCGACAATGGTTTCTCCGGTACCCGTATGAAAGCCGATTTTTCGAGGACGATACCCCCCAATCTCAATCCCTACAATATGAATCTGAAGGCGTTCCAAAATTTCGCAGCCAACTTCTACATTCTTTTCATGGATGGGCATGTGCTGCCGAGTACCTTGGAGATTGCGGGAGCCGCCATAGACCTGAGCTTCAAGATGTTGTTTATTCGACCCGTTTTCCGAAAACATCTGAACCAGGGAAAAGATTGCGGGAGCCGCATAAAGCGTGGTCGACGGTTTGTCGGGTTCTCGAATCGGTAATGAATAATGAGCCATGCCACCCACTTTCTTGAGTCGATCAAATAAAGTGAGTGTCACTCCAGAGGTTACAACAGACCACAGCCACATGGGATAAGACGGCATAAAAACATGCCCTGGAGATAGAAACGGAAGTTGTGGGGGTTTACGAACAATCATCAGTTGCCCTCATGATAAAGAGAAAAATATCAAAGAAACAAATATCATTTCTCAAAATTTGCAGCAATTATGCCAGGAAACAAAACGTTTCGAGAAGAAAACTGGTAACCAACCATCACAATATATGGATTGAAATCGTTGAGTAGTTTTGTTTGTAGTTTGGTTTTGCCTATGTTGATTTTATGTTGTAACTATGTTGTATTTACCAAACATGAAGAAGAGGCTCACTGTGTCTCACATCCCCCAGCACAGTGATACTTCTGCATGAAATATACCCAGTGGAAACAGAGAGGAGAGAGTAATGCAGCCCGACCAGCCCGAAAATGATTCAGGACTCAATATTGAAATATTGGAAACTAGCTTTAAAGCGCTGACTCCCCAAGGACCAGCCTTAATCAAGCGGTTTTATGAGGTTTTGTTCGAACGATACCCTGGCGTGAAGCCCCTATTTGCGAAAACCTCAATGCGCCGGCAAGAAAAGCATCTTTGGAATTCGCTCAAATTGGTGGTCAGCAACCTGCGCAAACCCGATGCCTTGTTGCCTGCTCTAAAAAGTTTGGGCGTGAAACATCAAACGTATCAAGCTCAGCCGGAGCATTACGGTGCCGTTGCTGAAACTCTCTTGGATGTGATGGCCGATTTTGCTGGGGATTTATGGACTCCTGAGGTGCATAATGCTTGGCAAGAAGCACTAAATGTTGTAGCAAAGACGATGTTGGATGCCTATACAACAGAAGGCCCGGAAGCCCAGGAAACCACCGAATCTCATGACCCTTATCCCGAACCGGTAGAGCCTCTTTCTACCCGTCAGGATACTGACCCCGTACAAATTACATCTTCAACAACGAAGGAGGATCATATGTCTAACGAAGGGACAAACCTTGATATCAATATGTTTCGAGCTGCAGTCGATGGGGCTGGCGTCAGCATTATGATGTGTGATCGGGATCTAAAAATCACGTATGTCAACCAAGCCACCACGGAAATGATTGCCAGAAATCTTGATACCTTCAAAAGAGAGTATCCAGGGTTTAGCTTGGCAAAGTTGGTAGGGACCAGCATCGATACCTTTCACAGCAACCCGCAGCACCAACGCCGTATCCTGAGTGATCCCGCCAACCTTCCTTATGTGACTGATATTCAGGTAGGTTCTCTGACGTTTCAGTTGAATGTCACCGCAATCGTTGGCGATGACGGCAGATATGTCGGGAACACCTTAGAGTGGTCGGATGTGACTGCTGCTCGAGCCAAAGATGACGAAGCGGCTCGACTGATGTCTTCGATTGAAGGCGCTGCCGGAGCAATGATGACCTGTAATCGAGATTTGATCATTACCTATGCAAATCCGTCTACCGTCAAGATGATGCAGGACAATTTACAGACATTCCAACAGGTATTTCCCGGCTTCAACCTGAGTAAGCTGGTTGGAACATGCGTAGACATTTTCCATAAAGACCCTCAGCATCAACGGCGAATCCTCAACAATCCCGCAAACTTGCCCTACTTAACTGATATCAAAGTAGGACCTTTGATTTTCAGCCTGAATGTAACAGCGATGCAAGACGCTCAAGGTGAATACATTGGCAATACACTCGAATGGGCCAATGTTACTGAGATTCGAGACAAAGATGATGAGGCCGCTCGCTTGCAATCTTCCATCACCGGGGCATCAACGGCAATAATGACCTGTGACCGAGATTTAATTATCAACTATGCAAATCCCTCCACCATACAGATGGTCGAAGAGAATCTAGCGGTGTTTCAGAAAGTTTTCCCTGGCTTTAGTTTAAACAATTTGGTGGGGACGTGCGTGGATATTTTCCATAAAGATCCAGCCCACCAACGCCGCCTGTTAAACAATCCAGACAACTTGCCTTATATGACAGACATTCGAGTAGGGGACTTGATCTTCAGTCTCAATGTCACTGCAATGCAAGATGCTCAGGGCAACTATATCGGCAATACACTCGAATGGGCTAACGTCACTGCCAATCGAGCCAAAGAAGATGAAACAGCCCGCTTGCAATCTTCAATCACTGGAGCCTCGACGGCGATCATGACCTGCGACCGAGATTTAATCATAACGTATATGAATCCCGCTACCGCCAAAATGGTTGAAGAGAACCTGCCCTCTTTCCGAAAAGCTTTTCCTGGCTTCGATTTGAACACGCTCATCGGTTCGTGTGTGGATATATTCCACAAAGACCCCTCCCATCAGCGTCGAGTATTAGCCAACCCAGACAATCTACCTTATCTTACTGATATCCAAATTTCGGGTTTGACCTTCAGTTTGAATGTCACGGCGATGCAAGATGCGGAAGGAAACTATATCGGCAACACCCTGGAGTGGGCCAATGTTTCAGAAACCCGTGCAAAAGAGACGGAAGTTTCTCGATTGTCCTCCATGATTGAAGAGGCTGCGACCAACTTTATGGTCTGCAACCGCGACTTGGAAATCACTTACTGCAATCCCTCTGTGGTCAATTTGTTGAGTAAATACAAAACGAAATTGCAGTCGGTGTTTAGCAATTTTGATCCAGAAAGATTGATTGGAACCTGTATTGATGATTTTCACAAAAATCCGACCCATCAACGTCGTATTCTGGGTGACGTCAACAGTCTTCCTTATAAAACGGAGATCAATGTAGCCGGATTGGAATTCGGACTCAATGCAACGGCTCTGGTTGATTCCGATGGCAATCATATTGGAAATGCTGTTGAGTGGATCGATTACAATGACCGAGCTGTTTATAGCAATGAGGTGAATCGAGTCTATACTGCGATTATGGAAGGAAGCTTGAGCGAACGCGGTGATATGGAAATTATGTCAGACGCCTATAAGCCCATGGTGAAGAATATCAATGCCATTATTGAAGCCATTGTGGAACCGATTGCTGAAATTCAGCGACGCTTGGGAGAAGTGGCCGTAGGGGATGTCAAAGCGTTTGTGACCGGAGATTACAAGGGAGACCATGCGACCTTAAAAAATGCGCTTAACAACACACTACAATCTTTAAATGAACTGGCCAACGCTGCCGAAGAGATTGCTCGGGGGAATCTGACCGTTCACGTCCAGCCAAAATCGGATGTTGATGCAATGGGGAAATCAATTCAAATGATTTTAAGTAGCCTGAACCAGATGTTGAGTGAGTTTAAGATTTCTGTCGAACAGGTGGCCACAGGATCCAACGAAATCGCATTGGGAAGTCAGTCATTAGCTCAAGGCGCTACCCAACAAGCCAGTTCTCTGGAACAAATCAGTGCTTCCATGAGCGAAATCAACAATCAAACGGCTTTGAATGCAGAAAATGCGACCCAAGCGAATCAGTTGGCGATGAACGCACGAAAGAGCGGAGCCACTGGAGATCAACAAATGCAGGAAATGATCAAAGCCATGTCGGCTATTGCCAATTCCAGCCAGGAAATTTCTAAGATTATCAAAGTGATTGATGACATCGCATTCCAGACCAACTTGTTGGCGTTGAACGCGGCGGTGGAAGCAGCACGTGCTGGGGTGCATGGAAAAGGCTTTGCTGTGGTGGCAAATGAAGTGCGCAGCCTCGCTGCTCGCAGTGCCAATGCAGCAAAAGAAACCACCGAGATGATTGAAAATTCTATTCGCAGTGTGCAAGACGGCACTGAGATCGCCAATGGTACTGCGGAGGCCTTGACCGAAATTGTAGAAGTGGTGGGCAAGGTGAGCGATTTGGTGAGCGAGATCGAAGCGGCGAGTAAAGAACAATCGGAAAGCATCGGACAGATCAATCAAGGCCTCACTCAAATTGAGCAAGTGACTCAACAGAACACAGCCAATGCAGAACAAAGTGCCGCTGCCGCAGAAGAACTTTCAGGACAAGCGGCCCATCTGAAACAACAGCTTACCAAGTTTCAATTGAAAGAAATCACAACACAAGCAGGCTTGCCCGATGGCATCACCCCAGAGATGCTGGATGCAATCAAGCAGTATTTGACCCTACAAGGAGGGCCTGCCTTACCACAGCCACAAGCGGCTGCTTTGCCCCAAGCACCTCAAGCGCCAGGAGCTTACCCTCAAGCACCTCAGGCACCAGGAGCTTACCCTCAAGCACCAGGCATGGGACCACAACAACCCATGGGTGCTCCCAACATTGGACCCGCGGCAACACCTCCGGCACCGGCAGGTCCACGGACTGGAGCACCGCAAGGAAAGCAAGTGGGGCCTAATCAAATCATCAAACTCGACGACGATGATTTTGGCCGGTTCTAGTTGATCCGGCAAAAAACCAGATCCATGCCGTCATATTCATCGACCGATATAAAGCGATGCAGTATGGCGGCTTTTTTTTTGGAAATTTTACAGAATAGGATATCAAATGATCACAGTTGGCATGAATTATCACCTGATTCCAGGAAAGGAAGAGATATTTGAAAACGCATTTTTGAAAGTCTTGGAAGCCATGCAAGGCATTGAAGGACACCAAGAAACGCATCTTTTTCGCGATGTTCAAAATGCTAGTGCTTACTTGGTTGTATCGGAATGGGATTCTCGCGATGCATTCAACAACTTCATTCGTTCGGATCAATTTGCCAAAGTCACAAATTGGGGCAAAACCCAAGTACTTGCCAGCCAACCAAAGCACGAAATTTACGAAAAATAATCACTCCATCCACACACGAATTTCTTTATCCAGTTCCGCAATATCCAAGCGAAATAACTCGCCCGGTCGATACAGATTGCGGCGCACTTCATCTACTATTTGCTCCAAGGAAATGCCGCGCTCTTCGATTTTTTCTACAGTTTCCGGCGGAATCAAGTCGGGGAGATTGTTGACAGAAGCGCGTTTCATCGTCAACTGAACCTTCATTCGTCCTTTTTCTCGAACCAAGATTTTAAGGTAAGACGCCATACTTTCATAAGTGGTTCCCCTTGAGACCGTGGGAGCTTGCAAGCGTTGCAATGCTTCGGCATGGCGTTCCAACCGCTGCAGAACAAAAGGGCGCAACCAGATAGGGCTGTTCAGATGTTGTAGATAATAAAATAGTCCAATGAAAGCACGAGTGAGCAATAGCATTTTTGCAGGAGCGGCAATACGCAAATTCCAACGATCTTCAGCTAAGATAGCAGAGGCTCGCTCACTACGATTCCACAAACTGAAATCGTATTTTCCCAAACTAAGAAAGGGCTCTAGCATCAATTCAGTGAGTGCTGGAAGACGATGAGCCAAAGGTTCTAAATAGTCCGGATTGAATTGAAGAGATACGTACCAGGGGTACGGGTCATGGTTGCCTTGCTCCAATGCTCCCTGAAATAACTTCAGTAGGGCATGACGCTGAGGAAGCGGTAAATCGGCAGTACATCCAAAATCATATAAAATCACCTCCACACCGGAGGGTTTCCGACGAAAAGCATAATTCCCTGGATGGGGGTCGGCATGGAATAACCCTTGATCAAATACAGTATGAAAAAAGACCTCGGCCAGTACTTTTTGGATGGCATGCTTTTCAGAATCGGTCCAAGTGGAACAGACAGTTGTGAAGTCGTCACCAGAATGCCATTCCGACACCAGAACCTGATCTCCGCACAAATCCTCGATAAGAGCTGGAACCACCCACCCTGAACTAGAACTGTTCCGTTGAATATGATGAAAAGAACGCTGTCTGGCCGCTTCATGACGATAATCCAATTCATGTTGAATGGTCTGCGTAATCACGTCTTGATAGCTTTGGGTATCAAACCCCTGTTTCAAGCCACCAAATGGAGTGGAAAGCCACCCCACCAGTTTCAAGTCAGCCTGAATCGCAGTTTCAATATCCGGATAACGGACTTTAATCGCAACTTCACGACCATCCTGCAAAAAAGCTCGATGGACTTGCCCCAAAGAAGCAGCATGTGCGTTTTCTTCTATCGAATGCAGCACTTCAAGCGGGTCTTTTCCCCAAGTGCTTTTTAAGACATCCAAGATGATATCCAGACCTACGGCCTCACCACGATTGGTCAAGGTTACAAACTCGTTGTCCAAGCCCTGTTGAGAAGACATGGAAAGAATTTGCCCTACCTTTTGGGGAAGGCCTTTAAGACGTCCCATGCTTTGGATCAAATAATCCCGTGCACTGGCTTTCACACGATCTTCTTCACTTTTCTTCAATTTGCGAGCCTGAAATCCCAACTGGGTGATGGCCCAACTCCGTGACAGCACATGTTTTTTCATCTTTAACCTTCCTCATCACAAACAGAAAATTTCTCCAATAATTTGGAGCCTCTCCCTGCTTTCTTGCAAGAGCTTTTCCAAAGAGTTCCTCATAAAGCCCCCCCAATTTTACACCAAAACCGTACGAAGTGTGAGCTTTTTGGAAAGTATTGTATGCTCAAGAACCTAATCCGAAAGATAAAAATTTGAGTTCGAATTCAGTCTTTCTATATTATTATATTTGTATTTGTATCAGCTTTTTTTGATGAATAGATTGTAATTTTTATCTCATTAAAAACACTTGACATATAAGTTTGAATTGGTGTCTTATTAGAGGGTTGAAATATCGATGAAGAGCGGCCTATCACGAGTATTAAAAATAGAAACTGAAACGAGCAGGCAAGGATCGGAGGGATTAACGCATTGGATCTTAAATGATAAGAGAATCAGCGCATTCTTACCTACAAATCATCGCCCAACAGTAACGACAATACAATGGATAGAGCCATGGAACAGGAATTTCATTCAGGTAGACGGTTGGCCTTATTGCGAGAATTGAAATCTCTAAGCCAAAAAGAAATTGTGGTAACCCAAGGTTTTCCTAAAACTTCGGTAAGGAATCTACAGCGGTGGGAACGGCAAGGCATTCCTCGTAATCATATCCAAGCCATTGCTCAATTTTTTGAAGTGGGACCCTGGGTATTGCTGGATCCCAACGTAGAAGAAACACAGCTACGCACATTAGCGTTGCATCCAGAATTGCAGGATTGGATTCAGCAGCAGATGGTACGTGCCATCTTTCAAGACACTGTAGACAGAGCCGCATCCTCGATCAAACTTGAATCGGTTTGATTCCAGTTACCGTAAACAGCGTGCCGAAAGAAAGCGTATCAGCCCGTTGAGAGTATTCGTAGAAATAGCGCTTGGCGTCGTCTGCGGTGTCTTGACTGCCAAAAGCTTCTAAAAACGTATTGTTGGCCACTTCAAACTCCATCTTTAAAAATTGTAAAGCTTGTTCACTGATACAGCCTGCAATCAAATTGTGGCTTTGGATGGTCACGTCCACGTGAAGCAAACCGAGCTGTTGGCACCAATGGTACAATTTGCGTCCCGTATAGGGGTCAAAACCTGATTTTTCCAAACATTGGATCACCTTGTGGATAATGGTTTGTAAGCGCTCATCCTTTGGATAGTGCGTCACATTGTACCCATCGGTGTCTTGCAACAAAAGACGCCCGCCTGGTTTGCACACGCGAGTCATCTCTGCCACCACTTGGTCTGGGTTGGGCAAATGTTGAAGAACGAACCGGGTGTAAATCAAATCAAAGGAATCATCGGGGAACGGAAGCTGATACGCATTTCCTAAAATGGCGTGTGCATATATCAAATCATCTAAACATTCCTCAGCTGCCTTAGTGCGAGCCGGACTAGCATCCAGGCTATAAACGACTGAATCAGAAACTGTTCTAGCGACTTCACGAGCCATCACCCCAGGTCCTCCCCCCACGTCCAACACCCGCATATTGGGAACGAGATGTGGTTTCAGATAACGAGCCACAAATTGCTCTACTGGGGTTTTTGCGGCCAACCGGTAACTTTCTAGAGGGTGTTCTCCTGCGAGATACTTGTTTGTGCTGATCATGATTGCTCTCCTTCTGGAATAGTAACAGAACGGCGTTCCAACAAAGCCACACGCTGCTGCAACAGTTTCCGATAGTGGTTATAAACAGCTTGGGAACCATCAGCAGTGATAGAAAAACGAATGAAGGCTTTTCCACTGAGGAAGGCGCTTGCCCGCTCATCGGTAACGACGGGAATGGCTTGTGCTGGAAAATCGGCATAATATTTTGTTGTTGCCTCCATCAATGAAAGAAACACTTGGTTGTAAATATGGTCATGGAGCTTGGAATCGAGAATCAAGTCGACACAGTTCTCCATACAACTGAGGTTTATTCCCACCGGACCGCGATGGATGATCGCTGCGCCCACCGGTGCCCCTTCTTCGTATAGATAGGCCAAGAGAATCACCCGAAACCTTCGAAAGCCAGCCGTTTGATACCAACCATCCAGTTTACTCAATTGAATATCCGCTATATGAAGCTCTTCAGTCGTGAGATAAACCTCTCCTCGATTTTGGATGATTAACTCACGAAAGCCTGAAGCACAGCGCGAGTTGTATAGCAAAATTGAAATGTTTCCCATGGATGCCCGAAACCAGCTCAATGGAACTAAACTGTAATACAGGACTTGAGAATCACAGAACCCCAAACCGATGTTTTCTTGCAACTTTTTCACGACTGCTGGTGCGAACAATTTACGACTGATGATTTTTGCTCCTGCATCAAACCACCATTGGGCATGGCAGCCCTCCACATGATTCAATTGTTGGAGAAAGGCTCTCAGTAAAGCCACCATTCCCCAGTGCCCTTCCGTACTGGCCATCGCTTGTCCATAGTAGCCCCGATTGGTTGTTCGCCATACGGTAATGGATGCCCACGCATGCCGAGAGGGAATGAGGTAAGACAATTCTTCCATTAAATTTTGCGAACGTTGCATGATGGAATCCCATGTGGCCTCCACATGTGCTCTGAGAGGAAAATAGGCCGTGAAACGGTTTTTGTTCAAGAGTCCGCAATATTCATAGCGACGAAAAAGTGCTTTGGCTTGCCAAGAATTGACTCGATATTCACCATGTACCCTAGAATCTTGCAAAGCAACGATAGACATGATGTGTCAATGGGTTGATTGAGAACAATTGGGGTCTAACGAAACACCAAGGTTTTCCCTTCGTTCGAATTATGCCGTATAAAGGTTTGATAGAAAACGACGAGCAAACGACACGATCACGTCAGATCGACGACATTTTTTAAATGAACAATAGGGAAAAAGGAAAATCCTGAATCCAAAATTGGATTTTCTCAACAAAATCAAAAGAGTATTGGATCTTCCAAAGCCTGATGTAGAAGCTCGATTCAATGATCATTCAAATACGCACGGGACCACAAACAAGCTGTGCTAAGGGGAAAGATTGAATTTTAGGGTAGGGTGAATTTACCTTGAATTACAAACCTCACGCAGTAAATATAAGAATATATTCTGATATGGCATTCGATTTCTAACGTCTATGTTCGAACAAGGCTCGCATGAAAAAACAAGTCATGGAAATTGCGGGATTCACCATCACCGATACACTACAAGAGGGGCGTCATCTCGTTCTAAAAGGGCATCGCGATAACAATCGCGTGATTCTTAAGATTCTAAATCAGCAACGCCCCTCAACCGAAGAGGTTTCACGTTTTGATCATGAATACCATATCCTTCGACGCCTCAATGGTGATGCTCCTCTGCAAGTCCAACGGCGGGTCGTGTTACAACACCAACCGGCTCTGATCCTGGAAGATTTTGGCGGAGTTCCTTTGCATCATGCCTATCACTTTGGAAATATTGATCTTACAGACCTTTTCTCCTTGGCAATTCAGATCGTAGATCAGCTGATTGGCTTTCACCAAAGCCAAGTCGTCCATGCCCGTCTTTGTCCTCGACACATCGTATGGAGTCGTGAAACACAACATTTGAAAGTTATTGATTTCAGTGAGGCAGTTTTGTTGAGTGAAAATTCTCCACTGAAACTAAGACCTCGGTCCGAGGACTGGGCTTACATGGCTCCAGAGCAGGCCCCTCAGTCTCCAGGAATGGTCGATGAAAGAACCGACTTATATTCTCTAGGCGTGATTCTATATGAAATGCTCACGGGCCAACTTCCCTTTCAAGAAGAAGACTGGCTCGAACGGATCCATTCCCATCTAGCCAGAGCACCGATACCGCCGTTGCAGTATCAGCCCCACTTACCTCCTGTTATTTCCGACATTGTGATGAAACTTCTCTCAAAGGAAGAAACGGGTCGCTATCAAAGCAGCTTAACTCTTGCAAACGACCTGAAGCATTGCCAAGAAAGATACATCCAATCGGGTCGGATTACGGCATTTCCCCTTGCACAAGCGGATCTCTTTCGGCGTCCTCAATTGTTCTCCCAAATATACGGACGCGAAACTGAGCTACAGAAGTTGGAAGCCGCTCTCCAACAAGTTAGGAGCGGAAAAACCCTTGCGATCATCCTGCATGGAGAGTCGGGCTTGGGCAAATCCACCTTGGTTTCGGAATTACGCCATCGCACCCGAAACACTCACGGTTGGTTTGTTGCAGGTAAATTCGAACGTTTGGAAAAAACAAAACCTCATTCAGCCATTGTTGACACCTTTCGTCACCTGGTTCGGCAACTCTTGACCGAATCCAAGGCTTCTAGTGAGGTATGGAGGCAAAATCTCAAAAAAGCCTTAGGGGCTACCCTCCCATTATTGGCTCAAGAGATTCCAGAGCTTCATTTCTTGTTGGAGGTTACAGAAACCAAGATCACAGCCACCGCTACGGACCACCAAAGCTTTCGCCATGCCTTGCAACAGCTGTTGCTTGAATTTTCGAAATCCCAAAAGCCTATAGTTTTGTTTTGGGATGATCTGCAATGGGCGGATGCCAATAGCTTGCAATTGCTTGTATCTCTCATGGGAGAACCCGCGTTGCACCATGTCTTCTTTCTGTTGGCCTGCCGTGACGATACAACCTACCAAGCACAACTCGTCCATTTCAGTCACATGTTGGAAGAACGGGGAATCGAACAAGAAAAGCTCCTGCTCCGTCCCTTACCGGTCTCCGTGATCCAAAAAATGGTATCCGATCTATTGCGGTTACCTTTGGCTCAGACTGAAGCGTTTACTGCGGTATTGCACCAAAAAAGCACCGGGAACCCACTGTTTCTTCAAGAGTTTTTGCAAATGCTTTTTAAAGAAGGTGCCCTTCGGTATGAAGACCGGTGGCAATGGGATCTAGAGCAGATTCGTCAAAAGGTCGCACCGAGTGTCGTCAACCTATTGATTCCCCGCTTGGAAGTATTGCCACCATCCCTGAAAAAATTGTTAGGGATTGCCAGTTGTTGGGGTGGGCCGTTCTCTTTGGATTTACTGAGCCAAGTGTTGAATCAGCCACGGCCCCAAGTCCTCAAATCGCTACAACATGCGCTTCAGGAAGGGTTGTTAGTGCAACAAGATCATCAGTTTCGATTTGTACACGATCAGGTGAATGAGGCGATGTACCGATTGGTGGAGCAAGCAGAACGAGAGCAATACCATTTCTATATTGGGAGAGCCTTGCAGAAATTCCAAAAATCGCGACTGCACCATCCCGATTTATTTCCTGTGATCAATCATTTGAATCGGGCCACTCGGCTGCTTTCCACATCGGCAGAACGATTGGAGTTGGCTCGTTGGAATTTGCAAGCATTGCAACAAGCCAAAATGGCAGGCGCGTTTGAAGTCGCACAGGAGTTTTGTGAAGCTGGTATGACGCTTTTACCCACCCCCGAACGATGGGAGCATTATTATGATTTAGCTTTAGCGTTTCAAGCGGAGCAGGCTGAGTTGAATTATCTCACGGCCAATTATTCTAAGATGCTTCAGGACTGTAACGAAGGTTTGAATCGGGCAAACACTTCGGTCGCTCAAACCCGCTTCACCATCACTCAAATTCGTTACTATGCCAGCCAAGCCCGTTTTGAAACCGGCCTGGATCTAGGGCTTGAGATGCTGCAACAATTGGGCGTGGAATTCCCTCGAAAAGCGACCGCCTTCCACATTCTCAAAGTGTTGACTCCGCTGGTGTGGAAGGTCCGTCGCCATACTCCAGAAACCTTGTCGAAATTGCCAGATCTCACCGACCCTCAGATGTTGGCAGTTGTCGATCTATTGATTGAATTGGGTCCCACAGCCTACAACTCCAACCCCAATGTGTTCACCTTGATGATGCTTAAAGGCGTAGAGATCTCCTTAAGCCAGGGGTTGACGTCGTTTTCAGTGACCTGTTTCACAACATTGGGAGCCATTGTAGGTAGCGCGTTTTCCCACTATTCCGAAAGCTATCGACTCGGGCTTTTGGGATTGGAATTGGGGAAAACCTTGGAAAGTCGATCCGCCCGCCCCACGGCTAATCTCGTGATGGGACTCCTGGTCAATCATTGGAAGCGCCCCTTGTCCACCGGGTCAGCATACTTTCAGGCAGCTTTTGAAGGGGGTCAAGAAGTGGGAGATTTTCAAACCGCTTCGATTGCGATGGTCCATTTTTGCAATTTAGAATTTTTCCAAGGAAAGTCGCTGGAACAGGCCGCGCAGCAATACACCAATTATGAAAAGCACCTGCAAAAACTAGAACAAGACAATGCGACCAGTTTCTTCCAGCTTTCGCGTCAGTGGGTTCAACATTGCCAAGGACAGGTCCCTGATTGGAAACGTTTGGATGGTCTGCACTTCCAAGAAGACCCTTGGATTTCCCAATGGACCCAAGATCAAGTGCTCTCCATCTTGGCTTTGTGTGATCTCATTAAAGGCCAGCTTGCCTTTTTGTATGGGGAACCCAAGCAAGCCTTAATGAGTTTAGA
The DNA here is from genome assembly GCA_028281495.1 of SAR324 cluster bacterium. Lineage (GTDB taxonomy): Bacteria > SAR324 > SAR324 > SAR324 > NAC60-12 > JANQJU01. The sequence goes on from JANQJU010000050.1 coordinate 66,973, forward strand.
ACAAGCAAAACCGTGCCTTCCTGCGCTGATGGGGCAGTACACCACCGTCTTGCATACCTTCTTTTGGTGCCTGAGTGTCTCAGCAATCTACGCGCAAAACTCGCCTTGGCAGCAACGGCAATATCGATTCCAATTATATCAGAAGCAACGAATACTCACGCGTTGGGCACGAAGCTGTCCCGAAAACTTTGGGAGCATGCACAGTTTAGTGAATGCTGAAATTCGCCGAATGTTGGGTAAACCAATGGCTGCCAAGTTAAGCTATATGCAGGCCATTCAGTATGCCAAAGACCAAGGACATTTGTATCAGGAGGCCTTGACCAATGAATTGGCTGCAAAATTTTATGTAGAACAGAAAGATTTTCCAGCAGCTCAGCTTCATTTTCAAGAAAGCTATTACTGCTATCAACGCTGGGGAGCCATCGCTAAGCTCCAACAGCTGGTTCAGGCGTATCCACATTTTGTTCAAAAAAAACAATCGACGCCTTCCGATACTCCTCCTACAAACAATCCCCCTATCAGCCCCAAAGAATTGGACTTGATTGCAATTTTGCAAGCCTCCCAAGCCCTTTCTCAAGAAATTGTGCTTCCCCACCTATTGAAGAAATTGATGCACATTGTGCTCATCTATTCAGGCGCACGAAAAGGAGTGCTGTTGCTTAAGGAAGAAAAGGAGTTTTTAGTTCGAGTGAGTGGGACGATGACACCGGAGTATGAAACCCATCAACATCGAATTCCATTTCGGAGTTATTCCGACATTCCGCTCACGATGGTCGAATATGTCCTTCGGAATCCCAAACCCATCGTATTGCAAGATGCCTTGCGTGAGGAACTGTTTCTCAATGATCCGTACATGCGGAGGGGCAACCCCAAATCCATTTTGTGCACCCCCATCCTGCAACAAGGTCAGTTGATTGGAATTTTATATCTGGAAAATAACGCCAAGATCGGAGCTTTCAGTCCCGAACGCCTCGATATTTTACATTTCTTGTCTTCCCAAGCGGCGATTTCCATCATCAATGCTCAGCAATATGAGGCTTTGGAACGAGCCACTGAGGAATTGCGGAAAGCCGATCAGCTCAAAGACGAGTTTTTGGCCAAAACCTCTCATGAATTGAGGACTCCGTTGCAGGGGATCATCGGTTTGGTGGAAGCGATTCGTTTGCAATCCCCCGATTGGTCGCCAGAAGTAGAACGGAGCTTGAGTATTGTGCTGCAAAGCAGTCACCGACTGCATGGCTTGATCGAGGATATTTTGGATTTTTCTCAGTTGCGACACAATGCCCTAGAACTGCACCTGCATCCGGTCTCCTTGTCGAGTATTGTAAATATTGTGTTCACGTTGTCTCGGCCATTAGCCGATCAAAGGTCATTGAAGCTGATCCATACCCTGCCTTCGACTCTTCCCCCTGTCCAAGCCGATGAAAATCGATTGTTACAAATCCTGCACAACTTGGTGGACAATGCGCTCAAGTTCACGGAGCAAGGCCAGGTGCAGGTCTCAGTAGAAAAACAAGAACTTCATATGAAGGTGATCGTGAGCGATACCGGACCAGGAATTCCACCAGAACACTGGTCTCGCTTGACCCAACCGTTTGTCCAAGGGGTGGCCCCCTCGTCTGTCTCTCCTGGGTTTCCTCATTCAGGGGGATTGGGGTTGGGATTGGCGATCTCCAAACAATTGGTGGAACAACATGGAGGGGAACTTTTATTCCCAACGGAATCCGGCCCAGGAAACCACGTCGCTTTTACAATACCCTTGGCAGACGGCCCCGCAGACCAATTGCCCGATACGTGGCATTTGCGGACAAAGCGATCCATACAAGGAAATGTCGAGAGCCTCGGGCCATCCGAAATCCATCGTATCCCCGGTTTTCGAAAAATTCTGGTGGTGGATGATGACCCTACGATCCGTGAACTGCTGCAAGCCCATCTAGCCGAACGTCAGTTTGGAGTCGTGAGTGTCTCTCAGGGACAACAGGCCATCGATGTGATCTTTCAAGAAAATCCTCCAGACCTAGTCTTGTTGGACATTATGCTTCCTGACATTTCCGGTTATGAAGTCTGCCGCCAAATCCGAGAAAGGTATACAAATGAGCAACTGCCGATCCTATTTTTGACGGCCAAAAACCAACTGAGAGACTTGGTACAAGGCTTGGAGTTGGGGGGGAATGACTATCTGATCAAACCTTTTCACCATGAAGAATTGCTGGCCCGAATGCAGCAGCAATTGGAATGGGCTTTGGCCCATGAACGCATGCAATCTCTCCACCGGATTGCCAACCATTTTGGAAGGTTTCATGAACCCCGAAGACGTCTTAATAAACTACAACACGAATTTGAGAAAATTCAGCTGGCCCCTCATGTCCTGACCACGATTCGTAAATCCAATGAGAGAAAACCGCCCTTTTATGAATTGATCCATTTTGCTTCCGAAATTTTGGAAGAAACCGGAGAGGTCCCTGCTGACGTGACCATTTTCTCTAATATTGCCCACAACGAATCCATCCGAACCCGTTGTGGAGAACTCCCTGGGCATGTGGCTTATCTTTTCTTAGAACTGTATGGCGAGACCCTTGCGCTTTACCGAGACGATCCGGAATCTCCGTTTTCCACGATGGACCGCAATTATTTGGAAAACGTGGCACAACAAATTCGATCAAATCAAAAAAATGTAGAAGATGTGAATGGCACCACGCTCGATTATGTGCGTCAACTCTTTGACCGAGACACTCCCCCTGTGACCAAAGATATTATTTATATTCAGTCCGAAAAGCCTTTTTGCAATATGGTTCTGGAGCACTACGAAATTCGAGAACTCAAAATGACTCTGAGCTTTTTAGAAGAGTTTTATAAAGGCAAACTCCTCAAAGTGAATCGCTCCTACCTCGTCAATCCCCAAAAAATCCTACAGGTTGGTCAAGATATGGAAGCGTCCAGTCGTGGAAAAAACCGTCCCCGCTATGTGCTGATGAAGGTGGGTGAGGAAACGATCCAGATTTCGGTAGGACGGCAATATCTGGAATCGGTCGTTCGAGAATACACGGCATTGCAGTCATAATTTTCTGTACGACATCCATGTCACCACTCCGACTTTTTCCAATAGTTTTTTTACTGAAACAAGAAAAAAACAACCCTCTTAATAAATTGAAATCATTAACTTTAATCAGAACACATCCTAAGGGATTAATTTTTGTAACCATACAGACTTTACACGTTGCCTTACTCAATCCAGCGGTATAGGTTCCCGCTAGTTTTGGCTTGAGTTCCTAGTCCGGTTCCTATCTCCCAGTAGGAACCCCGGTGTGGCATTGTTGAATTTCCTCATTTGACAGTGCCACTCCCTTCCCCATTTTATTCCTTCCAGACGGATCCCGGTTCTTGTGTCGTGTTGCCCTGGAAAATACGAGGTGTGATATAGTACCTCCTATCTATATAGTTTATTCTTTTTGTCAAATATAGGTTTGCAAATCCTAAAAGGGAATTGTAGAGATACGACCCTATCTATTACTCGATAGGAAAATAGAGTAGGTACAAAACATTTGAGCTAAATTGATAGACTTAAATTTATAATTTAAACAAAGTTACGGTTCGAAATACCGTTTTCCAATTTAGGGAAAAAAGCAATCTGACCGGGTACGCTACTAAAAGGAGAAAAAGATGGAAAGAAACCACCACCCCATAATGGATAAGGACACCCAACAAGCCATGTCACCCGATGACGCCCAGCAGCGATTGATAGACGGCAACCACCGGTTTACCTCCGGCAAAGCGAATCAACATGACTTTCTCGAAATGGCAGGCGAAACGGCATCCGGACAGTATCCGTTTGCCGCGATTCTCTGCTGTCTGGACTCTAGAGTGTCTCCTGAACTGACTTTCGACCAAAGCTTCGGCGATCTTTTTGTTGCACGGATCGCTGGCAATTTTGTGAACGATGATATCATTGCCAGTTTAGAGTTTGCCACGATTGTTTCCGGCTCTAAAATTATTGTCGTGATGGGCCATACGAGCTGTGGTGCCATTCTAAACACGCTGAACCATTTTCACTATGATCCTCCAAAAACCGTCGACGGAGTTAATTATGACTATCTGACTAAGCTCCCGACACTTATGCAATCTTTGAATGACAGTGTCGTGGAAGATCAGGTAGCGATGGGCAATCGTGACACGGATGTGGTGGCTCAAGCAAACGTAAGGCATAATGTCCAAAAATTAAATGCACACTCCGGTTTTTCTGCCCAAGTCCAGACGGGAAACCTTAAGATTGTGGGGGCGATGCATGAACTTAGCTCCGGTAAAGTAACATTTGGTGTGTAGACCATGCGTCTTGCTGCCATAGCCTCGTTTCCTTTCTTGGAATGTTATTCCCAATCACGACGTTCAAAGCGTACAGGTTACCCAGTTCGTTATAATTTTGCTGAAATGCAATCGTTCCCGTCCATGGCTGCTTTTCGAGTCTTTACTCAAGAGCAAGCAGAACAAATGGGGCTTGAAACGCGACCACTCGCCCGATGGCTCCGCCCCCATACCACCAGCCAATTAGCCGCAACTCTCCGTTACTCGTGAGCTGCTCCGGGCAGTCATGCCCTTGCCCGCCCTCTCGCTCGTACAAGCGGCTGAACTCATCGAAGTTCCCACTGTGCCTTTGCATCCAATTCCCATCATGACAACCTGCAAATTCCCACGGCATTAGATGTTGTTCTGAGCTTGTGTGGAGTATACTTTAGAAAGAAAGGCAGGCGAGATCGAATCTACGATATACCGATTTGGCCGATGCAAACTTGCACTTAGCAAACCTGGATCGGGCCGAAATAGACGATGCTCAACTCTGTTGACTTAATGTGTTGTTAATTTAATGCGTTGTAGCAGGGCGTGAAATAAGTGGCAGTAGTCAAGAACTGGCAGATATGAGGAGGAAACATGAACCAATCTAATAGCAAAATGTGGGTGACACTTATTCTAATCGTAATGGGCCTCCTTGCATTTACCGCCTGTGGGGGTGGGGGAGGCGGAGGAGGAGGCAGTGCTTCAAGTACCTCAGAAACCGTTCCAGGAGATACAGCTTCAAACGAGAATTCAAACGGAGACTCCACCACCTTCGGAGACACAGGTGAAGGTTCTTCAACCACCGATGGAGCTGGAACCACTGATGGAGCTTCCGATGATACGATATCCATGACAGATGACGTGTGTGGCAATGACCTTGGCAATGGCAACGAAATCATCAATGGCCCCACCGCTCCCGATGGGGTGGAGGATCATGATTCGGTCTTTCGTTCATTGGCAGTGCATCCGACCGACGCAAATATCGTGATATTGGGGACAGAACGCAATGGCTTTGTGAAGAGTAGTGACGGAGGAAACAGTTGGGTGCGACTCCGTCAGGGTTTGCGTCATACGACATCGACCAATGGAGACGTTTACCCAGAAATTTGGGATATTGCCTTCGACTCAAACAATCCAGACACGATCTATGCAGCAACCCTAGATTCACCGGGGCCGGTCACGGGAAGCCATCCGAGTTCGATTGCAGGCGTCTATAAAAGTGCGGATGGCGGAACCACGTGGTCCCGTAAAAATTGTGGCTTGTCGAATTCGCGAATCACTTCGGTACAAGTGGATGCTAGTGATTCGAATATCGTATTCATTGGAGTAGAAGCGGGTGTGGCATCGTTTACAGCATTGCAAGGACAGTTGTTCAGTGGAGGAATCTTCCGATCAACCGACGCAGGAGAAAATTGGAGTGTCATTTCGGTCAATCACAGCGATGCGGATCAAAATGGATATTGGCACATTCGCTCCGCTGCCAGTGCAGGAGGGGCTTTTCTATCGTTTGGATTTTGGAGTTTTCAAAACTCTGGCACCAATGCGTTGGGAAATGTAGGATTCTTGAAGACTACGGATTCAGGGGCTACATGGAGTTTATTGGGAGCGGATGTGCAATCCTTGATCATCACACAATTTGGGGTTTCGAGCGACGGACAAACGGTTTATGCCAACGAACGGGATTCATTTGTGATACAGAAATCGACCGATGGAGGAACAACATGGAATGCCACTTCTATCAATCAAGCCAATGGCCCGGTAGCAGTGTCTCCGAACGATTCGGACTTGGTTCTGTATGGTAGCTCTGCCACGCTGTATCGCTCCACCGATGGAGTGAGTAATGTTCAATCGGTATTACAAGCAGCAGCCTCGATTGAAGATATTGTCATTGCCCCCTCCAATCCCAATATTGTGTATGCTGCTGCAAACGGATATTTGATTTATAAGAGCACCGATGCCGGAGCAACTTTCAGTTTGGTCAAAAATATTCGTTCGGATGTATTGAATCAGTAGGAGACCTGGGATGGACGAAAATACGGACTTAGAAAAGTCTTCAGAAGAATATCACCTGGGCTGTAGCTTTATTGCGTTGGGTGAATACAAGGTAGCCCTTAAATATTTCCGCAATGCTCTCAAGATTCGCGGCGAGGCCTGGCCTGATATCAATCGAAATATGGCATGGTGTTATTACCGTATTGCCGAGTATGAAGGCTATCAGGATCATTATGAGAAAGCCTATGACCTCTTTGAAAAAGCGGAAAATTATTATATTGAAGCACAATTGGGGTTTGGAGATTTGGAAGAACGCGCACAAAAGCCCGAGCTCAAATCGAAAATCAGACAACGCATTGACGATTGTGAAGAACGGCGCTCGGGGCTGGCTGCATTGCGTGAGTTTTTAAAGCGACGTGAAAAATTCCAACAACGACGTGCCAATACATCCAAGTCCTCACCCGAAAACGCTTCCTCTGAAAAGGCGTCTCCTGACGATGACGAAGAGGACGACGATTATTACGCCAATCACGTGGATGAAGTATAACACATGACAGCTCCCAACAAGCTCCTCATTCTCTTTGCCCATCCGGCCTTAGAAAAGTCTCTCATCAATCGGTCCCTCATCCACGCAGCAGATGGTTTGGATCATGTGGCCGTCCGTGACTTGTATGAAATCTATCCTGATTTTTTTATTGACGTGGCCTATGAACAACAACTGTTGCGAGAACACGATATCTTGATTTTTCACCATCCGTTGTACTGGTATAGCGGCCCTGCTCTGCTCAAAGAGTGGCAAGATTTGGTACTTGAACCGGGGTTCGCATATGGCGAAAATGGCGATGCTTTGGAAGGCAAGACGCTGATGAATGTGGTCACGACTGGCGGGAAACACGATACCTACCAACATGGAGGCATCAATCACTTCACGATGCGTGAAATCTTAACCCCGTATGAGCAAGCCGCCCGTTTCTGTCGTATGTTGTACCTTCCTCCATTTGTAGTACACGGGGCGCGTTGCCAAGAAACCCTCAACATCCTTCCCCAAATCTCCCAAGAATATCGAACGGTATTAAAAGCCTTACGAGACCAACGGTGGGATTTCCAAAAAATTCAACAGTACGAAAATTTAAACCAGTGTTTGGAACAGAGCTGACCCATGCATCATGAAGGATTCTTTTTTCAAGCATTCATTTACCTCACCGCTGCGGTGCTTTCCGTTCCCTTGGCAAAACGCTTGGGCTTGGGTTCGGTGCTGGGCTATTTGATTGCCGGAGCCATCATTGGCCCCTCCGTATTAGGCTTAGTGGGTGATGAACAAACCAGTGTCTTGCACTTCGCAGAATTCGGTGTGGTGCTGATGTTATTTGTGATCGGATTGGAATTACAACCCAGCTTACTTTGGAAAATGCGAGGGTCGATTTTAGGAATGGGTGGCCTTCAAGTGGGAGCGAGTACCGCTTTGATTGCTGGGGTGAGCATGGCCTTAGGCTTATCCTGGTCGATGGCTTTAGCAGTGGGCATGACCCTCGCGCTTTCGTCCACAGCGATTGTGTTGCAGACTCTCAATGAGAAAGGTTTGATGAAAACAGAAGCCGGGCAATCCTGCTTCTCGGTGCTGTTATTTCAAGATATTGCCGTCATTCCAATGTTGGCCTTGATGCCCCTGTTGGCAAGTCCCGAACTCGTCGCTCCCCTGGTCGACAACGCAGGTCACGGTTCGGGCGAGCATCTCAGTTTCACAGAAACCTTGGCCGGATGGCAACGTGCCTTGCTCGTGATTGGAAGCGTGAGTGTGATCGTGTTAGCAGGACGGTTTTTGGTACGGCCCGCTTTCAGTATCATTGCCGAAACCCGTCTTCGAGAGATCTTCACTGCGGCTGCTTTGTTGATTGTTGTGGGAATCGCGCTACTGATGGAATTTGTGGGTCTATCCCCCGCTTTGGGTACTTTTTTAGCGGGAGTGGTCTTGGCAGAAAGCGAGTACCGTCATGAATTAGAAACCGACATAGAACCCTTCAAAGGCCTGTTGTTAGGATTATTTTTCATTGCGGTTGGGGCCAGCATTGATTTTCAATTGCTCTTTCAAAAACCGTTATTGGTGCTCAGTTTGGTGGCCGCTTTGGTCGTGGGGAAGTTCCTCGTGCTGGTCGGAGTCGCTCGTTTGTTTCGAATCCAAATGGGGCAGAATCTTTTGTTCTCCTTTGCCTTGGCTCAGGGGGGTGAATTTGCCTTTGTGCTGTTTTCTTTCGCACTCCAAAACCAAGTGCTGACCCAAGAAATCACTCAATTGAGTATTGTAGTAGTCGCCCTTTCTATGGTCATCACCCCCATCCTGATGATTGCGAACGAATTGCTCATTCAACCCCGTTTTGCCGAACAGGATCACGATTCACGCGAAGCCGATGTGATTAACGAAGAAAATCCAGTGATTGTGGCCGGCTTCGGACGTTTTGGACAGATCGTCACTCGTTTGCTCCAAGCCAATCACATCTCTGCCACAGTATTGGATCACGATGCCCGACACATCGATATGCTACGACAGTTCGGATGGAAAGTGTTTTATGGCGATGCCGGTCGAGTGGACCTATTGCGTAGTGCCGGCGCAGAACATGCGAAGCTGTTGATTATTGCGATTGACGACAAAGAACATGCCTTGGAAATGGTGAAACATGCTCGCAAGCATTTTCCCAACCTAAAAATCCTAGCACGGGCGATCGACCGCCGTCATGCGTATGAGCTATTGCAGCTCGGCGTGGATGGCATCCAACGAGAAACGTTTCAATCTTCTTTGGAAATGGGGGTGAGCGCCTTGCAAATCTTGGGCTTTCGTTCGCATCAGGCCCATCGGATGGCACGTACCTTTCGACATTATGACGAAGCCTATCTCCAAAAATTGTTTCGCATATGGGGAGATGAGAAAAACTACGTGCAAGGTGTGAAGCAATATCTGAGTGATGTGGAAACCGTATTGAAAACGGACCGCAAAGAATTGCACTTGGAAGTCGATCCTGCTTGGGAAGGGTCGGAAGTTCGGGAAGACGTAACAGAAGAAAGCTCCTAGCCTACAAAATCCGAAGTATTTTTTGATGCAAACTTTCTTCGGTTAATGGCTTGGTCATGTAATCATCGCATCCTGCTACCAAGCATTTTTGTAAATGCTCTTGGAAGGAATTGGCCGTGATCGCAATGATCGGGGTGGAAGGACGTTTTTGTTGGGCTTCCCATTCACGAATCAAACGAGTGGCCATGTAACCATCCATGATCGGCATTTGAAGATCCATCAGAATCAAATCATAGGTTTGTTTTTTTACCAGACTGAGGGCTTCTTCGCCATTCTGAACGAGATCCACCGAGCTTCCCAAATGCTCAAGATAGTACTGAATGATGACTTGATTGTCGGGTGAGTCTTCGACCAATAAAATATCCAGATGCGGCAAATCGGGTAAGGCCATTTTGGGCATGGGGCGAGGTTCTGGGGCTTGCCGCGTTTCCACAGGCAACGTGAACGAAAACACACTCCCTGCATTCAACTGACTCGTCACCCAAATATTTCCCCCCATCAATTCCACTAATTTTTGACAAATGGGGAGTCCGAGTCCGGTTCCCCCATATTTGCGAGTTGTCGAAGAATCCGCCTGAGTGAAACTGTTGAAGACCTGAGGCAGCTTTTCTTCAGGAATACCAATTCCTGTATCGGAAACCGTGAACAGTAAGACACAATCCGGTGCTTCGGAGCCTGCATAGGGTTGAACGTTCAGGGTAATGGCTCCTTCATCCGTAAACTTGATGGCATTGCTCAACAAATTGAGTAGGATTTGTTTCAGCCGAGTGGGATCCCCTAACAGGTGTATCGGGACGCTAGGACGAAATTGCACTTCGAGCTGCAAGCCTTTTTGTTGGGAACGGTGAAGCATCTGATCGTATACTTGCTCGATAGCTTTCCGTAAATTGTAAGGGATCGCTTCCAGTTCCAATTGCTCCGCTTCGATCTTAGAAAGGTCCAAGGTATCGTTGACCAACTGCAAGAGATTGTTACCCGCACCGTGAATGGACCGCGCATACTTTTTTTGCAAAGGGTTGAGTTTGGTATCTCGCAGAATATCGGACATGCCCAAAATGGCATTCAAAGGAGTACGGATTTCGTGGCTCATCATGGCAAGAAATTCACTTTTGGCATGACTCGCTGCCTCGGCTGCTTCTTTGGCCTGTTTCAATTCTGCTTCCACCATTTTGCGCTCCGCAATTTCTTGTTGCAATTGGTGGTTGGCCGATTTCAGTTGGTCATAAGAAGCGTGCAAATTGCCTTGCATCTGATTGACGGCTTGGACGACTCGCTCCAATTCGTCCGGTGGTTTTTCATCGGGATAGCTTCGGGACAGAGATAACGGTTTGTTGAGATGTTCTAACTCAAGTTCTTGGGTGTATTCGGCCATCGTGTCCAAATGCCGGGTGACCAAAGCATAAAAGATGAACAACATGAAAAATGAAACTAAAAAGGTCTTGATCGACTGCGAGCCTAAAATGATCAAGAACTTGTTCATCAGTTCTTGATACACCTCATCCAAACTGGCCGTGATGTAAAGATCACCTAACAGAAAGATAATTCCCTCCTCTTCATACTGCAAAGGAAAATGCCGGGTGATCACATTTTCCGTTTGGATTTCTCCGGCTTGGGCGCTGAGGTCATCTTCTCCACGAAATTCGACATGTTGAATATCGGGAAGCTGGACAATACCTTCTAAGTGGGTACGCAATTGCCGCTCGTCCAGCAGCCACACACTGCGCGTGAGACTCGCGAGATGTCCCGAACGCACTTGTAGAATCCGGCTCTCGATCATGTCAACATCGTGCCGGTAATCCCAGTAAAGTTGGATGAACGTGATGACCAACGTCAGGCAAGAACTGAACAACAAAATGTAAGCAACCAAACGATAGATCACACTAGAGCGATTTTTCCGTTTCCTCATAAATGGGTCTGATAAGGGGTGAGTACGGAAAGACAGACGATGTGCCCCCATACTATTCGAAAAGCAGGACCAACTGAATAGAAATGTGCGAATTAAAACAACTTTAATATGGAACGCAGTAATACAGTCTCTTGCCTGGCAAATGTACAGGTAGAACCCAGTCCAGCGGGAATCAGATTGCTTTTGGAGTGTTCCCGTTGGAAATAAGATAGACATTGCCATATCTGTGCCGAATGAATCATGCTCAACCTCCGCTTAGAAAGGAAAGCTATGTCCGAACACATTGCTATCAGCACTGAAGACCAAATTATGAAAATACAGTTCAACCGACCTGAAAAGAAGAATGCCCTCACTCAAGCCATGTATACGGAAGTGAAAGAAGCCCTGGAGGCTGCGGATGCCGATAATTCCATTCGTGTCGTATACATCAGCGGAGCTGGAGAAAATTTCACGAGTGGGAATGATATCAAAGATTTTGCCCAAACCGTTTCCACAGGTGGAATCAGCACAGCGGTTGCCTTTCTCCAAATACTCAACCAAGTGAACACGCCCTTGGTCGCCGTGGTGGAAGGTGCTGCTGTGGGTATCGGAACGACGATGCTGTTGCATTGCGATTTGGCTTATGCCGGAAGCCAAACACGCTTTCAGATGCCTTTTGTCAATCTCGGTTTGGTGCCAGAAGCCGGTTCAAGCTTCTTGTTACCCCATTTGATTGGCCCAGCACGGGCGATGGAATTGCTTCTCTTCGGAGAGCCGTTTGATGCCACCACCGCTCTGGATTTAGGAATCGTGAATGCGGTGTTACCTGAAGCCGATTTACACGCGCATGCTTGGCAAAAAACCAAACAACTGGCGCAGCAACCCCCCCATGCTGTGAAGCACACCAAACGCTTGGTGAAACGCGCTCTACGCCCTGCGATCACCGATGCCATGAATGCTGAAAATCAAGTCTTTGCGGAGTTGTTACAATCGCCTGAAGCCCAAGCGGCCTTCCAAGCGTTTCTCACCAAAAAGAAAGGCTGAGGAATGCAGTTCCGAGCGGTCAGTCGCGAGAAGGGAGACGGAGGAGGAAGGTAATGACGCCTGCTCCAATCAGCAGCAGCATCACCCTCAAAAACCAAAGCTTCACAAAGAAGCCCAGGGTGATGCCAAACGTAATGATGATCAAAGCAATGGCCTTGTATTTAGCACGACGCGGAATGCTGCGATGCTCACGCCATTCTCGGATAATCGGACCAAAGGTGCGGTTGTCCAGCAACCATTGATAGAAGCGTGGGGACGACCGAGCAAAAAAGAATGCAGCAAGCAACAAAAAAGGCGTGCTAGGCAGTACTGGAAGCACGACCCCCGCTACAGCCAACCCGACACAAAACCATCCCAGGCCTATATAAATCCAACGTCGCGTCCCGGTCACTGCTACAACGACCGGACGGGATGCCGAAGCTTTAGACGATTCTGTGAATTCTGAAGGTTCCATCAATCGGCCTTATAAGTTTTATCCACAATCAATTGTGTCTCAAACGTTTTGCCACTTTTCATGGCGGCTTCGGTCTCTTTTTTGAGGTCTTCATCCATCCAGAAATTCCCCAGTGCAAAGGGTTCGAATAACTCATCGGAAGTACGAGTGCCCGGAACCTTAGGGAATTGCCACCAGCGCCACGTGATCGTGCGAAAGTAGCTCACCTTGTAGAGCGGAACAAACCCTCCGACTTCATGTGCCATGGCCTGGATTTCGCGGGATAGCCTTTTTCGTTCTTCCACGTCAATGGAATGCCGATAGGCATAGACGATCTTGTCCAATTCGGGATCATCCGTGTTGGTGAAATTGTTAGTTTGGGGTTTGTGGGCATTGCTGGAATGGAAGAATTCCCAATACTGAGGGCGCAATCCGGTTCCAAAAGCTGTGAAGATCACTTCATGTTTCTTTTCTTGAGCTAGCTTGAAAGAGGCGCTGCCATCCAAACGTTGCAGCTTGAATTCGACTCCTGCTTTTTTGGCTTCTTCCTGCAACAAGACCAATCGTTGTGTATGCAAATCGGTCGCCCCATGGGTGATCGTAAACGAGAACCGCTGTTTGCCTTTCGCCCAGATGCCATCCTTCCCCCGTTCCCAGCCTGAAGCCCTCATCAGTTCTCCCACTTTTTTAATATCAAAGGGGCGGGCGCGCACATCGGGGTTGGTGTATTCTCCATAGCCCGTAAATTGATTGTGCAAGCGGCTATAATCCCCACGCAACAGTTCGTTCAGCAATTTATCGACGTTGAGAGAATGTGCAAAGGCATGAACTACATTGCGGTCTGTGAATGGCTCTTTGTCCAGATTGATCCAGAAGCCGATAGAGGGTTCCTGCTGGTTGGTGTAAAACCAATATTTTTTGGCATACCCCTTGTCAAAAATGTCTAAGTTCTTGGATTTTTGATGCCAATAAGAGGGCAAGGTGAGCGTGAAGTCATCAACACGATTCTTTCTAAAATGTTCATAAGCCACATTGATATCGCGGATCACGGTAAACCGAACTCGATCCACATTGTAGCGCCCCTGATTATATCGGAGGTCTTTGCCCCACCAGTCTTTTTTCCGTTTGAACGTGATGCTTTTCCCTTTGTCCACTTTGTCGATGATGTAAGGCCCGGTATTGGGTTCCACTTTCCAGTTGAAACGCCGCACATAGTCCTTCGGGACTTCTCCCTTATAAAAGTGTTTGGGACGAGGAGCTAAGCCAATACGAAGATGGAGTTCCGGAAAGGGTTGACTGCCCACAACGGCATAAGTGTGATCGTCATATATAATCACACGATCAAAAAATTGGGAGTAATAGGTATTGTACCAAGGCGCGACAATATTTTTGGACCGCATGAATTCTAAGCCAAATTCAAAGTCTTCTGCGGTCACCGGGTGTCCATCAGACCATCGTGCTTTGGGATTGAGCTTGAAGTACATCGTTTTTTTATCATCTCCATACGCCCAATGGGTTGCCAAAGAGGGTAAGATTTCTTCGGTCGTGGGATGGATTTCAAGGGCACTCAGGCGATTTCCGTTGATGTAAAGTCGAAACGACCCATTGGAATCGGGACCGACGGTGCGCAACGTTAATGGAAAAGAAAGCATATAGGTTCGGTAAGTGCCTCCTTTTTTGGCACTGGGGTCGGTAAACAGGGGGGCGGTGTCATTGGTGATCCATTTGAGGTTGTCGGGCAAGGTTTCGGCGGCGAATCCGGTTCCGCTGCTTAACAGCAGTCCCCAAAAAACACCGACCACCATTGCAAAACCAAGTCGCAATCGAAGAGAGGGTCGCATAATGTGTCCTTTCTAATAGGGTTATTCATAGGTGGTATGCATCTTCGGATCAAAAGCTTCCCGGACGGCCTCACCAATAAAAGTGATGGTTACCATCACCACCACGATAGCGGCAAGGGTCGAGGAAATGATCCAGATGGAATCCAAGTTTTCAGTACCTTGTTGTAACAACTCTCCCCAACTGGGTGTGGGTGGAGGCAAGCCGAAACCGAGATAATCCAGAGCCGTCAGCGCGGCAATTCCTCCAGAGACACCAAAGGGAACAAAGGTAACAATCAATGAAATGGTATTGGGTAAGATGTGCACCAGAATGATACGCATATTGGAAGCCCCCAAAGACTGGGCTGCCATCACATAATCACGAGCTTTTTCTTTGTAGGTGGAGGTGCGCATGAACCAAGTCATTCCCATCCATCCAAAGAAAACGTAAATAGCGGCCAATATATAAACATTGGGTAAGATGATCGAAGCAATGATCATGATGATGTATAGAAATGGAACCGACTGCCAGATCTCAATGATCCGTTGGAAAAACAGATCGAATTTCCCACCAACATACCCCATCAAACACCCCAGCACGATGCCAATCGAAAACGTCAGTACCAACACCAACATGGAAAAAATCATCGACACCCGGAAGCCATAAACCAGCCGTGCGGCCATGTCTCGACCGATCTTATCCGTTCCTAAATAATGCCCGTTCTCCCAGGAGGGCGGAAAGGGAGGAAAAGCATCTGCTTGGAGGTTTGTTTCAAACGCATTGTAAGGCACCAACGGCATGATCACAAAATTCCCTGCGTCTTCTGATTCAAATTGCCGGTCTAGGTCGCGATAGTTGGTTTCATATTCATAATCCAACCCGAAAGTGGTTCCGGGAAGGATGTAACCATAGGAGGGAAAGTACCACTGCCCTTCGTAATGCACCACCAAGGCACGATTGCTGACCAATAATTCGGCAAACACGGCCACCAAAATCAAAAAACAAAAGATAATGAACGAGTAATAGCCCCGTTTGATGCTTTGAAAGCGTTTGATTTTTTTAACGGTAAGCGGATTGAGCTGCATAAACAGATTATTTGAAGTCTACTCGGGGGTCGACTAATGCGACACAAAGATCGGAAAGAATGTTCCCCAACAGGCCCAGAATAGAAACGATCACGAGCACTCCCAACACCACCGGGAAATCGCGTTCCACCAAGGATTCGAAGCCGAGTAGCCCCAACCCATCGATGTTGAACACCTTTTCAATTAAAAACGAACCGGTGAGGAACAGCGTGATGTTGCTTCCAAAATAGGTCGCAATGGGGATCAAACTGTTGCGGAAAGCATGTTGGTACACAGCTTGACGGAAGGAAAGTCCTTTAGAAATAGCGGTTCTTACATACTCGGCCGCCAATTGATCCATCAGGGTGTTTTTCATCAAAAACGTCATGGTGGCAAAACTGCCCATCACATAAGCCGTAAGGGGAAGGACCGAATGATGGATCACATCCCACATTTTTTCTGCAAACGTGAGGTCTTCAAACTCATCGCTCACAAAACCTCCTAACGGGAACCAATCCCATTGGGCTGCTGGCCAAGCAAACAGGATAATGGCCACAATATAGCTGGGCAGAGCGTATCCCATCAAAACCAAAATAGATGAGGAATTGTCCACGAAATGTTTGTGTTTCAAGGCCTTCAACACCCCCAACGGAATGCACACAAGATAGGTTAGCAGGGTCGTCATGAGTCCATAATAGGTCGAGACCGGGAGCTTGCTCACTAAAGTATCCCAAACCGGATCGTAATAGCGCAACGAATATCCCAAATCAAAAGTAAGGACTTTGCCCATCCATTCCAAATAGCTCACCAGAATCGGTTTATCGAATCCATAAAACTCTTTAAGTTCTTGAATCTGCTCATCCGAAAGTGGGGAACCGCTGCTTTGCAATGAATCCGACCCGCTACCCGAGTCAAAGTTTTGATCCTGAAAACGAGCTTCCGCGATAATCCGATCCACCGGGCCTCCCGGAACAAACCGGGTGATGGAGAACACCAGTAGCGTGATGCCTATGAAGGTGGGAATGACCAACAACAATCGTCGAATGAAGTAACCGCTCATACTTGCCAACACGTGGAAGGGGGAGAATTGAATAAGCTTAACACGATACTCATATTAAGCGGAATGGAAGAGACAATGTCCAGTTTAAGGCGAGACGAGGTTCGGTTGGGACACCCTCACTCCAAGCGGTCCAGATGGATTCAACTTTCTGAAGCAATTGCTTGCTGCAATCGTCCCAAAGCTTTCTCCAGTCTCGCTTTGGGACAAGCAATATTTACACGGATAAATCCAGCACCCTCTGGACCAAAGCTTTCTCCTGAATTCACAATCCATTTAGCTTTTTCACGAAAGAACTGTTTCAATTCTTTGGGTTTCATATTTAGAGATCGGCAATCCAACCAAAGCAAAAATGTACCTTCTGGTTCAATCAGCTCAATACCTTCAATCACCTCAAGTTGACTCCTTACTAGTTCAATATTTCCTTCAAGATATTTGATAACAGCATCCAGCCAAGTTTTAGCTTTTGTGTAAGCAGCTTCCATAGCAACGTTTGAAAAAGCATTATTTTTATTAACAGTCAGCCGACTGTTTTCCGATTGAAATAATTCCAGCTTTAATGGGTCCCTAATTATAGTGAATGCTGAACAACATGATGCAATGTTAAAGCTTTTTGCTGGTGAGATGCATGAAATACTATTGTTGGCATAAATATCACCTAATGAAGCAAAAGGCGTATATCGCTTCCCGTTGAACGTTATATCTGCATGAATTTCATCAGCGATAACTAAAACTTCATTCTGAAAACAAATATCACCTAGCTGTTTTAACTCATCAGGTAGCCAAACCCTGCCTACAGGATTATGTGGGTTGCAAAGAAACAACATTCGAGTATGCGGATCTTTTGCTTTATTTTCTAGATCATCAAAATCTATAAAGTATCGACCATTCTTTAAAATCAGTGGATTGCTAACCAATTTCCGATGATTTTCCCGTAGAATATCATCAAAATCAAAGAAGACAGGAGGTTGAACAATTACTCCATCTCCTTCTCTACTAAACAGGTTCACAGCCATCGACAAAGTATTCAGAATATTAGGCGAACGGAGAATTTCGTCTTTGTGAACAGTCCAAGTGTAGCGGCTTTTTAGCCAATCAATTAAAGCAGGTAGCAATCTATTAGAGACGGTTTCATAGCCAAAGATTCCATGCTCCAGGCGGGTTTTTAAGGCTTCTATTACAGGAGGTGGTGCTACAAAATCCATATCTGCAACACTGGCGGCAAATGTATCAGTTGAGGCAGTGCCAATAATATTAGGATGGACCTTGAGTGCAGGAACAACGGATCGATCAATTTGTTTATCAAAAGCATAATCACACATTTAGGAAATCTCCGCTATGAATCAGGAATTTGACATCACCCAAGGCTCATTGGGAATGCCCCAATTTTCTAATTTGAGTACCTTCATTCTCTGCAATCCAGATACCAAGACTTTCTTTGTGTCCCTCTCAAAACTGGAGTCAACGTCTCTTAGAACAGTCCAAAAGAGACACTCTCCATAATCTAAAGTTCATATCAAGACACTGCCAAATATAGGCAACATGAAGCTAGTTTTACGATTCCTTTTGTATACCATACGAGTAATCTTACGAATTATTTTATACATATTCATATTTATTTCTATTACGATATCCGCATTGGTAGCATATAACTTTTTCGACGAAATAAGCGCTTACGGATCCTTCAAAAAAAGGATACTTTCAAATAGATATATCGACTATATCTATGATTCATCAGACCAATTAAACCCTGGTGAGATCAAAAAAATCAATTTAGAACGATTCATCGAATACGAATGGGAGCGTATCTGTTTTTTTGGACCTTATAGTGCCACCCAGATCGAACAAGCCCTTGGGTTTAAGACAAGTCATACAGAAAACTGGGAACACAAAACGATGGAAGATGTTCATCAAAGTATTCTCTTTGTGAATGGAGATGATTTTCTTGCAATAGATTTAGATAGCCGATTCATTGATTTGTCATCGCCTCAGCAGAGTAAATGCCTATCGAAAGATCAAATAAATTTGGAAGCGAAACTCACAAGAAAAAAGCTAACCATCTTATCAGCAAATAGACCAAACACAGCAACCGAATAAACTGACAAACTATCTATAGCTAGGGGGGTAGGACACAACAACTATGTAAGGCCATCATTTAACAACACTTCTCAAAAATATATGAGCTCGCCGTTTTAGTATAGCCTACACCTTTCCCTAATTCTGATAGATATTTAATAGAAAGTTCCTTATCTTTTTTTGGATAAAAATACTCATCAAGATTATCTTCTGAAATGGTATACTTCCTGTTGCTAAACTTTACAGCACCAACAAGTTTATAATCTGAATCCAGTGCAGCAATTCCTGCGTCTGCATGACTATTATTTACAAGCAAATTTCCACCTTTCTTTAAATATCTTTTGCAAGCTTGTGATATGGGACCAGCATACTGAGATATTAGTAAATCTATAGATCTCTCCTTTATATCTAGAGGTTTGAAATAGTCTTGACCAAAAAAATGAAGTTCTGGCTCTTGTTCATAATTCTTTCTTTTGTTAATCAACTCGACAACCTCACTTTTGTTAGCAAAAAACTTTTTAGCTTTCCTATCAGAATCAACATAATAAGCTGTTGGGATATAGAAGGAAGGGGTAATATGAACAAAGCTTCCAGGATACAAAACAGTATTTATCTTATACTTTTCAGTGAGCTTTAAAAAAAGCTCAGCTCTTTCGAACTGCCTATCAATAAACCATTTTTTATAAAGCTCCGTCATTTTTATGTGTCCATTATATAATTTGTTGGACCTCATCAGAAAAAAAAGGTCAAAGCAAAGTGGAGCGAGGATTTCGCTTCTTGAAAGACCCTCACTTTTTAACAGATTCTTTTTTTTAAAAGAGCCCGAACGCATCACCACCTATATGATTTTTGAATTGCAAAAAGAAAATTTTTATCAGGCGACCTCAATTTTTAAGGATATTCCAGTCTCCCAATCCTTAATACAAAATTCCTTAAATCAAGAGAAAAAGGGAAGGGTTTGGGTAGATGACCTAGATAAATGTAAGGCAGCCCTCGTGATCCATCCTTCTGGAGAAGCTTGTATTGGAGGCATCCCTTATACATTCTCGGTTTCAGATTTAAGAGAAAAAGTGGCAACTGAAAAATCGTTACAGACCATTATTGCTCCTACTGAACAATGGAAAAATTGCCTAAACGAGATATTAGGAAATCTCTTTGAAGTTCACAATGAAATTGGGTTTTCCTTAACCCCTTCTCAATGGGTTGATTCGTTTACTCCAAATTTACCCGACAGGTTCTTGTTGAAAAGAATTGATCCTTGTTTATGTAGAAAAATTCAAAAGACGTGGCCAGGCACAAATTGGTTTTGGGGATGGGATTCTGCTGAGGCTTTTGCTGCAAATGGTAGAGGCTATGCTATTGTTCATAAAAATGAAGTCGTTAGTTTTGTTTCAACGACCTTTCCATATGGTTCTTTTTCAAAATATTTAGAATTTAATATTCAAACTTCTCCCCTTTATAGACAACGTGGATTTGCCACGATTCTCTGTGCAACTCTATTGAGATATTGTTTTCGAAACGGTTTTACAGCGAGCTGGAGTACCGAAGTAGAGAATCTTTCTTCTCAAAACTTGGCCCAAAAATTAGGCTTTAAAAATCCAAGATTATCCTATTGGTTTGAAAAAAAATAATATCCCAAGCTGTTCTTATTTTAGGCAACTGCTAGTAGAATAGATCACTTCAAAAGTTCGGACTCCGGCATTTTTATGACTAATGATGACATTAAAAAAATTGAAGAGACTTTGAATGTTTCACTTCCTTATTATTGCAAGCAGGCATTACTAGACTATCCTTTTCCTGAATGGATAGATGAGGAAGACCCTTGGCATAGCCCTTACCAATTTGATGGCATTGTTGACCGTATCATCACAGACAACAAATTGGGGAGGGCGACAAAAGGCAGGAAAACATTGTAGGAGGTAAATCCTCATCGGGTCGCTGCCCGGTGAATTCATTGTTACGTGAATAGAAGATCAAGTATGCAACCTATTTCTATAAGAACTCTTTTAATTAGATTCAAGTGGCGCATTTCTTTTACTTTTTTAGTGGTAGTCATCGAGTCCGTTTTAGGCATTTTCTATCCACTATTTATAGGTTATGCGATCGATGATCTGCTCAAAAGCGAATATCGAGGTATTATTAACCTCTTGTTGCTAGGCCTGTGCTCACTCGTGGTAGGCACCATTCGGAGATTCTATGATACGAGAATATATTCTGGGATCTATTGCCAAATAACCCCTGAGATGGTGGAAGCGGAATACAACAAAGATAGCTCAGTCTCTAAAATAACAGCTCGATCCTCGTTGCTAACGGAATTTGTGGAATTTCTTGAAAATTCAATGCCTGAGGTCATTGGTGCCATCCTTTCTTTAGTTGGCATCATTTCAATTATAGCCACATTAAACCTGAACGTGTTTTATGCTTGTGTTGCCCTCTTGCTACTCATCTTTACTATTTATGCAATAACAGGAAAATTCAACTTTAAGCTAAATGCTCAATACAATAGTCAATTAGAAGTACAAGTTGAAGCGTTAGAAAGCAGAGATATCAATCGAATCAAGAACCATTTTATGAAATTGATGAAATGGAATATCAAACTCTCTGATTTAGAGACATTCAATTATTTTATAATATGGTTGGGGGTCATTGCATTGTTAATCTTTACTCCAATCACTGTGATTGAAAGCGGGGTTTTGAAATACGGACTGGTCTTTTCTATACTCATGTATGTGTTTGACTACATTGATAAGATTATAACTTTTCCACTTTACATCCAACAATTGATCCGGCTTAAAGAAATCTCTAACCGATTGGCAGAATAATCCCAATAGTGGCTTATCTGCAAAACAAAGCCCTTTTTGATGAAGGGCAGGAGCTGTCGAAGAGTGCCATAGCCCGCCAACTCCAGCCCATCACCTGCTTGAACCAGCAACCGTGGCATTAGTAATTTATTGCCAGCTTCCGGTCCCGTGCCCCTCGACTGGATTCAATTCAGGGATTTTAGGAACAGAGAAGAAGCCCAGAAAATCTCCAGACTCGTTTCTGAAATAAATCGCCAAAATACTGCCTTCAAACCATTCAAATTTAGAAGTATCGGCATACAGATTCGGATCATGAATGTGCAAATTACCATTCGCCACCCCCCCCTGAGGGTTTGAGACCTGAGCAGATTTACCCATAAACTCGTGATTTTCGTTTTTAACATCCACATTCACAGAGAACGTAACATTATCTGTATTTACTTTAAAAGATGCAGTAGCAGGGAGACATTCACCACAGTCAAAAGTTTCCAGTACCTTGTGGAGCCCCTCCTCATATTCCGGAGATTTAAGAACTTTTTTAAAAGCCTGTTCAAAGTTTTTTTCAACTTGGTCATGGGTTATTTTTTCTGTTGAGCTCATAAGAAAATAATGTTTGATGGTTTATGATTTAGGTATATGTTTTTAAAAAATCTCAACTAATTCAGTTAGGACTTCTCAAAAATAAAGGCAACGTTTTCATATACAGTTACGGGAACAATTCAGTAGCAGGAAAAATTCTGGACAAACTCCATTACTCTTTTGTAATTTATTTAAAGGGTAGGTTTTGTTTGATTTCCTATTCCTTACTCTACTAAAGGAAGTTCCTAACATTTCTCTACGTGGAATACAAGAAGTATCTTTGCAGTTTTTTACAATATTTAGACTTAACATAGAACAGATGATTTTTAGAAAATTTTATATTATCACGATTTAATATTAAAACTTTATCAACCCCAGTCAATATCAAGGATTGAATTAATTTATCCAATGGATAAGGATCGATTCTTTTGGTAAAGAATGAAAAAGATCGCCGTTTCCGCTGCACTACGGAGGCATTATTTTGCAGCAACTCCGATTGCCAAATGTTATTTTCAATAAGTGCTTTGTATCCGTTAGTTGAAATTTTAGTGTATATTCAAGTAATGTACATTTCTAACGTCTTTTTTATTTATCAGATGAACTGACTTTCGGCATAAACGCTATTTTTCCTCGCCAAAAGGAAACCCGATGCCCTCATCACAAACCAATACTCTCCGTAGTCAACACAAACACGCACGACGTCTTGTGCTCTCGAAAGTTAAGCGACGCTCCAAGACTCGTCAATTCGGTGAAAGCGGAATTAATTCGTCTATTTCGAGATTTTTAGTTTGACGCCTTGATTAAAAATCGAGGATTTCAAAAAATAGCCTGCAAATCAAGAATGAGTTCCCGCCAGGGAAATCGACGTTGAGTGCCTTGAAATTTGAACAAGACCATGATGGGGATGGGAAAGTGAAACTACCAATCTCGGTCAGAAACCCATCTTATTGAAAAACCGCATTTGCCCCAAAAGGGACCGATGACCCTACGAGAAATCGTTGCTGAACAGCTTTCGAAGCTTTTTGGAAAACGTTATTCCAAGATGCATGAAGAACGGTACGCAACGCTCTATGAAAAACGTTATCCGGATCAGCCGCCCCCCGATGTTGAATCTCAGGAGAACCGTCCTGAAAATGCTCCCCCTACGGAGCAAACCCTCACCGAGCAAACCCCCACGAAGCAAATCCCCACAGAGCAAGTGATACGTAGGAAGGACCCATGAAACCAATCAGCCTATTGCTCCTTCTTCTGAGTTTGTCCTCAAATTGCTTCGGATCAGGAGATATCGTGTACTTCATGGATTCGAGTGCGATCCGGGCATTCAATGGATATTTGAAATCTTTAGGGGAATCGGAAACTGCCTACGAGCAGTTCAAACAGGAATTTCAAAAAACGTGGTGGAAAGATTACGAATTTCCCAGTCGGGAGGAGGTCCAATCTCTGCATCAGAATCGGGAAACCTCTCCGTTTTTCTCCGATATCACATGGTTCTTGTTAGAAAAATTCAGCACCCAAAATTATTCCCTCGATTATCATTTATATCTGATCTTATTGGACCTGACTTACCTGGGGGAAACGAATGATGAAATCCAAAGGCTCCAGTTATTGACCAAATCTCCTTTAAAGAGAATACGTCGACGGGCCAAACGAAAGCTGTTGTTGAGTAGAAAGAATTTTATCCCCTCTGGAGATTCCAAAGATAGGCAATATTACCAAGATGCGTTGCAAAAATTGAATGATGAGTTGAATGCCCTCTCCCAACTCAACGAAGGCTCCTACCTGATTTATATGTTCAATGATTGATTGTTGCTTGATCTCGAACGCTTTTTCCCTTTCCTAGCCATCGAAATTTAGGAACCCCAGTGAAACTTTGAAGTGGATTGAAACCACAATAAAAGTCAGGTGTGTCTTGCAATCACAATGGAAACCGAGAGTGCATTGCAATCATAGCAATCGGGTGCTATCTTAAAACACAACAAAAAACAAACATCAGAAGAATTCAGAGATGTTTGTTCATTCTCCTTTGTCTTGAAAGACAGTTTATCTAGCATTCTCAATGTTCCGTCGTAACACCATGACCCACTCAACTCTCGAATGACAACGCAAGATTCCCCCCATATCTTGATTGTAGATGATGAAATCACAGTGAATCGACAGGTGGGAAGCCTGTTGCAAGAATTTGGTCTGGAATATGGATTCGTCACCCATCCGTCGTTTCTATTTCAGCGACTGGAGGCAGAATCGTTTGATCTGATTCTGTTGGATTTGCACATGCCAGAAGTCGACGGACTCACCCTGCTGCGACAGCTCAAATCCATGTCCAACCCCTTGCTTCATGACCTACCGGTGATTGTCTTGACGGCCGATGAACACAGTCATTTGTTGGAAGAGTGTTTTCAAGCAGGGGCGACCGATTTCATCACCAAACCCATAGATCCCCTTGTATTGAAAGCGCGGGTCAACTCAGCCTTGGAGGTACAACGCCAGATCCGCACCGTCAATCGGCAGAAGTTTCAAATGCAACGCGAACTCCGGCTAGCCGCCCAAGTGCAACAAACTGCGCTGCCAACCGTTCCCGACGTGCCGTTTTTAAACATCCAGTTGTCCTATGAACCGCTTTCGGAAGTCTCTGGAGATATCTATGATGTGGTCCTGCATGAGGATGGCTCCGTCAACGTGTTTTTAGGAGATGCGACCGGACACGGCACAGCCGCGGCTCTAGTAACCATGTTGGTGACAATGGGGTTGGCGAGTATTCGCCATGAAGCATCGCCCCGTCAGATTCTCAAACACATCAACAGTATTTTGGCAGAACGACTGCCCCTTGATATCTTCATGACAGCAGTCTGCTTGCACATCACCCCCACCGGTAAGATGATCATGAGCAGTGCGGGACATCCCCCCATCTTGATCATGACCAAAGAGGGAGCCTTGAAAACCTTCCATGAAAAAGGTTTAGCCCTGGGAATTTATGCCCAAGAGAGAATCCCCTTTGGTCAACAGACTTACGACTTGAAGCCAGGAGACCGCCTGATTTTGCATACCGATGGCCTCTTCGAATGGGCGGACGAAGAGGAAGAGGTCTTTGGGGAAGAACGCTTGTATTCCTTTTTCCACACCCACCACCATCTTTCTGCTGCTGAGCTGTTCCCTCATTTGATGCAGAAGATCCAAACTTTTGTGCACAATCATCCTCGCGAAGACGATTTGACTCTGCTCGTTTTGGAATACGAAGGCTGTTTTTCCAAAATGAATAAATAATTTTTGTCTCTATCTTAATAAGCCCCCTTGAATCTTTTAACCTTTCTCGTATTTAGCCCAACACTAACTTTTAAATTAATTCTTTTCATTATCTCTCAATAAAATTTAAAAAGGCCTCAACTTTCCTGTCTTAACTTTATATCAAAACTTAATTCTATCTGAAACTTATGGGACATAACTAAAAAAAGTTGATAAACTTTCTTTCTTTTTGAGGCATTCAGTTGAGTAGATAAAATACTCTGGATTTTAGAAAAAACTATCGAGGCGTTGTCCTATAATATAAGGCCTAGATCTCAACCCATTAAAATTATTTATTATATTTTTAAGGAAGCAAAGGATGCCTTGGTTGTTTCTTTTATTATCTTTCAAAAAATAGGTCCCATAATTCTTCAAAATGGATAGCTTACTTGAGCCTCTATTGGATTTTTAACAGCAGGATATCAAAGTTTAAAAAATAAAAATTTTTTCTTTAAAGAAATTAACAAAAACATCACAATTTCTGCTTCATTCATTCCCCAAGCCGGTAGCGTTTTAGCCGACATCACCGATTTGAGTACCTCAGTCTACCTTTATGATTTCAACCAGCCCATCACCTTGCTGGATCGACTGGAAACGGTGGTTCAAATCGCCATGATGAACCGGTTTGGAGTGAATGAATTGGACATTGAGCATCGATTAATTCTTTTAATTACCAAAAAGGGCTACACACCATTGTCTCTCTTCAATAAGCATCACTAATTGCCTTTGTACCTCCTCTCAACCCATCCGGTTTATATTACTTTTCTAAACCGGATGGGTTTCTTTTATCTTAAAAAAGTCTCTCCAATGGAACTCTAATCAGCTCCAAAAAAATGCTCTTGTCGAAATAAGGATTCAATTTAAAAATCACCATTTCTTCATTATTTTTAAAAATTTTATTTCACAAAAAAAGACTTATAATTAAGAAAAAACACTTCAATAGGGTTGTCTATTCCAATGTAAGAAATGGATCATAATTCTAATATTATTCATCACTTTTTGATTTTATAGAAAAAAATAGAGAATGTGACTTGTCGAAACCCTCAACGAATAGGTCCTTATGCTTACAATAATAAAAAGGGACTTATTTGGATCTGTATTGGACTGATAATCACAGGATGTAGACACTTCCAATAGCCGTGTGCTCACAGTCGGGGGAGGATCTCTTTTACGTCTATAATAATAGCAAACAAACTTTTTACTTACATCGAGGCCTGTTGGCCTCTAAGCTTATCTCCTTCTTGCCCACCCGGTAGCTGCCTCTCGCTCACTGCCGGGTGGGTTCTCTTTGTCAAAAAACTCCCTCAAGCAAACCTTCTCAAGAAACCTTCTCAAGCAAATCTCCTCAAGCTTCTCTCAAAAGCCCCATTCTAAAGTCTCATTGATTCTCCTCAAGAAACTGAATTTTTGTTTAATCCTCCCTCAAAAAATCATCATACAATGCAAATAAATCATTTTTTTAATCAAATACATTAAGAAGAATTTAGACAAAATAAGTCGCTAATTTTTCTATATTTTTAATAAAAATTCACAAAAATTATCGATGATTTCAAATTACATAAAAATGCAAAAAACCATTGTCTTTTTTAAAAAGCAATTGCTCAAAAAAAAATAAAAAATTCTTTTTTTCTGAATGATTTAAAGGAAATACTCACTGATTTCTTTGTTTATTTTAAGCAAAAAGGTTCCTATGTTTCGGATTAAAAATGCACTTACTTGGATATGTATTGGTTTTTTAATCACTGGATGTGGAGGCGTTGAAGGTGAAGGTGAATCTTCTGGAGATTCTGATGATAACCCTGTTGCCGATAACGGAGGTACTGACACTCCTGGGGATGATGCAATTACTGTTGACCAGCCTGATAGTATCACGGGTCATTTTTCTATAGTAGATACCACATCGAGCAGTCGGACCAGTCGATTGGTTTCCAATACGACGGTACAACTCATCAACACTACCGGCGAAGTCGTGGCATCGGCAAGCACGGACGGTAATGGAAAATTCGAGTTTTCCAGTGTGCCGACTCTCACAAGCGATGACATTCCGCTCCATTTGAGTGCTTCCAGCGGAGATCAAACCTATTTTGCTCCATTCGTTCCACAAACCGGTCGCGTGTCTGCCAACATCACCGACCTGAGCACCGCCGCCCAACTTTACGAACCCGCTCAACCCATCTCCACCTTAGCTCGACTGGAAACGGTGGCTCAGATCATCCTGATGAATCGGTTTGGAGTGAATGAGTTGGGAAATCCTAATGTGTCAACCGACACCTTTTTCACAGCTGATCTCAGTAGCAACGAGAGCTTTGCCAACATCCTGATCGAAGTGGCCAGCCAGAGTGGCGTGAATCTGCTGCAAGATGCCCCCACCGGTCAACCCTGGATGAGCAATGGTAATTTCGTCGATGCCTTAGCCTCGGCTTTGCAAAATGCGGACGACCCTTCCAGTGCATTGGCTGAAGTTTCGTCGCAACCGGGATCGTCTCGCTTTGCTGCCACTTTAACCGACATGGCCGAAGCGACCACTGAAGAAGAAAGCGATCTCAACAAAGCGAATTTGATCGCGACGATTGAAGAAACGCTGGCCACCTTACAAACCCGGTTGCAGGAGCTGATTGACGAGTTGGCTCAAAACCCCGAGACGCCCAACGATAGTTCGATTACCGTGACGGCATTGGCCATCGATGGCGTGTCCGAATTGAATGAACAAAGTTCCACTAACTTCACGGCCACTGTGATCTACAGCGATCAAACGTCGCAAACGGTCACCGTATCTTGGAAAATCATTGGTAACGGTGAGGCTGTGATCGATAGCACCGGAACGATGATTGCCGGTGAAATCAACGCATCCACCACGATTACCCTAGAAGCCAGCTATGGCGGCAAAACGGCTACCAAAAACGTGTTGATCAAAGACACCGATGCCACTCTGGTGAGTATCGAAATCAAGGGCAATTCCACCATTCAAGAACAAGCCACCGGGCAATATACGGTCACCGCAACTTATGACGACGGCACGACACAAACCGTACAGCCCACTTGGTCCGAAAATAGCGTGGATGCCGTGATCGACAGCACCGGAACCTTGCGTTCATTCGAGGTTGCTTCCGATAACATCGTGACCTTGACGGCCTCGTTCAACGGCAAAACCGCTACCAAAAATGTGTTGATTGAAAACCTGACAAAAGAAGTTCTCCTCCTTCAGATCAATGGTGTTTCTGAAATGGATGAGCAAAGCACCTCAACGTTCTCCGTGATTGCCACTTACGACGACTTGAGCACCGCTACGATCAGCCCCTCCTGGAGTGTCAGTAGTGGCGGGTATGCGATCATTGATAGCAGCGGAACCGTATTGGCCGGACAAGTGACCTCTTCTCAAGCCGTGACCTTGACCGCTTCGTTCAACGGCAAAACCGCCACCAAGGCCCTGTTGATTCGGAATTTGGATAAAACCGTCACTGGCCTTGCCATCAGTGGGAACACCAACGTGACCGAACAAAGTACTTCGACTTACTCGTCTACGGCGACTTATGAAGACGGTTCCACGGCCACCGTTAGCCCCTCGTGGAGTGTGGATGGCAGCGGTTTGGCTACCGTGGATTCTGGAGGCGTGGTCACTGTCGGCAGTGTGATCACTGACACCACCGTGACTTTGACGGCAAGCTTTGGGGGGAAAACCGCCACCAAAACGCTTTCCATTCAAAATCAAACCAAAACCGTGTTGAGCTTAGCAGTCAGTGGGACGGCTTCCCTAGATGAAGCGACCAGCACCACATTCACTGCTGTGGCAACTTTTGACGACAACACCAGCGAAACGGTCAGCCCTTCTTGGAGCGTGGATGGTAGTGGTTTGGCAACGATTGATTCGGCAGGGCTGTTGACCGCAGCAACGCTCGCTACCGACACCACCGTCACTGTGACGGCGGAATATAGTGGAAAAAGTGCGACCAAGACTGTGACCCTCAAAGATGTGAACACTCCCACAACCTACACCTTATCAACCGGGGTGACCGGACTGGGCACCCTCACTAGTAATCCCACAGGCATCGATTGTGGATCCGATTGTACTGAGGTCTTTCCAGAAAACCTCGCTGTGACTTTGACCGCAGCAGCGACAACCAATTACTTTTTTACCGGCTGGTCGGGGGATTGTACTGGCACCGGAGATTGCGGTTTGGTGATGAGTTCCGATAAATCGGCCAATGCCACATTTGTCATTGCTTCGACACTGCAAGTTGTCATTGCGGGAACGGGCACTGTCACCGACACAACCTACAATTCCAGTTGCACCGAAGACTGTACCATGACCTTACCTGCGGAAAGTACGGTGTCACTTACCGCGACTCCTGGTTCGGGTTTCCACTTCAATGGCTGGTTCCAAGAATGTGCCGGTACGGGAACCTGTAGTTTCACACTAGCCAACAGCCTGACAGTCGATGCTGTCTTTTCGAGTTCCCAGGTGGAATTGACCAATATTGCAGACACTCTCAACACCTTCTTTGTTGGCCCCACCGGAATGGTGTTTGACAGCACGAATTCCAAAGTATTGACGGTCACATCACGGACTCCTTCTTTCACGCCGATCCTGTATCGATGTGATGTCGATGGCAGCAATTGTTCCACCATCGATATTTCAGCCGGACAAAGCGGTGCGATTGAAGGAAGACGGGTCTTGTTGGACAGCACCAACTCGAAATTGTTGTTAGTGGCCGAGAACGTGGGCAATTCCAGAAAACCCAGTCTGTTCCGCTGTGACTTGGATGGAAGCAATTGCACCCACACCGACATTTCAGCAGGACGTGGGACGAATTCTGGTTTGGGAGTCGATGCTGCTCTTGATACGGTCAACTCCAAGCTAGTGGCCGTGGCACGAGATGGTTCCAACTCCAATCGTTTGACCTTATTCCGCTGCGATGTGGATGGAAGCAATTGCACCAACACCGACATTTCCTTAGGCCTTTCCAGTTCGGTACCCCTTCAAGTGGTAGTGGACACCATCAATAGCAAACTGTTGACAACCTATCGTGTCACGAGCTCACAATTGGGACTGATACGGTGCGACCTGGATGGATCGAATTGCTCCTACACCGAACTGACCGCATCCGAAAGCTATGTTGCCTTTGCACATCGGTCGCTACTCGATACCGCCAACGCAAAGCTGTTGAGTGTGTCTTGGCATACCAACAGTAGTGGTCTAGTCCGTCTTTCTCTATTGCGCTGTGACTTGGATGGAAGCAACTGCACCCACACCGACATTTCGGGCGGAAGCGTGAACCAGCTCGTGGCCCCTGATGCGGTTTTGGACCTGAATCGCTCGAAACTGATCGTGAGCACCTATGGCAATACCACGAGAGCACCGGCTGTGGTGCAGTGCGATTTGGATGGAAGCAACTGCAATTACTCGGAGATCGGTGCGGGTTACACCCAAATCAGTTCCCGTATGCCGTTGGTCATTGACACGTCCAACAGCCGCTTGCTGACCGTGGGTGGATCCTTTTTAGCTACCAACCGTTTGTATCTCCATCGCCTTCCACTCAGCAGTCTGTAGCTCCTGCATCATCCCTCGAAAAAACTCATGCAAAATGTTTTTTTGGGGGATGATGTTTTTTTCCAAAATGGATACGGAAAGCTTGTCTCTATAAATGAGCATGATTGCTTTTATTTTAACCCTCCTGCTCACCCACCCGGACCTAGCACCGCGCCCGCTAGCGGGTGGGTTTCCTCTTTCAGAAAAAATTTCTTTTTTTGATAACTTTCCTCAATCGCTCAACTGCATCGTTTCAAAGTTTCCCTCTTTCTCTAGGATTCCATGATTTAAAGTTCTTCCCCTCGACCTCTCACTTTATTCTCAAAAAGAATATCTAATAATTTTAAAAAAACTGACTTCTCAAAAAAACTGCTTTCAACACAATTTTTTTGCAGCCTCAAGAAATCGATCTTTTGCAGCTTAAAGCAATTAGTTTTTTTGTTTCAATCAATCGGTTTTTATAGTTTCAATCAATCATTTTTTCGTTTTTAAACAAGATATAAAAATATGTTTGTATTTTTGAAAAAATATTGAATTTGGTTGTCTTTCCCAATGTAAGATCGAGAATCAAAAACTTAAAATTATTAAGATTTATTTGATCTTTTCTGTTGATTGAACCTCATTCTAGGTCACATGGAATAAAATCAAATTTACCAGTTCTATAATTTATAGAATGGGTTCTATCATTTTAATCATTTGAGAAATAACTATACCATCTATGTAAACTCTCATTTAATGTCAATAATAATCAATATGTGGGCAATACCAACAAATAATTTAAAACGATAGTTAAACTAGACTACACCTGCTAACCCTTGAAATACGTCCGGTACAACTTAAAAATCAGGAGGTCCTAATGTCACGTTGCATTGTCTATCTCAGTATTCTCTTTTTAATCGTTGGCTGTGGCGGCGGTAGTGGAGCCGGAGGCGGAGGCGAAAGCGACTCTGGCAGTTCCGACACCTTGGCCCCTACCGTGCAGCAACCCTCCACCGACACGCCCACGACGGATTCCACGGTATCCAGCTCTCCTGATTCTTCAACAAACGAAACCGACACCTCTTCTCCAGACACTTCGGAAGAAACCGTGACCACAGATATTGATAACCCTCTGATCATCATGGGCTACTTTGTAACATCAGAAACAGCAGATTCCTCCCGCACCAGCCGCATCGTGACCGAAACGGAAGTACAACTCCAAAACAAAGACGGTGAAGTCTTAGGCACCTCAACCACCGACATCTTTGGTCGATTTGATATTTTTGAATTCACTCCGTTCAATGAGGCGGATCTACCAGTTCAACTAGTCGCAACCGCCAATGGAGTCACCTACACTTCTCCAATCATCCCCTCTGATGGCCCGATGGTCGTTCAACTCAACGACTTCACTTCATCTGTTTCGGAATACGACAGCAGCACCCCCATCACCACGAGTGCTCGCTTGAATGCCATTGCTGAAATTCTAACGATCAAACTGTTTGGCGTGAACGAACTAGGAAACCCCAACGTCCCAGCAGAGACATTCCTCACTGGGGATTTTGAAAGCCCGAATAGTTTGGGCAATCTTCTCACCGAGGCGGCTGTCCAGAGTAGTGTGAACTTTCGTGCTGCCGTCAATGGTTCCCAACCGTTGCTCAACCAAAGCAGCTATGTGGATGCCTTGACCACCGTTCTTCAAACGGTCTTGGACTCCGAAGTTGCCTTAGAGCCTTTGGCCGATCAAGCGGGTTCTTCCCAAGTCGTCAATCGTTTGACTCGGCTGTCTGTAGTCACCACTGATGAAGAAAAAGCATTAAACCGTGATAATTTGATCACACTATTGAATGAAACCCTGAGCGCCGGACAGGAGCGCGCCAATTCACTCCAACAGCAATTGGCACAAAGCCCTGCCCAACCGAATGCGGTTTCCTCCGTGCAAGCCGTATCTCTCGTGATCAATGGTGTGAGCAATATGGACGAACAAACCACGGCCGATTTCACTGCCACTGTGACCTATAGCGACCAAACACAACAAACCATCGAGCCGACTTGGGTTGTCTTGGGTAACGGTGAAGCCCTCGTGGATAGCAATGGAACCGTGACTGCCGGAGCCATCGAATCCGACACTTCGGTCACATTGCGAGCTCACTATGGTGGCCTCAGCACCACACGCATTTTGACCATTCAAGACCGCAATGCCGCATTGGTCAGCTTGACCATCGAAGGCAGTTCAACCATCACAGAGCAATCCACGGGGCAATACACCGTGACCGCCACCTATGACGATGGTTCGACCCGCACTGTGCAGCCCACATGGTCTGACAACAGCGTAGACGCCGTGATCGATAGCACCGGAACCCTGATCAGCTTTGGGGTTTCGTCCAGCACCATCGTGACCCTGACCGCAAGCTTCAATGGGCGCACCACGACCAAAAACATCTTGATCGAAGACCAAGATAAAGTGGTGGCCTTCTTAACCATCAATGGCGACACCCAAATCAATGAACAAAGCACCGCCATCTACACGGCCACGGCGACCTACACGGATGGCAGTTCCGCAATCGTCAGTCCTTCTTGGAGTATCAGTAGTGGAGGAATTGCCATCGTGGATAGCGGCGGCACCGTCACGGCCGGAGAAGTCCTGAGCAGCTCGGCCACAACCCTGACGGCGACCTTCCAAGGAGTGAGTGCCACCAAGACGGTTTTTATCCAAAATCAAACCAAAACCGTGGTGAGCTTAGCGATCAGTGGAGAGACGACCTTAGATGAACAAAGCACCGCCATTTACACCGTCACCGCCACATACAACGATGGCAGCACAGCTGTGATTGCGCCTTCTTGGAGTGTGGATGGCAGCGGTCTGGCTGTGATCGATTCCGGGGGAACCCTGACTGCCGGAAGCGTGATTTCCGATACGACTGTAACCCTGACCGCCAGCTTCAGTGGAAAAACAACGACAAAAACGGTCACGATCAACAATTTGGATAAAGCCACATTGAGTATCGCGGTGAGCGGCAACACCGTGATCGACGAAAACAGCACGGCCACTTACACGGCCACGGCCACGTTTGATGACAGCACGACTGCTGTAGTCAGTCCTTCTTGGACTTTAGAAGCCAGCGGCTTGGCCATCATTGATTCTGGAGGCACCTTGACCGCTGGTAATGTCACAACCGATACCACTGTCACGATTGTGGCCCAATATGGGGGCAAGAGTGCCACCAAAACAGTCAGCATCACCAATATTAGCAAGACCCTCACGGCCCTGACCATCAACGGCAGTGATACGGTCGATGAAGAAACGACCTCACAATATAGCGCCACTGCTTCTTACAGTGATGGCACGACCTCTGAAGTCAGCCCCATCTGGAGCTTGGATGGAGACAGTGCCACTCTCAGCGCCACCGGACTCTTAACGGCCAACACAGTCAATACCGACACCACGGTCACCATCACAGCCTCATTCAACGGCACAGATGCGACCAAAACGGTCACCATCCGAGATGCCACCCCCACTCATCTATTGACCGTCAACTTATCGGGCACGGGCATTGTCACTAGCAACCCCAGTGGGATCGATTGTGGCAGTGATTGTATCGAGACATTTATCGAAGGCACGACTGTGACCCTAACAGCGACCCCGCCAGCAGGCAGTATTTTTCAAGGTTGGTCAGGTGAGGGGTGTACCGGAACCGGAACTTGTACAGTCATCATGAGCGCAAGCCGAACAATAACCGCTTCCTTCCAAAGCGGACATCGGCTTGACGTACAAGTTTCGGGATCCGGTACCGTCACCAGTTCCCCGGCTGGAATCGACTGCGGTAGTGATTGTGATGAGATTTTCGCTGTGGGCACCAGCGTAACCCTGACTGCCACTCCTGAAAGTGGTGGGCGTTTTCTGAATTGGTCTGGTGGGGGGTGCTCTGGCACCGGCACCTCCTGTACCTTTACGGTATCGACAACAACCGTAGTGGCCAATTTCACGCGCACCTTATTCCGCGACATTGGCGTGAATGAGGGGTGGCACTCGGGGTACATGCCGTCGTCCACATGGGACAGTACCAACTCCAAACTTCTCACCACCACAACCAACTGCGCTCGGGGCAATCGTCTGAGCCTCTTCCGCTGCGATATGGATGGGACCAACTGCACCCACCGTCTCTTGACATCCAACCGAGGTTATTATTCCGACGTGTTGGCTGACTCGGTCAACAACAAACTGCTCACGATATATGCCGAATCTTCCCAACGGAAGGGCACATTACTTTATTGCGACATGGATGGGACGAATTGTGTGACACGAGATATTTCCGGGGGAGCAGGGCGATATTCGGGCTACTATCCTTCTGCGGTCATTGATCGGACCAATTCCAAACTCTTAGTTGCTTTTCAGAATGGAGCCAATCAAAACCGCCTGGGACTGTCTCGGTGCGATTTGGATGGAAACAATTGTACCTATATTAACATCTCAGCAGGTCAATCTGTTTTGTCAGGATACACACCTGATATGGTGATCGACACAACCAATCAAAAGATTCTCGTGGCCACGCGGAATGCGGGAGATCGCGGTCGCATCAGCTTGTTTCGGTGTGATTTGGACGGAACGAACTGTTCCCATCAGGATATTTCGGTTGGTCAGACTTCAAACTACAATCCTTCGATTGCTTTGGACACGACCAACAACAAAATCTTGGTCGCGGTTCGCAGTCTGCTTCATAACAACCGCCCCATTGTGTTCCGTTGCGATTTAGATGGGACCAATTGCAGCTATCATGACGTTTCGGCAGGCTTACGATACCGTTCTGGGTACAACCCGAGTTTGGCTGTGGATGCTACAAATGGTCAGATCTTGATTTCGACCAACAATTATGAAGCGTCTCAAAAACCCTATTTATTCCGCTGTAGCCTAGAAGCCAGCAACTGTTCGAGTGAAGATATTTCCGCAGGCACAGGCTCTGACAGCGGTCGCACCCCACAATTGTTGATTGATTCGGCCAACAGCAAGGTACGAGTCGTGACCGAAAATCGCTCTATCAATTTTCGCCCCGGCTTGCATTCGGTGCCGTTGACTCTCTAGTTTTTGCATTTCTCTCCAAGTGGGTCCCCGTCGGTTTTATTTTACTTTGCTTCCTGTTTCTTCCGACGGGGCCTCCTACTCCATTCCTTTTCACATCGCCTTTGTACTTGGTTTCTTCTCTATCGCCTTCGTACTTGGTTTCTTCCCTATCGCCTTCGTACTTGGTTTCTTCTCTATCGCCTTCTTTTCTTACTTGGTTTCTTCTCTATCGCCTGCTTACTTGGTTTTTTCCAACGGATCGTGCGCTCAGTATCTGACATCTAGAGGCCTGAACAATTTTCATTTTTGTTAGCACTCACTAAAAAAGAGTGCTAACATTTATTGTAAATGACTAGATTCCTGTACAACTTGAATCAACAAAGAGGCTACGATGCGAAACGGATTACGAAAAGACGAAATGATTTACCACCGAATGCTAAATTTCCTGCAATCCTTTCTACTGTTGGGCGGCATGTCTGGTTTACTTGGATTTTTAGGGTGGATGATTGCAGGGTGGGAGGGGTTGCTCTGGAGTATGATTGCCGGTGGGATGATGATTGTGCTGAGCCCCCGTCTCTCACCGCATTTCATTATGCGTTTCCACCGGGCTAGAAGGGTCTCGGCGTCAGAAGCTCCTCGACTGCATGCGCTTCTACAACAGTTGGTTTACAAAGCTGAGCTTTCTCAAACTCCTGAACTTTATATAGTTCCCAATCAGTCGGTGAATGCCTTTGCAGTGGGAAGTCCACGTGATAGCGCGATTGGTGTGACAGAAGGCTTGCTGCAACGGCTCAATCTCCGCGAGGTTGCAGGGGTGTTAGCACACGAGGTGGCTCACATTCGACACAATGACATCTGGGTCATGGGACTCTCTGATAGCGTCGGGAGGCTCACTCGTGTGATGTCATGGGTTGGCATGGGGTTATTATTGATCAATCTGCCCATGATTTTGGTGTCGGGGGTGGGATTGCCTTGGGTCCCGGTTTTCATTCTGATGGTCACTCCGTTATTTAGCACGCTGTTGCATCGGGCCTTGTCCCGCACCCGTGAATTCGACGCGGACTTAGGAGCGGCCCGATTGACAGGCGACCCTATGGGTTTGGCGAGTGCACTTAAAAAAATTAATCAATTGCAAAAACGATGGGCTTTGTTCTTACCCCAGATGATTTCTACCGAATCGTCATGGTTGCGATCTCACCCTGCCTCTGAACAACGAATCGCGCGTTTGCAGTCGATTACCCAAATCGAATCAAGCCGCCCCACCTATCATGCGCCTGCGATGCCTCCTGCAAACCTGAGAACTTGGCCTTCTGAAACGGCATGGGGACCTTTGCTACAAGTGAGGCATCCCCGGATGCCGCAACCATTTCGAGTGATTAGGTTGTGACTTCAGGCACTTTGGGGAAACTATCCAGCAGTTGACGAAGCGTGGGGATGGTTTCCAAAGCCGCTTGTCGGCCCAATTCCATACAATCGTCAAACCGTGAGAAATCTCCCCAGAAGATATGAGTGGCTTTCACGGAAATCACGAGATCCGCATCCTTAAGAATTTGATCCTTCAATCGAAGCCGAGAAATTTCAGCAGCCCGCATGGCCACATCATGGCTGGTGGTGAATTGTCGAAACGGATCGGTGTCGGGAGTGAGATCCACCCCAATCACGACATCCGCTCCTAACTTGCGGGCATGATTGCAGGGAATAGGATTCACCACACCACCATCCATCAATTGCCAATCGCCCTGCTTGATGGGTGGAAAGATTCCTGGAATCGCACAACTTGCCATGACCGCTTCCACCAAAGGGCCTTCTTCTAGAACCAATTCTTGGCCACTTTTGAGGTCGAATGTCACGATGGCAAACTTCACAAGGCTATCTTCAATGTTGACGGGAGAAAGAATGTAGCGAACGTTTTTGCGTAATGTTTCTTCACTAATCAAGGCAGGCTTGGTTAAGGAAAGCGCAAAACCGGCTCCTTGCACCAGCTTCGTTTTGATTTGTTCGTAAAAATTTTTTTGATCGAGTTCACTTTGCTGCAGAAACGAAATCCGTGTGGTGTCATATGCCTCGGAATTCAGATAATTTTGCAGGTGACGCCTGTTGGGAGCCACTTTCGGTCGGAAAGCATACATGGCCCCAATCAAGGAACCAATGCTGGAACCCACAATCAGATCAATAGGAATTTTCGCTTGCTCCAACACCTCAATCACTCCCAGATGAGCAAATCCTCGTGTCCCTCCTGCCCCCAATGCCAATCCAATGGACGGGCGTGTTTTTTCCACTGACGCAATATTCCGTTGGTGATCCATACTTTCCTTTCTTCAGGTTTCATTAAACTCCATTTCTCAGTGTACCTCAGATCTCTTGGAAGCCAGAAGTATATATCACATCTCCACCAATTCACATTTTTTCCCGCTTACCAAAATAAGTGCCTTGATGAGTGTATAACGAGTCCGATATGACAGAGTGGCGTTGATGCAAACGTGAGGCAGCCCTCTCAAGCGGAATGGCGTCTCATCAACCCAATAAAGGTAATAGCAAAGGAGAGAATATGTATTGGTATATCGAAGTACTGAAGAAATACGTGGTGTTCTCAGGAAGAGCGCGGAGAAAAGAATACTGGATGTTCACATTGATCAGCACCATCATTACCGTAGCACTGGCTTTTATTGATGACTCGTCCGGCACGGATGGTCTCATCGGACTGGCCTACACCCTTGCCGTGTTTCTGCCGAGTTTGGGAGTCGCGGTTCGAAGGTTGCATGACACCGATCGAACGGGGTGGTGGGTCTTGATTGGCCTGATTCCTTTAGTGGGTTTGATTGTACTGATTATCTTTTTTGTGCAAGACAGCAACCCGGAGGAAAATGCCTATGGTCCAAACCCAAAAAGCAATCTGGTTGTATAAAGGTACTATGACTTC
The DNA here is from genome assembly GCA_028281495.1 of SAR324 cluster bacterium. Taxonomy (GTDB): domain Bacteria; phylum SAR324; class SAR324; order SAR324; family NAC60-12; genus JANQJU01. The sequence continues at coordinate 105,879 of JANQJU010000050.1, forward strand.
TCTTCACAAAATCTTTCTGTCCTGCTTGATCGGAGTGTTTTTTTCGACAGGCAGCATGGCGGAAACCATCCCATCGATTGTCGTTTCCATCCGGACACTGGACAATGAGTATTATCATGCCATCGTTAAAGGGGCAGAAATGTATGCCAAGTCGCTCGGTGCTTCTGACAAACTCATCATTTTATTGAGTGAAGGCAATAGTGAAAAGCAGGTCAACGATTTTCACCGTGTCCTGAAACAAACCAATCGCCAAGCCATATTCTATTTCGACCCCAATGAATCACCTGTCGTGAATCAATTGGCAGAAATCGCGAGAGACGCAGGAGTTTACTTTGCCACCGAATGGAACAAACCCGATGACATTTGGCCTTGGGATTACAACCCCTATTGGGTGGTCCATACCACCCCAAATGGCCGAGAGTCCGGCTACGAAACGGCAAAAGCACTCTTCCAAGCCATGCAGGGCCAAGGGAAAATCCTGGCGCTGCAAGGACGGATGGGAAACTCGATTGCGGTTGCCCGCTATGAAGGATTGCAGCAAGCGTTGAAAGAATTTCCTAACATCGAACTGGTCGATGTCCAGCAAGCCAATTGGAGCCGTATGGAAGCGATGGAATTCACACAAACATGGTTGACTCAATATTCGGATATTCAAGGAATTTGGGCAGCCAACGACGAAATGGCATTAGGGGCGTTGGAGATTCTGCGAGAGATCGGAAAGGCAGGAAAAGTGAAAGTGACAGGAATCGATGCCACCGGGGATGCAGTGGCCGCAGTCCTGGCTCATGAAATGCTGTGCACGTTGTCTCCTGACCCCTATTGGCAAGTGGGGATGTCCTTGTCGTTTGTCTATCAAGCCTACCAAGGCAAGATTCACCCCACGGAATGGCCTCACGAAAAACGGGCATTTCACATCAAATCGCTCCTCATCACACAAGACAATGCTCAATCCTTCTTGGATGATTACGTCAATGGATCTCCTCAATACGATTACAATGCGTTGTGGAAAGACAAATGGAGCGGTCCCATTCAATGAGGCGCTGAAATTCAACGTGGGTAAGTCGCATGAGTCTGAAAAAAAAGCTGATCGTGGGGGTGGTGGCCATCAGCATGTTGATCATGGTGGCATTCATTGGGATCGCCTCCTCCATCATCTACAATCAGAATGTCTCGACTGCCAATAACATCATTCGACAATCCTTCCGTGTGATCATTGATGATACGGAAGATCATAAAAAGCGGCTGCAAGATGCCGTGCAGCAAGTCGCCGGTATCGAAGGCATTGGTCTCAAACTCCGATACCTCGTCCGTTACAAAAACCGAATCGTCCCCCGCCTGACCCGCAAAGCCAATCAAGAGTTGGCAGAGATTGTCCATAACACCGCAGTCATTGCAGGCAATTTATGGCGGGTGATGATTGTCGACAATGAGGGCGACCCGATTGCCTTTTCTCAAATCACCCCCACCACCACATCCATCGGCTACGCGCAAGGTTATCCCTCACCAGAACTGCAAGTTTTGTCTTTCGCCACTCATCAAGAGCAACGTCCCACTACCTGGGAAACCACAACGTCGATTCCTGGCTTCAATCTCCTCTCTTTAAAAGACCTGCCTGAATCGGAACTCATTCGTTTTGAAGCCATTGAAGGAACCTTAAGTTTGGTGGCTTACAAACCCATTATTGGCCTGGCTTACGATGCCAAAACCGATGCGATGCAACCCCAACAAATTGGGTGGGTGATTGCCGTACAACAATTGAACTCAGCTTTCTTAGAACGATTGACCAAGTTAACCAACATGCCAATCAATCTGTTCACCTTACAAGGCTTGAGCGTCGGAAACCTCCCCGCATACCATCAGTTGGATTTCAGCACAGTGGCCTCTTCTTCCTCCTCCCCCTTGTCTCCCGATTTGGCACACCTCGTCTTGAATGAAATTCAAATTCGTGAACAAGGCTATTTCCAAGGACTATTGCCTCTGTATTCCAACCAACAGGCGATGGGGGGGATTGCGGTGCTGTATTCGAAAAGGGAGTTCTGGGCCAACATTTTTGAGTTGCTGCAAGTGCTGGTGTTTGTTGGCTTGGGAAGCTTGCTGTTGTTGGTGCCGTTGTCGCTCACCTTCGCCAACTCGATTTCGCGACCACTTTCTGAATTGACACAAGCCACGAAAATCATTGCCTCAGGAGATTTAGAACAAAAGCCCAACCAGTTGGCGCAGGAAGGACACCTTCAGTTGTCGTTTGCTGTAGACCATCAAGATGAATTGGATGTGCTCGCTCAAAATTTTTTACACATGCAACGAGCCATTCATCAACAATTTTTGGATCTCAAACAACTCAATAAAACGATTGAAGTCCAGAACCAAACCCTAGAACTTAAAGTGGAACAACGGACTCAAGAACTGAAAAATGCCTTCGACCAACTGGCCCAACAACACAAGGATTTGAAACGGACCCAAACCCAATTGGTCCACTCCGAAAAAATGGCAGGATTGGGACAGTTGATTGCAGGCATTGCTCACGAAATCAACAATCCCACGAATTTTGTGACGATGAACACCAGTACTTTGGAAAAAGAACTGCGTGCGCATCAAGAATTTTTGACCCAATTGCTCGCCGAGGAACCCGAACTCTTGGAACACCTAGAGCAACAATTCGAAAAGTTCACCCAAACCTTACTTGATATTCAGGAAGGTAGCTCCCGGATTCAAACGATTGTTGCCGATCTCCGCACCTTTTCCCGATTGGATGAGGCAGAAGAAAAACAGGCGAATGTGGTGGATGGCATCCGCTCGACTCTCCGCTTGATCACCACGCAATACAAAAAAACGGTGCAGTTTGTCTGCAATTTCACAGTGGAACCCCAGATTAAATGCCATCCAGCCCAACTCAATCAGGTCTTCATGAATATCATGGTCAACGGGTGCCAAGCCATCGGCAAAACCCAAGTCACTGGGCAACATACAAGCCCCGGCACTCTCACCATCGAAACATTTTTAGCCCCCCCAGAGGCCAATTCCCAATGGCTGGGCATTCGATTCACAGATACCGGTTGTGGCATGAGCGAAACCATCCAACAAAGAGTCTTTGAACCTTTCTATACGACCAAACCCGTCGGCGAAGGCACCGGCATGGGACTGTCGATTTCTTATAGCATCATCGAAAAGCACCAAGGGAAAATCCAGGTTCAATCTCGTGAGGGACAAGGCACCACCTTCACAATCTTGTTACCGCTCACCACATGATCCCACCAAAGCCTTCCGAAGATAACGAATAAATGTTCTAAAAATGGAACACTGTGAACGCATTTTTTGCATATTCTCTCTATTCTTATACTCCGATTGAGTTTAGTATTTTTTCAACAGCAACACACAACGAAGCATCGCTTGTGAGTCGCTGAGCAATAGCTAATCCAAATCGTTTCTGTTCAGTCATTGATTGAGAGGGAGCCGTCTAAAACAATTAAACTCTAGAAGAATTCATAGAATTTTAAACTATAAGTTTATAAAGATTGCACAGAAACTTGATTCACCCTTTCATGAATCCATTCACCTCATGCCTCATATGAGAATTACCATCACCCGAATCGAGGAAACGAAACGATGAATAAAAAATCACGATATTTCAGACCGTTTCTTTTGCTCTTTGCGACAGCAGTGCTGGCTTCCGGCTGTGCCTCTGACGGAGTTTCCGAAGGAGAAACAGGCGAACAGAACACAGTAGGAATTGTCGATATAGAAGAGCGATTGAAATCCACAGGACCTTCCGGCCTCCAAGCCATTGGGAAATGGCACTTGGATGACGATTTGGAAGCAGCCATCGGCGGTTACGATGGTTCCGGTAAATCCGGAAGTCCCGGCACTGCGGCGACTCCTGTTTTCACCCAGATCGGCGTCAGTGGCACACCGGCTTTGGATTTGAGTGCAAGCCGATATGTGTCCTTAGGAGATACCGCATCGGATTCTCCGTTTAATATGGCGTCCACCAGTAAGTTCTCTTTATCTCTTTGGATGGACCGAGGCAGCAGTTCTGCTGAAAAACAAGTTCTGCTGAGCAAAATGTTGGTCAATCAAACCGATGATAACGGCTGGGCACTGTTTTTAGAAAAAACTGGAAGCAGTGATCACAAGCTGGTGTTCAATTTTAGGGCACATTCAGGAGGGACAGCCAATCGCATGAAAGTATTTACCGGGGCCATCTCTTCCGCTTCCGGATTTCAGCATGTGGCAGTCAGTTACGACGGTCAAGCGACCTCCAACAAAGTGAAAATCTATGTGGATGGCGCGGACCTGAACACCACCGTGGAATCTGACACCTTAACGGGCGCCACAATCAACAATGCAGCCACCAACTTTGGAGCACGCGATGAAAACGAAAGTAACGATGCCTTCACCGGCAAGTTAGACGAAGTGCGCCTCTTCACCGGCGTTCTTTCGGCAAACGATGTCGACTGTCTGTACGGCAACGCATTGGATTGTCCCGTGGGGGAAACTTTGTTTTGGGACCACGGCAACTGGGATGAAATGCGGTGGGACTGATCTCTTCTGAAAATCAAACATTAAAGACAATTCGGGATTAATCTTGTCTCGATTGATAGGAATCAACCCCATCAAAATTAAGAATGAGCACTATCAAAATTAAGAATCAACCCCATCAAAATTAAGAATGAGCACTATCAAAATTAAGAATGAACACTATCAAAATAAGGCTTAACACCATCAAAAATACGAATGAACACTGTCAAAAATAGGATTAAACACCATCAAAACTAGGAGATAAATAGCTATGAAACTGATGAATATGCACAAAAAATCTTACTTCAAGCGATCTGTTACAGGCGTCATCAATAGCCTTGTTTTCAGCCTAACTGCTGCAACCGCGCTGGCAACGCCTCCCACGCTTCAAGAATTTCAAACAGGAGATCCCGCTCGAGCATCCGAAGTGAATGACAACTTCTCCAAGCTCAAGACTTACGCACATGGTTTGGCAAACAGTTTGACCCCCGTCCTTTGTACCGGTGCGAATAAAGCGCTGCAATGGGATGGTTCCAGTTGGTCCTGTGCCACGATCACGGCAAGTGGTTCCAGCATCAGTTGCCCCACTGGCTATGTTCCAGTACCTGGTAATATCACCCTGGGAACCAGTGATTTCTGTGTGGCGCAATTCGAGATGAAAAGCGATGGAAGTGGAAACGCAGTTTCGCAAAATACTGGCACACCTTGGACAAATATCAATGCCAATGATGCGTTCTCTGAATGTAGTTCAATCCTTGGAGGATCTGGCGAATATGCCCTGATTTCCAATCCGGAATGGATGACCATCGCTCGCAATATCGAAGCAACGGCTACCAATTGGTCGGGCAGCGCCGTCGGGAGCGGGATGCTTCCTCGTGGTCATTCCGATGGTGGATCTGTCAGTGCGGTTGCGGACACGAACGATCCCTATACAGGAACCGGAAACAATAGTGGTCAAAGCCCTGGATCCGGTTGGGAGCAAAAACGGGAATTCTTTTTATCTAATAACTCCAAAATTTGGGATTTTGCTGGGAACACTTGGGAATGGGTCGATTATTCGGTAGGCGAAAATCCCGCTGTTTATTCCTCAGGTCCTACGAACTGTCCTTCAAGCTATCATGAAATGAATGTCGCGATTCCTGGGGGGTGTAGTGCCAGCAGCACAGATATCTTACCAGCTGGCGGTAGCTATACTGCTAATACCAATGGTGTTGGAAGATGGTACGGCGGCTCTCAAGGCGGAGTAAAACGTGGTGGTGCGAATGGTAGTTCGACAGGTGCAGGTGTTTTCACATTGGAGTTTGCAGACCTACCAACCAATACAAACAGCAATTATGGTTTTCGCTGTGTTTATCGTCCCTAAACTCGATTGATCTCATCACGGAGCCTGCCCTTCGGCTGGCTCCTGCCCCCCATCAGTCTTCCCAACCTCTATTAAATCATCTTAAAACTCTCTGTTGTCTGCAGGTTGCAATAGGCGTTTTGGTGTAAAAAATATCCAAATTCAGAAAATAAAACCTTCTCATTTATCCTTTCCTAAAAGATAATACTTCCTTTGCCTGAAAGAAAAAATCACGGCTTACTTTAGGGAAACGGTACCCCATGTTGAAGCTCCTCAGTTTACTATCCAAACAACGATATATCACTTATCTGCTTTGGATTTTTTTACTGGGGTGCGGAACGCTGGTTCCCAATCCGGGAGAAGAGTCAGAAAGTGATGGCGACCTGCTCACCATTGAAGGCATCGTGAATGTCGGTGATGAAGAACAAGCCGCTCGATATTATTCAACCCCGTCGTCGACGCGAGGTTTGTTAGTGCAGCTCGTTACCCAAAACGGCCAATTGCTCGATGCCGTATTCACAGATGATCAAGGCCGCTATGCCTTTGAAGTGGAAATTTTTCCTGAAGAACTGCCCGCCACGTTACGAACCGTTGTGGGCACTACCACCTATAAGGCCGCAATTGCCCAACCAGGAAATGTCACTCGCCACATCAATCCAGTGACCACAGCCATCGCCGAAGAGTTTGAACAAACCGAGTCCCAGAGTTGGGAAATTTTACAGGGGGTGACCGAATTGGTGATGCTCGAACGATTTGGCGTGACTGAAACAGGCGATCCCAACTTGCCCACGGACTTATTCACTGAAGGGAATTTTTCCAGTGACGAGACCATCGGGCCTCTCTTGCTCAATGCAGCGGTGCAAAGTGATATCGATCTCGCCGCATTGGTGGAAACGGATCTGGAGCCCGTTTTTGCCAATAACAATTTTGTGAGTCAGTTGAGTGATGAATTGAGAACGACTCCCAATGCAGAAGCCGCCGTACGCGAAATTTCAGATGTGACTGGAGAAACCACCTTGGTGACTGAATTGGTGAAGATCATCCAGGCTGAAACTCCTGAAGCCATTGAAAACGCCCAGCAAGTGATTGTCGAAACCACACAAGAAACCCAAGATCTCTTAGAAACCGAAATTCAAGAAGTAGAACAAATCATTCAAACCTTAGATACCGCACTGGAAGCGGGTCACTATCCAACCCCCGATATCGATGGCAGCAACGAAGGCAATGCTGCCCTCGAACCGACCGAGGAAACTGGAGATGCCTCCAGCAGCGAGGGTGCTGAGGTATCTCCAGTTCCCGACAACTTGCCTAGTAACGAAAACTCCAACGGGGATGCGGGGACCACTCCAAATGCGGAGATCCCCTCATCTTCCCAAAGTGCAAGCCCCGCAGAATCAACCACCAATGGATCCTCGACCACCACGAGTTCGATTCTGAATTCAACCAGCCTCCTGTCGAGCACAACGACGAGTACTTCGAGCACTAGTAGCACGAGTACTTCAAACACCAGTAGCAGCACAACGAGTACTTCAAGCACCAGCACTTCGAGTACTTCAAGCACCAGCACTTCGAGTACGAGTAACACCTCAACAAGCACTTCGAGTACCAGCACTTCGAGCACCAGTAGCAGCACAACAAGTACCTCAAGCACCAGTAGCACCACCAGTAGCACTACCAGCAGTACCACCAGCACCGTTCCCAATTTACGATGGGACGATAATTGGGATGGTGGCATCTGGCAATAAGACGATAATTAGGATGGTGGCATCTGGCAATAAACTGTTTTTTGCATGAGGAGCCAGACTTATTGAACCCCAATGGGAATGACTAGATGGCCGCACTCCTTGGTTGAAACGAAGAGAAAATGGCTAGGTGGATTTGGCCACCGGATAAAATTGAAAGGTGAACGAAGTCACTAGGGTGGATTCATTGGGTGGGGTTTCCAGAATTTCCATCGCTTCGTGCGAAAACTCCTTAAGACGCTTCTTGAAAAGCCGGAACTTATCGGGGGTGGTGGCAACAACGAGGGCACCATATTCCCTCGCTCCCATCGGCAAATCGAGTGCTTCCAGAGAAAATTTGATGCCCTCTCGATGAAATTGTTTGAGTAGGACCGGCAATAAGGATGATATTTTTTCATCCTCAAACGTGATGCTCGGGTCATCCACATGCCATTCCCCATCTTGATTTACCAAAAACCCCCCTTTTTGGAGTTCTTCAATGCACACCAGAATCTCTTGTTTGGTGAAAGGGGTTTTGAATTTGGACAGACATCGATGCACAGACGGTAAATCGATACGAGCATCACGCAACAATGCCAGTTCCCGAATGATCAAATGCAACCAAGAAAAGGTCATTGCCACTCGTTCTTCTTCCACCGTTTTGATCTGGGTGCGGGTTCTGAGAATTTCGAGCATTTCCTGATACTCTTCATGCAGCGGGTTGTTGGGACTGATCTGTTCTTGCTTTACCAACAACTCGAAATATTTCCGTTGATCATCCTTGAGTTTCATGAGGACCACCCACTCACTGATCACTTTGTTGGTAAAAGGACGATCCCCTTGAATCAGAGATTTGGCATAACTCGGGGAGCGGTATCCCAGCTTGCGTGAAAAATGGCGATACGAATAACTTTTTTTTATAGCCTGACACCCTTCGATATACTGGGCGAGCACTTGCCTTGCGTTATCAAACTGAAAGATATCCAGTCCCAGGTCGTCTTCTAGTCCCAAATTTTGAAGTTCATTCATTGGTGCCCCCTCATCCCTTGTGATTCACAACAATTCAGTTCAAACGATCCCATCCGCCACAGAACGGGATGCTAATCTATTTTGGAATCCAGGGTCAAGAGGGCATCGGTGCTAGTGAACTTTGACGTCTTCGCACCAAACCATCTCCCAGCCATGAAAAACTATCACCAATCCAATAAAAATCACGGACGTGAGTTGTTGCAACCGCTCGTCTTGCAGATAGCCCTGTAGCTGTGCAGTCGCTTGCTCCACTTCGTGGGAAAGTGTGGTTTCACTCAACGCGTCGCCCCGTTTGATGTATTTCAATTCGATCAGATAACCAAAGGGCAGATCCGTGTGTTTGGCTAAGAAGGGTTCTAAATACAGATCCACGTAGCCTTTTTGGAATTCGTATTCGGAGTGAAAAAGAAAGAAATCGGTCACATTGAGATAGGCAGCCAGAAACCCTTGCACAACCTTTTCACCATTCAAATAATCCCGAATTCGCGTTTGGGTTTCGATAGCTTGAGCCAGAAATTCAAAGGCTGGTTTCCACGCCCCTTCAAATGCCATTTTGCGAACCAATTGGGTGAATGTGAAAAGATTGATCGGAAACACCTCCACCTCTTTATATGCATCCCGCAGATACCCATACATGAGCCGTTTGACTGTTTGATTGGGAATCGCCAACTGGGGGGTGCCTTGAAAATAACCTCGGATGCTTAGGAGTCCAAAATAATATAGCAGCGATAAGAAGTTCTCAGGTTGAGTGAGTTCCGCTAAAGGAAAACTCTGCTGAATTTCGGTAGTTACCTCCTCTTCCCCAATCAAAGATTTCAATTGGTCGAAGTTGCCATTGAGCTGTTGGTTGACCAAGAACAAATGCCTCAGTTTGCCATAGTCGATGCGGATATTGTTGTCGATCAATTCACGAGGAGCCGACTGATTCGGAATGCATTCAGTGAGGTAATATAGAACCATATCGGTATTGTAGAGATCCGCGGTGGCCTCTTCAGCAAAACGATAGCCATTGTACCATTCCCGCATCACCCCTAAGCAGGTTCCAATATCTAGATCGAACACTCCCACTTCTTGATAATATTTCAGAATTTTGTGGACTTCCGTTTCAGTAAACCCCAACAACTCATTGAATTCAGCAAGCAAACTGATATTTTTTCCAATGTTGAAGCCACTGGTCACATCGTCCAACGTGATGGGAGATACCCCGGTGATGAACAAGCGTTCCAATCCTCCCCCTGTGGTCCCTCCTTTCAGTGTAGCAAAAAAATTTCGATAGAATCCGTCCGCGTGAGTGAAGGAATGGTAAGCGTCTTGTCCGTGCCGCGATAGCACGGTGTTCGCAAAATTGTCGTATTCATCGATAAAAATGTAGAGCGGGATCTGATGCAATTGGGTGTGTAGGAACAATCGGTTGAGTTTGGCACTGATATTCGCCTGGGACAAAATAGAGTCCACCACCGAACCCGGGAAGCAATCGGGATAACGTTGGCACATGTCATCTAGAATGGTGGTGGTGTAGGCTTCGAAGTTGGATTGTAGCGTATCCAGCGCATCGTGGATGACAGAAAAATCGATCCGCATGACCACAAAACGATTGCGTTCTTCCGTAGGTTTTTCCCCAATATCGAGTCCTCCAAAGATCGTCTCAAATTGCTCGGTTTTGCTGCGGTCGTAGTAGCTTTCCAGCAGGGAAATCCAGCAAGATTTGCCAAAGCGTCGCGGACGAATCAGGAACGTGTATTTGTATTTTTCCAAATTCCGAATGAATCGGGTTTTATCCACATAGAGCTTATTTTCTCGGCGAATGGCCTCAAAATGGGCCATACCATACGGAATGAGACGATACGGGTCGGACATGGCAGTTCCTGTGTGTGAAAATAGAATGGGTCTAACAATCAGTTTGATTTCTCATCGCTTTCAACTCCCACCCGCAAAACAACAGGACAATCCCTGTAAATTGTACATGCGGCCAACGTTGGAGGCGTTCATCCTGGAAATACTGGGTGAGCTGCTCTTGGGCTTCGTTGAGAAGGGTTTCTGCTTTTTTCTCATCCCAGTCGTTGCGTTTGATGTATTTCAATTCGATCAAAAACCCATATTGAATGTCAGGATATTTGGCGACAAAGGGTTCTAAAAATAAGTCGGCAAAGCCTTTATGGAATTCTTGCTCAGTTCGGCACAAGAAGACATCTGACACATTGAGATAAGCCAGCAAAAAACCCTGAATCACCTTTTCTGCCGACAAATAATCACGAATGCTGGTTTGTTGCTCAATTTGCTGTGCGAGGTGGTTAAATACCGGTTGCCACTCGCCGCTCCAAGCCATGTCTTGAATCAGTTTGATAAAAATGTCGGATTGATTCGTAAACAACTTGGCTTCTTCCAAAGCATTGCGAAGGTAGCCGTAAATCAAGTGTTTTACAGTTTGATTGGGAATCGCCAATAATGAGCTGCCTCGATACGTGCCTTGGAATGTGAGTAGGCCAAAATAGTACAGCAACGAATTGAAATTTTGAGGACGATGCATTTGGTCTAAAGAGAAGCTAGCTTCCACTTCAGTGACAATTTTTTCTTCCTCAATAATCGTTTTGAGCTGGTCGAAATTTCCATTCAACTGACGATTCAACAAAATCAGATGCCTCAGTTTTCCATAATCGATCCGGACGTTTTGATCGATAAGATAAGACGGCAACCCACGATGAGTCATCACTTCACTCACGAAATACAAAACCATATCCGTGTTAAATAAGGTTTCTTGGGATTTGCGATAGAATTGGTAATTGCCATACCAGTCTTGCATCAACTCCAAGGCTTGAGGAATACTCAGAGGAAAGCGGTCATGCTGTTGATAATACTCAAGCATTGTTTGTACTTCTGCCACGGTGAACCCTAGCATATCGTGGAATTCTGGGTTTTGGCTGAGGTTTCGACCGATGTTGAATCCACTGGTGACGTCATCGAGAGTCACCGGAGACACACCCGTCATGAACAACCGTGCAACGCTGGCTCCGATCTCGCTGGTTCCCCCTTTCAGGACGGAAAAGAAATGTCGATAAAATCCATCGCCATGAGTGATTTCGTGATACGCGTCAGACCCTGACTCCGTCAGTATTGTGTTGGCAAAATTGTCATATTCATCAATCAGTACATAGATTTTGAGCCTAAGCTTCATCGCTCGGACGAATAAAGCATTCAATTGACTGCTCGCAGTAGGCAAAGCAAGAATGGCAGGATGGAATTCCAGTGGAAGATCGGCTTGATTGGTTTCCAAAAAGTTGCGGATGACTTCTTTGCAATAAGTCTCAAAGCTTGCTTCAACTTGATCTTTGACCGAAGAAACCAAAGAGAAATTGAATGCTAGGATCAAGTATTGATTCCGTTCTTCGGTCGGGTGCGCGCCAATATCCGTACCTCCAAACAAGGTTTCGAATTGATCAACTCTCCGCTTATCGTAATACCCCGACATCAAAGCCACCCACGACGACTTGCCAAACCGCCTCGGTCGAATGAACACTACATAGTTGTATTGCTCCAAAAGACGAAGGAATCGTGTTTTATCGACATAATAATAGTTGCGAGTTCGAATAGCTTCGTAATCGGATATGCCGTATGGGATCTTCAGAGGATGCTTAGGCATGGGATTGCTCCAGATTGCAGCAGGTTCCATTTTTTCATGGTTCACTTGATTTCCATTGTGTTTAGGCGTGCCTGTCTCCTTCTATTCGTTTTGAATTGACAGCCAGTTTCGGTCAAGTGGTTTTTTGACCGTGACATCATCTCTACAGTTAAATAGGATCGCTTTTACTAGCAGCGCAGTTTAATGAATTTTGCCTCAGCATCCCGCCCAACGAGCCACTATGGAACTACTGAATAAAATTCTGAAATGGACCGAATCCGAACTCACGCTTTGGCAGCGAGATGCCGTCCGTCGGCTCTTGCAACAAGAAGGCGCACTGTCTGAACAAGATTATGAAGAACTGTATGAACTGTTCAAATTGGAAAATCAGCTTTTAACAACAAGCTCGCTCCAAGCCATTCCGTTGACTTCGGCTCACCTTCCAACAATCGCGAAAGCGGGTGAGACGGTCCTTTTAAAAGAATTGCGAGACCTCAAGTATGTCAACCGCATCGCCTCCGGACAAGTACTCAAATTTTCACCACAAGGAATGACGATTATCTACGGACCAAACGGTAGTGGGAAATCAGGGTACGGTCGTGTCATGAAACGTGCCTGTCGTGCTCGCGACCAAACCGAACCGATTCACCCAGATGTCACCGATTCGAGTGTTCGGAATCGTATTCCTGAAGCCCATTTTGAGGTTGAAATCGGAGGAGTTGCTCAATCTGTGAAGTGGATATCGGGTCACCCATCGCCCGATGAACTCTCAACAGTCACAGTTTTTGACACTCGTTGCGCCCGAATCTATGTCACGGAAGAAAGCGATATTGCTTATTTGCCCTTGGGCCTCGATGTGTTGGAAAACCTAGCCCAACACGTTTTCCCAGAGTTGCGCCGTCGGCTGGACCTTGAAATTGAAAGCATCCATCTGGATCCCCGACCCTTTGACCATCTCACCGGCTCATCTGAGATAGGACAAATCATTGCTAGTAAGGCCGAAGCCGCCGATATTCGAGAAATCAAGCGACTCTCCACGGTGTCGGCATCAGAACAACAACGAATGCAAGACCTTGATCAAATCCTCTCCTCAGCCGATCCAAAAGAAAAAGCCCAAGAACGACGCATGTCGCAACAACGATTGCAGGAGCTGGCCACTCGGATTGAATCGATGCTTGCTCTGGTATCCGATGCAGCCGTTTCGCAAATTAAAGCTTTAGACGAAGCCTGCCAGCAAGCAATCCGAGCAGAGGCAACCGCAGCACAGGCCTTCCGTGCTGGTGAAACGCTTTTGCCCGGCACGGGAGATCACAGTTGGAAGTTGCTTTTTGATGCCGCACGACGATTTTCCACGGAAGTGGCATACCCCCAACACAAATTTCCTCATACCGATGAAGGAGCACTGTGTCCCTTATGTCAGCAACCTTTGGATGAGGGAGCCGCACGACTCCAACGATTTGAAACATACATTCAGGAGGATGCCGCACGGCATGCAAAACAAAAAAGGTGGGAGCTAACCACTGCCCAAAACCGCCTTGAACAGAAACATCTCACATTGGGCCTCGACGATTCGTTGGCAATGGAACTCTCTCAATTGGATGCAACCCTCATTGCCCGGTTGAAAGCCTTCGAAGCTTCACTCCAGCATCGTCAAAAATCCTTGCTGGAGGCCCTTAAACTCCACTCATGGGATAGCATTCCGACGCTGAGTGAAAACCCATATCAGCGTGTGAAAGATCTCGCGACAAGCCAACTTGCAGCGGCTCAAAGTTTTGAGCAAGCCGCTGACGAAACCAATAAAGTACAACTGAATTCAGAACATGAAAATTTGACCACACGACAAAAACTCAGTGAATGCCTCGATGCGGTATTGGAATGGATCGACCGTTCGAAAGCGAAACAAGCCTTGGAAGAATGCAAACCCCAGTTCAATACGTTACGGATCTCGAATAAATCGAAGGAACTGGCCGACCAGGAAGTGACCGAGGCCCTAAAAGCCGCCCTGAACGAAGAATTTGAAGCGATTGGAATTGGACATATCCAAACCAAACTGCGCCGAAGAACGGAATACGGGAAAACCTTGCATCAGTTGTTACTCGATTTTCCCAATGAAAAAAAATTAGAAGAGGTGTTGAGTGAGGGAGAACAACGGGCCATTGCCATCGGCTCCTTCTTGGCTGAACTCCAACTGGCGAACCATTCAGGAAGTTTGATTTTCGACGATCCGGTATCGTCCTTAGATCATTGGCGTCGACAAATGGTGGCAAAACGTTTGGTCAATGAAGCTAAACAAAGACAAGTTGTAGTATTCACCCATGACACGTCCTTTTTAGGACAACTTCAGGATGAAATTCATAGTGCGTCCATTTGTCATGCCATTCAATATTTGGAGCATCAGAATCAAATACCAGGGCATGTGTTCAACGGCCTTCCTTGGGAACACAAGGGTTATAAAGACCGGATCAAAGTTTTGAAGCAAAAACAACGAGAAATCGCTCAACTACCTGGAGCAAACAGTCCTTATTTCGAGCATAAAAACACCATCCGAAAACACTATGGCTTTTTGCGAGCCACGATTGAGCGTGTTGTCCAAGATGTGGTGTTTAATGGGGTGGTTCGACGTTATCGTGACTGGATTCGTTTTGGAGGCCTCGAAGCCACGGTTGGGTTTCAGATGGAGGAATATACCGAACTGGCTCGGCTCTACAAACGTTGCAGCGAAGTGATTGAAGCCCATGATCCCTCATCCGATAAAAACCCTACAGCCCCTACCGCACGAGAATTAGGCCATGATATAACAGCTCTGGAGAGCTGGGTTACGCAAATCAAGGCACGGCAAAATCAACAAATGAAAGACGAACAGCAACACCTTGCCAATCTCCGAGTTGATCTATGATCCATTCTGCGGGAATTTGACAAAGTCACTTTAGAGCACGTTGTAACGATTTACGTTTCCTCTTATTGTGGACCGGCAGCATGGGATTGGATCCTTAGAAAGCAGATATTTCTTTTATTGCACCAAAGAAAACGACGGCATCGATCATAAC
Organism: SAR324 cluster bacterium; assembly: GCA_028281495.1. Taxonomy (GTDB): domain Bacteria; phylum SAR324; class SAR324; order SAR324; family NAC60-12; genus JANQJU01. The sequence continues at coordinate 121,149 of JANQJU010000050.1, forward strand.
CTTGGCCAGGATGCCGTGGTGAAGCCCCCATGTATGCAACCTCCCCCCTCCTCGATCTCATGCCTCCAGAGACTTATGCTTTCACTACTCTATTAAAACGTTATTGAAATACTTCACTCTGATATCCCGTTGTTTCCTAAGCTATCCTGATGCGGAAAACGCAAACCATCGTCCACGATGATGCCCCCAACCCCGTTTTTCAACACAGGAGTTATGGAAGAAAAGACCAAAGAAAACCCAAGCCCCCAGGCAACTCAGGAAGACATCGAGGCGGTCAAGACCAGGGATTGGTATCCCAAAACCCGGTGGCATCGGTTGTTTGCCAACATTCAACAAGAATGGCTGGAAGATGTGAGGGTCACGGTCAAAGCCGAAACGCCCCTGTCTGCCGAACCCTTAAAAACTGACATGCTTCTCTTGAGCAGCACTTCCGATCACTGGACCCCACCACAACGCGCCAAATTGGCCGATGGCATCCGCGACACCCCCAAGGCATACGTTCTGATTGAATTCAAATACACCGAGTCGGCCAATACGGAGGCTTTCCTGCAAACCCAAGCCTATGATACGATGTATCGAAGGATCCACGATCTGGGGGAATCCGACTTCGCTTCCTTTCTGGTCAGCAGCCAAACCCCGCAACGCGAAACCTTGGAATGGCTAGGGTATCACTTAACCGAAAAACCGGGCGTTTATGTCAGCGACCAGTTTGCGATGAAACGGGTGGGGTTCCTCGATTTAAACCAGCTTTCCGACGACCCCCACAATGTGGC
>JANQJU010000064.1 GCA_028281495.1 SAR324 cluster bacterium
CCATCCAAATGATCCGAAGCCGCTCCTCCAAGGAGTCGATCCGAACCTTGCCCTCCAAAAAGTCGGTCGTTGGCATCATGTCCAAGCAAAGTATCCTCCCCGGAATCCCCAAACAGTTGATCGTGTCCTTCCGATAAGCGAACCTTGACAGAATCGATTTCCGACGCGTCTGCGTGCTTTTGGGGTTGGCGGGTTCTATACTGGAGTTCTGATTGCCCCCCAATGCAGAAAGGAGTCCTGATGGAATTGAGTTTAGAGGAGTTATCCCAAGAGTTTGCTCGTTGGCGTTCGCAGAAACGCTATTCATGCGAACGGATTCCCGTGTCCCTGTTGGATGCGGCGGTTTCTTTATTATCCCACCATTCTCAAAGCGAGGTCATTCGCCATTTGCGCTTGGATCGCAAGATCCTGCGTCGTCACCAGCGTCAACGTGTCGATTTGTCTCCGGTCGCTCGTTCCCCTGGTTGGGTGGAACTCCGCCCGTCGTCCCCGTCCCCGCTCCCGCCCTTGCAGTGTCCAGGGGCTGTCTTGTCGTGCCAGGAGTTTGAAGTCATTGCTCCTGGGGGACATCGTCTTCGGGTGGTGGCCCCGTCGGAATCCGGCTTTGCGATCCCCACCTTACTGCACACGTTTTTGAAGGAGGACGATGTTACAAGTGACCGCTCAGCATAGGATCTTTTTAGCGGTAGAGGCGGTGGATTTTCGTAAAGGGATTGATGGCTTGATGGCTTTGTGCCTCCAGCGTTTAGGCCACGATCCGTTTTCCGGCTCGATGTTTGTGTTTCGCAATCGCTCCCGGACGGCCGTGAAGATTTTGGTGTATCCGTGTTTCCGCACCTGGAATTGCGGTTTTTTGAAATATCCGTTTTGATGGGGAAACGGTTTCACAATCCTTGTCTTTCTTCCCTTCTTAAACGGATAAAATTTTGGAAAATCAATCGATTCGCTATCAATCCAAAGATTTAGGCCACCTGGGTTTGGTGGCGGGCATGTGCCACGAACTGGGATTGATCGAACAAATCGATCAACGCCTTCCCCCCACCGACAAGTCCGTATCCCATGGAACCGCCGTGGTGGCGATGATTCTCAACGGATTAGGCTTTGTGTCGCAGACCCTCTACTTGGTTCCTCATTTTTTTAGGGATAAACCCTTAAGCCGTCTCCTAAGACAAGAGGTGAGTGCCGACGAATTGAATGATGATAGTTTAGGTCGGACGTTAGACGCGATCTTTGCTTATGGAGCCAGCGAATTGTATAGCCAATTGGCCGTTCATAGTGCTCAACACTTAGGCTTACAAACCCGTTTTGGCCACTTAGACTCGACTAGTTTTCATGTGGATGGTCAGTACAATTCTGCATGGGAAGTGAGTGAAGAAAATGTCATTCATATTACTCAAGGCTATAGTCGCGATCATCGTCAAGAGTTGAATCAAGTGATGCTCAATCTGATTGTCGAAGCTCAAGCTTCGATTCCGCTTCATATGGAAGCCGCGAGTGGCAATCGTAGTGACAAAGAAAGCTTCGGTCGTATCGTGAAGGAACATTGTGAAAATTTAAAAAATAGGGTGGGGATTGAGTATATGATAGCCGATAGTGCTTTTTATACCCAACGCACTATTCAACAAGTTTCCCCTCATACTTTTTTTATCTCCCGAGTTCCCTCGACCTTATCGCTGGTTCAGCAGTTTATTGAGGGTATTGATGTCGATCAAATGCAAATCTTAGACGCGAACCATCGCTATGAAGAACTCGGAAGTCTTTACGGGGGAGTGCCTCAACGTTGGATGGCTTACCACTCCCAAGAAGCCGAGGCACGATCCTGGAAAACCTTAAAAAAGAAGCTGTTGAAGGAAAGCCAGGAGGACCAAAAACGACTCAAGCATCTCTGTGCTCGCGAGTTCGCTTGTGAGGCCGATGCGCGACACCATTTTGAAAAAAGTAAGCCTCACTTCCAATGGACTCAAGTGCAGTTTCAAGGCTTAGAAGAGGTCCATAAGTATGGAAAAGGAAAGGTCGGTAAACCGCGTAAACAAGAGTTGCCTGAAACGATTGTCTATAAAATCCAAGCCGATCTCAGGATGGACTTAGCTCCCATTGATCAAGCTCGCAAAAAAGGAGGCATTTTTGTTTTAGCGACCAATCAAATCGATCCGAGCGAACTCTCTCCAAAAACGCTGCTCAAAAATTACAAAAACCAGAGTAAAGTAGAGCGAGGATTTCGCTTCCTGAAAGACCCCTACTTCTTCACCTCATCTCTCTTTCTTAAAAAGCCACAACGCATCACCGCTTTAATGATGATTATGACGCTCTGTTTGCTCGTCTATGCAGCTTTAGAACATCGAATACGAGGGACGCTGCTCGAAAATCAAGAAACCTATCCCGATCAAAAAGGGAAGCCCTCCAATCGACCCACGGCTCGTTGGGTATTCTCCTCGTTTAAGGGAATCCATGTCCTTTACTTGGACACAAACCAAACGCTCGTACTCAATATGAAACCTCACCATTCTCAACTCCTCAGGCTCCTCGGACCGCCCTACCAGAGCGTTTATTCATAAACCGAAAAAACAGGTGCGGAAACGCGGGTATACGTAATGGCATAAACCGAAGCTGAGCTAAAATCTGAAGCCATATTTCTTTCAGTTCTTAATATGAAATCGTCGCCAGTTAAACGAGTCATCTCTGCTTCAATATCAAGGATACGATCCAACCGTATCGAAATAAAGCCTAATTGAGTAATTATTCTCGAAATTAATATAACTACCATTGGAGGTACTACGACCCAAAGGGAACTATTTGTATCAAGCAAGGTCGATCCAGTTACTCCAAAGATTGCGGCGATAAAGATAAAACCATAGTTCCGTTGTTTTTCAATTATGTCAAAATTCCATGCACTAGATTGCTGCAAGTAGATCCATTCCTTCACATATCTAGTTTCTTTTCAAAAGAAATCTTTTGATCTTGTTCTCGAAACATTCATCTAAGCTCCGTTTAAGTCGCTAGTAATAATATCTAAACTAATTTATTTTTAAGTAAAAAATTTTATATAAAAGTTAATACGAATTGAGTTTTCTCTCAATATCTACAAATCGCTTAGCTGTATTCTAGCCTTATACCGGCCAGTATATTTTCCGCAAAGGTATCAAAGCTTTTGTTTCGACATCCATATTTTCGTAATATTGACAAAGTAAATCAACTAGCATATCAGAATCAATCAAAGTCAAGGGAATATTTGATCTTTCTGCCTCATATTTTCCTTCTTTAGTGAATCCACCAGTTGACACATATAGACCTTTATCTCCAGCTCGTAGCCCTCCTGTAAAACTTCTTATTTTTTCAGAACCTATAGAACCTTTCCTGTGTTTAACTTCCACTATTATTCTAGGTTCTTCTAATCCTAACCCGTCAGGTGAAGCAAAGATATCTCTGCCTCTGTCTGGCCCTTTAGCTGAGACGCGAGTCTTATAGTCCATTCCTCTCAGGATTCCAGCAACTAAATCTTGCATTTCCTCCCAATCTAGAGACAAGATTTTGTCCTTAATAAATTCATGTGCTTTTGCTGAAGCGTCTTGCTTGATGAGATCAAAATCAACTCCGTCTTTTTCAAATGCTATTGAACTTTTTCTTTTCTTTTTTAAGAAACTAATGATTTCTTTTTCATGATAACCAATTATTTCAAAAATTGTTAAAATTGAACCAAGTACATTTTTTGTTTTTAGACTTAGACTATCTCTTGGTATTTCACCAACCCATTTAACTTTCCGTATATGGAAAAACTCTAGCCTTGTTCTATCAAACTCGTAGTTTGACTCAATTTCACCTACTAAGTAAATTCTAGCTTCAGAATTATAAGTAATAACAAAATCTCCATTCTTGAATTCATTTTTGAATCTATTCAGTTGGCCTGCTGTGCTTGATAACTTTCCTTCACTAAAATCAGGATATGTATTCCTTAGCGCACTTTTAAGATCTTCATATGAATTAAAATTTGATAAGTTGCCGATATCAGGCCAGCCAACAGCAACAACATTGTGAATTTTGAAATCTTCGTATAGATATCCTCCACCTCCGGCTCTTACCATCCACATGATACTCTCCAAGTTTTTGTTATCTCATCAAATTGAAAATGATGCCTCAAAGCTGTACCATTTAGATAGATAGTACAGTTCCAGTTGTAGTTGGTTCTGGTGAATATACACAAATATATTCGTTAGATACTTGGTTGTATATATAGACTGTTCGTTTATTATAAAAAGGTATTGAAAGATAAGTATATATCCAGTTTGGTAGGCGACCTGCAAAAGCAACTGGGATACCTCTAGTAATTGATTTTCCATCTTTATCTTGGGTTGAGATATGGTCTTCAAGTCGAATATCCCATGTTTTAAGCATGTTCGTCGGCAATGGCTGATTTAAAATTTCAAATTCAATTTCTTGTACTGTTTGCCCGCTAATTTCTTTTACCTGGATTGGATGGATTCGGATTGGCTCATTGGTCCAAATAGCTTTTTCAACTTGTTCGATACTTTTATCAAATTGGTATGTATCAAAATTGATATACTTCCATTGCTTTTGAATTCTTTTTAGAAATGTCTGAATCTTTTCTGATTGGTCCTTCCAAAATTCCTCGTCGATCAACATGATGGGAATGCAAAGAACGTCTTCTTCTTCAATAGCAAAATTCCATTCGCGATTACACCAATTAGACTCACAAAAATTCTGTGAAATTAAAGGCATAAAAATCGTACTTCCTGCAATATTATCTTCAATGGTGTTCCGTAAATGACTTCCTCCTGGCATGTCACTTTCATCCAACCAAGTTTTGATTAGGCATCGCTTGAAATGGCTATTAATCTTTTGGACAAGTTTAGTATCTTTGCTGCTGTGGCTCAAAAAAACTTTTGGCATAATTTCTCCTTATCTTGGTAGTGGTATTTTTTGCAAACGGCTTTTCTTATATTCCCTACGCTCAATTATCCTGATAATTAATTGCTAATTTTAGTATGTGTTACAAGTTGAAATGTTAGAAAGTGTCGTTCGAATTAAGTGACTTGAGTAATGAAAAAGAATTGACTTGATGAAAGCAGATTCACAGTGTGGAACCTTCGTAGGGTTCACACCTAATTCAGTTGGTAAATTCAGGCCATCAGGTCGTCCATTCTTTGAGTTTTCGGGATATATCGTCGGCTGCTCTCAGCCATCTAGCACTTCAGTGCTCATCCCGCTAACCCATCGCGTTGCAGAGTGGATGTTTATTGCTCACAAATGGGGGTCAGGCTTCCGTGCCTTCCCGATCTGTTTATTCTCCTAGCTGGCGCTTAACAAGGTGCAGCAGCCACCTAAAGGCGGCCACTGCATCTTGGTTGTAATCCAGTGCACTTCCGGGCATCCCTGCCCTACCCACCCTTCGCGGGTCGGGCCGCGGCGCGCACCCCGCGCGGCCCACGCTCCATTTCCATTGCTCACGTTGCTAGGGATATTGCATCAATTCTGCTTTCAGGCCCCACCGTCCCGCTCACTCGACGCAACACGCTCATTGCCAAAATGGTCATGAACCAAACTCGCCACGCCTGAATGGCCCCAACAGCGGCTTTGCCGCTGTTGGGGCAAACAACAACGCAATCATGGGATCACCCAACACTCGCCCGGATAACTACCAATCGTTTAGGTCGCAAAGTTCCAACATCTTTTTGCATAACCAACAATCACATTGGAAAGACCGTCTTCGAGTCCATCTGTATCAACCCGCAAGAACTCTTCCTCAAGCAGTCCTCCACTAACGATTAGCGTATAGCTCCCATTGTCGTCTGAAGGGGTGCGCTGACCATCTAACTTGATAACTATCACCGCACCCTCTCCTTTCATTTTTTCCAATATAGGCAGCACTGTATCAATGCCAGCCCATTGTGATGGAAAATCGTCGATACCAATTTGATTGGCTACTAAACGTAGTTGCTCCCTTGTTAAATTTGATTCCATACTAAAACCCTCGAAGTGCTTTTGCTATGCCTGATACGTCGGTTAATTCTCCCGTCGCTACTCGATTGATGATCTTCCGCATTTGGGGCGGTGAAACGCCCGTACTCACATTATTCCTTTTTGCTAGCGTTTCTACTACTGCCTGAGCTGTGCGCTTGTTGGCATCATTAAACATATGCCTACCTGCTATCTCTCTAACCATCGCCGCTGTTTTGTTCCAAAAACCATCATGTCTTGACGCTGCGGCAATTATTGAGGACGCATCACCGGTCAATTCTATCGAACCGCCCAAAGATTTGTTAATCGCGCGTATTTCATCGGCGCTGATACCGTTGGCAAATCCTCCAAGTATTTCTTTTTGAGCCGCTCTTATTCCACGATTCTTAACTCCAGATTCAACAACTTCTTCAACTGTCTCTTTTACGACTTTTTTCACGCCTCCAGCAGCAAGACCCCCAGGAGAAATGTTTCCTAACATTTCTCCCGTAATTTTTCCGTACTGAGTGGCAGGATCATTTGGATCAGCATAGGCGGGAAGCCCGGTCATTCCTTCGGCAACCCCGCGTATGAAATTGTCAGGGCTACGGTTCGGTGCATAACCGCTAGGCACCGGGCCGCTACTCGGCGTGATGTTGTCCTGAGGGTCCGCGACCTGTTCCCCGGTCGTATGATTGAATACCGGTAAATGACCCGTCGGGTCCGTGTAAATAATCGGGTTCCCGAACACGTAGGAGTATCGATTGTACGCCTTTAAATCGTTTGGATCGGGAACCACGGTGTCGGGCACCAGGAACCGTCCGAGGCTGGGATCATAGAAGCGGGCACCATAGTAAGAGTGCCCGATGGGTTCCTTGTGTTCGGTGGAGGGTGTAGGGGGTCAGTGTTGGCCTCGGAAGGCCCAGCGAGTGAAACGCATTTCAATCAAAGCGAAGAGAGCGTACATGACGATGCCTTCCACGGCCAGAGCCATCAAACCGGCAAACACGAGAGGCACTTCGAAGTTGGCTTGGGCGGACAGCATGAGATGGCCCAAGCCATTGTTGGAAGCCACGGTTTCCGAAACCACAGCCCCCACAAAGGCCAACGTGATGGCCACTTTCAGGGATCCAAAGAAATAAGGCAACGCTCCCGGAATGCCCACTTTGAGCATGATGTCCAATTTGCTGGCCCCTAAGGAACGGAGAACATCTTCCAACTCGGGTTCGGTGGTGGCCAGCCCTGTCGCAACATTGACCACAATAGGGAAAAAGGAAATGAGGAAGGCAGTGAAAATGGCGGGGATGGTGCCAATGCCGAACCACAACACGAGAATCGGCACCACCGCCACTTTGGGGATGCTATTGAAACCGACCATCACCGGGTACAGCCCATTGTAGATGGTTTTGGACCATCCCACGGCGATGCCCAAGACCAATCCAAACACCACGGCCATCAGGAATCCTACCGCTGTCGAAAACAAGGTTTGGAGCGAATCTTCCACTAGGGCTTCACGGAATTCGACCATTGCCTCAAAAATCACTGTCGGTGCCGGTAAGAAATAGGACGGCACGTCAAATAGGCGACAGATCCCTTCCCATCCGACAAACAGGCCAATCGTGACGGCCCAGGGGGCGAGCTTTTCTTTCGTTTTTGTTTGCATAAGATTCCAATTTAAGAGGCGCGGACCGTTTTGATTTGGTCTCGGAGGACGTGCACAATGTCGATGAACTCTTTTTCATAACGAATCGAAAGGTCTCGGGGGCGAGCAAACGGAACCGCTTGGTTCATAACCACTTTGCCAGGACGCGCGCTCATCACCAACACCCGGTCTGCCAAAAACACGGCCTCAGTGAGATCATGGGTGACGAGCATCACGGTGAAATGCTGCGCTTCCCACAAATCCCGTAGCACACACCACAATTCTTCACGGGTGAAGGCATCCAAGGCTCCAAACGGTTCGTCTAGCATGAGCACTTCGGGTTCGTGAATCAGTGCCCGACACAAAGAAGCTCGTTGACGCATCCCACCGGAAAGCTCCCACGGGTATTTATGCGCGACATCGTTCAAGCCAACCGAGGCGAGCAATTGATGTGCTTTGGCTTCATAGTCTTTCCGTTTTTTCCGGAATTGCCGACGGTGTTGTTTCACGATTTCCAGGGGCAACAGGAGATTGTCGAGCGTGGTCCGCCATGGCAACATGATCGAATTCTGGAACGCCATACCCACGTTGCCTAGAGGCTTATCCACTTCTCGGTCCGCCACAATCACAGTACCTTCGTTGGGGCGGAGCAACCCCGACATCAGCTTCATGAAGGTGGACTTCCCGCAACCGCTGGGACCGACAATGGCGACAAACTCCCCTTGATTCATCTGTAAAGACGCCCCTTCCAATACCCGATTGTGAGGAGTGTCTTCCCCATAGGAAACGGCGACTTCTTGAATATCCACAAATGAAGGCATGTCACGGGACTTTCCGAGCATCCACAGCAGGAAGGTACTCTGCGGTGAACACATCGCTAGCGGAAGGCTTGTTGGTGTAGCTATAGGTCAGGCCCACTTGCTCTATGGAATCGGCGAGACGTTTCATGTCGACGGCACCCAGGCCATTGGCTTTCACTTCAGCAGTCACGACATTGTCGCGGATGGACATTTGTAAGCGCTCCAACTCCACCGCTTCGCGGGCGATTTTATTGCGTTTGAGCAAATTGGGGATGTACGTTGCAGGGTCTGCAATCGTGTCTTGCCAGCCTTTGATAGTGGCTCGTACAAATCCTTGCACTAACTTCGGATTGGCTTTCGCAAAAGCGGGATTCACGATGAGGGTGTTGCCATAGAGCTTGAGACCATAGTTCGACATCAGCATGACGTTGATATCTTCGGGTTTGACCCCTTTGGATTTGAGGTTCAGGAAGGAAGAAAAGGAGTATCCGGTGATGGCATCCACTTTGCCTTGAGCGAGCATGGGTTCACGTACCGGAAAACCCACATTTTCAATCGTGACTTTGTCGGCAGCAATACCATTGGCGGAAACAAAGGCTTTCCATTGCGCATAGGCTCCATCCGGTGCCGGAGCACCCAAAATTCGGCCTTCAAGATCTTTAGGTTTCATCACCCCACTGCTTTTTAGGGAAATGATGGCAAATGGCGGATTGTTGTAAACCATCATGATTCCCTTCAAGGGGATATCAGGATTCTTATCACGGAATTTGATGAGTGAGTTGATATCGGCAAACCCAAATTCGTAGGTTCCGCTGGTCACGCGAGGAATGGCTTCTAAGGATCCCTTCCCTGTATCAATCGTGACATCCAGGCCTTCTTCCTTGTAATAGCCTTTGTCGAGGGCCACAAAATACGGAGTGGCGGGGCCTTCGAATTTCCAATCTAAAGAAAATTTGACAGCAGTTTGAGCCGAAGCGACGCCGAAGCCAATGAGGTTTAGAACCGAAAGAGCAATGAGAACATAGCGCATACGATCTCCTATAAATAAGTGAGTAAGAAAAATACCCCGCAAGGTGGAGCACAAGAAACAAACATCACTGATAGAATCAAAATTTACGCCATGCTTGGGAAATCGAAAAATATTTTAATATCTGTGGGTTGACAGAAAATCATTGAGAACAATATTGCTTAAAATTTCACCGTTACAATGAGAAATCGTTTAAATATTAACCCTTCGCTTTTCAGGAGACAGCTCGACTTAGAACGTCAGGCCATAATCCAATTCAGCCCAAAAGCCGCTTTGATTTTCAATGCCTGCAATTTCATTGATGTCGATGGCATTGGATAATCGCAAAATCAAATCGACAGGAAAGCGATAACCGAGCTGCGTCAAAAGTTTGAATTCGATACCGGCACTGCGCCGAGTTTGAGCCTCAAAGGTATCTCGTAAGTAAAACACTTGATCCCCCACCACAACGTCCGTGCTTTGGAAGTCTCCGTCGATCACCGCATAGTCAAAAAACAAAGCCGTGTGGATTTGCCGATAATAGAAGGGGAGCAATCCTGTGCCTCGGAAGAGAGAAATCAATGGCAAACGCCACTCTAGCGATTGGCTGAGAAACTGCTGAGCCGCTTCCGTATTGCGTCGGTAACCCCGCAAAGGAACATCAAATCCTGTGATAAAGGGAGCTTGCGTTGCATTTTGCCCCAATCCCGAACCCCACGTCGTTTCCAACTTCAATACGTGATGACGCCAAAACAAAGGGAGGTACTCCGCATATTGCAGAATGAGCAATGTGTAATCATTGGACAACCGTTCCTCAAGGTTGCGGAGTTCTTGGATCAGGGCAGCCTCTTGTTCTTCAGTGATCCCTGCGGAATCCGGGTTTTCCGCAAGCACCGCATTTAAGGCATCGTCAAAATCCTCACCATCCAAGACCTGGATCGTGGGATCAGACCCCCAATCTTCGGGAAAACGAATGAGATTGAAACTCACGGTTCGTCCAAAGGCTTCGCTGATAGACAGCGGATAATGCCCCAGATTGGAAAAGGAGCCAAACAGAGTGACCCCATTGCGTCCTCCAACAAAAGTCCGAGTGTTGTAGTAATCGCGGGCATCTTCAAAAAGCGGGTCCAAGCTTTCTAAGGATTGATCGGTGTTGAGGGCGACCTGCGATAAGATTTTGCGATTCACAGAATCGGTGAAATCATCATCATCAAAAGGGGCTTGATAGGAATAGATCCACCCCCCGCCAATCTCCCAATGGCCTCCAAATTGAAAACTCATCGTCGCTGAAGCGTCATGAACGGTTTCCCAATGACGCGGCACGCTGAGTCCAAAAGGATAGCGTCGGGGTAAAAACGAGGAAGTGAAAGTGAGTGTGGGTCGCCATCGGTCATTGACGTAAACCAATTGGTGGTATGTTTGTTCCTGACCTTGAGCGAGTACCGCTTGATAAGCATGATGTCTCAAGGGATCTTCTCCTGCGGTGATGACTCCCCAAGCATAGCCATCGGGGTTTTCTTCCGCATACACAAACCAGAATTGTGAAGTGAGTTGAGAGAGACCGCTATAGGAATTCGATGTCTCTTGAACTTCGGGAGTTTGGGAAAGTGAGTTGATGTTTTCCCATTCAGAAGAAAACTGCCATGTGGAAGAAATGCCTGGAAGTGGTTGTGCCCGTGCCTGTCCAGGCTTCCACGGCATGTATCCCAAGACCAATCCGGAGTCCGTAAAATTTTGGAAATACAGCCGCTGGGACTGTGGAGCCAACACCGGGAGATAAGCTCCGCCCAAGACGTGGGTAATGGGCTGCAACTGCTGCGAGTCGAAGGAATAGCGATAGAGATTGCTCACTCCTGTATGATCGGAACTGAACACTAAAGCTTGACCATCGGGTTCCCACATAGGGTGCGCTTGCAAATGTCCTTCGAGGATATGGACTTGTTCTGTGGATGTACCGGGAGTGGTAACAATGATCGATGTGGCCCCTTGGCGATCCGTGAACGAGTACGCAAGTCGTTTCCCTTGGTGGTCCCATTGGGGCGTCGCTACTCGTGAATACCGATAGTTGGTCAACGAGCGCATACGAGTGACCGCGAAGGGTGAATCGCTTTCATCATTGGAAGCCTGTGGAGTCAAGCGGTACTGCACCAAGTTTTGGTGACCTTTTTCGTTGTGCACAGCAACCAGCGATTGTCCATCAGGAGCGATTGCAATGTCATTGAGGCGACCTTTTTCGGTCAATCGATGGGGCTTTCGAGTTTGAAGATCCAAGACATACAATTCTCGATACGCAAACGGGCGTTGGTTGAACGTCGCGGTATAAAACAAATAACGTGGGTTCGGATGCCAAGCGGCTGAATAGGCATTGAACGGCCCCAGGCGTTCGAAGTCTCCCGATTCCCGATCCCACAGCACCATTTGTTTTCCCCAATCACCACTGCTGGCAGTGAATACGATTTGAGATTCGTCGGGAGATAGAGCAAATGCGGTTTGCGTGTGGCCGTATGGAATCTCAGTGAATGGTGTGAACGACTGTGAGGACAAGTCACGAATCCGTTGTTGTTGTTGAGAGCGCTGGTGTTCAACAAACTGCTCGTACAGGGTGGATAAAGGCTCTCCATTCGGACCTACCACTGCGTGGATCCCTAGAAACGGAGGCCATCGAGCGATGGTGTGATTGATGTCTCGGATGGCATCTTTCGGCTGGCTGGATGCCCAATAGTTCAAGAAGTACGCTCCATAAACGTAACGGGCTGCATGCTGTCCAGGCATTCCGGGTTTATAGAAATCGAGTTGATCCAGATGCAAGAATTGATTTTGGTGAGCCGCCATCCGGAAGATCATTTCGGAACGAGAACTGCGACCTCGTCCGGAGCGAGTGAGTTCGGTTTCAAAATAAACCGCTAGGCCTTCCCAAAGCCACAATGGTGCAAAGTTGTTGGGACTGTTGAGGAAGAGAAACGCTCCGCTGGCATTGGGATTGGGGGCACTTCCTGGCCGTCCGAACACATCTCGAATCACACCGGAGTACCCTGTTGCCGTATCCAGATGCAGGATGTGAACATATTCGTGCAACACGAGCGCACGCAACCAATCGCGATCTTCATATTCGGCAATTTCGGTAGAAATGCCTGGCGCGCTGGGGACGATCCAAAGCACGGGGTAGGGCAAACTCGCCGCATAACCGTTCTGGTCGTCCATGGTGTCACTGACAACGATGTGGACTTTATCTGCGGGTTCCCAATCGAGGATTGGTGAAAGCAAACGATGCGATTCTTCTGCATAACGGGCGGCCAAACGAGCTAATTCTCCTACTCCCGTGTGATAATGCACATAGAAATGCTCGGTTTCGAAGCTGGACCACTCCAAGCCTTTGATCGTATCGAACACGGTGACCGCTTCACGAGCGGGGGGTTGGGCGCTGAGAAAACAGGGAAATGCCAGACTGAAAATCCAAGCAATAAAAGCAAACGCACTCAAATAACGCATACGCACAACTGACGGAAGGAACAATCGGGAAAAGGAATCAGTCGATCAATACGCTTCCACCAATTCGATCACACGTTTCATGTTGAATGGTTTTAAGAGGAAATGATCAAAAGCCAGTCCGGTCTCTTGCACGTTCATTTCTTCATCGGCGTGACCGCTCATGAAAACAAAGGGAACTTGAGATCCACTGAGGCGAATCTGTTTGAGAACATCGATTCCGTTGGTGTTGGGCATCCGGACATCGCAAAGGACCAAATCCACTTGATCGGGAGAGTGGAAAAAATGTTGCAAGCCTCGTTTGCCATTTTCTGCCATTTTCACGGAGTGTTGTTTTTTAGTCAGATACAATTCCAGGATTTTAAGGATTTCCGGTTCGTCATCAATCAGTAAGATGTTCATGGGGAATCTGCAGCTGGAAGTTCTATCCGAAAGAGGGTGGGGTTTCGGGAACTCTGAACGGAGAGTGTGCCTCCGTGCTCTTCGACAATGCTGATACTAATCGATAAACCCAAACCGGTTCCTTTGCCCACTTCTTTCGTCGTATAAAACGGATCAAAGACTTTACTCACTGCCTCCGAGGCTATGCCGGGACCGTTGTCCTCCACTTCAAGGCAGCAGAGCGATTGCTCCTGCAACAGCCTCACACTGATTTGTTTCTCTTCTCCCAAGTCGGCAGCGTCTTTTGCATTATTGAGCAAATTGATCAAAACCTGCTCAATTTGAATTTCGTTGCATTCTATTAAAATTGGATGGTTTGGCAGCGATAAAATCAAGTCAATGCCGCGACTACGGAGTTGTTGATTAAAAAATTTCAAAGCATTGTGAACCACTTGAACCAAGTTACACCGTTGCCGCTTATGCAGCTTGGAATCGCGACCGAAGGTTCGCAGATGATTGGTGATTTCTGCTGCCTTTGCCACGCAAGAAGCGATATTCTCAAAGTATTCCGGGATGCTGGCATAATCCTGAATCTCACAATCCAAGGCACCCACATCGGCATAACCGTTGATGGCTTGCAGTGGTTGGTTGATTTCGTGTGCAATCCCTGTGGCCATCTCTCCCAAAGAAGCCAATTTTGCCGATTGCACCAGCTGCGCTTGAGTTGATCTCAGTTCTTCAATCACTTGTTTGCGCTCGGTGACATCTTTCCACACCCCAGAAATGTGAGTGGGTTCATTTTCTTGATGCACTAAACGCAAGTAATCGCTGAACCAAATATAGGAGCCATCCTTGACCTGCCAACGGTATTCATGTTCATGATACCCATGTTCAAATAGATTGGACAGGCCTTGGAAGAGCCGCTCTTGATCGTCAGGATGAATTCGAGAAGCCCAAAAGCTCGAATTGGAAGTGAAATCCTCTGGATAAAAACCCGTGAGCGATGTGATGTTGGGGCTCATGTAGGTGGCCCCAAAATCCCCTTCAGCCTTGCAAGTGTAAGGCACGACCGGCATGTTTTCAAGCAACAGTGAGAGCTGTTCGTTGGTCCTGGCCAAAGTCAACTCTACCTGCCGGCGTTCTTCGATTTCTGAAGTCAACTGGGCATTGATTTTTTGCAGTTCAGCGGTCCGTTCTTGTGCTTTGTCTTCCAGGGATTGTTGATATTCCAACAGCCTCACCTCAGCGTGCTTTTTCTCATTGATATCCAGCATGACACCTTGCAAGCACAGCGGTTCTCCGAACTTGTCATGCACCACAACCGCTTCATCGTGTACCCACACAACATCACCATTTCGGGTCTGCATGCGATATTCTGATTTGAATGGAGTATGCTGATTGTGGCTCTCCTTCAGTTCTTCCATCACACGATTTCGATCCTCTGGGTGCACTTGTTTGAGCCAAATATCGGGATCCTGTTTGTATTCATCAGGAGTGAATCCGATCATTTTTTGAATTTGAGGACTCACATAAATAGTGGTGCTGGAATCGTCTAGGGCTGCAACATAGGTGACGGCAGGAAAGTATCGAACCAAAGTCTCATACTTGGCTTCAGCTTCCTGAAGCGACATTTCCCGACGGGTTAAGGTTGCCACCTCAGTTTCTAACTCCTGATTGCGTGTCCGCAATTCTTCTAGCTCTTGGAGCAGCTCCGCTTGAGATAAGGAATTGAAAGTCGTAGACATGAGAACATGGAGTTTGAGAGAAACGTATATTGTCTTTCGGTGAAGACCTTAAGCTTACATACTGTGGGTTTAGCAACACTGCAATATCAATTACAGTGTATGCTCTGTCGGATCAGATCTCTGGTTCTTTCCTCGTATCGAATGAAATTATAATAGCCTCTCGCCACTTAGATCAAGGAGCATCGGGTTATGCGTTTCCGAAATACATATGTCGTGTTGGGTTTGTTAGCGAGTGTGATCACCTTCTTGCCTTTGTACGGTTGCGATGAGGTGCCATTTTTGGGCAATCGCTTGGTACCGGGACGCTTGGTGCCCGGACGCTTGGTGCCGGGGAGGCTGGTTCCCGGACGTGTGGTGGGCAATGCATCGAATGGTTTTGCCCTGGTCAATGCCGATGTGGTGCTGATGACTTTCGATGGTTCGGTTCAATTGGCGACCACCACGGATGCTGAAGGGAATTTTGCCTTTGAAGAAGTGGGCGACCTCCCGTTTCCAATCCTGATTTATGTGCAAGATCCTGGAGATTCTCTCCTCACTACTGTCGTGACAACCGCTCCTGAAGAAGACGGTGAGCAACGTGCGAACATAAACCCAATGACACAGGTGGTGACGCAGGAGGCTTTGGGAGAGGATGTCGTTGTGGCTCTCAATCGACTGGCACGCCAGTCGGACCGCCTCACCGATGGCAATATTCAACGACTGATTGCAGCGGATTTAGCAAGCCTCACTGAAAACGAGTGGCGCACGACTGGAGAAACTGCCACGCAATTGGCCATTGGAGAAACGGTCATTTTCAGTAGTTATTACGATCAGCCTTATACCGCCCGTACCGAAACATCCCCAACGGCAGGCAACTATCAAGATACGCTTATGGATGCCGTTGCCACGTTATCTCCCCTGCTGTCTTCTCAAGAAATTTTGTCGCGGGCCATTGATCCAAACGACCCCAGCTTTGCGGGAGACCTGATGGGCACCCTCGATTTTCAATCCACTGTTTCTGGAGAGTTATTAGCTCGTGGACGCACAGGAACCGAAGCTTTAGAAGTGCTCAGTAATGCGGGGCTCAGCAACAATTCCACACCGGTCTCCAACATCACTTCCTACGTGAGTAGCTTTGAAGGCATTTCATTGAGTGCTGGATTGAGCGGAGTGGATGGGGTTGATCAGACCGAGGCTTTGCTCACGGCGTTTGCTCGCTTGGTTGCGGATTCGGTAGAGGCCAGTGTGGTGGAAAATGCAGAATCGTTGCAAACCTTGCTGAACAACACAGTGGATACAACGAGTGGGGCATTGATTGCCGTTGCGGAGCAAAATCAGGATTTGGCACCGGAAGGGCGATTGAAGATTCTTCTCAATGCATTGGGAGGGGAGATATCTACGGTGTTGATTGACAATGCAGTGGATTTGACCGGTGTTTTGACCGATGCCAGCACCCTGGGGAACCAACTGACCAACTTCAGTCAAACTTTGGCAGCACCGTTAGCCACGTCGCTCCAAGACACGTCAACCGCGCGTGTGGCTCAAACCGTAGGGACTGCGAGTTTTGATGCAGATCGACAACAAATTTTAATGGAATCGGTGGCACGGGAAGTCTCTAAAGGGCTGACACCTTTTTTCACGGAGTTTGCTCAAGGGGTTCCGGAAGCGGCACAGAACACGGCGAACAATATCGCAACTCCTTTAACGGTGTCTTTGAATAGCATGCTGGAAGACCCTCAAACGCAAAGTTATTCCGGAAACCTAGTAGAAAACTTTGTAGAGCAGGTAGCTGATGCCACAGCTCAACAAATCAGAAGTTCTGGCTTGGATTTAGCAGCACCGACCCTGCCCACGGCTCTGGTGAATACGGCGAACAATATGGTTTCCTTGGCTTTGTCAACGGCGGCTTCTGCGGTATCGGCCACTTCTGGAGCAGGGAGTAACGATGCCCAAGCCAGTGTCGCCACAGCCTCTGTTGAACAAACCCTCAATGCGGTTGCAACTCTAGATTTGAGTGGGGAGTTGCCTCCAGAAGCAGAAACCGTGGTTGCCAACGTGTCACAGGTGATCACCCCCGCCTTGATCAATTCTGTCACCGGAACCTCCAATCGTCAGGGAGATACTCTAGAAGTCTTGGTCAAAAATGCAGCGGCGGCTGTGACTCAGGAATTGGAAGCTCAAGGGACGGTCCTCACCCAACCTATTGAAAATGTACCAGCAGCTACGCAAACAGCTGTGAAAGCTGCGAGCGAATCGGGAATTGTGTTGGAACAAACGTTTCAACAAATTGAAACCGCTGGAGTCGATCTAGGGGCTGTGACCAACAGTTTCCAAGAAGCACAATTGGATGCCGAAGCGATTGCCGAGGTCGCCACGCAAGTTGCTGAAGCGCTCACAAGTGAATCGGCCGGGCAAGAAACACTGCAAGCAGAAGCCGATTCCTTGGCTTTAGCAGCAGCGGAAACGGCAAAAAATGTACTGCAACTCGGCGGAGACTTGGAGCAAGTCAAACAAGCGGTTTCGGTGACCACCGCCGCAGTTCAAGATGTAGCTAATTCTGGGGGAGATGCTGTTGCAGTAAAAGCAAATGCCGAAGCGATGAGTGCTTCGGTAAAAACCGCAACCGAGAGCAATACCGATGTCGCCACTCTGATACAATTGACCGAAGATGTCGCCGCGGCCGTAACTACTGCCGGGGATACGGCGCAAGTGGCTGGCATTGTAGATACGGTACAAGTGAATATCAGTTTAAACACGCCAATCGATCTGCCAGATCTGGTCGATGCCTCCGAATTGGACACGGCCACCGCCAAGCAAGAAGAGTTGAATGTGGCCGCTCAACAAGCCGTGGAAGCGGCAGATGCCTCCTTGAGTCAAAGTCAGCAAGACGCCGCCACGGCTTTCGGTTCGGGGCAGAATTTGTCAGATTTCAATGCCACCCTCTTGGTGACTACCACCAGTCCACCCATTACGGTTGCTGCCGAAACGGAACCCGCAGAAGCTATTAATACGATTCCGCCGACGACCCGAATCGTCACAACGTTGCCTCCAACCACGGGGTTGGTCACGACCATTCCACTCAGTACCGTACTAGTGACGACGGTTCCTGTGATCACGTTGCCACCCATCGATCAACCAGAAGATGCCACGGGTGGAAGTGATACCACCGTGACCGAAACCACGGAAACCACAGAAACCACGACCGAAACCACGGAAACTACCGAAGTGACTGTAACAACCACCGAGGTCACAACCACGACTGCGATTTCTTCGGGGGGTGGTTCGGGGGCACCAAGTGTAGCAGCACCCAGCATCTTAAGCCGTTCGCCCACCATTGGATCCACTGGAATTTCCTTGGCGACGACGATTCAAGTGAGATTCGACTCCAACATGGATTCGTCCACACTCACATTCGGGAATTTTGCCTTGGCAACCTCGGACGGCACCGTGGTCACGGGAAGCGTGAACTACAACGGTAGCAATGTGACGGCGACACTCACACCAAGCACGTCTCTTTCGTTGAATACCAGCTACCTAGCTTCGCTATCTTCCAATGTACAAAGCTTAGAAGGGGGGGCCTTAGCAGCCACGAGTTGGAGTTTTACAACCGTAGCAGCGCCTGCCGATCCGGTGGTGTATTATCCGTTTAATGGGAATGCCAACGATGCGATAGAACGGCACAATGGCTTAGTCAATGGAGCGACCTTGACCACCGATGCGGCTTCTCAAGCAAACAATGCTTATTTGTTTGATGGCAGTTCAGGAGCCATATTCGTTCCGGGAGATACCGACGAATTGGCCATCACCGGAGATCTGACTGTTTCGGTTTGGATTCGTCCTGACAGCTTTTCAGGAACCCACACCGTGCTGGACTACGGGGGCAATAGCGAACTGGAAACCGGGAATGATCTGTATCAGCTCTCTTTCGACAGTTCAGGTGAGATGAAATTCGGTTGGGAGTTTGAGAACGGTGCCAATCTGGAACTCGGAACCACACTCAATTTTACCACCTCGCAATGGCAACATGTGGCCGTGGTTCGGAAAACGGGTTCGCAATCGGATGTAGCGATTTTTGTGAATGGGCAACTCCGAGTCTCTGCGGCCAATTTGCCCAATCCGACTGGGGGCACTGCTACGGATATGCTGCTGTCTATTGGGCACGACTTCGGCAATAACTTTTTTTCGGGAGCGATGGATGAACTGCGGATTTACAACCGGGCCTTGAGCAGCATCGAAATCGATCTTTTGGCAGATTTCCCTCTTCCTGATCCGGGAGATAGCCAAATGGTGAGTGCGGGGCAAACCGTCAAATTGGATGGGACAGGCAGCAGCGATTCTCGGGGAACGATCCAAAGTTATAGTTGGGAAACCAATCTTCAGCCAGTGGGCAGTAGTATCAGTTTGAGCGCTTCCAATACGTCTTCATCGAGTTTCACCCCATCGGTGAGTGGAGAGTATAGCATCCATCTCAAAGTCAGCGATGGCACACTAGCCAGCACAAATGAAGTGCAAGTCGTGGCCTATCAGTGGACCGCAGAACAAGGAACGGCTGCATGGGATGCTCGTCGCTCTTTTGGGAGTGTGGTGTTTCAAAATAAATTTTGGCTGATTTCTGGAAAAACCAGTTCCGCGAACCAAAATGATGTGTGGTCGTCTTCAGATGGAGTCACCTGGACGTCTGTCACCTCCTCAGCTTTTGATTCGGCACGTCAGGAAATTTGTGCGGCGGTATTTGAAGATCGTATGTGGGTGATTGGAGGGGAAGACAATGGAGGAGCTGCATTGGATGCCGTGTGGTTTTCCAACGATGGTATCAGCTGGCGGCAGGCGTTAGAAGATGCGCCCTGGGCCGCGAGGCATTCTCATCAGTGTGCTGTTTTCCAAGGTCGTTTGTGGTTGATGGGAGGAAACAGCGGAAGCAGTCCCCTCAATGACATCTGGTATTCCGAAGATGGCATCTCTTGGGTACAAGCCACATCGGACGCTCCTTGGAAGGCTCGAGAGGGTTTTGCTCTTTCAGTATATCAAAATCAAATGTGGTTGATGGGGGGCAAAGACAACAGTAGCAACCTGCTCAATGATGTTTGGAGTTCTCAGGATGGACTCCATTGGCAACAAGTGGCGGGAAGTGTCGGGTGGGGAGTTCGCGAGGGTCTCCGCAGTGCCGTGGCCGATGGGAAGTTATGGATTACAGGCGGCAGCGGTACTGCCAGTTTGCATGCGGACGCTTGGTACACCACTGATGGTTCGACCTGGACTCAAGCCACTGCGAGCGGTGGATGGAGCGTCCGTCAGGATCACGGATTCCTATCGTTTCGAGAAGAGCTATGGATATTTGGTGGTTTTGATGGAAGTAGCTACCGCCAGGATGTGTATCGCTACGGACAGGGCATCGAAAGTGGTCTGGTTGCCTTTTATCCATTTCATGGCACCGCCGAAGACCGTGGCAGCAGTGATCCTCCATTGCATGGGCGCATTGGAAACACGGGCACTCCGACATTGACTACTGACTTCTACAACCAAAGCAATTCTGCCTATAAATTTGATGGAGTCGACGACGTGATTGAGATCGCTGATGACGATTCTATTGACTTTGGAACTCTCGAAGAATTCTCCATTTCCTTGTGGGTGAAGCCGGATAGCACTCAAGTCAATACATCCAATAACACCAATTCGATTTTAGAAAAGTGGTCCGGTTCGGGAAGTTATCCCTATGCGATCCGGTACCATAATCAAACTCATTCTCGACCCGGAGAGGTGGAGGGAGTCCGCTTTGATAATAACGCGGAATCTTCTGTGATCAGCAACGTTCTAATTAACGATGATCAGTTCCACCACATCGTCTTTTCCAAACAAGGCCGAGAACTTTTGCTCTTTGTCGACGGTATCTTGGATTCAAAAAACACCGACGAAAGTTCTCATTCCACGGAAAATAGTACAGGGATCACCCTGGGAATTCGGGGAGATGGCAATCGCCCGTTTTCTGGGACGATTGATGACATCCGGATTTACAATCGAGGTCTGACCGAGGCAGAAGTCCTGAATTTGTTTCAGGCTCCTTTAGCGGTGGCGGGAACGGATATTTCGGTAAATACCGGAGCGACTTACACCTTGAGTGCGGCCCAAAGTAAAAGTGCCACGGGCAACACCTCCTTATCCTATAACTGGGAGTTGCTGGACCAACCCAATAATAGCTTCAGTCTGCTTTCAGCTGATGCGACACCCACCCCTTCGTTCAATGCGGATGAAATCGGAACCTATGAGTTTCATCTCACGGTAGCGGATGGGGTTATCACTTCTTCGGATCGAATCAGTTTGGAATCGACCGCTGCTTCCTCGTCCAATACAATGGCTTTTTATCCATTTTCAGGAAATGTCAATGACGCCAGCGGCAATGCACACCACGGAGTGCCGAGCAATTTGTCCATTGCCAGCACCAATCATTTGGGCCAAGTGAACAATGGGATCACTTTATCGAATATTGGTCAGTGGGTCAGCCTTCCTCAAGCTACTTTGAATGAGATGCAAAGTTTCACTTTGGCATCGTGGGTGAAGCTCGACGGTCTCAGTACGAACTACAATACAATCCTATCTGGGGCACGTGCTAACCAGGTGGCCGCTCTCCAATGGTATTATGAGAATAGCACCAACCAATGGAAGCTGGTTGTGGACAATTCGGCCATTGCTTCAGGCAACGAAACCACAATTACCGATTTGGCATGGCACCATGCGGCGGTGAGTAAACTAGGAAGCACCGTGAATTTCTACATAGACGGTCATCGTTTCTCCAGCGTGACAGGGGTTGCAACAACAGTGACCGTGGATGTCGGCGGAGTCATTCTAGGGCAAGAACAAAAAGCAGTGGGGAGCGGATTCCATATCGATGAAGCGCTACGAGGAAAGCTGGATGATTTCTATATTTTTGAATCGGTTTTATCGGACTTGGAAATTCAACAGCTGGCCTCTGCAAGGGACATCGGTCTCTTGGCGTATTATCCATTTCGGGCCAACGCTAAGGATATTAGTGGACATGGCCGAGATGGAACCGTCAACTCTGCAACACTCGATAACAATCGGTTTCAACAGGCTGGGCAAGCGTATCGAGTGAATGTTGCTAGTGCCTCGGAAAACATTTCCTTGCCGCACACGGCAATGAATGATCTGAATAATTTCACACTCTCCGCATGGGTGAAGTTGGAAGCTTTGAATTCTAATGAGAACACGATCCTCTCAGGCGCACGTAGTGCACAAGTGGATGCGTTTGTGTGGTCCTATGAGGCCACACACAATCGTTTTAAATTTGTTTTGGATGGCAGTACAGCAGCGACCTTTTCCAATAGCTTGATGGAAGATTTCCAATGGCATCATGTGACTCTCATTCGTGAAAACACATCGACCCGCATGTATATCGATGGACAGTTCATTAGCGAGAGCACGACGAGTGACAATGCATTGGACATTGAGAGTGGCGGTTTGTTGGTGGGACAGCGACAAACTACGGTTGGGGTTGGCCTGGATGCGCAACACTCGTTAGGAGGGAGGATCAGTGACTTACGCATATATAATCGCGTGCTTTCTCCACCCGAAGTGCAAGAACTCGCGAGTGATTTGGAATTGGGATTGACCGCCTTGTTCAATTTTTCGGGTGAAGCCAAAGACGATTCCAATCGCAAACATACAGTGACGGTCAGTGGGGCCAGTTTAGCCGATGATCGTTTTGGTCGTTCCTCTGCGTCTTATACCTTTAACGGCAGTAGCGATTCGATTTTAGCAGGAACTTCCACGAGCTTGAACAGTTCCACTATTGGAGTCGCAGCCTGGGTCAACCCCACAAGTGGTACCGGCACGCATAATCCCATTGTTAATAAAATGAATCTTGGGGCGAACCAAGGGTATTGGTTGAGCTTTGACAGCTCCAATAACCAAGTCCGTTGGATCGTGGGCAATGGCTCTAGCTCCGGAACAGTCAATGACTCCAATGCCACAACACCGGGTTCTCAATGGACTCATGTCGTGGCCTCGTATGATGGAGTCACTTCTACAGTGTATATCAACGGGGCCTTGGCTACGAGTACCGCCTATGCCAGTGGATTGTCGGTTCCCTCCGACCAAGCTTTGCGCATCGGAACAGATAACAGTTCCAATTACTTTCCAGGGCGTATTGATGATGTGCGTGTTTACAATCGACCGCTTGTGCCCAGTGAAGTGGCATTGATGGCGTCCGATTTTCGAAGCTTGGTGGCTTATTATCCGTTCAATGCCAATGCAGACGACAATACCAGCAATACCAACAACGGAACCTTACAAAACTCCCCCACTTCGCGCGCTGATCGCTTTGGGACAGCGAACCAAGCGTATGATTTCACTCCGACGAGCAGCTACATCGAGGTGGCTGACGACAACACGTTGGATATTGGCAGTAACGGGCTGACCATTACTGGTTGGATTTATCCCCTCTCGATTAGTGGAGAGCAGTCGATTGCATCGAAATGGTCGAATATGAGTCCCGCTACGGGGCAGCAATCCTACCGACTTTATTTGGTTGATGGTCAATTGCGGTTTACTTTGTCTTCGTCAGGTTCCAATTTAACCAAGGTCGTCAGCCATACAGGTATCAACGCCAATGTTTGGACCCATGTTGCGGCAGTTTATGATGGTGCAGAAATGCGTCTCTATATCAACGGCACTGAAGACCACAATGTGGTCGATTATAACTCAGGAGTGCATACTTCTTCAGTGAAACTCTATCTGGGATGCTTGGCAGAAGACAATATTACCTGCACCGACCACTTCAATGGATATCTCGACGATTTGCGTTTCTACAGCCGAGGACTCTCTGGTCGAGAAATGATACAACTGTACCAATCCGAAACGCCCTAAGAGACAGCTATCGCAGCTCCGTGACCACAAAGGCCCCTTTGAGGCGGTCGTCTTTTTGACGCAGAATCCGTTGGAGTTGTACGGCCTCTTCTCGGTTGTCCACACCGCCCACTCGAATTTTGGAGTAGTCGATTACTTGTTCGGCACGTTTTGCATCAAACACCAATTGCCTCACATACAATTGATTGAGGCTTGTTTTGACCCGTATTGCTGTATCCAGATCGGGAAATAGTCCCATAGTCACACGGTACCGAGAACCTGCTTCCTTACGAAATGCTTGACCTGGCAGGGCATTTTCTCGGTTGATGCGTTCTACCCAACGGGCAGTTTCTTCCTCACCTAACACTTGTTGAGAAATGACCTCGGTCATTGGGGTGCGTTCAGACTGTTTCTTGACAACCGCTTGATAGCCATATCGTTTCAACAAGAAGCGGTAATCATCCACACACTCTCGATAGATACAATTAGCCACCTGAACAAAATAGAGCTTAGGAGGGGCTGGAGGGGGAGGGGGTGCTACTGGAGCGGGGGGCAAAGTCGTGGTAACGATCACGGTGACAA
The DNA here is from genome assembly GCA_028281495.1 of SAR324 cluster bacterium. GTDB lineage: Bacteria > SAR324 > SAR324 > SAR324 > NAC60-12 > JANQJU01. Next base: position 24,433 of record JANQJU010000064.1, read on the forward strand.
TTTGAGGGGCTAGAGTGGTTGTGGGAATCGTGGTCACCTCGACAACCGGTTCCATGGGTTCACTTGGCTGCATTAACCAAAACACGACATTCACAATACCCCCTAAAATCAAACCGACTACGGCAGAAATGATCGCCGGAATGAGGATAGGTTTCTTTTCTTTGGGTTCTTCGGGTTCGGCAGCAGGTTCCGGCTCTTCGGCAAAATCTTCGACCGGTTCGTCGGCTACCTCTTGGGCTGGTTCTTCCGCGGCTGGTTCTTCGTCTTTGACTTCTAGATCGTCAATGGTCGAAAGGTCTTCGAAGAACGAATCGAGTTCGCTATCGCCATCCACCCCGGTGTCATCACCGAGGTCGCTATCCATGAAATCGTCCAATTGGTCGGAGAAGTCGGCATCCGAGCCAAAATCATCCAAGCCGTCCAGATCATCCATTTCTGACATGGTGCATTTCCTCGATCACTCGTGATTCATTTGATGCAGGAAGTATAACCCTTCCAAGGTGAGGTCTTCATTCACATGGTCCACCGAAGGCACTTCGGGAGCTAACAAGCCCGACAACCCGCCAGTTGCCACAACCACCGGTTCGATGTGGTAGTTTCGTTTCACTTCAGCTTTCAATCGATGGATCAGAGCTTCCACCATTTCGGTATAGCCAAAAAATATTCCAGATTGCATCGCTTCGGTGGTGTCTTTGCCAATCAGTCGTGCTGGCTTTTCTAAAGGCACTGAGGGCAATTGCGCCGCTCGTTCAAACAAGGCTTCAGCAGCAATTCGCAAGCCCGGACAAATCAACCCTCCTTCGAAACCTCCGTGGGGTGAAATGATCTCAAAGTTGGTAGCGGTTCCAAAATCGATAATCACCGCCGCTGTTTTGAATTTTTGATACATCGCCACGGCATTGGCAATGCGGTCATGCCCTACTTTCTGTGGAGCATCTATATTGATCTGCAAACCCGTGTTGAGTTCATGGCTCACGATCAGTGGTTGATGCCCTGTCAGTTTTCGATTGGTGCCTGTAATCACGGGGGTCAAAGCCGGTACGACACAGGAGATGACGGCTCCTTGAATCTGGTCCACACTGAGGTTACATGCTAAAAGTGTACCGCGAATAACGACTGCATAATCATCATCTGTTTTTGATGTATCGGTTTGAAAACGCCAACGGAATTTCAATTCTCCATTTTCAAATAAACCGATCCCAATATGGGTGTTCCCGACATTCCAACAAAGAATCACGACTTCGCCTCCTCTTTCAGATAAAGAATCACGACTTTGCTTCTAATTCTGAATAAACCACATCTCCTGAAATATGGGTGGTCCACTCTCCAGAAGGCTGCTGAATCAGCAAATATCCTTCCGAAGTCAACCCTTCAATTCTTCCCGTTTTCCACCCTTTGGGTGTCTCATAATGCACTTGTTTCCCCACCGCATCCGAACGGTAGAGCCATTCATTGAGAACCGTCGACATCCCTTGATTTTGCAAAGGGGAGACGATCTCTTCCATGCTGGACAAAATTTCGCTCAAGAGTGGGTCCAGTTCTACCGGTTCTCTGATTTCATGCTCCAGCGTTGTTACCAACGGGCGCAACGCATCGGGGTAATCCGTAGGACTTCCCAAACAATTCAGACCAATCCCGACAACCAACACGGGCTGATCCAATTCAGGCACATGAGCCACCTCCACCAAAATACCACAAATTTTTCGTGAACCGATCAGCACATCGTTGGGCCATTTGAGTCGAACGGGTTCGGCAAGTAGCGGTTCCAACACTCTTGCCACAGCCACGCCTGAGACTAACGCATAAGCTCCCAATTGATCCAGATGGAGTTTCGAATGTATTACCACCGAAAACGTCAGGTTCTTGCCAGGAAATGTCACGAACTGACGCTTCATGCGCCCTCGTCCAGCCGTTTGCGAATGCGCAATCACCACCACTCCATGCTCTCTCAATAATTCAGGAGCTTGCAATAAGTAGGAGTTGGTTGATTCTACTTCGTCTAATCGAACAATGCGGTGTCCAATAGGTCGTGCAGTCATAGGTCCTTTAAAAAATTTTAAAAAATAAAGTTAGCGCATGATGAAGTCGACGATTTCAACCTCATCGGGTTTGCCGGCCCCACTGTTGGGGTCGCGTCCAATCCGCACAATCGCTCGAATCTCAGCTTGGATCTCCTGAACCTCCGCAATCAGACGGATTTCATACCATTCCCCAAACACGATGAAAAAATCACTTGCACGTCCTCTTTCCAAGTTGAGACCGCGAACTGCGGCATCCACGGCGTTCAAGTCCTTGTAATTGATCCGCTGACCTTCCAAATCTTCGGTAACGAGGACATCCGCAATCGCTTCGGCATTGAAAACCCAAGGCTGCAATTGAAAATTTTTTTCCTCGTCGGGTATGTTCAGCTCTGAATAATAAGCGGAATCTTGATCGAAACGCCTCAAAAATTCGATAATGTCGTCACGACTCGCAATGTTGACATTCAGGCGTGAGACGGCCTCACCAACGCCAGGGTCTTTACCAACTGGGTAGACGGTGAAATATTTCTGCCATGTGTCGAAGGGAATCCCGCTATCGACGACACCTTCAATGAGACGTATTTCGGTGAGGCGGTCAATTTTTCGATTCTTCATCTGAAGATCAGGATCGACCTCAAATCCCACATAAGTGCCACTTTCGAAGCCGCGCACCCCCGCTTGGTTTTGATAAATTCGGTCTTCGTCTTTGCCATCGATCCAATCGAAAATTGCTGCGTACAATGGGGTGATTTTTTCCAAAGGCAAGTATTCAACGTCTTCTGAGTCTCCTTCCTGGGTAGAACCCTCCGGGTTTAGAGGAACTGGCACCTGTAGCATCAAGTTGACAAATTGGTTGAACAGTGGGCGATCTTCCGGTCCGTCAGCCCGTCGAGATTCGCTTTTGCTTTGCAATCGATTCAGATTGTACAAATGATCAATAGATCGAACGTAAGGGGTATAAAAAATAGCGTTATCGAAATCGGGTATGATGCCTTCGGGAAAGGCGATGAGTTCCGCAGGAGGATTGGCCCATGAATCGATTTGAATTCCAGCGACTGCATAAAGATCGGTTAGGTTTCTGAAGAATTCGGTTTCGTTGAGGGTCAATGCCACCAACATGGCCTTGAACATAGATTTGGCCACACTTTGAGCCAGGAAGGATGAATTGAAATTCTGAATCGCACGGGTTTCTAAGGTGGTTTCAAAAAAGAATTCTGTGATGAAGATGGTGAGGAGAAGTAAAACAACTAAGGTGAGCATCAGGGCAATGCCGCGAGGACGCCGGGAAACGGTGAGCAGTCGCATAAGGGTCTCAACATAAGGAATTAGGGATGGCCTAAGGCATACACGTTGGCTTGGGAGAGCATGTCATGGAAGCCTCGTCTTTCCGAATGGAATAATAGCTTGAGGAGTAGGACTCCCCCGGTAAGTAACGTGAGCACCCACCCCAGTTCCCTGAGGAGGCTTTGCCAAACATAGAGGGGCTTTCGCTGACGATTCAACACGATAATACGGCACAACCATTTCCCGGGTGTTTGCCCGGCGGCACTATGAAACACGACGAAATAACCGATCCAGAGCAGTAAAAATATTGCCAATACAAGGGGAGTTTGCGGTAGATCTTCCACACCATATTCCCACCATTCCACGCTTTGGAAAAGCATGCCATCGGATAGTCTATCTCCAAGCTGAGTCAATATAGTGATAATTATATAGTCGATCATGCGAGCAAGGAAACGCGAGACCAAGGGAGCTGTTTCTAAGGGCTGGTAGGAATAATCAGGGAAGGTGGTGGCAGGCTGAAGAGACAAGCCACACACCGGACAAAAGCGTAAATTGCCTTGAGGCAAAGCGTGTTGACAATGTGGACAAGTGCGAGTTTTCATTGCATCGACTCACAGGGGGGGAACACGTTGAATCTGAGCACCCAATGCATTCAAACGTTGATCTATCCGTTCGTACCCTCGATCAATTTGCCGGATATTTTGAATGACACTTTGGCCATCTGCTCCCAAAGCAGCAATTAAGAGCGCCATACCTGCTCGAATATCAGGAGAGACCAAAGCGGCTCCTCGTAAAGGGGCTGGACCATTGACCACAGCACGATGCGGGTCGCATAAAATAATCGTGGCTCCCATACTGATCAATTTATCAACCCAAAATAGACGGCTTTCAAACATCTTTTCAAAAATCAGCACGGTTCCGGATGCTTGAGTGGCCACTACGGTCATAATACTCACCAAATCAGCAGGAAAACCGGGCCACGGCGAATCATCGATTTTCGTGATACCTTGGGAAGGGTCGGTCCGAATCTGCAACTCCTGATCTTTAGGAATACGCAGATTGTCGCCTTCTGCAATCGTGGTAACTCCCAGTTTTTCAAATCCCATGCGAACCATGCGTAAATACTGAACACCTGCATTACGAATCACCAACTCACTTCGGGTCACTGCGGCCAAACCGATAAACGATCCCACTTCCGTATGATCGGGTTGGATGGTGTAATCGCAACCATGCAATCGATCACAGCCTTCAATGATCAACATGTTGCTGCCAATATTTGATATCTTTGCACCCATCGCATTGAGGCAGTGGCAAAGCCCCTGCACATGAGGCTCGCAAGCGGCGTTGTAAATCACAGTGGTGCCTTTTGCTAAGGCGGCGGCCATCAGTGCGTTTTCGGTTCCCATGACGCTCGCCTCATCCAGGTAGATATTGGCGGCTTCTAAACCGTGAGCGCTCATCTGATACATGCCTTTTTCTGATACGATTTCAGCCCCAAGGCTTCGCAGCGCTAACAAATGCGTACTGACGGGACGAAAACCGATCTTGTCACCACCAGGTGAAGGCAATCGGATGTGTCCATGACGGGCCAACATCGGCCCTGCCAACAAAAAAGATCCTCGAATTCTTGAGGCAATTTCAATCGAAGGTTCATGGGAGGAGATGGTGGGGGATTCGAATTGAAACGTGTGTTCGTCGAGCCGTGTGATGCGTACTCCCAAACTGGCAAGCAATTCTCGCATATCCCGAATATCAGCAATGTCGGGCACATTACGCAAAATCACAGGATCCTCGGTCAAGAGGATCGCTGCCAGCACGGGTAAGGCTTCATTTTTATTGCCAGAGGGGGTGATTTCTCCAGAAAGGTGGGCGTTTCCTTCAACAATGAACTGGTCCACAAGCGATCCTTTGTTTTAAATTCCATAACAATCGGTACGACGATGCTCCAACACGGGCATCCGTTCCCGCACTTTTTCCAAATAATTCAAATCGATGGGGTCAATAATCATGTCGGGACGTTCCGGAGCACAAGAGAGCACGGTGCCCCAAGGATCGATCAACACACTGTTTCCATAAGAAAATCGGGTACCATGATGCCACCCCCACTGAGCAGGGGCCGCAATGTAGACCTGATTTTCAATAGCTCGCGCTTGCAACAGAGGAAGCCAATGGTTTTTACCGGTTTGTAAAAAAAATGCGGAAGGCACAAAAATGATCTGTGCCCCTTTTGCCCGCAAGTTCTGGTACAGGCCAGGGAATCGCAAATCGTAACAGATCGACAAACCCACTTTCCCGATTTCGTGGTCTACGACCACGGCCTCTTCTCCCGACTTGATATCTCGCGATTCAAAATGACTCACTGAAGGCGAATCGATATCACACAAGTGAATCTTGCGATACACTCCTTGGAGTTCTCCCTTGCGATCCAGCAAAACCGAAGTGTTGAATAGCTTGGAAGGCTCGTTTGGAACGAGTTCATAAATGCTACCCATCAAAATAGAGATATTGTATTTTAAGGCAAGTTCTTGAAATTTCTGAATAATTTCCCCTTCTAGGGTTTGGGCAATTTTGAACTTATCCTCACGGCTTTCCCCTAAATATAAAAAGGTTTCGGGAAACGCGATCAAATCCACTTCATTGCGGCTCGCGTCTTCAATACACTGATGGGCGAACTCAAGGTTGGCTTGATAGTCCCCACGCGAGTTGGTTTGGACTAGGCCAATGAAATATCGCATGACAAAGCTCCTTCATTAATACGATACGGTTTTGATATGATGACGAATACGGGCCAAATTACCTGGCAATGAGGTCAAGGTGAGATGGATTCCATCTTCAGTGTAGTCGATGCGGTCCACTCGGCTCCATTCGTAAATTTGTTTCAGATTGTGAGATTGCTTGTAATTCAACAGAATATCCATTGTTTCCATTCGCTTCTCAAAAAAGCGAACAATGCGCTCGCGCAAGGCTTCCACTTCCCCACCCTGTGCCGAAAGAAAAATGGCATCTGGATACCGTTTCTGAAAGATCATCCGTTGCACTGGTGGCAATTGATCCACTTTGTTGAAAACCACCATGCATGGAATTCGATTGGCTTGGAGGTCATCCAAGACTTCCAGAGTAATGCGAATGTGCTCTTCATATTCAGGAGAGCTGATGTCCACCACATGTAGCAACAAATCGGCATCTTTTAAAACTTGTAATGTGGAACGAAACGATGCCACCAGCTCGTGAGGGAGGTTTTTAATAAACCCAACCGTATCCGACAATAAAATTTTAGGCCGATTGTTTTCCTCCAACAAACGGGTGGTCGATTCCAAAGTGGCGAACAGTTTATCTTCCACCAAGACTTCGGAATCTGTCAATGCATTCATAATCGTGGATTTGCCTGCATTGGTGTAACCGATCAAACTCACGTTCAAACAAGCACTCCGACGCTTCTTTTGGGTTTTTCGACCTTGATCCACATGATGCAGTTCGTCCTTCAAACGGCCAATGCGTGTGGTGACAAAGCGACGGTCTTTTTCGATTTGAGTTTCTCCTGTCCCTCTCGACACGCCAATTCCACCTCGCTCTCGGTCCAAGTGCGCCCACATGCCAACCAAACGAGGCAACATGTACTGCAATTGAGCCAATTCGATTTGTTTTTTGGCTTCATGGGTCGCGGCATTGTTGGCAAAAATTTCCAAAATCAATTGGGTCCGGTCCCAGACCATGCATTTGAGAGCACGCTCTAGGTTGCGCCCTTGATTAGGACTCAACTGGCCGTCCACAATAATCAGATCGATATGGGATTGGCAGATGAGGGATTTGATTTCGGGAAGTTTGCCTTTACCGATGTAATAGGCGGGGTGCAATTGTTGGCGAATTTGAACGATCTGCGTCACGACCTTGCAGCCAATAGTCATGGTGAGCGAGGCGAGTTCTTCAAGATCCGTCTGGATCTGCTGCTCTGAATGGTCTGGCAATTGAACGGCTAACAATAAGGCATTGTTAGAAGTTTGTGGTTTTTCATTGAGATTCAAGCAATTCCTCCATTTGGGTTAACAAGCTGAGCCTTCACAAACTGAGAAGTCTATACCTATAAAGATACCTTAACTGGCTGTATTTGTTCAAGTAATGTTATCTGTATCTGTTCTCTCTCGATACATTGAGGGAAACCGCTTTCCTCAAGAAAATACCATGATGGCTGATTTATGGCTGATTGCCCGCTTTTTCCGTCCAATGCTGAATATATTTTTTTACGGTGCGTCGGTCTAAACGGGTGCGTCGTGCCACCTCTTCATAAGTTGAATATCGAGTATACAGCAACGCACAATAAGCGCCCAACACCTCGCGTGCAGGGAGATTGCCATCCTCAAACTCACGCAGAATGCGAGTCCGTAAATCAGCGGCAACGTACTTGCGATCTCCCAGATATTCGCGAGTCAGTAACACACGTCTGATGGCTTGCTCCAATTCTCGAACGTTGCCTGGCCAAGCATACTCTTTGGGAAGACTGCCAAGCAGCGCACGTTTCACCATTCCGAAAAATTCAGGAGCGGCTTCTCCAGTTAGCCGTTGTAGAATATGCAGAACGAGATCGTCTAATTCGCCTGGGTTTTCTTGGAATCGAGTGCGTAAGGGCGGCACGATGATAATATCCGAACACAATCGATAAAAGAAATCGTCACGAAACGCCCCTTCTTTACGCAAGGTACTCAACGACTTATTCGTGGCTGCGACCACGCGACCCGAAAACCGTTTCTTCTCATGACTTCCAACCGGCAGGAAGATACGCTCCTGAAAAACTTGCAGCAGCTTGGTTTGGATCGGCATGCTGACGTCGCCCAACTCATCCAAGAAGATTGCTCCATAGGGGCTGCACCGAGCGAACACCCCTTCATACGTGTCGATGGCTCCTGTAAAAGCCCCTTTTTTATGGCCGAACAATTCAGATTCAATCAGTTGTTCAGAATATTGTGACAAATTGATCGACACGAAAGCTTTCGTAAAGCTTTCCACAAAGCATTGGCGTTTTTCGTCAAAAGGAATGAAACCGGAGCGACCAATTGCCGCAGCCGCAGTTCCTTTGCCGGTGCCAGTCTCTCCAAGGAGCAATGTCGAGAAGTCCTCCATGTGATTGTAAAGGTATTGTTCGTACCACCGAATGTCATTGGTAAAAACGTTGTTCCAGAGCTTCAAGCGAAGTTCTCGCATTGAATGGCTCTTTCCTAACAAGGCTTGATCAATGAAATAATAGGCCCGGCGGATTTGGTAAAATAATGCAAAGCGCCGAAGGACTCGCTCTTCAGTAAATCCTCGTTGAAACAGCAAATGCAGGACTTCGTTGGCAAACGAAACTTTACAGGGAACTTCCCCTTCTTTGAGTTGGCGTTGAATTAGATCTTTGAAGTGGTTGCTGTAGCGATAATATGCTTCAAACAGAAAGAGGTTGCGGATCAGTTCTTTATCGTTTCCTTCGAAACGATCCAAACGGTTTTTTCCTTGGGCTTCCATTTTCTGAATTCGGTCAGTTACGACTTCGACCATGCGCTGCCGAACCTTGTTTTCTGGGGTCCCGTGAGGGACACCAGAGATCTGAAACATCACTTGTTCTTGTTCAATGCTGAACGGGTTGGTCACCATAGCGGAGGTGACCAATCCAAGGAATTTTCGTTCCTCATCCGTGAGTAAAAGCTTCTTGTTCATGAAATGTATAACCGGTGTACATAAAATGTTTTCGAACACTGAGAAATTGCCCTGAGTCCATCGGGAAAACAATGTAAAATCAACCCATTGCGGAATCAATAGGGTATGGCATGCTAATCGCAAACATTGGGGAAAAATTTTGATTGCTCGGTGAATTTTTTCACTGACAATTTTCGCGACGCTTTTAGCAACCCATTGGCATATACAATTCAACTCAAAGGAGTCAGGATGACAAAAGACAAATTCAACCCAATCTCAATCACGAGAGATGACATCAACGCCGCAATGGAGCAATTTTTTGCAAAAGGAGGCAAGATCAATAGAATTGAAACAGAACACAACTCCCTTCATAAATCTGATCCACTTGGCTTGCAAGAGGGAACTAATTTTGAGGAAGGTGAGAACTTTGATCTTCGCACCGATATCCCGATGGCAACTACGGATCGGTGGTAAGAAAATGGTGGGGATAACGATGAGGACACGTGTGGTTCAGTGAGATTGTCGTAGTTTTTCAGCACAATCTGAACATAAACCATGCGTGATCCCATCGAAGATAGGACGGGTTTCCAAGTCCTTGGCTTCATGAGGGTCAATCCATCGACCAAATAAATTAATTTTCTGACACCAACCGCACTTTCTCAAAAAACGCTTTCCTTTTTCTGGTGGCATACCGGATTCCTCATCAGGCAATTCGCTTTCTTTTCGAAAAAATAGACATTCCAACACACTCCTTCGCCACGACATAAATCCCACACGATTGCTGGTCAAATTTTAAGCAAAACTTTTTACAAGAGAATGGATTTTGAACAGCTTTGACTAGCGTTAGGACTCAGAATTCTGCATAAACTCGGCTCCCTTGTAAGCATGTTCTAGAGATCAGCAATTCCCAAATCTAGGGTCGAGACGGGAATATCTCTTTCTGCAAAAAATATTCCCACTAAGACAAGAATTTATTCACGATTGGATTTTAAAGGAAGGTGAACGATTCCGTTCCAAAAGAATCGTCGTTTGGCGATAAATTCGATTGAGTGTTTCCGCATCTTGTTTGCGTAGTAAAAGACACAAATTTTTAAATTGTTCTTCCCAAGGGTCTTTCGCTTTGAAGCTAAATGCTTTCCAGAATTCTTGGTGTTCGCTTTTTTCTTCGAAGTCAAAGAGATCCTTGAGCGAGGTGTTGAGCGAACGGGCAATCGCATGCAGATTCGATACAGAAATACCACAAACTCCTCGTTCTACCCGGCTCAGGAAATCACTGCTGATGCCTGCTTTCTCAGCCAACAATTCCTGACTCATTTTGAGCGATTTCCTAATCTTGGAAATACGATTTCCTAAGTTTTGATTCAGTTCTTTCTCTTGCTCTTCTTGCATCACAAGTCCTTTCGAATTCACGTATTATTAAGAGCTGTTTCCCGCGCTTCCCACACGCAAATCAACAACAGCAATCAATAGCAAAGGACTTGAAATTCCTAGTAGCTCCTCAGAATATATGTCTAGTACCTAACGCTACCTAAGAATTGAAGGGTATGTCAGGTCTAGTTTGAATTCAGAATATATGTCTAATTTTAACGTCGCAATACAATCTTACCATTGGCACGCTGTTTCTAACCATTCTCGATAGCGTCCTTCCAAATAAGGGGAAATCTCCTGCCACACTCGCTGATGATAATCTTGAAGCCATTGATATTCTTCGGAAGATAAGAATGAGCTGTCGACCAATTTCCGTTCAAAAGGGATCAGTGTGAGTGGATCGAACTGACACCAAGTGCGGCCGTCTTGATGGGGCGGGATATCGTCAGCCGGTGTCACAACATAGAGATTCTCCAAGCGAATCCCACCCCAGCCCACTTCATAAAATCCGGGTTCGTTCGAGACCACCATTCCAGGTTGCAGACCGGCTTGAGTTGAACGTGAGCTGATACCGTGAGGTCCTTCGTGAACGTTAAGAAATGCTCCAACCCCATGTCCCGTTCCATGGCCGTAATCCAAGCCTGCGTTCCATAGCGGGGCACGTGTGATGGCGTCCAAAACAGAACCTTTGGTGTGAATGGGAAATTTTTGGAGAGCTAGGCGGATATGTGCTTGTAACACGAGTGTATAGCGCTGAATATGCTGCTGGGAGGGTTCACCAATGATGAGGGTCCGGGTGTCATCGGTCGTTCCTCCAAGCAGTTGCACTCCCGAATCAATGAGGAGCAAATGTCCCGGCTCGAACACCTTTTCGTCACTGGGGTTGCTGTAATGCACAATGGCCCCGTTTTCAGCAAATCCAACAATAGATGGAAAGCTGAGGTCAGCAAACCCTGGCTCAGAAGAATACTCCTCATACAAGAGGTCGGAAAACCGCTTCTCCGATATGGATTGCCCTTGCACAAGCAGATCATAAAGCCGCACAAAGCTCCGAATCTTGGCACCAGCAGAACGATGATGCACCTGCCGAATTTGACGAACCTCCACTGCATTTTTGAGGGCTTTGAACAACACGATGGGGTTCTCTTTTTCGAAGATCACCTGTTGAAAGTCTTCTTTTTTGGGGTAGTGCTGCTGGATCGTCAAGCTTGTGCCCATGGTTGAGTTTCCAGCGTCTAACCAAAATTTAGCATCCGATTGTTGAGCCAGGGTATTGAGGTATTGGGAGTAAGTTGAGTATGGAGCAAATTGCACAAGAGGGTGGAGGGTCGCACTCACCGAGCCGGGAGGGTCTACCATCGTGAAGCAAGTGGTTTTGTCGGGTTCAACCACACAGTAAGCTTCAAATACGGGATTGCACTCCACATCACTTCCTCGGAGGTTGGTTAGCCATGCAATCTCATCCAGTTTTGTAAGAATAAGCGCTTTCACACCTTGTTTACTCATGGCTGCACGTACCCGTGTCAACTTGGATTCAACAGATTCGCCCGCATACACGACTTCTAACTCATAAATTGGGCGGCGAGGAGCTTCCGGTCGATCTTTCCAAACCAAATCAATCAAATTGGGCGAAATGGGGACCATCTCCGACTGGGGATCGGTAAGATGTTTTCGATACTGGTGGTAAGTTTGAGGAGCTAAAACAAAAGGGTCGAAACCCAACCGAAGTTTGCCAATCCGCTGTTCTTCTTGGGCCAGCCAGCGCTCGACGGAAGGTACTCCTTTCATCCCCAATTTTTGTACTTCAAAATTTGAGGCCGTGGTTTCTGTTTCTGCCTGCACGTAATACCGGGAGTCTACAAACAACTGATGTTTGCCTTTGGGACGCAAGACCAGGCGAGCCAACGATCCGCTAAAACCACTGATCGCCAACAAACGTTGTTTGTAATTAGGAACATATTCATTGAGATGTTCATCAATGGTGGAAATGACGTAGGCATCCAGTTGATGCTGTTGTAATAGCTGCACAAGTTGGGACAAGCGTTGTTCTAATTCGAAGGGGAGTTCCATAGAATTCCTTTTAATGCGCATAAATTTATTTATTGATGAAAGCGGGCGGTGCTGATTGCACAATCTATGTATCAGCTTCCTATACGATGAAATTAAAATTCTAATGATAAGTTGCCATATTTCACGAGATCTTCAACCACAAACCCGCTTCACGATTCAAACCGCGATATCTCTTCTAAAGAGGTATGTGTTCGCAAATTCAACGAATTTCTAACATCTCCCTCATATTTCAAAAGTAATGTAGTTCATGGTTTCTGGAAGGCTGTTTTCTCAGTCTGGCTGAGTCGGCCGGTGGAAAGTGAGGCCTTGTTTCTAGAAACGCGAGTGAGTGTGTGAGTCATTGTCTTGCATACAAAACCTCATCCATCTCTTTTAAATGTTGGAGGAATCATGAGACCTTTTATTCGAATTGGAATCATATGGAGCTTGGGGGTGTTGATGATAGCCCAAGTGAGCATTGCAAAAGAACGATTGGTGGTGGGAGTGGATGCACTCAAACAGGAATACAATGTCGAAGTGGTGCTCGTGATTTTACAAACGCCGTAGGTGTAACAAAGGAGGAACAGGCTTCAATTCAGAAGCCTGTCTATTTTTTTGAAAAATTACCGGAGAAAAAAGGGAGAATTTTATCAGAAGGGGATTGAGATGCCTCTTCGGAATTGTCTTCTGAATCCATTTCATTGACAGCTTGGACCAATTCGCAGATGGGGCATCCTACTCCAGGTTTGTGCTTGACACGGTGCAACTTGCAAAATTTTGGTCGTTCCAAGGGATCTCCTTGTGCTTGAAATTTACACCAATTCTGTTCCTCCTCGACCGCTGATCACGATCTTACCGTCTTCTTCCATGTTCCGTACCAAACGGATGATTCGGTGTTGAGCTTCATCCACTTCTGCGACTTTGACGGGGCCGAGGTCTTCTAGATCCTCTCGCACCATTTTGGCAGCCCGAGAGGACATGCTGCTATAAAACAGCTCTTTCACTGCATCACTTGCGGTTTTCAATGCCAAGACAATATCTTTGGGTTCCACTTCCTTGAGCACATGCTGCATCTGGGAATTGTCGATGAGGACCATATCTTCAAAAGTGAACATCAGTTCCCGAATTTCTTCAGCAAGATCGGGATTGCTCTCTTCTACCGTAGCCAAAATTCGGGTTTCCGAAGCTTTATCGAGCATGTTCAAAATCTCCGCGACTGATTCCACACCACCCATTTTGGTTCCGACTGCCGAAGCCGTTTGCATTTCCATCGCGAGCACGTCGTCCACTTCCGTTAAGATACTGGGGATGATTGCCTCCAGGGTGGCCATCCGATAAACCACATCCGCTTGGAGGTGTTCTGGCAACTCCCGCAACACCATTGAGGCTTGTTCCAAATCCGTGAGATGGGCAATGATCAACGCGATGGTTTGTGGATGTTCATGGACAATGTAACTGCTGATCAACTTGGGATCCATGAACTTCAATGACTCCAGAGCGCCTTCAAATTGATAGGATTTCAGATTGTCCATCATGTCCCGTGCACGCTCGGTCCCAATCGCTTTGGTAATGGAATTTTTTACAAAATCTCCTGAGGCATTGAATCCCATTCCTTCGGTTTGCAACACATTTTTGCTGTAAAATTCTTCCAAAACGATATCGAGTTCTTCAGGTGAAATGTCACTGAAACGAGACATGTAGTAGCCCACTTGCTGAATCTCCGACTCTTCGAGGTTTTTCAGCACCTCCGCAGCCCCATCTTCTCCTAAAGCAAGCAACAAAATCGCGGCTTTTTTAGGCCCGGTCATTCGTCCAACTCCCATACATCCCCCTTTTAGTCTCTGATGAAATTATGAGTTTTGCTCTGCAATTGCAGATTCGTTCCATGCAAGTGTTAGGTTTGTCTAAGGATTGTTCCCGTAAAGGAACATAACGTTTTTATCACGTCTGAAATATGATGTATTTCTTATAAAAGGAGTCTAGCAAGAAAATAAGGGTTTGGACAGAAGATACCCAATCATCCCCGTCGTGTTTCTTTGAAATGACGCCGACACATGGACACGTAGCGCTCGTTACCCCCGATTTCCACCTGGGCACCTTCTTGAACCGGATTGCCCGATTCATCCATGCGGATGGTCATGATTGCCTTCTTGCCACAGTGACAAACCGTTTTGATTTCATTCAAGTTGTCGGCCCAGGCCAGGAGGTGGGCACTGCCTTCAAATAATTCCCCTCGGAAATCGGTTCGGAGTCCATAGGCCAATACGGGGATATTCAATTGATCCACTATTTCACTAAGTTGATAGACTTGGTCTCTGGATAGTGATTGGGCTTCGTCCACAAGCACACAATGCAACGAGTCTTGGAGGTGATGCTCTCGCACTAAATCGAGCAAGTTTTCTTCGGGTTCAAAGGCATACGCTTGGGCTTGGATTCCGATTCGGGAAGCCACTTTTCCTTTGCCATCGCGATCATATGCCTTGGGAGTGAACAACATGGTGCGCATGCCAAGTTCTCGGTAATTGTAATCAGATTGCAATAGCATGGTGGACTTCCCAGCATTCATCGACGAATAATAAAAATATAATTTAGCCATTCTCCGCTCCTCAAACCAAAAAATAATAGATTTCTAAAAATTGATCGTTCGCCAAATACAGAACGAATCAATCCGCTCTGATTCCATATCAAATTGCATTTGAAAGCTCCACGAGCTTGCAGCCGAACGGGAATCGATGATGACCAATTGCCAACTCCGTCTCTAAAAAGGAATCGTCTCATATTCCTGCGATTCGTCGAGCAAATGCTGAGTCATGACATGCATCAGGCGGGACCACTCTTGTTTGCCGACAGTTACAGGATCGATAATCAGGTGTCGGTAATATTTCCCATCGGAGCCTTTATGGACCTCGTGCAGTTGCCATTGGTCCAATTGGCTGGTCTGAATGAATTGCTGAATACCCCGATAGGACACCAATTCGTCTTTAGGGTCGATGCAAACGAGCGTCGGGACATTCAATGTATCTGGAAAGTCTTGAGAGAGGGGGCGTTTGGTTTTCAATCGGGAAATGCCCCGATACAGCGCATTGTAGGCAGCCATCGAAGTGCCACCATTGGCCCGATAACTTGAAGGCGCCACGCTGGGAATCATCAACCGAGGCAAAGGGGACAAAACTTTTAAGAAATAAGACGACTTGTGCAGACTCAGTGCCGGAGCAAAGAGCACCATTTTTTCAAAGGAAACTTCTTTTTGGGATGCTTGCAAAGCCACACCCATCAGCCCGCCCAATGAATACCCAACCAAATAGATCGGAAGATTTTGGAACGCTCCATAATCTTTTGCGTCTTGATAGGCTTCAAAAACTTCTTGGAACCAAAGCTGATACGTCACCTTTTTCATGTCTCGCAAACGCTGCCTTTCTGCATTTTCTGAGTACTGATCACTGTGTCCGGATAAAAATACATTGAGAACCCGAATCCCCTGCGACGTGAGATGACGAATGAGAGGTCTCATGCGTTTGGGATTGAGATTGAGACCATGAATGACCAAGGCCACCCCACGCTCTCTCCGTTCGGGATCGGAAGCAAACCATTCAATATGAGGAATCGGGACGGGAATTTTGCGCTTCATTTTCAATTGTATGCTCGAGTTTGGGATCGGTGAACTATCAATTGAAGTATTTCAAATGACAAGCCACCCTAATACCAACCGGAACAGGCGCAAAATAAGTCACCCCTCCAGCAACGCAAGTCATTGGAGGGGCTTGGGGAGGGAGGAAAGGAAATCGGCTGGATCCAATTAAACTTGAGCAAACCCTCCATCAACCGCGATTTCTTCGCCATCGATGAAAGAGGAATCATCCGAAGCTAAGAAAAGTGCTGCCTTGGCAACTTCTTCTGATTTGCCAAAGCGTCCCAAGACGATCTGTTTTTGCAGTTCAGTTGCAAAGCCATCGATTTGTTCCTTGGGTAACCCCAGTTTGTCGTAGATTGGAGTTTCGATAGGTCCCGGACTGACGGCATTCACGCGTATTTGGCGAGCTGCCAATTCTGTGGCCAATGTACGGACCAAAGATCTCAAAGCTGCTTTGCTCGCAGAGTATACGGATGCATTTGGCATCCCTTTGACATTGACAACGGAAGTGTTGATCACAATCGACGATCCGTCTTTTAATAAAGGAAGCGCTTGTTGAATTGCGAAATAAACCCCTTTGAAGTTGATATTCATGATTTCGTCAAAAAATGACTCTTCTGTCATTTCAATAGGCGCAAACTTACCGATTCCGGCATTTGCAAAGAGCACATCAATTTGGCCATAGCGTTGTTTCAGATCAGAAAACAATGCAGAAATATCCTGAAGGTTGCCTGCATCGGAAACAATCCCAACGGCATTGGGGCCAATTTCCTGCACAGCCGCATCCACCTTTTCTTGACTCCGTCCTGTTATTACTACTGTAGCTCCCTCTTCATAAAACAGCTTTGCAGTGGCCAATCCAATTCCACTATTGCCACCCGTAATCACAGCCACTTTACCATCCAACTTTGCCATAAAACCTCCTAAGTATGATTATTGTAATTAATTTTGTTACAGAATAAGACATCAGCTTCCCCGAACAAAAATTATCTATTGGAGTTATCTGTAACAAAAGTTGTTACAGATTTGTTCAAAAAAATTAAGGAATTTGAGTGAGTAAGTCGTTTAAAGTCACTTTACTCAATTCCTCTTCCACAGCGTGTTCCGTGGATTGGAATACGCGTGAAAGCAGATCCTTCATATGACAACTGACAGGGCAAACTTGATAAGTGGGGTGTTTGGGAATCGCGAATATCTCGGTGGTCTCTACGGCATTGAGGATCTCAAACAGAGTCACTTTTTCCGCAGACTTCCCCAACGCGAAGCCACCCTTTTTTCCTGCCAATGATTGAACCAATCCTGCCTTGACCAATTTAGTCAGGAGCTTCCGAACAATCACCGGATTGATGTTAATGCTCTTCGCAATCGTTTCAGATTTCACTAATTCATCGTTGTATGCCAACACCGTCATCGCATGGACAGCAACGGCAAAATTGCTATTTGCAGCCATAGTTCCCTGTCATTCAAACAATCTGTAATAAAAATAGTTACAGAATGGAGACAAGTCAAGCATTTTTTATCTTCCCATCCACGGTTCTTCAGATAATTTTGGAAATCCGTCGTATTGAATGATAGAAAGAAAAAAGGAGCAACAACTTCCCAAGCAAGGAGGTCCTGTATGCATTTTACCAGATCGATTTATTCCACGTTATTACTCATCGTCAGTATGGGAATAGCGAGCTGTGCGGAAGATCCTGATTTCCTCGTAAATACGTTAGGAACCCCGGAAATTTCTGCAATAGTCGGGCAAGATTCAACTAGGAGTAATACGGAACGATCTCTCGATGCCGAAAACCCGCTCAATGAGTCCGAAGTCCCCCCACAACCTCTGGAAGAATCGCCTGACGCTCCTCCCGTCGAGAACCCGCCCCCAGTCGTACCTGAAATCGTAGCTTCTTCAGAATCGACCCCTGCGTCTGAAACGGAAAAAGTCGTTCCCCAGCCCCCTCCAACACCAGAAGTCATAGAAGAACCCGAAATTCCTTTAGCAATGAAAACGCTTCACGGACAATGGAACCCGTCCGGTGGCCAAGCCATTTATTCCCCAAACAACCAGCACTATGCATTTCAGGTCCTGGAAGATTCAACAATCAACATCAACCTACACTCCGAGCAGATCCCATTTTTGGCTTTATTGGATGCAGATGGGAATAAGATTCATTGGAGTGGTTATTCCATCAAATACTACAGCTCACTGATTCAGACGACTCTAAAATCGGGGCGTTACACCGCCGTTTTGGGCACTTGGAATGTGGGAAGTGCGGGCGAGTTTGATTTGATTGTTGTTGGAAAAATTTCGGAACTCCAAAAAACCCATGTGGGGTTACCCACCTACCGAATTCCTGCCGAATGGGAAGTCCAGCCGGAGCGGCAAGTGATTCGAAAGGCCTACGCGTTTGGGGTGTTTGAAGAGGGGACTGTGGACATTGAATGGCATGGGAATCAAAGTGAGAAAACAGACCAGAATGACATCTCTTTTCTCACCGAAACGCTCGAAATTTTTGACTCGGCGGGCCAATCCTTGACCAGCACCACCCGTTCCGAATCGGGGTTTTCTTCTACCATTTCGATGGGATTGTTGTTGAATCCCCATCTTGAGCCAGGAAGTTATCTGTTGTTGCTCGAAACGGACGTGCAGAATTCTAAAGGAAGCTCCACCCTTTTAATGACAGGAGCGATCTCAGAACCCGTCACTACAGACCCTCCAAAACCGGTGTTACCGGAGCGGGTGCTTGCTATGAATGGCCACGGAAACTGAACTTCGCAAAATTAAGGCAAGAAAGCCCACCCCATCCGATTTTTCCACAACATGTACTTTTCCAGTAGCAGCTTGCCCACATTGTAGAAAACATTGGGAATCATGATTTCAAATTGACGTGGCCGGAATAAGTGATTGGTAAAGATGAACACTTCTTTGTCACCAGCATCCATCACGCAGATTCCAGGAATCTTACCAAAAGGCTTCCTCACTTGCTTCGAACTTCCCTGAATTGCCAATACGATATTTTGTGCAACGATCTTGCCCTGGACATCACTAGGATACCCGGTCTTGGGAACACCAAAAGGCACTTGGCAACTCGTAAACGGTGGCTTCACTTGCACAGCCAATCCCGCTGCATAGACATTGTGGTATTTTTCATGCTGGTAAGCGTCGTTGCAAATCACAAAACCCTTGGAGTCGGTCAATTCGGGAGAATTTTTAACCGGGGCTGCCCCTTCAAATGGTGGAATGATCATGGCCATTTTAAACGGCAATACTGAGCCATCTTCCAAAATGATTTGATTTGCCAGCACCTCGCGAATTTTTGCATTAACCCGCCAATCGATCTTGAACAGCTTCATGAATAATTCCAGCATCCGCCGCCCACCCCGAATGCCTCCGATGCCAAAATTTCCTAACTCGGGTTCGGGGGTGATCCACAATAACGGAACTTTGTCTCGCACCTTATGCTTGCGCAGCTGTTTCTCTAAGTTGAACAGGTATTCGTAGGCCGCTCCCATACAACTGGCTCCCTGGGTGGCACCTACAACCACCGGACCAGGGTTTTTGACCAACCTTTGAAATGCATCATAAGTCTGTTCGGCTTGGGGAGGAGTCACGATACATTCGGTGTGCCCCTGATTGAAACCAGGAATGGTATCGAAATTCATGGACGCTCCGGTTGCAACAACCAAGTAGTCGTAAGCAATTTCTCCGTTCTTCGCAGTCTTTACCACATTTCGATCTGGAAACACTTGCATCGCTTTATCTTGTAAAAACTCGATCCCATGTTTTCTCAATACCGGTTCAATCGGAAATGAGATATCTTCAACTTTTCGTCGACCAAACGGCACCCAAATCAAAGAGGGCACATACAAAAACTTATCTGTGGGTGAAATCACCATCACTTGATGATCACCCCCAATTTTTTTCAACCGTCGCCGCGCTTCAATCGCAGCGGTGGTTCCTGCAAAATTGCTTCCCAATACGACAATCCGGCTCATGAGGGCCTCCTTTCTATACAAAGTGATGATGAACGGTATCAGATTCGATGCTCTTGATTTGATTGTATAGAATTTACTAAGGAAGACTATTCGTAAAAGTACGTATATTCAGATATACATATATTAAATCAAGTCAACTGTAGAAACGGCAACAAAACCAGACTGATCAAAAAACCAAATTGATCAGAAAACCAAATTGATCAGAAAACCAAATTGACCAGAAAACTAAACTTCAATGGAATGGGAGAATTGAACAGGAAAAAATCAAAAAATGGAGTGAAGAACCGAATCTTAATGGAATGAAGTTAGGAAGGACAAAGGCTTCTCAGGTCAGAGGAGGATGGCCGTAGCCATATCCTGAGAAACCTTTGTTATACCGAAGGGAACGAGTCCCTTACTTGTCTGCTTTCAGACAGTCCGCTCGCCATGCACAGCCATCTTGACCACACACGCCAGAAGCACCGGAACCGAAACAGCTGGAATTGCCTTCATCCTGTTGAATACACCGAACAATATCGGCTTTTTTCTTGGGAATCGTGGTAATCCCGCGTCCTGATGCAATTTTGCGGATTTCTGCTACTGTCATAAAAATTTCCTTTCTGAGAGTGGTGATAGGTGAAGGATTTCGGCCAAACCGTGATCAAAAAATAGGCAGAATGCCAGACCACAATCAGCTCCAAACAAAGGATACTCTAGCGTACCAATGTCTGACTTTTTTTAGAAACCCTAAACTTCTCAACAAAAAATCAAGGTTCTACTTTCAAACATTTTGAAAGAGAACGGATCTGAATACCAGGAAAAATGGGGGATTGTCAAGTTTTCTAGAACTTGCGGAAATGAAATGCGAATAACCTTAAATTGTAATCTTAACGTTAAATTCGAGGGAATCTTTTCCTCCGGATTTTAGCTTGAAGCCCCCTAGTTTGCGACGTATTCATTGGGAAACTCTACAAAAACTGTTCCAAACTTCACTTTCACACAAAAGAAACCATGATACTGACGAGAGAATCGATTCGACACATCCATTTTTCAGGAATCTGCGGAACGGCAATGGCGTCTTTGGCCGTCTTATTGAAACGTCGAGAATACCACATCACTGGCTCCGACCGGAATGTTTACCCACCGATGAGCACCTTTTTACAAGAAAACAACATCCCCATCATGGAAGGCTATGACGAGTCTCACCTCACCCCGCGTCCTGACTTAGTGGTCATTGGCAATGCACTGTCTCGCGGAAACCCTGAAGTGGAAGTCGTGCTGGAACAAGGAATTGCCTACGTATCGATGGCCGAGCTGTTGAGAGAATTTTTTATCCAAGGCAAAACCTCGCTTGTGGTGACCGGCACACACGGCAAAACCACGACAACCTCGCTGATGGCATGGGTGTTCGAATGCGCTGATAAACATCCTGGTTTTATGATTGGAGGGATTCCTGAAAATTTTGGAACGAGCTGTAAGGCAGGTGAAGGGCAATATTTCATCACAGAAGGCGATGAATACGACACGGCATTTTTTGATAAGCGTTCTAAGTTTTTTCACTACCATCCCCATCAATTGCTGATCAACAATCTGGAGTTCGACCATGCGGATATTTTTAATTCCTTAGAGGACATTTTGCGGTCGTTCCGCTTATTACTACGACTGGTTCCCCGGAACGGATTGATTGTCGCGAACGGAGATGATGCCAACGTTCAGTCGGTTTTAACGCAAGCGTATTCTCCGGTAATCACCTTTGGGATGGGAGACGGTTGCCAGGTGCAGATATCTCAGATTCGAAACACCCCCCAGGGAACCGCATTTCAAATGGATTGGAAGGGGCGCAAAAGTTATGAATTCCAGATTCCTTTGTTGGGAGAACATAATGTACGGAATGCCGTCGGAGTGACGATCTTTGCATTGCACAATGGCATTGAAGCGGCTGCGATTCAGAACGCCTTTGATCA
Organism: SAR324 cluster bacterium; assembly: GCA_028281495.1. Classification (GTDB taxonomy): domain Bacteria; phylum SAR324; class SAR324; order SAR324; family NAC60-12; genus JANQJU01. The sequence goes on from JANQJU010000064.1 coordinate 46,380, forward strand.
ATTCCAAAACATCAAACGTCGCCAAGAACTGCGAGGCACGATTCATGAGATTTCGGTTTATGATGATTTTGCCCATCATCCGACTGCGATTCGAGAAACCATCCGTGCTCTAAAAAATAAACATCCCCAGCAACGGTTGATTGCGGTATTTGAGCCACGCAGCAACACGAGTGTACAAAATGTGCATCAGGCTGAATTGATTGAAGCGCTTCAAGAGGCTGACAAAGTGGTATTGGCTCGTCCGCATCGTGCGGATTCGATTCCTGATGAAAAACGTTTGGATACTCAAAAAGTAGTCGATGTTCTGGCTTCTCGCGGTATGGAGGCGACGACCCATGACAATGTGACAGAAATCTTGGATCACCTAGTGCCGCAGGCCAAACCCAATGATGTGATTCTCATCATGAGCAACGGAAAATTTGAAAATATCCACGTGCGACTACTGGATGCCTTGAAGGAAACACGGTCTTAAACACCGAACCCAAACTCTACTTCTGAAAGATCTTGTATGACTTTTATCCCAGCCTACCAGCCTCCGACTCCCATTCCACAACAGGCTCACTGGTTCGTGTTCCAAGACAAAAAATTGTTGGTTTGTGTTTCCGAAAATTCAGCGGAAATCCCCTTAGTATCTCCTTCGGAAACCGAATGGGGAGCCTCTTTGCGATATCCCCATTATTTGGGAACGCTGGACGGACAGCCTTGTTATGTAGGGGAAGTTGGAAGTGCGGCAGTCGCTCCCGAAGGAATGGAATTTCGAGGTTTGCGCAGTTTGTTTGGTCTGCTCCCCGAAGTTTGGTTTGCTTTATCAGGCACCGCAATCCAAGTGTTGACCTGGGATCAAGATCATAAATTTTGTGGACGCTGCGCCCATCGCATGAACTTGAAAACCGAAGAACGTGCCAAGCTGTGTCCGGAATGTGGTTTGACGAGCTACCCTCGTATTTCTCCGGCGATCATTGTTGCGATTGTGCGGGATGGGGAAATCCTCCTCGCTCGCGCTCCGCGCTTTCCAGAGCACATGTATAGTGTGATTGCCGGGTTTGTTGAAATCGGAGAGAGTTTGGAAGAATGCGTCCACCGAGAAGTCAAAGAAGAAGTCGGTGTGGACGTGACCGATGTGCATTATTTTGGAAGCCAACCGTGGCCCTTTCCCCACTCTATTATGATTGGTTTTACTGCCAAATACGCCGGTGGAGACATCGTGTGTCAAGAAGACGAAATTGCCGATGCCCAATGGTTCACCCCCCACAACCTGCCGTACATTCCTGGAAAAATCAGCATCGCCCGAAAGCTGATCGATTGGTTTTTACAACAGCAATCTTAAAAAAAGAAAAAGGAAGTCATGGCCATTTCAATTTATCTTGAACTCCAATAGTTATGAAAACCAACCAAGCGATCCAGCAATAGCATTATCTCAAGTTGTTGCTTCGTTATGACCCCAATGGCTTACCGTTTTTGTTAAGGCACCGATTGCCCCGTGAACAAATCGCGATGTTGATAAAAGATATCGGCAATGTAATCTAAAAACGCGCGAACCCGAGCAATGTTTCGCAAATCGGGATGCGTGAGCAGCCACAAGTCCACACCAAATCCTTCCTCAACGGGGCGAAGCCGAACGAATTCGGGGCTAGCGTCTCCAATCGCGCAGGGCAAAAACGCAATTCCCAAGCCTTGCCGGACCGATTCCTTCATCAAAATCAAAGAGTTGACTGCATATACGGTTTTGGCATTCCGGGCATGTTTGGCCATCCACGCTTCGGTCAATCTGGCTCGGAGAGAACGTTCCCATACCATCCACGGATACTCGCTGTAGTTTAGGTTTTCCCCATAGGTTTCCAGCAGGCTTTTTGCTGCATACAAGGCGTATTCGACGCGAGCGAGCTTGCGGCCAATCAGATTTTCGGGCGGGTTGCCTTGCCGGATCGCCACATCGGCTTCGCGTTGGGTGAGATTCATATTGATATTCGTCAACGACAGCTCCAGTTCGATTTCAGGATAAAGCTCTGCAAACCGGTGAAAAGCCCAAAGCCATTGCGACCCAATAAACTCGGAAAAAGTCACTCGGAGCGAACCGGTCAGTTCGCTGTCTCTCCCTAAAACTTTGTCATCCAGTACAAAGACTTTTTGTTCAATTTCTTCAGCGACTCGAATCACATCTTCCCCTGCTTGTGTGGGAACGAAGCCATGTTTGAGCTTTTCAAACAACTGCACCCCCAATTGTTCTTGAAGTGCCTGAAGGCGTCGGGTCACTGTGGTTTGATTCACTTCTAGTGATTGAGCTGCTTTGGTCAAAGTCCCTTTACGGGCAATAGCCAAAACGAACCGAAAATCATCCCAATTCATATCTGTATTTTTGCATATAAATTATTAAAAAATGCTTATTGTATAAATAAATATGCAGTTTTATACTTCATTCATCGCAGCAAAACAAGCCGCTTGAACCCGAATCGGAGGCAAGTTTTGTTGTGGAATATGAATTTTGATTTGAAACCCAGAATATCCACTCACACCTGAAGGAGACACCATGCCTACGATCAATTTAACCGTACCTAAAGCTGCCTGGAGTAAAGAGGAAAAAGGTGAAATTGTCACTCGATTGACCGATGCCCTAGCTGCCTACGCCAAAGAAGCGGGGAAGGGTGATATCAAACAATACGTGTCCGTCCATGTGAACGAAACTGCCGAAGGCGGGTATGCTATCGGCGGCAACGTTTTTGGTTGAGATCTATTCACCATTGCAGTTGAATTTGTTCCCAAACGCTCCACTTCGACAACCCCGACGAAGGGAGCGTCTTTTTTGTCTTGTCGATGATTGCGCCTCTCGTGTGAGAAAGAGTATAGTATTTGCAATTCTCTCTTAAACTTCACTTGAAAGGGGACCGACAATGGCAAAACAAAAAATTTTATATGTAGAAGACGATCCTGGATTTATTGATCTAGTGACTGAAATCTTCGAAGAAGATTACGAGATTCTAACTCTGAGCAATGGGGAGCAGTTCCACGATACCGTCGTTTCTTTTGAACCCAGCCTGATCCTGATGGATGTCGATTTGCCGGGTAAAAGCGGCTGGGAATTGTATGACGTGCTTCGCGAAGAACTGAACGATCCCGTCACACCGGTGGTTTTTTTAACCGCTCATGCGAACCCCACTGAGGTCGAAGACGCTCACAATCGAGGTTGCCATGATTACATCACGAAGCCATTCAGTGAACAGGCGCTTCAAAACATTGTCGCCCAATGGCTTCGGATTCGAGCGCAAATAGAAGCTATGTTCAAACGAAAGGTTTTTTTCCAAGTATATATTCAGAATGAGCTACAAAGTCTGGAATCTGAAGTCGATTGGGTCCTCGCGAATGAAACCTTGACCGAAGAAGGAAAGGACAAGCTAACTCGTATGAAGTTTATCGTGAAGTCGTTCATCGAAACCAACCGCAAGGAGTCGGAATCTCCCTTACCGGGAGTGGGAAAGACTGGCAAAGATGTCGCTGCACAAATGGGACGCAAATTTTAACCAATTTTTTCCAGATTTTGTCATCAAAAATTAGGACGATTTTGGACGCCCAAATCGATTTGAGTCTCAAGAAATAGGACGATTTTGGACGCCCGACCGATTGTGATTTGTGAGTCGTCCTTCTACTGTTTCCTTCTAGTCACGGTCTATTTGACAACCCCATTAGGAGGAACACGTATCATGACTCGTCGAAAAAAGAATATCGCTATCCTCACCGAAGTATCTTCCCCACAGCAGGATATTTCCTTGGGAAGTGCTCTGCACATTTACGAATCTCTTGACCGACAAAAATACGAAGCACACCTCGTGGTGGTCCAAGGATCAGCCTGGAAGGTCCAGGTGGGTGACCATGAATTGGAAGTGAATAAAAACGATTTTTCTTTGAACACTCCCGAGGGGAAGGTTGATTTTGAGTTTGCTTTCATCGCTCATTATGACCGCTCAGGACGAGGTCCCTTGCAAGCATATCTGGACTTGATGGAAATCCCTTATGATTCTTCCGGTTTCATGGCCACCTCATTAACGGCCAATAAGTTTCTTTGTAAAAGCTATTTAAAAACTCAAAATATCCCTTTTCCTAAAGGCCGATTGATTCATAAAAATCAGGTGCATGATCTATCGGAAATTCTAGAAGAGGTGGGGTTGCCATGTTTCGTGAAACCGAATCAGGGAGGCGGAAAACGCGGTACCACGAAAGTGGAACGGAAAGAAGATCTGGAACACGCGATGAATGTGGCATTCCAAGAAGACATCCGCGTGTTGGTGGAAGAATTCATTGAAGCAAAGCACATCCATTGTGCATTGGCCAAGTTCAACAACGATTTCATCGTCTTTCCCTTAGCCGAAGTCTCTTCAGTTCCACCCCTACGTGTGATCCCTGCCGATTTGCCTGAAGGGGTAGCCATGACTTGTCAACACTGGTCTCTAAAAGCGTGCGAATTGTTGGGGTGTGAAGGCTGGATTCGCGTAGAATTTTTAGTGAAAGATGAAGACATTTACTTCTTGGAAATCAACTCATTGCCTGGAATGGCACCGAAGCATCTATATCCAGAGCAAATGGTAGCATGTGGTCTCTCTATGGAAGGCTTGTGCCACCGGATTCTGGAACACCACTTTCCCAACGAGTAAGGGTCCGGGGTCAAGAAGACTCTTTTTCTGAAGCGTTGGGTTCTTCTGTTTCAGGAAGCAATGAAAGCTGTTCTGTTTTCGCGATGGGCTGGCCTGCGGCATCTTCCTTGTCCATGTCCAATTCAGAAAGATTGGGTAGGTTTTTGATATCTTTCAATCCAAACACTTCTAGGAATTTTTTGGAGGTGCCGTAGAGGATCGGACGACCTGGCACGGCTTCTTTTCCCACCACTTTGATCAATTTTTTTTGCAACAAGGTTTTGAGAGTGTACGAAGAATCCACACCTCGGATGAATTCAATGCTGGCACGGGTGATGGGTTGCTTGTAAGCAATGATTGCCAAGGTTTCGATAGTCGGAGGGGTGAGTTTGATCGGTTTGATTGGTTCCAGCTTTTGAATCCAAGGACGAAACTGGGGATCTGTACGAAATTGAAATCCACGAGCCACTTCCTGGACACGGAAAACCCGACCTGACATCTCGTATTCTTTATTGAGTTCAGCAATGATACGGCGCAGGTTACGAATTTCCGAGTAATCGAGGGCCTCGCCCAGTTGTTGGAGGGTCAAAGGCTGTGGGGCACAGAAGAGCACGGCTTCTACAATTTGCCCCAATTCTTTTTCGGTCATTGCGTTTTTTCCCCTTGCATCGGGTCAATCAGTTGGATGGCATTGCGTTGTTTGGGAACCGTGAGCTGAATCACATTGTGCCCGTCATCATCGCATCGGAAAGTCATGCGGCCTTGCAAGGGCATCGCGTCTTCGCAAATCATGGAAAGGTAGGGTCGGTAACAGGTCAGGGGGGGAGGCTTCACAGGGGGACCAAATTTTTTGTGGAGCATCAAATTGTAGATATCTTTTTGGTTCTGTTCGAGCATCCATTCTCCCACCTCTTGAGCCACCACTCGATTATGGATTGCGCGGTTCACCACTTCTTTGTCGTCAAAACGAATCCCGTCATCTCGAAAGATCAGACACAAATTTTCGCCTTGTTCCACAATACTGAATTCGAGTTTGCACACGAGGGGTTTTCCGATCAACTTCCGTTCTTTCGGAATCTCTAGATGTTCGATGATGATGTATTTCAAAGTATTGATCAAATATCGGCTGAGATGTCGCTGGGTGTAATAGTTGGAACCGATCACAAATGGAGTGTGTTGACTGAACTGCACGTTTTTTTCCACCTCAAAAGAAAGATCAGTGGCAATGCTTCTCAAGCGGGATAACAAATGGTTGAGGATTTGACTATCCATATCCAAAACGTGCTGGTGGCATCGTTGCGCCTGTTTTTTCAGTTCTTCATGGCTATCTAGCGATGCTTCCAACATGCGTCGGAGGATATCCAAGTCATTAGCGAGAATGCGATAGCGCTCTTCATCCAAATCATACGGTTTGCGGCGTCGGATCTGTCCGTAATCACTTTTGTGTTGGTTGTACCAAGCCACCACCATCCCTAGACCAATCAGGTCATGCAGAGTTTGCAGCCCGTGTTGGTACCGTTCAAAGTTTTCAGCAGATTTCTGATCCATTGTTTGGGCTAAGGCCCGGTTCAACCAATAGCCTTTGTCACAGATGAGATGGAGTTGAGTCCATGTGGTGATCTTCTGAACCTCTTGAAATAGATTGCTCAGTTCCTCATGGTGGTCACATAGAGTCTCTAGGGATGTTGAAACGCTTTTGGCTTGATCGATCAAGCGATCCAGCTCGGCTATCGCATAGTTGTAAAATGCTTCGCCAAATCGTAACCCCCGGTTACATTCTTCCAATTGTTCGAGCAACAGGCGCTGTTCGTCTTTTCGATGGGTCTCTTCAGAATCTAGCAGTTGGATTAGAATGAAGGGGCAGGTTCCATCTTTAGCGATGTATAAGCTAAAGCTGAGGTAGCATGTCTGCCCATTTTCTTGGATCTGCAAGGTAGGACGTTGTGCTTCCAATTGTTGCTTAAGAGGAGGACGTAGGGTTTCTAGTTGTTGGATGGATTTGATCCAATAATACACTTCATCCAGGGTGACGTTGTCGCAGCCTTTGAGGAGTCCGCTATAGATATTGAGATTCAGGCAATCGCTGATATGAGGAAACGTCTTCCGAAATTTGGGATAGCGATAAAAGTTATCATACACAATCTTGGTGCTATCCAATTCCATCAAGCAGAATGGAGCTGTTTGGGAAACTTTCGTTGGAGTTTCATGAGTGCTCATAGCTCACCCGACATCGTTAATTACGTTTCTTAGAAGGAACTTTCACAAAGATCAGAGCATCTTGCAGCACCTTGCAATAGTAATCGTTGCCTCTCATAAAAAAAAGTGCATCCTGCAATAAGGCTCCATTGTCGTGAGCTTTGCGGAGTTCGCGTTCAGTTAAATCTGTTCCTCGTAGATCCACTTCTCGCAGATCCGCTCGGGTCAGATTCGCGCCCGATAGTTTTGCGTTGTTCAATTTGGCTCCCCTCATCAGGGTACCACTCAGGTTGGCCCGTGTCATTTGGGCATGTTGCAAATCCACCTTCTCAAAATAACATCGACTCAAGTCGGCTGCCCTCAGATCCACTTTGGCTAAATCCACCTTAGAAAGATCGTTGCCCGACAAGTTCGCATTTTTCATCCGTGCCTCGGTGAGCTTGACTCCGGCAAAATCCACATTGGTCATAATGGCATTTTCCAGGAGTGCCCCTGTCAGATCCACTCCCAACAAATGCGCACCGCTGAAATTAGCAGCTTCCATCACCGCCCCTTTCAGAATCGCACCGGTCATGTTGGCTCGCTCCAGATTGGTACGCGTGAGTTTGGCATTGGTAAAATCCACATTGGTCAGGTTGGCTCGTACCAATTGACATCCTTCCATTTGGGCACCTCGCATGAGAGTGCGTTCCATCACGGCTCCATTGAAATTGACCCGTGTGAGGTTCGCTCCATTGAGGTAAACATCTGTAAGATCGGCTTCGGTGAAATCGGAATCTTCCAAATTGGCACGATACAAATTGGCTTCCTTGAGCAAACTTTTTTGAAAGATCGCTTTTTGCGCTTCACACCGATTCAGGACTGCCTCGGTCAATTTGGCTTCGGTGAGGTCGCATTCCACCAACTGAGCTTCGGTGCCCAAACACTGCTGCAAACTGGATCCTCTCAGATTGCTTTTGATGAATTTGCAACGTTTGAGATTCGCTTCATCCATTTTGCAATTTTCAAAATTGACCTCTTCACCATGAGAACCGTTCAAATTCACACCATCCATGTTGGAATCGTTGAATTGGGTCCGGGTTAGCGAACAACGAATCATCAAGCTATGTGGCATTTCAAGATGCGACCAGTTGGCTCCGGTGAGGTTGCCTTCCACCAGACTGACCGAAACTTTCGAATTCGATAGATTGCTTTCGGTGAAATCTGCTTGCTCGAAATCAGAATCCAAGAACTCACTGTTGCTGAAATCACAACCCGACAAATTGGCATTCTGATATCGGACAAACCGTAAGGATTGATGCTTGAACGAGCATTGAGGAGCGTTCAGGTTGTTGAGCGATAAATACGAAAAGGTCATCCCATCCATATTGAGATATTCCCAATACGGCATGACTTCTCGTTCTAAATCGTCCCAGGCCATCGAGCGCCCCAGTCGTAACCAGTTGGCAAATTCCATCGCATAGGCTTTGTCAGGGCAGGGTGCCCAACTTTGGTTCAGATAGCGGTGGCTTTCTTGCAACAAACGGAACACAAACATACCAGCCCGCATATTACAGTAGACCATCGAATAACCGGTTTCGTTGATCGACTGAAATTGGGTCGTGAAAACGAAGTTATTGACCAATTCCTGCTGTACGATCAGCTGGAAAAAGCCTTGGAAACGTCCAATGATCGATTGAATCACCTCGTCTTTGTTCGGCAAACTATCGAGCCAAGCATGATATCCTTCAAAAACTTGAGAGGTGTCATGAGCGGTTGATTCTGCCAACAGCTTCAATAAGATCTTATCGTCCGATTCATTCCAGTGATCTTCTCTTGTGTGTTTGTCTGTCCAGTTGAGAATATTGCGGTACAACCATTCCTGCGTCAACGGAGTGGTTGAAGTCACCGTTTTTACAAGAGAATCGGCTGGCTTCGAGGCTGTGTTGTGAGTTGCGGGTCGCAGTGAAGAAGAAAGGGGGATGTCTCTCGGGTCATCCACGGTTTGGGCCAATTCTAAGTCATCCAGGGGGGAATCCATAGCACACTCTTGGGAATTCGATAATTGTGATTTTGGCAAGATTCTGTAAAACGAATTCAGTCAAAAACTGATTCTATCTTTACAAAAAACCAAGGGAAATGGGAAGCGACTTATCGATATGGAGATTCCTGTTCCTAGTGCTCTGGATGCTAGCCAGCCTAGTTGGGACTCCCTCCACCGGGTGGAGTCAGGAACCTTCGATCCAAAAGCTGATTACCGAAGCCACACATCAGGAGTTGGCACGGCATTCCTACTGGCTTCGCTTACTTCGCTATCATGCTCCTGGCGAGACGCTACTCCAATGGTCTACGTCAAGCGACGTTCGCAGTCCTTCCTTTTTCAATTCTCCCCAAGGTGCTACTGATCCCCAGGCTGAGCTGGAAGCAACGTTGCGAGCTTTCTTTTTGCCCGTTAAAGAAGATCCCAACCAACACGCTCAATGCCGGTTTGTGGCTCGATTTCAATGGTTACAAACCCAACTCACGTTCCCTGAAACGCTGCGTCAAGTAGAGTGCCCTTTATATGAACGGTGGTCCAACCGCAATCAGGTGAAATCGATCAGTTTGATTTTTGCCTCTGCATTCATGGGAAATCCTGCTTCCATTTATGGCCATTTGTTGATGAAGGTGAATTTCGAGGAAGGCTTATTTGCCCATTCGCTCCTGAGTCCCACATTCAATTTTGGAGCACAGCTGGAACCCGGAGACAATGCCTTGGAATACGCTCTCAAAGGACTCTTCGGAGGCTATTTTGCACGATTTACAGACGAACGATTTTATAACTACAACCATGTGTATGGGGAAACCGAACTCCGAGATTTATGGGAATACGAACTCAACCTTGATGCCCAACAGCGTCAACGAGTCATCGCGCATGCTTGGGAACTGCTCCAAGGTGTGGATTTCACCTATTACTTTTTCCGCAGCAATTGTGCGTTTCAGATGAGCGAATTGCTCGACATGGCGTGGGATAAACCGCGGATGCGCCCCGAGTTTTCCATGTGGGCGATGCCGACGACTCAATTTTTTAAAATCACAGAACTCGAAAACAATGGGGAATCGCTGGTACGCGACATTCGTTTGATTCCATCGAGACAACGACGATTGCGTCAACGAGTCCGTTCTCTCTCTCCGGGCATGCAGCAAGAATTGTTACGCTTGATCGAAAATCCCGAACGATTGCAAGACCCGGCTTTTTCCAAAAAAACTGGCACCGACCAAGCTGCACTCCTCGATGCCATGATCGACTACAATCAGTACCAAGCATCCCAAAACGAAACCTTTCTCAGCCCAGACCAAAAGCAGCAATTGTTGGTACAGCGCAGTCAATTGCCTCGTGGTGTTCCTCTTGAAGTGGACGCTTATCCTGTGAAACCTCCCACAGAAGGCACTCCTCCAGGGCGCTTACGATTCGGGTTTGTACACAATACAGAACTCGAAAATGCCCTAGAGTTGGGAGCACACCCTTCCTACCACGATCTACTGGGAAGAGAAGATGGACACTTACCCAATGCCGATTTGATCACATTCGATTTCCGGCTCCGGTTGAGTCGCGATGAAGTGGTGCTTCGTCAATTGGAACTATTGAACATCCGTTCTCTCAAAGTGTCTCCCACAGGGTTGCCGTTGGATTCCGGTTGGTCTTGGCAGTTTCGGGGTGGTTTGGAACCGCGTGATTTGGAATGTTCCCGTTGCCGTGTGTTTCATGTCAGTGGTGGCTTTGGCAAAGCATCTCCGATTGCAGCTTCTCAGAAGATGATCGGTTATGCTTTTGTTCATGCCTTTACCAAAATTTCCGAGGAGTTCGAATACGATTACACAGCCGGGTTACGGCCGTCGATTGGACTGATTTTTTATCCTGTCACAGGTTGGAAATCGGAAGTGCAGTGGAGTTATTTAGGCGGTTTCGCAGGAGAGATCGTGGCAGAACATCAAGTGGAATGGAATCATCGTTGGAATGTGACGACCGACTGGGAAGCTCGGTTCGAATTCAGATATCATGAGGCGAGCGAAGCCCTGCTCGGGATGCATTACTACTGGTAAAATGGCTGCTGGTGAATAGAACGGGGGAGCGTGAACCAAAAACGACTGCCTTTGTTGGGTTCACTGTCCACACCAATAGTTCCTCCATTTTTTTCTACCAATTCTTTGCATAAGACCAATCCCAATCCAGTGCCGGTTTCGTTGTTGGTGCCTACCGTGGAACATGGTTCTTCAATTTTGAACAGTTTGGGGAGGGTTTCTTTGTCAATACCGACTCCTGAATCTCCTACCGACAACTCCACAAAGTCGTCTTGTAACTCGGCAAAAATATGAATCTTTCCCTCAAAGGGAGTGAACTTGATGCTATTGGAAACAAGGTTTTGAAGAATCAGCTGGACCATCGTGCCATCGGCATATGCGGTGAGGGTCGAATCGAAATCGCAATTCAACTGGATTTGTTTACGCAGTGCATTGCCCTGTAACAATGCAATGGTATTGGAGACAATGGGAAACAACTCGATTCGGGTAGGACGGTATTCCAACTTTCCGGTTTGAAGACGGGACCATTGCAGCAGGTTGTCAAGAAGATTAAACAACTGTTGGGTGGTTGTATGAATGTGTTTTCCAAAGTCCTGAATCTCTTCCCTGCTGAAAGAATTCAGGTCTCCACTGAGAATTTCGGAGAAGCCCATTAGGGAATGGAAGGGGCTTTTGAGGTCATGAGAGATGATAGAAAAAAATTTATCTTTATTGGCATTCAACACCGTCAGTTCACTTTCCGACTGCTGCAAGCGCTCATTGAGAGTCTCAAGTTCATCCGCACGTTGAATCAATTCTTGCTCCAGCAGTTTCCGCTGAGTGATGTCGTACTGGATTCCTACAAAGTGCGTGAGCTGTCCGTCATTATTGAGAACCGGAGAAATAGAAAGGTAGTTCCAAAAAGGCGTGCCATTTTTGCGATAGTTGATCAATTCCACCGTACAAGATTCTTCACGTTGAAGGCTTTCTCGAATGGTTTGTACTGCTGCTGGATCCGTATCCGTTCCTTGCAGAAATCGACAATTGTGCCCCAAAATTTCAGGAATGGAATAACCGGTGATTTTTTCAAAACCCGAGTTGGCATAAACAATGGGGTTGTCTGGGAGGGCAGGGTTCGAGATGGTGATGCCTTCCGAAATGGAATGAATAGCATGCTCCCGCAAGCGAAGGCGTTCGTCGAGAGGATATTGAGAGTTGGGCATGTCTCCCCCTTTTTTGCAGTGTGTTAAAATGTCAATTCACCCTTAACACACGAACAATAGAATCAAAACGAAGAAACCTCAGACGAAAAAATAGTTGATCTCATTAAAAAGTGAGAAATTTGTCATAAAGTTGTTGATTTGTTTTTAATGTTTTGAATTGTTGATTCCCTCCTATCGCAAATGTCTAAAAGACGATTCGCAAACACTCCCTCTTTCTGAACTTAAAAAGAATATTTTGACTCAAAAAAAGACAATAGTATCAATAAGTAGCAAGTGGTTTACCTTTCAGCTTTCAAGAATTCAGTAAATTCCAGAAGCTTGGGAACAATTGGTACGCGAATTGTAGCAAAGCAAAAAATGTAATTAAATTGGAATACTCACTAACGGTTGGGTTAAAGGTTGATTCGTAGGTTTCGGTTAATCCGGGAGTGGATGGATGAAAATTCTAGTCATTGATGACGATACAATGTGTCGAAATTTATTGAAGCACTTTTTGCATCACGCGGGGCATATCGTCGAGGAAGCTTCGGATGGCGAGTGTGGTTGGGAACAGTTCGTTTCGGCGAACCCAAGATTCGATTTGGTATTGAGTGATTGTGATATGCCGAATCTGAGCGGTTTGCAGCTTATCGAGCGAATCCGTCAAATCGATTCCAAAGTTCAAGTGATTTTAGTGAGTGGGAACAACGATTTTTTCGGCCAAGACAAGCTTCCCAAATTTGGAGTACACACTGTATTGTGGAAGCCATTTCCTTTAGAGTCTTTGAAGGAAGTCATACAGAAGGCGGAACATAATCAGGAAACACTTTCTGGATCTCTTCAGTGATCATAGGAGGATAAGCTTTTAGCTTACTCGAAATTCCTGAAAAAACATGCACCTTGCTACACAAACATGCTCGAATCGCCTCAATTCCATCATAAGGAATGCCAGGGATTTGGTCTGCGAGTTGTTTGTCAATAAAATAAGGCATCACATCGGCAAAGATGCGTTTTAATGGTTTGTTCGGCGCATAGGTTTGGGCATATCGCAAAACGAGTGCTCGAATGACATGTTGAGGAGCCACAGAAATCAATTGGTTGCGACGCATTGGCGGATACAACAAATTGAACAAATAAGAATCGGGTAAGCCTTTCGCAACGAGTTGATGAATGATTGTATTTGAAGACTTTTCTTGAATTGGTGAGGGGGAACTGGTTTTTGTTTGGTTGGATTTTCCTGGAGGTTCGGAAAGAAAGTGAAACACGATCCTTTTTTGTTCAACAGAACACGAGATGGGGTTGACATAGGTCAAATCCACTGGCCACTGTTCGCTATTTGGAGTTCGAATTCGTCCAAAATGGGCCACTTTGAGATACTCTGCCTGATCCAGAATGTGTTTCAGATGTTCCTGTATTTCCAACGGGTTTGCAAATTGCCATAAGCGGCATTGGTGCTGCTGGAAGACATCCCACAAGGCCTCATGGTTTCTGGGCAACGAGGGATCGGGGCTTGACGAAGATGGGTTCGTCGATTGGGGAAAGTCAAAAATGTTGAATGCTGGGTTGGAAGGAGGAACTTGCGGATTTGGTGAAGAAAAAACAGCAGGAGCAACCGTGTTAATAGATGGGGGTACGGGAGGCTCGTTATTTTTTATCTCCGGGAAATCTTCTGGAGTGAGGTAGGGTTGCTCGGTCAATGCAACGGCTCGTTGGATAAGGTTCTCCATTTCTCGGATGTTTCCTTTCCACGGCCATTGGCAGAGCAAGGTGACCGTTTCCATCAAGATTCCTTGTACTTGAGGGTTCAGGTTAGAATACTTTTCTAGAAAGTGATGCACAAGCAAAGGGATATCTTCTTGGCGTTCTCGTAATGGAGGAAGGTGTACTGAAAATGTGTTTAAGCGGTAGAATAAGTCTTCGCGAAAGCGGCCGTGTTGTATCTCGACATTGAGGTCTCGATTCGTCGCACTGAGCAGACGAACATTGACTTTGATGGGTTTTTGGCTGCCGACCGGTAGAATTTCTTGTTCTTGGATAACTCTTAAAAGTTTTACTTGCATAGGAAGGGGCATCTCTCCAATTTCATCCAGAAATAGGGTGCCACCGTGAGCTAATTTGAACAACCCCTCTTTTTTCTCGAAGGCTCCTGTAAAGGCTCCCTTTTCATGGCCGAACAACTCGCTCTCAAACAACTCAGAAGGAATCGCACCACAATTCACGGGAACAAAAGGGCCGAGATGGCGGCGGCTGGATTTGTAAATTTCGCGAGCCACCATCTCCTTTCCAGTACCGGTCTCGCCGTGAATGAGCACCGTTACATCCAAAGGAGAGACTTTTTCGACTAGCTTCAGAGCATTTTGAAAGGAAGGAGATTGACCCACCAGTTCTTTAGGAATCTCGACTGAGCGAATACGAAGCGCTTGATTCAAGCGGTACTCGTTAGAAAGCGCTCGACGTTCTTGAACCAAGTTTCGAGCACGCAGCAGGGCGTCTTGCAATTGGGCGGAAGCAAACGGTTTGGAAAGGTAGTCATCAAACCGGCTATCGCGGAATGCTTGAATCAGCGTCTCACGCGTTTCATAGCCCGTAGTCATGATCGTGACTAGATCGGGAAATTGTTTTTTGATTTCGAGTCCCACTTCCAAACCATCCGTGCCAGGCATCTGTTTATCGATCAAAACCACGTCAAATTGTTTGAGATCATATTTACTGGAGTGGAGCACGGCGTTGCTATTGGTAACAAATTCGACTTCATATCCGAGTGGCTTGAGCCACCCTTTGACCAATGCGCCAACATGAGGTTCATCATCAATGACCAGTAGCTTCATTTCCATACAAGCTCTCCTTCCGATGAGGTGAAGTTTGATAAAGATAACTGCAAATATTGTTTTCCTATCATAAAATTACAAATTTATCATATCTTAGTTCATGAAATTGCCTTCATCTTATAGGAAACCGATAGAACCGATTGATATTCCATACCTTTAAAAAGATGGCACATAAACTGAAGCTAGGACGCTATCTCCTTGGCTAACACCCCTTCTCACCAAGCATTTGGTCGGAGGGGAGGCCTTTGCTCTTCTCAGGGCCTCTCTCCTTGAGAAGAGCCTTCCCTCTCCTGTTCGTGATCAACTCAAAAACAAGCGATATGCAGGATTGCTGGTTTCTTCTTGGTAGCGGTAACCCAGTTCGTTGAGAAATTGATGCAACTTTCCTATTTCCGTCTCTGGAACTTGCAAACCCATCAAAACCCTTCCAAAAGCCGCACCATGATTGCGATAGTGGAACATGGCAATATTCCACTGTTGCCCCAAGCCGGTAAGAAAGCGCATCAGCGCTCCAGGGCGTTCTGGAAACTCGAATCGATAAACCCGTTCATTTTTCAATCCAGGACAATGGCCGCCGACCATATGCCGAATGTGCAATTTGGCAGTCTCGTTGTCCGAGAGGTCCTCTACCGGGTAACCTAGCTCATTGAGTTTCTGGATGAGCGTTTGGCGCTCTGCAAACGAGGCAATTTGCAATCCCACAAAAACTTGGGCGTCTTGATGGTCGGCATATCGGTAATTGAATTCAGTAATGTTGCGATTGCCCAGGGCCAAACAAAACGCTTTGAAGCTTCCTGGACGTTCGGGGATGGTGACGGCTAAAATGCCTTCTCGTTGCTCGCCGAGCTCTGAACGCTCAGAAATGTGCCGGAGTCGATCAAAATTCACGTTGGCCCCACTGTTGATGGCGAGTAGTGTTTGGTGCTTCGCTCCAGTTTGTTTTACATAATTTTTAAGCCCTGCCACGGCCAGCGCTCCCGAAGGTTCTGCAATTGAGCGTGTGTCGTCAAAGACATCTTTGATGGCGGCGCAGATCTCGTCCGTGTTAGCGGTGATCACATCGTCAACGCATTGCTGGGTGATCCGAAAGGTCTCTTCGCCGATTCGAGCGACGGCAACCCCTTCAGCAAAAATACCGACTTGCGGCAGTGTCACACGTTGTCCCGCTTTACGTGCGGCATGCAGACAGGCAGCATCCTCGGCTTCCACACCGATGATTTTAATCTCCGGCCGAACAAATTTGATATAAGCACTCACGCCCGCAATCAAACCTCCACCACCAACTGGGATGAAGACAGCATCGAGTGGACCGGAATGTTGGCGCAAGATCTCCATCCCGATAGTCCCTTGCCCAGCAATCACATCGGGATCATCATAAGGATGAATGAACGTAAGCCCCTCTTGTTCTTTCAATGCCTGGGAATGTATATATGCTTCTTCGAAGCTATCTCCATGCAGTACCACCTGTGCGCCTCGGCCTTTCACCGAAAGCACTTTAATCTCAGGAGTGGTGGTTGGCATGACGATGGTCGCATGAATTCCCATTTTTTGAGCAGCCAATGACACGCCTTGAGCATGATTTCCAGCAGATGCTGCAATCACTCCACGACTTTTTTCTTGTGAAGACAGATTGACCATTTTGTTGTAAGCCCCTCTCAGTTTGAAAGAGAAAATCGATTGCAAGTCTTCTCGTTTGAGCAACACTTGGTTTTCCAAACGCTGGGCTAGAAAGTTCATTTCGCTGATCGGCGATTCTATCGCTACATCGTATACGCGGGCTTCCAAAATTTTTCGGATGTAGTGGTCGGGCATGAAGTTGTTCCTTTCAATTTAAAAATCGATCTGTTGTTACGTATGTTTCTTGGATGAACCCTACCCCGAAACTTTGTTATTTTGCACGTTCAACTTGGAGGACCTTCAAGATTCGAATGCTCTCAATCAACCTTAATTAAGTTGAGCTAACAAATGCAGCTATTCCGTTTGACTTGTTCCAGTGATATCGATATGTGGAGTTCAGGTGTTTTCTTGTAATCTTCTTTGTCATTTCATATGTTTTAAAATGCCAATATGAGAGTTTTATTAGTTGATGACGATTCGCAAGCTTCCATGATGCTGGAGAAGTTTCTAGGGCGACGCAAGCATGTGGTCACTTATGCCGAAAATGGGGAAGTGGCTTGGAATTTATTAGTGGAAGACAAAGACGCTTTCGACTTGGTGCTCACCGACATTCGGATGCCAGTGATGGATGGTTTAACATTGACGTCCAAGATCCGTAGAAATCGGTGGGATATTCCCGTGGTGTTAATGACCGCGTTTGCTGAATGGGATTCTACCATTCAAGCGCTTCAGCTAGATGCTTTCGATTTCATCATCAAGCCGGTGGATTTGGATGTATTGACTCGCTCTTTGGCACGCATCGAAAAGCTTGAGATTGATCGTCAAGAACTAGCCGCCATGCTTCCTTTTCACAGTGGAAGCTGTACCTTCTCCATTCCAAGTAAGCTCAAATATGTCGACGCCATCGTGGCCCAATTTCAACAACAATTCGGTCGTCTGTTTGGATTGCATCAAATCGATGTCCGCCAAATGGGATTGTGTGTCTTGGAAGCGTTGGTAAATGCCACCGTCCATGGCAATTTAGAAGTAGATTCTAGCATCAAAGAAGAATCGTGGGCTGAGTTCGATGCGATGATCGCGGATCATGAGCAGCAACCCCGCTATGCAGAACGTCTTGTCACCATGAACTGTTCTTTCGATCACAACCAATTCGAATGGGTCATCATCGACGAAGGCCCTGGTTTTGATCCCTCCATCTTGCCCGACATGGAAGATCCCTTGAGCTTTGATTGCAGTGGTCGTGGCATTCTCCTGATTCGATCTTTCATGGATCACGTGGGTTGGAACCAACGAGGCAATGTGATTCGAATGGTCAAGTATCTGGGGAGCACGCCAGAAAATCTTGCTACCGAATGATCTTTCTCCTCCCACCATCTCGTCTTTCTTCATGACGTGCTCAGTTTCTTTTGTTCAAATGGATACAAAAAATCCTGGAGATCATGCTAGGATTTCAAAAGTATTGATGAATACTCGAATTAAGAGATTTTGCAGAACAAAAGGAGAGTTATGTCCCAGTTGCTAGTCATTGATGACGACCCGTTAGTACGGGCTGCCTTGGAGGAATTTTTGAATGATGAAGGATATACCGTGCACACGGCCATTGACGGGAAAGATGGTTTGCAGGTGTTTCAACAGACCAATCCCGATGTCGTGATTCTAGATCTGAAAATGCCTCGGATGGGAGGAATCAAGTTTCTGGAGCAATTGAACTTTGGATCCGATCTCACCACATCGGTGGTAGTGCTCACAGCGTTTGATACCAACGAAGATATCAAGCGATGTTATGAGTTAGGGGTGCAATCCTTTTTGAGGAAGCCTGTCAATCTGGTGGAATTGGGAGCCTTGGTGAAACGCCTGTTGGAAATGATTCACCAGTCTTCGCGTTTACAACAAACCATTCGCAAGAAAGAAAGCGACTTCCAGCAACTGGAACAGGAACACGATAAACTGAAAAAGACCTTCAACAGCATGCGTGAAGGTATTGTCGTGCTTGATAAAAATTTGAATATCGAGATGTTGTCCGAGTTGGCTTGCCAAATCTTGGAAATGGACGAACAAGCGGTTGTTGGAAAACAAGCAGGAGCCGTTTTGCCTTCTTCAATTGTAGGACCCAATGGCGCCTTGAGCAAATGCATTCAGGAACAGAGCGGTTTAGCAGATGTTCGGGTGCAACATGACAAAACAGTCGGAAAATCGAAATCGATTATGGTTTCGATTACCCCTACCAATTCGACCTCCATTGAAGACGGTTGGTTGCTGTTTTTGAAACACGACATCCATTCACCTCAACTCCCCCCCCGCCCCGGTCGGAAGAATGCGTTTGGACGCATTATCAGTGTGGATCCACAAATGAAGGAAATCTTTCAATTGATCAAAAAGATCAGTTCCAGCAAAGCAGCGGTTTTGATTCAAGGCAACAGTGGTACAGGCAAAGAGCTAGTGGCACGTGAAATCCATGACCGCAGTCCTCGTTCCAATCGCCCCTTCCACGCCGTAAATTGTGCTGCCATTTCCTCACAGTTGTTGGAAAGCGAGTTCTTTGGTCATGAAAAGGGGGCTTTCACAGGCGCACACCAACTGAAAAAGGGACGCTTCGAGCTTGCTGATGGGGGAACCCTCTTTTTAGACGAGGTGGGAGAACTACCGCTCGAACTCCAAGGGAAATTGCTTAGAGCGATTCAAGAGCAGGTGTTTGAGCGTGTTGGAGGAACGCAGTCGATCAAGGTGGACGTACGAATTGTCGCTGCCACCAATCGAGATCTCAAGGCGATGGCAGGCAACAACACCTTTCGGGAAGATTTATATTATCGTCTCAATGTGGTTCCCGTGAGTTTGCCAGATCTCAGTGAACGGCAAGATGACATTCCTTTGCTAGTGGATGCCTTTGTCCAAGAACTCAATCGCCGGGAAGGTCGAGAAATTCAGGGCATTTCCAAAGCTGCATTGAAAAAATTGAGCTACTATTCATGGCCTGGAAATATTCGAGAGTTGTACAATGTGATCGAATACGCCTTTGCTGTCAGTCAAGGAGAAACCTTGCAAATTGATGATTTTCCACCGGATATTCAAAAGCTGTCAGCTCCCTTCAACCGCAACACACTTTCCGCCGAAAAAGAGAAAGATCTGATGTTGGAAACCTTGCAAAAGACCAACTATCATAAGCTCAAAGCCGCTGGTTTGTTGGGCATGCATCCCGCTACATTTTACCGGAAGCTCAAGCGGTACGGAATATCGTGATTCGCACCATTCTCAACCTGTTTTTGGGTTTTCGCATTTTTCTCAGGCTCCCTCTCTTTTTTTTCAATCCACTTTGCATGTTTATCACCTCCCTCTTTTTATATGAGGGAGGTCCCGCCTTTGATTATGTTCTTATTCTAAAATCGATTCTTAACCAATTGAAATTATTTAATAAAAAATAATAAAATTCGTGTGGCACGCTTATCGCAGTAAAGAGAGTAGCTCATTTACCCCCCCCTCCTCCTCTGGGAGCAGGAGCCTCCCTGCTCCCAACTCATTTTATTGAAGGGTGAGCGGTGTATTATTGATGACGTTAAGCTCTGCATAAGGGCTATGTACTATTTTCTGAGTCGTTTTAAGTTATTTCAAACCGTTTAATTAAGTATGGAGTTTATAATGATTGAATATATTTCAAATGGAATGTCAACCACCGAGATGGTTATTGCTTATAAAATGATTGTGCTCCTCGTGGGAGTTGCATTTTTTATGTTGCCCACTAGCAGCAACTAAATTGTGTCTCAATCGAGATGGAAGCAGAGTGGTTCCCCACTCTGCTTCGGTCTCATGCAACGGACCTCAAGTAGTTCGTATAAGATTGATCTTCAACAGTATTTTCACATTTTAAAGTTTTTTGTGTTGCTGCATCGAAGAGATGAATTGCAACACGATCAAATGCCAAACGCACAGGTTCTCCAATTTTCGGCACATGGACGTTATCCACAAGGGCTTGCAGGGTCGTGCCTCCCACAATGACATGCATTAAGACCTGCTTGCCTAGAATTTCGACAAACTTAAGCGTGCCTTCCACCAACCACGATTGCGGGAACGAGTCGTGCGGCGTGGCCAGTCGGATGTCATTCGGACGAATACCCAAAATCACCTCTTGTCCGGGGAGTACGTCCCACTGGCCCTTTGGCGAAAACGGAATAGTCCAATGTTCCGCTTCTAAAACCGAACTTTTCTCGATTTTATGAAAAGTCGCCGGAAAGAGATTCATGTGAGGTGATCCAATGAATCCTGCCACAAATACGTTCACCGGGTTTTGATAAACGTCAATCGGTGACCCCGCCTGATGGATATCTCCATCTTTCATCACAACAATCCGATCTGCTAGCGTCATGGCTTCGATTTGATCGTGTGTCACATAGATCATCGTCGACTTCAGTTTATTGTGCAGGCGTTTGATTTCGCGGCGCATTTGGGTGCGCAATTGAGCATCCAAATTCGACAATGGCTCGTCAAACAAGAACACTTGCACTCGGCGGACAATCGCGCGTCCCATTGCTACCCGTTGACGTTGTCCACCGGAAATTTCCGAAGGTTTGCGTTCGAGCAAGGGAGTCAGCTCCAAAATGTCAGCAGCTTCTCGTACTAAAGTAAAAATTTGGTCTTGTGGCACTTTATGCATTTTTAAAGCGAAAGCTAAATTTTCATAGACGGTCATATGTGGGTACAAAGCGTAATTCTGAAAGACCATGGCCACATGTCGGTCTTTTGGAGCCAAATCGTTGGCAATGCGTTGGTTGATTTCAATCGTTCCAGCAGAAATCTCTTCCAGGCCAGCGATCATTCGGAGCACTGTGGATTTGCCACATCCTGATGGCCCCACAAACACCATGAATTCTCCATCCTCAATCCTTAGGTTGAACCCTTTCACGACCCACTTCTTTTTGTATCGCTTGCCGACATCACTTAAGTTCACTGCGGTCATAGCAACCACCCCCTTTCTGATGAGATTCCAAATACAATTGACGGAGTTCCTGTGTTGATGGCCTCCGGGTGCCTAGTACAAAAACTTTGTCGTACAATAATTATAGGCAGATGCGCGAACCCAGCTATTCGTAAAGTTACTTACTTCATTGTGAAGCCGCAGCTTGACCCAAATTGGCGATCCGTCATTTGATAAAGCATTCATCCAAAAGCCATAAAAAGTTATTTGAATAAAGGGGGGCCTATGCTTGTTTTTTATCCGAATTATCAACTCATTCCTTAAAAGGAGGAAATGTGACGACTATTAACCAGCTAGTTCATTTTACTGCAATTTTGCCATCGAGTAGGAATTCCAGAGATGAAAGTTGGGTTTGGGTGAGATTTTGAATCATTTGCTAAAGTAGCTCCTGTTTTCTCTCCATCCTTTCCTCACAATTGTATCTTTTGTTTCATACGATTCTCTTTCCTTTGCAGACATTCCTTGTTGCTCGGTAGGCGAAATGCGCCTTCAACGATCAATAAGGTATTATGCAAGAATTTCAAATAGAAGAAATTATTGAATGTCTGCCAGAAGGCAGAACTATGTTTCATTATTTCAAGGATAAATACGCCTTGATGTTGCTGTCCTATTACACCAAAACGGGGAAAACTATGCGGGACATCAAGTCCTCCCGTTATGCGGGTTTATTAAACAAACCGATTGTAAAAGAGGTGACTTCTCGATTGCCCGGAGGACAAGTCAATGCCCAGGATCTTCAGAATGTTTGGCCAGAGGAATACGAAACGTATTTGCTGACTTTAGATCAATGGGGTAGCGAAAAAAAATGGCGTGGTTATCAGATTTCTAGACCTGGAAAAAATTTAGTGTTGCAATTGAATTTTTCCAACAAACACAATTTTTTATACAATCTGTGGGTAGATCCCGACAACGATGAGTTGCCTTTTGTTTATTGGGGGCACCCCACATCTGATGACCGATTGACTTTAGCTTGGGTACGATTGGATATTGAATTGGATCAAGGCGAGGCTTTGATCGAAGAAGTGCAAAACGATTGGATTCGTGAAGTCCTCAACTGGAAAACGGAAATGAGGGAAGACCATTCACTTAAGATTGATGATACAGAATGTGCTTTCTACGAATTGCACCGCTATATCAAGGAGGCGCTATCGTTTCATATTCGGGTTTGGGATGAAGCGATGTTGGCAGCAGCGATCTGGTTTTTACGAGAAGAGCTGGGGATTCGCCGAATTTTTTATCACACTTATGAAACTGGAATCCGTTGTAAGCAGATTCGATGGGGGAAACCTCCTCGTTCTATCTATACGGAATTACCTCGTAAATTTTGTTTTGTAGAAAGCCGGGAAGCTCCTGAATTTCTCCAACAATGCCGGAACCGGCACGTGCGAGCCGCGCTAAAGCAAGATTCGAGCAAATGGTTCCTCTTGGAGGCCTGAGACAATCACTCGCTCTTAATCATCACAAACGCAACCTCACCAGGTGGAAAGGAAGGTATGGCAAACAACGGAGAAGCCCAACGATGGCCTTTGTTGGATTCATTTATCACCTATTATGACTTTGGGCCGGCTTGGGAACCCGGGCAGCCTTCGGTTTACTTTCAATCGCAATTGCACGGGAATGAGGCGGCTGGAACAGCCGTGCTGCGGGAATTGGTGAATGCCCTACGAACTCTGCCAGCGGAATCAATTTGTGGAGCGATTCGCATCGTACCGCGAGCCAATCCATTCGCGTGGCAAAGTTACGTGCAAACCCGCCAAGGCACGTACGACCTGACCACTGGAGAAAACTGGAATCGAATCTATGACTGGAGTGCACTGCGTGAAGAAGCAGAAACCCAATGGAAAGGTATGAGCGAAGATGACGCTTGGAAGCTCATGCGTCGTCTGGTGGCTCAGCGTCGTGAGGCTTCTTATGATCTGCTCGATCAACTGCGATACAGCTTGTTTGAACTCGCATCGGGTTATGCTTATATCATTGATGTTCACACGCCAGACAACGGTATCGAACACCTATACTGCTCCCGTTATTCCGAAACAGTGCCTCACTTTGGGGTTCCGAATGTGTTGGAGTTTGGCGACCCGCAAGGCAATACTTTTGATGAAGGTTACTTGAGACTTATTCAACAAGCGGAAGGGCACTTAGGGCATTCCCAAGCCATCACCTTAGAGATCAAAAACCGACTCGCCCTTCACAACGACCAGGTAGAGGACTGGGTGGAACGGATTCTCAATGAGTTGCGACATCGTCGCATTCTTCAAGATGTCGAGGATGTGGAAATGCCTCGTCCGGCTTATGTGGGGTCTTATGTGAGTTGTATCGGGAGAGTCACAGGCATCGTGGTGTACCATCGACGTCCTGGGGAATTTGTGAAAGCTGGCGATGTGGTTGGGGAGTTGATTCCATTTGATATGGAAGACGCTCCGCAACAAGTCACAGCCCCCGTTTCGGGAATTTTGTTAAACATGCGCGACCAGACCATTGTCCCTTCGGGAGGATGGGTGGTGCGGATGCTTCATCCGCATTCGACACAAGCCTCTACGTCCGTTGCCGGTTAATATGTTTCAAGGCCTCTCTTTTGCTCAGACCGGAAAGGCCCTCCTGATACGTTTCAACAAACTGTTCAACCCACTGAGGATCGATCTTCGAATACTCGCGGAGCACCCAACCGATTGCTTTCCGAATGAAAAATTCGGATTCATGCATCAGCATGAGAATCGTGTCAGAGAGCAAATCCAAATTGGTATCTTGTTTGTGTTTCAAGTGAGCGAGCAAGGAGGCCCGTCTCACCCAGAAATTGGAATCCTCGCGCCATTCTAAGAGTTCTTTTTCATGATCGCGATGTTTGTTCACCAAATCTCCAATCAAGTTTGCTGCAATCAAATCCAAAGTGTCCCAATTGGTGGCCGATCGCATGAGTGACACATAGAGCAGCCATGCGGAATTGGTGCGAAATTTCTTATAATGTTGAGCCACTTCTAAAGCTTGGTACATTTCCTCCCGACTCTCCCCCTCCCAGAGTTCTGAGATCACTGTTTCATAGTCATCAAAGGTGAGGATCGGGTGGAGTTGTTTTGCTTGTTTGAAGGTTTGATAACGGATGGGTTTGGGAATGCCATAAAACATTTGATCCGTCTTCATGTAGGCTTGCATCTCTGGGGCTTTTTCAGGGTCGGCGACTTGTTCGAATTCATGTAGGGTGTATTCGGTGAAAGGGTGCATGAACCTCCTTATTTCTTGGGGTGTAGGATCTAATTCGGAAACGGTACTAAATGAATCCTGTCATTTTCAATCAATTGGAACCCATATCACGCTTACAACTACGATTCCCAACAAGATGATGGACGCGAAAATTACCAGGATCCCGACAATCGGAAAATCATTGCCTCTCCTGCTCAAACGTGAATTCATTTGCTTATTGTACGTACCGTTATTTTTTTGGGGATTGATCAATATCATGGCGACCACTCGGGTTGGGTTTTCTTGGAGCCGAGTGATGACTGTGGCGGTTTGGCTCGAAACTTTGGCGATCCTCACTTGGTTAGGAGTGATATTTGTCGAACGAATACAAGCCCTTCGTGTCATGGAAAATTGGGAAAGCACCGTCGTATTTATCTCGAAATATTTGGGATGTGGACTGATTGCGATTTTGATCGCACGCGAAGTGATGCCGTATTTAGTGGGTGATTTTTTTCGTCAGTCGAATGCTCCCAAAACGGCGGTGATGCACTTGGTTTCGGCGACCCTCTTTTTTTCGATTCTTCGATCCATTTTGCGCAAACACCAAGAAAAGCTGATCTGGGAGCAGCGTTTTCAAGAAGCTCAGCATGCCGCATTCAAAGCGAAATTCAATCCACACTTTTTATTCAACACTCTCAATCTGATTTCCTCAGCCATTGATGAAAAGCCGGATTTGGGACGGACCCTCTTGAACGAATTGTTGCAGCTTCTCAATGGAATTCTCCATATTTCAGCACGGAAATCGGTTGCCCTTTCTGAAGAAATTGCGTTGCTGCGTCACTACTTGGTATTGCAGAAAGAACGCTTTGAACATCGATTGGAGTATCGCCTTAACATCCCAGACGATTGCTTGAAAATTCCAGTCCCCCCCTTGTTTCTGCAACCATTGGTAGAAAATGCGATTGTTCATGGAATTGCCCCCCAAAAAGAACAAGGTGTGATCACGTTGGAGGCATTTCGAACCGCCGCTGAATTGCATCTCATTGTTCACGACAACGGAGTGGGGTATGATACTTCCCAAATTGCTCAAGGACATGGGTTGAGTTTGGTACATGATACGTTGACCCTCTTGTTCGGTAAAGGAACCTACCGTATCGAGGTTGAATCTACCCTCGGGCAAGGCACGACCATTCGGTTGCAATTGCCCGCAGGTGAGGTGTGACGTTTCGTTGATGCCGCAAAACGCACCTTTCATCCTAAAAGTTGTTCCATTCGCCTACAACCTCATCGTTTCTCTCCTGATATCTTTTTAAGGTAAACTGCCTTGAAATAAGGCCTATGCTTGCCGACTCGATTCGTCCTAAACCGTTTCTTTGCCATCTTTGGTTGGATCATCCGATGTTGCTATCCAAAGCCGTCGTTATTCTAATTTATTTACCGTTATTATTTTGGGGCATGATGCATATTGTGATCGCCGTTGATCCTGTTTATGGATGGGGCAACTCGATCCGATTGGCAATATGGGTTGAGGCCACGGCGGTCGGCGTTTGGGGGATTCTGTGGATGGTCGAAACGTGGGTGGAACCGCGGGTGGCATGGCGGTTCCCCAAAATGGGGGCAGTGCTAGTCAAATATGCAAGTGCCGGAGTGGGGGGCAGCATTGCCGCATTGATTCTCTTTTTTCAGTTTTTCAAGGAGTCTTCGTTTCTTGCTGTGGTGCCCGCATTTGCCATTTATATGCTGTTGTTTGTGTGTGGGTTGTTTGCGGCATTCCAATATCTCATGCAACAAAATGCTACTTTGGTTTCGTTGACTCGCAGCTACCAAGATGCCCAATATGCCGCACTCAAAGCTTGGCTCAATCCCCATTTTTTGTTCAACACGCTCAATTTGATTTCTGATGAAATCGAACATGATCCCGATCATGCCAACTCTTTATTGGAAGACTTTTCGGAATTGTTGCGGGGTATGCTGAAAGCCTGGTCTCAGCAAAAGGTATTGCTGGTTCAAGAGGTGACCCTGTTACGACACTATTTGACTTTGCAGCAGTCTCGGTTTGGACCCCGATTTGAATTTTCACTGCACGTTCCGCAAACGTGTGAAGCGTTCCTTGTGCCTCCTTTGTTGTTGTTGACGTTTATTGAACATGCCATCATGGATGGAATGACTTCCTCTCAACAACGCTTGAGCGTGATCATCGAAGTTCATCAAGAATCCACTCAGCTGCAATGGAGGTTGTGGATTCCAGAAAACAAAGGGACGTTGCAGAATCTTCTGGCTGCGTCAGAAATCACTCTGATTCGCGACATGTTGTCATTACTTTATGGAGATCGACAGTCATTGAGCATCAAGTTGACCGCTCATGATGGTTTGAATGTGAAAATTTTCATTCCGCTCGAAAAACTATGAAACGTTGGCGCACTCTTATCGTGGACGACGAACCGGCCGCTCGTCGTAAACTGCAAAACCTTCTAAAAGCATATCCAGATATCGAGGTCATTGGAGAGGCAGAGGATGGTGACGACGCCATCCAGAAAACCGAACAGTGGCATCCGGATTTGGTATTCTTGGATATTCAAATGCCTGGAAAAAATGGCTTGGAAGTCGCCTTAGCGACCCATCACTTGGAATACGCTTTGGTGTTTGTGACTGCCTACGATGAATATGCGTTGCAAGCCTTTGAAACCCACGCATTGGATTATCTGTTGAAACCCGTATCTTCCAAACGTCTGGGGCAAGCCTTGCAAAAAGCCACCAAAGCCCAAGCCTCAGTAACTGAGGAAACACTACAGGGGTTTCTCAATCAGTTGTACCCCCAAGCCCCTCGTGCTGAAATGGGGATTCGATGTGGTTCCTCCACCTTTATTGTGACCTTAGAGCATGTGGCCTTCATCGAAGCAGAAGAAGGTTTCACCCGCCTCTACTTGACCCCATCAGGTCAGCGCTTTCACGATGTGGAAAGCTTTTTGAGCGATACACCCTTGGACCACATCATGAGGCACTTGCCAGATAAGGACTTCCTGCGCATCCATCGTGCTGCTGTGGTCAATGTGCATCAGGTGCAATCCTATCATTTGGATGGGCGGCAATTGTATTTGCTGGTCAAACACTTCCCACATAAAAAGTTATCGGTGTCGCGTGCTCGTGTGGCGCAGGTCAAACAGCAATGGAATGTCCTGTGATTTTGGATCGCGAAGTCTACGGTGCCCGCCTATCTGTGATTCTTTCCCATTCATCCTCAATAGTGTTCCATTGAGCTGGAGCATCATCATTTCCAGTTTCAGACCGTGATAACCTTGCTTCCAGTACGATTGTGTTTCTTTGGAAAACTAGCGGTTGGCAAGCCGGTAGGAGATCAAATCGGATTTGTCTCCTTAAAGAAAAATTTCCATAGAATTTTCTCACCTAACACAATCTTCGGTAATAATTACATTTCATGCGGTGTTCGTTCAGAACACACGCTGGATCACAAAATTGGAAGGAAGGAAACCATGATGAAACAGATCATTCCCCATTGGATGATTGTCTTGCTGAGCCTCTTCTTGATTGGGGCAGGAGGATGCACTTCAAGCTCAGGCAACGACGATGACGACGACGATGCGGATGCCACAACCGTTACCGTTTCGATTGCAGATATCAATGACGGCACACCCGTAGATGCTGTTTTGACCATTGTTGGAGCCGACGCTCCATTTGTCGGTGATAGCGGTGGCAATTCATTGTTGACCACCGATTCGAGTTCAGGAGTTACGGTGGGTCGTACCGAAGCGACCAATGGAAGTACTGTGCTTTCGTTGGTGCCTGGAAAAGTGCCGACTCCTGACTTTCCGGTCCGGGTTTTGATTCAAGCTGAAGCGGATGGTTATGTGGTGAATACCGCATCACTCGTACTCACTGCCCCCGGAGCTTATACGAGCGATATCTCCTTGGTGAATGTTTCAAATCCACCCGCAGGCATCACTGCCGCTTCGGACAACACCGGAACCGCAAGCAACGGCGTGGTGCAATCCACCGTCATCCTCGAAACTCCATTTGAAGACAGTGCCGGACAACGGGTAGGCCGAGTGGTGATACGAATTCCTGCCAATACCCAACTCATGGTTCGCAAAGATGGTGAATTGCAGCTAGCGAGTGATGGTGCATTCTCTGCGACGGTGGTTAACTTTTCTAGTGCTGGACAAGGAGATACGCAGTCACAGGCCTTGGTACCTGATGGATTTGTAGGGGGAGCTGATACAAAAACAGTAGGAAAATTTGATGTGGGCAGCGTGGGAAATTTCTTTTCCTTCGTTGTCAAGGATAGCGAAGGCAACAAGGTTCAACTATTCACCCCTCCGATTCCCGTAGTGACCAATGTTTCCCCCCAAGTCGCGGAACTCGGAGACTCTCTCGATTTGTGGATGTACGACGAAGGGGCACTCACTGGAGAATGGAACAACACCGGCACTTCTCCCGTAGAAACTGATGATACCGACAGCCTGTTGGTCTCCTTCATGCTATCAGTTGATGTTGTGGGGGGGGCGGTCCGGCCCGGAGCACCGGTTCTAGAAAACCAAAATTTGGCTGGAGGCCCCCCTGTGATTCCTGCTGCCACCGATACCAACACCGCTGGAAACGTGCCCACCACCAGTGACGTTTTACCGACGGGTCTCACTTTGCTCGATATTCCTGGAGGGACTTTTACCATGGGGGAACCAGAATCTACCTATGAAGGTCCACCGGGAAGCTACGATGCCACAGAACACACCGTGACTTTGAGCAATTTTCAGATGAGCGAGACCGAAGTCACCAACCAACAATATGTTGAGTTCCTAAATTCCGCATTGGCTGCTGGCCTGGTGGAAGTCCGTACGGAAACCAATCCAGGACCGGATCTTGGTTTCACTTTGGTCTATGGAACTTCCAGTGCTCCTAGTGAGTACGCGGGGCTAGGCATCTACAATCTCACTGGCACCCGCGTGCTAAAAGACCATGACAACGCTGATGGAGATAGCAACGAATTCACGGGAGATGTAGAAGCCGAGAACCCATTGAACATCGCCTTCATCGGCTACGACGCCACTCGAACTTCAGGGAGCGAATTTTATGTGAAAGATCCCAGAGACTCTGCCGATTTCGATTGGCAAGAACTCACCAATTATTCCGATTATACTACAGTGACGAATCAAACGAGTTCCGTCGTGCTCAACGATTATAATGCGTGGCCTGAATTGGCCGACTATCCCAACAATCTCCCCACGCAAGCGGAAGTGTCCAATTATCCCGCGACGTTCATCCGGTGGTACGGAGCGAAGGCCTTTGCGCTCTACTACAACTTGAGCCTTCCTACGGAAGCGCAATGGGAGTATGCTTGTCGAGGTGGAAACAACCATACCTATTGCACCGACGACGGTGCTGTCGATGGAGATGGAACCAGTGCCATTTGGAATCACTTGTTAGCGAATCCTTCGCAAGGTCATGTGTTTGATGTGAAAATCAACAGCCCTAATCCCTACGGTCTGTATAACATGGCAGGAAATGTGTGGGAGTGGATGGAAGATTGGTATGATGCCAGTTATTACGCATCATCTCCCACGAACGACCCGGTGAACACCACCGATACCGGCAAAAAAGTTCGCCGCGGCGGTGCTTGGAATTACCACCTCGCCACTCTGAAAAGTGCATCCCGTTTTTCCGATGAACAGTTCAAAGGGAACGACCACTTTGGATTTCGTGTTGTGAAATAAGGGAACGACCACTTTGGATTTCGTGATGTGAAATTTAAGATCCGGTCATATCGGAGGGTTGTTTACGATGTACCCCGATCATAATGATCGGGGTAATCTCGAAATTTGAGATATGAATTAGGGACTACAGTTTCCGCCGCCCATTTCATATAAATCACAAATTTCCGTTTCATTCAGTACCCGATGATAGATTCGGATCTCATCCAACATTCCGTGAAATTCATTCGGGGAATTGAGCTGCGCTCCTATATAGAGTTGATAATTGGCCCCACAACTCATATTCACATTGCTGCTTTCGTTGATGGTATCCTGGAGGACATCATTCACATAAAGCTTGATGGTGTCCGCAGTCGTATTTCTGACGACGGTAAAGTGATACCAAGTGCCCGCCGTCATATTGGAAAAGTCATAGGATAGAGTGTTCGGATCAGGACTCGTATTCCAATAGTTGGGATAATAATGCCAAATCAAACCAAGAAAATTGCCACTATTTCCAATGGATAAATCCCAACCATTGACGTTGGGTGTCCCCGCTCCAACTCCTCCGCACCCCAACAAGGGTCTTCGAGTGCTCCCAGGATCTTGATGTACATTGAACCAGCCGGAAATCGTGAAATCGTTGGTACCAAAGTCCCAGTCGGCATGATCTCCCAACAACATGTAATCTCCGGTGCCATCAAAATTCGCAGCGTGTCCTAGTCCACTGAGTCCTGGTACGCTATGTGTTTGCCCGGTCACAGTACCGTCGTGGATTCCTGAAGGACTGGTATCTTCGGCAAGACTATCCGCTCCCGAATCATCTTCAAAAGACCATCGAGCCACCAATCCTGTGGGATCGACGGGATCTGGATCGGGAACGTTTTTTTGATACCATACTTTTATTTTTTCGATCCCGTAGCTTCCGTGAGACGTAACAATATCCGGTAATCCATCATTGTTCATATCTATCACTCGAAATTCTTTACACTCCGGGGTGATTTGTGAACAATCAATCAGATCCTGAGGAGGGTCAAACTGAGACGGTTGGCTATAAGCTCCAAACGAGACCAACAAACCAGTAAATAACGTTAGCATTTTTTTCATAGCGCCCTTATTAAGATAGAGGTTTTTCATAAAAATAATTATTTATTAGATATATTTAGTAGTATTTAAGTTTTAATTCATTCGCTAAATTTTAATCAATCAAACGATCTGATTTTAGCAACCATGATCATATTCTCTTCACCACTATCGCAACATCATTTTTCT
This sequence comes from SAR324 cluster bacterium, assembly GCA_028281495.1. Taxonomy (GTDB): domain Bacteria; phylum SAR324; class SAR324; order SAR324; family NAC60-12; genus JANQJU01. The sequence goes on from JANQJU010000064.1 coordinate 77,982, forward strand.
CTTTTAGACAAATACATGTTGTTCCAATGAGTGAAGTACAGATTGGACATACTCCATCGCCGTTCCAAGAACATGCGCAATTTTTCTTACAAAAAAGGCAAGCAAATGAGACCAAAAAAGGTATTTGTCACCTTTCATTCGAGTTTAGATGTCTCTGTAGAAAAGAGGGTTCAAAAAAAATTTGAATTGAGTCACATTTCGTGATTGCTTAGGTGAAATTCGAGCGGTAGCTCTTATGCAAAATCGATTTTAAATTCTACATACTGCGGGGTAAAATAGCGGAAAGAATACACTTACGGGAACCTATTCTAACGTGAGTTCTGAACGAGCCGGTTATGTCGCTTGAGGGGTGGCGAATGAAGCCCTTCAAAGAATTACAGACACTGTGTCAGAAGTTAGAATCGCAAATGTCCCGTTGAGCAGCTTGAATTGATTGCAACAAAGAATTGAATCTGTATTTGCAATGGAGTCATTTTGATAGCGAAATCCAGCATTGAGAAACTGAAATCCCTGCAATTTGAATTGGCGAAGTGGTTGTCTGCTTCTGAAACCGTGGGGGAGCCTGAAGCAATTTTTAACGAGCTGAATGAACGCTTACTCTCCGCAGGGATGCAGTTGCACCGAGCGTCCTGTGGATTGAGCACCATGCATCCGGAAGTTTTTGCCAAGCAGCTTATTTGGGAAGTGGAAAAAGGAGCATATGGTGTGTTGAGATCACATGAAATCATCGATTCCGAGGTTTATCGTCAAAGCCCTCCAGCGTATGTGACCTATCAACAGAAAAAGCTCCATCTCAGTTTGGAAGGTCCCCGGGATCAAATGGAATATGAAATTTGTCGTGAGTTGAAGCAATTGGGGGCCACGGACTATCTGATTCTCCCAATGCCCTTCCGAAACGGAATCAACAGCTTCATCTCGTGGTCCACCACAATATCGGGGGGATTTGGTTCCGATGAAGTTGAGCTTCTGGAAGCCATTGTTCCATGGATTTCTTTGAGACTTGAACTCGAAAGCGCACGCTTTGCAACATCCAGTTTGCTGCGAACCTACTTAGGGGAAAATGCGGCCCATCGTGTGCTGAGTGGAGAATTCAAAAAAGGAAGCGGCGAAATGATTCACGCGGTGATTTGGTCCTGCGATTTACGGGGATTTACCGAACGAGTGGATTCGAATCCTTTGGAAGTGGTGCTTCACGATCTGGATCAGTATTTCTCGTTTGTGGCTAAGCCTATTATGGAAAATGGAGGAGAAGTTCTCAAATATATCGGGGATGCAGTACTAGGGGTATTTCCGTTTATCAATGGGGAAGTCACTGCTTGCACCAATGCCTTAAGAGCAGCGGCACAGGCATTTCTCTCAAAAAAAGAGCAATCCGCACTATGTCACTCGGAGATTCAATTCGGAGTCGCCCTGCATGTGGGAAAGGTGATGTTTGGGAACATTGGTGCGGAAGGCCGGCTGGATTTCACTGTGATTGGAAGCGCTGTTAACGAAGTTTGTCGAGTGGAAGCGATGTGCAAAGATTTGGGGCAAGAATTGATTGTGACCCAAAGCTTTATTGATGCTGCGCAACGAGACGATGCCACCTCCTTGGGAACCTACAAACTGAGAGGTGTTGAAGATCAGCATGAGCTGTATACTTTTGATATCTCAAAACTTGATCAGGAACTAATTTGAAGGATGCGTTTGTTCAATGCCCTTGGGAGCCTGTTCTTTTGGGTTTTCTGAAGATTTTTGAGGTGATAGGGCGAAGTACGCCGGTGAGACAAGCAGAGAGGGACGGTCCAATGGTTCGGGCAAAATCCAAGATTGTGGCAACCAGCTTTCGCGATACTGAGTCAGATCTTGATCCGAATTGATCAAAGGGGCACTGGGGCGTCCATTGAGGGAAACATACGCTTCCCCATAGACTTGCACATCGGAATATCCCCGTTGGCGGAAATCTTTTTCAATATGATGAGCCATTCGTAAAATCATATCGGGGCGAGTGGACATCATTTTTTCTTGACGAGGTTCGAGGTAATCGGAAGGGGCAACCGACCATGTTTTAGCCGATTGCGGATCGTGCACTCGAAATTCCACATGCCCCGTCTTTTCCACCAACATCACTTTCCACGAAAACCGCATCCCCTCTTCAGTCCATAAAACATTGCCAGGATATAGAAAATGCCGAAAAGGGATGAGAATCTGGAGCAATAAAAACAAGCAAGCCGCAGTAATCCAGATACGGGACGGCTTAAACGACTTGGTAGAGGTTGAGATTTTGATAGGCAACGAGCCTTGTGATGATTTCGACAAAATAAATTTAATCCGCCGTGGCCAGTCTGGCTCAAAAAATAGGGTGGTCACTACGATCATGATCCACGGAAACATGCCTATATTGAACAGCAATCCGGTGATCACGTGGAAAGTGACCAACACTCCATAAATCCACCGACGGCTCCGCTTCCATAGCAATAAGGGCACGACACTGAGTTCAAAAATCACACTTGCCCAACTCATGAAATAGTGTACCCAAACTTGCCCAAAGAACCACCCTAGTATGGGAAAGTCCGTTTTAGCGGTAAGCCAGATGTTGAGTGGTTGTGCATGCAAGAGCCAATCAGAATTGAGCTTTGCGATTCCAGCAAATAGATACACCAATCCCATTTGTGTTCTCAGCAGATATAAGATTCCTGCGGGAACCGTTGAATACCGAAATGAGGAAGAGGGCAATTTAAGCGCATCGACAGAAAAGACTCGATGCAACGGGCAAAATATCATCAGGAAACTGAGCAGACTAATGAAGTAATAGTGATTGAGATAATTGGTTTGATCGAGCAGCTCGATATAGGTGAACAAGAAGAAAAAAGCGATGATACTGAATCGATAAAACCAGCCGATCGCAATCAGAAAAGAGAAAATAGTAAGCAACACAAAATGGGTATACATGCCCCACGCAGGCCAAGGCTGCACCCAAGAAAATCCAAAAAAAGGGAAATAGAAGGACGGTTGAATGTAAAGACTGTCTACCCAGCCGTTGGCTATGAAACGGACCATGCTGATCAACATCATCCCGCCAAACAAAATGCGAAAGACAGCTAAAGAAGCAGCATCCACTGGCGCGGTAAATCGCTTCAGGAGGATATCCGGGAGTTTTTTATTGAATCTCGCGTTGAATCGCATGGGGCACCTATGGTCCGAATTCCTTCACAGGATTGAACTCTATCAATCTCCGTCATTGTCACTAAAATCGACAGTGATGCTGAGGAGGTTGGTCATGTCGGATTTCACCAAAATCGTTAGCTTTTTAAGTTCCTGGATAGCGGATTCAACGGTTTGCGGATGTTGCTTAAGGGATTGGGCAAGAGGTTCAGGAATGGCATTCAGGGCTTGTTCAGTAACTTGCAATTGTTGGGTGATTTGTGTTGCCAAAGGAGACCCTAAAGATTGTAGGTAGTCATCGAAGCCGATTCCGCTGGAGACGCCGTTTTTACCCAAATAAACTTCCCGGAAACCTTGAAGATTGTAACGGAGGTTTTGGAGCGAATGGCCACTCCTCCAAGCCTCCAAACTTTTAGGCCACGGAGAGCGTCCATTGCCTTCGAATGGTTTGGTCAGCTTGGTATTTTTTGATGTTTCTAGCGCAATGATCCATTGATTGACGACTGCACTGACAGCAGCATGCTCGCTATCAAATTCATCGAGGTATTGGTCCTTCGTAGCCTGCCATCGTTCGTGAACAAGTTGGGCCTTTTGAGCGGTGTGTTGGGCAAGTCCTTGCAGATATTCGCATCGACGTTTTCCAGTTTCTAAATTCTGGTAAGAAGCGATAACCGCAGTGGATTCTTCGTTGTCCAGAAATAACAAAAATTCGATAGCGGGCAGTCCTTGAGCAGGTGTTCCTGCAAATTCAATGAAAGATTCCGTAATCGGATGTGAATCATTCAACGCTTTGCGGATCAATTTTGGACGTGTGGGCCAAAAGTCGATGGAAGAATCAAACGCCATCGCTGGCCCCAATCGATACGATTCGCTACGCTTCCACAAGGCCACCGCATCTTTCCAAGCGTCTTGAGCGGGTTGCAGGTGCTCTTCAGAAGGCTCTTGGCAAAAGGAAACTGTGGATCTTCGTAAAGTCTGTGCCGCTTTCGCAAAGTCACCATAGGTGGGAACCACCACTTCCGTTACCAAATGCCGTAACATTTGAGCACGATTGAAATTCGTGGCCTGAATGGGCTGAGGAGTTGGTGCTTCGCTTGCTGGAGGTTGCGTTGGCTCAGCGTTGGGTGGAGATGTCTGTGATGGGATCCCGCGTTGACACGCAAGGAGGTCCGCCCCTATCAACAGAATCATCACCACCCTGCCGAAGAACTGCTTTGAAAAAACTTTCATTGTTTCATCTCTTTGTGGAGTTGTCCCTTTTATGGTGGGGTTGCCCCTTATAGCGATTCCAAAAACCGAATCAGTGCTTGTCGATCTGTTTGTTTCATCATTCGGAAGTTTTCTTTAGAAGCTTCGGCTTCTCCTCCATGCCATAAAATGGCTTCGGTGAGATTGCGTGCCCGTCCGTCATGCAGAAAAAAGGTGTGGCCATTGACTTTTTCTACCAATCCAATCCCCCACAAAGGAGCAGTTCGCCATTCGGTTCCGTTGGCCTCGAAATCCCGTCGATGGTCCGCCAAACCTTCCCCCATGTCGTGAAGCAGCAAGTCGGTATAAGGACGGATCGTCTGGTTCGAAAGCTTGGGTATGTCTTCGACCGTTCCAGTTTTTAATTCGGGAATGTGACAGGAAGAACAGCGAGCTTGCTGGAACAATTGCTCACCGCGACGTACTTCCGCATCTTGCCAATTCCGACGGGCAGGAACACCAAGAGTGCGCGCATAAAAAATCACTTGCTTGAGGATGCGGGGTTCGATCTCCGGTTGGCCACCAGTTTTTGCTTGGCGGCATTCGGCTTGAACAGAGGTACAATTCTCATTGGGAAATAAGTTTGAAGTGATCCCGATATCTCCCAAGAAAGCACCGGATGTTTGCTGTGCAATATTGGGTTGATTTGACTTCCAACCGAAGCGTCCTATTGCTTGAGTGCCTCGTGCTTCATCCCAGACGTAATTGGGGCGGCCGGAGATGCCATCTCCATTTTGATCTTTTGGATCTGCCAAAGCCAGTAGAGTGGCCTCTGGAATGGCTTCAAGCAATCCCATGCCAATCATAAAGGGAGCCGTCCTTGGAGAAATTCGCGTTTCTGGATGAAGCGCTCCATAAGGCAGATCGGTGATGGTATACGTGGGTTTACGCAACTGATACGTGGTGCCATCATTGAATGTTCCTGGTATCTCTTCATAAGTAATGACTACCTTGCCCTCTCCGGGAACTCCCAAAATGCCACGTCCATTCAACTGTCCACCATAGTGAGGCTCTGGAACAATGCTATTGTTCGGGCCTTTTCCTGGAATGCTGAGACGAAGGAGCATGGAAACCAAAGGCTCTCCTTGTTCCAGAGGAGGTCGCCCTCGGCCATCCAAAAAATGGCAGGCGGAACATGAACGGGCGTTGAACAGCGGACCCAAGCCATCCCTGGCGGTTGTGGAGGCAGGAGCTGCCACCCAATTGCGATTGAAAAACGAATTGCCTACAAAAAATTGCGTTTGTTGCTCCCGCGACAACACTGAAACTGGCAAAGAAAAGGCTTTTCGAGAAGTGGCATAAACGGTGCCACTTCCGCCGGATAAAGCTTCCTTAGGTTGAGCTGACTGACTATCTGGTTTGGTCGTTTCCGGTTCGACCAAACCGGATTGCTGGCAGCTGCTCAATCCCCAAATCAATATCCCGAAACACAATCCTATTTTCCAATGTAAGAAGCCGGATAGGTTGTGTTTCATTCAGGTAGCTCCACTTGTACGTTTTGAATGCCAAGAGCTTGGGCGACTACCAAAATGGAATCGGCTTGGGTGCGTAAAGCTTCAATCGCCGTTTTCACTTGCTGAACTTGGGGAGGATCAATAATGGCACGGTCGAATGGAGCTTCGATGCCATAAACTTGTGACATCGTGTCGTCCATTTCTTGAGTCACTTGGCTTCGTAGTTTTGCATTCAGCAAGTCTTTGATGCCGGGACCCGATACGACGGGGCCATCGCTGCGTTGATAATGTCCCATGAACACGTTGTGAATACCTTTTGCGTTTTGGATGATATCCACATGAGTGTTGTCGCTGAAGCAAGAATGCTCGTCTTCTTGATCGCGGCTCTCTAAGGCCACTGCCATGCGTTCTCCTGCCAATTCCCCTTTACTGAGTGATCCCATCCCTGTGAGGATCTGGCGTAAGCTCTCTTTAGGGTTTTGCTTGAGGAATTGAGAACGGTAGTTATTGGACTTTGCGGGTTCCCAAGCTTGGGTCAAGTATTCCAAATCTTCCACCAAGATTTCTGAAACAGTGAGCAAATATTGACCACGTCTCTCGGCGTGCTTAGCGGTGGCCATTTCACCTGAAACGTAATCGGTATATGGGCGCGCTCCAGGGCCGTCGCCATTCAAATCTTGTCCCCATAGTAAAAATTCGATGGCATGGTAACCGGTCGCCACGTTTTCTTCTCCTCCTTCTTCATTCAAGGATTTGAGCATTTCTTTCGTGATTGAAACGCTAGGATCGTTGACAATTCCGGAATCCATTTTTCCTGAGACATAATCCACATAACTTTCATCCATCGGCCAAGCGTTGAGTTGACCTTCGGGGCCGTTGTCATCATCAATCGGACCCGCATAAAAGCGATATACTTCGGTTTGGCCATAAGGAATCCGAGCCGCTTTCCAGGCATTCTTCGCCGATTCCATCGTAGAGGCGGAAGGAGCCGCTACAAACTTTTCGAGAGCTGTATGCATTTTTTTGGCACGAGTAAGGGCGTCTGAATAGCTTGCATAAACAATATTGGCATAGTTTCGAATCACATCTTGCTCAGTGACTTGAGGTGCATCCGGTGTAGTCGAGCTGCCTGAACTGACACAGCCTCCAAGAATGAAAGAGAATCCGGTTATTCCAAGGATGAGGAGAGTCCTAAGCTTTTTTTTCAGTCTCATAAGATACCTTTTTTAAGAGAGTTGGCGGACTGATGCGTTGCATGCCGCTTCAATCGATAGTTTTATTTCTGCGAATTAAAATGATTAACTATTGCAAAAGAAAGTAATTTCTATAAGCAAAGTTTGAATTCTTTATATGAAAAGAAATAAAAATTTCAATATTATTTTGTATGTACGAAAATTTTTTATTTGCATAGATATCCATGTAATGGCGGGTATGTTTAATCTATGAATATGTGTATGCAAAACCGCTAGAGTCCGCTGTCAACTCATCCGGGAAAGCAGAAACCAAAACAAAACCAACCCACTGGTCGAGGTACTCATCAGAAGAAAAAACAGCAAGTAAACCGTTTTCAATTGTTCATCATCTGGCATCATAAAATCTCCTTTTTCAATTTCGGTAATAATTTTCTGTGGCATCGTAGGCAATTTCTGGCATATCGGGTGGCATGCGATTGAGCATGGAATGGATAAACGCAATTAAACAAATGCGGTCGAACTTCATCGTCGCTTCGCAATGGGGGGCATTGGAGCAGCCTAAGAACGAGCTACAACATCCATCTTTGACCACCAATCGGCCATTACACTCCGGACAGGGCCACGAGAACTCAAATAATTTTTCTTCTATCACCGCGTATTGCGGATTGAATTGCTCAAACGTCAATGTGTAATTCATAAACCTCTTTGGGAGAATCGGTTTGCAATGCAGTCATGGACGCTGAATTGTCCATGAATCTTAGTTGTCGTGGAGTAAACATGTGTATTATTTATTTTTATGTCAATACGAAAAATAAAAATTTGTATATACGAAAAATTTAAGAAAGCACATAAATATCCCGTTGCTAAATGACATCTTCTTAAAAGAAACGAATACCTTGTGGATCCAAGCCTGATAACGTGAGCTTGGCTTCCATGGACAAAAACAACCCACCTGCCACTAGGACGGTCATGGATTGTTTGGTCGATATGTCTAAGGCCAAGTGCAAGGCTTGTTCAATCGTTGGGGCAATATAATGAGGTAGGACTGTAGGAGCTTGTTTCACGATAGAGGCAATTTGCTCCACAGGAGCACCTTTGTGGTAGGCACGAGTGCAAATCACTTCATCAGCAATCGTGAGCAGGCATTTCACAATGTCCTCCACTCGTTTATTCGCAGAAACTCCGGTGACTAATAGGATTTTTCGATTTTGAAGCGATTGCTGAACCGTAAGCACGAGAGATTCAACCGCTTGAGGGGAATGTCCCACATCGATAAAAATATCGGGAGCTTGATGGACCTGTTCAAACCGTCCGGGCCACTGCACTTTTCGTAGACCCTGATACACCGCGTCGCGGAATTGTGAAGGAGAAAGGTGCGGACAATGAGACTGGATCCATTCGTGAGCCAAGGCAATGGCAACACAAGCATTTTGAACCTGATGTGGACCCATGAGGTTGAGTGTTAAATCGTTGAATGTTTTCAAGCCTTCTATTTTCGAACCCGTCCATTCTAAATCTACCTGCATGGTTGTCGCACCGTATCGGATGTTTGCAGCTTGAAATTCTTCCTGAACAGGAACGAGATCGATTTTCCTTAGCCTTGCATATGCCCTGAGGCGCGGCAGCAGAGTCGGATCTATTTTTCCTAGCACCAAGGTTCCATCCGATTCGCAGAGATCCATCTTTTCATAGGCGATCAATTCGAGGGTATCTCCTAAAAGGTGGGTGTGTTCCAAATCCAAAGAGGTCAAGGCCGCCAGTTTTCCAGGAAGCACCCGTGTGGAATCATAACGTCCCCCGATACCGGCTTCGGCAATGAGAAGGGGGGTGTTTTGAGAGGCATAATAATAGAGAGCAATGGCTGTGAAGGCTTCGAAGGCTCCAACGGTATCGTTGGGATGCCTCGACGCGTATTGGCTACGGTGGGTTTCAAACCATTCGATCGCTGTAGATAGCTCTCCGTCCGAGATCGGGGTCGTACCGATTTTGATACGTTCATTGAATCGGAGCAGGTGGGGGGACGTGTAAAGACCATGGGATATGCTGAGTTCAGAAAAAATGCTACTCAGCATGGCACAAACGCTTCCTTTTCCATTGGAGCCGGTCACTTTGATTGTTTCGAGCTTGGGGGCAGTGCCCTTCCAGACGTGTTGTTGGAACCATTGCATTCGATGCAAGCCGATTCCCGATCCAAATTTAGGAAGTTTCAATAGCTTTTCCAGGAACGTCCGATTGTTGGCTCGGTTCACGGGAAATCTCCGGCAATCAATTGTTCCAATGGAAACCATAATTCCCGTACATCTCCCACTAGATACAAGGAACCGGTAATCCAAATGAAATCTTCAGGATGGGCTAATTGAAGCGCAAATTTTGTTGCCTCCAAAGGATCGTCGATGGTGTGAATAGCAAGATGGGGAAACATCGATTGAGCGACCTCTGCTAGTTTTTCGGGTGGTATTGGCTCCCACAAGCCTTTTACATAAAATGCAGTAACCACCAAAATATCGGTATCTTGTAGGGCAGTCCTTAAAACGGAGTCGATTGCTTTGTCACGCTTGAGAGAAAGCACCACGATGCGTCGATGTGACGAGAACGGTAGCAATGCTTCCGCAGCAGCTTCCATTTTGTCGGGGTTGTGAGCGCCATCCAACATGACTTTGGGGGCAGACTGGACTTGTTCCATACGTCCCGGAATCGAGGCTTTCAACAAACCATCCCGAATATGGGATTCCGCAACTGAAATTTTGGTGATCCGGTGTGTCAAAGCTTCTACAGCAACGATTGCAGCAGCGGCATTCTCATTTTGAAACAGGCCATGCAGGCTCAAACGCAAATCAGTATAGCTGGAAAATGGTGTCTGGAGGTCAAAGCCAGGGCCATCGACTGCGGTGGCCGAAATTTCGAAATCGATGCCCTGCAAATACAAAGTGGCGTGATGCTGCGCACAAGTGGATTGAACGATTTGCTGTGCGCTGGATTGGGACCAACCGCAAATAACAGTTTGATGGGGTTTGATGATACCTACTTTGTGCTTGGCAATGGCGTCAATAGAGTTACCGAGTACGGTTGTGTGATCCAGCCCCACTTTGGTTAAAACCGCAATTTCAGAAGACAGGACATTCGTTGCATCCAACAAGCCGCCGAGACCCACTTCTATCACTGCGATATCCACCTTTTGTTCCCGGAAATAACACAACGCTAAGGCGAACTGAGCTTCAAAATAAGTAGGTGCTCCGTGGGGGTAGGCTTGTTTCATATCAGCAATCGCAGGTTTCAGAGTTTCGTACACATCGACGAGTTTCTGAATGGGAGCATACTGATTATTGATTTGATGTCTTTCATTCAGCACCTGCAAATGTGGGGAAAGATGCAAACCCGTACGGTATCCGGCAGAGGATAGCATTGTGGAGATCAGTGTTGCAGTGGAACCTTTTCCCGATGTGCCACCCACATGGATAGTTGGAAAGGCCTCTTGCGGATTGTCCAGCAAGTTCAGGAAGTGCGCGACACGCTCCAACCGCAGGTTGAATTCTGGGTTGAATTTATGTTGAGACGGAATCAAACGAGCCAGATCTGCTTCGAGGCGTCGATAAAGCTGAAGTGGTGTGGGCATGGAAGCTTCGGTTGCAATGGGTGATGCATGGGCGTTTAAAGTCCCAGATAGTAGCGATTTAATAAAACCCAGGAAGTGTAGCCCAAAATTCCCAAAAGATAACAGCTGATAAGCCAAGAAAATTTAGGAATCCATAACTTAAAATCGAGTTTTGTGTTGTATAACAGAAGAAATAATAAAGGAGCCAGTGGAATGAAATATCGACCCTGAAGCCCGTCAATCCAAGGTTTGCCCACCGAATTCCACTTCAAATAGGCCGAAGTGATCACAATGGCGCAGCTGCCCAAGAGCGTGATCAGCACTATTCCTTTTTGAAAGAAACTTACGACCAATCGCTCTCGGAAGTCGATTACGGCCACAAACACCAAGATTCCCCAATAAAGCTTCACGACCTTTGGGTCTAACGGTGTGTCCAACCAACCCAACACGCCGACAAACTCATGGGCCAACCCGCTCCAAGACGAAATCAGGGTTTGTGCGGCGATTTGGAGATACATCCAAGTATTATTAAAAATATAGGCTGTTTGTCCTTCTATTGAGATATTTGTTTCTGCTGGGTTGGCGGGTACGAACAAATCCCGAATCACCTCTGACCACGCTAAAAAAGTGATCAAACTACTGACCCCAAAAACAGTCAAAAAAACCCAGTAGTAACGTAGTGTGAGACGCCGATGCTTGGGGATCATCAGGATCAAAAATAGTAAAGAAATGTAAGCATGTTTGGTCAAGATGAGCAGCCAGCCCACTCCAAACAACAGCCCCCACTTTGAGAAGGAAACAGGACGGGTGGAAAACGAAAGGTGTAAGATGAGAGAAGTCCAAAGAAAACCCAAGGCGTTGGTAGCGACATCCGCGGAAACCGAAGAAGCCATAAACAGTGACATTGGCATCAACGCCAACAGCACAAACACCCATTGAAACATCGGGAGCCATCGAATCGAAATCATGACAATGGCGAGCCAGACTGCGAGGTTGCTCAATCGGCCTGCATACAACATTACCAAGGGTGAAGCATCCCACGCCCTGGCGAAGGCGATACCTATCGATTGTGGAAAAAAGGGCACGGGCGAATACAGCCCCATATTGGGAAAATTGTAAAAGATTCGTTTTTCATCATTCAGGGGAAAGTTGAGGAAGTTCCAAATGTCTTCCCACGCCAGTTGTATTTCTGGATGCCCGGCAATTCCATTGGCAACCTTCGCGCCTGTGATTGCAATACTTTCAGGGAGATAACCTCCCACTCGTTTCCCTTCTTTGATTGCCAGCCACTCCCCTTGGCCCACATGCACGGCTCGATAAAATTGTTCATACTCATCCGGGGCCTGAAAGGGGGGAGTGAGGAACACAAACGCGATTCCAAACAAGGATCCTAAGATTACAAATATCATGTCAGGACGGAGCTTGAACGGCATGAAGGCGAACCTGTCTTAAATTCAAAACATCGAGAAACCCAATAAACCAATAGGGAAAGATACAAAAAAATTACCCTTTCTGCTCAAGTTTTTCACCCGCTTGTCGATACTCAATATGAAAGCACATTGCGTAACCCATCCGGTGCGATTCTGGAGGATCGTGCTACATCACTAATTCATCATTAGGTTGTATTTCTCAGGAAGGAGACACCATGTACGGAGCAGGCATAAATACGATTTCACATGATATGGAAATTCGCGTGGACCAAGCAGTAGAATCGTTCATGAAAGGCATTGATCAGATGTTGCTGGAAGAACAATTACCCAAAACGCAGTGGGATTTTTCCCAAAAATCGGAGCCGTGGCAACTGCCCGAGGGAGAGGGCCATTGGGTCAATTGAAAGAATGTATAACAGAGGGATCAGGGGGTGTGAGGCAACTCTGCTGAAATCACCGGATTCGAAGTGGTGTCAGTCGGTTGCATTTCCACAACACAATTCGGTAACGAGAAGGCAAAACGTACTCCTGTGTTGTTGGGAAGGTTTTCAGCGGTGATTGTGCCACCGTGAGCTTCAATAATCTTTTTGCAAATGGCTAGGCCGAGGCCAGTGCCTTCGTCTTTACCGGCCGTTTGGAACGCCTGGAATAGTTTGGGATAAATGCTTGCGGGGATGGGGCTGCCATTGTCTTGTACGGCGATTGAGAGTCCGGAGGCTTCTTCCAATTTGAATACAATGTGAATTTCTCCTTCGTCTTCATGTTCTAATTTGTCCCAGGCATTTTTGACAAGATTCACTAGAACCCGCATGATTTTTCCATCATCCATCCGCAATACTAATTTTTCGACAGCGGGCAAATCGTATTCTACCGGCAATTCATCGATAAATCCGAGGTTTACATCCAGTTGTGAGATCAACGCTTCCAAAGGGATGTGACGCAGGCCCAATTCGGTTTTACCTTTAGCAAATTCCAGCAAATCGGTAGTCAAGCCACTGATCGTATTGGCTGCAACTTGGATACGCCGAATGAACATCAAACTTTTGACAACGTCGGTTGTGCTGATCGATTCTTTATCCAAGCTTTTCAAGATCAACTCCACGAACGACATGATTGCGCCATTGGCATTGCCAATATCATGACCAAATTCGGCCAAGGCGTGTCCTAACTCAATCAAGCGACGTTCTTGTTCTTTGGCCATTTCCAGGTCATGGATGGTTTTTTCCAGTTCTTGCTTGGAGGCTGCCAAAAGGTTGTTGGACTGTTCCAGTTCCCGTTTGGACTGTTCCAATTCATCCACTTTATGGGACAATTGCCCTTGCATGAATTGGAACCGACTCCATAAGTCTTCCAAAATGGTCACTCGTCGTTCTAAGGGACGTTGATGGGGTTTCGCATCGGGTAGGTGGATATCCTCAGTTTCCTGCTCTCTACGATACTTGGTGAATTGCTGACACAGCCGATCAATCGGCTTCACCAAACTCCGTGCCTTCAGCCACAACAGTACGGCAACCACCAACCCTCCTGCAGCCAAGCTGAACAACACCCGAATGGGCATGATATAGGAAGGTGGTTGGGTTACTGTGAGAGTGCGCGTCACTACTAAAATGCCTTTAACCTCATTCTTTCCTACCGGCACTGACACACTGAATTCCGTGTCATCGATCCAATTGAAAAATCGATTGTTCGATTTCGGGCGCACCTCCCCGCTTTTATGAAGCTTTACCTTCCAGTCTCGATAAAGCAGATGAAATTGTCCTGACGTTTCCTGATCAATCAGTGCTTGAATGGCTGAGTTTTTCAACGACTCGCGCTTTTCTAAGATCTCGCTCACTTGGTCGGCTAAGGCATTGATCGCTACAAGATCTTCAACTGGAAGGTGGGAAACAGCAGGTTCACCCTTAAGAAATAGGAAAGAGAATCCAAACACTAAACCTGAAGACAGGAATCCTACCAACAGCAAATTGAAAATTTTTCGTAACATGAGGCGTTTGCAGTGAAGTGAGTAAGGGACGGGAGATTGCTTTTCCCCTACCTTGACCCTTGAAATTACTCAAGTTCTTCAAAAGATAAAAATGTTTTAAAAAATTCATATCATAATATGTGAATTTTGTGATTTGCTCTTGATGTTTCTGAAGAGCCAGGTACAATGACGTTAATTCTTCGATAGGAGGAAGACTTTGGTAATAACAGTAAGGCAAGTTCTTGATGTATGACCACAGTTCAATCTTAAACCACTTTAGGGAAAACTTTAGGAAAGGATCAGTTATGGGTGACTACAAAGTACACGATCTCAGCTTAGCTGAATGGGGACGCAAGGAAATCGCGATTGCAGAAAATGAAATGCCCGGTTTGATGGAACTCCGCAAAGAGTACCAAGGTCAAAAACCGTTAGCAGGTGCTCGCATTACCGGTTCGTTGCATATGACGGTGCAAACCGCCGTGTTGATTGAAACCTTGGCCGATCTTGGAGCTGAGATTCGGTGGTCCTCTTGTAATATTTTCTCAACCCAAGACCATGCTGCAGCTGCGATTGCAAAAGCTGGTATTCCTGTTTTTGCATGGAAAGGTGAGAACGAAGAAGAATATTGGTGGTGTATTGAACAAACCTTACGTTGGCCTGACGGCAAAGGCCCCAACATGTTATTGGACGATGGAGGGGATTTGACGGGTTACGTGCACGAAAAATATCCAGAAATGTTAGAAGGAATTCGTGGCGTGTCAGAAGAAACCACCACAGGCGTGCATCGATTGTATCAAATGGCAGAGCAAGGCTCTTTGAAGCTGCCTGCCATCAACGTGAATGACTCGGTGACCAAAAGCAAATTTGATAATCTGTATGGATGTCGTGAATCCATGATTGATGGTCTGCGTCGAGCCACTGACGTGATGGTCGCTGGAAAAGTTGCTGTGGTTGCAGGTTATGGTGATGTAGGCAAAGGGACGGCACATTCTTTACGCGCTTCCGGTGCTCGTGTTTTGGTTACAGAAATTGATCCGATTTGTGCTTTGCAGGCTGCGATGGAAGGTTTTGAAGTGGTTCCTATGGCAGAAGCTGCTCCGTTGGCAGATATTTTTGTGACAGCGAGTGGTTGTAAAGGAGTGATTCGCCGTGAGCATTTGGATGCTATGAAGCACCAAGCCATTGTGTGTAACATCGGCCACTTTGATATCGAAATCGATATCAAGTCTTTGGAAGACGATGAGGCAATCAAAAAAGAAAATGTGAAACCTCAAGTGGATCAATACATTTGGAAAGATGGAAAACGTGTGACCATCTTGGCTGAAGGGCGTTTGGTGAACTTGGGTTGTGCTACGGGGCATCCTAGTTTTGTGATGTCTGCGAGCTTCACCAATCAAGTCATGGCGCAAATCGAATTGTGGAACAATCATGAAAATTATGACAAGCAAGTTTACGTGCTGCCGAAAAAATTAGACGAGAAAGTCGCACGGTTGCATTTGGCCAAATTAGGGGTTAAGTTGGAGACCCTTTCGGCTGAGCAATCGGAATATTTGGGCATCCCGTCGGAAGGTCCCTATAAACCAGATCACTACCGATATTGATCCTTCAAGAGTGGGCCTCCGTTGCCCAACAGAAGCCCACTCTATCTTGCCAAACAAATTGAGTAGTATGAGTTTCGATTCCAAAGCCCTACGTCAAGTGTTAGGGCATTTTGCCACTGGGATTGCTGTGGCAACCACCCGTGACGAAACAGGGCAATTCGTCGGAGTCACGATCAATTCTTTCAATTCCGTTTCGCTTTCCCCACCGCTTGTTCTTTTCAGCTTAGAAAAACAATCCACTTTTTTTTCTACATTTCAGGCCAGTGGTTGTTTTGCCATCAACATCCTCACTAGCGAACAACAATTTTTATCAGACCGCTTTGCACGCCAAAAAGTGAACCAATTTGAAGGCGTTCGGATCTTCCAACAGCACACGGGGTCCCCCTTGCTGGAAAGTTGTCTGGCTACCTTGGATTGCGTCACGGTTTATCAATACGAAGGTGGAGACCATATTATTTTTGTGGGAGAGGTGAAAGCCATTCAATCGTTTACGGGAAAACCGTTGCTTTATTATCAAGGTCAATACACACAACTAACCGAATGAGGCGTTATGGGAGCGTATCGAAAACTATTTGTGCTATTGGTGATGGTCGGAGGTCTCATTGGCTGTTCTGGCCCTAAGGTGACTTTCCGCGAAGCCGCGGTTTTGCCTGGTGATCAAAAAGAAGCCCCCTATCCGCCGCAACCCAAGGATCTGTTATCAGTACAACCATTTGTGGTGTTCGGCTCTGTTCAAATGGATACCGCGCTTTCAGCATCCCATAAAGATTTGAGTATGAGTTTTCTGAGATCCATGTTGCAGGAGGAAGGATCGCTTCAGTTCATTCAGGAACGTCGAATCCAAACCGCACTCCAACGACCCGAATTTCAGAACTACTCCGGAACCTCTCCGAAGGATGTCGTTGCTTTGGCAACGCATTTGCGCGCCAAATACGCGGCAGTGGTGCAGATCATTCCCTCCAGAGAAAAGGTGGAAGATGGGGAATGGGCGACTTACATGACATTAGAAATTTATCAGTCCCCTTCTGGAAATAAGATCTTCAATCAATCCTTTGATTTTGTCTCTTCGAAAACCAAAGAGTTGTGGGAAAAGTTGAAGCCGGAAATGCAAGATGCCTTTCCGCTTCGAGGGTTCATTTCGGAAACACGCAACAATCGCACCTTCGCTCGTATTTCACTTGGAAAGGCTGACGGTGTTAAACCAAAACGGCTGTTTGGTATTTTTCGTCGAGACATTCAAGCCGTTACAAAGGAGGATGGCTCGACTGTACGTCGGACTATCTACTCTTCGGTCGGGCAACTTGAGATCACAGACGTGATGGAACGGGAATCGTGGGGAACCATTCGAGAGCGTGATCGGGGGAAAGTACTCAAAGGCGACGCGGTGTTTAGTAAAGCAGAACAAAGATGAAGTCCATTCCGCCTTCTGACAAAAACCTCCTCCGGAAATCTCTCCTTCAGAAGCGCGCTCACCTTGGATCCGATGAACGCCAATTGGCGTCTTTTCAAATTTACCACCATGCCTTGAAGTGGGAAGTCTTTCAGACGTCCCACACGATCCACATCTACTTAAACCAACCCGAGGAGGTAGCGACCTCAGGTTGGATCGAGAGTGCTTGGGCACAGCAAAAAAAGGTGGTGGTGCCTTACCTACGACCTTCTTCTAAAACAATGGGGCATTCGCAGCTCGATAGCTTTCAGCAACTTCAGAACGGCCCCTTTAGCATTCCCGAACCCCATCCAAAGTACCGGGTCGACGTGGACTTAAAAACAGTGGATTTAGTGGTTGTTCCAGGAGTTGGGTTCGATAGGAAAGGAGGAAGGCTGGGATACGGTCAGGGGTATTATGACCGATTTTTGAGCCAAGTGCAGGCCCTTCGGGTGGGACTCGCGTTTGAATGTCAGATTGTAGATCAGGTGCCGCAGACGGAGCACGATGTCCGTATGCATTTCTTGATTAGTGAGACTGGGGTGCACCAAGTCGGGCGATCAATATGTTAGTGAAAACTCGCCAAGGCTTCCTCTTCAGTTTGGTAAAAGGGACACACGCGGTCTAGTTGGGCGGAAGCAAGGAGGTCGGTGATGTCGTCAGACATGTTGCAGAACACAAGGTCGATTTGTTGTTTTTGTAAATGCGTATAGACTCGAATCAACCATCCCATCCCCAGAGACGTGATTCCACTCACCCCCTCTAAATTGAAAATCACTCCATAAACATCTTTGGTTTCAATGGACTTGATTAACTTATTCCAAGCTTTATTCAATTCATTGGAAATGATTTTCTGTTCCACATCCAAGGCTAAATCCCCTGTGATGGATAAAATACCAATATTGTCTTCCAAGCGATAATCGATTGTCATCATGGACTCTACTTATGTTTGAAGTTCAGGAGGGTTAAAAGCACTATTTATCGTTCCTTAACACATTTTGAATGGTGAATCTATAAAGCGGTAGGGTTACCTGAGCAATTCAAGGCAAGTGGGTGATTGCAATTGAGAAACACACTCTCCCAAATCACACGCTTGTTTCCAATCTTGGCATGCTTCTGGAGCGAGGCGCTGTTGCCAGTAGGATTGGCCTCTCCCGATATAGACGAAGGCCGCATTCGGTTCGAGTTCCAGGGCTTTGGTAAAATCGGCAATGGCCGCATCCAATTGTTTCATCTGTGCATGAGTTATGCCTCGATTGTAATAAGCTTGCATAGAAAGGGAACCGAGGGAAATGGCTTTTGAAAGATCCGCCAATGCGGGTTCGAGATTCCCCCGCTGTAGGTACAAGGTGCCACGATCTTCATAGACGTCCGCATATTCTGGAAATTGACGGATTGCAGCCTCCCAATCTTGAAAGGCAGCCTCCCATTGACCGATTCGAGCATACGCAAACCCTCGATACCGATACACTTCGGGCACGTGGACGGCTTGGAGCGCAACGTCGAAATCGGCAATCGCTCGATGGTACTCCTGCATCTTGAGGTAGGTGCGTCCTCGTTGAATCGAACTTCCCACAAAATAAGGTTTGAGCTGAAGGGCATGATTGAATTCAGCAAGCGCGCGATCAAATTGGTTGGCCTCGGAATAAATCATTCCCCGTCCGGTGTAGGCTTCAGGGAGATTCGGATTGAGCGACAAGGCCTTGTTGAGATAATCGAGCGATTGATCAAATTTCCTTTGTTCGAAATAGATTCCAGCTAAATTGTTATATGCCATCCATGATTGTGGGTTCTTACGTAGAGTGTCTTGCCACAAGCTTTCAAGGTCGTGATAGGCATGGGTTTGTTGCCATGTGAGGACGCTGAATAGGAGCAATACGGCCACTCCGATTCCTTGAAACAGTCGCAGTTGTTGAAACCTCTCAGCAAGCCGTATCCCGATTTCCGCAACCAAAATCAATATACCCAAGCTCGCCAAGTACTGAAAATGATCTGCCACAAAGGAGTACCGAAACGGATAAACATTGAAAAAACCCAATGCCGGAAACAAAGTGCCTGCATAAAATAATAGAGTCACCACCCCGCCTCGATATTGCCGGTGCCACATCCACAATACCGCGAACATGATGCAAGCCACAGCACCAATAGGCCAAAGGTCCACGAAAGAATTCAATTCCAGGTCCCAGCGAGGGTAGTTGAATATCAGTGGATAAGGCACTAGCAGCTTCTGTGCATAAAACAGCAGGGCTTTGCTCGCGATCAAAGTTCGTTGCCACCATTGGAAATCGAAGTCCACTCCGGTCGCCCCAACATGCGTGCGTTCCCACCAAACGGTGAGGAGGCCCATCGCCACAGCCAACCCGAAAAATGGAATCAGTCGAATCACCTTGGACCAATCGACACGGTGATGCCGATAATACAGCACCAATATCAAGACTGCAGGAAGGGTGGAGGTTACTGTTTTGCTCAACAATGCGAAAAAGAATAGGACGAGGGTGGAGACATAACGTTGCCAAGAGGGCGATTCGTCGTAACGCAGATAGTTCAGTAAGGCGGCTAAGTAAAATAAGCCCGATAAGACATTCTTCCGCTCAGTGACCCATGCGACGGATTCCACATGAACGGGATGGAGGGCAAAAAGAAATGCCACCCACCATGCCCCTCGAACCTGCAATCGTTGTAAAACGATTCCCACCAAAACGGCGTTGGCTCCGTGAAGTAAAAGGTTGGTGACATGATAGCCCATAGGGTGCAGCCCCCAGAGCTGATATTCAACCCAGAATGTGGTGAAGACGAGTGGATAATATTGAGGTGTCTCGGTGGAAGCCCAGATACGCCACAAACCATCTAAGGTTCGAAGCAGACCATTGTGAATAACATAATCATCATCATCCCAAATGAATCCGGCCTGTAAGGCTGGGAAATACGCGAGAAGCAGGAGCAGGAACAGCAGGAGGCTAATCCTCATATTGAATTTTGATTTTTTGAAGATAGTCATCCAATTCCTTACTGAGTTTTTGCAAACTGGGTAAATCTCGTTGTTTAGCGGCAGCCCCCAAGGCCTTGCCAAAATGGTTCAAGGCGTCGATTCCGTGTGCTCCCTGCATTTTGTGGCCAAGCAAACGCACCGACTCAAAATCTTCTTGGGACACGGCTTTTTGAACTTCTTGTGATTGCTGACGCTTGGATTTGAGAATCATCGGAACCAACTCTTTAAGCTCCGAATCAATCACAGCAGTGTATTTATCTGGAGTCGTGTCGGGGTTTGTAGCCTGTTCGGTTGGAGCGTCATAAGTCTCTAAATCTTCAATGGAAAGCTTGCCCGATTGTATCAAGAAACTAGTAATGCCTTCGAACAGGGTGGCTTTTTTCAACGGCTTCGTGATGTAGGAATTGCATCCAGCATCCAGGCATTTTTGAAGATCCTCCTTCACCGAAAATGCAGTGAGCGCAATAATGGGTACTGGTGAGAGCTGCTGGTGGCCTTCCCATTGTCGGATAGCGCGAGTGGCGGTATAACCGTCCATGACAGGCATCTGCATATCCATCAAGACCAAATCGTAGGTATCTTGCCGGAAGCGCTCTAAGGCCTTTTCGCCGTCATCGGCAAGATCCACAGTTGCCCCAAATTGTTTCAGTTGGTGCTCAAAGATATAACGATTGTCCAATGAATCTTCGACCAACAAGATATGGAGAGGAGGAAGGCGATGGGGATGTCTTGTTGCAGCACGCAAGGGACCGGGCTGTTCACCACAAGCAAGACGCAAGGCTTCGGACAATTCATCTCGTTTGACCGGTTTGACCAAATAAGACGTGATACCAAGCTCTCGACATCGCTGTAGATCGCCTGCCCGATTGTCCGACGTGATCATCAAAACCATGGGTGAGATTTCTGGCATGGTTTTGATACGTTCCACGATGGTAAAACCGTCCAGGAGGGGCATGCGCACGTCTAAAATCAGCAGTTCATAGGGTTGCTTGCTTTGGTATGCCTGATACAACTCGTCTAAACATTGGCCTCCCGAAGAACAGGTGGTGACCTTAGCTTGCCATGTTTCCAACATTTCTTTCAAAATAATGCGGTTGTCTTCCGTATCATCCACAACAAGTACACGTTTGTCTTTGAGGTCTACCGGAGAGGCAGGAATGTAGTGTCCGGTTTCTCGCTCGCATTCAAACGGCAACTCAAAGAAAAACACGCTCCCTTTGCCCACTTCGCTGCTCAAGCCGATGGTCCCCCCCATCAATTCGACCAGGCGTTTGCAAATGGCCAGTCCCAACCCAGTACCTCCGTACCGCCGTGTGGTTGAGGCATCGACTTGGGTGAAATGCTGAAAGATGTTCTGTTGTTTTTCGGGAGGAATGCCAATGCCGGAATCTTGCACTTCAAATCGGATACGGCAGGAGGGAACCGCATTGGACGGATACTGTTCGTCTAAATTTTTGATCTTCAAATGAACTGAACCGGATGGCGTGAATTTGACGGCATTGCCTATCAAATTGAATAAGATTTGGCGCAAACGGGTGGGGTCTCCAATGAGATTGATCGGCACATCCGCTCCAAAGTGGAAGCTCAATTCCAACCCTTTTTGATGTGCACGCAATGCCAACATTTCGAGATTGCGTTCGACCAATTCTCCCAAATCAAAATGTATTTTTTCGATTTCGATTTGGTCGGCTTCGATTTTAGAGAAATCTAAGATGTCGTTGATTAGTTCCAACAACGTGTCGCCGGATCGGCTGACGGCTTCCAAGCGTTTGCGTTGTTCCTCGTCTAAGGAGGAATTTTCGAGCAATTCAGCCATGCCAATGATGGCATTGAGGGGGGTTCGTATCTCATGGCTCATGGCAGCCAAAAATTCGCTCTTGGCTCGATTGGCCGTTTCTGCATGGATCTTTGCTTCCTGAAGTTCGTCATTGGTGGCACGAAGGGCACGTGTTCGTTCTTCCACCGTGCGTGTGAGTTTCTTGTTGAAGAACAGCAGCATTGAGGCCATCCAGCCCAACACCAAAATGACAGCTAACGCTCCGCCCATTCCCCACCACAACCAGCTCAAATCTTCCTCGGGGTTTGGATCGTAAAGAAAGCCATCCAATGAATAATTCGGTTCGATCAATTCCAATTTGGCATAGGTTTCCGCAATACGCTCCCAACGCCCTCGGTTCATGTGCCCCATTTCGACCAAAGCGGGCAAGACCAAACGACGCATCGCCTCGGCCTCAAACTCCAAATGCTCTCTTTTCTTGGGAGACTTGTATTTAGTCAAAATGAGATCAATGATTTCTTGGGGGTGTTCCATCGCATATTCCCAGCCCTTCAAACTGGCGGCGCGGATTCCAGCCACCCGTTCGGGATTATTTTTGATCTCGTTCCGAGAGGTGATCAGGTTGTCCCCATAGAAATCCACGCCATAGTTCAAGGGTTCGATCATCCGGTAGCCGATTCCCTGTTGAGTGAGGTAGAACGGTTCATTGGTCGAATAGGCAGCTAGAGCATCCACTTTTTTTTGAATCAGATCTTCCAATTTCCAGCTTGGTTTGACGAAAGTCAGTTTATCGAAACCCACTCCCTCTTCCAACAAGGCCGCCATATTGGCGGCACCGGAAGCATTTTGGAAAGTCATGAGCCGTTTCCCAATGAGGTCTTGGGGGTGACGAATGTCTGAGTCCGCCCGGACGAGCGTGATACTCGGGTTGTGTTGAAAAATAACTGCGAGCACCACGATTGGGTCTCCCTTCAAGAAAGCGAGCAAGGCTTCTGGTCCAGCAACTCCGTAATCAGCTTCGCCATCCACCACACTTTTGAATGCTCGTTTGTTAGGGTCACGCTCTGCCACTTCCACGTTCAAACCGACTTCTCGATAATATCCTTTTTCGATAGCGGCATAGTAACCGGCGAATTGGAATTGATGTTTCCATTTGAATCGCATCCGCACGGTGTCCAATTCTTGGGAGTATGCTTCGATTCCCAGGAGCATGGTACATAGGCCGATTATTCCGCATAAACATAGCCATCGTTTGAGCATGGTTTTCCTCATTGATTGTCTTCGAGTTGATCCAAATACTGGGTTAGCTCCTGATGGAGCCGATAAAGGGTCGAAAGATCTTTTTGTTGAGCAGCGTGTTCCATTGCTTTCCCAATATCATTGATTGGTTCGGTGCCGTAACTTCCTTTGAATGTATGGCCGAGTGCCTGGAGTGCTTGAAAATCTTCCTGTTGCAAAGCCTCTAAAAATTCTGCTGCCTGTTTGCGTTTGTATTGAAGAATCTCCCGGGAATGGGCTAGCCAATCGGGGACGGGTGAACCAGAAGAAACGCCCTCTTCATCTTGGGAAGCGTCCAAATGCTGGAAAAATTGCAAAATGGTATGGATCAAAGTGTTTTTCTTGATCGGTTTGGTCAGATAAGCATTGCAGCCAGCATCTAAACATTGCTGCAATTGCATCTTTAATGAGAATGCGGTGAGGGCCAGGATTGGAGCTGGAGAAAGATGGTGGGCGCTTTCGTATTTTCGAATCGTCTCGGTTGCCGTGTATCCATCCATCACCGGCATATGCATGTCCATCAAAACCAGATCGAACCGGTGTTCCTGAAAAAGTTGTACTGCCTTGGCACCGTTTTCGACTGTTGTGACCGATGCTCCCAATTGCGACAATTGATACTCCAAAATTTTCCGGTTGTCTTCAGCATCTTCTGCCAGCAAAATTTTCAACGCCAGACGTAATGTTTTGGGAAGAGGGGAAAGCTGTTTCTGCTCTTTCTGAATTGCAGCTTGTTGGGGAGCGATGCGCAAGGGCAATACCACATGAAACGTGCTCCCATAACCTGGAGAACTTTCGACCCAAATTTTCCCGTTCATGATAGTCGCCAAGCGTTCACAAATGGCGAGTCCCAAACCGGTCCCTCCATAGCGTCGGGTGGTTGAAGAATCCACTTGAGTGAATTGCTCAAAGATCGAGGACTGCTTGTTGAGTGGAATACCGATGCCAGTATCCTGGATCGAGAACCGCCATTGGTGCAGTTTTGAATTTGTTGTTGCCTCTTGCTGAACAACGAGTGTGACAGAACCCGTTTCTGTAAATTTGAGTGCATTGCTCAACAGATTAAATAGCAATTGGCGCAATCGGGTGGGGTCTCCTATTAAATGACGGGGAATATCGGGAGGAACCTCCGGCTCCAAGAGCAGTCCTTTCCGCTCGGCAGTCGGTTGCATCATGGCAATCTGCTGTTCCACGAGCGAGACGACATCAAATTCAATTTGCTCGATTTGCAATTGTCCTGCTTCAATTTTAGAGAGATCCAAAATGTCGTTGAGAAGCAAAAGCAGTGTTTCTCCGGCTTGATTGATGGAATTCACAAAGTTCTGTTGCTGCTTTTGCAATGACGAGCTTTCCAGCAGTTCAGACATCCCAATAATGATGTTCAATGGCGTTCGAATTTCGTGGCTCATGGCAGCCAGAAACTCGGTTTTGGCTTGATTGGAAACTTCAGCAGCTTCTTTAGCCACTCGAAGTTCTTTGGTTCGAGCCTCTACTAATTTTTCTAAATTCAATTTGGACTGATAAAGAAAAGCCTCTGCTTGTTTTTGGTCGGTGATATCGGTGATCAACGCAAAAAAACCTTCGACATCGGTTTCTTCCCAATGGGGTTCATAATGGGCTTTGATATAGCGTTTGCCCAAGGCCGGATGGGGAACCAATGTCTCAAAATCCGCAGGTTGTCCACTCAAAGCTGATTCGATATGGGGCTGAACGATTTGATAAGTTTCCGGGGTAAGAATGACGTCCACGGCTTTCCCATCAATTTCATCTTCCGAGAGACCAAACCATTCGTGATAACGTCGATTGCTGAAACGGAAGCACTTGTCTTTATCTACATATGAAATCAATGCCGGGACGTTGTCCGTGATCAACCGGAGTTTTGCCTCGGCGCGACGTCGTTCGGAGATTTCTTCTTGAAGCCGTTGCAGGGACACAGTGGTGGTATTTAATTTTTCTGTCATCCGGTTGAATTCTTCAGAAAGTTCCCCAATTTCATCACGAGACACGAGGTTTACTCGGTGTTTCCAATTGCCCTCGCCAATGATTTGCACGCTACGCCTCAAATTTCGCAAAGGCATTACAATACTGCGGCTGAGCAACAGGAAATTCAAAATCATGGCAGCAGCCAAAATCAACACAACCACAAATACCAAACGAGAAGAGGTTTGCTGAACGTCTCGTAGCTCTGAAGCGATCAATTCCGAAAGCCGTTTGGTCGTGGACAGCAGTACCTGAGATTCGGCAAGCAGTTCCCCCACAATCACCCGTTGTAAACTTCCCAACTGATTGGGTTCTTTAGTAAGGATGGCTTCATGGTTGGAAACCAGTTGTTGAAACAAACGTCCCAATTTTTCATGGGTACGCAGAAAACGCTCCAGATTGAGTTGTTCCTTTCCCGCACCAAACTCAATGGCAGCCAGCTCTTGCTTGAGCAACTGATGCTTCGAATGCCATTGTTCTTGGATCCGAGTTTTCGGATACAATACGAATTCATTGGTCAAAATATGCAGCTCAAACACGCTACGATCTACATGGTGGATGAGTTCTTCTCGCGAGGCGGTTTGGTTGATCTGGGTGATCGTGAAGACGAGCAAACCACTCACCAATATAAGGACCGCTGAAAAAAAAATAATATTCCAGTACAGCTTGGTACGGATGGTCATTGGGATCTCCCGGGAATCACGGTCACCGCCAAGGGATCGATAGAATGAAGTGGTTCTTGTTGAATGAAATTCAGAAAATTGGGAACCGACGATTCCTGGGGCTGTTTGTTCAAAAACCAATTCGCTTGATTTTCCAAGGTGATTAAAAGGGTTTGATCGAGCCGGATCGCAAAGTCATAGATCCCAGAAAGTTGTTGAAGCGTGGCTTCGTCAATATTTTTTAAATGCTGTGCAACCAATTGAGTGGACTCAGCCGGATGCGACCGAAGGTATTGACAGGCTTTAATGAGAGCACGAAGCACCTTTTGAATGGTTTGTGGATGCTGCTGTACCCACTCCCGATTACCGGCCAATAGAAAAGAGGCAGAGTAGAGATCTTTCAGGTAGAAAGTAGCCCCTTGCTCTCCCAAAGTTTGGTGTAACTTTTGAAGATGGGGATTCCAAATGGAAACAGCAGCCACTTCATCTTGCATCAGGGCCGCATGCAACTCATGGGGTTTGTGGTGGACCAGTTTTACATCCTGTCGAGAGATTCCTTGTAAAGTGAGGAAGACATCCCACACATACTCACCGTTCGATCCCAGAGTAGCCCCTAAAGTCTTTCCACTCAGATTCCATAAATCTTCTGCTTGATTTGATTTCTTAGTGATAATGGCATTGTGCCGCTCTGCCGTGACCATGCTGGCTAAAATCAGAATAGGAGCATCTGATAAAATGGCCCGCATCGTAGGGGTCTCTGAAGCAGTAGCCAACTGTGCCCCGCCTCCCTGCACTGCCTCCAACGTAGCCTTGCCGGTGCTATGAGACTGTAAGGTCACTATCAACCCTTCTTCTTTAAAAAAGCCTTGATGGGCGGCAACGTAAACGGGAGATGCTAGAAAAGAAGCGCCATCTGCAATGGTTACTGGTTCTAAAGCTATCGGACCCGTTTCCTGATTTCCGAAAAACCAGACCAGTAGGATCGCGGCAACCCCCCCCAAGGCTAACAAAATTGCCCATCGCGTCGATTTCATATTGCTTTTCCCCCATCCGCTTTTCAATGACTCGAAATATCAGGTCAGCTATATCAAAAGTGAGATAGAGGAGCAAATCTTGGTGCAGCGGCAGCCTGACTTTTTATTTTTGTTTAAACATCTTGTTGAGTCGAGAGCTTACGGTCACTTCAGCTCCCCCCACCCACACCAGAACGCGGTCTTGTTCATCGGTGGCAACTAAATCTGCCACAACATGGGTTACGGAAGCTTCCTGAATGGATAAGGTGACTAAGATGGGCGCATCGGAGGGAATTGAATGGTAGATTTCCAGTTGTCGAGTTTGTAAGGGAAGGCTCCCTGCTTCACGAAAGCGTTGACTCCAAATCAACATACTTTGCAGAAATATATCCAGCGCATAAGGGTGGAAAGTCCGGATCGGGAATTGTCCCTGAGTGGCTTCTTCAATCTCTGGAATGCGACACTGCATTACGACCTGTTCTGGAGTGCAAACGAGTAGCTGTTCCAAGCCTTGGAAGGTCGGACCATGAAAGAGTGCCCCATTTTCATAGTACTGATAGCCGGGAATGGAAGTGGACGATTCCTCATCAAATCGATCTTCGAACTCGCGGTCTGGTGGAATGTGAGTGCGTAACTCAATATCGGCTTTATAGTGGAGGCGAGGCAACGCGCTGTCCGAGCTGTTGATGGTCGCATGCAATCGGATCGTGCCGCTTTCCGTGATGGGTTTCTTTTCGATCACCAGGACGTAATTTTCATTCACACTTTCATCAAACACGATCCCTTTTAATACTTGGAAATCGCAACATCGAAAAAAGTGATAACCCGGGTAAAGCTGCTCACAACCATCAGCCATCCAGGCAATGGCACAGACAGCGGGGAGCACGGGATACGCTCCTATTTTGTGATCTTGCAAAAACGGATTGTCTGCGAGGCGCAATCGCCGGAAGATGCGATGTGTTTGGGATTCTCGCGGAGCTGAGGGCCATTCCTCCAAAGAGCTTCCTATCAAAAGGATAGGGCCGCTCCAACGTTGTATCAATGCGTCCGTGAAGATTTTTGCTCCGGATACGCTTTCGATCATTTCAATACGCCGCTCGCGAAATCGTTCTCGGAGGTCTGGAGTGACCATCCCGGTGTCCCACGGTCCCCAGTTGAACGACAACACTTGGCAATCTGGATACCGTTGTTGGAAATCACTCGCTTTTTGATTGAGCATGGAATTGGCTACGGCATAGTTTGATTGTCCGGGATTGCCAAAAAAACCGGCTGCGGAAGAAAACAAAATCAACTGCTGCAATTGCTTCGGTTCCACACAAGACACCAAGGCATCCAATCCATCCACTTTGGTAGAAACCACTCGATCCCAATCGGTTGCAGTCGTGTTTTCAATCCATCCATCTGCCAATACCCCCGCACCATGAATGATGCCGGTGATCGGTCCAAAATGATCCACCCAAGGTTGAAGCTGATTTCGAAGGGGTTCTATATCCCGCACATCCACACTCACATACACCCCATTGCCACCCATTTTTTGAATATGCTGAAGGGTGCTCCGAATCGTCCGTTGGGTTAGCAAGGAATTTAACCTTTGATCAATCTGCTGCGGAGTCGGTTTTTCCTGCTTAGGAATCTGCGATTGAAGTGTGGTTGGTCCTGTCACAGATTGCATCGCGGGTTGCCAGTGTAGGACAATGCGATATTTCAATTCCGTTGGGTCTTCACATCCTATTGCCCAATCCGGTTCGGCTTCTTCAAGAGGAGTGCGTCCCACAAGCAGAAACGTGCAGGGGACGGCTGAAACCAATTGTCGAATGCACAGGGACACCACCCCACCCCCTCCACCGCTCACCAAAAACACGGAATTCAGTGGAATTGAAGAGACCTCTGAGGACTCTTGCATTTCCATAGGCAGGGGGTGTGGCACTAGGGTGGAACGAAGGGGGCCATACGCCACCATTGCGATACGGAGATCCGAATCGGTGAACTCGTTTACAACAATCTCTTTCGATTGAACCGACGTGTGGTCGAATCCCAAATCGATAGCTCGGCAAAACACCTGCGGCCATTCTCGATGCAAAGACTTGATGAGGCCTAGCAATCCACTCGTTGTGGGATCTTGGGAGGGTTGTTTGAAACCCAACGCTCCGTCCATACGCATTACTGTGACAAAAGCAGGACGACCCATTTCCAGAAGATGATGATGCAACTCGGTTTTGAGGAGTTTGGCCAACAAATAGACTTGTTTCACGATTTCGCGACTTTGTTGGAAACCGAGCCTTGGGGCTTCTATCGATTGATCCAAGGAAGGATGCAGATGGAGTACCGAACCAATCTCTCCATAGAGTTGATAGATCGTTTGTAAAGCCTGTTGAAGACTCGATTCAGAGGAAGTTTCCAACGCGATGAGCGGCACTTCTTGAGGGTACGGAACGCTAGGGTCTGCTGTCACCTGTGAAAAACGCAATATCACGATGGGTTTTCCTTGCTGCTTCCAATGGAGAGCGAGCAGGGGGGTGAGCAACGTTCCATCGTCTGTTATCAAACTGACTCGATTTGAGGATTGAAGAAAGTCCAATCGGTCTGGGGCAGGCAGGTGCTGGATTCGTACTTGCTGGATACGGGGGGGAGGTGTTGTGAGAGGTATCGAAGGAACGGAAAGATACTCTGCCATTTCTCTTAAAGTGCGAAACTCGGCCAAATCATCCACATCGACCTGTGGTAACTCGGGGAAGGTCTGCTGTAAGGCTCCGGCTATCTCAACACGCTTGATAGAATCAATTCCTAGATCGGCTTCAATATCCATATCCATATCGAGCAGCTCGGCAAGATAACCTGTTTTTTCACTCACAATTTTCAAGATCTGTTCGTGTAGGAATGCCGCACTCAACGGCTGTTCTGGAGCAGGTGATATTGGAGTAGGTGATGTTGGAGTGGATGTTGGAGTGGATGTTGCTGAAGTGAGTGATGTTGGAGTGAGTGATGTTAGAGCGGGCGTTGCTGTTTTTGGGTTTGAAGGATCTGGGGTTTGAACTGAAGGCAAAGGAGAACGAAACGCAGACACGGAGTCATTCCAGCGTTTTGCGGAAGCCAAAGCCATTTCGAAAGCAGATCGTGTGTCGTCACTCACGTAATTGCTGCCTCTCAAGAGGATCGTCGTGTTCGATTTGTTGGTAGACTTGGTCGCAGATTCTTCTGTGTTGGATTCGAGGGGGTGATTTGGGAGAATCGCATCTGGTGACGAATGGCCGGATTCTTCCAAAACAATATGGAAATTGGTGCCCCCAAAACCAAAAGCACTCACTCCTGCTCTACGGGGAAAGTCTGGTGAGGCTGCCCACGGTCGAGATTCCAAATTGAATTCAAATGGTGTGGACTCCACTTCCAATTGGGGGTTGGGTCGGCGAAGATTGATCATGGGGGGCAGGGTTCGATGATACAACGCCAATACGGATTTAATCAGTCCCGCAATTCCTGCTGCTGAGCGGGTGTGACCAATTTGAGACTTCACACTTCCCAAGGCAATCGACTGAATCGCGTCGGATTTTGAACCAAAAACTGTTTTGAGTGCTGTGAATTCAGCCAAATCTCCCGCCGAAGTTCCGGTACCGTGAGCTTCGATAAGCCCCACGGTGCGAGGAGCTATCTCGGCATCGTCGTAAGCTCGTTGTAAAGCGAGCACTTGGCCTTCGGCACGAGGCGCATAAATGCTGTTGAACCGTCCATCACTAGAAGATCCGATGCCACGAATGACGGCGTAAATGCGGTCACCGTCTCGTTGGGCGTCTTCTAAGCGCTTGAGTAGAACCATTCCCAAACCTTCTCCAATGACGGTGCCTTGTGCCTCTGCATCAAAAGGTCGGACACAGCTATCTGGGGAAAAGGCTTGGGTTTTGCTGAAGCATAAATAAGTGAAGATTGAGCTGTCCATATTCACGCCTCCGGCAAGCATCATTGAGCTGCGACCTTCCTGCAACTCACTCATCGCCAGTTTCACCGCCCCTAAAGAACTCGAACACGCTGCATCCACCACACAGTTGGTGCCCCCTAGATCGAACCGATTGGCAACCCGTCCTGCAATCACATTCCCCAATATGCCGGGAAAGGCATTTTCTTCCCAACCCACATAAGCTTTCTGCATTGTCTGGATGATGCTTTGGGAAATTTCTTCAGGAATCCCATGACTCTGTAACACTTGCTCCCATATCGGATATTGCAATCGAGCGGTGAGAGGAGCTATCAGCTTTTGTTCGCTACCAACTCCTAAAATGATACCGGTGGTTTCTCGGTCAAAAGACCGGGTTGGCCTGTTATCTGCAATGTAACCGGCATCGGCTAAGGTGGATTTAGTCACCAATAAAGCCAGCAGTTGGGCCACCTCAGTGACTTCAAGAATATTGGGAGGGATGCCAAATTCTATGGGGTCGAAAGCCACATCGGGAATGAAGCCACCACGTTTGCAGTACGTCTTGTCAGGGGCATTCGGATCAGGATCGTAATAATCCTCAACGTTCCAACGAGATGCCGGAACTTCGATGAGACAGTCCTTTTGTTGAAGGATGTTATTCCAATACTCAGCAATATTACGGGCCTGGGGAAACAATCCCCCCATCCCGATAATGGCAATGGGTTTCATAGGCGTGGCTTTCTTGAATTCGATGGAAGGTGGGATTTCATTTTCATACTCCCACAGCGGTGGGGGAGTCAAATGTCCATATGTCTATCAACTAGCATGTATTTCATGAGAGAGGGAAAACCATGAGATTTTTATTGACCTTGGGGGTGTTGTTTCTTTTTGTTGCTTGTAGCAATGGAGGAGGCGATGTGGGGAGCGAAGACGAACAGGATTGCCGCTCCGCTTGTTCAGAAAATGTAGTTCAACAGATATTTGTCAATCTGTTCTGAAGCAATCGAACAAATTACCCTTGTTTCAGCCCCATTACATGGCCAGTTGGTTGTATGCAATGGGGCAAATGACATCACTTGGACAAGGTTTAGGCAATCAATGGACAAAGTTTAGGAAACCAAAGGAAGTTCCATTTGGATGTTACACCGTGCATAGGGGGAAGGGGGGCCCGTCACACGCTGGAAACCCAATTTGTAATAGAGGTTGATCGCTGGTTCGAGGCGGGTGTTGCTTTCCAAAAAAAGCCGGTGTGCTCCGAGTTGGCGGCATTTTTGGATACAGGCTTGTCCTAATAGCCAGCCGATTTTTTTTCCTCTAGCTTTTTCCGTAACAGCCATTTTGGCAAGCTCATAGGTTTCGGAGTCCATCTTGATAAGGGCGCAGGTACCCACAATTTCTTGTCCATAACGTGCCATGAAAATGTGGCCACCGGGGTTTAATATTTTTTTCTCAGGATGGTCTAGCGCGAGACGGTCTGTGTCTTCTATCTGGAAATAGTGTTCGATCCACTCATAATTCAAACGCTGAAAGTCCTCCCGAAATTCTGGTGAATAATCGAGAATCTCGACGTTTTGGCTTTCACGTTCCTTCCGTTTTTCTCGGACTCGGGTGAAAATATCCTTTTGATCTAGTAAGAATTCGATTTCTTCAATGGCCCTCCAAAAATCGTTTTGCATTTCGGACATCAACTCATCAACCGCCTTCGTGACATCGGTATATTGCAACGCGATTTTGGGTTGGATCTTTTTTCCTTGTTCCGTCAGCCGAACTACACTCACTCGTGCATCTGAATGATGCTTGGCGGATGTGGTGAACCCCCTTCGCGTCATCTCCTTCACAATCTGACTCACCGAAGCATGAGAATGCCCAATGATCTCGGCAAGTTCTTTGATCGAAGACTCCCCTTTCTGAGACAACACGTAAAACACCGGAAACCATTTGGGGTCCAACGGAACCTCATACATCGCAAAAATCTTCACCGCTTCTTCCGAAAACCGTTCACTCAGCTTACGCAGGCGACTGCCTAGCGCCATCTTTCCCGTATGATGATAGAAATCCATGATCGCTCCTTTGTCGATTGAGGGAAATTTGAATACAATATTAATTACGTAAGTGATTACGTAATTAATATTACAAATAAACTCAAAGCGATGCAAATGCTTTTTTAGGTCTTACCAAGACAGCGGCACTGGGATCGTTTACCTGAAACAGGCCGCGGTGTTGATACAATGGATTGCTGGCAGTGGATTTTTGGAACATGCTCCTTTGATGTGTATCAGCAAATTTCAATCAACCGGTTTGGGTTGAAATGGTTTCAGAATCGTTACTTTCACCGTTTCGATTTTTGGAAAACGATCTTGAGGCAGGTCACGGACGCGCCAGTGATGACGGGTTCGGGCCTCCAGTAGTTTTTGATCGACGGTCACGCCCTCCCATTCGAATTCCATCTCTATTTCGTAAATGTTTGTATCGACCGGAGTGACGTTGAATTGTTCAACGCGATGGCTGCTTTTGGCAATTTGTTGGGGAACCCATTGGAACCACTCCGTAAATTCTGCAAAAGAACTCAGCTTCCGTGTGGAAAAGTCCAATTGGATAGAATCGGCGAATATTTCGCGAAACGGCTCTGCATTGCCGTCGTTGTTCTCGATCAACGCCAGCCAGTAATGCACCAGACTCCGCATCCGATTGACCGGATAAGCATCTTCAAATTGCGCGGCTTGGACATTTTCCACAAATTGGATGTTGATGTCTTCAAATTGAGGAAGCGTCGTTCCGGTGTCCACAAGGCTTGTGGTGTAATGAAGGCGATAGCTCTTGAGTTTCTTTGCCTCATCCAAATTGTGGTAAACGATGTGGGCTTCTAAACTCAGTGTGCCTCCCTCATTTTGGCTCACCTTGACGTCTTCAATATGGTGAGCGTTCTCCCATACCAGTGGAATTTGCGCGACTCGTCTTTTGTATTCCTCATGTCCGGTGCCTTCACCCAAACTCGATTTGAGGTGGATATGAGGGGCCAGAATATCGAGTTGATTGTTTAGGTCGCTCTCATCTCGCTCATAAAACAAGTACCAGCGATAAAACTGGGTGAGCGCTCGGTGCTCTTGATAAGTTTGCTCCATCCGGTCGATGACGTGAGGGGGAATCGCGGACGCAGTGGAAGAAGGAGAGGCTGCCATCACCACGGCGGCAACACACAAAGATAATAGAGTCAGTGTCATTGTTTGCATGGTACTCCTGATTGCTGAGGTCAAGATGATAGATTGGGCCATTAAAACGACTGGTCTCAAGGAAACCAGTAAACCGAGCTTAACCCGTCTCTTGAGAAAGCACATTCGCCCATCACGCCAAAATGTTGACAGATTCCGTCATGGATTTTCTCAGCATTGTTTCAAAGAATGAGGCTTGTTACGATACCTGCTGAAGTTCGCTTCTTCTGACATTCATTCTGACATTCATTCTGACATTCAGTTGGTACGATCAGCTTTGAAATCCAGCTTTCAAAAAGATCCTGAACACTGTTTTTTGCAAAATTAAATTGGAGGGATATGACCGTTCGCCCAAAAACTTATGCGATGCCTCAAACACTCTTTGCCTTGTTGACAGAAAAAGGAGAGTCGGTTCCTCAAATGTTGTCTTCGTTGGGGATCGACCCATTGATCGTTCTTCAGCCGATGGCTCGGCTTCCGGAGAAGGACTACTTGAACGTTTTGCGTGAAGCCCAACGGATTATTCAAGATCCTGCATTGGGGCTTCATTTAGGAGAAGTGATTCGTCCCGGAACCTTCAGTTTGGTGGGGTATACGGCGATGAGCAGTGAGACCTTAGGGAAGGCTTTTGAAAAAATTGCCCGATATAAAAAATTGATGGGAGAATCGAATCTGCAAGTGGAGCATCGAGCTGAGAAGAGTATCATGACCTACCAGGTAGCTTCCGAGGCGATGTCGGGCGGCCTTCGGCAAAGTTTTGTGGAAGCCAGTTTGAGCTTTCTGTTTTCGTTTGGTCGGTGGTTAACGCAGCGAGAGTGGCAACCGGAATCCGTTGCTTTTGAATTTCCTGAGCCTGAATATGGCGAGGAATTCCGTCGAATTTTTAAAGCGCCGGTCCAGTTTGAATGCCACCACAACGAATTGGTGCTCCATCGCGACCTTTGGGATCTGCCAGTTTATGCTGCATCTCCTGGCGTACAAACAGTCTTCGAAACACAAGCGGATCGCCTTTTGAATGAATTGGAAGGGACCGGTTTTGTCGATCAAGTGCAGCATGTCTTAAAAGATCTCCTGCAAGGAGAAATCCCTAGCATTGAAAAAGTAGCAAAACGGTTGGGGATGAGTTCACGAACACTACAGCGTCACTTGCAGGAAGAAGGGGTTTCGTTTCAGGAAGTGTTGGCGGAGATTCAAAAGCAACTGGCCATGGAATACATCCATCAGCACAAATTAGAGATGGGGGAGGTTTCTTACTTGTTGGGCTTTGCTGATGTGAGTTCCTTTTATCGAGCGTTCAAACGTTGGACAGGGATGGCACCCGTGGCTTTCAGTAAATCCATGAACTGATGAGCTGCCTCGACTTTCAAAATCGCTATTGCAAAGGCTAAGATTCCGATGAAAACCATTGACAGCCTCCATATCACTCCCAAGTTGATTCT
Source organism: SAR324 cluster bacterium (assembly GCA_028281495.1). Lineage (GTDB taxonomy): Bacteria > SAR324 > SAR324 > SAR324 > NAC60-12 > JANQJU01. The sequence goes on from JANQJU010000064.1 coordinate 113,287, forward strand.
ATATGTCTTGTTCGTGACAGTGCTGCTGACGTTGGTGAGCACCACAATCCAACTGTATTTGGATTACTTGAATGAAGTAGAAATTATTGAAAATCGCATTCAGCAGATCGAAGATAGCTATTTAGAGCCAATTACTCACAGCCTGTGGGTGGTCGATGACGATCAGTTGCAATCGCAGATGACAGGCCTTCTCCAGTTGCCCAACATTCAATACATAGCGATCCAAAAGCCACAAGGAGAGGTGATTTCGAAAGGGGAATCCAAAACCGAAATGAAAATAGAGAAGGCGTTTCCCATGATCTATCGCTATGAAGGGGATCAATATGATCTAGGACAACTGAGGGTCGAAGCAGACCTTAGGCTAGTATATCTGCAATTGGTGGATCGTTTATTCATCATTTTGTTGTCCAAGGCTTTGGAGCTGTTTCTAGTTTCGATTTTTGTTTTTATCATTGTGCACAAATTGATCATGCGCCATTTATTTTGGATCGCCGATTACACGAGAAATATCAGTATCCAACGATTGGATGAGCCACTCGCCCTTCATCGTAAAAGCACACCTTATCAAAACGATGAATTGGATGAAGTGGTCCACGGAATCAACGAAATGCGCGTCAATGCACTCAATGGCATCGCCGCGAAAGAGGCCGCAGAAATCGAGGTGCGCAAACTCAATGAAGAGTTAGAACTGCGCGTGAAAACAAGGACACAAGAACTTCAAGAAGCCTTAAGCCGCTTAGAAAGCCAGCACAAGCAATTGCAAGAAGCTCAAGTGCAATTGGTTCAAGCAGAAAAAATGGCGGGGCTTGGGACATTGGTGGCAGGGGTTGCCCATGAGATCAACAATCCCACTAACTTTGTCCGTGTCAATACACACAACTTAGACAGAAATATTCAAGAACTGGAGCAGACCATCTTTGAGCTGGCTGGAGAGGACGCGAGCGATAAGCTGAAAAAAATATTTGAGTTCCGTTTCAAAAAGATTTTTTTGAATCTAACTGATATTGAGGAAGGTGGTGAGCGAATCCGAACCATTGTTGAAGACTTGCGTACTTTTTCGCGCTTGGATGAAGCTGAAAAGAAATACGTGAATATCGTAGAAGGCATTCAATCCACTCTACGCTTGATTCAAACTCAATATAAACAATCCGTGGAATTTGTCTGTGATTTTCAAGCGCAACCTCAGATCGAGTGTTGGCCCGCACAACTCAATCAAGTCTTTATGAACATCATGGTCAACGGTTGTCAGGCTATTCAAACCAAGCAAGAACAGCAGCACGGCATCGATACACATCAGAGCCGTGGCAAACTGATAACAAAAACTTTCCTAACAAACCGGTCCACGAAACCAGAGAATCCGGAAGAGTGGGAATTGTGGGTCCAATTTGAAGACACAGGATGTGGGATGAACCAAACCGTAAAAGCCAAAATTTTTGATCCGTTCTTCACGACTAAAGAAGTGGGGGTGGGAACCGGGTTAGGAATGTCCATTAGCTATGGAATCGTTGAGAAACATCAAGGACGGCTAGAGATTGAATCGGAAGAGGACCAAGGAACCACAGTGACGCTTATTCTTCCCTTGCGTTAAAGTAATATCTATCCCTTTATAAAAAGCTTGGGTATTACAGAATGATTTTGTGAAAGGTAATATGAGAGCGTTCTTTGCAATTTTCGTCTATTTATGGTGTCTCATTGTACCGGGATATGCTCAAGAAACCTTAACGTTTTCAGCAGTTAAAGGGCATCCTTTGAATCAGTTGGGAGAGCAAATTGTCAACGAAGCCTATTCACAGCTTAGTCTTCAGGTTAAGATCAAGGAATACCCGCTAGCCAGATCCACAATTTTGTCCAATGACGGTGTGACCGATGGAGAATTGGGGGCGGCGGCTTCCGGAACACGAAATAAGTTTCCTAATCTAATTCAGATTCCGGTACCCCTGGTTTATGTCGAAGGGGTTGCGTTTACAATAAACACAGAGTTTGTCGTTGATGGATGGGAGAGTTTGAGGCCTTATAAAATTGGGATTGTAAGAGGGACCAAATTTGCGGAACCTTTTATAAAAGATATGAAGGTCGTTAAAGTGGGTACGAATCGAGCGATGTTTGAAATTTTGGAGCTGGATCGAGTCGACATTGTGGTGGCTGAATTGCTAGTGGGATTGGTCGCACTTCGGAGTTTGGACGTGCCGGGCGTAAAGGTATTGGAGCCGCCGATTGTTCGAATTCCGCTTTATCACTATGTTCATAAAAAGCACAAAGCGTTGATTCCCAGGATACATGAAGTGATCAAGAAAATGGGAGATCAGGGTAGGTTAGCAACTCTCTATGGTCAATATGTGGTTAGATTGAAATGACAACACCTCACAACCTAGCTATCAAATAGGAAAAATGGGATTCTTCAGTGAAGCAAAAGTGGATCAAATCGAAATCTCGGAATCTTCGACGAAAAGGCACACCCTTTTGATCGTTGATGATGAAGAAGCGAATCTCAGGGCGCTCACCGGGTTACTTGAGAAAGACTACCACTTGATCACGGCACAAGATGGGGATGAGGCCTTAGATATTGTGAAAAATGATGCCAATCCGGAGCGAATTCATCTGATTATTGCAGATCAGCGAATGCCGAACATGACAGGGGTCGACTTTCTGAAACAGACCATTGCCATTGTTCCGCAAACCATTCGAATGATTTTAACCGGGTTCACGGATATTGGTGTAATCATTCGGTCGATTAACGAGGGGCAAATCTACAAATTCGTCACCAAGCCTTTTGATCCGAGCGACATGATGTTGACAGTTCAGCGTGCGTTGGAACGGTATGAATTGGAACGGCGCAATATTGAATTGATTCAGGAATTAAAGACCCTCAATCTCAGCCTAGAACACAAAGTGACTGAACGAACCACTCAATTGAAAACGGCTTATCAGCACAAACAAGAATTTCTCCAAAATATTTCCCATGAAATCCGGACCCCGACCGATGCCATTCATCGGTTGACTCGCCATTTGAATGAAGGCACAGGTTGTGTCCCGCCAGCCCCGGAACAAAAAGAGTTTTTGGATCTCTTGCAAGGTAGCTCCCAAAGGTTGATGGATTTGGTCAATCGTTTATTGACTCTCATGCAAGGTCAGGAACGTTTGGAACGACTTCAACTCAAATCTCTTGATTTGCATCCCGCCATCCGAAGCGTATCCAGAAATTGTCTGGGGCTGTTCTCAGACGAAGTTGTGCTGAGTCAAAAGTTTCATGATGCCCCGATTCAGGTTGAAGCAGATACAGAAGGGTTAGCGATCATTTTGACCAATTTGATCGCAAATGCTGCGAAATACACCCATCGTGGTTCGGTAGAAATTCAAACCGAATTGCTAGAAAAAACGGCCAGAGTATCGATTTGTGATACGGGTATCGGACTTGATGAAGTGGAGCTGAATCGTATTTTTGAACGTTTTGCGCGTTCACAAGAAGTGGTTTCTACTTTAGGCACGGGATTGGGATTGGCTATTACTAAAACATTGGTTCAAGAAATGGCTGGAGAGATTGGAGTGACTTCTCAAAAAGGAGAAGGTTCGACTTTTTGGTTTACGATTCCACTAAGCAGATCCTCATGAAAACAATTCTGTTAGTTGAAGACGATGCTGCCGTTCGTTTCGGAGTACGAATCGATCTGGAAATTCATGGAAAATACAAGGTTTGGGAAGCGGGCGATCATCAGGAGGCTTTGGCAGTTTTGATTAAACGCGGCAAACCACATGTTGTTCTCACGGACGTCATGATGCCTAGTGGTCAAACGGCGGGTCTTAAATTGATCAAAGATCTGCGTTCCAGCCCTCAATGGAAATATGTGCCCATCATTGTTTTGTCTGCCAGAACGAATACCCAGGATATTCTAGATGCCTTAAAACAAGGGGCGACTGACTACTTGATCAAGCCCTGTGAACGGGAGGATCTGTTGCAACGGGTCAACCGAGCTTATGAACTCAGTTGTGAGCTTGCCAAAACTTCGCACACGTCTCCAGAAATTGCCTCTTCCGAACACTCCTCGAATGCTCGAAAATTGATCGTTTCCACATTGAGGCTTGCCCTATGGTATTGGGAATTGACAACCCAGAAAACGAAATTCGACTTAGCGGAAGAAAGCAAACTGTGGGCAACTTACATCAATTCAAAAGGGTCCTACAGTACCCGCACTTTGGATAAATACCTTCACGAAACTTCCCTCCCCACCAAGCCACGAACTCAGCTTGTCCTTGGCACAGCGTCGTATGTCCTTGAGGTCTGCCCGAAAGAAGCAACGCTTCGTCCCCAATTGGAAGCCTATGTCCAAGAACTGGCTCAATTGGTGTCATGAGTGACAGCAGTTAAAATGTGCCATTGAATAAGCAAACAAAGTCACCAAAGACGAGAAAGGAATTTCAGAATGAAAAAACACAAAGCCCTGCATGTTTTTGACAAAGATCTAGACTCCCAAGCTGAAATGGCTCTGAGAGAACTGCTGGTGAGTTGCTTTCCTCATGAAACCAAATTTCGTAAACAGCGGTATAACAATGAAATTCCTCTGCATCGGTGGTTTGTTTACGCGGATGGCGAGCCGGTGGCTCACCTGGCAACCCATGAAAAGCAATTTGTGTTTGAGGGGCAGTCTTATACGTTTTGTGGGATTGCGGAAGTGTGTGTGCGCGAAGATCATCGCGGGCAGGGGTTGGTAGGAATGCTATTGCAACAGGCTGAGCTGCGTCACGCCTCATTCCATTTTTCTATTTTGTTAGGAGACACCGAAGTTTACGAGCGATATGGCTATACCAAGGTTTCCAATGTTTATTTCCTGTCTCATTCTCCAAAGCCTAATCCAGATGCGATGATCAAGTGCCTGCGTGCCGAAAATTGGCCCACAGGCGACGTGTTCATCGACGGCCCACGCTTTTAGGATTTCCATAAGGGACGCGTCATTTCTTCTTCAATTTTGCTACGAGTGATTCCAATATCTTGCAAAAGATGATCATCTAATTTTCGTAATTCACGGAAGGTCTCTTGAGTGTTCAACCATCGGACAATTTTCGTCCAAGCTTTCTGCCATCGATTGGCTTCTTTAACCGGCAATAGAATTTCTAAGGTTTTTAAGGATTGTGTTTGCATAATACTTCCTTTGTTGAATAAGATTATAGATAAGAATTACTAATTAAATAATTTGGGATAAGCTTTGAATAATTTTTCCTAAAAATAATATTTTTAGGATTATTTTTTGAAACTACTATTTTACAATTTCCAGTTCTTCATTTTTTAAATTTATTTTATGAAGATCAATAGGTTCTATTCAATCTAAAGAAGTGTTGTTCAAAAAAAAAATTTTAGACCGAACCTGCAACAATATTAATAAAATAGTTGAGAGCTGACAAACGATAAAATTTTATTCGATGGATTAGTTCTTCTAATGCAAATAAATGACTTCTACCACGGGAACTTCCCACATTTTCGTTTTCGCTCGGTCTCGGAATTCCACGGAACCTTCTTGATGCGTACGCCGAATCACGGCAATCAACCGAATGCTTTGGATGTTTGGCAGTTTCACAGCCCATGTTTCCGAAGCCTGTTTGGAAAGTCGTGCGACCGCATAGTTTTGTGAATTATGCAGTTCCAGATAGATTTCCTGAGTAGTGGATTCTTTGGGGTGGAGACTGAGGAGATTGCCTGGTTCCAGCATAGACAAGCGTCGATGGATGGGATGCCAACGATCTTGCCATCCGGCAAAGCTGAGAAACAGGTCTTTGAGACCGATCACTTCGTAACGTAAGGGGGGGATCACTTCGAGCTGGGATGGATTGTAAGCAGGAGAGGTCACATGAAGAAACTCCGGTGTTGGCTCCTTCCTCAATAATTCCAGGTGGGGATGAACACCATCTTTCCGTTGAAACACATGCAACGTGTATTGAGCGCGGGTGAGAGCAACGTAAAAGATACGCCTTTCTTCTTCCTGTTCGGAGGAGTTTTTCCCTGGGTTCCATCCTCCATCGGGAATCAAGACATGAGGAAATTCCAATCCTTTGGCAGCATGAACTGTGCTCAGAAAGACTCCAGCCCCTATCTTATGTTCACGGCGCTGTTCGGCTAAATACTCATAGATAAAATCAATCGCTCGACTGATTGGCAATTGAGTGTCTCCGGTTTCTTCGCTGTAGGCTTCTAAGGTGTCGAGCAGCAATTGGTGCCACGTATTGGCCGCTTCAGTAGGAATTGTGGAAAGAGCTTCCTGTTTCAATTGGGAAGCGCGGAGGATGTCGTTTTTGCGAGGTTTCAGCCAATCCAGGAACGTAGCGATCTCGCGGATGTGGTACAAGGCCGGCATCTTCTCACGATCCATTCCCCATACGAAGGGAATTTCTTGTCGTTCACAAACTGTACGAATGGAAAATAACACGCCGCGGGTACGAGAAAGCACGGCAAAATCCCGCCATTTGCTCTTGGAATTTTGTGATTTCAGTTGTTGGAGTACCTGAACCAACGTCCATGCCTGATGCACACCGTTTTCCACTTCATAGACAACGATCCGTCCTTTCTGCAAAAAATCTTCTTGCGACCACGGTCCACCCGAAGGAGCGTCTTTCCGAGATAGGTTGATACGAATGGGATGATCGGTTTTCATGCGATCTTGGTTGCTGGCAATCAAATGGTTGGCGGCATCAATAATGGGCTGGGTCGAGCGGTAGTTTTCCACCAGATAGTAGGTTTGAGCTTCATAGTCTTCGGAGAATTGACGAATGAATCCCACATTCGCCCCTCGGAAAGTGTAGATATTTTGATCGTCATCTCCGACGGCGAGAATGCTGAGTTTGGCATCGGGATCTTCCAAAGTCCGACCTGCAAGAGCAGAAATGAGATCGTATTGATCTTGGTCGATGTCTTGGTATTCATCCACCAAAATGAATTGGTATCCAGCCAGCAATCGTTCCCGAAGGTCGTCGGCATCAACACCGGGTAAATTCTGTTCGCCTCGCAGCAAGGCCACTGCATTTTTGATGATTTGGTCAAAAGGTAAGGTGTCTTGATGGTCTTCTGCTCTCTGCACTAATGACACCCCAGTCAGGTGCATGGCTAAAGCATGATAGGTCAAGATTGTGACTCGCCGTGATTCCTCTTCCACCAGTTCCCGCAAACGATGGCGCAGGGTGATCGCTGCATTTCGATTGAAACATAACACCAAAATGCAATGAGGAGAGACCCGTTTGACCCGCAACAAGTAGGCACACCGATGCACGACCACACGAGTCTTTCCCGACCCGGGTCCCGCAAGGATGAGGATGTTTTCATCGAGTGGACGAGTGACAATTTTTTGTTGATCGGAGTTGTTTAAATCCTCCACAATCCGTTGGTAAGAAAGTTGGCTCGTGGCCCGTTTCACCACCTCCTTTTTGCCGGAAAAGTATTCCTGCATGAAACGGGATTTTTCCATATCGAAGTAATCCAACACCAAACTGAACGCCTGCTTGAGTTTTTCAAGGCCAAGCTTGGCATATTCATTCATCACATGGACTTGGAAGACTCGTTCTTCATAGTGGTGAGCCAAAGGTTCGTAATCTCGTTTGGAGTAACGACGTGATCGGGCTTCCGGAAACAGATGAATGGTCATGGCTTGACTGAACACGGCCAACCCTTTTTGCAAAGAAATCACCTGCTGTTCGTGGAGAAACATCAAACCTCGATCAATCGCTGCCAATTCATCCTTGATTTGAGTTTGCAAAATGAGGTCTTGCCGCAAGGCTTGGACGATGTCGTCACTGGAAAATTCGACCAAAACGTCTTGAGCTACGAATTGATCCTTAGGAACTTGGTTCAAGAGTGTTTCCAGCACCAAGGACGCCACTTCGCGACGTCGTTCGGCTGTATCGACAAGGGCCTGCCAACTGCGTTGTAGCTTCACTTTATACAGATTCCGAGAGATGTGATGTATCTCCAAACTCCCTCGCCGAGCTGCCAATCCTTTGCCATCCAAACTCAAGCTGCGTAGTAAACTTTGCAAGATTTCAGGAGCGCAATCGAAACCTTCATCCAGCAACCGTTGATTGAGCTTGGTGAGATTGAGTTCTTGCCATTCCCCATCATCGGCATCCGGATTCGCTTCCTCCATATTGTTCAACATGGCGCGGTCCAAGGCGCATCGTTTTTCAAATATTGATCGCGCATTGTGGGGACCTTTGGGACGCAAGTAGGCAGTCAATTGGATGCCTTTTTTGAGCAAACCACGGTCCGACATTTCGTGCAAAACGCGCAGCACCCGTTGGGTGTCTGTTTCTTCATTCGTTCGACGAGAAGGAGGACTTGAAGTCTTACCAGGAGGGGAAGAAGGTGCTGAGGTATTGTCAGGAAGGGAAGAAGGTTTTTTAAAAGCCGGTAGTTCTGCCAATTCGTCTGTGCTGATTCCTTGATCGGGATCCGCATTGATCAAGGCCATGATGATGGCTTCCCATTGTTCTCGTACTGGGGGCGCAAGGTTCAGTTCATTGAGCTTCTCAGCGATTTCTTCAATGCCAAGTAAGGATTTGCCTTGGAACACACGGGTTTGGTTTTCATTACGTTCCAGATATCCAGTGCGTTCCAACCAGGCGACGGCTGTTTTGACTTTGGTATCGGCATAACTGTCATCGGACTCTATCGTTGTCTCGACTTGATCGTCCCGCAGCAATTCACCTGAGGTAATGACCACCTCGTCGGTGTGCTTTCGCTTGGCCCGCAGCTTGAGGCCTCGAAGGATTTGAGCGATGTCACGATGACCGATCTCCGAGACCGCTTCCAATTGGAATTGGGTTTCAATGTCGGCTTCATCATAGAGCAAGATACACTCGGCTTCCTGCAAATCGCGACCCGCTCGACCCGCCTCTTGGAGATAATTTTCCAAAGAACCAGGGATATCTGCATGAATCACAATACGAATATCCGGTTTGTCGATCCCCATCCCAAAGGCGTTTGTGGCACAAATCACGGGGATTTCTCCCGCGATGAAGGCGTTTTGAATTTTACGTTTCACTGGGGCGGTGAGTCCGGCGTGAAAAGCGGCCACCACGTAATCTTGCTGCTCTAAATAGGTGGCGAGATTTTCGGAACCACGTCGGGTGGCGGTATAGATCAAAGCACTGCCTTCCGCAGAGGGGAGGCGTTCGGAGAGAATTTCATGAATTCTGCCCCACTTTTCCGCTCGATTGACTTTCTGCACTTCGTAACGGAGGTTGGTTCGCTCCACACCCCCCTCAAATACGGTGAGCTGCTGCCCCAAGATCTTTTGAAAATGGTCCACAATTTCTTCCACCACATCTTGCTTAGCCGTTGCTGTGAAACAGGCCACTGGAGGTGTGGGAAGGTGCAATTCGTTCGCATGGTTCTTGATGAAGCGAGCCGCGTATAAATAATCGGGACGAAAATCATGCCCCCATTTGGAAAGACAGTGGGCTTCATCGAACACCCAACAACCGATCTCTCGCTGCTGCAAGGCTTGGGACACCGACTTATTCCGAAGCTGCTCCGGTGCAATATACAGAATCGCCAAATCTCCGAGTCTCAACTGTTCCAAGATTTCTCCACGTTCAGGAGGAGTGAGCATCCCATAGATAGCCCCAGCAAACGGGGTCCCTGTGTTGCTGGCCAAATTGTCCACCTGATCTTTCATCAATGCTTGCAAGGGGGAAACGACGACGGTCAGCAAACCGCGTCGATAGTGCCGAACCAACGCAGGAATCTGATAGCATAAGGACTTTCCACCACCGGTTGGCAAGAGTGCGAGCAACGACTGATCCTGCATGCCGTGAGCAACGATCTGTGCTTGCAGACTCGATCCATCGCGGGCTTCTGGCTTGGAACGAAAATCCGAGAATCCAAACAATTGCTTCAACTGTTTGCGAGGATTGTGGGTGGCCTCACAATATACACAATCGGAGCTCCCGCACGGTCGATCTCGCAACTGCTTCAAAAATTCCACGATCTCTGGAAATCGATGGCGTACCCACGGCGGCAACACCGAGTGTGAACCCGACACTCGCAGCCATGCCAAGGCATACGACAAGATTGGGCGATTGGAGGATTCGAGGACTTTGAGAAGACGGCCTTCTAGCTCAGTTGTGCAAACGAGATGGAAGGTGTGGTGTTTAAAAATGTCGATCAACGCATCGGCTGAGGTTTCCTGAGCGGCTCCCAATGCCTCGAATACTGAGGTCAAACCATGAAAATCTTGAAAGCAATAGCGATAAAACGTGAGCAAATTCGGCGTGGTTTCTTGCCAATGGAGGAATTGTTTCCATTGATCTTCAAACAGAGTGGCGGATAGCTGTGCATCTTGCACGGGGTCATTCAATGAAGAACGCACCAGCTTATAATCTTTGACGAGCCGATGATAAGGGTTCTCTGGAAATGCCAAAGGAGACAGATACAGCGTATCGACCACTGGCAATTGTAGTAACTTCAATTTAGGGGAGAGCTTCTGCAAAACGAGCAAATCGTGCTGCAGCAAGTTGTGGCCTAAAACGTAGTGGGCATTGGCAGCAAAACGATCCAGGTCCGACAAGGCTTTGCGTGTGGAAAACTTGCCATGCCGCTCAAAGGTTTCTGAATGATACTGCGCCCCAATGCGATACAGCTTGTCTTGATTGCGGTGGGTTTCTAAATCGAAATAAAGACAGTTGGATAGGAAGGTAGGGAGGTCGGTTGGCGTCATCTTGAGTTTCTATCTTATCCCGTAAACACCAGTCTAAAAGCTTGGGGAACGTCTGGGGCTATTGCGCTTGTGGAGTTGCAGTGTTTTTATTCAGCGCCATTGCTATGACATTTGCAGTTTCCTCGATTTTCAAGCTCCTTGCCAATTTGCGAACCCATGTCGCATCGGAATCTGCATGGGAGTAAGCAATAAAAACAACAGGTTTCTGCATTGGGCACCTATCTTTTAAGAGGGGTTTAAAAACGAATCTACTGTTCTTTGTATCATGTTCCATATCTCTCTTCTACTTATGAGCTAAACAAAGAGGACTGCTGTAAGCAGGGCTAAACCTTTTCAAAGAGATTTCGTAGCTGTGTCGGCTTTTCAAACCAGAGAATAGCTTAACAAGGTTGAATGCGAATGAATAGTGGGAGATAGGAAACTTCGTTGGAGGGAAAGGACGGAGGCGCTTTCGCATTCACTCCGCCCACGAGGTCAACTGGGATAGTTATTGAATAGCGACCAAGCGCCGTATCCGTTTAAGGTTTTTTGAGTTCCACCGTGTGAAAATGATTTCGAGGTCCAGATCCTTCACAAGAATTGAGATAGAGACGTATTTGCCATCCGGCGGTATAGGCCAACGTTACCAGCTTCGTGAGTTCCTGATAGACATAGATGAAACTCGTAGCCTCTGTCGGGGTTTGGGAACCAATGTAAGCGTCCGACACCGCACATCCTAAAAGATTTTCGACGGTGCCGTCTGGATAGACCATGATGGCTCCGTAACTACTGGTCGTTCCCGTATCGACGTGCGACGACCATCGTATTTTATCGATGGTGAACCAATTCGTCCAAGATCCAGCAGTCGCGACATTCGCAAAACTCAATAGAACCAAAGAAATCCCCAGGATCTTTAATGCGTTGAACCAACGATTGGTTGTCATTTTCATTTCTTTTCGGTTTGTTGTCATATTTACCTCTTTGATGTGAATGGACTCAACCCGACGGAACGATATAACTCAATGGCCATGTATTGAAATCGTCGCGATGAACCCACAGTTTGCATGTATATTACAGTTTATTATCATCGATATTAAAGATAGTAATATTAGTAGGTTATATTTTGGAGCGTTTTCGTAACGATCTCTTTTGTTGAGTATTTTTCTTTTTTCAAAATTGAGGATTTTTCTATGCTTGAAAAAGCTCGTGGCAATGCAAGGGGCTTTGAAAAGTAATTTCTTTTTTTCAATCCAATCTAGAAAGGAAATTAGTGGCCCAGATGTCTTCCATAAACGGTAAAAGCTTGGCGTCCAAAAAATAAGTAAAATCAGTGATAAAGCGAGCAGGCTAGAAAAAACGATCTGTCATGGCCTAATAGCCGACATTTTGACGTCTTCTCAACAGAAACACTGCTTTTGAAAAAACGGCCTAGATCGAAGACAATTTTTTCAGTTCGATCAATACACATCGATGGAAGGCAGTGATTCCAATTTGGGCTTCGATTTCGGAAGCTAAGGCCCTTATATAATTGATAATAAACTGAATGCAACATATGAATCTGTGATTTGTTTAATAACATCAAATAGTTAATGAAGAATGACTGAATATTTTTGTGTCCCTATTCCTATGTCTTTCCCTCTTTGTTTTTCCAATTGCTTTCCCGCTTCTTTCTAAAGACCTCTTTGCAAATCGATCCATCCAAATTAGTAGTTTGAGTGTGATATTGCCGATATGGCAGTGTCTCGACGCTCCCCATCAATGATTCAAAAGGCTCCACAACAAAGTCCGAATGTGTTAGGTGACAGCTTCTGTGAACAGAAAGGTTTTCACTTGGACTAAACGAAAGGACTCACGAATGAAGTTTTTGAATCATCTCTCGATTCCCAAAAAATTGAGCATGGGTTTTGGACTAATGGCCATTGTTTTGCTGGGGGTGGTCCTAGTGAATGTTTGGCAATTGCAGCAGTTGGCTTTGCGTTCTGCGGTGATGGTGGAACAGCACATGCCGACCGTGCAAGCCAGCATGCAAATGTCAGATGGAGTGCAACAGGCGTTAGGGGCGCTTCGGGGTTATCTGCTGTTAGGGCAAGCCGTGTTCAAAGACGAACGAACCGAAGCTTGGAACACCAAAATTCATCCGGCTCTCGAAAGTCTGCGTCAGCACCAAGGATGGTTCTCGGTTCCCAAGGTGGCCTCGGACGCGACAGAAGATCCCGATGCTGACTCTCCCCTTGAAAACTCTCCCACTGAAACCAACCCGGATACGATCAGCCCGGATACGATCAGCCCGGATAAAGAGGAAATAGCAGGGACTAGTTTAGAAACAGCCGAGCAATGGTTGGCCGAACTGCAACAACTCCAGAATCGTATTGAAAGCATGGCGTTTACTGCTGAGAATCTTCCAGCCACCCAAATCTGGTTGAATCAAGCGGCTCCGTTGGTAGAACAAATGCAAAAAGGCATTGCCGAATTGCTGCGCTTGGAGGCTGAACAACCTGCCTCTGATGAGCGGAAAGTCTTACTGTTAGGGATTGCAGAGTTCCAAAGGACCGCATGGATTGGGTTTTCTGCACTACGGGCTTATTTGCTGTCCGGAGACTCACTTCAATATCAGGAGTTTGTTGAAGCATGGCAACAAAATGAGCAGTTTTTCCAAGATGTGGATATTGCTAGTGAAGCTTTTACTGAGGTCCAGTTGGCACAATGGGAACAAGTCATGGACGCCCGCGACGAGTTCGAATGGCTCCCTCAACAGATATTCGACCTTCGGAGTGCCCCGGATTGGAACAAGGCCAACCACTGGGCAGCCCAACAAGCAGTTCCACTCGGAAATCAGATACGGGACCTATTCAAGGACCAGATGGCCTTGCAAACCGAAAGCTTAATCCAGGACGGGCAAGAGGTCGTAACCCTGGTGAACACTCTGCTATGGCTCGAATGGGGGCTACTGATTCTCGGGTTGGCGATTGCACTGACATTTGGTGTGGTGCTCACTCGTTCAATCACCAAGCCTCTCACGGAAACGGTGAGGATGTTGAACTGTTTGAGTCAAGGGCATCTGAACTATCGGGTACAGATTCGTAGCCAAGATGAAATTGGCAAGATGTCAAAAACCATGAATGCGTTTGCCGATGAACTCGAACAAAGCACGGTGCAATCTCTGAAAAGCATTGCAGCAGGAGACTTGACTGTGGAGGTCCTGCCTAAAGGAGAACAGGATGTGATTGGGAAAGCTCTGCATTCGATGTCGAATAACCTAAATCATCTTATTTCTGAGGTGACTACCGCTTCGGAGCAAGTCTTGGAAGGAGCGAATCAGGTCTCTTCATCAAGCGAATTACTGGCGGGTGGAGCCAACAGTCAGGCCGATGCGTTGGCCCATATTGCGTCATCAATCAAGCAACTGAGTGAGCAAACCGACCAAAATGCAGGGAACGCTGCCGAAGCCAGCGCCTTGGCGTTTTCCGCCACTCAAACTACGGAAGAGGGAAGCCAACAAATGCAGGCGATGGTTCACGCTATGGGCGAGATTCAACAATCCAGTCGCAGTATTTCTACAATCATCCAGAAGATTGATGAAATTGCCTTTCAAACCAATCTGCTCGCCATCAATGCAGCTGTCGAAGCGGCTCGTGCGGGGGAATACGGCAAAGGTTTTGCTGTGGTTGCAGATGAAGTCCGAAGCCTGGCTCAACGCAGTGCGGGATCGGCTCAAGAAACCACGGCATTGATTGAGCAGTCTGTCGGCAAGATCCAAGCAGGAGAACAGATCGCACAGCAGACCGCCGAAGCATTATCGGGCATCGTTTCTCAAGTGGAAAAGGTAAATGACATCGCCGGGGACATCGCTTCCGCGAGTCAGTCTCAGGCCCAAGGATTGCGCGATATGAACCTGCAACTCAATCAACTTCACGATCTCACTCAACAAACGGCACAAACTGCTGAACAAAGTGCGGCGGCTAGTAGCCAGCTCAGCAGTCAATCCGGGCACCTTCAAAACCTGGTGTCACGCTTTCAATTGAAGCCGCTGCCACAAGCCGGAGGCCCTCCTAGAGACAGGCCTCTGCTGGATCTGAGTCGGCCTGCCTGATTGCTTAGAATCGAAGTCACGGTCGAATTTTTTCGATCATCATGGCATTGGTCGGACGAGGGCGGGAAAAGGGGAGACCTAACGTCAGGACAAAGTAATCTCCTATTTCAACCTCTTTTTCTTTCTTAATTCGAGTCATCACCAGTTCGACCATGTCATCATCGTGGTGGCCTTTGAGAGTTTCCTCGTAAAACGGTTGAATCCCCCAGACTAATTGAAGCCGATTGACCGTTTGACGAACGGGACTGAACGCATAGATTGGAACCTTGGGGCGAAACCGCGCGAGCGTGGTTCCAACATGGCCTTCCATCGTCAAACAAAGGATTCCTTTCGCCTCAATTTTTTCTGCCGCAACTGCCGCAGAATAACAAATCGTGATACTCCGTTTAAACACCTGGAGTCGATCCTCCAAAAAAAACTCTCGATTGAAATTTTTGATGTCTTCTTTCTCGACCAGTCGCAAGATCTTGTCCATAGTTTGTACGGATTTAATGGCATATTTGCCTACCGACGTTTCACCCGAGAGCATCACGGCATCGGTGCCATCCAAAACCGCATTGGCCACGTCCGATGCTTCGGCTCTTGTGGGACGCGGGTTGCTGATCATGGAATCCAACATTTGAGTGGCCGTGATGACCGGAATTCCATATTTATTGCAGAGCGAAATAATTTTCTTTTGTGTCAGTGGCACGGTCTCAGGAAGCATTTCCACCCCCAAATCACCGCGTGCTACCATTACGGCGTCCGTGACTTTCAGAATTTCTTCCAATTTCTCCACAGCCTGGGGTTTTTCAATTTTCGAAACCACTGGGGTTTGCTTGCCCTTTTGCTTAATCAAATCTTTGAGCTCTTGCACGTCACTCGCTTTTTGAACAAAAGATAGGGCGATATAATCCACATCCAGCTCTAACCCATAGCCCAAGTCTTGCTTATCTTTTTCAGTCAGTGGGTCGATACTCAAAATCGCATTCGGAAGATTGAGTCCTTTGTTGTTTTTTAAGACTCCGCCTACCTCCACCCGGGTTTTCACCTCGGTTTCACCTACGGATATCGCCTTGAGTTGAAGCAAACCGTCATCCAATAAAATCGTATCGCCTTCTTGAACATCAGAACAAAACGCCGGATAGGAAACCCCAACGCGTTCTTGATTCCCTAGCACTTCATCCACGGTTAAGCCAAACTCATCACCGGGCGTTAATGTGATCTGGTCGTTTTCGAATTTCTTCACTCGAATTTTAGGGCCTTGTAAGTCCTGTAAAATGGCAACCGGTTTGTTCAAATCGATGGACAATTGGCGAATCGATTCGACGACCACTCGATGGTCCTCAAATGAACCATGCGAGAAATTGAGGCGAGCCACATTCATCCCCGCTTCTATCAGTTCTTTTAACCGTTCTCGCGAACTCGTGGCAGGTCCTATGGTGCAAACAATTTTTGTTTTTCGTTCGTTCACTTTTCCCTCCTAAATAGTCAATCATACGTTCTGCAATGCTCAATCTGAATGGGTGACAACGCATTGAAGTTTGTAGTTGATCACGAGGTTAAAATCAATGAACAATTGATATAGTTCTTTTGTGTAATCAATTGATATGATTTAAGTAAATAAATCATCTCTAGGCTTCGGGTATTTGAAACAAGCTCTTGAATATTTCACGCAATTTTTTTTGTTCTTCTTCGTTAAGAATGATTGGTTCTTTTGTATTAGTTTGTGACGATTTAGGCTCTATTCCTAACTTCGCTATTATAACAGCCAATGTTTGGATCGTTGTTTGACTTTCGTGGAGTAAGTTCAGAAGTTGTGTAATTTGGTCTGAGGTGGAGGACAAATTGTAGGCTATTTGGGACTTGAGAAAACGAACTTGGTCTTCTAGAGAAGCGATTTGTTGATCTTTTTCCGCAGATATTAATTTCTCTTTTACCTTTTCTTGCAAACTTGGGTCATATACCAAATCAAGGAACTGTTGCTTGGTAAGGCGGGGATCAATAAAGGTCCATGTTTCCAAGCCAAAAATATTGGCAACGGCTTCGATCTTTTCGATTTGTCGAAGCGAGATACCACCCTTTTCCCAACGATAGAGAGTTTTGACACTGTCAGTCGGAAATTGAGGTTCATCGATCAAAGTCTCTTGGGTCCATCCCTTCAGTTCCCTAGCAAGTTTTAAGCGCTTGCCACTATGAAATTCTTCTGCCATTGCCAATCAAAAAGAAAGTTTTAAAGTAGGATAACCCATCGATTCAAAATACTATTTCTCCAACAAATAAGCCTTACCTCAAGCCAGAACGATAATTCAAACAATAGGATAGGTTGAAACAAATTAATCCTTTGCCCAAAAAATAAAGGACATTTTGCTATCAACCACCCCATTGCACTCCAGCGAATCAAAGCTTGCCAACACACTCGAAGAGTTATCAATTTGTTGCTAGAATTTCCGGTCTGACAAAATGATTGCGTTGTTCTAGAAGACAAGAAAGTACCAACATAAATGTGTTCTCCTCGATCCCACTGCTCCTCATAAAATAAGGAATCTCATGCAGAAAAAACGATTATGGCGTCAAGGCGATGTGTTGATTCAAGATTGCGACTGCTTGCCAGAAAACTGTCGTAGAAAAAAGGGGAATGTGCTGGTGCGTGGGGAAGCCAGTGGACACACGCATCGCGTCGCGGTTCCTAACGCAGCGATGATTTTTCAAGATCGCGATCAGGATGAGACCGCTACCCTGTTGGGCACTCTCTATCTCCAGGTAGTGGCTGAAACCGCAGATATTACCCACCCTGAACACCACCCGATCACTTTGGAACGAGGTCTGTACAAGGTTTGGAGACAACGTGAGTTTGCTCGACGGCCTAGCGCATTTCTCCCCATTGCCGACTGAAGCAGAGGAAAGTCAGGAAACATACCTAGAGGAAAAGGGATGACGACATTCACGGCTCTCAAAAATCCAAATATGACGGTTTGGGGGGATTTGAACCTCCAAAGGAGTCTGGATTTGACCCAGATTGGCGAAGGCTTAAAGGTTTTTGGTGATCTAAAAATACAGGGCTGCCATCGTTTAAAGCAGTTGCCAAAGAACCTCCAAGTCGCGGGGGGGCTGTTGATCAAGAGTTGCCAATCTGTCGAGGTTTTACCTGAATCTATCGAATTGACAGGAGACCTTGTGGTCATCGGCTGTCCCAATCTTCGATCCCTCCCTAAACGGATCAAAGCCAAACGATTGGTGTTGATCGGTTGTTCGCAGGTCCGAGAGCTTCCACTCGATGTGGAGTGCGAGTCGCTGCGTTTGAAGGATTGCTCCATCGCCAGCATTCCCGAGACCTGGAGCCAACCTTCACAATTGCAGTTAGAAAATTGTCCTAACCTCAGGCGTTTGCCCAGTTCTTGGGAAAGTTTGGGTGAAATTCATCTAGAACGGTTTGAGGTTCACAATTGCCCAATTGCCCATTTACCCAGAACGGTCAAGGCCCATAAAAAAATTAGTTTGTCGTTTTTGAATCGGATCACCTTATCGTGTGATTTGAGTGCAAACTTCATAAAGATTCTGAATTCGCCAGCCCTACTGGAAATCGAAGGCAGTTTGTCTGCAACACGTTTATCCATCGTCAATTGCCCACAACTGCGTCGTTTTTCTGCTCCTTCAAGAGCATTGGAGGTTTTTAAACTGATCCAATGTGAATCGCTGGAATCGCTTCCAAAAGGTATGGGTATGGAAAGTTCCTGGAGCAGTAAAATCAAAGTGGTCGATTGTGCCCAGCTGAAAGAGTTTCCCAAAAGAATGTACTTTAGAGGGGATTTGGTGATGAAAAACACAAGCATCACCCAACTGCCCACACCCATGCGAGCATGTAGAGTTTTATGGAGGGGATACTACGTGCCCTCGGATACAATTTTTTGTCCTCAGGCATTGTCGTCAGGTCAGATCTTGACAGAACGCAATGCCGAGCTTCGTCGATTGATGCTGGAAAAAGTCGGTGTCGCATGGGCTTTGAAAAAGGCTCATGCCAAAACAGTCCATTCGGATGTGGATCGGTCGGGGAAGCCACGTTTTTTGGTAGAAACCAAGTTCACCTACCCCGAGTCTCATAAGGTAAATTATCGTTTTTTAAGATGTCGTTGTCCTTCTACCGATCGGGAGTTTTTGCTGGCGGTTCCTGCGTCGGTAACGACTTGTCACGAAGCGGCCGCGTGGTTAGCAGGGTTTGACAACCCCGATGAATATCAACCCATTATGGAAACCTGACTTCTAAAAGTGAAAGCAGGTTCTCCGTACTCTTCATTGAAAATCAGAGAGAAAACCAGGCAGAAAACCAAGCAGGAAATCAGGCAGAAAACCAAATAAAAAATCAGACAGAAAGTCAGGCAGAAAATCAGGCAGAATATCAACTTTGAGAGTTGTAGCTCCAATTGGAAGAGCACCGCCCTTGCAAGGCGGAGGGTGCGGGTTCGAATCCCGCCGACTCTCTCCAACCAGGTTCGCCTATGTTACCGATTGATCAAAAAGATTGGGAGACTTGCTTGGAAGTCTTACAGATTGTGAGTGAGGATCCCAGTAGAGCAGACGATCAAGATCGCTTCAAATCGCTTGTGGCAAAAATATACAAACAAGCACGTCGTCAAAGACGCGTTTCGAAAAAGAATCAGACCCGCAAGACAGACCAACTGTTGTTAGAAAATACAGAGCGCATGAAGATGGAACCCAGGTCGCAGGCTCTCATCGCTGAGCCTATGACCCCCAGCCACAACCCACAGCGCCTACATTTTCCCGCACGCTGCTATGTTTGCAAAAACTTATACAAGGACGTGGACTCATTCTACCATTTGTTGTGCCCCCCCTGTGCTAAGGAGAACCACTTGAAGCGAAGGCAACGCACCCATTTAAACGGACACATCGCTTTAGTGACGGGCGGGCGGGTCAAAATTGGATACGAAGTGGTACTCAAACTTTTGAGAGATGGTGCCCGAGTGATTGCCACAACCCGGTTTCCTGTCAATGCGATTCAGCGGATAGCTCAAGAAAAAGACTTTGATTCATTTAAAGACCGGCTCCTTTTTTACCGCTTGGACTTGCGTCATATCGCGTCTGTGGAGGCATTCACCGACTTCTTAATTCAAACCGAGCCGCATTTGGATATTCTGATCAACAATGCCGCACAGACCATTCGTCACCCCGATGTCCTTTATGAACCGCTCTATGCTCAAGAACAACAGGCAGAACGATTGCTAGCTGAGGGGCTTCAAAAATTATCGATACAAGAAATCCCTACACTGCCCTTCAATGGAAATGATAGTTTGGAAGAATTGGAGGATTTTCGATCCTGGAATAGTTGGGTGGAAACGCTCGAAACCGTATCCACTTTAGAACTGGTAGAAACTCAGGTGGTCAATAGTATCGCGCCATTTCTATTGACTAGTCGTTTGACCCCTTTGTTAGAGCGTTCCCCAAACTCGAAACGATTCATCATCAACGTTTCTGCAATGGAAGGCCAATTTGGACGAGAGAGTAAAACGCATCGTCACCCCCACACCAACATGGCCAAAGCGGCCCTGAATATGCTCACTCGCACCTCTGCTCAAGAGTATGCTCGCAAAGGGATTTTTATGAATAGTGTAGATACCGGATGGGTGACTCAAGAAAACCCTTATCCCCGACGCTTAAAGATTCGAGATAAAGGATTTGTTCCCCCTCTCGATGTCGTGGATGGGGCAGCGCGGATTTATGATCCCATTGTGCAAGGGTTGCAAGGAAACGTCTTTTATGGCCACTTTTTGAAGAATTACCATCCGTTTGAATGGTAAGTTCCATGTCCATTCATTCGGCAGACGTTACGACTTTATCGAGGGCTTCTGGGTTGAGTGTTTCTGGGTCGAGGGCTTCTTGATCGAGAGCCTCTTGAGCGAGGGCCTCGGTATCGATGTTTTCCAGGAATGAGCCGTCTTGGAGGATATTTTGTGTGAAAGCATCCAGGTCAAAAGATTCGGACCAGTCGCTTAGATTTTGAAGAGCCAAACCTTCCAAAACCCCGGCGAGGGGAGAGTTTTTACGATCTTTTTGGCTGGAATCGTATTGTGTTGATTGGATGATGCGACTGAAGCCGTTTTGCAAATTTTTGCTGATCTCGGTCATGACCTTCTCCTAAGTCGTGTAGTAGCACGACTCTATTCTTGTGTTTGGAACCTTTTCCTCAACGGTGTGCAACTTTATTTGTTTTTGGGATCCCACAGGCTCGAAAGCACTTGCGGACGGAACTCGGAAAGGGACCGAACTATATCTATCGCGGAAGCAACTGCGGTACCTCGACTGTCCCCTTGTTGGAAATAGCCATGCATTTCTCGCCATGGCCCTTCTGGACGATTGATGCCTTCTAGGTCTCCGACGATTTCTTGAACGGCAGCATCCAACCCTTGATTCCAATACGTTTCGGGATTGAGGCGGATGCCGATGTAGTCAGGCCCCAAGGTTTGTTGGGTCATTTGGATTTCATATTCCACTGGAATTCCTGCTTGCATGACCGTGAGGGCTTGACCAAAAGCGATAGGGGAATAGATTTCCAGCATGCCTTTGTTATCCTCGAACCATTGTTCATCACAGCCTCGAAAGACATGAAGGGTGAAGTCTTTGGCGGATTTGATCCGAACTTCATGCGTCCGGATGATGACATCCCCCTGAACCGGACTATACACTCGTGCTGTTTCGGGTCGCTCGTAGGTTTTGATCTGACCATAGTCCAGTTCAACGTAGGGATGTCCGGAGCCAAAGGGTTGTTTGATTTCAGATATCCCGTAGTAGCTATCGGGTATGATGCGTTTCAACCATGGATTGGAGACATCGTACAACGGATCGACCACTTCCACTGAGGCCCGGAGCAGGGCTTCATTGTCGAGGTGAGAATTTCCCCCACCATCGTTGGAAAGTCCCGGGAAGTAGCTTTGCTCCAAACGGTTTTGACGCAGCTCTTCAAATTTCTCAGTGCCAAATTTGTAAAAGGAAAGGTACAGCGCATTCTTTTCTGATTGGGTGTAATACCGAGCAACTAACCCTTGTTCTATCGGATCGATTGCCGTGAGTCCCAACTGGGTGATCCGCGTTTCAGGGAGTTGCCCCAAAAAATACAGGTGCGCATCCCGGATGATCAGTGCGGCAATGATGGGGGTGATAGGGCTGTCAGGATCGTTGAGTGCTTGCGCAATCAGCGAGTAGTCCAATTCCCATTCTGGAAGGGTTAATTCGGAAGACGTGAGACGGAGCGTGGCTAAGAAATCTTTCACAAGGGGTGTATTGGCTGCTTGGTAAAAGAAGCTATTCGAATCGGTTTGTGAGGCTTTGAGCGTTTCCATTTCTTCAATGGCTGTTCCTAACTTTAAGTTGCCAGGTCCCATATCGTTCACAATGGATTGGTGGAGTTTGGTCAAGTCCGAATGATTGTGTTCAATCTCAGGCCAATGTTCATCATATTCTGCCTTGATGCCTTCGTGGTTGTCCCACCACCAGTTCACATAGCCGTCCATCGCGGCGTCGATTCCTGGAATATCCCGATCAAAATGAGCTTGATACTCGTTGGCAATCGCTCCAGCAACCGCAGGAATCACAGCATCGGGCAATTGAAACGCATGAGCAGCATCAATATAATTCTGTTTTTGTTGCGCGATGTATTCGTGCACTTCTTTTTGAAAAATCGCCATAAGCTCTCCTGAGTTTCAGTTTGGATTGAGTCGTTTTTAACCCGGTCAAGCAAACGGAGAATCCGGCAAATTGCTTGTGTCGAATTTGAATGAGTTACGATCCCCACTCAAATCGGTGGTCGCTTGGATGGTGGTCATAGGGCTTTCCATCAATGAACCTTGAGCCGCATCCTTCAATTTATCGATCAACGTGGTCTCTTGTGTGGTCGTCCAATCGAGAGGATTTCCTGATAGGTTGGCGTTGTTCAAAGCTGCTTGCAGTTTGGACCCACGTTTACCTCCGGAGATCATTTGATCGGGGTACCACACATGCCAACGGGTGATCATGGTGATGGCTTTTTCTGAGGTGAAATAATCCCCGATTGTGGCGATGCGCGTTGTTCCGTCTTCTAATGCGACGGTGGTCGTGCCATCCCACGGTGTGGCTCGAATGTCCCGTATACGCATCCGAGCATAATTCCACATCAACTGGGGGATTTCTGGATTGGTGCGAATGGCCATTTGCAGGCGATAGAACCAGTGCCATCCTCGGAGATGATCGGCAAAGGTCCTTTCTCGTGGAGCCATCGTGAATTGACCATTTTCTTCCTGAAGTGTGATCCAACCGAAATACTTGCGCACGTTTTTGTGCTCTCTGGAATGACCGGGTGGCTCATCGGTGAAGGATTTGCCATCGGTGCCCCACTGGCCTGCGATTCCAATCCCAAAGCGCTGCCAAACCTTCTGGTAGATTGCAGGATGGGCCTCGGCCAAATATGCCAAAAATGCGGACAGTTCCCCTTTTCGGATTTTTGGTTCGGAGGATTTTATGAGGCAGATGGTCCAATGGTACAAACCGGCAGAAAGGATGGCACTGTCATATGCATTCATCGAATCGAATACATTTCCGGCTTCCAGTTCGCAGATTTTGTCGATCACTTTGTAGGTGGATTGTTC
Source organism: SAR324 cluster bacterium (assembly GCA_028281495.1). Taxonomy (GTDB): domain Bacteria; phylum SAR324; class SAR324; order SAR324; family NAC60-12; genus JANQJU01. The sequence goes on from JANQJU010000064.1 coordinate 136,662, forward strand.
TTCTTCCGTGGCTACGTTTTGAGGAGCAGGCGAGTTTTCACTGGCGGAGGGGTCTGGCAAAGGCTTCCCAAATAAGCGCTCCGAAGTCATTTTCATCTCTGCTTCCCAAGAGTGCTTCAGTTTGGAAACCGGACCACCCCACGTGATGTTGTTGTGGTCGGTAAAGGGAACGTATTCACCGATGGTCACGTAAACGCCTTTTCCCGTTTCAGGTTGTGTGGAGGCATCGTTCTTGTGAGGGACGTGATATTGGTTGGGAACTGTGTAATAGCCGGTGAAATCATGGGCAAACATACGAGGATTGTTGTTGGCAAAATCTTTGGCTCCCCACAGGTTTTCTGCCCAATTGTCATTATCTATTTTGTACAAGGCATTCCGTTTTCCGCTTTCCATCGACCATGCTTCAATGGTCACTGGGCAACGCCACCGGTTCCAACCCCATTGCACGATTTTGCGTTGTGTCTCGAAGTCCGCCACACCACTCACTGGGCCGTTGTAAACCTGAGTATTTTTCACTTGCGTGTATTGTGTGGACAGAGGATGGATTTCCTCATTCAAGGTTGCAGGGGCTTGTGCCAAATACAGCATGCCGCTGTAAATCTGGAACTCACGCACAGCGAAATAGGTATTCCATCCAAAGACACCTTCGTCATCGTTGCTCACAAACGTAAATCCGAATTCCTTGAGTGCGTTCTGCAATTGCTGAACATATCCTAAAAAATAAGGGGGCGGGACGGTATCCCCATTGGCTTCGGAGCGTTGTTGACCATCCCACTGCTTTTTTTGATCCTCATCTTCAAAACGTAATACGTAAGGATACATTTCTTCGCTTTCGGGATACGTCTCCGGGGCAGCAAAAGGGTTTCCTCCTATGGAGTCCCAGATAGGAGGACTCCAGAAATTTGTAAACGTATCGGGTCGGTATTCTGAATATTGCCGGATGGTGTCTAAGCTGGAAGCAGTGGCATGGCCAGAGTCTCCATTTCCTATTGAGAAACCTTGGGCTGTGCATTGCTGCTGAATGTATTGTTTCAATGGATCGTCTCCGCTCGCCATAATCCTCCTTTGTGATAGAGCGAGTGGTTCGCTCAAAATGGTGAATCGAGATCAGTGAGATCGAGTTTCCGTGTGTTGTAGCCTCCTGAAAGCGAAACCGCATTTCCGCCAGTGTCGGCTGCTTCGGACTGCCAGTTCAAAATTTTATCAACTTGGTCCTTCCAATTTTTGTCGCTTTTTTTGCCTTTGAGCGCGGTTTCTAAGGCCGTGATCAGGGTCGCTTCCTCAGTATCGCCCCAGGCACTGGGATCGCTGTTGCTAAAATTTGCATCTGTGACCAGTTTGCGCAGCTTGCTGGTCGCTTTACCGCTGGAAAGCACGTCACTGGGATATTTGATATGCCAACGAGTCAAGAGGGCTGCCGATTTTTCGGATTTGAAATAATCCCCGATGGTCCGAGTCGAACCGGTATCCCACTTGGCTTCTAAAATGCCTTGAAGCCGGATTCGAGAATACCCCCACATCGACTGCTGAAATTCGGAAACGGTGCGAGCCAACATCATCAGACGATAAAACATATGCCAGCTTCGAAAGTAAGCTGTGATTGCTTTGGTATCGGCTTTCACTTGTTGATCACGGGTGCGTTCGGCTGACGTGACAGGTTGATTGGCGCTTTGTTTGGCATCCAAGTTTTGGCCTTTGTCGAGGGGATCGTAATCACCTTGTTCGTTTTGGAAAGCGATCCATCCTTCCATTTTCCGTTGCGCCCAGTTGTCGAAAGCCCCGCCATCAGTGCCCCAGGTTTCTGCGGTGTCGTCTTGATGATTTTGTTTTTCGCCTTGGTGGGTGGCCCGGATTCCCCATTGACCAACCGTTTGCTGAAAGACCGCCGGAAACTTTTTCTCAAAGTAAGCTAAAAAGGGCATGAATTCACCTTGATAGGGGGTTCCCAAACCGAGCTGACACAAGGTCCAGTGGCAGGGACCGATGGATACTGCCGCATCGTCGTAGGCATTAATGCTATCGAATTGCCCAAAACATTCGGTTTCCGAAACCGCTCGCACCATCTTGTAGGTGGACTTTTGGGGATCTGTAAGGTCCCCCCAAGCCTTACCAATCAATTTTTCTGCCGTGATTGCAGAATCTTCCCAGCAATGATCGTAACTCGGAGCGGATCGAGGGCCGGACCAAGTGAGGTATTTGGCATAATCTCCGACCACGACAAACGGAGGGGTGGAAGCACTTCCACTGGTGCCTGGGTTGTTCACTGTTTCAGCAGTTTGAGTCGCTGTGAGGGTGTACCGCTCCGAAAAGTCACGAGCAAACATCCGAGGGGTGCTGCTGGTCACATCATTGAAGTGCCAGAGGTTATTTTTGTTGATGCTGTTGTCTTGATAAATCGCAGTGCGTCCCGTGGTGGAATTCATGTTCCACGCTTCAACTAAAACGGGACATCGCCAACGGTTGTCACGCCATGCCTTGAGTGCAATTTGAGTGTCCGCATTGGCCACTCCACTGACGGGGCCGTTGTATTCCTGGGTGTTGACTACGACGGTGTATTGTTCGGAAAGCGAAGTTTTAGTGGCATCTAGTGCGGCAGGAGCCTGAGCGAGGTTCTCCCAATGGGCATAAATCTGAAATTCGCGGAGTGCAAAAAAAGTATACCAACCAAAGATGCCGGAAGTGTCGCGATCTACGATTGCAAAGCCTAAGGTTTTCAAGAGGTCTTGCAGGTCTTTCACATAACCCGCAGTCGCGGAATCCGGAACCGTATCGCCATTGGCAGTCGAACGTTCTGCACCTTCATAGAAGAATTGCTTAGCCCCTGAGGCATCTTGATCAAAGTCACCGCGACGCAAGGCATAGGGATAAAGGGGGGGAGGCGAGGTTGATTCTGCACTGGGGGCGTCATCAGGTCCAGAAGAAACGCATCCGGGGAGCAGGAGTGGCAACAACGGCGACCCCCACAAGCTGGCAAATCCGGTTGGAGGCAGTTCCTGCAACCTTCGAATGCCATCCAGCGCATTGGCGATATTGTGTCCTGGATTACTTCCTGAAGTTGCTTGTGTTGTATTCGTTTCCCGACCCGACATGTCCCCTCCTTTTGTATTTCAAATTGTAAACCCTATAGTGACGGGTGTTCCCTCGGTTAATATCGTGCCTGCTTCAGGGGTTTGAGTTTGTACAAGCGTTTGTTCATTCAACTGAGAAGACTCCTGATATTCATAAGGAATGTTCAATTGTTCCAAAGTTTGCTTGGCGGCTTCGAAGGTCTTTCCTATGAGAGTTGGCACCACTTTGAGCGACTCTGCGCCTTGTGGTGGAGGCACGGGCACCAAACGGAAGGTGATTTTGCTAGAGGACTTTAAATCATATCCGTAAGTGTTGGTGTAGGTGGCATCAATAGCCGTGGCATACATCTGGCGGGAAGACGCCCCTTCCGTAGAGCTAGAATCTGGGGAAGATTGCCTGGATTGTGTGGAGGTTTGTTGGCTGGTTCCAGAAAGGGTGAGTGCCACATTCAATTCGGCCGTGACTTCAGGAATTTGATACCAAGTTGGTTGGTATCCCAAATCACGCAGTGCTTTCAGCGCCCCCTCTTCTTGGGTGTAGATGCTTTTGAAATTTTCCAACGCTTGCGCATCCAAGGCCTGCTGAGCTTCGGCTACGCCTTTGCCAACTGAAGATATGAAGTCACCAAACGGAACGGAGACGTTTTCCATCAAGTCATCTGAAGGGTCGGAATTTGCCATGAATCTGCTCCTTTCATGTTATGCCGTGAGGTGTGATATCTTAGGGTTCTGTGGGCTTGCCAATGGCAATCATAGCCGACGCACCTGGTTCGATTTTTTTGCCAGGAGAGGGAAACTGCCGCACCACGCGCCCCGCCTTTTTGGGTTGGCCGTGACGTTCGGTGATGGCCTCGTATAAGATTTCGATATCCAAGCCCAACGCCTCTAACTTTCGTAGCGCCAGGGCCTCGGTGTAATTGGAAACATCGGGCATTGTCTTTTTTTGAGTGACTTGGCCGGATTGGTTGGGACTGAGTTCCAATTGGATTTCGCTGAGACTGTCTGAGGAGACTTCGCTCATTTCTTCTTTTTTGAAAAACTTCAGGCTCTTGCCTCCTTGAACCGGCAATGCTTTGATCTTCATTTGGACTTTGCCCAATCGAAACTTACCCCGCTTTTTTTGGATATTTTTTGCGGCTTTTTCTACTTGTTCTTGAGTGCCTTCAAAGAAATCGGTCAAGGAAGTGTCTGCGCCTTGTTGCACTGCCAATTCGCTAATTTGTTGATTGAGTTCGGTAATTTTCTTTTCGTCTTCCTCAGCTTTTTTTTGAGATGAACTGGCTTCCCATCTCAGCCGGTTCAGTTCCCTTTCCAGTTCTTTTCTTTGGTCTTTTTCTTGATCAACTTCATCTTTTTTGTCCTCCAAGTCTTTTTCCAGTTTCACCCTTTTCGCTTTTTCTCGGTCAACTTCGTCAATTTGGGCTTGGAGCTGGTCATTCAGATTCTGTTGAGTGGCTTCGAGTTCTTGTCGTTTGGCTTTCTCCTCAGTGGCTTCCGTGGTTTTGGCAGCGAGTTGTTCGTTGAGGCTGGCCTCAATGCCTTCCAATTCAGTAACTCGGCGCTGTAAGCTTTCCGTGTTCAAGTTTGCGGGATTGGTTCCTGCGAAGGACTTTTGGGTGAGTTTTGCCTGTTTTTGAGGACCGTCGGCAGTAATCCGGTAGGTGCCAAAGTCCCAAAGATCCCCGTCCCGGGAGTCATGTTTATCGGTGAGGTCCAGCGACTTTCCATGACTGCTATCATAGTACTTCAGTTTAACATTCGGTTTATTGTCAGGCAGTTCGCCTTTGGAATCTTCGATTTGGACTAAACCAGAATCGTCGGTTCGGTTTTTTCCACGATAGGGGGCTGAGCTACTTTCACCATACGCATAAGCTCGCACGGTTGTGTCAACGAGTGGCTTGCCTTCACTGTCCTGCAAAATCACTTGATATATAAATGCCATTTCAGTTTTCTCACCAAATCATGAATTGTGGGAAGGGTTTAAGATTCGACCACATAATTGAGCGTTTCAGTTTGACCGCTGCTGTCAATCACGATGACCACATTGGTTCCCGAGGGTTCGTCGTTGGCTATGGTTAAGTTGGTGCTGGCATGGCCTTGATCATCCGTGGTGATCACACCGTCTTCTAAAAACGTGTGTTCGGAGACCCCTTGATCCAAGCCATTCCAGCCATTCATAGTAGCACTGTATTCGCGGTCGATATTGACCTGCACCGCGACATTCGGCAGCACTTCACCCGCACGATTGCGTACCCACACCTCCAATCCAGCCGAAGTGGCGGAAAATCTCCGAATGGCGGTTTGTAGGACCGTCGGCGGTTTGCCGTGATTGGCGGGAACTGCCACAAAACTTCCACGGATCGTGCTCATGCCTTCCGTGGTCAATCCCTCTGTTTGGCTTTCTGGAGTCAAGGATTGTACCTGAAATCGAGTCACCTTCTTGGTTTCCCCCGAAGCAGAACTTTGGGTTTGTTGATTGAGTGAGTACGAAACCTTCAGCTCAAATTCGACTTTGGGAATTTGATACAAAACGGGATTGACACTCGTCGTGTCATTCAACGCCAACTGGTTTAATTTTTTTTGAGCTTCGGAGATACCTTGGGCCAAACTGATCAAGTAATCGTCGAGCGTGTCTCCTGACATCACATCTTCCACCAAATCTTCACTATCGACTGCCATATCTGTTTCCTATTTCCTGATGTGTAGGACGCTTAGAATTGCTAACCGAAGCGTTTTTGAAGTGCTCGCTGTTCAGCACGGCGTTCTTCTTGTCGGTGTTCTTTTGCCCGTTGTTGTCGCGCCGCTCGCTGTTGTTCGTCTCGCTGTTCGATTTTTTGCTTTTCTTGAATTTGTGCATACCGTTGTTGTTGTGCCAAACGGCTGCGTGCTTCTTGCTTTTGGCGTTCTTGTTCGGCTTGTTGACGTTCTTGTTGCAAACGATCTTGCGCCTTGCGGTTCCGGTTTTCTTGGTTGTTGTGCCAATGGTCACGTTCGTGTCTCTGTTGCTGGAGGCGCTCTTGAGACAAGCGATTGCGTTCTTCTTGATGCCGTTGCCAATGCTGTTCTTCTTGGCGTTGCTGTTGCTGCTTTTGCAGGCTTTTATGCTTCGCCGTTTCCCGAATTACTAGGATGCGTGCCTCTTCGCTTTGCTGGGCTTCTCTGCGAGATTTAACTTGGGCTAGCCTCAAGGCTTGCTGTCTTGCGAGCCAGCGTGCTTGGATCTGCGCTTTTAGAAATTGGTGTCGCTGCCACATCGCCCGTTGTTGAGCCGAGCGGTGTTGGAGCAAATCCTCCATTTTGTTTTTCTTGAGCAACTCGGCTTTGACTGCTTCTTGTTGCTCAGCCCGTTGATACCAACGACGCTGTTCAGCCTTTTGATAATTCAACCTCCGTTGTTTCCAAAACTGCTGTCGCTCGTCTCGTCTTTTTTGCCTGAGATCTTCGAGGCGAGACTCTTTCGTATGGACTTTCACTGGAAAGCGTTTGGCTTGGTAGGCATCCGCTTCGTCCTCCTCAGAAGCCTGACCGGTCAACACTTTCATTTGGTGTTCCAGTTGTTGTTTTTCGCGAAGCAAAGCTTTCAGTTCGTCAGGAAGCTCCTCGGTGGCAAGCAGGTCTTCCAGCTTTGGACCTTCGGAGAGCACCTGAGACGTTTCGGTCTCATCCGAAACATCAGCTTCGGCATCCTCTTCTAATAAATCTTCCCAAGATACGTACTCTTCCATAGAATTCCGGCAATTTTGAATCAATCGAATGCTTAATCGATGGTAGAAGGTTCAGCGTCCGCTTTGGCAGCTTCAGCTTCACGCTCACGGTCGAGGATACGCCGAATCCGTTCTTCCAGCACCGCAGGCGGGGGAACGGGGACAAGTTTGGTACGCAACAGACTCGACCCTTCAGCACTGTATTGGAATTTGGAAGCATACGAGGCGTTCACACTCGCCGAAGCCATCCCAAAACCCGCTCCACCACCAAACACACCAACTGCTGCTGCCATCGCTTTCGTTTTAGTCTTTTTGCTCGATTCACGTTGATAGGTCATGCTGATGGAGATTTTGACTTCAATCACTGTGTCGACAAATTGATAGAAACTGGGTGTGAATCCCAATTCCAACAAGGAAAGGTCTTCTCCATCGAATTTCACGTAAGCGGTTTTTGTGGTTGTTTGGCTGTTGCCATCGTCGTCCAATGTTTCGACTTCATAAGTTCCGGACATCATTTGCGCGAGTCGGATGCCGACTTCGTCTAAAGCAAATTGGGCTTCGGCAATGGCCAACCCCATGCTTTTGATCATTTCGGGAAAAGGGACATCCAACAGTTGTTGTCCAAGAGCAGCTCCGCTAGGTACAGGCATAATTCCTCCTTAATCAGGGATCATGGGTTATTTGATTTCTTCTTCGGTAGCGGATTGGGCCGCTTCAATTTGATGACGGATGCGTTCTTCCAAGATGCTAGGGGGAGGCACGGGGACCAATTTGGTGCGTATCAAACTCGATCCTTCGGCGCTGTAACTGTAACTCGAACTGTAAGTGGCATCGACTGGTGTGGTGCTGATTTTGAGACCGGATTTGGATAAGGAAACGGTCTTCTTTTCCCCTTTGGTCGTGCGTGTGTATTCCGATTCACGGGTGATCTTGATAGCAATTTTGACTTCAATGATTGTGTCGACAAACTGGTAGAAAGTGGGAGTGAATCCCAATTCCATCATGCTTGCTTTCACGGGAACTGCTTCGCCTTCGACAGTTTCGCTACCGAAATAGACCCGCGTGTCGGTTTCGGTGGTGCCATCGTCATCGGTTTCGACGACCGTGCCGCTCATCATTTCCGCAACCCGCATGCTGGCTTCGTCTAGGTTCACTTGAGCTTCTGCGATGGCAAGTGCCATCTCTCGAATCATGTCTCCCATAGGGACATTCAACAATTCTTGTCCGATTGCCATAGCTGACTCCTCTCTTCTGATGCTCTGTGATTGTGGTGACTTGGATTAAAATACCTGTGACTCAAACATCTGTGACTCAAACATCTGTGACTCAAACATCTACGATTGAAATATTTGTGACTCAAACATCTGTGATTAAAACATCTACGATTGAAATATCTGTGACTCAAACATCTGCGATTGAAATATTTGCGATCTAGTCTATCGACTCCGGTTCTGGTGATCGGGCACTTTTGAGGTAGTCATTGAAAACCGAAGGAGGTGGTACTGCGGCCAAATGGACTGCAATCGAACTCGAACCAGAAGCCTCAAAAGAATATTTTTGACTGTAAGAAGCGTCCACGGAGGCGCTTACAAACTTGACATCCACTCCAACAGAAGCGCCTACGGAAAACTCTCTCGAACGACTCATGCTAAAGGCCACTTTTGCTTCAATCGTTGCCGTCGTGATTTGATAAAAAGTGGGGGTGAATCCCAATTCCAGCAAGGAGCGTGGTGTTTCGCCTTCTCTTAGCTGCACACCAAAAGCGTCCTTGTCTGCCATCATTTTCGCGATATCGACCGCGTTTTTGTCCATCGCAAATTGAGCATCTGCCACGGCTTGTCCCAATCGATTGACCAAGTCAGGCAAAGGGCTTTGCAAGAGCGCTTGATTCACTTCATTTTTAGTACGCCGCATGATCTCATTCCTCTACAGTGGAAGACGGACTATCTGAAGAATCCACGGAGGGGGAATCCTCACTGGGAGCATCTCCCTCAGAAGATGGGGAATCCTCGGGAGATGCTGGATCATCCGAGGAACTGGGTGGACTCGCGGAACTGGGAGGAGTGTCCGAACTGGGTGGGCTCGTTGAACTGGGTGGACTCGTTGGACTTGAAGGGGAACTCGGCGAATTGCTGGCAGCACGGGCGCTATCTGAAATAGTATCTAAAAAGACTTGCGGAGGCGGCAAAGCGACGAGCTTAGTGCGAATCATCGACGAGGCTGACATATCGAAATTGAATTTGTGATGTAGATCAAAACTGGCAGTGGCTCCAAATACGACTGCCTTGTTGTCAGGGTTCCCTTCGTTTCCAACATTGCCTGTCACATTGAGACCAAATCCAGATTCGATCTTCATCTGGATGGTCATTTTGATTTCGATCTCGGTTTCAGTGAACTGGTAGAATGTGGGGGTGAACCCCAATTCCAAGAGCGACTTTTCCACGGTGTTGCCTTCCAGATCTTGGAAGGGAATGCGGGTTTCTGCCAGCATCGTTCCGACCCGGACGCTGTTGGAATCCAGTGCCAACTGAGCAGAGGAAATGGAACGCGCCATTTTTTCAATCAGTTCTGGCATGGGGGCATCTAAAATGGCATGTCCCGGATTCATACGAGCAACTCGGTTATCAAACGTCATAAGCCCTCCTTGTTCGGAAGTGAATCAATGTGTGATGGCAATGGAATCGCGATGTTGGGGTCCACGGTGTCCGGCCGGACCGTAAAATAACGATGTCTTTCTTGTTCTTGCTGAAGACGCTGTCTGTCGATATGCCAGTTGCGGCTGAGCCATTGGGCGAGTTTTTCCGAAAGTGGCACCCGCATCCCCAAGGCTTTGGCTTGAACCATTGCGGTGTTGAAGGCATCTTGAGCAGCCTGTCGGTGGCCTTGCTTCAACAAGTTCACTCCTTGACGCTGATAAATTTCGATTCGATCCTTGTGAGCGATTTCATTCGGAGGCGGGTTTGTTTCGTAATGCCGAAGGGCCTTATCGCAATAGGCGAGTACGTCGTCATAACTTTCCATGTGCTCCAAGACCTCTAAGCTGCATTGCAAGTAGTATCGAAAAAACACCTCAGGGGCTTGAGCCGCGACTGCCTGCTTCATGGCTTCTCGGTAATGTAACAAAGCCATCTCAAATTCTTTTTTCAAGGCGTGTACTTTTCCTTGTTCGGCAATTCCCAGGTGGGTTTGAGGTGTTGTTTGATTCATGAGCGAATTATCAAACTCCCTTCTGTATGCAGTTTTTTGAGTTCTTGAAGCATCCAGCGTCCTTGGTGGGCGGTGAATGGACCGTTCACTGTGGCGGGAATTTGTTGCAACACAGCCGCAATTCGATCTACCGGACGGTTGGCAATCATCGAAATCACTTTGGCTGAAGACGGCACATCGGGAATCGAAGCCAATTGCAGATCGAAACGTTGGAAAGCGAGTAGGTGTCCGGAAACACAAGCGCCCAACTCAGCCAATTCTGTGAGGTACTTATTTAAATCGGCAAATCTTAAATTATGCTTTAGGACCACAGGAAGGTGATTTTGAAGCTTGGGAATCACCGCTTCTGGCATTTGGAAATGAGTGGTGAAATATTGAATCAAAGCCGAATTCTGAAGGTCTGCTGCATCAAGCTTGAGGTCAAATCGCTGAAAGTCGTGGTTGAGGATTTTGCCAGGAATTTTCATGCTCTCTAAGGTTTGCCACAACCACATCGCATTTTCATAATCCACATCGGCGGCCAGCAAAGGTTCTTGCTGAGTCAGCGTCTCACGACCATTGGCCAACGCAATGCCTTTGCGTCGCATTTTTTGAGCGAGTTCCAAGCGAGCAGGTTGTTGGCATGCTCCCAAGTAGACGTCAAATCGTGCTTCCTTAGGCTTGGAAACATCCAATTCGGCATGGAACGGAGCAAATCTTGTTCGGAGTGCTTCGACTGTATTTGCGGACACATTTCCTAACAAAACGGTGGGAGTTTGACACAGCAACCGGGTGGCATTCGCAAAGTCAATTCCTAACAAGCCAATCACCTGTTCTATCAGTTTGGGAATAAACTGAACATCCTGAACAACTAACGCCACCTCATGGTCTTTATCGCCGGGTGTTACAGTTTCCTGAATCGAACGTACCTGAGTTTCAGCACCTGCAGAACGCAAGATGGCATTCATGTCATAAGCCGTTTTTTCTTCCAGGTGGGAAATCAATACCGAAGGGGCTTGAAATATAAGGGCTGCGAGCTGGGAATCAGAAAGGGGAGAAATGTGTTTGAGTGAACGAACCAGTTGCAAACTAGCGGTTCCAATCGAATCGATTACAATACTAAATTGGGCGTTTGACATATGAAACTCCTAAGTTCCCCAACATACCGGATTGCTTCTACCTCCGGACAGAGTCTAGGTGCTTTTTGGTTCCTTCTAAAGCGTTTGAAGTCACGTGTCAATAACTTCTTTATTTCGCATTTCACTTTTCGTAAGATTCTGTAAAGAGACTCTACTCTACAACTTGCCTTTCGATTAAATAATACTAGAGTTGAACCGATTGGTTTGTGTTGTATTTCATCCTCAACGGAGGAAGCCCATGAGAATGATTCGACCAAGAATGATCCCTCTAAGAACGATTCCAGCTCTAGTGATGCCACTTCGAGCAAGATTTCTTCGAGTGATGCCACTTCGAGCGAAACTGCTTCGATTGATGCTATTGTTGACGGCATGTTTGTTCGCAACGGAAGCGATGGCTGTGGAACTTTTGAAAACCGTTCGCATATGCACCCCCGCATGGGATGACTACACACAACCAGATGGTACGGGGTTATATCACGAGCTATGGCAAGAAATTTTTGCTGAATCGGGGATTCATATTGAAGTGGTGTATGCCCCCTTCAAACGTTGTGAAAACAGCGTTTTGAAAGCTCCCTTCAAACGCTACGATGCTTATCCAGCAGGTTATGAAGGGCGAGGTGGTTTGAACCCCATATGGCATTTGGGCATCGACCTACTGACAGTGGCTTACCGTAAAGGTGCTCTATCCCGATGGGTTGGGGAAGGGCAACTAGAAAATAAACCGGTGGCCTGGTTGCGTGGTTATGATTTTGGAAAGCATGTGCTCAAGGTACCTGTGCGAGAATATGAAGTGAGCCAGATCGAACAAGGCTTAGAAATGGTTTCAGTAGGGAGGGTGGACTTTGTGCTCGACTACGCTGACAACATTCGAAAACATGTCGAACAGCTCGACTTGGGAAGTAAAATTGAAATTGCAGAAGATGTTATTATCGGTCCTAAATATTATATGATCTTCGCTAAAAGTGCGAAAGGCCAAGAATTGGCAGAAGTTTGGGATCGAGGCATGATGCGCCTTTATGAAGCTGGGAAGCTGACTGAGATGTATAAAAGATACAACGATTTGGCTTACTAAGCGTTAGCGTACGGAAACTTCGAAGTGTGGAACCCACAGGATCACTTGAACAATCTACGGAATCTTCTTATTAACAAAGTGCAAACATTCCGTTTTTTCCAATAAAACAAAGGACCCTGCCGGTTGAGCAGTGTGTAGACCAGGATGGCATTCGATGAACATCACACATGAAGACCTAGACAACATTCGGATCGTGAACATTCACGAGAAGTTTTTAGGTAGGGTCGTTTCTTCCTTCAATCATGCCTTTCGTCCGCTTTTCCAAGACGCTTTGGCCTCACCCGATGTGAAATATCTGATTTTTAATCTGGAATACGTGGATATGATTGATTCCGTAGGGATCGGTCTCATCTGTGCAAAGTATGTTCAGCTGAAGAAGTCTCATAAATTTCTCGCCTTATGCAGCCCTACCGACTCGCTGCGAGAAGTTCTCGTGACCAGTGGTCTGGAAGAACTCTTACCCATCTATGACAATTTGGAATCAGCATTGGAAGGATTGAAGGCATCGGAACTTCAAAAATGAAGGACCGATACCTAGTTTATGGCAGCTACTTTTGAATGACTCTCGTATTTCGGACTCCTGCTTCATAAGACATCTTCTATGCAATACATTGACGTGCCCCCTTTGGTTTTTGCCGCTTATCGGTTTCAATTGCGATTTGAGAGTCCAGTCGCGTTTTCAGATTATCCTGAATTGGAAGTGCGGCATCTGTTAACGAAAGCATTGCATCGCACGGATCCCGAATGGCACCATCGACTTTTTGGTTCGCATCAAGCGTCACGAATCGTTTTGGATGTGCAGCGCAAAGGAACACGCCTGTGGAAAACTCAGTGGTTGCAAGTGAATTTCACATTGATTGAAGAGGCCACTGACGCTTTTTTTCCGCTGCTCAATGCCTTGAATCATGCCGGTTTTCACGGATATCCAGTGGATCAAGAAACGAACACGCTCTTTATGGTAGTTTCTGTTCATCGAATATTGCCAGATCGCTGGGAGCCGGTGCTCACCTCCAATCAGCCCGAATTCCGAAAAGACCCGATTCCTCCGACATCCTTGGTAGAATGGAACGAGCAACAACACGTTTCCGAAGAGAAGGTGCAGCTTTTTCTCCATTGGATCACACCGTTCGTGGTGAAATGGAAAAACCCCGAAGATTGTTTTCAATTACCTTTTCTGTTATGGCGGCTTTCCCGACGCTTGCAACAATTGCTGCCAAGCCATCTCGAATTGCTCACCTTTTCAGAAAATTTTTCGAGAGAACGTTTGGATTCGATCCAAAGCCATGTTCAAAGGTGTTACATCCGCAAGCTGCATGTGCCTACAGAGCACAGTGAGGGGGATACCTTTTTTTATGGGCTTTCGGGAAGCGTTTTGCTAGAAGGGCAGCTGTCTTTTGTGTGGCCTTGGCTTCGCGCTGGAAGCCTGTTGCACTTGGGAAAAGATACAGGATTCGGGATGGGAAAATACGTCATTCGTATTCTCAACTCTTCCTTAGAAAACAAAGAAGTGTGATGGTGAGAAGATGCGAAATGAGCGGTCAAACCAGAGAAGTTGGATATAAAACAACCGGGTAAGGCATGAACGAACAAGAGCGACGACAATGGGTAGGAGGGGCATTGCTCCAAACGATAGCCCAGATTTATCAAAGTCAGCAATCGACCCAAGTGCTCGATCCTAACACAATTGATGCTGAGTGGGTTTCTGACTGGCTTGGAAACGATTGGGGTGAGTATTATCAAAATAGTCTGTCGTCGGTTTTTTCGAAGCCAAACCAAGATCTGGAGTCAGATCCCACCCCCAATTCAAAGGCAAATTCCTCGGCGGAGCTTTGGTCCATTTTTTCTTGTATCAGTTTCAACAGTTCTCCCAAACCCCCTCAAATTTACCAACCTGCATGTTCATTCACGCCACATGGATATGCGCTTCCCTATTCAAAAAACTCAAGTACAGCGGATGAGGAAGTTGCAGAACCTCCATTGATATCAGGCCAAGCAAACGAGGTCTCTGCATGGAAATGGTTTCAAGAAGATCTAAAATGTATCCAAGATGAAGTGAATCTCGGCAGTTTATTATTTTTCTGCAAGAAGTATTTGTGGTGTGTTCCGGTGTCCGAGTCCCTTCCAGACGTTTCGGTTTATGAATACGCTCGGCTTAAGGCAGCTCGGAAGTTTTGTGAATATCGATGGGGTGAAGAGCGTTCTCAACAGGCCATTTCTGACTCGGAGGAGTGTTATCTTCTAATTTCTGGCGATCTCAGTGGAATTCAGAATTATATCTATAATATTGGTCATCGAGGGGCTTCGAAGGCATTGAAAGGACGTTCGTTTTATCTCCAACAGATTTTGGAGAGCATTGCTTTTTCGTTATTGAAGGCGCTCGATCTTCCGGAAACCAACTTGCTGTTTGTGAGCGGTGGAAAGTTTCTTCTGCTAGCTCCCAATGTGCAACGAATTTTGGAATGTGACGAGACACAACACGCTCTTTCCGGGAAGCTGAAAGACTTCCGACAAGACATGAATCGTCGTTTGTTTAAAGCCTATGAATCGGAATTGAGCTTGATCCTGGGCTGGGTCTCATTGTCACAAAAAGATTTAGAATCATCGGAGGGGTGGCTTCAAAAATGGCAGGCCCTGGTCGCTCACACCACACAACAAAAATACCAGAAGTTTATTGATCAGATTGAGGAACCGGAATCGAGCTTCTTCAATAAATTTGGAGAATGGGGAGACAATTTGTTGTGTGCTGCCACCCAACGTGATTTGTGCCAACGCAATGAATTAGCAAAGGTGATTCCTTACAAACAGAAAAAATCGGATCCACTTTTTTGGGAATTCGATCTGGGAAAGAAAAAGGTCTATTTGGATGCGGCCCAAATTCCCGATGATGGATTGAGTGTCAGCTCCGATATCCCCTATATTTCCGCAGAGCAATACAACGCTCAACGTTTTGGATTTTATTTGCGGCATCAGCAGCTCCGGTTGTATCTGATCGAAACAACGAAGCTGGCGGATGGTGTCACCCAAAATAAAGCCTATCGCCAATTCCCAATTATGGATGGCAACGAACAGTTGTGGATGGACCCTCGATACTCCTCAAAACCTTCGGAATTGCCCACTCTCAGAAATGCCGACCAAGCGATCCTGCTGAATGAAGCCGACTGGGGCGCTCTAAAACACGTCGAGAAAACAGCTTTTTGTGATTTTCGATTTTACGGAGGCGATTGGCTACCAAGCCGCAACAGCTCAGAGGAACATAGCCAAACCGAATCAATTCCCTTGAGCTACGAAGAAATTGCGGAAAATGCCAAAGGCATCCCGCGTTTGGGTGTGCTTCGAATGGATGTGGATAACTTGGGGCTGACTTTCAATCAAGGCTTGCAAGAACATTTCAATCTGACTCGTCTGGTCCAGCTATCAAGCATGTTGAATTTCTTTTTTGCAGGATATCTGAACCGATTGAAAACTTACACATGGGATGTGCAGGCAGGAATTCTCGAACCGAGCGAAGCCAACAACGCTACCGATGATGAAAGTTCGTCACAAAAGGAATCCAATCCACAAAAGAGTCGTTCAAAAGAAACCTGTGCCTTAGAAAACGCATTACAGATCGTTTATGCCGGTGGGGATGACTTATTCATCATTGGAGAATGGCAGGTGTTGCCGGATGTGGCGTTGTGGATTCGAGAAGAATTTCGCAGGTTTACAGGAAACGCGTTGACCTTATCTGCTGGGATTTCTCTCTTTCCTGCCAAGTATCCCATATACAAGGCCGCGGAAGCTGCTGGAGAAGCGGAGGAACGAGCGAAGCAATTTCGGAAACAGAAAGATGGTATTTGTTTTTTGGATACGCCCATGAGCTGGGAGGATTTTGCCGAGATCCGTGATCATAAAAATCAACTGTATACGGCCATTCACAGCGACCATGTGGGACGCTCTCTATTGCAACGTTTGCAACAACTCCATCAGGATTACGAAACACAGGTTCAACACTACCAGGAAGCTTTTTTGAAAGAGTCTCGCCAAGCTGCAAAACAGGAGGAAACTTCGAGATCCGATTCACTTGCCAAAGCGAAAGAGCGTGCAAAATACACCCGGTGGCGTTGGATGGCCTGTTACCATTTAGCGCGCATGGGCAAGCAATACAAAAAAGCCGGATCCTATTTGAAAGAATTGGCAGCTCAGCTATCAGGAACTGGATCGAGTACCGAACAAGATTTGATTGCGTTGATTCATGTGTCTGCCCGCTGGGTAGAATTGTTAACCCGCTCTGAAGTAAAGGAGTCAAGGGATGATTAAACTAGAAAACATCGATGGTGAAAAGGAAGTGACAGCATGGATTACGGGCGGACTCACTCAAACTGCGATTCGCTATGCCGAACTGTTTGGAAAAGAGTTGACTGCCCCAACAACCACACGCCGTCCAGGGGGAGACCGTTATCAGGCCTTAACCACCACTCAGATTCGAAATGTATTTGGAGAAGTTCGTCGTATTCAACTCAAAGGTTTTAATGAAGTTGATTTGTTGCTTCTCAAACCCAGGTTAGCCTATGCCACCGAACGCCAGGGAAGCCAAGGTTCCCGTGATTTCCGCAAGGTGATCGACAAAGCTTTGGATGCCGTGCTCAGCGCCGAAACCACTATCGAGAAGCAGAAGCGTTTCAAAACGTTTACCGATTTCTTTGAAGCGATTCTGGCCTACCATCGGGCATTTGGAGGCAAGTAGCCTCTGGCAGACAAAAAACGATGTATTTGGACAAAAAGAACGAATCAGTGAATCTACGAAAAGGACAGCCAACCCCAACAGGTTCCACTAGCAAGAAGATCAATCATAGGAGAAGAAATGATGAGCGTAGCCGGACAACTACTCAAAAAGATTTGTATTGAAGGCATTATCCGAACAAAAAGCGGGTTGCATATCGGTGGTTCCAACGTTGGCCTTTCGATTGGGGGAACCGATGCCACGGTAGTTCGCGATCCCTTCACCAATTTGCCCTATATTCCGGGCAGCTCTCTCAAGGGAAAAATGCGAAGCCTTCTCGAAAGATTGGAAGGAAAATTCACACGAAGCGGGATCACCCCGGCAGGTCCATTTATGGGGTATCGTGAAAACGCAAAGGAGGAGCAGGGCAATCCGGATGATCCCATTTGCAAAATCTTTGGTGTCACGCCCGAAGAAATCCAGAAACAAGAGAAACAAAAACAAGAAAAAAATCTGGATCGACCCGTGACTCGATTGATTGTCCGTGACTGTCCGGTCACCGAAGCAGGGGCCAAGCTGCTAAACGAACTCGATACCGATATGCCCTATACTGAAGTCAAAACTGAAGTTGTGATCGACCGTATCACGGCGAAAGCCACCCCACGCCAAATCGAACGGGTTCCCGCAGGAGTCGAATTTCGGATGGAACTCATCCTCAATATTTATCATGACGACGACGAAGAGGAATTATTGGATAAACTGTTTATTGCGATGCTCTTGGTTCAAAACGATTATCTGGGTGGGAAAGGAACCCGTGGTAGCGGTGAGGTCTCCATCCGAGTGAGTACGTTGAGTGAAAAAACGCTTCAAGACTACACGAGCCGAAACGGATGGCAGCCCTATTCAGGTTTCGAGATTCCTGTGGAAATGAAGGCGGTAGGAGCGTGATTATGAAAACTTGGGCCGTCTATAAGCTGAAATTTCGTGACGGATTTCATGTGTCTTCGGGGGGGTTTGGGATGGAAAAAGCAGACACTCAGATCCGTTCCGATACCTTGCTGGGGGCAATTGTGTTTCAGGCAGTCCGAGTTTTTAAGAATCGTGAGCTAGGGGTGGATTCCAATAACGTTTCCGTGTCCTCGACTTTTCCGTATTTTGGTACAGGGGAAGCCACTGAGTTTTTCTTACCCCGTCCTTTGGGGTGGACTCCCAGCGGATTGCCAGAAAGGCACCGGAAAACCTTCCAAAAAATGCGCTATCTCTCCCACAGGTGGTTGCAAAGACTGGTTGCAACCGAACCGTCAGCACCTACTTCATGGTTTCCCGCTAGATCGGAGAGTGAACTCCGCTTGGTGCATGGCTGTTGGTTTTCTGAGCAGGTGAAAGAACCCCCTCGTGTTTTCATGAAAATGGAGGATCGGCCTCATGTTTCCTTAGACCGAATCTCAAGAGCCCCCAATGTTTTCAGTATTTCCGAGGTTCGGTTTCATCCCGATGCGGGTTTATTTTTTATCGCGAAGTTTTCAGATGAGCAGACGCAATTGAAATTCGAGGCAATCTTGGAGTTTTTGTCGGATACCGGTATCGGCGCAGACCGCACTGTAGGGAAAGGGATCTTCACTTTTGAATCCGTCTCTGACTTTCCTACATGTTTTTGTCCTACCGCTGACAATCCCTTGTGGGAACAGGGCAAGACTCAACTTTTGTTATCGCTGTATCATCCCACTTCAGAGGAGCAGATACATCTTAATTTTCGTCGTTCTCAATATGACATCGAAACCCGCCGAGGTTGGGCAACAACTCCAAGTGGCATGACATTGAGGAAAGCCGCGCTCCGTTTGCTTCGAGAAGGTTCGGTCTTATATTATGAAAAGGCTGAACCCTTAAAAGGTTCTTGGCAAACAGTTTTGGAAGAAGGTACCGTCAACCTCACCCATCCTGTGCAACGTAATGTACAGGCGTTGACCATCCCAATTCCACTAACCTCCGGCACGTTTGGCCGAGTATCCCAGTTTCGCTAGCTCTTGAACGAGCAGATCACGATGATCCCCTTGGATCTCGATAACACCAGCCTTCACAGCACCACCGGAACCACATTTTTGTTTGAGTTGCTTGGCCAGTTTTTTAAGTCCATCATTTTCCAATGGAAGGCCAGTGATAAGAGTCACCCCTTTGCCTTTCCGTCCCTTGGTTTCACGTCCTACGCGGACCACTCCATCACGAGGTGCTGTATTTTTCTTCATACGGCAAATGCACTTAGCTTGAGGTTTGCCACATTTCGGACACATCCGACCGTGTTCTGTAGAATAGACCGTTTCGTAATCCATGGCGTTGTCCTGTAGTTCGTTGTCCTATGGTTCGTTGTGAATATCGTGTCAGTTGGATGATTCAGGTGGAGACTTCGGGGGTTCCCAAAGCTCAACTTTATTTCCTTCCGGATCGATAAACCAACCGAAACGGCCGTATTCTGAATCTTCTCGGTCATTCATCACTTCTGCCCCACCTTCAGCAACTTGAGAGAGGGCTTCGTCCAAGTCGTCTACCACCAAATTGATCATGAAAGACTGATCAGAGGGATCAAAATAAGAAGTGTCTTCCCGAAACGGGCTCCACACGGTCAATGGATGCTGAGACGGGTCTGAGGTGGTAAAAGTCACGCCGTAATCATCGCCTTTTGGAAATTTTAGCCACTGTTCATACCAAACTCGAAGCTCGTTTGGCTTTTGGGATTTGAAAAAAATTCCCCCGATTCCCAATGCTTTTGCCATAGTTCCTTTTTAATTTTGATAAATGCACTTGGATGGTTGCCGCAGGGCTTCACCTCATCCATTCACGCGAGTAAAATCCGGTCGGACATCTCTTCCCCTTGGACTTCGTAAAATTTATGGAGGAGATCTTCCACATGGAGTTTTTTCTTGGCTTCTCCTTCGACGTCAAAAATGATTTGGCCCTGATGCATCATAATCAACCGATTCCCCAAGTCGAGAGCATGCTTCATTTGATGGGTGACCATGAGAGAAGTGAGATTTTGTTCGGCTATCAATGTTTCCGTCAGCTCAATGACTTTATGTGCGGTTTTGGGATCAAGAGCTGCTGTGTGTTCATCAAGCAACAGAATGGCTGGATGGGTCATTGTGGCCATTAAAAGTGTCAGCGCTTGGCGCTGTCCCCCCGAAAGCAGACCCACCACGTCGTGCATTCGGGTTTCCAATCCCAAACCAAGATGCTGCAATTGTTCACGGAAAAATTCGTAGTCTTGAGGCTTTACACCACGCCCCAAACCACGTGGTTTGCCTCGTTTTTTAGCAAGCGCCATATTTTGTTCTATGGTGCCACTGGCGAATGTACCGAGCAATGGGTTCTGGAAAACCCGTGCAATCCAGCGAGCACGTTTGTATTCCGGCCACCGTGAAATATCGGTATCATCCACCAACAGGCGGCCCGAATCGGCAAAGAAGGATCCTGCAATATAGTTGAGAAGGGTCGACTTCCCGGCTCCATTGGAACCGATGACAGTGATGAAGTCTCCTTCTTTGATACTTAAAGAAATATTGTTCAACGCCAGCACTTCATTGACGCTGCCTCTATGAAAATATTTTGTACACTGCTCAATGCGAATCATGTCTGCCTCCGCTTGAGTTTGAGTTGGGGAGATGT
Source organism: SAR324 cluster bacterium (assembly GCA_028281495.1). GTDB lineage: Bacteria > SAR324 > SAR324 > SAR324 > NAC60-12 > JANQJU01. The sequence goes on from JANQJU010000064.1 coordinate 157,187, forward strand.
GAGGGCAATCACAACCAAAATTGCAGTAATCAAATTCAAATCGCTTGGAGTGACCGAAAAATTGCCAAACTCTGCACTCAATGCGACTGCAATGGCCAACCGGTATAAAATCGATCCCAGCAACACTCCAATAAAAGCGATGATCATATTTTTGCGACCAAAAATTGTCTCTCCTACGATAACAGAGGCGAGGCCGGTTACGATCGTACCAACACCCATATTCACATCAGCCGCTCCTTGATTTTGAGCAATCAATGCCCCGCTGACGGCCACCATGGCATTCGAAAGCCCCACTCCTAAAATCACGATCATATGAACATTCACGCCCAAGGTCTTGATCATTTGTGAGTTGTCTCCCGCAGCTAACATGGCCTGTCCCAACTCGGTCGTCAAAAACCAAATGATGGCGGAGGCGACGAGTAACGCAAACATTCCAAAAACCAACATTCCAGCGTAGGCTGCTGGCACTCCCATTTCGATAATAATGTCTAGAGCTGTGGTTTGCCCAAGAAGCGCGATGTTTGGACCGTCCATGATTCGGATGTTCACCGAATACAAGGCAATCATGGTGAGAATGGAAGCAAGCAGGTGCAGAATTTTGAATTTGGTATTCAAAACTCCTGTGACGGTGCCGGCTAAAAATCCTGCAACTGCTGCAAATATCAACGAGATGAAAGGGTTGATTCCGGAGGTGATTGCCACGGCAGAAACGGCAGCTCCCAAAGGAAGGCTCCCATCTACCGTGAGATCCGGAAAATCTAAAATTCGAAACGTCAGATAAACGCCGATGGCCATGATGCCATAGACTAGGCCTTGTTCCAAAGCCCCTAATGCTGCAAACCAAGTCATAATTGGCTCACTCGTGAACTTCGTCGGCAATGGTCAACATTGCTTTCGGAATCGTGACTCCCATTTTGGCAGCATAGGTTTTGTTGATATGGAGGAGTAACTTTTCTTGCATCTCAACACTGGTTGTTGCGGGGTTTTGACCTTTGAGAATTTTGGCTGCCATGGCTCCGGTCTGTACACCATGTTTATAGTAATCGAACCCCATTGCTGCAACGGCCCCACGTTTCACTGAATCCACATCTCCAGCAAAGATGGGCAGTTTGTGCTGAATCCCTACTTTGATAGCTGCTTCCAAGCCCGCGACAATCGTGTTGTCTGTGGGGATGTAAACCGCATCCACCCTTCCTACGAGGCCTTTTGCAGCTTGATACACTTCGCTGGATTTGGAGGCTGTGGCAGATACCAATTGGAAGCCCATCACTTTGCTTTGCTCTTCCATCATTTTTACCAAAACTTTGGAATTGGCTTCCCCTGCGTTGTACATCACTCCCAATTTCTGCATGTCTGGGTAAAATTGTTTGATCATAGAGATGTGCTGCGCCATAGGAGTCATGTCCGAAACTCCAGTAATTCGCCCACCCGGAGCCTCTAAGTTTGAAACCAATCCCGCACTCACGGGATCGGTGATAGCTGAAAACAACAACGTGGCTTTGAAGTCTGCTGGAGCTTTTTTCAGGGCTTGTGCACTAGCTTGCGCGCTGGGAGTAGCAATTGCCAAAACAATATCTGGATTTTCTCCTAAAATTTGATTCGCAATCTGAGTGGCGGTTCCCATGTTCGCTTGAGCGTTATGAATTTTATATTTCACATCCAAGCCTTGTTCCTTCAATTGATCTTGAAATCCTTTTAACACAGCATCCAAGGCTGGATGTTCAACAAATTGATTCACTGAGACGCGGTATGTTTGAGCGTATAATGAGTAACCAGTCATGAAGCAGACTAAAACAACCATTCCTGCAATCCATTTTTTCATAAGACCCCTTCAGGCATAAGGTTTAGAGAGACAGCAATAATGCTGGGACAAGTTCGTCATTTGCAAGCAACTAGGGGGTTTGAACTGAATTGTCAATATTTCCTAGAAAGCTGGCCCCATCATTGCATACTGTGCAATGCGTGGCATTAATAATTCCAAGGATGGAATGAGAAAGGAGAACCATGAGAATAGATTTTAAACTCGATGATGATGAGATTTTAACAGCACGAATCATCCGAAAGCATTCGGGGTTTCGAGCTATTTGTGGGGCTACCATATCGGAAGGGAAAACGGTACCGGAAGCCATAGAAAATCTTCAGCACCGCCTCAAACGTCATTTTTTGAAATTGCGTTGCAAGACCTCACTCGCCGCCAATCCCACGCACAAAGTCGCATAACCCATACCCCAACCAAGGAGGGTGTGCTCGTGATGACTAGGGAAGTCAATCACAATCGCGGGCACTATTTCCGAACATTTTCCTGCTTCACTATCTTTTCCAAAAAACTGGATGGAAAATCACTAAGACCGTGAAGAAATCCAGGCGACCCACCAGCATGCAAAAGCTAAGGAACCATTTGCCCGCATCCGGCAACGGAGCATACGTGTGGTAAGGCCCAATCGCTCCCAATCCCGGTCCAATGTTCCAAACCGTGGAAAGCACAGAAAGCAAAGCGTCTGAAAAATTCCATGAACTTAGCAAGGCCATGACACCTCCGCCCCCCAAAATGAAAAAGAAATTCAGTGAGGCGTATCCTAACAAATACTCCGTTGTTGACGAATCAACAGGTTGCCGATTGACTCGGATGGGGTTGACTGCCAACGGTTGAAGGAAATGATTGAGTTTTGTATGGAAATATCGAAACAAGATCACCATTTGGATGATCTTAATACCGCTTGTCGTAGAACCCGCACATGCCCCTATAAAAAATGTCACAAACAAGATAGCTTTTGCTGACTCCGGCCACGATGCGTAATCAGTCGTGAAGAAACCAGTGGTGGTTACCATCGAAACCACCTGAAATGTCCCATGACGTATAGCCTTGCCTAAGGAAGGATAAGCTTGATGATACCACAAAAGCCCTACGACTAAGAGACACAACGTCAGTAAAACAACTCCATACCATTTGAGTTCGGTATTATGCTGTACTGGCTCCCAGTCACGCTTGACGAGATAAAAGAATAGTAAGAAGTTCATCCCACCTAAAATCATAAACAGGCTCACTATGGCTTCCTGCCATCCATTATTGTAGGCTGCCATGCTGTCGTTTTGAGTCGAAAACCCACCAGTCGCTAGCGTACCAAAAGCATGACATAGGGCATCGAACCAAGGCATGCCTGCCAAAACCAACAGCAACGCTTCCAGAAGCGTCATGGCGCTGTACAATCCCAACAGAAAAAGAATGCTTTGTTTGGTAGAAAAGGGAAGTTTGACCGACATGCTACCTGGTTCAGGGTTTGCCTCTGCTCGGTGCAGTTGAAAGCCCCGAACCCCTAAGAGAGGAATGACCAGTATCATGATTAATAGAATTCCAACCCCGCCGCAGAATTGAAGCCAGCTTCGCCAAAACAAAAGACCATGCGGAAGAGAATCAATATCGGAAAGAATAGTTGCCCCCGTTGTTGTAAGACCAGACATCGTTTCAAAAAAGGCATCAGTATACGATGGAATGGCGCCATGCAATACAAACGGTAAGGCTGCAAATGCGGTCACAACAAGCCAGCCGATTGGGAGGAGAAGAAAGCTATCCTTGATGCCCAGTTTTAGATTTTTACGGAAAATGACCCACAAGGTGAGGCCTACTGCGAAAGAAATCATGCAAGAGATAACTAACGCCGCAAGATCTCCTTCACGATACAAGAGAGCTATTGTGGAAGGAAGGATGAGCAGGATGCCATTTAAAACCAGCAGCATGCCTAGAATTCGAAAAATAGCTAATGGGTTCATAGGGTTGTCGAGGTTGTCGACTGTATATTCGAAGCCAACGTGATATCACGGAGCCTAAATTGGTTCACCAATTGGGTCATTTGTTGTGATTGGCTGGTCAATTGATGACTGGCCGCGGCGCTCTCTTCAGCGACCTGAACAGTTTGTTGAGTGACGGTTTGCAATTGCCTCAGGCCTCGATTGATTTGCTCAATCCCCATCGCTTGTTGCTTACTAGCGTCAGCAATTTCCCCGGCAATGTCGTTGACTTTTTCGACTTGTCCCAAGATCTGCTCCAATGCAGCTGCGGTCTTATGGGCAACCGTTTGCCCTTCTTTCACTTTTGCGACGGATTCTTCGATCAATTCGGTGGTTTCTCGTGCCGACTCTGCACTGCGCTGCGCAAGATTCCGCACTTCTTCGGCTACCACTGCAAAGCCTTTTCCATGGTTTCCAGCTCGTGCCGCTTCTACTGCGGCGTTGATAGCGAGCAGATTGGTTTGAAAAGCAATTTCATCAATTACCTTAATGATCTTAGAGATATCTTGACTGGCTGCTTCAATTTTTCCCATAGCCTGCACCATGTGCTTCATTTGGGCATTGCCTTCTTGAGTGCTGGTGCTAGCAGTGAAGGCCAAACTGCTAGCATGGGAAGCATGTTCCGCATTCCGTGAGGTCTGGCTATTCAGTTCGGTCATGGAGGAAGCAATTTGTTCCAATGCGCTGGCTTGTTCAGTGGCCCCTTGCGAGAGTGATTCACTTGAGCTGGCCACTTGTGATGCCCCTTGTGAGACCTGTGAAGAGTTACTCGCCACTTGGGTTATCAAGCCATTTAAATTGTTGTTCATGCTGCGTAGAGCAGTTCCCACCACATCTTGTTCATCCTTTGGAAAAATTTCAGCGGTCAGATCGCCTTCGGCAATTCGTTGAAGTAGGGACACCGTCGTATTTTGTAGGTCATCGGCAAAGGCATTCATCGTCTGGGACATCTTGCCGATTTCATCCTGACTTCGGACTGGCACTCGGTATTCCAAGTGCCCTTGGCTCAGAGAATTTAGCATCTTGACAGTCTCTGTGAGGGGACGAGTGATGGACCGGGTCAAAAAAGTGCCAAAAAGAATAGCGACCGCTAAACCCAGCGCCAACAATGCCCATTCGATCCACTGCAATGTATTGACAAGCGACTCGATCAGACGACCTTCCTGTTGAAGGGTCTGGGTCTGAAGTTGAACCTGTTCCTTCAGCAAGGAGCGAAGCTGGTTTCCCATAGGGACAGCCTCTGTTGAGGCAAGGTAATTCGCGCGATTCCAATCGTCTCCGCTTCGGAGGTCAAACATCCTTTGTGGCAGGGCCGCAAAATTAGAACGGCCTTCTGTTAATTTTTGAAGTGCTTCGTTTTGATCGACGGTTAACCACACTTTACGTTGGTTCAATTGATTGAACCAAGTACCATTGGCTTTCCACATTCGATGAAATTCCTCCTGTAGGTTTTTGTCACCAGAAATCAAGTAGCCTCGAATGGATGCAAAGGCGAGTCCCAGTGTTCCCTGAAATTCGGCCATGATTGCCAGTAGCGTTTTGCGTTCAGCGGAGGCGGCTTCTCGTGATTCCAGCTCAATCATGGTCGCAATATTTTGATTCATGGTTTGCACGAGCGGAGAAGCTTCTTCAAACAGCACTTGAATCGCAGGTATATTTTCGTCGGAATGTGCCAAGGATTCGATGGTTTCTTGAAGCTTTTGAAACTCTTTCAATAGGCGATCAACTTCCTCAAAGTCTATGGAGTGTGTTTGTGGTCCTGCATCGACTGTAGAATGCACATTTGCCATGTCTTGGATGGTTGACCATGCAGGAAAAATGGTTTGGGACCATGCTTGGTTGCGTTCGTCTTTAAGCGATGTCTCTCCTAGCAACATATAGCCTCGCAATGCAGCCAAAGCTTGTTGAATACCATCCGCGATATCCATGCTGGCTTGCATGGTAGGTATGCGTTGTTCGAGCATGATTGATGAACGGGTAGCGAGATTGCGCAACTGCCAAATGTTCACGATCACAATCACGAATAACAAGACGGTGAGTATCCCAAAGCCTACCGCGAGTTTTATGCGAATCGGACTATCTTTTAAGAAGTTCATCATCTTCTCCTATTCAAAATTTTCCTATTTTGTTCAATCCAACCATTGAGGATTGGCTAGCACTTGATCATTCAACGCTTCTAAATCTTTTTGTAACCAACCTGTGTGTTGATACACATGTGCGGGGAGTTTACTTCCAGGATAAACGAATTGTTTGGGAGCCTCTGATGCTTTGCTTTGCCGATAAAGAAAATCGAGTTGTGATACCACCAAAGACGCTAAATCGTACACGTCGCTCGGTGTGACACTGATCGTTGTATCGATTTCCAATTCAATAGGAGCTAATCCGGAGTTCAGGTATATGGCCCGAACGGTCTGAAAATTGTTATAAACGCTCCTGTAAACCTGCTTGGGGGAAATTCTGCGCTCAAATTCAGGAGGACGCAGCTCCCGATTTGTGTCAGAAAAATTTTTCATCAGTACCTGAAGATAGTTTCGAGCCTGCCCTACTTGTTGAAACACATCATGGGGGCCGTATTTTGTATCCAACAATATATTCAATTGGCGGTTTGCCTGAACAATTTCACGGAAAACATCTACCGGGGTATGGATCGGATCGACTTCTGGTTTGTCAACTGTTTCCGGAATTTTGAAATGTTGCTTGACTTCCAAGATTTTCTGCAAAGCTTGATCGACGACGTGATACACATTGGCGGGACGTATATTTCCTTTCGGTGTTGAAGGAGTGGTCCCCCATTGTTTAGTCTTCTCTAAGCTTAAACGATTGGCTTTGTTGAACAACGTGATCGCTTGAAAAAAGACTTCATGAGGGCTGACACGTATTACATTGATGTCCGGACGAAGGTCCAATGGTTTGCCCATCTCTAGGCGAATGAGATCCAACTCCTCTTGAACCCATTGCACATGTGCAAACACATGGTGGGGACGAACGTTGTCCGGTGTTTGGCACATTCCCCATGAAGTGAGGAAGACCAGTCCAATACACGATGCAGCTCCCACAATTAATAATTTGGAAAGACGCGACATACCGTTTTGCATAGCGTTCCTTTCTCCTCTTGGTATCAAGCCAACTTTTAAAGAGTCATCATTAAAAAATCTTATCTAAAGTCTGAATTCGAATAGCATACTTTGATGGGTTATTTGTATGTGGAGGCCTTTGAACGCTGGTTTTGGGAAAAGCGAATTGGTTTTGAAATGAAATGAGATAAGGCCCATTCCCTAAAAAAATAAATTATTCGCGGAAACAAAGAGATCGCCAATTAGATCATTCCCTTGACTTGACTGATAGCTCTTTTATGCTGACAAAGCTTTCTTATCCGTGATTTCACATTTTCTAATTTTTATCAATAGAGGATGATGTTTCGAGCAATCCTACTAAATCTAGTAATGTACTTGGTTCTAACGGGGCTATCAGAGGCTGCTGAATTAGAGATTGCCATTGTAGGCATAAAGTTGGATCAAGGAGCATTGATGATCGCTTTGTTCGACGATGAGAAAACTTTTTTAAAGGAAGAAGGGCGAATCCAAGAGATACGTGTGAAATCAAAAAATTTAGAAGCAACCGCCAATTTTACCAACCTCGAAACCGGGACATATGCAGTGGCGATTTACCATGACGAAAACGACAATGGCGAAATGGACACAAACATGCTCGGCATTCCCACCGAAGGGTACGGCTTTAGTAATGAAGCTCAAGGCTTTATGGGGCCACCCAAGTTTAAAGATGCAGCTTTTACTTTAGAAGCGCCTAAAAGGAAAATAACTGTAAAAGTGCAATATTAAATATTTAGCTTCTAGTCTCCTGATGGTTATGCTAAGCAGCATGGATAAATATTGGGCTAGGACCGCCTTTTTAAAGAATTTAATCACACCTTAGTTTATGACCAATAGCCTCACTTTTCGCCTAAAACTTCTGGTCCCTGCTGTACTGATTTTGATGCTTGCACAGGGTTTCAACGCAAGTCTTAGTATTACATCTTTTGAAAAATTATACCTCGAATCGCTGATCTCTAGTTACAAAGTGGTTGCACGCGATTTTCAGCGAAATATCGCTAGTGCAATCCGGTTTGGGAAATCATTGAATAAGTTCTTTGGTATCACCAAACTAATGGATGAAATTCAAAAGAATAATCCCGATTTAGCTCAGGTGAATGTATTTGCGCCTGAAGGGCAAATTCTTTACAGCTTGGATGACAGCAACATAGGAGAGATCGTCCCAGAACAACTGCGCATTGATTTCACGCCTCAGGAGTACTCTGATAGCCTGGATGAATCGGTTGTGCTTACAGACAATAGCTACCACATTCTCTATCCGATTATTAATCGCAAAGGAGAGTGGGAGGGAACAATGGATCTCTCCTTCAAACGGGAGTTGATCGATAATCGAGTAGGCACCATCATCCAGTGGAATTTGGAAGTCTTAGGCTGGACAACCTTAGTCGCGGCTATCTTATTAGCAGTCGGTCTTTCTTTCCTAATCAATCGAGAAGGAACCACCGCTCCTCGAATGCGGATTTACGTTGTGCTATTGTCCATCTTGGGCACAGCTCAGATATTTTATTCTTTGTTCAATGTTCAATATTTCCGCACGAATTATCTCGAAATCACCCACCAAAAAGCTTCCATTCTGACTCAGCTCTTGAAAGACGATATCGAATTTTTGCTTCAGAAAAATCTACGTATTAACCGTTTGGTAAAAGTAGATGTACTGATGAGTGAAATCATTCGGTCTACTCCTGAAATCCAAGATATGGGGATTCTCGATAAAGAGAAATACTTGCTCTATCTCGCCAATGCCCAAGGCGTGGCTAACGTCCAAAAAGAGGGAGATCGGCAGCAAGTGGAAATGGCCGAGCATGAGGATTCCGAAACTTACGAACTTTTAGTACCGCTGCTTAAAAATGGAACGACGGAAGGTTATATCTGGGTCCAACTTTCTCGGAAGCTAATCGGGGGGAAAATTCAGGAGATCGTATTTGACTCGGTAACGGTTGTGGTGATTTCACTCCTATTTGTCATGGAGTTGGTCATTTTCTTTTTAATCTTCATCAGTAGGCAGATCAAAAAACCCAAAACGGGGGTCCCACCCCTTCAAGGCAAATACGGAATCATTCGACCCGCTGCGTTTATTGTAATTTTTGCCATCGACCTTTCCGTGTCGTTTTTACCTCTTCATGTCGAGCAATTGTATGAACCGATATTGGGGCTTTCTAAGAATGTAATCATGGGGCTTCCTATTTCGGTCAATATGCTTTTTGCTGGGATAGCTCTCATCATAGGGGGGATCTGGTTAGATAAGCGTGGATGGCACGAGCCGTTCGTGTTTGGTGTTGTTTGTGCCTCGATGGGGGCATTTTTGTGTGGAACGGCAACTGGCGCTGTTGAATTCATCTTTTACCGCTGCTTCACGGGGTTTGGCTATGGATTGGCTGTGATGTCTTCCCAGGGGTTTATCTTCAATAATACCGATTTCACGGAGCGTGCCCGTGGGATTTCGAATTTAACAGCCGGGATGTATTCAGGAAGCATTTGTGCAGGAGCAGTCGGAGCGATGCTAGCTGAACGCATGGGGTTTTCTCGCGTCTTTTATGTGGCAACAGTTGTGATCCTGCTCTCAGCCGTGTTTGTGATAGTGTTCATGCGGGATTCTTTTGGGGCGGCGAGCCAACCAAAACAAAAAAGCAAACCATCTTCCAAGCCTTCGAATCACCCCCCCCAGAAGTTTTCTGATTACTTTAAATTCATTGCCAACCGAAATGTTTTCGCTCTCTTGTTTTTCAGCAGCGTGCCGAGTGCTTTGTGCAGTGTCGGGTTTCTTTACTACGCCAGTCCAATCTACTTGAATTCGATCAATACATCTCAGTCCAACATCGGTCGCGCATTGATGATCTACGGGCTTTTCATGATTTCTTTGGCTCCTTTCATCAGTCGCTATGTGGACCGTGCCGATAACAAAAAGCCTTACATTGTTCTCAGTGGATTGTTTGGGGGGGTGGGGTTGTTGATTTTCTATACCGTAGAAGGCTTTTTTGCGACATTGTTTGCCATTCTAATGCTGGGTATAGCAAGCAGTATCGGGTTTGCTTCTCAAACTGTGTTCGCCCTTAATTTGAAAGTCACTCAAAATCTGGGAGAAGGAAAAGCAATGGGGGTGTATCGTGCGGTGGAGCGTTTAGGGCAAGTGATGGGGCCGATTGTTTTAGGCACCCTGATTGCCGTAATGGGACTGGAGCATGCCATCGCTCTAATTGGTGGCATTTACTTGGTATCGTCGATTTTGTTTTGGATCTTTGCCACTAACGAAGGGGTGATTTCCAACATCTTCCGCAGAAGATGGACTCCAAAAAAGATTTCGCCAGAAAAGAACTATGGTTACGCCTTGGTTGCCGTGATGTCGTTGATTGCGGCCTCCGATGGCAAGTTGAAAGAAGAAGAACGTCAATCTGCAGAAAAAATGATCGATGAAACAGAAGAAATCCGAAAATACCTGACTGTCGAAGAAGCCCGCAGTATCTTCAGTCTCTACATCAATGAATTGTTGGAGCACAAGAAGCAGGGGCGAGAAACATTTGATAAAGCCGCCAATATTTTGTTACGAAATATCCCAGTGGTGGAAAAAGACGAATGGAAGTTAAATGTCCTCGCGACAGCCACCGAAATGGCGATGGCAGACGGAATCATGCATGAGGCGGAGCGAGCGATGATATCTCGTATTGGCCTACAATTGTGGCAGAGTTCCGAAGCTTATTTGACGACACGCACCGCTTAAAAAAAATTGCTTCTGCCTGAGCGCAGAGTTATAAATCGATGACTTTGAAACACCTGTATTATCTAACTCCAGGGAGAATATCATGACACGAAACGGTTGCTTGTTTGTCATACTGTGCCTGTTGTTTACCGCATTTCCTTTCGCAGGAAGCTTTGCGGCAGACACCGAATACTCTGTCAAGCCAACCCTCAAGGCCGGAGGCAAAAAATGGAGGATTGCGTATTACCAAGGTGGTCCTTACGTTGACTACCAAACGATTTTGAAAGCGGTTATTCGTGGCCTTGCAAAAATTGGATGGGTCGAAACGAAAGAACCGCCGAAGTTCTCAGACCCTCAAAACACCGAAGTTTTGTGGCAATGGATGATTTCGGATTTGAAAAGCGATTATCTCGAGTTTGTTCCCAACGCTTATTACGATTCCAATTGGGATAAAGACACTAGGATGGTGACGCGGTCGCAAGCGATTGAACGAGTGAATGCCCAAAAAGACATCGATTTGATTTTTGCGTTCGGAACATGGGCTGGACAAGATTTAGCCAACAATGAGCATTCGATTCCAATTGAGGTCATTTCGGCAAGTGACCCTTTGGGAGCAGGAATTGTGAAAAGTTTGGAAGATTCTGGTTTTGACCATGTGCACGCGAAGCTCGAACCCCGTCGTTATGAAATCCAAGTCGAGTTATTTCATGACATTATTGGCTTCCAAAAATTGGGTGTTGTTTATGAAGACACGGTCGAAGGGCGAACCTATGCTGCGGTGGACAAGATCGATACAGTCGCCAAGTCGCGAGGATTTGAGGTCGTGAGATGTTTGGCTCAATTTTCTGGGGTCAGCGAAGAGGAAGCAACTGCCAATGTGATGGAGTGCCACAACAAATTGGCACCTCAAATCGATGCTTTGTATATTACAGTTCATCGTGGGGTGAACACAAAAACGCTGCCTCAGCTCCTTGACCCGATCTATCAGCGAAAAATTCCTACCTTTTCTCAGTCCGGTCCCAATGAAGTCCGGCATGGGGTGTTACTGAGTATTGCACAAGCAGAATTCCAGTATGCAGGTGAATTTCACGCTGAAAATATTGCTAAAGTCCTCAATGGGGCTAAACCTCGCGAATTGACCCAAGAATTTGAAAGCCCTAAAAAAATTGCGATCAATTTCGCAGTTGCTGAAATCATCAGTTACGATCCACCTGTCGACATTCTCGCCGCTGCTGACGAAATATACACTGAAATCGAGAAACAAAATTGATGACTTCTAAAAACAAGATCACCATAGGAGTGATCTACGGTGGGAGAGGACTCGAACATCAGGTTGACTTGATGTCTTCCAAACAAATTCAGGATTCACTTCGTTCGGATAAATATGATGTCGTGATGTTGGGGATTGGGAAAGACGGGTATTGGTATTTTAGCCGTGACGACGACTATCTCCTGGATTATCACGATGTGTATAACGTTCGTTTGGATGTAACCAAGCCAATCGTTTTTCCAGCTCCTAACGGTCAATTAATTGACAATAGAACGCACCAATGTGTTGCCAAAGTGGATATTTTTTTCCCCATTACCGATGATCCAGTTCAAGCCTTTCTCGAATCTTTGAATGTCCCTTATGTTGGTGCCAATCCGTATGGGACTGCTGTAGGCAGGGACAAAGATGTTACGAAACGATTGCTTCTCCAAGCAGGTTTTCCAGTAGTTCCTTATCTCGTGTTGAGGTACGACCAACGAATTTCTTATGTCGAAGTGGCAGAAAAATTAGGACCCTCCGTATTTGTGAAAGCGGATCGCTTGGGATCGTCTTTTGGTATTTACAAAGCCACAAATGAAGAGTCTTTCAAACAAGCATTGGAAGCCGCCTTCACCTATTGCCAGAAAGTTTTGATTGAACAAGCTATCGAAGGACGAGAAATCGGTTGTGCGATTTTAGGTGACAAGAGTCCGCAAGCCGCAACAGCGTTGACCGAAATCATTCATAATCATGAATTTTTTGATTTTGAAGCCAAGTATACCGGGAGCCACGAGAATGCTCTCAAGATTCCAGCAGAGGTGGACCCGGAAGTGAATCGTCAAATTTGCGAAATGGCCCTGGAGGTTTTTCGTTTGTTGGAGTGCGAAGGGCTTGCTAGATTGGACTTTTTTTTGAAACCAGACAATACCTTGCTGATCAACGAGATCAATACTTCTCCCGGCTTAGGGCAACGGCTGATGTACCCAAAAATGTGGGCAGAGTCTGGTTTGGCGTATTCAGATTTGATGGATGCCTTGATTGATATGGCAATCCAGCGATTCCGGGATCAATCCCGACTCAAGCATTAAGAAGTTTCCTGAACTTTTCTCAAAAGCTGGGCTTTTTGTTCTTCCGTTAACATTTGATTTAAGAACTGAATCAGCGTGTCGGTATTTCCCGCCAATTGTCCCGCTACTTGTAGCATCTCTTGTTTCTCCTCTTCTGCATCAATCGAAGTACTCATCAAGGAATCGAGCATCTGAATCATTTCTTCGGGATAGATACATGTTTCGTGTAAAGTTTCGATAACCTGTCTTGGAGATTGGACTTCGTTTTGGCGAGTTCGTAAGTAAGTCCGGTCAAAACTAAGCAGATCGAAACGAGTCGCGATATCAATGATTTGAGCTTCGTGCATTTCCACTTCAAATTGATTTGGTAACCGCTTTTTCAGTTCTTTCAAGATCCTATTCACAAGTGTGATGTCTACATCAGGGGGCAATTGTGGTTCCAGATCGTACTCCTTAAAATCGAAGCAATACATATGGGGAGGCAGTCGATTATGCCATATACATGCAAACACTATGGCATTTTTTACTTCGTCTGGTAGGCCCATTTCCTCAGCAATGGCATAGCTGAACAAGGAACGTGCATGGACCACCTGATACACTCCAGCACAATGTTCCATATAATGAATCGAAACATCAGTTTCTGATTGGATTTTTCGCACTTCATGGATATGCAACTTCCCTATTTTTACTTCTTTTAATGCGTTCGTAATTATTGCAGGTTCGTTGTTGCTGTAGCGTCGAAAAAATCGTGTCTTTGGATAAATATTGGCAAATAGGTTTTTTGATGCAATCACGCGATAACGTGATTGCACCCCTAGCCCTTTCAACTGGACCGTTGGCAATTCTTCCAATTCGAATACATGCTCGATATACCGTTTGGTGTTCTCTCCCACATGGATTTCCCCTGGAGTCCCACTGCTTTCCAAACGAGAAGCGTATATCAATGCGCCTCCTTGCCCCGTGTAATCGACACCAGTTTCTGCACCCATCATCACCATACGCATTTGATCGATTTCTCTTCCAGTTGCAGGGTTGGATGTATTGATTCCAATCCGGATTTGGAACTGCAATCCTTCTAAGTTCACGCCTTCTCGATCTTCTTTAGGCAAAGACATGAGTCGGTTTTGAATCGTTGAGTAATTCTCACGGATGGTTCTTCGCAACTTTTCATTGATGCCAGCGACTCCTTCCTTCATTTGTAAAGCACAAAAGACTGAATCGAATGGATGAAATGGACTGGGAGGAGACTCATCTTTTGGAATTCCGAAGGTTGCAACAATCTGATCTCCAATGGTTTTGTCACGAAATCCAAAATACTTAGCCAAAAGTTTGTGGCTGTCTCGGAAGAACTCGGTGATGAACTCACCTGTTAAACTTTCTCCAATAGTCATGTTGAGGCGTGTGTATCCGGCAAGGTCTGTGATGAATTCTGTAGCAACAACCAACCCCAAGTGTTGTTTGTTCTTAGAAATTAGAACAGAAACTCCTGGGTTGAGTGTTTCTAGAGTTTCTCCTAAGAGCTGGTTGGTTTCAGCCATTTGGCGATTGGTCTGGACCAGTTCTGATGTGCGTTCTTCGACCTTAACTTCTAGTTCTCGGTTATACTCTTCAAGCTTGGCATAGGTATCTGCCAGTTCCCCAGCCATCCGATTGAACGAATGTGCGAGATCGCCTAGTTCATTTTGATACAGGATAGGCATTTGGTGATCATAGCTCCCACGAGCAATCACTTCTGTGCCTTGCTTAAGCTTTTGGATCGGCAATAGGATGCGTTTTTGAATGACGATTTTGATACTGAAGGCCAATAAAAATCCGACGAGCGCAATGACAAATAAGCTGGTGAATGCGATGAAGCGAGTTTCGATGTAGCTTTCAGCGCTGGTACGAATCATCATCACACCAACGGGGGTTCCATCTACATTGCGCAATGGTTCATACTTGGCCAAATACCCATTTTCTTGCATCACTGCCTCTTCAAAAACGGAGCCTTCTTCCAATACCGTCTTTTCAATGAGGGGAGTCAAGCGTTGCAATTCATTATTTTCGCTGGAAGGCATGTGACTGGCAATCAAATGACCTTGTGCAAAAATCCCGGTGTCGACATTCAAGTTGTCATAAATTTCGCCCACGATCAGGTTGTCTCCATTGATCACTCGGCGCAGAACAAGGACACCCACTATCTTAGTTCGACTTCGATCGTAAAGGGGGGCTGCCCCGGTAAGGGACAGAATTTGGTCGGCCTGTGAGTCTTGGAGTTGAACGCCTTCTTGTTGAACCATTTCTAACGGCAAAATTTCGGTACTTGATAGTGTTTTACCTTGCAGCGCTTGCTCAATAAAAGTGCTGTTGGGAACCACATCGCCATAGCGTTCCGAATTGTGTGATCGTGCGACCACTTCGAGATCGCGATTGATTGCCAGCACCATGTCCAATCCGCTTGCTTTGGCTGTTTTGGATAACTCTCCAGCCAATTTTTCATTCAACCCCAAGGAGAATAATACGGCCAATGATCGCTCCTGCGAGTAGGAGCCTGCCAACTGTTCTAACTCATCGACGTTGTTGTTGTAGATCAACATAGCGACTTTCAGGTCTGAAGCTACTTTGTTAAGGGCTTCTTCCTTAATTTTGTCGCCGTAATAAACAATGGAATAGGCGGTAGCGAATACCATTGGAACAAACAGCGCTACAAAAAATGCGATGTTTAATTCTCGGCTGAGTGTTGTGCGTTTCATAGGTGGCTTTCAATGCTCCCAAGTCAGGGTGAAATAGAGGGATAAAACCAGGCATTCTACTTATTGGTTTAATGAATTTTAGTACGGAAACGCAAGTGTAATTCAGTAACGCATTCTAAGTGAAACCAATTGAAATTATATTGTGGGTTTATGAGGCCTATGAAATAAAAATGGCTAACAAGCATCCCTTACCCTTTCTATCTATCCAATCCCTAACTTACATCTGCGGAGATTTCATGAGAATTGGCATCCTTGGTGCTGGTCAACTGGGAAGTATGTTGGCTTGGGCTGGAAATCCGTTGGGACTCGATTTTTCATTTTATGATGTAGCGCCTTCCGGGTCTGCAAACTTGCTTGGACAATTCTTTTTTAAACGAGACCTTCAGGAACAAGCTCTGGTCCAATTTGTTGCTTCAGCCGATCTTTTCACCTACGGCTTTGAAACCATGCCAATCGAAGTGGCAGAATATGTGGCCGCTTATAAACGTTTTTTCCCTTCTTTGCAGTCTTTACGAACAAGTCAAAACCGCATTGAAGAGAAGAAGTTATTCAATATGTTGAACATCCCACATGTTCCTTATCGTTTGGCTAGTTCAGATACGGAACTGAGGGTCGCTTTGCAATCGCTGGGACTTCCTGCGGTTGTGAAAAATGCTACCTTGAGCTACGAAAGGCAAGGAGAATGCGTCATTCACACCGATGCTGAAATCGAGACCGCGTGGTCGCGAATGAGTGGTTCCACTGTGATTATCGAACCACAGGTTCCTTACATTCGAGATTTATCTATAGTGGCGGTTAGAGGCCAACATGGAGAAATGGCGTTTTACCCCGTTGCCGAAAATTATTATGACAATGGAGTGTTGCAATATTCCATTGCTCCTGCCGCTGATATTGTTTCTGAAGTCCAACAGCAAATCCAACAGTTTGCGTCTTCCATTTTGACTTATCTCAACCATGTCGGAGCACTCACTTTAGAACTGCTCGATACAGAACAAGGAATCCTAGCCAATAAACTGATTTCTCGCGTCCATAATTCGGGACATTGGACGTTGGATGGTGCAGAAACCAATCAATTTGAAAACCATTTACGGGCGATCTTAGGTTATCCATTGGGAAGCACGGAAGCCTATCGGATTTCAGGCATGGTCAATCTCATAGGACAAGAAGGAATGCGAGAGACCTTGTTCGGCTTGCCTTCAGCACATCTTCATTTGTATCGCAAAGAACCACGCCCCGGACAAAAGCTGGGACATGTCAACATCACCGCGTCAACTTATGAAGAATTAATTGAGCATCTCCGACATATGGAGCCGTATTTGTCTGCCAATGCGCCCATTCTGCAACCGAATTCTTCTCGACGTCTTTCCCAATTTAACTCTTCTTCCGACGAACCTCATCAACCTCAATCGACCGAATGGGTCTGAACTAATTTCTCGCGCACTCCCTTTAACTCGTTCTTAGCCTTCTAGTTTCCAATCGCGCTTAGCTTTCTGATTTCCAATTGCGCTTAGCCTTCCGGTTTCCAATCGTGCTTAGCTTTCCGGTTTCCAAACTGCCAATGTGAAGATCAAAGCAGGTAATAAAACCAAGACTGATATCAGGGATATCAAAATAATAATGCTCCCCAGCAGCCCAAAGTACATTGTCGGAACAAAGGTCGACAAGGCGTTCACAATGAAACCACAGAAGAGAATGATAGACGTGAGAAATATGGCATGTCCTGATTGAGTAAGCGCGAGATGGACAGACGTCTTTCGGTCTAAACCTGAGCGGCGGGCCTTCCCATAACGAGTCATGACATGGATGGTTGCATCCACAACAATACCAAAAGTCAGAGCTGCAATAATCATTGTACTGAAATCGAGATAAATTCCACCAGCTCCCATCACTCCTCCAGCGAAGACGATAGGAACCAAACTGGGTACCAATGAAAACGTCCCGTAACGGAGCGAACGCAACAGCGTGAATAAGCAGATGACGATCACACCGATTGCTAATAGAAACGATTTGCCCAATCCTTCCAAAATGTAAACATCCCGGTTGGTATGCATCACTCCATCTCCTGTAATGGTGGTGTTGAGCATTGGGAATTTCGTTTTCACGTCTTGCTGAATCTTAGCAATCAAGTTTCGAGCCTGTGAGGAGGTTGAATAGGAGTATTGCACGGTAATCAACAAGTAGTTATCCACCACGTCTAATTGACGACGTCCGTCTGTATTGGCAATCAGTTCTCGGGTTTTTTGTAGATATCGGTCAAGGTCCTCATAGCGTTCAGGCAACCTGAAATGGTCGGGGTTGTGATCATTATTTGCTAGATGCACTTGGCGGAGTTTGTCTACTTCAGAAGTGGCTTTGCTAACGCTAGGTAGGGATTCTAAATATTGTTGAAAGGCGAGCACCTGGTGTAAAAAGTCTAGATCCATCAAACGAAATTGAGATTCGGCGTTGATGAGAATTTCAAGGGTATCAGAAGATCCATACACTTTTTCAAAGTATGCCAAATCCTCATGGACCAGTGCATTATCTCGGAAGAATCTTTTATGTGAAGAGTCCACTTGAATTTGGGTAAGCAGCCCACAAGAAATTAGAATGACAACACCCCCAATGAGAACAATCAGAAACTTATAACGAAACGTTAAAGGGGTCATGGCTTGAGTCAATCGGGCAGCCCATCCGGTGTTAGCTAGACGGGTCGTATGGGTAGGGTGCCCATGAGTGAAACTTAGTAAGGCAGGAAGAGTGACGACCGAAAGTAAAAATGCCACCATAACTCCAATTGCTGCCACGATTCCATATTCTGTGACCGGAGCCAAACGAGTGACGGTGAGGGTCAAAAACCCTACTGCGGTGGTAATGGACGTATACAGGCAGGGCAAAAAAAGTACCTTCACTGATCCAGAGGCGGCCTCAGGCGGCGAATGTCCCGCATGACGTAATCGATAAAACTCGGTTAAAATGTGAACGGCATCTCCTACTCCCACAGCAACGACCAATGCTGGTAACGTGACGTTCAGCAGATTGAGATCCCATCCTACCCAGGCAAGAGTCCCCATAACCGTCACCAAAGATCCTACAACGACGACCATGGGCATCACTACACCAATCCATGTTTGAAAAAACAAAAATAGCAGGACCAGAATAAAAACCATCATCAGGCCCCTAGTGAAGTTGGCGTTTTCCTCGCTGCTTGTAAGAATGCGTTCGTTGATCAGTACCAAGCCGGATAAGTGAGATTGCAGGCCTTGCGTTTGCAAGTTTAGTTCATCCAACAGTTGGCGTAATGCGCTTACTAAACGGACCTGTTGTTCGATATTCGCATGCTCAGGGTGCAATCGGGCGTAAATCGCCGAGTGTCTCAAATCCGGGGTGAAGAGTCTGCCATGTGCTACCAATTCACCGTTTAATATACGGCGAACCCCTTCTTGAGAGGGGGCTATTCCTGTCCATTGACTGACTTTGGGAATGAGTGGGATCAGCTCCATTTCCGAACCAGAAACCTGCAAATACTGATAGTTGCTGAGTGAATCAACATGGGCAACTGCTTCATCGGTTTGTAGGAATTGCGTAATCTGGTCGATGATATGGAAATAGCGAGGTTGAATGAGATCTTCTGTGGCAAGTTTGGGGGTGAGGCCGATAATCAAGTACTGTCGATCTCCAAACAATTCTTTCAGTTGTTCCAGATCGGTGAGGATGGGGTCATTTTCGATAAACCACATTTCCGGTGAATGTTCATAGCGAAGCTGTGGTAGCTGGATGAGGAAGGCAACCAAGAAAATGGTGGTGAGTACTAAGACAGCCACCCGGCGTCGTACAACCCAGCGTGCCCAGGCGGCAATGAAATCGTGAAAATAAATGGTCATTACTTCCTTTTTGAGGGTTTCAGACGAATGATGTTGGTAGGTCGAAACTCTTGAGGAAATCTTGCGTGTCTTTCCAAACCGTGAGTATAGACGCGAATTGGAATGAAACCGCTTCACTTTAAAACGAGTTACAGAGGCAGAACAATGAGAAATAAAAAATTTTTGAAGATCCTATTTCTCTGGTGCTTGGGGATGTTCTTTTCGGGATTTTTCCTTCAAGCTGCTGAACCGCAAATTTTGTGGGAGCACACTTATGGTGGGACTGGTTGGGACCGAGCCTATTCGCTTCATTTGACCGACGACGGTAGCTTGATCGTTGGTGGTTCCACTCGTTCTGGTTCAGCCAAACGCACTGATGGCTGGGTGTTCAAGCTCAATATGCAAGGAAAACAAGTCTGGGAAAAACACTGGGGAACCCACGCTATTGATGAGGTGTATTCCATCATTCCTACAACGGACGGTGGTTCGATTTTTACTGGATTGACTGAGTTTCGTGGCTCGGATGCATGGATTCTCAAGTTGGGGGCAACCGGGGAGTGGGAAGGAGAACGCCCTTTGGGCGGAACTGATCGGGATGAAGCCTATGCGATTATTCAAGCTCAAGACGGAGGCTATCTACTAGCTGGTGCTTCAGAAGCACGTGGTGCAGATGAAGGCACCGACGCATGGGTCGTCAAACTCGATCCTGGCGGCAATATTGAATGGCAACGTTTCTTTGGCGAGGTTGAGAGCGTCTCTGAAGCACATGCGATGCTCCAGCTCAAGGATGGAGGTTACTTGGTGGCCGGTATCACAGATGCTAAAGGAGAAGGAAGCCGAGATGGCTGGATATTGCGCTTGAACGCACAAGGTGACCTATTATGGGATCGAACCTTTGGCTCCAGTGACTCTGATCGGGTCTACGCAATGCTTTCTGTCAAAAACGGATTCCTTTTCGTAGGAGAAACCACTCAAAATGATATCTTGCAAACCGAAGGTTGGATGTTATGGCTGTCAGCCGAAGGAGAAGTCTACCAAGAAATCAAATTTGGAGGACCAGGAAGACACGGTCTCCGTGCGGTTGTGGCTGTGTCAAACGATCATTACCTGTTAGCAGGGTATTCGGAAGCGGATTCCAATCAGGCGAGAGATGGCTGGATCGTTAAAATCAGCAAAGACGGCCAAGTCGTATGGGAATCGACTTGGGGGGGAACCGGTTGGGACGAGGCTCAGGCTTTGATTCGTCTTATTGATGGCTCCTACGTCATGGCTGGTTACACTAATTCCCAAGGAGCAGGAGAATATGATGCCTGGGTCGTCCGTTTTCAAGATTGATTTTTCAGGATCGAAATATGTTCATTCGGTACCAATGTTCAAAACTTGGGCACATTTCTTTAAAGAAAGAATGAATCCGAATTCGTCATCTTGATGGAGTTGTTCAAATTGATCGTGAGGCAAACTTTCAACAACCGAAATCATGGCAAGGATAGGAACGACTTTGAAATCTTTAGAAGCTTCTAAGGCAGGAATTGTGATTTCTTTAAACAAGAAACCTTTGTCATTGATTTGAAATTTTTTGAAAACAGAAGGTACTTTGAGTTTTCCGAGCTGTTTCATTAAGGGACCCTGAACAAACACGCGAAAATACGAAGTTTGTGACTCGGGTAAGTTATCTATATTACTACTTTGCCCCATTTTGGTGATTCCCAAAGTGACGATCAAATCGTTACGTACCTTCAAGTACAGCACTTGCTCTTTAAATCCTTCCGATTTGCCCCGTATCGTCATATGCTTTTCGATATGTTGGATATGTTCCTTGTAGCTTTCCATGATGACTTCCAGAGCTTTAGTATACCGCAGATAAGCCGGATTGATTTGAGGCTGGTTGGCTGTTTTTTCCACGTTGAAAAAGTTGACCAAAAATTCCTGTTCTAAAGGGGTGATGAAGGCTTCTGCATCCGAATTGTTGAAGCTGTAATCTTGAGATTGTCCGGCAACCAAATTGGGGACATCTCTTTTGGGGATCGGGAAACACGCTTCGAGGGGTTTACCGGTATTGTTGAGTTTCACCTCGGGTGGCGGCGGGGGGGGAGGGGGGTCTTCTTTTTTGGGAGACGGGGGAGCTTGTTCGGCTTGCTGCTTTTTTGATTCCATTTTTTTGCGGACCGAACTGAAAACGTTATTGGCTTTTTTGATCTCTGAAAAAAAGCTTTGGAAGATGCTTTTTTTCTCTTTTTTTAGCGACTTTTCGGACATCTTCAGTTTATGCGCCGCTTGCGCTGCCATATTTTGTTTTTCCCATGCCAGATTCCCACTGGAAGCCATATTCTGAACAGAAAGCGGCATGTGTTTGCCCAATTGATTGTCGTCTTTGAACAACCCATAAAACTTGAGCAGCAGGTTGTAAAAATCGTCTTCTGAAAGTGATCGCAACGCTGCCATTTCCCCTTCAATTACAGAATCATCGTCTAATTTTTCTCGTTGACGCATGTTTTCTAACAATTCGGAGGGCAACGAGAGGCGTTTTTCTTTTTCGTAAATGCCAGCTTTACCCGCCTGATAAAAATTATCCTCCGCTCCCTTTCTGTCGTAATCTCGCAGAGTCATCACCAGCCAGTCGGTCATGTATTCCCGCTTGACATGTTGGAACAACGGCATCATGGGATGCGCCTGAAATTGAAATATGACTTTGGTGATGAGTTGCACCAAAGTCGTGTAATCGTCGCTGGCTAAGAATTCAAACAGGTCTTCGTCGGAGTAACGCATTTGTAGCACCAGGGCTTCATAATATTTCTTTTTGTCATAAACCGGTTGTGCTGAATCATGAATGGCGATGTCGAGCTGTTGCAGCAATTGCAAACAAGCATAAGCCATTTCGAGAACCATGCGTTGCAGGCTACGTTTTATACCTACTAAAGGTTGGGGACGTTCTGAAAACTTATAGGATTGATTTAAGATTTCCGCGAGATCGTTTAATTCGTATTTATGTTGTTCCAAGTATCGGGTGAGGAAGCCTTCATTGCGTAATACGGTTCGGACCGTTTCTTGGGTTTTGATCAGTTTGGCCGTCATCGACTTGAACACGATTTCTTTGTCATACTGTGTGCGGCCCGCTCCAAAGTAACGGATGATTTCTAGCAGAGCGAGTTCATCGTACATGTAGAGGTAACTTTCCTGATACCAAACTTGAGGGTCAGGGTACATCACCTTCGCAAGATTCGAGTCGTTTTCCAAATTGTTGTAAAATTTTTCCATCCGATCCATGAAGGCACCCATTTGTCGCAAGCTCGTTTTATCAAAGAGCTTGGAGCCACTGCTTTCTTCGACAACTCCTCCTAACTGATCAAAAATAGCTTTGCGCTGATCTCCTGTTAGTAGCTCTTGTGATGAGTCTTCGGAGGTATTGAGTTTTTTATTGGCATAACCTGCTAACACATCACTGAAGGTTCGTTTTTTTTGTGCGGGAGCCGCAGCCATAGCTTTCTCCTTACAAGAGTCAACGTTAACGCCGACCTCTCAAGCTCAAATTAAAGTAGGGATGACTAGCCGTTCATGGATCATCAATTAAAAGAAATACGCTATAAAATACCTGAAGAATATTAGGATTTGCGTATTGATAATGATCTATGTTGTTTTTATGTTGTTTTTTAGTTTGCTGCAAGTCTTATTTTACTTGCCTAGAGTCACCACCCCCATATCCTCTTCTGGCAGAGGAGGAGTTGGTTTACGATCAGGATTGGGAAAGGAAAGTGTGAAATAGAAAAACAAGGAAGCTAACACAACAAGTAATAGGAATAACCATGACGGATAGGCATGGTATAATAAACCGGATAGCATCGCCCCTACGAAGTTTCCAATAAAGTGGCAAAAACTATAGATCCCGCTAGCCGTGCCTTTGGTTTGTGGGGTAGTGATGCGTGTCAGTAGTGAGGGAAATATGGGTTCAAAGACGTTGAATCCCATGAAGAATATAAAGAGCGCTACTAAAAACACAGGAAGGGAGCCAACCTCTTTTCCGACCCAAGAAAGGACAAAGGAACTTAGCAGAAAAAGAATTCCTACCAACATCACTTGTCGAAAGCGATTGCGAGTTTCGGCAATGATGGCTGCCATGACCATTGCCACTCCGCCACAGAACAACATTGGGAGATACACCTTCCATAATTCTGATTTTGCAAAGCCATAGTCGTTGAGAACCAAGGGCGTTACAAAAAACGTCATTGAAAGACCTACGTTGCACACAAATGTTCCAAAGTTGATCACGCGAAGCGGTGGGATGTTGAGCACAGTGCGGAAGATTTCGCGAGTGCTCAAACGGGTTGTAGGCATTTGTGGGGGAGCGGGAACGGCAAACAAAAGAACCAGCAGGCTAATCGAGGCCATCAGGGTAATGAGCCAGAAAATTCCGGAAAGGCCCACCCAGTGACCTAAAAAGGGCGCTATCAAAAAGGCTAGTCCAAAGGCCAGTCCTACACTGGCTCCTAATCCAGCATTGGCACGAGCTCGCACTTCAGGGCGGGTTAAGTCGGCAATCAGAGCAAAAATTGCAGAACTGATCGCTCCTGCTCCTTGAAGCAACCGAGCTGCGATCATCCAATATACATCATCAGCAACGGCTGCCATTGCACTCCCAATTATGAACAACACCAAACCAAAGGCTATCACAGGCTTGCGACCGATACGGTCGCTCCACAGCCCAAAGGGAATTTGTAAGGTGGCTTGGGTAAGGCCATAAGCTCCTAAGGCTAATCCGATCAATGCAGGCGTTGCTCCTTGCAAATCCAGCGCGAGTAAGCTGAATAGGGGCAGGACGAGAAACAATCCAAACATTCGGAAAAAGAATATGGTGCTTAAGCTTAGGATGCTGGTTTTTTCAAGTGAGGTAAAAACAGGGCCTTTGTTGCGTCTTGCCATAGAGGAGTAGCCAAAGTGAGAGGTGAGTCAAATAAAAGAAACTTTTATAACGCTACGGTGGGCAAAGAGGCAAGCTTGTCCTCCCCTGCAAGGAATCAGGGGAGGCTAGGGTAGATTGAGCGAGTGAAGAGAATGGATTAATGAGTGAGTTCAAACAATTGGTCACGTAACTGAGACCATGTATCCATGAGCGTTTGCTCTGGGAGTGCATCCCATTCCATAATTTGCAGCACGTATTCGCGAACTTTATTGCGAGATAAACCGCGTTTTTGCCAAGTTTGGTAGATCTCTTCTTCAGAAGCTTGAAGCGGTTTGCCATCCAGATTTTTGCGATACAGAAATTTAATAGCGCTATCAGCATGTTTGTGGATGAATTCCACTGTCGCTTCTTCAGTGATACGTCCTGTTCCGTAGACCACATCAGCGTCGCCCGCATCACTGGTTCGAGATTCATCATCAAAGTCAAAATCTTCGTCCAGAAAATCCTCTTCCACTGGTTCAGCTTTGGCTGCCTGAGGGGCGGCTGCCTGTGAAGGAGCCTGTGGCTGTTGGGGAGCTCCCATCGGTTGTGGTGCCGCCATCGGTTGAGGCGCTCCCATCGGCTGAGGGGGAGCCATCGGTTGAGGCGGAGGCATCGGAGGAGCCATCGGCTGCATCTGAGGAGGAGGTTGTGCTGGACGCATGGGCTGCGGAGCAACCTGCCGGAACTGAGCACCGCCTCCAGCTGGAGCCATTGAAGCTCGTTGATAGAATACCTGTTGACCCGGAATCGCCATCACCGTGAGCAGTAAAACACCCGCTACTAAAAAAGTGATACAAAAAATAAATCCTTGGAAATAGAAGTCGTATTGGTTCTTATCAAAGAAGAAACGGGTTTGCCCTGCGGAGGTCGAGACCAAGAAACTAGTGGTTTCCATCCCTTCGTAGAAGAAATAAGTTCCAAAGGCAGTACCCCCTATAAAACCCAGGATTACTAGAATGTATAAGTTTAAATAGGTGACCGGCTGCATGGGGCCTCCTTATCTCTCAAAAAAGGTTCAAAACAGACAGACGCAGGCATAGCAGGTATCACACCGACTCGTCCCACGAAGAAAGGTTTCTTTGAGTTACTTATCGGTGGATTTCGGATTTTCTTGAGTCTTATTTTATAATTTCTTGGAGATACTGCTGTTGACGCGGAGTGATCTCCGGATGGTTTTCTTGATTGAGTTGTTGAATCTCTTCGCGATATTGCGGATTGGCTTGAAAATCGTATTCAAACTTCAAAGGTCGAACTCCTTTTTCCGACCAAAATTTTTGGCCATTGGAACCTTGGCGTCTCATCTGTGGACGTCCCATTTGTTGAAGCTGCTGCTGTGCATTTCCCAGCGCTTGCTGAAGCTGTTGCAATTGATTTTGCGTATTTTGACCTGAAGCGTAAGCCGGTTGCGGGATACCATTACCAATTTGCTGGGAGGTCATCTGCGATGCCTCTTGGCTTTGTTGCATCAAGGATTGCAACTGCTCGGTTGGCATGAAAGGAGAGTTTTCCATCTGGGATAAAGCCCCCTGCATTTGTTGAATCAGTTGGCTGATTTGTTCCTGGCTAAGTTCCATCTGGGGTTGCATGTTTTGTGGCAGTGAAGGGTATTGCAATGTCTGCCTTAAGTCTTGATTGAGCTGTCCTTGGCGATTTTGGGCTTCTGCTGCACGCCTTGCCAACTCCGATAGCTGGCGAGACAACTCAGAAAATTTAGAATCATAATACTGAGAAATCGCCTCGTTGAGATTCTGCTGCTGCTGATCAAACATGCTGAGCAGTTGATTCAGAAAATCCCGAGCTTCCTCAAACTTTCCTTCTGCAAGCATCTGCTTGAGCTGCTCCATCACTGAAGAAAGAGGAATCTGCTGAGAGTTTTGCATTTCAGAAGGCATCGGCAATTGCGAAGCTAACTGCTGCTGTTGCTGTAGCACCTCTGCAAGATGATTCTCAAACTCTTCCAAGGCTTTCATCAGCTCTTCCATTTGTTGGTTTCCAGGATTGTTCTGTAGATTCTGCAGCCATTGTTCTAAGTTCTGAAAACTATTGTATACGTCG
Source organism: SAR324 cluster bacterium (assembly GCA_028281495.1). Taxonomy (GTDB): domain Bacteria; phylum SAR324; class SAR324; order SAR324; family NAC60-12; genus JANQJU01. The sequence goes on from JANQJU010000064.1 coordinate 183,658, forward strand.
TCGCCTTCTTGCAGTGCATTTTCCAATTCCTGACGGTCCAAAAGTTCACGGAGTTTTTGACGAAGCACAGAGACGGTTTGGTATTCCTCCACCATGACTTGTTCCTGAGCTGTTAATTTTGTCTCAACAGCTCCCACCAAGGAAGGGGATAAACCAATCAGTAGTCCGATACAGAATAGATAGAGGGGATGCGGTGCTTTGTAGAATGCTTTCATTGGACTTGTTTTTTTCAGAGTGGGTTAATAAAGGAGGAACATGAATTATAGACCATAACCTACTCTTGCAAAAGCTGATTTTTCACCCCAAAAAGCTGAAGGAATCTCATGATTGAGCTAGCGACAGGCCGTGATCTTCTTCCTATTTTACCAGAGGTGGTTCTCACCTTGACAGGAGCCATCGCCATATTGGTCGAATTGTTCGGATTTCAGAAGGATAAGAAAACCGCAGTCGCCCTTGTCGCTTTGCTTGGCTTAGGAGCAAGCCTGTTTCTTGAGATCCAGTTATTTGGCCACAATTACCAAGGTTTTTTTGGAATGGTAGTCGCAGACAATTACTCTATTTTGTTTGAAATTGTTTACTTGGTGACTGCGATCCTCACTATTTTGATTTCGTGGCACTATCTCGCTGAAAATGACATGAATTTTGGCGAATACTATATTCTTCTCGTCTTTGCAGTCGTGGGCATGATGTTTATGACGTCTAGCCTGAATTTGTTAGTCATTTTTATTGGCTTAGAAATCATGTCCATTTCCAGCTACATCCTGGTGGGAATGCGCCGACGCCTAGCAGAAGCTAACGAAGCGGCATTGAAATATTTGTTGCTCGGAGCATTTTCAACAGGGTTCATGTTGTATGGCATTTCGTTGGTGTATGGCGCCACGGGTAGCACTTCCCTACCAACCATTATTTCCCAGTTGCAACAATCCGGTGGGGCGCTCAATCCGCTTGCCTCAGTTGGGTTGGCACTCATGGTGATTGGAGTGGGGTTCAAAGTGGCAGTGGTACCGTTTCATATGTGGACTCCTGATGTATACACGGGGGCTCCAACTCCTGTCACAGCCTTCCTTTCGGCAGCATCCAAAGCAGCTGCTTTTGCGATGCTGATTCGGATCTTCTTGACTGGCATGCCTCTAGATGACCCACGTTGGGATCATGTGATGTGGCTCATTGCGGTCTTGACGATGACTGTGGGGAATATCATGGCGTTACAACAGAAAAGTGTGAAACGGATGCTGGCATACTCCTCGATTGCCCATGCGGGATATGCAATGGTTGCTGTTGTGGCGGGATCACCAGCAGCAATCAGTAGTATTTTATTTTATTCCTGTGCATATGCCATGATGAGCATTGGAGCTTTTGGGATTCTTGCCATTCGGCAAAACGGTAAAGTGATTGAAACCTATGACGATTTGGCTGGATATGCCAAACGTTCTCCATTGCTCGCCATTCTTATGACTACCTTCATGCTTTCCCTTTTGGGGTTACCTCTCACCGCTGGATTCGTTGGAAAATATCAAATTTTCATCGCTGCGTTGGAATCTGGTTGGCCACTCCTTACTGTTATTGCTGCTCTCAACAGCGCGGTTTCTCTTTATTACTATTTGCTAGTCGTCGTTTATATGTATATGAAAGAACCTAAGCAGACGGAGCAAATGACGGAAACCGTACCCACCCACCCACCAGCCCCTACTGTTTTGGCAGTGACTGGGTTGATCGGTTCTGCCGTCATCATTTTATACCTGGGCATTTTTCCGGGCACTTTGGTGGAATTAGCCCACCATTCTGTCCAAGCGATCTTGTACTGATCTCCAACTCCGAGTTGACGATTCCTTGATCCCAGTTTTGGATCATCGACACGTCTGGGCTTCTCCAGACGATTGTCTGAAATTCCTATTGGTGTGCTCGTTTCTAGGAAAAGGTAGTTGGATTTGCCTACAATAAAATGATTTCAGGAGTTCCTATGAAGACAAAACCGATACAAAACAAGCGAGAGCTATCTGCAGGATTCAGCTTAATTGAGATGATGATTGTGGTGGTGATGATCGGAATTCTTGCCACAATGGCCTATCCCCGTTTGGAACGATATTTGACGAGTTCTCGACAGAACGAAGCAAAAACGAACCTCATGGCAATTTATACGGCACAAAAAGTGTATCACGCATCGAACCGGGGGTATGCTTCCGATATCCAACAATTGGGTGTCGAAACACCCTCTGAAGGTGAGGTCCTATACACTTATAGCCTCACCGTTGATGCGACCACTTTCACTGCCACGGCCAAAGGCAATATCGATGATGATGAGACGTTGGATGTCTGGACCGTAGACCAGAATAAAGAGCTTATCAATGTCACCAATGATGTTCTCGACTAAAACCTATAATAATCTCAAGCAAAGCGCTCTCTGGTGGGTATGGGGAGTGCTCTTGCTTCTCGTCTCCGGATGTTTGTCCAAAAAAATTCACTACGAAATCCCTCCATCGCCTCATGCCTTGACGGACGTATCTATTCTTCATGTAGACCAGTTTGCAGGCCAAGGCTCGCTGCTCCTAAAAGACATTTTAATCCGAGAAATTTATCGTATTCCCAACTTCGACTACACGGAAGATTACCCCACGGATATCAATCGATCCGCTATCATTTCGGGAGATGTGCAAGTGTATTCAGTGCGTGACGAGCAGGAGCTTCGTCCCGAATCTCAAGTGACTTTGATTCAAAGGGATGTCGTGCAACGCCCACAACAAACAAGTGCACGCATACGGAAGCGGGTGTTCGATTTTGCAGAAGTGCCTTATGTCGAGCGGGCAGTCCACAGGACTTTGGATTTGAAGGTTCGTTTCACGGTAACTTCCGCGAGAACTGGGAAAATTTTGTACCGCAACACGGAAAAAATTAGCTTCCAACAAAGCTATATTGGTGAAGAAGATATTCTGCTGATTCCCTTAGCCGATGATGAAATGGAACGTTTAGGAAATGAATTGGTGAAGCGATTTTTGGAGAAACTCAATCCCTCGTTATCCAAAAAAGTTCTTGAGTTAGAAACAGGAGTGGCTCCGGTTCCAATGAGTATGGGAATTGTGGATATGGGGCATCCTCGTATACTCAATGGAAACCGGTATGCCGTTGTGCAAGATTACGATAAAGCGATCAAAAAATGGAGCTATGTGGTTTTTGCACCAGAAACTTACGAAAGTGCCGAAGAGTTCATTTTTGATGGAGAACTGTATGCGAAACTTAAAGCGGCAAAACTTCCAGACAAAGTGATCAATTCATTACTGGAGCTGCATGGGCAAGTGCTCACGCTTACTGAAGTAGATTCCATGCTTCCGAAGCTACTTTCCCATCGTCATTTCCGAAATTACAGCTCGATTATTAAGGCCCATGCACGAGCCTCCCAAACGCGAGACAACTTGAACTTAGCCGCGGCTCATTATAATTTGGGTTCGGTGTATCGTTTACAAGCGGTGTTGCCGCTTGCGGCTTATCATTTTGCGCAAGCGAATGCATATCAGCCCAGCGAAAAATACGCCCAAGCCTGGACCGATGTGCAGCATGAGTTGGGTGATTTCAATCCGTTGGATACGATTATCGACCGGACGATTGAAGCTGCAAGTCAACAGAATGCCCCCACAGAAGCAATAGTGAAAACAGAAAAAGTGTTGGCGGATCAAGAACAAGAAGAGCAACCCCGCCGCGGCTACCCCGAGATTCAAGCTGTGGAACTCCCTTACATCCTCGACGAAAACCAGAAAAAGTTTGAACCGCTTCCAGAACAATCGGGAGAGTCGGTTTTGGATCTGAATTGAACGGAACCCTAATTGCGAGAAACCGCCATGCTGATCAGATTGGTAATTTGTTGGTTATGTGTCTTCCTTTTAGCAGCCCCTGTACAAGCAGAAGAAGTGATTGCTACAGGAAGCGCAGAAATCTATAGCGGAAATGTGGGAAGTGCCCGCAATCAAGCGCTCCAAAATGCTCAGCGTCAAGCCGTGGAACAAGGTGTGGGGGCGTTGATCGATTCGCAGACCATTTCACAAAATTTCCAAATAATTAAAGACGAAATCCTCAGTTCGAGCCGAGGGTTTGTGACCAAATACGAAATCTTAGAAGAAGGCCGAACAGCAGATGGTTCGGCATTTATGGTTAAGATTCGAGCTGAAGTTTCTTCTAATGGAATTCGAGATAAGTTGACCTCTTTGCGCATTCTTCATCGAAAAATGGGCAATAAACGCCTGATGATCATCTATCACAAGAAGGATTCAAAAGCCGTCAAGCGGGAATTTCAGACAGTGCCCACTCTGTTGGGCACACTTAGAGACGAATTCAATCAAGCAGGGTTTCGTGTGTTCAATGATCAAGTGATGTCAGAGGTTTATCGAACCATTGAATTGGCAACGGTGGTTGATCGGCCTTCTGAACCGTTGCTGTCTTTGGCTTTAGATCATCGGGCAGAAATCTTGGCTGAGGTAGAAATGGTTGCTGGAAAACGTGGCAAGCAAGGGGGAATGTTCAATGCAATCAAGGCCGATGTGCACCTCAGCATCTATGACGTCAGCACCGGACGGCAAATTGCAGACGTTGTGGCTCAAGGTAAAAAGCTTTCAACCGGAACGATGGGGAATTTCGATGTCCATCGCGATTTGAAAGATGCGGGCACAAAAGCCGCTCGACAAGCTGCCCAGGAGGCGATTAACAAAACCGTTGATTATTACGAAACGATTGGAGACCAAGGGTTTGCTTATTTGATTGTCTTTCGCAATTTCTCCCAAGATGAAGAAGACAACATCTTAGACTATTTAGAAGGGACTCCAGGCTTCCAGGATTTGAGCGAACTGAAAAATTCTCCAAAGTATTTGGAGGTGGAACTATTTTCCGCAGAAAGCAAGAGCCGCCTTCGTCGAAAAATTCGACGTGATCTTCTTCAGAAAAATATCGAACTGATTTCCCAAGAATCTGCTGGGAATCGTTTGTTATTCAGCAAAGCACAATAACCTTCCTTTATAAACTATCCACATTTGGCAACTAGATTCGCTAGGCTCAATTCGTGCATTTCTCAACTTAACCATCTTGCGAGAAGTCACAGATTGTTAATTGGGGTGCTTTATGAACTTTAGAAAACTGGTCCTTATGGGCCTCATTCTCTTGTTGCCGATGATGGCATATAGCCAACGTAATAGCGCGTTTTTCCGAGTGGATTACACGCTAAATGGGAGTTCAAATAAGATCGAACTTTCTGAGATCAAACTCGTTAATGAAACAGACGAAACGACTGAGCAGGAAACCCGTCTTGGCGATGTTAGTAATCATGGATTCACTGGGATTACTGGAGGAGCCACGCTCTTTGATGTGAAAAATGCAGGCCGCGTTCACGGGACGGCAAGGTTTTTTCGAGCGTCAGGACATTCTAGCAATACACGATTCACTGGATACGGGGGAGGTGTAGGATTGGAAGCCGTGAACTTGCCTGCGGATATCTCAATCATTGGCGGGGAGATTTTGCTGGGTTTTCATGTGGGACGAATCGGTGACTATGTGGTGACCAAACAGCGGTTTGATGGTTTGCACTTTCGCAGTAGCGACGCTTTCTTTTACGACACTTATTTTGGGTTCGGAGGTGTCATCTTGACCAATTTCCGCGTTTACCTATGGATTCAATCGATGAACTATACCGGCGAAGACATGAGCAATTTTAACACTACTTATACAGGCCTTAGTATCGGGTTCGACAATAGCAAATGAGTAATTAATATTCCCTCCATCTGATTCCTCTTTCTTGATTTTCATTCATCTTGATTTTCATTCATCTTTCGCCTTTTCCTAATTTATTCTATTGTCTTTCGGTTCTGCTAGGCCTTGCTGCGCTTCCTTATAAAATCCCCACACTCTGATTCGGCAGAAACTTTGGTCCGAAGGTTTCATTTGTACAACTATTATTCAATCGATCCATGTCACAAAAAGCACGAGTTTCGTTTCACACATTAGGGTGTCGTCTGAATCAGTCCGAAACCTCTACTATTGCGAAAAGTTTTCGAGAAAAAGGCTACGAAGTCGTGCCTTTTGAAGAAAGCGCGGATGTCTGCGTAATTAATACGTGCACCGTCACCGGACACAGCGATGCCAAAAACCGTCAAGTTATCCGTTCGGCACATCGACGGAATCCGAAGGCTAGCATTGCGGTTGTAGGGTGTTATTCTCAAATGGCTGCACAGGAAATTACCGCACTCGATGGCGTGAAATTGGTCATGGGGAATGCAGAAAAACTACGATTGGTTGACTACGTCGAACAGTCTAGGCATACGGAAGAACCCCTTGTGATCAACCCGAAAATTTCACGTGCTGCCTTCGCAGAACCTGTATTTCAATGGGAGCAACTGACGACAAGAGCCCACCTAAAAATTCAGGATGGGTGTGATTTCATGTGCTCGTTCTGCATCATTCCCTTTTCCCGAGGACGAAGTCGCAATCGCTTACTGAATAACCTCCTGGAAGATGCCCAGGCATTTGTGAATTCCGGCTCGCAAGAAATCGTGCTCACTGGTGTCAACATCGGTACTTATCAAGACCGTGATCGCACGATTGTGGATGTGGTCGACGCTCTGAATGCGATCAATGGAGTGAAACGGATTCGAATCAGTTCAATTGAACCAACTACTGTTCCACCCGGCTTAATAGATCGGATGGCAGATGCTGATCACAAGCTTGTGCCGTTTTTGCACTTACCCCTGCAATCGGGATCCGACTCAATTTTGTCACAAATGAAACGCCGTTACACCCGCGACGATTATTGGAATGAAGTGATGCGTGCAGCAGATCGAATTCCAGATTTGTGTCTTGGAACTGATGTCATGGTAGGTTTTCCAGGTGAAACTGATGAGCAATTTGATGACACTTTTCAAGTACTAAACACGTTGCCATTTGCTTACTTTCATGTGTTTCCGTTTTCCGAACGAAAAGGCACACCAGCAGCCAGGATGGCAAATAAAGTGAGTGTCGAAGAAAAACAAAGAAGAGGAACACTCTTGCGGCAATTGAGTCTGCAAAAACGGAATGGTTTTTATCAGAGGTTTGTTGGGACCGTCCGACCAGTCTTATTTGAAACTCCAAAACCTTCTGGAGAAATTACCGGATATACGGATAACTACATCAAGGTGGCTTTAATGCAACCGAATGAAACCCCGTTGAAGAATCAAATACGGCCAGTCTATCTAAAAGAAGGCCAGACCGACCGTATCTTTGGGGAACTGATCTGAGCGTTAACCACCCACACCCCGATCTCGTTGAGGCCTACCTTCTGTCTCTTCCACCTCTTCAAGACCTAAGGTCAAAATATTCTCTTCGCTCTCCTCCTCTTCAGTGAGTTCTAGAGGTGCCACCTCTGGGCGTTTTTTGAGTTTATTTTTGGTGCGCAGAGGGATTGGTGTGACCGAAGAACGCTCAGGGGTAGTACGTTTTTGAGGTTTCGCAGTAGCGGGAGGTTTGGTTTCCGATGTCGCGGTTGTCGCCGCTGCATATCGGAGCAATTCACCCAAGTAAGCCACATTGTTAGCCCGCAAATTCAACTTGTGAGATTCAGGCTGAAGTAACCGATCTAGGCTTTCGATCAGACTTCGAAGAGGAACTTCTCGCTGAGTCAATAATCGGAAAATGCGTTTATCGGAGACATACCATCGAAATCCTTTCTTTTCTTTAAATTTCAGGCTTTCAATCAAGTCGGGGGTCAAAATCGCACTTTCTAAATGCAGCTTGCTAAGCTGAAACGTCAATGTGCCCATGACTTGCCCTACACTTTGCAACTTATTGAATATCCGTATTCGATCTGCTTCATAATAAACAACCCGACGATTCTGGGCGTGCCAACGCAATTGGGTCTCGATTTCATTCAGCAGTCGCAGCAGGATGGTTCGAGCAGCTTCCAATGTTTCGACATCCGTGATGTAGTGCTTTTCAGCAGGCGGAACGTGGGCTTTTACGATGGATAACGTCACCTGGCGGATGGTGCGTCGGAATTCGGTATAGGTGGTGCTTAACCGATTCCACAAACCCTGCATGTCTTGTTGTTCGGTTGTCCAGTGTTGGTGACGACTGTAGCTTCGGTAGGCCCGAGTCCACTTGATATGACGCCGCCAAGCGGGTTGTGCGTCTAACATTTCCTGTTCACGTTTGAGATTCACGTTTACGAGGATAAGCTGGTATTGCACCTGATCCATAGCCAAACGAATGAGGAATAGGGTATCCCGCAAGGTCGGAGGATCGATACCCACCACCTCTGATTTTACGACAGAAACTGCATGTTCGACAGTTTCTATAATTTTGTCATAATTCACTGCTGTAATTGTGGCAACATCGATTGTTTTCAGATCCTCCAAGGAGAGTTCTTGTCCGAAGCTAAAGAGGCTGTTAACCATCGTTTTTAAATTCGCGCTATGCTTAACTTTTTCTTCAATAGAATCCGTAATTTGTTGAATCATAGGTCCGTTCCTTGATCCGAAGAAGTGTTGTTTGTTGCTTGACCCACCTCAGGGTTTTTTGTACCATCAAAAGGTCATTTTATGGCACAAAATAACTCATAAAAATTGGAGACTTATGGGCAAGGTCATTATCATATGCATTATTGTTTTCTTACTGTCTTTTTCAGCGGTTGTAATACCGGGGTATCTCTTCTTGTATCCTTCCGATACGAGTATGCCGGAAGACTCAATTGAAGAGATGCAAGATGACATCGAGGCAATGCCTGACGATGCCGAATTTCTTGAAGAACCGGGAGAAGAGCCTCCTATTGAGTAGTAGCAAAAATGATGCTAAGGCCCAAAAATTTTCACCATCTTTTTCGTTTTCTCAAAAATTTGGTGTTAAGTCTGTAATAAAGACAATTGAACAATCATAATTTTTGTTTTCAACGATTCTCTGGGGGAGTTGAATATGTCGATTCACATTGCTTTTAATAATATGAAGAAGTCTGAAGCTGTTACCGAGCATGTCCAAGACCTGATGAAGGAAATGGTCAAGATCACCGATAACAAATATCCCTTTCATGTGAACCTCACACAAATGAATGACGACAAACATCATGTCGTGATCAACTGCAACTATAGTGGCAAAGCGTTGTCGAGCAATGCCACCCATGTCAATCTTTATAAGGCTATTGGCAAAAGCGTGGATGCGATAAAGACCCAGGTAATTCGTAAGGCCCAAAAGCTCCGTCACGAAGGCTGATTTCGTGATCTTCAAACCTCGCCTTTTTACACGTACAACCATGGCCAAGAAACTCGTTTTAGGTTTCCTCATTTTGCTATTTCTTGGCCTTGGTTCTTTAGTTGCCACTGCCGTGTGGATCTCTTCCAATCTTACCGAATTTCAAGCCTATATCACGGAAAAAACAGGCCTCACCCCCACAGCGACCTCTTTCGATTTCAATTTGAATCAGTTTCCTTACTTATATGTTGAAGCTGAAAATATCAAAGTTTATGCCGCTTTGGACAATCCGCCGATCCTCACTCTCGACCATTTATCGGTCGCTGGAGACCTCCACCAATTGCTATTGGGCAATGTCATTTTGGAGCAGCTTCAGATCAAAAATCCCAAGGTGCAAATGAACCTGTCTGAAGACGGACAGATTCGGCTTGGTGATTGGGTTCCTGAAACGGGTGGTGGGGCGAATCTCATTACGGTCTTTGTAAATCAACTGGAGTTAACAGGGGGAAATCTAGAACTCATTTTTCCTGAAGATTATGCAATTGCCCCTGTTCGTTTGACCGATTTACATTCTGAGATTGTGTGGCAGGCCAATCAAAAGAACTTAGAAATCCGGACCCAAATGGAATGGGAGGACCAAGTAGGTACGATCACTGGGAAATTCTTAAACAAAGAGGAGTCATGGGAAGGAAGCTTTTCCCTTTCAGACATCACGATTCATCCGTTTGCTATACCCAAGGTCGAAGACGTTTTTCCAACGATGCCCTTAGAAGGATTGGTCCGATTGGGAGGAACCGCATCGTTTCGTAATTTGGAAGACTGGCAAGCTCAACTGGAATTTGGAATTGAGGAAGGATCCATCAACAATCCCCGATTTCCTGGTGGGAAGATGATTTTGCGTGACACACTCGGTCAAGCTAGCTTGGTTGGAAAAGATCAAATGATCAATCATATCGCAGTCGATGTGACACAAACCATGACTCCGTTTGGGAAATTGAAAGGTTTGATCGAGTTTCATTTTGCTCCTGATAAAGCTCCCATCATGACAGTGGACGCTAAGGCCGCTCATGAAATCGAGTTCAACCAGGCCAAGCCGTATATTTATGGGTTTGCTCCTGTTTCTGCTAATGAATGGATTGAAGCCCATATCTTTGATGGAATTGTTCATAACTTGCGCGCGGATTTGAATTGGGAAATTCGTTGGGATTACCAAGATGAATCGGAAGTCTTAGAGCTGAATTTATTGCTAGACCCTGAGGGCATGACGATTGATCCAGTCGAAGGCCTTCCACCATTAACCAATGCCAAAGGATCGGTCAAGTTGGGGCTGTGGGGAGTCAGCGCGGAAGTGGAATCCGCAGATTATCCAGGAGGAAAAGTCCGTGAAGCTCAATTCCGACTACCTTACGGTGTTCCTGAAGTGACACCTCTAGAAATAACTGGAACGGGTCGGGTCGAAACTCAACACACCTGGCCTGCTGTGCGTCCCTTTATTCTGGATGATGTGCCTTGGTTAGATCAACTGAACTTTCAAGGCGAGGCTGACGTACAATTTCACCTAGAAGATCCTGATTTGGCAGACGATGAACCTGTATCCATGACCCTCACGGTGCTTCCCGACAAAGCGCAGGCCACCTGGAAAGCAGACAATCATGAATATCGATTTCAGGACATGGAAGGAAAGGTTATTGTGACCTTGGATGAGGTGAGCTTGCAGGAAGTTCCATTTACGTTGGCGGGGCTTCAAGGGAAACTTTCTGGAGAGGTTCCGTATGCTCAGATCGATCCCAGCTTTCAATTGGAAATCAAACGATTAGAAACACTGTTACCTCGATACACTCAGGCTGGACACCCGATGCAACAATGGTGGCCTGAAACGCTATCGGCAGAGGCCCAAATTTATCCCAAAGCTCAGCCATACGATCCCGATGCTTGGCAAGTGGATGTTGTTGCTACGGATTCAGGCCAGCAACAGATTCAAGCAAAAGTTGTGGTCTCCGGAGACGAATGGAAAATCGATCAAATTACCGGACGCATCGGGCAAATCTCGCTTCAAGGCAGCTTCGATGTTTTCAGCGAAACCAGTACCGGGAAAATACAAATTCAGGAGCCTTCACGACAAAAATCGTCTTTAGGATCGTCGTCGCAAGTTGCCCCACAACAGATGTCCTCCGGGACCTCCTCCTCAGAACCTCAGACTCCCGCAACCTCCTGGAATGCCTCGTTCCATTGGAACAAGCAGCAAGCCTCAGTTGCAGTAAAAACGCCTGGTTTGGTGTGGCAAGATTGGCTGTTTTGGCAGTTGCCGGAAGTGTGGAATGTTTTGCTTCCGCCTTCTCAAGATGGATTCCCTGTACAGATTTGGGAATTGGATTTTCATACATCTCGATTTTTTTTGTCGCCGAATTTTAGCGTCCCTTTTGGCTTTGAGGGCACGTTGGTTGCCAACAATAGGTACCATCTGGACCTTTCCAAGGTGCAATGGGGGACGATGAATGGGAATTTAATCTATGACGGCACGCTACAAAAAGGCAGCTTGGATATTCATTGGGATACATTTGACGTCGCCCAATGGGTCATTCAACTTCAAGAACTATCCACGCAATCCACTTCTGCCACTCAATCGACAACCGCCCATCCACCGACAGCGAATCCGGCACAGGCCAACTCAGCACAAGCAAACGCTGGCTTGTTTCAAGAGGTAGACGTCAATCTAAATGTCGATCAATTTCGAATACCGGGAAATGCACCGCAACCGTTGCAAGCTAAGTTCAATAGCAAAAATTACGATCCTGACTTTGATTTAAGAGTGACTCAATTGCGTTATGGCAATCAACAGGCAATAGGTCGAGCCGTCCGAAAAAAACGAATGTTGGACATTCGAGTGGAATCGCAGCGACTGGATTTGCTTCCATGGCTCAATATGATTCGGCGATTGAATACAGAAATTCCTTCGAGGAGCGGTCCCGATCCATTGGATGTGGTGACATTCGATATCCAAGCAGATCGTCTATACTTTACAGAAGCCCTCAGCTTTCCGTTTTCTACGAAGTTTGCTCTGCATTTTGGAGCACCTTCACCAGACCAAACCTCTTCATCAGACCAAACCTCTTCAGAAAGTGACTTGAAGCTATTGGTGTCACGCTTTGAAACTCCGGACCATGCGGGGCAAGGGTCTCTTGTATGGCAAGGAAATGATCCTACGATCAAATTGAGATTGGGGAAGTTGGACCAACCGGCTCTGTTGCGAGATCTGTGGAAAGTGGATTGGCAAGATTGGATCAATTCCAGTGTCCAAGGGGAAGACGATTCTCCATTTCCTGTGATTACCTATGATTTGAATGCTCCCGAAGCTCGTTTGAATGATACGACCAAACTTCCCTTCCATCTCGAAGGGATTGTCACAGAACAAGAAGGCGACCTCTTAGCTGTGGTAGATACGTTCGAGTGGGGAGAGCAACGAGGGGAGGTTCAACTGAGTTATCCACGAGGTCAGTGGCAAGTGCATGGTGACTTTGAGTACTTAAATGTTGGGCAATGGGATGAATGGTTGGAGCGTGCCCGCGATCCCCAACACTCTGCGAACACCAAAGAAGTCCGTTCGGAAGAGCGCTTCACGGTTCGTTTCCCAGAAACAGCATGGGAAATGAAGATTCGGGCTAAAAAAGGACGTTTCGTCAAATACAAATTTGAAGAACTGGAGTTTCAAGGCAGTTTGACCCAATCGGTGGTGAAGGTTCCTAAATTTGTGTGGCGAAAAAAAGGCAAACCGGTCTTCAGTTTAGCGGGGTATATCAATCTTGAACAAAAGCCAGGAAATTCGGACCGTTGGAAGGGGAAAATGTCGCTCGACATAGCAGAATTGGGCGAACTGATTGACGTTGTGTTTGATAAGGATTCGCAATTGAAAAAGCAGTACCCTGTGGAACGAGGGCAAACTCAAATTCAAGCGGGTGTGGAACTCTTCCCCACGGGCAACGGCAGGTGGCGTCCGCATGCGAAAGTGGATTTCAAGTCACGAGAAGGAATCATCAAGAAAGGGTCTTCATTGGTGTTTCTATTGGCCACACTTTCGATTCAGAGTTATGTGAAAGCGGTCAGTGGAAAGCTGAGTGGTTTTGAAGGCAGAGGGCTGGTTTACAATAAAATGGACGCCCATCTGACGATGCGAGGAAAAACCATTGGCTTGGAAGATTTTGTATTTGCGAGTCCCAATATTCGAATCGTGGCTTCCGGCAACATCAATTACGAAAAAGATGAACAGGATTTATTGATTTGCCTCCAACCCTTCGAAACGTTGGATAACATTTTAGGCAGTTTGCCAATCTTAAATCAGTTGCTCACCAGCAGTCGGGGGGCCTTTTTAGAAGCTTGTTATCGTTCCACAGGACACCTCGACAATCCGAATGTAGTGCCTCTACCCCAAACGCTACTTCCTGGACGTTTGCGTGATTTGCTTATTTTTGAACCGGAGAAGGTCGAATGAAACCGGTAGCTCCACCCTTGCATGCCCCTTTCATCGAGGAGTTTCATCGGCAATTTCCTACGCTGGATCCAGAACGACGGAATTACGTGGTTGCTGTTGTGGGACTAATGACCGTATTGGCTTTAATGAACCATGATATTGCCCTTGCCGAAAAGGACTTTCTGAAACGGCTCCTGCTTCGACTTCTGGATACAGAAGAAAGCCGCGCTCAATTCATCTTGGATCAAATCATCGAAGACAAATTAAGGGTTTCGCTGGGAGAGCGAGAGTTTTTTATGAGTTACCTGAACGCTCATTGCAATCGTTCTGAAAAAAATACGCTCCTGCGACGTTTTTTCGAAATGGCTGCTGCGGACCGACACATCCCGGCCATGAGCTGTGTGATGATTTCCCGATTTGCCAAGGCGATGGGATTGACCTTTTCAGAATACGAAGTGGCTCGCTTGCCACACATCCATTCTATTGAATCCAAAGATGCCGGGTTGTTCGATGAGCGGAGTTTCGCAAGAACGGCTCATCCGTATCCGGTATGCCTGGCTTTCCGGAAGATTCGCAAAACGAAGCGGTTGCACAACATTTCTTTATCAGGATTCTGCTTTCACCATTCCTCACATTTGAAAAAACAGGAACCTGTCACCCTGATCTTTGGGGAGTATTTTGATTTTCCTGCTTATATTGTCCGCTCCGATAAAGAAGGGCGGCAATGGGTGACAGCGGGTGAATTCGACCTCGATCGGGTTCGTTTCACCCAATTGAAAGAACTGATTCAGTTTGATGATTATTCATTGCAATCTTACTGTTCCGAAGAGGATTTGAATTTGTTGGCTCTGCTGCCTTTAGGCGAATTGCAAGTACTCCGAAACATCCCGCACTATTCCTCTTTGTCCGTGCCTCATGCGCTTTCCTTATCTCCTCATCTGAAGCATGCATCGCCGTCTTGTTTCCATGCCGTCTTGAAACAGGCTCAAATTCGTTATGAAAGACAGGACTTTGAAACATTCGTATCGGCTGAATTGCAACAAGATCAATGGCAGCAAAGCTTCAATTTGCTCGAAACTCGGTTGCCTTCTACGATTGTCACATTGTTCAAACGAGAGTGGTTTCAATGGACACGGGCGTTGGTTCAAGAACGGCGTCGATTTTTTAAACAGGGAGGGATTGCTCCTGAAGGAGAGCAGTTTCTTCAGGAGCTTAAACAGCGGTTGGGTTTTTAAGAGCAATTTGCTTAAGGAAAGTTATAACGGGACTACGCCTGCATAATCAATTCCCGTCAAGTACGCCATGTCACGGTTGAAGGTGGTCAGATCATCTTGAGAGAACTGGCTCAAATGATAATGGCCGCAGGCTCGGGCCATGACCTTCATGATTTCAGTGGCAGCTCCAAAAAAGCGGGACAATTGCTGCGCAGACTCTTCAACGATCAATCGGGCACGGAGGTCATCGCGTTGGGTGGCGATGCCCACCGGACAATTGTTGGTGTGACAAGCTCGCATTCCTAAACAGCCAATCGCTTGAATCGCCGAATTGGAAACCGCGATGGCATCTGCCCCTAAAGCCATGGCTTTAGCGTAATCGGCAGGGGAGCGCAGTCCCCCTGTGATGACTAAACTGACATCTTGACGACCTTTATTATTCAGATAACGGCGTGCTCGTGCCAAGGCCGGAATTGTGGGCACGGAAATGTTGTCGCGGAATAAAATGGGAGCAGCCCCCGTACCACCGCCTCGACCATCCAAAATGATATAGTCAACACCCATCCAGAGTGCGGCTTCGATGTCGCGTTCGATATGTTGGGCCGACAGCTTCACTCCTATCGGAATTCCTCCGGTGGCCTCACGGACCTCATCAGAAAATCGTTTGTAATCAGACATAGAATCCCAGTCCGGAAAACGGGGTGGGGATATGGCTGCCGTTCCTTCAGGCAATCCTCGCACTTCGGCAATTTTCCCTTTCACTTTATGACCAGGAAGGTGTCCTCCTGTGCCTGTTTTGGCTCCTTGCCCGCACTTGAAATGGAAGGCTTGAACTTGCCTCAATTTATCCATTGAAAAACCGAACCGCGCTGACGCCAATTCGTAGAAATACCGGGAGTTGTTGCTTTGTTCTTCAGGAAGCATGCCTCCTTCACCAGAGCAAATTCCGGTTCCAGCCATTTCTGCTCCTTTGGCTAAGGCAACTTTGGCTTCTTCAGAAAGCGCCCCAAAGCTCATGTCCGAGACGAACAGGGGAATTTCCAATTGTAAGGGTTTTTTGGCTCCAGGGCCGATGATTACTTCGGAACCCACAGGTTCATATTCTAATAAAGGCACGCGATGCAACTGAGCGGTCACAAACTGAATGTCTTCCCATTTGGGTAATAAGTTTCGGGAGACTCCCATGGCTTCCGCTTTGCCATGATGGCCGACTCGTTCCAGCCCGTACTTGGCCAATTCTCGAATGTAGCCGTTCCAAGGTTCATCGGGCGTTCCGTGGAGGTCGGCATACAGACCTTGGTAGGCCTTGCGGTTGTAGGGTTGTGGATACACACGTTCCCATTCCGCGATTTCGTCCTCGTCCACCCAAACTCCACCGTCTTCGATCCAACTGTTGAACTTGTGGAGGACCTCGGAGTTGTTATAAGCACTCACCCCAGTTTTGTAACGATAGTCCCAACCATGGACGCCACATATCAAATCTTCCCCTTTCACACTGCCGTCTGACATCAATGCACCCCGGTGCAAGCAGCGTCCATACAACACAGAAACATTCTCTTCATTTTCCCAACGAACGATGACTAAGTCCACATTGGCAACCAAGGCATAGGCGGGTTTGACAGGTTCCAGCTCATCCCAATTCGCAATTTTGACTTTATTCATATCTCTCTCCTGTTTGGTGTATGCGACCCTAGTTTTCAGCAAGGTCGTGTTCATAAAACGGTATGTTATCGTAATTGCTACCGTTCTGTGATTGCTATTTGATTCGATTCTGTGATTGCTATTTGATTCGATTCTGCATTGCTATTTCATTCGGTCCGAGGCGGCTTTCTGAACAGCTTGTAGAAATCCAAGCAACAGGGCTTTGCCATCTTCGGATTGAGCCAACGCTTCATATTTGAGCAAACCACCCGTCCACCCCTCGGTGTGCCAGGTGGCTTCTGAAGGCAATTCAGCATTGGTGAATCCGTCGGGAGGTGGGTAAGCGGAGGCATAGAAATAGGGGTCAGGAATGCCTTCATCCCCGGTAGAAAAACCGTAGGTCATCAGTTCGTCAGCATATTCTGGATTATTGGGGTCTTGTCCAGGAATCAGACGTCCAGACCACCAACTGACTGCCAAGTCAAAGTGGTGTGGGAACAGGTTGATAGGACTGGTTTTTTCGCGCAAGCCTCCTCGAAATTCTTTCAACACCAATGCGACTTGCCCTAAGGCTGCATTGTAGCGAGCCACCGCATCGGCGTCGTATTCTGGGACGGTTGTGTTGCTAAAGTGGGAGCGGTCGATTTCTGGAAGAATGCTCATTTTGTCTAAAGCTTGAAGGGTTGCTTCACAAAAGCTGGATGACGATTGACCGGAAAATGGAATGAACGCTTGTTCTCCTAAGTTGGTGGATATTTCCAAACGATGGGCGCTGAGGTCCATGAGCATTTCAAAGGTGGAAGCCGGTGCGGCTTCGTCAGCAATAATGAGCGAGGTGGTCAAGCCTTTGGCACTGGGCAGTAAAGTGCCATGCCACCAATGGATCTGTCGTGGTGTGTAGGCAGCTCGAACGGCGCTCAAAAGAAGCGCAAAGCTTTGAAGGGCATCACGCGTCGGCTGCCAAGACGACAACGGAAGTTCGGGAAAACGAAATTGAGCCATAATACTTTCTCCTATCATGAGGTTGGAAAGATCGGTTGGGCTGAACAACGGAAAGGCGATGAAATCAAACTTGGAAAGAAGAGGAGTTCTCCCCTTCTTTCCCCAACCGAACCCTATACCAACGGAGCCTACAATTGAAGGCAATATCCGATCATGAGGAGAGAATCGTAAGGCTACTGTTTCCACCGTTGCAATAGTTCGTCGTAGGGCACGGTTTGGGGTTGAGGGCGGGGGCGTGGTGGTTTAGGAGATCCGGGTTGTTGGAGCCAATACTCTCGATCTTTTTGAGGGTTGAGTTTGGGAGACAGTTTGACGAGCTTGAGTTTGCTCATCATCTCATCTTGGTTTTGGGCTAGCAAACTCATCGCATCTTGCGGAGTGAGTTCGCCCGTGATGGCTCTTGCAATGGTCGACCACCAGATTCCAGACAATGCCGGATAGTGCGGCACATTGGGGCCGGAATCGGTCCAGAGTTTTTCTTCTGGAGAACGATAGAACTCTATTAAACCGCCCCATTCATAAGAATGCTTGGTGAGGTGGGGATGAAATACGGTCGACCGTCTCACTGGTGTGCCGCCGACAAGGAATTTTTTCAAACTCACTGTCTTGGAAACAGCGAACTGTGCCCACAACCAAGCCATTGCCCGACGTTTCCCCCGGATATTCCAAGGAATAGTCCAACTTCCGGCGTCTTGGTAACCCACTTTCATTCCTTTTTCCCAATAACGCCCGTGGGGGCTGGGGGCGACTCGCCACACCGGTCTGCCGTCCTTGCCAACCACCGGACTTCCCAACTGATGAAACTCATCCGCAGATAGCCAGGTGATGTATTGGAAGACCCGTTGTGCAATGTCTCCCCGTGCTGCTTTGGGGCCTGCATGATGCCATTCCCAAGTAATGGCTTCCGGTGGAGCATATTTCTTGAGCCAGTCTAGGTATTTGGTGAGGGCATAGACAGCGGCGGGGCTATCCAGGGCACCGCCTCGTTCGACGGTAGAGCCTACAGGAATTTTGTTTTCCACACGAATGCCCCATTCATCGACGGGCAACCCGTTGGGCAAACCCTTGTCTCCCACTCCTGCCATCGAGAGCCAGGCATCCGTGAAACGCCAGCCTAAGGAAGGAGACGGTTTGCCGTAATCTAGATGACCGTAGGCTTTTACCGTCGATCCATCGGGATTCGACATGGTGCGTCCGGTGAAAAACTCGGCGATATCTTCATAGGCGGACCAGTTGATTGGAACGCCTAAATCATAACCATACTTTTCTCGGAAGGCTTTTTTCGTTTCGGGGTCAGTGAACCAGTCGTATCGGAACCAGTAAAGATTCGCGAACTGTTGGTCGGGAAGTTGAAGTTGATTGCCCTCGTAATCTTGGCCAAACTCCAGGTTTAAAAAATCCTCTAAATCCAAACTGGGGTTGGTATAGGGCTTTCCTTCTGCTTGCATGTATTCGTCTAGATTCACCACTTTGTTCAACCGGAGGTGGGTTCCAATCATATCGGCGTCGTTGACATAGGTATCGTGGATCACACGTCCAGTCATCATTTGTTCGGTCACTCGACGGACCACTTCTCCCTCCCCGATGATGTCATGAGTGACTTGGATTCCGGTGATCTCCTGAAATGCTTTGGCCAATACATCGCGTTCCCAGAAGTGGGTTCGGATGTGTTCGGCAACGGAGGTGATTTTTTTCCCTCGAAAGGGTTTTGAAACTTCGGCAAACCAACGCAATTCAGCCCGTTGTTCTTCTTTGCTTAAGGCCGAGGGCTGAAAGACATCGAGCCATTTTTCGATGGCCGCTTCGGTTTCGGTTTGGGCTTGAACAAAGTTTGGCAGGGTTAGGATGCTGATTGACAGGATGAGGGATAGGATGATTCTCGATCCCAGTTTAGATGCTATCCGTTTTAGTCTTGGCTCGATCCAGGTAAACGGAATTTTCCTTGGAAGTTGTGCAGTCATGTTCCCCCTCTTTCAGGTGTGTTTTCCCCTATTCTCTAATTGATAAAGCAACGTAAGCTAACGTCAGATTACCTCTTCTGACGCATCAATACTGGGCAAACAGTTGCAGTGTGTACACATAGTCATCTCGCCATCGAACAATCTCCTTCCAAAGGGCGAGTTGTTGTTCTTTGGTCAATGCGGTTTTTTTAGAAAACGCGAGGTAATAAGAATTGGAAGTCAATGGAGTGGGATGAATCGTAAAACGTCCGGCAAGCTTGGGTTGTTGATTGAAGTGTTCTGCCATCACCGAAGTAGTGACGACGGAGCCGGTTTTGTCGCGTAGTAGTTTCACGAGATTGTTTTCGTCTTTCAGCGCATGATCGATGCGTAACCCCAACTTTTTCATTTCCACGATTAAGGATTCTCCCAGAGGAATCCGAACGGGAACCGGAAGCGTGAGTGGATCGCCTTCAAACTCGTAGGGATCGTCTTGGTAAGTGACCACGACATGGTCCACTTGCATGATGCGCCATCGGGATTCTTTGTCGCGTGAAGCCCCTTCTGGAAATTCCAAACTGTTTTGGAGTTCCTCATCATAGGCAATCGAAATGACGGCATCCACTTGGCCATGTTTGGCAATGTGCAAACACCGTTTTCGTGGCAAGGGTTGGATGTGGTAGGCATATCCCAAGGTATCAAGAGCCTTCTTGACCAGATCGACATGCATCCCTTTGGTTTCGCTCTCTTCGGTGTAAGTGAACGGGTACCAAAAACGTCCATCCACACAGAGTTTTATTTCGGATGCTGCTGTTTCTCCCCAACTCGGAAAAACCCCCAAGCATCCATAGCAAAGAATGATTAATAGTAAGTTTTTCATAGCCTCTTCCCCCAAAAAAACTGCCTCCGGTTTCCGGAGGCAGATGTTGTGATTATTGACTTACTGACTTTCCTTCTTTCCAGGCTTGAACCAAATCATCGTAAGCAATGGTTTGGCCTGCTGGTTTTTCGTTAGCCAGTTTGGCTTTGGGAGCACCGGGTTGACTGAGCCAGTATTCTTTGTCCTTTTTGGGATTGAGCTGAGGTCCACAATCTCCCAATTTGGCACGAGACAAACGACGCAATACTTTATCCTGATCAGCAGCCAAGGCATCCATCGCCTCTTGAGGGGTTTTTTCACCCGCAGTGGCTGATCCAACGTGCTTCCACCACAATTGGGCCAACTTCGGATAATCCGGAACATTGGTTCCGGTAGGACTCCAACGAACCCGGTCAGGGCTGCGGTAGAATTCGACCAGTCCACCGAGCTTGGGTGCCATTTCGGTCATGGCATCAGAAACGATATCGGACTCACGAATAGGGGTCAGACCTACGATGGTTTTTTTCAGAGAAACCGTTTTTGACACAGTAAACTGGGCATACAACCAAGCGGCTTGTCGGCGTTTCAAAGGAGTGCTTTTCAGCAAAGTCCAAGAACCCGCATCTTGATAGCCCAACTTCATGCCTTTTTCCCAATACGGGCCGTGCGGAGAAGGAGCCATACGCCATTTCGGGGAACCATCGGGGTGATTCACACCGGGGGAATCGGTCATCGCTGCGGTGAAGGCCGTGTACCAGAAAATCTGTTGAGCGATACCGCCTTGTCCTGGAACCGGTCCGGCTTCAGAAAAAGTCATCCCCAAAGCTTGTGGTGGTGCATACTTCTTCATCCAATCGATGTACTTTGTCAGAGCATATACGGCTGCGGGACCGTTGGTTGCACCTCCATATTCAACGCTGGAACCCGCCGGGCGACATCCTTCCACGCGAATTCCCCATTCATCAACGGGTTTTCCGTTGGGAATCCCTTTGTCTCCCGCACCTGCCATTGAAAGCCAGGCATCGGTGAAACGCCAACCCAAGGAAGGATCTTTTTTACCATAATCCATGTGACCATAGACTGTTTTTCCATCAAGAGTTTTTACATGCACGGTGAAGAACTCCGCAATGTCTTCATAAGCCGACCAATTCAACGGAACGCCTAAATCGTAGCCATAGATCTCTTTGAATTGTTTCTTGAGATCGTCGCGTTGAAACCAATCGTAGCGGAACCAATACAGGTTGGCGAATTGTTGATCAGGCAATTGATAGAGCTTGCCATCCGGTCCGGTCGTGAAACTGACGCCGATGAAATCGTCCACATCCAAAGTAGGAAGTGTCACGGATTTTCCTTCGCCTTCCATCCAGTCTGTTAATGGAATTGCATGACCGTAGCGGAAGTGAGTTCCGATCAAATCGGAATCATTGATGTAGGCATCATAGATATTCCGGCCCGACTGCATTTGGGTTTGAAGCTTTTCCACCACATCCCCTTCTTGGATCAAGTCATGATTGATCTTGATGCCGGTGATCTCCGTGAACGCTTTTGCTAAAGTTTTTGCCTCGTATTCATGTGTGGTGATTGTTTCTGAAACCACATTGATTTCCATGCCTGCGAAAGGTTTGGATGCTTCGATAAACCAATCCAATTCCTTCATTTGGTCTTCTTTGCTCAATGTGGAGGGCTGAAACTCCTCCATCCACTTGTTGGCGGCTGCTTTATCCGCAGACGCTGACCCCGGACCGATCAACAGACCGGTTCCAATCATGGCACCCACTAGGCTTTTCCAAGCCAAATCGAATAATGTACTTCGATGCTTCTTCATAATAATCCTCCTCAAGATTCATGAGAATTGGAAACAGAACGCCTTCACGTTCGTGGAAGTGTCAGAAGCCTTTGAAAACGGCTTTGACAAAAATAAAGATATAGGTTTTTGATTACGATTCGTTACAACTGCGAGATTCGCGACCCACCTCACGGTGAGTCCGATCCGACTTATCCTTTGGTGATCACAGTGACCATCCAAGCAATACTCACGGCAAGAGCGCCCCACAAACTGACATCGGAAAGCCCCAGCCAAATGAGATGAATATAAGCACTGCCAAGGAGTCCGATGAACAAGCGATCTCCTCGATGTGTGGCGATAGGCAAAAAGCCTTTTCGTTGCACGGAAGGAGCCAGCTTTTGCCACACAGCCATGCTGGCCAACATACAAAAGATCCCCAGGAAAAATAGTGCGGTGGGGAGTGTCCAATACATCCATTCCATAATAGCCTCCTTAATTAAACACGACCTAAGGCGAAGCCTTTGGCAATATAGTTACGGACAAACCAAATCACGATGGCACCGGGAATCAGGGTGAGCACGGCAGCAGCCGACAAAAGCCCCCAATCCATACCCGCTGCTGAAACGGTTCGAGTCATGGTGGCTGCAATCGGCTTGGCGTTCACGGAAGTCAACGTGCGGGCCAGGAGGAGTTCGACCCAACTGAACATGAAGCAAAAGAATGCCGTGACGCCAATGCCGGAAGAAATGAGCGGGACAAAAATCTTAATAAAAAACTTGGGAAACGTATAACCGTCGATGTATGCCATCTCGTCGATCTCTTTGGGGATCCCAGACATGAATCCTTCGAGAATCCATACCGCCAGTGGAACATTGAATAAACAATGGGCCAAGGCCACAGCGATATGGGTATCGAACAGTCCCACACTGGAGTAGAGCTGAAAAAAGGGCAGAAGAAACACTGCGGGTGGAGCCATTCGGTTGCTCAACAGCCAGAAGAACATGTGGCTATCACCCAAAAACCGGAATCTCGAAAACGCATAGGCCGCAGGTAGAGCCACCATCAATGAAATAAACGTGTTAATTCCAACATACAAAATGGAATTGATGTAACCGGAGTACCAGGATGCATCGGTGAAAATGGTCACATAATTCTGAAAGGTCAGATTATGTGGATAAAGCGTCATGGTTGCTAAGATTTCTTGGTTGTGTTTCAACGACATGCTGATCAGCCAATAGATCGGCAGCATCAGAAACACGATATAGAGTCCTAAAGCCCAATAGCGTTTTTTCATTCCTCCTCCTTGACGGCTTCTTCGGTGCCGACGTTTTGCATGACTGTGAAGAATACCCAGCAGAGCAACAGCACAATCAGAAAATAGATGATTGAAAAGGCAGCCGCTGGGCCTAAATCAAATTGCCCGACTGCCAGTGTGGCCAAATACTGACTCAAGAACGTGGTGGAATTCCCCGGTCCGCCTCCGGTCAGTACAAACGGTTCCGTGTAGATCATGAAGCTGTCCATGAAGCGCAACAGCACTCCAATCAACAGCACTCCTTTCAGTTTGGGCAGTTGAATGAAGCGAAATACGGAAAATGGTGAGGCTCCATCGATTTTAGCTGCCTGATAATACGCATCGGGAATCGACTGCAATCCGGCGTAGCACAGCAGGACCACCAAGGAAGTCCAGTGCCACACGTCCATCACCAAGACCGTCAACCAGGCGTCGAATGGATCCGAGGTGTAGTTGTAGTCGAAGCCGATGCCATTCAGCACGGCTCCGGCCAATCCAATGTCGCTGCGTCCAAAAATTTGCCAGATGGTGCCGACCACATTCCACGGCACCAAGAGGGGCAGGGAGAGGGTCACGAGACAGAAGGGTACCCCTCTCCCTGACTTGGGGAGGCAAAGCGCGATTCCAATACCCAAAGGAATTTCAATCAAGAGCACGCACATCGAAAAAATCAGTTGTCGAAAAAATGCACCGTGCAGGGCCTCGTCGCGCAATACAGTTTGGAACCATTCGGTTCCGATAAAAACCCGGTCTGTGGGAGAGAAAATGTCTTGGACGGAATAGTTCACTACCGTCATCAACGGAATGATGGCGCTGATCGCCACCAGTCCAAACACAGGAATGACCAAAAACCAGGCTTTGTTGTTCCATGTTTTATCCATGAGTGGGTTCCTTTCGTGACGGATATTAGTGAATCAGTTTCTCGTCGCCATAAACTCGAATAGCGTCGGGCACAAATTCCAAAAAGCAGTGATCTGGGGAAAGAGCTTGTTCTTCGGGGACTTTCACATGGATCTCTTGATCCAGCAGTTGAACCTTGGCAATTTTGTGCCATCCTATGTCTTTGACATGCAGCAGTTCCACGCGATGCCCGCCCTGTTGGTCTGAGTCAGAAAGACGGAGGTGATCAGGACGAATCCCCACTTCCAATTGGGTGGTTGTTCCCGGGCCTTGAAAATCAGAAACCGGGAGGGCAATCGACTGGAATTTCAATTGGTTGCCTTCGAAGGTACAGGGAAGAAAATTCATTCCTGGACTGCCAATGAAATAGCCCACAAATTTATGGGCCGGGCGCTCAAACAGCTCTTGTGGAGTGCCCACTTGAAGAATGTTTCCGCCATTCATCACGATGATTTGATCCGCAAACGTCATGGCTTCACTTTGATCATGCGTCACATAGATCATCGTGTGATCGAACTTGTGATGGATTTCTTTAAGCTTACGGCGCAACAACCATTTTTGATGGGGGTCGATCACGGTCAATGCTTCGTCCAGTAAGATGGCAGAAACATCGGAGCGCACCAAACCGCGTCCCATCGAGATCTTTTGTTTGTCTTCGGCCGTCAATTTTTTTGCTTTACGGGGCAACATCCACTGGATTTCGAGGACTTCGGCGACGGAGTGCACGATCTCGTGGATTTTGCTTTTCTCAAAACCTCGGTTTGCCAAGGGGAACGCCAAGTTTTGATAAACCGTCATGGTGTCGTAGATCACGGGGAACTGAAACACCTGAGCAATGTTGCGTTTGTCTGGGGGAAGATTAGTGACTTCTTGATCATCAAAATAGACTTGGCCTTCGCTGGGGGCTAGTAATCCCGAAATCACGTTCAACAGGGTGGTTTTGCCACAGCCGGAAGGCCCCAATAGGGCATACGCTTTCCCGCTTTCCCAGGTTTGATGAATGTGTTTGAGTGCATATTGTTTTTGAGCTGCCTGTGGATTGTACGAATGGGCAATACTCTGGAATCGAATGCTCGCCATGCCTCCTCTTTGGATAGAAATGGGTGATCAGAATGACGCGAGTATCATTCTGGGGTGACTCTGAATTGGTTCTGGATTGAATCGAGGGTGGTTTAAAAATGATCTAACCACTCATGCGGTGGCCTCCGGCGCACTCACAAGATTCCCTTGTTTGTCGAAAAGGAATAATGCCTCTTCATCCACTTCGATAGACAGGGCTTGTTCCATCTCAAAATTTTGAACGCCTTCGAGTTGCATCACCCAGCGGATATCGTGATCATGCAAATGCACCAAGGTTTCCGAACCTGTGATTTCTGCAAGATCGACTGAAAGGGGGATGGTCGTTTTGGCATTGCCTGTCGCTGGGCGTAAATGATGTGCCCGCACTCCCAAGATGTAAGATCCAGAAGGGATCGACTTGAAACGTCCGTTCACGCGAAACCGAATGTTCTCTCCGAGGTGCAAGACTTGATCGTCCAAATGGCATTCACTCACGTTCATCGAAGGGTAACTGTACACTTGGGCAACTCGAAGATGCTGGGGTTGGTAGAACACCGAGTTGGTACTGCCTTGTTGGAGCACCCGACCCTTATCCATCACGATCACGTTTCCAGTGAGCAATAAGGGTTCTGCTGGCTCGGTTGTGGCATACACCACGATGCTGTTCTTTTCCTGAAACAACTCTCGGATTTCATCCCGTAGGTCTTCTCGTAACTTGTAGTCGAGATTGACCAACGGTTCGTCGAGCAGCACGATTTCAGCATCTTTGATCAATGCTCTGGCAATCGCCAATCGTTGTTGCTGCCCTCCAGAAAGTTGAGAGGGGCGTTTCTTCAAATGCTCTTCAATGCGCAAGATCTTCACCACCTGATGGACCTTTTCTGCAATTTCCGCCGGAGGAATGCCTTTCACTTTTAAAGGTGAAGCAATGTTATCAAACACGGTCATCGACGGATAATTGATGAACTGTTGATACACCATGGCCACGTTGCGATTCCGAACATGTACGTCGGTCACGTCATTGCCTTTATAAACGACCTTCCCTTGGGTGGGTTTTTCCAAGCCAGCAATTAGCCGAATGAGCGTGGTTTTGCCCGCTCCGGTTTCTCCCAATAGAATGTTGAAAGAATTGCTGTGGAACGTCAGGTTGGTTTCATATAAGAGCGTTTCGTCGGGGTTTTCGATTTTGATATTCTGTAGCTGCAGTTCCATAGCCTCCCGTTTTGTTTGGAATGATGCGGTGAGTTGTGAATCAGTTGCTCACAAATTTGTGTTAGCCTCGTTTGAACGATAATCGGCTTTTTGAGTGCAAGCCAAACCGTTTGTTACAAAGCCGGGCCACTGTTGCCATGAAATGGAGCTCGATTGTTAATAAAAACAAAGACTTGGGTATTGAGAAGGAGGAGAATTGGTGTGACGAAATGGGGAGAATTGGTGTGGTTCGTTTCAGTCGTATTCCTTAAATTGGAACTCAACAGCATCTAAAAAACCTTGTAGATCGGAGACCAGCGGCTCGATTCGATTCAAATCTTGGTCTTTTGCCGCTTCCTCCAAGGCTAGACCAATTTTTGCCATTTGAGGCACATGCGATCCTCTGATTTTATGCCCGATCTTTTGAATCGTCTCAAAATCCGGGCGGTGGAGCGCTTCTTTAATCTGCTGAAATTGAGCCAGTTTATATTGCATGATTTCGGGCATCACGTCCTTCAGTTCAACAGGGACCGTAGCAACGTATTTTGTTTCCGATTGAGAGAAGGAAGTTGCAGGGGAAGGATTTGAAGTTACCGCACTCGACTGTTTTAAAAGACTTTCCACCTTTTGGACCAACGCTTCTTTTTTGAGGGGTTTGATCAGGTAGTCGTCACATCCGGCATCCAGGGCTTCTTGTAGTTCTTCTCGAAGGGAGTAAGCGGTTAATGCAATAATCGGCGTGTGGGGTTTTTTCTGCCGCTTCTCCCATTGCCGGATTTGTTGGGTGCTCGCATATCCATCCATAATAGGCATTTGCATGTCCATCAGCACAAAGTCGTATTGTTTTGCTTTAAAGCGGCTGACAGCGAGCGTTCCGTCTTCAACAAGATCGAAGGTTCCGCCCAAGGCTTGGATATAACGTTCAATAATGATTTGATTATCCTTTGCATCTTCAGCGATGAGCACATGAAACGGCGAAAAGGGGGCTGATTGGGAACTGGAATTGGAAGCGGATTCGAATTTACACTGACCCAATGCCATAGTGATGGCTTCAATCAGTTCTGCCCGATTGATGGGTTTCACAAGATAAGCTTCGATTCCCATTTCACGGCATCGCTGAAGGTCGCTGGCTCGATTGTCCGCATTGAGCATCAAGACCGTGGCTGGCGTCTCTGCCATTGTTTTCAGTTGCTCTACGATCACAAATCCGTCCATTGAGGCGACTTGAGCATCGACCAGCAATAATTCATAGGGTTCTTGTGCATGAGCGGCTCGATATAACTCGTCGAGTGCTTGTCCTCCTTTTTCACATGTGGTCGCATCCGCTTCCCAAGTGGTTAAAAATTCTTTCAAAATGGCTCGATTGTCGGCCGCATCGTCTACAACCAGCACCCGTTTGCCCTGAATTCCCTTAGGTGCAAGAGGAATATAAGATTCCCGTTGCTCAGCAATTTTGAAATGCAAGGTGAAATAAAATTTGCTTCCCACATCAAGTTGACTCTCGACGCCAATATCCCCACCCATCAAATGGACCAACCGTCTGCAAATCGATAAACCCAACCCGGTGCCGCCATATTTTCGAGTGGTCGAAGAATCGGCCTGTGAAAAGTCTTGGAAAATCATTTCTTGCTTTTCTGAAGAAATCCCAATGCCTGTATCGTGCACCGAGAACTTGAGGAGGCACAAGTCGTCGGTAGGCGGAGTCTGCATTTCCACACGAAGTTGGACCATACCGGATTCGGTGAATTTCACGGCATTGCCAATCAGGTTATACAAAATTTGCCGAAGCCGAGTTCCGTCTCCAATGAGATGAATCGGAATCTTAGAATCAAATCGATAAGTCAACTCCAGGCCTTTTTGATGAGCTGGAAAGGCCATTGTTTCCAACTGTCGTTCGATGAGTTCCGCTAAATCAAAACTCGTTTCTTCCAATTCAAGCTGTCCGGCTTCAATCTTGGATAAATCGAGAATGTCATTAATGATACTGATCAACGCATCTCCTGCCTTGAGGATGGCATGAACGCGTTTTTTCTGTTCTTGATCCAATTCGGTTTCTTCCAACAATCCGGCCATGCCTATTACGGCGTTCATCGGCGTGCGAATCTCATGGCTCATTGCCGCAAGGAACTCACTTTTGGCTTTGCTGGCTGCTTCGGCCGCTTCCTTAGCCTTTTCCAACTCATCGCTTTTTTGCTGAAGTTCGGCAGTTCGTTCTATGACGCGACCTTCCAGCGTCTCTTTTGCTTGAGTTAATTCTGCTTTCAATCGACCTTGTTGAAAGTTGTAGTCTTGAATGGACTGCGACATGGTTTCCATGTCACGTGCAAGTTCTCCCAATTCGTCGTTGGTACGGATTTTAATGGAATTGACCGATTCCTGTTGGGCAATACGGGAAGCAGCTTTCTTGAGCAAAATCACAGGGCGCAGCAAGAATTGGCTGAACAAAAAAGTGATGGCAATCATAGCGGCAAACGCCGAAATTCCAGCAACCCCTAAAGTAGCCAATAGAATTTGATTGATGGACGCATTGATGTCGTGGCTATCCACCGAGAAAAACACAACCCATCCCCAAGGCTTAAAATGATAGCCATAATACAATGCGTTGGCATGTTGACCCATCCCTTCCGCATGCAAAATCCCTGTTGAGTTTCGGCTGATTTGTAAGGCGATCAGCCCCCAAGACTCTTCCAATTGAGAAGCATTGAGATTATGCGAAGAAAAGATGAATCGACCGGACTCATTCAAAGCAAAAAAATGCCCTGATTGGGATTCCGACAGTTTTGTAGCTGAGGTGATCGCTTCTTGTTGATATCGCTCGACGTAGCTTTTGGCTTCGTTCAATCCAGATCTTTGTAAGATTTCAGCTCTTCGAGTCAGGTGATTGGCAATATATTCATCCAACACCACGCGAAGATAACGAAACTCGCTATCGTAAATGCTCTTACGAGCAGCATCAAAAGACCACAGCCCCAAACCAGTGATGGTGATGAGAATCAGAGGAAGGATCGTAAGAATTAATTTGGTTTGTAGCCGCATGGCAATTCTCTAGCGATAAATGTTCTCTCCAACCATCTCCAGTACATCGGAGGGGAACACAATGTTGAGTTTCAAAGCGGTTGTCAAATTGACACCAAATTGAAATTGATCTGGAGGAACTGGAGGGATTTCGCCTGGTGATTTCCCATTGAAGATTTGATTCGCTAGAATGGCCGCTTGTCGACCCGACGACTCAAGATCGGGTGTCATGTGCATCAAGGCACCCATTTTGACCGATTCGGGTTTGTTTCCATAAAGAATCGGTTTGGTGGAATGGTCTGTGATCATTTTGATGTAATTGAACTGCTCGACCATCGCATCTAAGGGTTCCCACCAAAAATCGACTTGGTTTTCTAGCTTTTGAATGCCTTTCCGAGCTTCTTGCATCATCGACTTCGTTCCTTCAGAACCTTTTTTGTATTCCATTTCATAGAAAACGAATTCGTAATCGGCGTTCCTTTCTGCCATCGTCTTCAGAATTTTCACGTCGCCAGTTGCCGAAGGGTAAGTTGAATGGACATAACCAAAGCGGATGGGACGGTGTTCTACTACGGTTCCCACGACTCGAAAGGCGAGATTGATTTTCGTTTCTCTAGAAATGCTATGAACCACCCCGGTTACATTGTTTCCAGTGACTTTTCCGACTTTCTGAATCAACCCGGCTTGTACGGGAGAAGAAACGTTAAAAAACAGCAAGGGAGTGGTGGATCCCATGAGGATCTGATACGCCACCTTGGAAGCCAAAGTGGCATTAGAAACCACCAAATCCGGTGGGTTTTGTTTCAGGCTTTCTTTTAATAAAGCTTCTGCTTTCTGTGCATCTCCTTCGGCTTTCAAGATTGTCAAATCTAAGGTTTTGCCTTCTTCATAACCCATCTCTGCCATCTCGGTACGAAACCATCGGGTGTGCTCCAAAACCACGGGAACGGAAATCGTTTCTAACAAAATGATGCGTTTGGGAGTCGCCCCCCAACTCACATTGGTCACCCATAACAACCATATGATTCCAATGATTCGTATTCCGCCTCTCATTGCTCCTCCTCTCCTGTGTTCAACACCTTTTTTAGGTTAGAATATTTCGTAATCACTCGTCTGGTATCCTTCGTTTGTCCACTCTTGCTCAAGTCAAAAGTCAAGCCTGGGGCCAGGACTTGCGTGTGGTGAGGGATAAAAGAGGAGCGACTATGCTTCGCGGAGATGTTTGAGAATTCACAGACGGATGCCGGTTTCGATGATAAAGAACCTATTCACCGGATGTTTATTGTTTTTCAACAAAATGTTGCGGGAAGGATTCATATAAGGCCTGCACAAAATTGCCGCCAATGGGCAGGCTGTAGGTCTTACGGGGAGAGCCTAATATCACTTCATATTGCGTGTGTTTGCGGTTGACGGCTTTCTTTTGCACACACACGATTTTCTGAGGGTTGATCAAATGCGATTTATGGACTTTGACTAACAACCGGTTGTCGAAATACAAATCCAGGCTCGACAAAGTGACTCGCACCAAAGCGGGTTGGGATTTGTTTTCGTAAAAGACATTGCAATAGTTTCCGGCAGAAGAAATGTGAGTGATTTTGGACAAGTGCGGCTGAATCTCGGGCAATACTTGAACCAGTTTGTCGCTCAGCATGGATTGAATGTTGCGTTCGGTTTGCTCGAGTTGATCGAGCATATTCAAAAAATACTGCCGTTCCAATTCACTAAACGGAGCCTGCTGTTTGTTACGATAAAGCACCAACAAAAATTCCCGGAACGGTTTTGGACGCAAAAATGCCATATGGCTTCCGACCAAGTCGAGACTCCCACTGTTGTAGCATTGCAGAATCGGAGAGTCGTAGGGCAGATGGTTGCGAAACAGCACTTCCTGCATTTCGTGTTCTTGGTTTGTGGTAAAGCAGGCTTCAGTGGGACATTGGCTGAGAAAGAGGTAGTGGGGCTGACTGAGTTGACTCAATTTGCCGCTCTTGAACAAGGCGGCGTCACTGATTTGAATCGTTTTGACTGTTTCCAAGGCATGGTAAAGCATCTCTTCATGATCTTTGAATTCTGCAATACGATTGGCAAATTCCCGCAATAAGGTCAGGTGAACACGTGCTTGCAACACCTGGAGGTGTGTTTGGATCCGGGCAAGGAGTTCTTGATGATCAAACGGTTTGGTTAAGAAATCGTTGGCCCCTGCCTCGAATCCGGTCGCTAAGTCGACTCGACGGTGAGACGCGGTCAAAAACACAATGGGCAAATCTTCCAGGGTGAATTGTTGGCGCAGGATTTTGCAGACCTCAAAACCATTCATATTGGGCATCATGATATCGAGTAAGAGCAAGTCCGGTTTGCCATGCTTTTCCACCCACAGGAGTGCCTCTTCTCCACTTTGAAAACACACCACGGAAAATCGTTGTGCCATCAGATAATTTGCAACCACCTGTAAGTTGGTGACATCGTCATCCACAACCAAGATCGTCATCACGCCAGGCTGCAATTCTATCGGTGCAAACGATGCAGGCACCTGAGGTACCAAAAATGGAGCGTTTTCCGCAGATGCGGTGGTTTCAGCGACATGATCGGTAGCCAAGGGCAACGTGAGGAAGAACGTACTGCCTTTCTCCAACTCGCTTTCCACATGGATTGAACCGTGATGCAGTTCCACCAGTTGGCGGGTGATGGTCAGGCCTAACCCCATGCCTTCATACCGTCTGGTGAGAGGAGCGTGTTCTGCTTGTTCGAAGGAATCGAAGATCTGTTCCATATGATCTGGTGAGATGCCAATACCAGTATCCGCTATCGTGAGAACCATTTCGCGTTGATTGACAGTGGCTTGAATTTCGATTTGACCTTGAGGGGTGAACTTGATGGCGTTGTCCACAAGGTTGTGGAAAATTTGCATCAAGCGATTCTCATCTGCCAACACCGGAGGCAAAGGAGACGTCAAGTAATTCTGAATTTGAATCGCTTTGTCGTCCAACTGATGTTGTGACAGATGCAATACCACCTCCATGACCTGTGAAACATCCACGGCTTTCAAATTCAGCTTCAATTTGTGGTGTTTCATCCGAGAAAAATCCATGATGTCGTCCACCAAATTGGCCAAACGTTTACCGCTCGCCAGAACGATCCGTAGGTTTGTTTGAAACACGGGAGCTATCGAATCTTGATGGCATCGTTCCAACAAATACTCAGCCACCCCAATGATCCCATGCAAGGGCGTATGGAGTTCGTGGGAAGTGGTTGCTAAAAACTCATCCTTCAATTGATCCAACTGCTTCAACGCTTGGTTTTTCACCTCCAGTTCTTGTGAATAGCGTTTCAAAGCCTCTCTCGATTGAAGCAGCGTTTGCAACATTGTGTTGAACGTTTCTTCCAATACCTTGAATTCGTCGCGTGTTTTGGTGGGGAGTTTCAGTTGAAATTTTTCCAAGCTATCCAAATTGATCTGACGGGTGAAATCGGTGAGATGTTTCAGCGGACGCACCAGAATGACTTGGGCCACCAACAAGACAATCGTCCACAACGCAAACGCTTTGATGATGGCGTTGATCAGAATCAAAATGAATCCATATTCCACCCGGTCCAACACCGCCGAAGGACTCGTGTAAAACGTCCCCTTTCCCAAGACAATTTGTTCCGACAAGAAACTATTCGCAATGCCCGGCGAAAGGATATCAAACTCATGAGCAATCATTTCTTGCACAATGCCATCTTGTTCCGGGTCGATTGCAGACCAAGGCACTACGATGTTTCTCTGAGCCAGCACCGGTTTGCCGTCTTGGTTCATGATTTTTCCCTGGGAGGCCAAGATGTTCCCATATTCGTCTTCGATCTTGACACCAATGATGATGGGCAACTTCGACAAAACCTCGGACTTGGTTTGCAACTGTTCGATTTCGAAATTCCACAAATCGACTGAAAACACGGGCTCCCATGAGGTTTCCAATAAAGCCAATTCGTCTTGGATTTCTTCTCCAACATGGTTGTATTCCGCGACCATTTGAATGATCGTAACCAACACGGCTACAAAAAAATAAATGGCAAACACGATGCGAAACAATTTGGTTGAAACCGAATTCTGGATCGATAATGATTCCGTTTTCATGATCACTCTTCCGCTAAAAAAGGGTCATTTAGGGGCTATGCCTGGATTCATATGCCCTGCGAGTTTGGCAAATGCCTGCAACGCATTAGGGTTGGCCAGCGCGGAGGTATTCTCGACTGTTTGGCCGGTTAGCGTTTGTAAGACTGCTTTTTCGACTTTTTTGCCACTGATGGTACGCGGGATTTCAGGAACTTGCTGGATCACGGCAGGTACATGGCGCGGGCTAGCTCC
Organism: SAR324 cluster bacterium; assembly: GCA_028281495.1. Taxonomy (GTDB): domain Bacteria; phylum SAR324; class SAR324; order SAR324; family NAC60-12; genus JANQJU01. Next base: position 217,555 of record JANQJU010000064.1, read on the forward strand.
TTTGCGGATGGTGGCTTTAATGATTTTTTTAAGATCTTCCGTTAAGTCCAATTCGGGAACAAGCACTACAAAAAGCACAACGCGCACATCGTCTTCCCACGGTTGTCCGACTACAATGCTATCCAAGACTTCTGGAAGGGATTCCACTTGGCGGTAGATTTCAGCCGTTCCAATTCTCACACCACCCGGATTGAGAGTCGTGTCGCTGCGTCCGTAGATAATAGTGGTGCCACGTTCTGTAATTTCAATGAAGTCCCCGTGTGCCCAAACCCCTTCAAAACTATTGAAGTAGGCATTGCGGTACTTAACGCTGTCGGGGTCGTTCCAAAAATAGATCGGCATGGATGGAAACGGAGTGGCACAGACCAACTCTCCTTTTTCTCCAATCAGGGATTTGCCGGATTCATCCCACGCTTCTACATTCATGCCCAATCCTCTACATTGGATCTCTCCCGCACACACAGGGAGATTCGGATTCCCCAATACAAAACAACTGATGATATCGGTACCACCAGAAATGGAAGCCAATTGGAGGTCGGCTTTCACGTCACCATAAACCCACTCAAATAATTCCTCGGAAAGCGGTGCTCCGGTTGAGAGCATCACACGCAATCTTTCCAAATTATGCTGAGCCTGAGGGACATATCCGGCTTTTTTGATCACTGAAAGAAACTTGGGACTGGTTCCAAAATGGGTCACTTGGAACCGCTCCAAAGCATTCCAAAGATGCGAGATTTCCGGAAAAGTAGGAGAGCCGTCGTACAGAACGATACTTGCGCCGGAAGCCAATCCGCTCACCAGCCAATTCCACATCATCCATCCGCAAGTGGTGAAGAAAAATAGAGTATCTCCAGGTTTGAGGTCACAATGGTATCGATGCTCCTTGAGATGTTGCAGCAAAGTGCCACCCGCTCCGTGAACAATAGATTTGGGGACCCCTGTCGTGCCTGAGGAATACAAAATGTACAATGGGTGATCGAACGGCAAGGGTTCAAATTTGCCTTCAGGTTCACTCATGCTCAACAAATCGTCCCATGACTGATACTTGGGAAACGGCACGATGGGTGTATCTGCGTAGGAATAAATCACAGCGGCTTGAATGGAATCGATTTTGTCCAAAATGCCCTGGACCTTTTCCAAGCAATCGAAGGTTTTTCCGTTGTAGTGGTAACCGTTGACGCTGATAAGAACTTTCGGTGCGATTTGCCCCAAGCGGTCGTAGATTCCGCTGATTCCAAAATCTGGGGAGCAAGACGACCAGATCGCTCCCAGGCTGCTCGCTGCCAATGCCCCAATCACTGCTTCCGGGCAATTCGGTACAATTGCAGCGACACGATCTCCTGCTTTTACGCCATGAGACCGCAGTCCTGCTGCACAGCGGAATACAGAATCGGCAAGTTCTCGGAAACTGAGCGAGCGAACTCGGTCGCGTTCATCAAAAAAGTGGATCGCAATCTGGTCGCTTTCTCGATGGCGCAACAAATTCTCAGCAAAATTCAGCTGTGCGCCTTCAAACCAGCGAGTGGATCGCATATCGGAATGAGAGGATCCTGGGGATTGCATCACGTGGGAATGGGGTTGAGACGCAATGACTTCACATTCGGTCCACACGGTTTCCCAAAAGGCGTCAGGGTGGGTGACAGACCAGTGATGGAGCGTTGCGTAACTTGCGTCGGGTAGCTGATATTTTGTTTGAATCCGCTGGGTCAAGGACGTAAGCTGAGTGGACGCAATGTGTGAATCGGATGGTTGCCACAGTGGTTTATTCATAAATTCTCCTCAATAGGGGTGATGGTTTATTCTATCGCCTGATTCTACGTTAAATTTCATGGTCCACAGAAGCCTCATCTTCCTGTTGATCGGGCTGGCCACTGGGATTCAGGGGGTCAGTTTAGCGGCAGATACAAAAAAATACACTGCTTTTAGCGGAAAGCGTTCCGGCTGGTATTTCACCTTAATGGATGGAGCGATTGCTCAAGGCTGGCGGGGGCCATTTGCCAATCAAGAAGATTGTGAACGCAATCGAGCGGGAAGTTCCCAGCAGCAACCCAGTGCCTGTTATGAAAGAGAAACGGTTGAATACTATCAATGGCGAACCAATCAAACCCGTTTGTGGGTTTTACCCATCCGTACCGGGGCGCAATCGGCACGTCTCGTCTTTGGTCGCAAAGAGGATTGTTTGCGTGTGGCTCGCAGCGATTTCTATTATGGAGAGACGGACGCCGACCCCGTGAAAATCCCCAAACGCTCTGAGTTTCGTCATTGTTTGGTCGATAAGGTGTGGTTTGACGAGGTTGCGCAACGATATCGTCACGTAGACCGTCATGCCGAAACTCAGACAGCCCTTCCTCAAAAATTCAAAGCTTGGTCCTTCCCTGTCGATGAAGGTCATTACGTGAAATTGTTGCAATTTCGCAATCAAGCGGCTTGCGAACGAGTTGCCCGTGATAAGAAGTTCTATGAGTTTATTCCTCGTACCGGATTTGGTTCCATGCGAATAGCCTATCCCATTCCGAGCGAATTGGCCCGCTGTGTTCGACGGGTTCCAAAACGCAATGAAATCCCCGTACTCTACCAACATATCGGCGAACACGAAGGCGCTTCTTCTGCAAAGAAGAGCCAAGCCTCTGCTTCATCCGGTTCGACACTATGGGTGTTGGCCGTCCAGAAATCGGGTGGGGTCATGCCTCTCTATTTCAAAACTCGTGAGGACTGCCGGCGTTTGGAACGCGATGGGTATTATTTCCGAGAGATCGATCGAGGTTTTTTGCCGAGTACCTACCTCCGGATGCCCATTGAAACCATCGCCCAAGAATGCACACTGGCACAACTTCCGATTGATGTGAAAACGCGTGTTTATCCACACTTCTCTAAGCACGAAGAACGATAGGTTGCTCAGCCATCAATCCAATTCGATTCCTTCGAATTCACATTACTGACACACGAACTCATGGATACTGAAAAAACAACTCCAACCTCGCTCGATCAAATCCCTGCAACTCGCCAAACCATCGACAGGTTGTATACCCATGGATACCTTTCTTATGCAGGATGGCAAACTGCCTTGGGATTACTTTTCCCCAATAAACAATGGGGGGAATGGGCGAATCGTATCTTAGTCACCGTAGGTAGCACTTTGGTGTTAGTGGGCATCGTGTTTTTCTTCGCCTACAATTGGGTCAACCTACTGGACTTCTTGAAAATTGTTGGAATCCAAGCAGGGATTGTTGGGTGCTTATTTGGAGCAGGGTTTTATGGGCTGAAGCGATTGAGCGGGCAATTGTTTTTGCTTGCGGCGAATGTGTTGGTCGGGGTGTTTTTGGCAGTGTTTGGTCAGATTTATCAGACTGGTGCTGACGCTTATCAACTATTCCGGGGCTGGGCGGTGCTGACACTGGGGTGGGTGCTACTCAGTCGGTTTGCGGCCTCGTGGGCTTTGTGGTTGGTCGTCGTGAACCTAGCGTTTGGGTTGTATTGGGCCGAAGTGACGACCATTGTAAAAGAAGAGTTGTTCGCGTTTGTGGGCTTGGGTTTCATCAACGGTCTCTTTCTTTTCTTGCGAGAACTAGGAGTGCATTACGGTTGGACTTGGCTTCAACCTTATTGGATTCGGATTTTTCTGGTCTTGGGAGTGATCGGAGCAGCTTCCAGCCCCATTATAGGATCAATTTCGGCCGCTTTTGTTCACAGAGCCACTGTTCTCCGTTGGGAAACCGGTGTTGGTGTCCTGATACACGTTTTGTTGTGGTGGGTTTATCGTTACGTACGTCCTGATTTTCGAGTCACGGTGTTGGTCGTGTTGTCCATTTGCATATTATCGGAACTCTCGATGATCTATTCCTTGCTCTTTCTGGTCAACTCCTTTGCAATTAATGTTTTTGTCACGATAGTTATCTCAACACTCCTGATTTTCACTACCGGTACTATCTATCTTAAAATAACCTACAAGAAGTTGAAACCTTAGAGGAATTTTCATGCAATCGATCTCTGTTCAAGCCTTACTAGACCAGCTTAAAAAAGCAGGCCAAGTAGTCGATTGCGAGGCTATCGAATCTTTTTTGCAGCGTCCTTCTACGGAGGAAACACGTCCGTTGTTTATGAACGTTGTAATCAGTATTGGGGCATTTTTCACGATGCTCGGTATGATCGCGTTGATGTGGAGCTTCAATCTATATACTTTGAGACCATGGTCAACAGTGGCGGTGGGTGTCGTGTTTGTCGCAGTAGGATGGGTCATCCACAAATATACCTTGGTGTCATTTACCAGTATGCTCACTGGGAAAGTTTTGTTTTACTTTGGCGTTACGCTGCTATGGGAAAATCCATGGAGCCTCATCCTTTGGGCAGTCGGTATCGCTCTAGCGACCTACTTCATTTATCCGATAGCGATTGACCGATATGTTTCTAGTTTGGCCGTACTGGTGATTATCCAAAATAATATGGTCGACGCAATCGAGAATACCTGGACCGTCGAAATTTTGACGGTCGTTTTCTTCGTATTGCTACTGTCCGCTGCGGCTTTTTTCCTCACATCCAGTAAAGCCAACTCCAGAGAAATACCAATGGCCTATGCCATATTGACATGGATTGGGTGGTTCCTCTTGCATAGCGATTTCCCTCCTCCATTGGCAGTCCTGCCCATCTCAAGTGCGTATCAGGCGCTCTTAAATGGTTTATTGACTTTGACACTGATGGGGCTCATCGCTTGGTGTGCCGGTGGGTGGGGGAAACTTAATTCTGCGGTGTTGCGAATTGCTTGTGGGGGAACCCTTGTGCTGGGGCTGATTTCTGCTCCAGGTCTCTTATTGGCTATTGGCATGTTGGTGCTGGGGTACGCCAAACAGGATCGTATATTGACGGTAGGAGGAGCGCTGAGTTTTCCCATATACCTCTTTTATTTCTACTATGATTTGGATCTCAACTTGCTTCACAAATCGTTCATCTTAATTGGCAGCGGACTCCTTTTGTTGGCCATTCGCTTCTATCTCCGTAGGCGTCATTTGATTTGAATTCATGAATACGACTCGTCTTCTCTTGTTCATTATTTCTGTACCTGTGTTGGGGATGCTCAACTTTTGGGTTTACGAGAAGGAGCAAATCCGACAATCCGGTGAAATCGTTTATCTGGAACTCGTTCCGGCCGACCCGCGTTCACTCATGCAAGGGGATTTCATGAGGCTTCGTTTCGCCATGGAACGCCCCGCGTATGAGCATTGGATCGAACATGAAAAGGAAATTGATCGGCAAAGGAAACGAGCCGATCCCACCTATAACAAATATACGACGCCTCGTTCTGAAGACTTCTGGAAGCAAGGCTACTTCGTAGTGCAACCTGATGAACAACAGGTGGCTCGATTTATTCGCTTGTATGATGGAGAAACCTTAGCTCCCAACGAAAAACTGATTAAGTTTCGTAAAAAACTGTCGCGAGAGTTCCATGTCGTTCCAGACTCCTTCCTTTTTCAAGAAGGCCATGCATCGATTTATGAAAATGCTCAATACGGAGTATTTCAATTTCAAGATGCACGTAACTATCTTTTGATCGGATTGGCCGACAATAATCTCAAAATTCTGGGACCAAGATAACATTTGCACCGAGTGCCTTTTCGAGGTTTGAATGGCAGCAATATCTCGATTTGAAAGGGAACTGGCCTCTGATATGCATCTGAGTTAAACAACAATTCGATTTATCGAAATTGACGCAGTGAAGTGGCACCATTTTCAGCAACCAATCGTATGGATCAAACATCAGCAGAACGCATTCAAACCATTGCAGAACGGCTCATAGTCCCTTTGTTGGTGGGGATTTTCATATACATCTATTTCATGGGAGATCATGTGATGGAGACCCCGATGCCACCCAAAGAGGACCCCACTCTTGCGGCCACCGATATTGCCAGTAGCGAGAAACCGGTGGAAACATCGGAACCCCCGGTGTTCTTGGGGAATATTCATCCTCCTGTGGCGGCGAGTTTGACTTCCACCCACCCGGCGTCGAATGCTCCGAAACCTGCTGTTCCTGTATCGAATGCTCCGAAACCTGCTGTTCCCGTGCAGAGTTCACAGCCACCTAAGGTTTCCGTGTCAAAAGCTCCGAAACCTACTGTTCCTTCTACGAGTGTTCAAAAGCCTGTTGCCGCTAGTTCGAGTGGGCAGAAAACTCGAAAAACGGAGCCTCGTGTTGCGAGGACACCTCCAGAAAAAGCAGTGACAAACAAGACACCCACCCCTTCGAAGACTGCCTCCAAGCCTGAAACTGTCAAAGCGGCCAAAGTGGTCCCAAAAAACAAAACAATCTCCGAGAAAACTGAGGCTTCCGAAGCGACAGCTAAGTCTGCAAAACTTTTGACAACCTACCGGGCACGGCTTTCGTCGCGTGACCATGCGAATAGTGCGGGAGTGAAGTTAGGCAAAGCGATTCAAGTCCTTCAGCAGGATCGCGCAAACTACCATCTCCGGCCCAAGCTCCGAGACAATGAGGATGAAATGGATAAGCTCTTCACCTCAAAAAAAGCGAGACGCCAAATGAAAAAATATTGGAGTGAATCCAAGGTGTCGAAGACGGTCCAACAGCTCATCATGAGTGGTACGCCTGTTGTAGAAGTCTCGGTTTGGGATGATGGTTCGATGACCGTTGTGGTTGTGGAGTGAGTTTCTCACCAACGATTTTTAACCGATTGTCTCTAAATTCTATTTTTGAGGAGAAATGATCCGACTGCTTGTATTCTTCCAAATCGGATTGATGGGAATAAACCTGGGGGGGTTTGGTGCTGTCTGGGGACAATCGGACACGAGTCTCAACTTGATTCAAGCTATTCGTCAAAAGCAAACCAATCAGGCTATTTCCTTGATCCGGCAAAACCGCAATCTCGACGTAATGGACCGTAATGGCCGCACCGCGTTGATGTGGGCCGCGTTTCGAGGCAATGAACCGGTGACTTCAGCCCTGCTGAAACGACGAGTGAAGGTCGATGCTCAAGATCAAGACGGAATGACTGCCCTGATGTATGCTGCCATGGAAGGTTATCATGGGGTTGTGGAGCAGTTGCTTCGTCAGCAAGCTCAAACTCAGGTCCGAGATAAGAGAGGGCGTACCGTGTTAATGTATGCTTCACTTTATAACCGTCCAAGAACTCTACAAACACTAATCGACTATGGCGCCAATCCCAATATTCCCGATGCCAACGGCATGACAGCACAAGATGTGGCGAGCGCAGGCAATTTTTCCCAAGTCAGAACTTTGCTCCAGCAAAATCAGGGATTGATGCGTTCCTCCCCACCAACACCTCCCTTAAAACCTTCTTCACCTCCTGCAAATCCAGTATCCACTGTCCAGGAAAACGAAGTGATCCAAACACAGATTCTTGCCAGTGCAGCTGAAGTGGTCCAATCACGAGAGCCTTCGAGTGTACCGATGCCTTCGAGTACACCGATGTCGAACATGCAAATGCAGACCGCTAAGGTCATGCCTGTTGGTGAGGTTCCACTTCCGCAAACATTGCCCGAAATGATGGCAGAAGGAGATCTGGATGCCGTGCAAGATCACTTTGACCAACTCCACCCGATCAATGAACGGGACACGCAAGGCATGACCGCCTTGATGTGGGCGGCTCGATACGGTCAAACCGAGATTGCCATTTGGTTGATTGATCGCGGGGCCGATGCAGAAATGCGCGAATACCAATTCAATTGGACAGCGATGATGTGGGCAGCTCGTTATGGCCACACAGATGTGGTGCGATTGCTGCTCGATTTTGGAGCCAATATTTATGTTCAAGACCGGCATTCTTGGACCGTCCTGGATTTGGCGCTTTATTATCACCAGAAAGAAACCGTTGAGTTTTTAGAAGCGTATCTGGCTCACCTCCCTTAGTCGACCAGCTTGAAGACGCTAGGTGACTTCATGAGCGAGTATTGAAATTTAGCTTCCTAACAATTTATCACGGTAAAACCCGAAAAGATGATGCAACCTTAGGTCTAAGGAGGGACATATGATGAGAATCGGGATAAGCTTCATCATTTTGTATTGGATCGGAATGACGGGTCCCACGTGGGCAGCCTCTCTGGCTCAAGTGGTTTTTTTAAACCCAGGTCGTTCTGACGAAACATTTTGGGTGATGGTTTCTAACTTCATGGAAGCGGCTGCGGAAGACCTGAATCTAGAGTTCGAAGTTCTATACGCAGAACGGAACCATCGGACCATGATCACACAAGCGCAAGAAGTGGCTGCACGAGCTGAAAAGCCAGATTACATGGTGGTGGTCAACGAAAAACTTGCTGCGGGGCCCATGATTCGGGCGGCGGCGCAAGCAGATATCAAAGTGTTTCTCATGCTCAACGATTTGGTTGAGAAACAAGTGAAGCGATATGGGCAGCCACGTGAAAAATTTCTTCAATGGATCGGCACTTTGGTTCCCAATAACCGGTTGGCTGGATATCAAATTGCCAAATTGGTCATCGAACAAGCACAAACACAATCCCTTTCAACGTTTCATATGGTTGCGATTGCCGGAGACAAATCCACTCCTGCTTCGGTAGAGCGTATTGAGGGCTTGCAGCAAGCGGTCTCGGAATTTCCTGACGTGTTGTTGCATCAGGTGGTGTTAGGGCAGTGGCAGCAAGAACGCTCGAAAACGATGATGCATGGGTTGCTAAGGCGCTATCCACAAACCAACTTAGTATGGGCCGCCAACGACCCAATGGCTTTGGGAGCTTTGGACGCCTTACGTGAGGCAAACAAAGAGATTGGAAAAACAATGTTTGTAGGTGGATTGAATTGGTCAAAACCTGCCTTAGATGCTGTCTTGAAAGGGCAAATGGTTACGACCGTAGGGGGGCATTTTATGGTAGGCGGGTGGGTGATGGTACTCCTTCACGACCATCATCAAGGAAAAGATTTTGTTGTTGATGGCAAACGGTTCACACCTCAGATTTTCAGTGCCATTCATTCCAAAAACATTGAAACCTATTTGGCCAAATTTTCCGATCAGCAATGGAGTCGAATCGACTTCACCCGATTTTCCAAGGTACACCATCCTGAACTCATCGATTATGATTTCAGTTTAGACGCTTTGTTGCGTCAATAACCACAAGGATACCAGGCTGATACCTTGTGTCCTTAAAGCCTGCAATGCCGTAGGAGGAGATCTTTTATGACGTCGCCACCGTCTTCGTCAAATACTACACCGCAAACCACACTATCCAATGCGAGGCTATCGGGAAATTCTTTCCCCCGAGTTCGTCTGAAGGATTCTATTATCACCCGGTTATTGAAAGTGACGTTTGCTATCTATTTTTTGGTCACATTAACGGTCACGATCACTCATATGACGGTCGAGTACTACCATGTCAAAGACCGAACCATGCAGGATCTTCACACTGTCGCAAGAACTTTTACCCCCAGCATACGAGAAGCCGTATGGCGGGTGGATCTGGAATTGTTACAATCGACGCTCAGCGGAATGAAAGAAAATCCGGTTATCATTGGGGTGAAGATTGAAAGTCCTGAAAAACAAGTGCTTGGGCAAATTGGGGACATCGATACAAAAATGGAGGCATCTCAGCAAAGCTCGGCCTTTAATAAATTGTTCAGCTATCAATTTCCCATCACGAATCAAAATTCTGATGGAAGCGAAACGTATCTTGGAGAAGTGGTCTTATACACCAGTACGTCTTTGGTTTGGGACAAGGTACAGTTGGGATTCATGTTCATCATTGTCAATTCCATCATCAAGACTTTGGCACTATGGATCTTTTTCTTGTGGGCAGGTCGTGCTCTTTTGATTCGTCCGTTGTCGATCCTCACTCATGCGACATCTCGTTTGGATTTGCAGAGTTTGGAAGGTTTTCGGGTGGATATCCAGAGCAAAGGGGGGCGGCATGAACTCAAAATTCTGGAAGAGGCTTTCAACTCTATGGCTGAAAAGTTGTTAGCGTCTCGGCAAGCCTTTGAACAGTTGACTCAAAAACTGGAAGACAAGGTTGTAGAGCGGACTCAAAAACTGGAGCAAGCCTTGGTGGAATTGGAACAACAGAACACTGCATTGCTGGCTAGCAATCGGAGGTTAGAAGACTTGCATCAAACCCGCACCCGACTGCTGCAAAAGCTGGGTTCTGTCCATGAAAACCAAGTGGAGGTGCTGCAATCGTGCTTGCGGCAGCTGCCCCAAGCTTCTCCAAGCAAAGCGAAAACCTTGATGCAAAAAATCAGTCAAGGGATGGTACAAATTGAAGAATTATTTGATTCAGTAAAATCGATCTATGTTTCCGAACAAGCGATTCACAGCAAAAAGGTCTTGCTAGCTGAAACCAATAAAAAGCAACAAATCGTTGCAAAAATGGCATTGGGCGGCACTGGAGTGGAACTCGATATTGTGGACAATTTCGAAGATGGAAAACAAAAGTTGCAAACGGAGTCCTACGACATCATTTGTGCCAATACCGAATTGATCGATCTGGCCGTGATGGCTCAAGAAACCAACCCTCGTGTAAAACCGGTATTCATGACTTCTGCTGAAGCTTCGGTGTATCTCCCCGTCTTGAAAATGCATCCTACCATCTCAAACATCATTGCTCGGAATGAAGACGACCGCACATTCACTCTCAAGAATATCATCACAACCGTCAGCAAGCTCATCAATCAAGATCTATTTGGAATGGAAAAGTACCTGAGTTGGGGCGTCGACATCCAATGCCAAACCGTTTCATGTAGCGACGAACGGCTCGATATCATTAATGAGATGGAGGAATATTTTCGTCAGCTCGGAGTGCGGCGAACCATCTTGCGACAATCCAGTATGGTGATGGAAGAATTGCTCATGAATGCGGTCTATGATGCACCCACCGATGCCCAAGGGCGCCCGCTGTATAACCACCTCCCTCGGACACAACCGGTGGTCTTAAAAACCGAAGAGCAAGGAACCTTACGCTATGCTTGCGATGGATTGCTCCTCGCGGTTTCCGTCGAAGATCCTTTCGGGGCGCTTCGACAAGAAACCCTGCTCAAGCATCTGGAGCATGGCTTTTATGCTCCCACCGAATTTGACCGCCCCAACCAAGGAGGGGCTGGGTTGGGACTATTCAATATTATTGATGTGTCCGACTTGGTGGTCATCAATGTCGTTCCCACCGTCAAAACCGAAGTCATTGCTATTTTTAATATCGATCCCAACCACGTCGCGAAAACAAAAAACACTTCATTGCATTACTTTATTGGAAGTTCAGCGATTTCTTCCTAATTCCGCTTTCTGCATCCAAAACCTGGGATCCAAAACCCAGGATCTAAAACGCGTGATCCAAAACGCGTGATCCAAAACCCGGGATCCAAGAGTTGAATATTTTTGGAGACTGCTGATAAGTTGGCAAATCTTCAATATCCAGTTGAAGAACTTATCAATTTAAGACTTCAATATCCGATAGAAGAACTTATCAATTTAAGACTTCGAATTCAGATTTTGATGAACAGGAAATGCGAGGTAGGGTGAGGTTCGAATGATTATAAGTTTTGTGCAAACCAAAGGAGGTACCGGAAAAAGTACATTGGCCTTAAATTTGGCGTTTGCGAAAGCATTTCATCAACAGTTTGCTTCGATTGCGCTTGTGGAATTCGATCCTCAAGGCACCTTGCATAGCTGGTGGCTGGAACGAGAGAGTTTACAGTCATCCGAGTCAATAGTGTCGTTTCATCACATCTCCAGCACCCAAAAAGAGGTGATTCAAGACAGCCTGCATTCGATTGCCACCCACAACACCCTGTTGATTTTAGATACCCCCGGAGAAAGTGTGGGGAAACTGCACACAAAACTAGCCTGTGCGCTTTCGGATCTTGTGGTGATTCCAATGCGTTCTTCGACCAATGATGAGGCCGCCTTGGCCAACCATCTGTTGCCTATCATTCAGGAAATGCTTCAGCGTCACCCCAATAAGCGAGGCTGTTTTCAAATTCTGCCAGTCTTTGTGAATCCCCGAACCCGGCTCCAAACCGTGGTGGACTACTTTAATGAGATCCTACCCAAAGAATTGAATTGTTTGCCTGCTCTTTACCCTTTTCGAGCGATTTACGAAAATTTCAACCGAGATGGCATGCATTTATACGATTATGCACAACAGAATAAAGCGAATCTCCGGATTTCCCAATCCGCAGAAAAAGCCATTCTCGATATTGATCGCATTGCGCAAGCTCTCTTGTCGTTTGCACCCAATTGAAGGGAAATCTTATGTCTCTGCCAAAGAAAAGGAAAAAGCTTCAGACCCAACCCGTTCCTTCTTCTTCAACTCCGTCGACCCCACGGTCACATTCTGCTCCGGATTCCAATCCAACGGTCAGCCAAGCTTTTGATTTGCTCGACAGTTTGGAAACGTCGCCATCGCCATCGCCATCGCCATCGCCATCGCCATCGCCATCGCCATCGCCATCGCCAGCCAAGAGGTCCCGTGCTTCAAATAGGATACAATGTCAGTTGATCGTTCATCGACATATGTTGCTAGCCGCAGGAAGTGGTGTGATGCCTGTGCCCCTTGCCGATGCCTTGTTAACTGCGACCGTGCAGTTGAGAATGGTGAAGAAGCTATCGGCTTTTTATGGAGTGCCGTTTTCGCTCACTCAGGGAAAGTGGGTGATCGCATCGTTTGTGAGTAGCTACACGGTGAACGCGGCAGCTTTGTGGAGCACACAAAGTTTTATCAAATTGGTACCGGTGGTAGGCACGGCCCTCGGTGCGGTTTCCATGCCGATGACCGCAGCAGGATTCACGTACGCTTTAGGACGAGTGTTGGTGCGCCATTTTGAAAATGGAGGACATTTAGACGATTTTGAACCAGAGCGGTACAAAACGGAAGAGACTCCCTAAACAAACACCTTCCCGAATACCCGAGAAACCCGATGAATCTGTATAACGTCTAAGAAACCCGATGAGCCTTTTTAGGGACAGGAGAACCCGATGAGTGATTACGTATGGTGGAAACATGGTGTTTTTTATCAGATCTATCCACGCAGTTTTATGGATAGCAATGGGGATGGCATCGGCGATTTGCAAGGGATCATTGACCGGATGGACTACTTGGTCGATCTCGGAGTCGATGCGATTTGGATTTCGCCGTTTTATGAATCTCCTATGAAAGATTTCGGCTACGACATCTCAAACCACAAAGCCATTCATCCGCTGTTTGGAGACATGGAAACCCTAGATCGGCTGATCATCTCTGCTCATGAACGTAGGTTGCGCGTGGTACTGGATTACGTCCCGAATCACACCTCTGACCAACACCCGTGGTTTCTCGAAGCTCGCTCATCTCGGGAGCATTCCAAACGTGAATGGTTTTTGTGGAAAGATCCTCATCCGCAAGGAGGCCCCCCCAACAATTGGGAATCGTTTTTTGGTGGCTCTGCCTGGGAATGGGATAAAGCGAACCAGCAGTATTACCTCCATCTCTTCTTGAAAGAACAACCCGATGTCAATTGGCGAAATCCGGACTTGGCCTCTGCCATGCTAGACATCATGCATTTCTGGCTCAAAAAAGGGGTAGATGGCCTTCGCGTGGATGCCGTGATTGCTTGTTTGAAACATCCTGATTTTCCTGACAATCCTATACATGACAACCATCCCTTCACTCAAATTGGTCTTTCTCAAGAACCCAAATACACAGTCGATCAACCCGATTTGCATGACTTGCTCCGTGAATTTCGTCACGTCTCCGATCAATACGAAGACCGGGTGTTGCTAGGGGAAACGGGCTTGTTCGATTGGGAAAGCCTGATGCGTTATTACGGCCAAGCCTTGGATGAATTCCAAATTCCGTTCAACTTTCAACTGATGTTCACTCCGTGGAACGTCCAAGCCATGCAGCAAAAAATTACCGAATACTATGCCCACCTCCCCCAAGGCGCGATGCCCAACTTCGTTCTAGGCAATCATGACGCCCCTCGGGTCGCGACTCGCTTTGGCCACCAAAACCACCGTTCTGTGGGCATGTTGCTATTGACACTCTATGGTATCCCCACCCTCTATTATGGCGATGAGTTGGGAATGGAAAATGGAATCATTCCTCCGGATCAAATCCAAGACCCTTGGGCACTCAATAAACCCGAAGCTGGCATGGGACGCGATCCCATGCGCACTCCCATGCAATGGGACGCCTCATCCCATGCGGGATTCACCTCAGCCAATGCCACTCCGTGGCTTCCTGTTGCTGTAAATTACAAGGAATGTAATGTGGACATACAGCGCAAGGATCCCCAATCGACACTCCATTTTTATAAAAAATTGTTGCACCTCCGCCGAACTTCACCTGCCTTGCATCGCGGCAATTTGAATTTCTTGAAAGGACTGCCTGAAAATATTTTAGGCTATGCGCGCCTATGGGAAGCCCAACACTGGCTTGTGTTGATCAATTTTGGAGAAGACTCCTGCCTGCTGAATCTTCCTGAAGTGGAGGGGGATGGAAAGGTGTTGCTTTCCTCGCATTCACGTGACGAAACCTCAGTTTCCCTGAAAAATATAGAACTGGAACCACACGAAAGCCTGTTGCTTGAAATTGGGGCATCATTTACAGAAGATCATTGACGAAACGATAACGCTTGTTTTTGGAGAGAAATAACCAAATGTTTCATACTGGTGAACGCCTTAAAAGAGTTAGAAAAATCAATGGGATGACGCAAGAAGTCATAGCTGAACTTTTGAATTTAGATGTAAGAACCATCCATCGAATGGAAAGGAATGGAATCCCTGAACAGAGAATTTCATCAATATCAAAGCTTCTAGATTTAGAACCTTGGGTATTTCTAGATGAAAGAATTGATGAAGAGTTGTTTACACGCCTAATTCTATACCCTGAATTAGCAAGAAAAATTAAAGGGCAGTTTTTGGAAGATTACTTAAAAGACCCGTCCCAAACCGAACGCCTGATTTGTAACTTCGTTGGGGCTTGCATCCACGCAGGGTATTATGAAACCAAGTAGGATTTACAATTCAAAGAGGCGGTGAATACCGATTTCAAACCCTGCAGTTTGAAACGGGTTATCTTAGCGCTAGGCAGTGAGGAGATCGTGGCTTCGAGCATGAATCGCAAATTTAAATACGATGTCTTTCTTAGTCACAATTCGAAAGACAAGGTGCGCGTCCGGCAACTTGCTGATCGGATGAAGCACGCTGGGCTTTCTGTTTGGTTTGATGAGTGGATCATTCAGCCTGGAGAAGATATCTACATGGCCATAGAGCAAGGTCTTGAAGTGTCAAGAACACTTCGAAGAGAACGCTGATGCTAGAGTACATACAACCAGCACTGCAACACGGTCGTTGATTTCTGACTCCTCACTTGAGGATTTTCTTGATGTTATAGGACTTCAACACAGTATCGGTCAACACAGCGACCGATATGCTAATCTCGATCAGCTCTTTGTACCATCGTCCGAATTTCCAACAATCTGTCAACTTCTTGATACCAACAACTTTGTTCTGCTTCTAGGCGATCCTCAAATCGGCAAGACATACACCGCACTCTACCTCCTCTATCAGTACTACCAACAAGGTTATCGACCGTTTTGGGAGTCAGTGCGAGACCTTGAGACAGCCTATGGTGACGCTTTCCAGCGATTAAGACGGCCCCGTTTCGATCTTGATGAGTACGTCCGCAGACGTTTGGACGGCCGCAATGCCATTTATATTGAAGATCCCTGGGGCAAAATCCAGTTTGACATACCCGAAGAGTTCACGAGTTCTCTCGAATCACTAATCAATCGTGTACGTGTATCAGAAGCAAAATTGATCATAACTTCTCGGTCTGGGATATTCAACCGGCTGACAGATCTAGTTGGCAAGGACTTCGCGGTTACATTGCGAGCTGAATTGGTTTATGGCGGAGAACGACATTCATACGGAGATGAAGAAAGAACACACCTGTTTCACAACTACTATCACCTCTTTCATGGCAGCGATGAGGGATGTTCTTTCAGCGTTTCCGTAGGTACCCAGCAAATACGGATTACTATACTGGGAACCTTGCTACAGCACTACACTGTCCGTCGGATGATTGAGTTTACGGTAGAATACATTAACGAAATTTGCGATGAGCCAAAGCCGCCTATCTTCGTTGAGGAACTCTATTTCGAAGTAAATGGTACAAAGATAAATTCCAATACCCGACTTTCTAATATACCAAACGAGCTGCTTAATTTGAGGTCCAAGGAAGCTAAAGGAGCCAGTATTGCGGAGATTGCCAAGTCTATTCATGCAGGAAGCACTGACATAGATTGGTAATTTATAGCGGGGCTAACAGAAAATCATGTTACAGAAGGATGCCTAACCATCGCATCAACTCGGACTGGCAATTCCGCTGCGCTTCATTGGCATCTCATAAAGATAACATTGGATTATAGTCCAATCTTTTTAGCTGATAAATCAGTAGATCACTTTTGAGGGTCTCATCAAAAAATTTTATTTGGTATTTCAATCCTACCTTTTGCAAGACCCGAATCGAGGCTTTGTTTTCGGGTACAGCTCCGGCAAAAATATTATTGATAGATTGGTGGTAGAACCCTTGATGGATCAAAGAACGGGATCCTTCGGTGGCATAACCCTTTCCCCAAGCAGATTTGTGGAAGCGATACCCGAGTTCAACATCATCAGGATCTGCTATATCGGGACGATAATAAGGGGCTTCCCGCCAAGGCCGAAACAGAAACCATCCGATGAAGCCATTGCTCTGCTTTTCGTGTACCGCCCAAAATCCCAAATTTTCGTATTTTTGATAGAGGGCCAACATTGTTTGTAAATACTCGTGAATTTCTTGTCGATCTACTTGGTCGTCTGGAAAAAAGCGCATGACATCGGGATCACTATCGAGCGTAAATAGGTGCTCTTCATCGGTGTCTTGGAAGTACCGAAGAATAAGGTGTTCCGTTTCTAAGTGAATTTTCATAGTAGTTTCTGCAATTGAAGTTGAAGGAGTTGGGTACATTCAATGAGATAAAGAAATTTAATTCTAAGGGACACAGAAAAAGTATGCAGGAACCCGTAAAGTACCCCCAATTCTTCTTTCAGTTGCTGATACCCTTGCTTGGGAAGCGTCGTGTCATCTAGAAGTAAAACGCTGGAGGTTGGTTGTAATTGCTCCACCATCGTGACCAGCACTGCGGACGGAGTAGCACTCGGTAATGTCCTTTTTGCACTGACAATTGGCCCGAAAAACACCTTCGTTTTTGGAGAAAATGAGTCAGGGCAGGTATCGCTTTTATACAAAAGCGATAGTATGATTGACTTAAATGGTTTGGTGAATGTCGAAAGCAAGTTTTGTGATCAAGTAGTTGATTCCATGTGTTAAATTGTAAGGATATAAAAAGTCATCTTTGCTATAATACATGGAAAATGCACTGGACTTGGAGGAGAGAAAAAGAAACAAGGGAAAGCTTCAGGGTCAGGGAATGTCTGGTTTGGAGAGTATCGCTTTTGTATAATTGCCAGAGAAAAATTGAAGCATGATCCAAGTATCAATACACCTTTCATCTTATTACAACTTCAATTAAATACTGCGATCCCGACAAAGATACTTGTTTTGTGAAAGTTACTATCAGCGATGAAGGCTCTAAGGTGGTAATCAAAGTGGAGAATAATGGGCTTGGGATTTCTCAAAAACATCAAGATCGAGTTTTTTTGATGTTCCAAAGATTTCACCCAATGGCTGCTTATGGTAGCGGACTAGGAATGTATATTGTTAAAAAGCATGTGAATAGTATGAATGCTGAAAATAATTTTACGAGTATGACAGGTAAAACTATTTTTAGTGTTTCAATACCTAAAAATAATATGGGGGCAACATGACCTTAAACTCAATATTGATTATTGATGATGAAGAAACAGATCGATATTTACTGAAAAGAACGATACAAAAAGCACAACTCACCGAAAAAGTTTATGAAGCTGACGATGGCAGAATTGGTTTAGAATTCCTTTCAGATTATGAAAAAAATTCCAAAAAAGACCCAAGTGAGTTTCCTCCTATACTTATTTTTCTCGATATAAATATGCCGAGAATGGATGGTTTCGAGTTTCTAGACGAATTTTCGAAATTGAGAATAGAGTATCCTAATTTGAACTCTACTTGTGTTCTAATTTGTTCTTCATCAGACAATGTGGATGATAAAGATAAAGCAGCAACTTATGACACAGTAAAGGGTTATATGGTAAAGATGACTTATTCAATAGATGATTTTGTATATAAAGTAAAAGCCTGTTTCCCGAATACAAGCTTTTGAGCAGATGAATAGAAATTATTATTTTTCCGATATTATAAAATGCGAATATTACATCTAACTATTTGATAAACACTGTTCGAATAATTCTTGAAGTTCTTTAGATGATAGATTCCTTTATTCATAAATCCTTTTACAAACTCATACGATTGCGAATTTTTCTTATCTTCCACCCTTTCTGATGAAGAAAATATTATAAAAATTGATGACATATAATTCCTGTCTCTCTATTTTAATTTAAAAAATTTTCCAAAAATCCAATGCCTTTTTTCCATCACTCGCTTCAAATATCTCTGTTGCCACATCCATTTTTTTGAGTACTCTTTTCAGCAAATATCGATCTGTTTCATCATCATCCACGATCATTATTGAATATTTTTTCATTTTTATCCTAACTTGCTTCGAAGAACTTGATTACAATTGTTGTTCCACTGGTCGAGCTGACAAAATTAATTTGACCTTCCATTTTTTCTACATGTTTTTTTATAATATACATGCCTAAGCCACTTCCATAGGATATATTGGGGTGAAAGCGTTGAAACATACTAAATACACGGTTTTGGAACTCTTCAGGTATTCCAATGCCATTATCTTCTACTACAATTAAACGACATTTTTCTTTCTGCTTCGTCGAAATCCTTACAAATTGTAAGTCTTTATTTTTATCACTATACTTCATTGCATTGGAAATTAAATTTTCCAAAACTTGTGTAAGCCTAACCTTTGATAAATAAAAATCTACTGAATTATCAATATCTGTCTCAATTTTTACATCATTGTTTATATAAATAGATTCTAACTTTTCTTGTATTTCAAAAACTGTATCTTCAATATTTACCTTTTCTTTTTCTGTAATTTCTAAATCAGCTTTTGCTAAATTTAAAATATCGACTACTAAATCTTCTAATTTTTTAACGTACTTCGAAATTTTATTAGCATTTTTTTCAACTTCATCATAGTCTTCATCTTTTAGATCTTCAATTATTACTTGTGCTAATCCTCTAACTGTTATCAATGGAGCTTTTAGATCATGAGATGTTCTGTAAGAAAATTGAGATAGTTCCTCATTGGAAATTTTGAGTTTAGAATTGAGTGTTGTTAGTTCTTGGTTATATTTTTCAAGATTTTTCTGCTGAAGCATGTTTTCTTGATTTTTCTCATAGAGCTGTTTTGTCATGGTACGGAGGGCGACATCGAGTTTTTCTTGTCCACTCAATAGCTTGTTGCTCAATGAATAATTTCCCTTTGAAATGAGGTCAGCAAGCTCCACGGTTCGGTTAAGAGGAACAATGACAGCACGCGTAATTAAAACACCTAAAGAAACACTACTTGCCACACACAAAAAAAGAAATAGAATAGCCGTATTTCTCAAAATACGTTCCTGCTTTTCTTCCTCAATAAAAATACGTTCCATCTCCCAATTTTGGGGATCTGAGATACGTCTAAGATTTGCGATTATTTGAAGGGATAGCGGATAGCTTTTTTCTTCCAGAATTTGAATAGCAACCACTTTCTGTTCCGTATGAATCGTCTTTTCAATAGTTTGCTGATATTGTTCCAACAGAGCTAAATCACGACCAATATTATTAAGTTTTTCAATTTGCTCAGTATCATTCCAGTTTTTGGAGTAGTTCATTAGCTGCTTGTACATTTTTTCAACGATTGACCAATTAGCCTGCCTTTGACGAATAAAGACATCATCCTTAATTAGCATCCAGCTCCGCAAACTGGTAAGAGAAGTATTAATTGCGTTTGTCATTCTAAGATTGGCTTGTATAGAAGGTGAAAAAATATTTTGGATTCGTTTAGACAATTCTGTTACTTTGCTCACTTGAATTAAAGTAACAATGGTAGCCACAAAGAAGACAAGACTGATTCCCCCAAAACTGAAGGCAATTTTCTTTTCTAAGGTACTCATTTGATTCCTCTCGCTTCAAGTAACTGATTTGGGATTGTCCAATAAAATTTGTAACTCCTTACTTAAGCCACTTTCTGAAATTCAAAACCTTTAACATTTATGCAGCTTGTGAGTATATGAAGAGTGCTCTACTAAAATCATTGATTAGCTGTTGCATGTCCTCAAAAGAAATTGGCAGAGACTAAGTTTTTTTGTCCTGTAATCCCTAGCTTTGAAAAGAGTCCTACGTTATTCCAAAAAAAAGTAACAATTTTTCTACAAGCAAGAATTAAATCATTCGTTAATATCTATATTTATGATTTGCTAATATGAAATAATATTTATTTATATTGAATCACTCTTCTAAAGAAACTTCTAATTACTACCATTGTTCGGTAGGCATTACCAAATAGTTATTTTCTCTGGTTTGTTCCTGAATTATAACCGTTAACCTTTTGACAGATATGTTCGCAAAATGTCATAGTGAATGGAACGGACAGCTGCTACAGATCAATTTTGACCTCTTTCAACAGTCGCTCGGATGCAGATCTGATTTACTTCGATGCTCAAGAGAATGGTTGTTTGATAATAATAAATAATAAAATTTAATTACTTATCTTGTGATTCGTTTAAACCTTAACAATTATCCTTTAGAGGGTTGCTCAAATAAATTCTTAGCTTCAAATAGAAGCCTATTTTGCACGAAAATACCGATAATAGGAGAGTGAATATGGGACAGAATCGATTCTTAAAAGTTTTCAGTATCCTTTTCATATCGACTACTATTGTTGTTATTGCAGTATCCCCTTTTTTATATAGTCAAATACGAGAGGTTTTATATAACCTCAATCTAGAAAAAAACCGAGAACAAGCAGAACGTCTTGCCACATTGATTTCAATTGATATTGAAAATGGTCAACAGTCAGAGGTAGTTTTAGAAAAAATTCAAGTTATGTTAGAAACCACACCTCAGAGTAGTGAACATTTTGCTTGTATCGTTGAAGACAAAAACAAAGTCATAGCTCATCCTAAGCCTTCTGATGTTGGCAAAGATGTAACTGGCTGGGTTATAAGAAACGAAGTGGAAGAAAAAACTTTTACCCAATCTGCTGGAGAGGGTGTGCCCTTTGGGGGGATTCAGACAAGGCTGGATGGTTCACAAGACATTTCTTATCAGGTTCCAATCAGCATAATGCCTTGGTCTGTTTGTGTTCATACCAAACTCGATATCGTGGATCAACAAACGTACACTATATTGGGGCAGATTGGATGGATTATTTTTCCAACGTTACTTTTTCTATTGCTACTATGTTCGTTTTTTCTAACAAAGAACCCAGTAAAAAAATAGATGCAATTATGCTCTATTTTAGTCACATAAAGGCAAGTAAATTAATATCGACATTGATTCTATGACCCATTTCAAAGAATCAATGTTGAATTAAGACAATGTTTAGCAGCTTCTTGTTATCAGGAAAATTTGGAGCAGTCCCTATTGTTTCTACTAGAAGGAGTATGAAAACAAGGGTAGTGGTGTTATTGAACTGATTTAATGCTGACATTGTAGTTCCAAATAAGCCAATGTAATGCCCATTTGAGGTAATCGGAGTCTTTGGAAAAAGAAAGCGTCTTGTGAGTCACTCTTTCTAGCCTTTGCCGCAAGGTATTGTCCTGCCCCCCTAGCTGTAGACAGTTTGAAAGTAGATGGTGTATTGCGTCGGATCGAATCAGGCTCGACGCCTCTGTTTTGGCGTTGGAAGGAAAAAGAGGAAAGTTTACTTAATTGATAGAGGAAGGCGGACTCAATAAAACCCGTTCCACAGTTTGATACACACCTTCAAGAACCCGGCGTCCAGGATGAGATTGCGCCATCACACGCATGCCACTGACGACTGTCATGATGAACTGGGCAAGTTGTTGAGGATCATGCTGGGCATCGATCTCTCCTTGCTGTTGGGCTTTGACCAAGGCTTCATGGAACACCGCAATCATTGCCAGAAAGAGTTCATTGGCTTTTTCTACCAATTCACGATCTCGTGAACTCATTTCCACTAAGGTATTGATCGTCAGGCAGCAGTACCCTTGCATGTCTGAAACACTCTCATCAATCACGTATTTCAGGTATTGGAGCACCCCCTGCAATGGAGTGGGGGCTGACACGAAGCCCTGCTTCATTTCCTCGATGTTTTGATAGTACAGATCCAAGACTTGCAGAAACAAATCTCGTTTGTTGCCAAAGGCTCCATAGATGCTGGCGCGTCTCAGTTGCATGGCCTGTTCTAAGTCTTGCATCGAGGTAGCTTCGTATCCTTGCTTCCAAAAAACCTGCATGGCTTTTTCCAAAGCGTCTTGTTTGTTGAATTCGAGTGGTCGTCCCATAGTTGTTCCTTCTGAGCTTTTTTCATCTAAGCTTTCTTCATTTAAGCGTTTTCAATCGGAGCTTTTTTCATTGAACCGATTCACGCCTTTCTTGGTAGTGTACCTGCTTCGTGATTGTAAGTCTTCCCTATAAAGAGCCTTCGTTTTGCAACCGATTGTGAACAGAAACTGGATTTCAGAAGGGTTATGATATTTATTTTTGAATATTCAGTCAATAATTTATTTCATAATTTCTACATAGCTATTTATAGATTAAATGAAAAATTTCATAAACTTAAATTGATTCATGATTGTTGGATCAAGAATTTTATTGACTGATTAGTAAAAAACAAATATATATTTTTATTACGAATTCAATTTTGGTGTTTAACCCTATGTCGCTGGTCAATAATAAAGAAACTCCGCGTGACCAGTCGCATCGGAAAAACTTATGAAAGTTCATCCATCACGATGAGTCGATTTCAGATTCAAGGAGGTCTTATGGGAAAGTCATTATTTATCATGCCATTTATAATGCTGATGCTCGGACTCGCGTTCAGTTCGGGATACTTTTTGGTTACAGATTTTTCATTGGCTTGGGGAGTGACCACGGTGGCTATCGTGTCATTTGCGGTGATCTTCCTGAAGCTGTTTCAACAAAACACGGTTCGAACCGATCCAAATTTTACGGTTTACGTTGGACTGGCAATATTCAGTGCTGCCTGGGGAGGATTTGACACGTGGTCAAACGGACAATGGATTTCGTGGGAGCTAGCCGTTTCTTGGATCTGGTTGGCAGCGGTGAGTCTGTATGTCTTTTGGTATTCACGTTTGGATCGTCCTGATAACAGCGATGTGTTGGACGAAGGAAAATCATTTCCGGTGGTGGAATTGCAAGATGCAACAGGGAAACCTGTCAGTACCGAGGAATTTCTTCGGTATCCCACGTTATTTATGTTTTACCGTGGCAACTGGTGCCCGCTATGTATGGCGCAAATCAAGGAAATCGCTGGTTTGTATCGAGAGTTGGATCAGCGTGGAATCAAAACGGTGTTGGTGAGTCCACAGTCTCATGAAAACACACAAACGTTGGCTGAGCGTCATAAAGTGCCTTTTACGTATTTGATCGATAGCGAGTTCAAGTTGGCGAAACAGCTCAACTTAGTTCATGAAAATGGAGTGCCTAAAGGAATGACGGGCTATGACGAAGACACGGTTTTTCCAACCGTTGTATTGACCGACGAACGGGGCAATATCCTGCATGTGGATCAAACGGACAACTATCGTGTCCGCCCAGAGCCAGAAACATTCCTGAAGATCTTTGATGATTATCAGGTCAATTCCGAACTGGAGAAAAAAGTTCAAGAGCGCACGGGTGCGATCAAAACCCTGCTGGACAATATTGGTGAAGCGATCTTTAGCTTTGGATCGGATTACAGCATCCATCGCGATCACTCCATTTCGGCAGAATTGATCTTTGGAAGAGAAATCAAATATGCCGATCCATTGCGCCTGCTGTTTTCGGTGGGTTCTGAATCAGTGAAAGAGATTACCGACATGTTGTTTCAAGGAACCGGCACCTGGGAAGTGTTTGAGGAATTGCTACCCAAGGAAACCCAAGTCAATGGCAAAACCTTGGATCTCAAATACCGTTGGATTCCCAACGAGGATCCCAAAGTAGGAGATAAAATCATGGTGATTGCCAAAGATGTGACGCTGGAACGGGAATTGGCCCAGCAGTTGGAAGAAGACGAAGCGGTAAACAAAATGATCATCAAAGTGGCGGTGGATCGCGATGGCTTTGTACAGTTGCTTCGAGAAACCGATGGCTTGTTCCAAAAAATATTTGAGACACTCGACCAAGGAAATGGGGATGCCAATGCGTTATTCCGCTACTACCACACGATCAAAGGCGGAACCGCTACGTATGGAATGGATACAGTGGCCCAGCAAGCCCATGCTATAGAAGCCAAACTGGAAGGAGTGCGGAACCAAGAGCAAGCGTTCACCGCCGAGCTGCTTCAAGAAATTGTGGAAGATACCCAGCAGCTTCAAGCGACCTACACGCGAACGCTGGATGCATTGGGCAGCTTGATTTCTCAAGAAGACCGCAGCCATGCCGAACAAGTGTATCGAATTTCAGACTCTCGGTTGGAAGCGTTACAAGACCAAGTCTTCCAAGCAGTTCCCAAAGAAGCCTGGAATACCATTCAAAGTGCATTGGCTGATCTTCGTAAACAGCCGATTGGTCGGATGCTTCGCAAATATGCCGCTGCCGCTGAAGATTTATCCAAGCAACTCAACAAGTCTGTCGAAGTGGAATTGGAAGGGGAAGACCTCCCGGTGTCTTATGAAAAATTAGAACCGGTGTTCAGCACCTTAGTGCACCTGGTTCGAAACTCGGTGGATCACGGAATCGAAGAACCTTCGGTTCGAGTCATGCTGGGTAAAGCTGAAGCGGGGCGCCTCCGCATCAAAGCGAAAAAAGAAGAGCAGGACCTGCGTTTGGTGATCCAAGATGATGGGGCCGGAATTGATGCCGAAACTGTGAAAAACATTGCTTTGAAGAAGAACATCATTTCGCTTGAAGAAGCTAAAGCGGCCAAGGAAGAGGATCTGGTTAAATTGATCTTTGCCCCTGGTTTTTCCACCAAGGAAGCGGTTACTGACATTTCGGGACGTGGTGTGGGAATGGATGCCGTGAAAACTTCGGTCGAAGAACTTTCCGGGAGAATCGACATCCACACGATTCAAGACCAAGGCACCCAGTTCGAATTGTATTTGCCCAACGCAGCCTGATTCAAACATAGCCTCACTTGACCCCGGAAGGCGGTTTCGATAGCATCAGCGTTCCTGAATTTATGCAGTAATTTTGTTGTTATCTTTCAAAAGGGAAACCGTCTATGACTGTCGAATTGAATTATCGTGAATTCGGAGAAGGCAGCCCACTGGTGATTTTGCATGGGTTGTTTGGATCTTCCGACAATTGGGCTAGCTTGGCCAAACGGCTGAGCGAAACCCATCGTGTGTTGACACTCGATTTGCGGAATCATGGGAATTCGCCTCACGTCGATTCCATGCGTTACGAAGATATGGCGGAAGATGTGGTGAATGTTCTTGATCGAAATCAAGTGGAACAGGCCACGCTCTTGGGCCACAGTGTGGGTGGCAAAACTGCAATGACATTAGCCCTGCTCCATCCCCACCGTGTGAGTCGATTGGCTGTTGTTGATATTGCTCCCGTGCAGTACTACCACAGCCATACCGAAACGGTGGAAGCCATGCAAACGGTGGACTTGACTCAAGTGGAGAGCCGAGAAGATGTCAATCGTTCTTTGCAAGAAAAAATTGCTGAAGTTGGCATTCGCCGATTCCTCCTGAAAAATCTAAAACCGTCTCCTGATGGTTTCCGTTGGAAGGTCAATCTGGAATCGATTGGTCAAGACATGTCCGAACTGACTCGTTTTCCCAATTTCAATGAGGCTTCCTTTTCAAAACCCACTGTTTTTATTGGTGGCAGCAAGTCCAACTACATCTTACGGCAACATTATCGCGAAATTTTCCGATGGTTCCCTGGGGCTAACATTGTCATGCTCAAAGATGCGGGCCATTGGGTTCATGCGGAACAACCGGAAGCTTTCCTCAAAACAGTGAGGACGTTTCTGAAAACTTAAGTTGAGACTACCTCACTGCAACATGTCCCACATTTCTTGTGCAATCGGGCCAATGGGTTGATCGATACGGCGGAGAATGAATAAATCAATGCTCTTTTCGGTCAATGTTGGGATGTTCAAAGGAACTAAGCTTCCGGCTTCCAATTCAGATTGAATGAGGTGCTTGGGAATCACCCCCCATCCCAAGGCTGAAACCAGGATTTGTTTCATCACGTAATAGTCACTCACTGTCCAATATTCCACTTTGCCTTTCCAATCATTGGGATCGGAAACCCACTGATTCACTTCATCTGGAAGTACGATTTGCGTGTGTTCAATCACCTCATCGTAGTCGAGGGTGGTTCTCGTGATTGCAAGAGGGTGCGCTGGCGCGGCAACTGGAAGCAGAGTCACTTGGCTCCATTTGCGAGCTTCGGTGTCGAATTTGGGTTTTGAGAATTCAGTAACGGCGAGATCTGCTTCACCTTGATACAGTTTGTCGATTGCATGATTTCCGTACTCAACTGTTAGATTCAGTTTGATGAATGGATTGCTTTCCCGAAAGATGTGCAAGATGGTCGTGATGGCCAATAAAGGGCACACCGCATTGATTGTCATATTGAGTTCCGGTTCTTTGCCTTCAGCCAACTGCTGTCCCAAGTGGGAAAGGTTCTTGGCGTGGTGCAACAGCTTATTGGCTTTTTCATAAAACACCTTGCCACGAGGGGTCAGTTCAGGGCGGTAGCTTTTCCTCGAAAAAATGGAAAACCCCATTTCCTCTTCTAATTTCTTGATTGCAATACTGAGCGCCGGACGGCTTTTGTGTAATTGTTCGGAAGCCGCTTGGAAACTTCCGGTTTCGGCAACGGCCGTCAACACATGGAGTTGATCCAAAGTCATGGGAACCTCCTCTGATTTAATTAAACCAATCGCCTGTGTAGTTCTTTCTTTTGTATATCGTAAAAAAAAGAAACGAAAAATGTAAATTAATAGTGCTTTTTTTAAACGTTTACTTCTTTTATTATCGAACCTCAACTTCCAGAGTGTTTTGGATCAAATGGCTAAGAGTAACTTCCGTTTCGCAGATTGATGTCCCTAAACTGATCGGAATGCCCGTCTTGCATTCAGGCGGCGGTCGAAGGAACAGGGTTTGCGGAAACGGAAGTTATTTCTCGAAGCATTCAAAGCCCCCCTTTAGCTACGTATGATTACGAATAACGAAGCGTCCCCAACCCGGTTAAGATAATTAGTGAAAGATTCTTAAACGCCCGGTGTGTTCTCGCCAAGGGAATCGGAAAGGGAGACGATGTTAGCTGCCGAGAAGTTGAATTCGCGCATTGTGAACAAGCAGGTTTTTGGAGATCATCAGGATTTGGACAGTACCAAGCCTGAAGACGGAATTTCCCACGTCAAAATCGATGCTCCGAATATTGGAAATATTCCGGGAGTGATTGAGCACTGGAAAAAAGATCTCGAAATTCGCAAAAAACACATCCTCTTCCTAAAAAAACGCAGTTTGTTGCAACGGGTTTCCGAATGGATTCACCAACAGGTGATTGACTTCCCCGATGCGACTGGCGAAGAACTCTACCGTTTACATCCCTCCAAAGCTGCCAAAACGGCATTCCATGCTTTAAAACGCAACCCCACTGACATGATGGCCCGTTTGGAATTGGTCTCGATTATTGGGAAAAGTGGCCGAGACTTTCCTATCGAAGTATTCCGTCTTCTATTTTTACAAGCGACGGTAGCGACGCTATTAGGAGAGCTGGATTTGGCAGGTTTGAAAGTAGTGTTGTGGACTCAAGACACGTATTTTTCAAAACTGTTTTATAAATGCAAAACCGAGGCAGAGTCACTAAAAGGAAAGTTGGATGTGGGGACAGGGAAGAATATCTACAATTTGCAGTCTAATTTGATGTATCGACGGATCAGCGACTTGCACCGCAACATGTACATCATCAAACATTATCAAGATCACTCCAAACTAGCCAAGCGCAACACAGCAGCGTTTGTGGGAACGCTCAGCATCGAAGAACTCAGTAACTACATCGTTCAAGAAAATCGAGATCCCGAAAAGACAAAAGCCCTGTTTCAAAATGCAGCCCGTATCATTTTATTGATGCGATGCATGCCGCTCCTGCATGAAGAAACGATGCAGTATGTGGAAAAACTACGAAAGATTGATCCGCATGAGCCGTTGCTGAACCTACTGCTTGCCAAAATCAAGATGAGCAAGCTCGTGTTTGCGGTTGGACAATATGATGGTGGGGATCATCGATCCCAGGTGGTACAAAACATTCGGGACGAATTCAATCACACCTATCATGAATACGGAATTGCAGTGCGTAAGGTGGGGACGGCTCCCAAATTAGCAATCGATTACACCATTCTGATGGAGTACGCTAATTTGGTGCATTATTTTTATCGAGTGGCGGCGGATATGCTAGGAATCGTTTTGCCTTCGGATTGGTTATCGATGGCTTTCCAAAAAGCAAGGAGCGCGCTCAATATGATAGCAGACGAAGAAAAAACATTTGCCCTCCAGAATGACCTGCTCAATGACATGGTGGATGCTGGTTTGATGGAATGATTGCATCCAAATCAATCGAGGGATCCGCAAGAAAGCGTTCTGCGTTCCGTATGACTTTGACGAGCCAGTTCAATCAGGCGTATCGTCTTGAAGCCATCTCGCGGAGTGACAATTAGGCGGGTGGGGTCTTGCATCGCATCGCGAATATTTTGGTAATATTCCCGATAGTCTCCAGCAAAAGTCTCTACTTTTCCCCGAAAATGAAATCCATGAATCTGGGTATTAAGCAAACCCCAGTCGCTTTCTGGCTCGGTACCCCATGTTCCATCTTGTGGGGTGTTTCCTGCTTTGAGTGCGGCTTCCTGAGGGTCGAGTCCGTATTTCACAAAGGAGCCTTCGGTACCGTGTAGTTGAAAGTGAGGGCCCAATTCCCGTATCAACATTCCTGCTTTTAACGTGACTTTCAATCGCCCGTAATCCAACAAGATTTCAAAGGCATCGTCCACTTTGGATACCTGGCGTTGATTGCGAATGGTTGCGGTGATGGTTTGAGGCCACCCAAACAAGACATGGGCTTGGTCAATCACGTGCGCGCCCAAGTCGTATAGAATTCCAGCTCCCGGAACCTCTTCCTCGCGCCACGCATTGGGTTTGGCAAAATTGCGGAAGCGGTCAAAATGGCATTCATAATCCACCAAATCGCCTAACATTTGTTGTTCAACGAGATGACGGACTGTTTTGAAACCGCCATCCCATCGACGGTTCTGAAACACACTCGCCACTCGGTTTTTCTGACGAGCCAGTTCTTCCAAGGTGTGGGCTTCTTGAGACGTGATCGTGAACGGCTTGTCCACCACCACATGTTTCCCAGCGCGGAGGGCCTGTTGAGCGATATCGAAGTGGGAATCGTTGCGAGTGGCAACGACGACTAAATCGATGTCAGCATCTTCCAACAGTGCCTCTACGCTCTTGACCACAGACACCCAAGGGTAACGTTCTTTGGAGTGTTCAGACCGTCGTTCGACCACTGATTTGAGATGCAATCCTTCCACTGCATTCAGAATGGGGGCATGAAATACTTGGCCTGCCATACCATAACCGACCAATCCAACTTGAAATGTAGGCATGAGGTTCCTTATTCGCGGCGATCTCCAATTTTTTCATCCGGGCGAGTCACTTCACTAATCCGGATGCCATAGCGTTCGTTCACAACCACAACTTCTCCACGAGCCATCAGGCGCTCCCCGATGATCACGTCCATGGGTTCCCCCACAATTTTTGTAAAAGGAATGACAGATCCTTCTTTGAGGTTGAGGATGTCTCGAATGGACATTTCAGTTCGTCCGATTTCTACGTTCAGGAGCATCTGAACATCGGCAAGAAATTCGATGGTGTGGTAAATATCTCCTTCTTTGTCTTTGGAGAGGAATTGTTTGAAATTGCTATCTTTACCAAAGATATCAGCGGCTTTGCTCATAAGTCACTCCTGATTGGGGTGGAGGAGAAGGCGGTGTGTTCATCCAAAAAAGGACTTGCTTAAACTGTACCGCAAACCCCTCAAGCAAGCAAATTTCTAGGTCGCTTCCATCCCACGCGCCATGATCAATTTCCCAGAACGGACCATTTCGATCATGCCCACCGTTTTCAGCAAGCTTTCCATTGCGTCGATTTTTTCAGAGTTGCCGGTTGCTTCAATGACCACCGATTGATCTGTGATGTCGACCGTTTTGGCACGGAAGACCTCCACGATTTGAAACACTTCGCTCCGACGAGTGACATCCACGCTCACTTTGAACATCGCCAGTTCGCGTTCAATACTGGTCGAGCTGCTGTGGTGGGCAGCATGTACCACATCCACCAATTTATTCAATTGACGCAGGATTTGATCCAAAGCTTCAGGGTCCCCCTGACACACCACAGTCATGCGAGAAAAACGGGGATCGATACCAGGAGATACCACCAAGGAATCCACATTGTATCCTCGGCGGGCAAAAGTTTGAGCGAGCCGGACCAAAACGCCCGGTTTATTGTTCACGTAAATACTCAGTGTGTATTTGTCCATAGTGTCCTTGTTAGATGGCTGAAATTCATCCGGCTCCAATCCGCTTCGAGTGTATGGAAAATCGATCAACGCGCAGTAGTTGGGTGATGGGCCGGAGCAAAAATCTGGTTTTCAACAGTGGCGTAGGTTCAGGTGCTCCCAGAGGGTTTTTCCAATTTGTGTTTAGGCGCTTCGATGAGCATGTCTTTGACGGGGGCACCTGCTGGAATCATCGGGAATACGTTGTCTTCTTTGGAAACAACAGCTTCGATGATGCAAGGGCCATCATTGTAAGCTAAAGCTTTTTTGAGCACTTTGGTCACATCCGCTTGCCGTCGGATGCGGAATCCTTTGATGCCGTAAGCTTCTCCCAGTTTGATGAAATCAGGATTCCCTTCCAAATCCACACCGCTGAGGCGATTGTCAAAAAACAGATTTTGCCATTGACGGACCATGCCCAGAAAGGAGTTGTTGATGATCAGAATCTTGACGGGCGTTTTCTGTAAGACTGCGGTGGAAAGTTCGGCTTCAGTCATTTGGAATCCACCGTCTCCGACGACCGCAATGACCATTTTGTCAGGATTCCCTAATTGTGCTCCGATGGCTGCTGGGAATCCGAATCCCATCGTCCCTGCCCCTCCACTGGAAAGCCATTGGCGTTCCCAACTGCACAAGTAAAATTGAGCGGCCCACATCTGATGTTGCCCCACGTCAGTTGTGATGATGGCTTCGCCTTTTGTGAGCTTGTAGATCTCATCCAATACATATTGGGCGCGTAACCCGCCTTGTTTGGGATAACGCAATGGATGCTGCTTGCGCCACTTCGCGATTTGTTTCAACCACGGTTCTGTGTCTAACTTTTCCACATGATGGACCAATTCTTCTAAAACCAACTTGGCATCACCACGAATTGAAATATCGGGTTTAATGACTTTTCCGAATTCCGCCGGATCGATATCCAAGTGGAGTTTCTTTGCCGTCGGGCAAAATTCGTCCAATTTGCCGGTGATTCGATCATCCCACCGAGCGCCAATCGCAAAAATCAAATCGCAATCCACGACCGTTTTGTTGGCATAGGCAGTGCCATGCATGCCGAGCATGCCCACGGAAAGCTCATGAGTTTCGGGGAACGCTCCCTTGCCTAACAAAGTCGTTGTAACTGGAGCCTGGATTTTTTCAGCTAAATGCAGCAACGCTGGCCCGGCATGAGACAGCACTGCCCCTTGTCCTACGTAAAGTAAAGGGCGCTTGGCTTGCATTAACATGGTGGCAGCAGCTTTCACCGCATCGAGTTCGAAATCTTTGCGAGGGTAGTCGTGATAACCCGGCAAATCGAGTTCTTCGGGAAACGGAGCGGAGCATTCTGCTGAAACCACATCTTTAGGCAAATCGACCAACACAGGGCCCGGCCTTCCCGAAGCGGCAATGTGGAAAGCTTCCTTCATGATCCGGGGGAGGTCATTGACCTCTTTGACCAAGTAGTTGTGTTTAACCACGGGCATGGTGATGCCAAAAATATCGCCTTCCTGAAATGCGTCTTTACCGAGGTTGCTTGTGATCGTTTGGCCCGTCAACACCACAATAGGCGAAGAATCCATTTGCGCGGTCAACAAACCCGTGACGGTATTCGTGGCACCTGGACCTGAAGTCACTAACACCACACCGGTTTTTCCCGTTGCACGGGCATACCCATCGGCCATATGCGTTGCACCTTGTTCATGGCGTACCAAAACCAACTCCACGCTTTTGGCATCTAGCAAAGCATCAAAGATGGGCATACACGCTCCACCTGGGTATCCGAACACGTACTCAACCCCTTCTCTTTCTAGGGCTTCAATAACAATCTGCGCTCCGTTCATGAGTTTTGTTCCCTTCTTTTTATGAGTTTATTGGGTTTTGTGAAAAAAGTTCGTTTTTTCTAACATTCAAACCGAAATGAGTCAAACTCATTAGCATGTATTTAATTTTTTAATCAATTAATTATAGATAATAAAATTTTTGATAAAAAATATCTTATTTTTGAACAGGTGAAAGATGAGTTTAGATGAATTTATGCGAAAAATGCTAATTTCTTAAAATTTCTCATCCTGCTGATTTTTTTCAACGGGATTTCGACAATAAGCAGGCCGCAAAATATTTCACAACGTAATGAGTCTTCCAAGAAAACTTAATATCGGCATAACAAATCCCTGTTACATTAGAACTTAATAGCTCAAAGCAGTTGCCGTCACTTCCCAAGGGGGGGAGGAATTCACGGCGAACTCAGGATGAATCTCATTCCATTGGAGTTGATACATGAAATCAGAATCTCATTCGCCCGAAAGCAAAAAAGAACCGATCAGTCTCGAAAAATTTGTACTTCACGCCAAAGATAAAGAGCCGTCGGTGCCTTCAAAGCTCATGCTTAAACCGGTATTCTCGGTGGTAGAAGGACTCACCGGACTCAGTGCTTTGAACCGTATCTACGGCAAAGCACATGAAATCCGTTCGGACGAACCGTTTTATGAACAGGCGTTGCACGCGCTGAATGTAGAATATGAAGTGGAAGCTTCGGACTGGAGCAAAATTCCTAAAGAAGGCCCGATTGTGCTGGTGGCTAATCATCCGTTTGGAGCCGTAGAAGGTTTAATGTTGGCTTCGTTGTTACACCGTGCCCGCCCGACTGATTTCCGAATCATTGCCAACTTCATGATGAACACGTTTCCAGAAGCCGAATCGGCATGCATATACGTGAATCCTTTTGGGGGCAAAGAGGCCCAGCGTGAAAATCTGAAGGGGATGCGCGCTGCAATGGAATGGGTCAAAAACGGCGGGGCTTTAGGTATTTTTCCTTCCGGGGAAGTCGCTCATTTTGAAATGAAACATCGGGGTATTGTGGAACCTCCATGGCAACCGAATATTGCACGGTTGATCCGTAAAACCAAAGCGACTGTGGTTCCCATTTATTTTGCGGGGCGCAACAGTGCCAACTTTCAACTGTTGGGCATGGTGCATCCATTGTTACGAACCGCGATGTTGCCCCGAGAAATGCTGAATAAGCAAAACCATCGAATCCGCATCAAAATCGGAACCCCGGTTTCTCCCAAAAAGTTGAAAACCTACGTGGACGATCAAGGAATGATGGAGTACTTGAGAAATCGAACTTTATTGTTAGGGTTTCGTGCCGAAAGCATGCAGGTCAAACCTACTCAATCTCAAGAAAAAGCAGAGTATCTACCGATCGTCAATTCTTTACCGTCCGAACACCTATTAGAGGATGTTCAGAATTTACCACCTACTCAATTTCTCATCGAAAACGGAGATTTTCAGGTCGCCTATGCATATTCTTCTCAAATTCCCCACCTCATGCATGAGATTGGACGTTTGCGAGAAGTGACTTTTCGACAAACGGGTGAGGGAACCGGGAAATCCATCGATCTGGACCAATTTGATGAATATTATTTGCATTTGTTCATTTGGAACCAAGCGCAAAACGAACTCGTGGGGGCGTATCGGTTGGGGCAGGCCGACAAAATCTTAGAGCGTTATGGCAAGAAAGGCCTCTACACATCCACCTTGTTTAAATACAAAAAGAGACTTCTGAAGGAAATCGGCCCTGCTCTAGAGATGGGGCGATCTTTCGTTCGTGAGGAATATCAAAAAAGTTTCTGGCCGCTGATGCTGTTGTGGAAGGGGATCACGCAATATGTGATCAAGCATCCGGACTATCATGTATTGTTTGGGCCTGTGAGTATTCATGCGGATTACCATGCCATGTCTCGTCAACTGATGGTGCGTTACTTGAAGACTTTCCATTACAATGAAGACTACGCTCGGTTGGTGAAGGCTCGCAAACCGTTCCGGTATCGCCCTGGAATTGTGGGAACTCCTAAAAAGCATAGCATGGCTCAATCGCTTGATGAGCTTTCCGAACTGATTGCGGATGTGGAAACCGAACACCTCGGTATTCCTATTTTGCTGAAGCAATATTTGAAACTGGGTGGGGAGCTGATTGGGTTTAATTTAGACCGGCACTTCAGCAACGTTTTAGACGGCTTGATTGTAGTGGACGTAGCGAAAACGGATCGCAAGATCATGCTGCGTTACATGGGCCAAGAAAGTATGGAGCGCTTTCTTGAATACCATGCGGTTCAAGATTGGTAATTGATCCGGAAGCGTTCCTTACGCTTCCGATTCAGTTTCCAACTCTCCTTGCCCGATGGGCAATTCAATCCGAAAAACTGTACCGACATCTACTTTGGATTTAGCACTCAGGCGGCCTCCATGACTTTCCACGATTTGCCTGGAGATCGACAGACCGATGCCAGTGCCTTTTCCTGGTGCTTTTGTGGTGAAAAAGGTTTCAAAGATTTTTTCCAAGTTTTTAGCAGGAATCCCCATTCCGGTGTCTTCGAGTTCTACCACAACCCAAGGCTCTTCTTGAGAGGAACGGATGGTGAGTTGCTTTTTGCCGGATTCAGCCATGGCGTCTTGAGCATTGATCAGGAGGTTGGAAAGCACTTGTTCGATTTGGATGGGGTTGCAACGGATCCAAGGCAAGCGTTCGGAAAGTTGTTTGTGGACTTCAATGCCGTACATTTTCATCTGTTCGTTGATCAAAATGAACGAATTGAGAATGATCTGGTTGAGATCAAATGGGTAGTAGTCTAATGCACTGGCTTGCCTCCCAAACGTCCGCAAATGCTCGATAATAAAAGAAGCCCGTTCTACTTGTTTTAAGATCTTATGTAGCCCTGGATTTATCTCATTCATCCGATTTTTTTCTACACAATTGATCAGTTTTTCCGTGTAGAGACCAATCCCAAAAAGCGGTTGGCTGAGTTCATGCACGACGCCAGTAGCCAATTCTCCTAAAGAAGCCATCTTGGCTGCTTGTACGAGTTGGGCATGGGTGCTTTTGAGTTCACTATTGGCCTGAATCAGGTGAGTGTTCAGTTGTTGGAGTTGTTGATTGGCATCTTCCAACTGTTTGTTTTGTTGATACAATTCCACAAAAACTCGAACTTTGCTTCGCAAAATATCCAGTTGTACGGGCTTCGAAAGGTAGTCTACCGCCCCAGTTTCGTATCCTCGGAAAATAGATTCCTGTTCTGTGTAATAAGCTGTGATGAACATGATCGGCGTTTGTCGTGTTTTGGGATGGCTGCGCATGCGTTTTGCGGTTTCCAAACCATTCATCCCGGGCATGTGAACATCTAAAATGATCAGGGCAAATTCGTGCTTTGTCGAAAGCTCCAAAGCGTCGGAGCCTGAACCGGATTGCATCAAGTTCCAGCCTTCGGTTTCTAAGGCTTTTTCTAAAAAGTAGAGATTGTCGATTTGATCATCAACCAACAAAATGTTGACAGAAGGAAGGGCGGCATTAGGAGAAGATGGTTCGGACATGACGGATTTATAGCGTTTCGAGTGCAGCCTGCTCGGAAGGAAAAACTCGAATGATGTCGATAAGCCGGGTCATTTCAAACAGTTCCGCGTTTTCAGTATTCAAACAGCACGCATACACGTCGCCATCCCGTTCTTTCAAACGTTTGTAAATAAGAATAACTAGGCCAATTCCCGAAGAATCGATGAACTGAGTTTCATTGAAATCTAAAATAATGGTAGTAGCCTCGATGTTGGCCAGGATGGGTTGTATATCGAACTCGGCATCGCGAGCATTTTTTTTAGTGAGTTCGGCAGGAAAGCTAATGGTGTACGCTTTTTTGTCTCGATAGTGTTGGATCTCCATAGTTGCCTTTGATTGTCGTTAGTACTTTGGCAATGTTGCAGCAATCTTATCTTGGATGTGTCTGGAAATTTCCGAAACGTTTTGTCCCCAATATAGTAAATGTTTTCCTTTGGGAAAGACAACCCATTTCGATGGAGAAGAAGCCGGGCTTGCTTGCTTGAGGCGTTCAACATCCACGCGATTGTCGTCTTGAGCGATCAAAATGGTATGGGGAAATTGAAGTTGTTGAAATATTTTTTCTGTGAATCGACAGTAATCCAACAGCGGTTTCACCGACGGAACCGCTGTGTGATGGAATTTCTTTGAGGTTTTCAACCGAACCGCAGCGAGCGCATCCGCACTCGCATTGTTTCGGTTGCTTATGTAATTCCGGAAATAAGGATAGAATGTCGCCAAAAATCGATTGAATCGTGTGTCGTCATATAAAAACACAGCAGGTGCCATGAGGACGATTTGTACCTTTTGTGGAGACCATTGTTTGCGGTGAGCCAGACGTATCAATAAGGTGCTCCCTAACGATTGGCCCACTAGAATCAATTGGGCATAATTACAAAATTGGGAATCAATGAAAGCTTCAACAAATCGTTCGATAACTTCTGGATCGAAGTCCTGCATTTCCAGTAAGGAACGACCATGAAATGGCAACAGCGGAACCATCCAGTCTGCCTCATCCCATTGGATGCCATCTACAATTTGATCAAAAATTTCAGGAGAATCTGTGTATCCGTGAATGAAAATTACAGCCACCTTGTGATGTCGAATTCGACTTCGGGATTCGATTCCTTGAATGATCCCATTTTCATGGCGAGGGAAGCGCTCAGAGTTCGTCTTTTCAGCATGCCAATCTAAGATCTTTCCAAGGAGCCAAATGACGACAAAAGCACCAGAAAAACCGAATAAAACGATTGAAATCATTATGATTTTTATGATGTCAGGAATAAATCTGTTTTTCCAGAGAAATGGAGCTTGTCAACGAGGGCAGAACGTTTTAAGTAGTAAACTCTTATTACTCAACACATAGGGTATGAGCAATCGAAATATCAGGAATTTATAGTTTTTCCCAAATCTGTTGCTCCCCACAAGAAGGCTGAAAGTAACGACTCAGGGGGGCTTTCTTTGGAATAATCACTCAAGACAAGATGGAGTCGTATGGCAGGTGAACGACGTAAGTATTTAAGGGTCCTTTTTGAAGAAACCATTCAAGTGGAAACGACAGAATGGACCGATCCGATGGCCACTGGATTAGACATCTCTTTGAACGGTACGCGGTTTCACTGCGAACATTCTTTATCGGAAGGGGAGAGTGTGACCATCGTGTTTCGACCAGACTTGAAAATTCAAGGGGAAGTTCGATGGTGCTGGCCGATTGAATGGTATTATCAGGCAGCCGTTGAGTTTGTCGGAATTGGTGCCACAGAACAAACGGCATTGAGGGAATACATCACAGAAACCACCGGGGAACCGTATCCCGAATATTCTGAAGAAGAACAAGAACCTGCCGAAACTTCTGAAGCAGCCAGTATCGAAGAGCTGGGGTTGGACGACGAAGACGACCTGTTTGAAGATGAAGAGTTGGAAGTGGATGAAGACCTCATCGACGAACCCGTAGAATCGATTCCCTTCGACGGGACGCTTCGCCCGGTGTCCTTTGCAGGTAAACGTGTGGTTCTTGTTGATGACGATTCGTCCCGCATCGAAGCAATCAGTGAGTATTTGAAAAAACGAACGCGCTTTGATGTGGAAAGTCGAGACACCTCACGTCATTTGTGGCCCATGTTGAAAGGGAAACCTTGCGACATCATTCTGTTGTCATGGTCGCTCGAAGAAGAAAGCGCCTTGGAATTGTTGCAAACAATTCGACACCGCTATCCCAAAATTCCTGTCATTGTACTTGCGGGTGCCGTTAGCTTGGAAGAGCGGCTGCAAGGTTTGAACGAAGGGGCTGCGGATTTCATAACACGACCAGTTCATGTTTCCTCGATTGCTCAAGCGATCCTTAAGCTTTTCGCTTTCATGGAAGAACATGATGAAGTAGCCGAAGAAAGTGATGACGACATGGAACTCAATGATGATGATTTGGACCTTGGAGACGACTTTTTGGAAGATGAATTTTAAATCAACTCCATTCTGGTTATGGATGTTTCTTGGAATCGGCTTCCTGCTGCCGATTCCTGGATGTGCTCAAACCTCTTCAGCGCCTAAACCTGACCCACCTCTTTCCCTATCGTTCCAAGTCATAGAACAAAGCCATTATAGCCCCGTCTCCAAATCTCAATTTGTTGTGATCAATTCATCCGAATCTTGGTCGGACCTGTGGTCAAATTATGGGCAAGCGCCTAATTTAACTGATGTGGATTTTGATGAGCATACTGTAATCGCCGTTTTTTTAGGCCAACGTCCTACCGGGGGTTATGAAATCTCTATTGAATCCATGAAAGATGAAGGCCCGGAAATCGTGATTCTCGTCAAAGAAAGCCTCCCCCCGCCTGATGCCATGTTGACTCAAGCGTTAACTGCCCCGTTTCAAATCGTCCGTACGGCCAAGATCACCAAACCGGTTCGATTCATTCAGCACTAGCTTTCAAGCGATCTTCGATTGTGTTCAATTGAGGCAGGAGAGTGGCGGCTTGTTGTTGCAAGGTTTCAGTATTTCGAGACAAGCTTTGTAAATCAATCAAGGTGCTTTCCAACTGTTGTTCCAGCTGGATTTTGAGCGTGTCGATCAATCGTTCCAATCCTTTTTGTAGGTAGAGATATTTCACATTCTCGCGATAGTTGAGCACATCGAAATCGAGAGCTTCCTTGAAATCTTTTTTGAGCTGGAGGACTGCTTCCATGAGGCAGTCTTGGTATACATCTGCCGAAGAGGAGGTGTTGTCAGACGACCCCAGCCATCGTCCCACTTGACGTCGAATCCAAGTCTTTCCCAGCAGATACACCTGTTGAACCTGGTCCTGAGAGGGAGTGCGTAGTGAGGTAGAAAATGTGACCCAAGGTAAGTCGGGAAAACGTAGGGGGGGCAGGTGCCAGGCATCTACATTCGATTGAGGTTGTATTTGTTGAGCAATGGTTAGGTACTTTTCTATAGCTGTCTGCAAGAGTTGGGCGTAAGGAGCGCAAGCGGTTTCGAGTTCTTGAAGATAGTTCGCTTGATGTTGGTGCAGGTTGTGGAGAATGAGACCATTGAGTTCTTCGGTGACAAACCGCATCAATTGTTGGCGGATGTCTTGGTATAGTTGAGTGATTTGGGAAGACAGAGTCTCGCGCGTTACCGGCTCCATCGGAGTGAAAGTGTAGTGTTCAACAAACTGATATAACTTGGGTACCAACGGTCCATCAGAAGTATCAAACAACGTATTGATTTCAGGTTTCAAACGCTTGATCAATTGATGCAAGGTTCCGGTTAAGGTAGCTTTAAAGGTTTCTAGAGTTTTTCTAAGCACGGCTTGTTGGGTTTCCAATTCTGTTTGAATTTCGGAAAATCGAGATTGATCGGTGGAACTCAATTGACGTGCTGTTGCAATAAAATCCAAAATACGCTGCCTCAAATACCGAAGATGTAAACTTTCACCGGCCAGCAAGGTTTCCCTACTTTGTGAGCTGATTTGATGGAATGTTTGTTCGAGTTGCTGCCACTGGGATTCATGGTAGTTCACCAGATCTTCTGCAGATTGCCATAGTTGATATTGAGCTTGGTCTCGAGGGGAAAGAGTTTCTAGAGTCTGAGAGAACAAGCGGAATAAGGCAGAAACCGAAACGAGCGGTGGATGAGGGATCCAGCGTTGCAGGTCGGTTTCGATTTGAGCGACCACTCGCTGCCAATCTTGTTGAGTTTCGTGTTCATTGAAATCGGAATTGACCACAAAAGTGGTACGCGTCAACAATCCCAAATGTTCCAACACCCGAAGCAGTTGAACGTCTGCTTGCCGGATACCGGTTCGTGAACTGATCACATAAACCACCCAGCTACACTGACTCAGATATTCCTGTACCATCGCAAAATGCAGTGGATTGGGAGAATCGGTGCCTTGGCAATCTGCAACCTCGACAGCTTCGTGTAAAGGAGAGGGGCATTCCAACAATACGTCTTTCATATAGACAGCTAAGGCGTCTTGACTGACGAAGCGTTGATGACGAGACAAATCACCTGCTTCTAAACGGAGGATGGTTTCTTCCTTGCCTAAGTAAGATTGCACCTCCGAATAACCGTGAAGCAAGGTTTCTAATAGATGTCTTTCGCGATGCCATACATCTTGCTGACCTGAAAACACCGCTTGTTGTTGCAAAAAAATGGATAAAAGTTGTCGTGCTTCTGGGTTACGCAAATCGGGAGCGCCTTCAAAGGGTGATTTCTCTTGTTGTGTCAACAACCAAAAAGCTTCATGGGCTTCGGCCTCAATTGCGGACCACGATTTGAAACGAATTGCTGCTGCTGGAACCCTGCCTGACCGGATGCGTGTGATCATGGAAGTCATGATACCTGCTCCACGCTTCAGTAGGTCCTGTTGAAGCAACGCATTGACAAAGGACGATTTCCCCGCTTTCACCGAGCCTACTACGGCAATCCGCGTAACCGTTTCTTGGAGCCGTTCTTCGATACCATCGAGACTTTGATGCCAAGCGATGAATTGGTCGGATTCCAACTGGAGTGCTTCTTGCAAAGCTTTGATTTGTTTTCGAGTTTCTTGTAGTTGAGTTTGCATCGTCAGGGTGAACAAGCGTTGCTGTTACGAAAAATGAAATCAGGTAGATTATGTTGATTTTTGGACTGGGGTTAACTGAGGCCCATTGGAAACAGATTTTTCGCAGTATTCAAAAACCACTGGGAGAACAAAAAGTGACCGCTCGGTTGCTCACACAGAGCGAGATTCAGCCGCAATCGATTCTTTCCACATGTGACCATATTTCTAAAACACCTCCTGCCTTGTTTTT
Source organism: SAR324 cluster bacterium (assembly GCA_028281495.1). Lineage (GTDB taxonomy): Bacteria > SAR324 > SAR324 > SAR324 > NAC60-12 > JANQJU01. Next base: position 258,938 of record JANQJU010000064.1, read on the forward strand.
GCTCACACCGCAAGGTTTCACCGCATTTACTGATTGCCTGTTCTTTCTCTCTCAATTGCAGATGCGGATATCGGGGTATCCTACTCAATATGGATTGATTCTCGAAAGTCCACAGAAAGATCTATATCCCTTCATTGCTTATCATCCGGAAGTGACACTAGTGAACAAGATGCGGCTCACTGTATCCGATCCCTCGCTGTTGGTCCATCAGCCAATAAGACGGTTTCCTCGTATTCGGATCGACTCGGTCGCCTTGCGGGTAGAATATCAAGGCTCTCACGACAGTATGGTCAATCAAGCTATCGAAGAAATTCCCAGCAATCGGTTGATTCCTTTCAATCACCTGCAAACGGTGTATACCGAAAAAGGGCCGCAGTCCCCAGATGCATGGCTTACCGATTTTTTGCAGGAACAGGATCAATCGGCGGTGAAAGAACAGGTCAAAGGGTTTTTAAAGGAAGAGCAAGGTTGTTATTTGTTTCCCGGAATTCCTGTGGATCGCATTGAAACCATGACCTTAGGAGACATTCGGATTCATTACATGTTGGCCTATGAACAGTTGTCTTTGCGTTCGGTTTCGTTCAAACGGATGGTGGAAGCTTTGAAAGAATCCAAACCTGCGCCTTCACGTGAGGCTCAAACCGCATCCCCTTCCTCGTTGGTGCGATGCTTGGGAAATATCCGGATTGTAAACCAGCTCATGGACATGCTGCTAACTCAGCAAGGGTTGAGTGGCATCCGGTTCATCAGCGAACTACCGCCGGGCACGCATGCATTGGAATCCTCGCTCGTGTGGGTCCAACTGACTGAATTCAAAGAGGTGGTGTTGCAAGGAGACCGTTTGGATCTTCATAAAGCCATTCAGGAAATGTTACAACCTCTTACGTTTTTCATTGAGATTGACCAATTGAAGATCCATCCGGGGTTTTCCACAGACGCGTTACCACGGATCGAATTGGAGCAGCAACGGGACTTTCTGACCAAGCGGGAGAAACATATTTTTCGCAATCAGCAGTTGGCTCAGAATAAATTGATCTTGCTGGAACAAGAAAGCGTCATCCTGCATTCTGCTTCCGGTGTGGCTGAAAAACTCATGCAATGCCTTATCAATAGTATGCCCTGGGAAGACGCGATGGCTCACCCTCACCAGCTTCAATCAACGCAAGTTCTCATCTTTTGCCAAGATCAAGGACAAGCTTACGAACTCAATCACGAGTTGCCTCATGTTTCCAAGAAGCTATGGCTCAATCCATTCGAATATACGGACGCAGATCAACTGTGTCATCTCCCAATCGAGAGTGTCCAGCAATATGCCGATGCGGGAACGATAGTGATTGATGGCCCTGCAATGAAACATTGGGAATCACTTCACAATCAGGTGTTTGATCGTCATCAAGAAGTCTCGCAAGATCTGGTTCGCCAGCAAGATATTCTGGAACAAACTCAAACTGCCGAAGCCGACCTACGTCACAAACAGGCCGAACTTGCCCTCCGTTGGTTCTACCTCTCGCTCAAAACTATGTTGGATCAACACTATCCCGATTTGATCCGAGCAATCCGCAAATTGCAGGGCATATGAAATAGACACCAGGCAATGATGAGACCTCTCAGGAAACTTCTGAAACACCTTCGGGATTGGGAAAAAAACACACGCCCTTTCAAGCCTGAAAAGGCTCGTATGCTGAAGAAACGATGGGATGCGTTGCCCGACCATGTGAAAACACCATTTCAAATGGTCGGCCGCAATTCCACTGGGTGTGAAGGCACGCAGGGGGTTTTCCCGAAGTGCAATTTTTCGTGCACACCATGTTATCATTCTCAAAATGCCAATTCAGTTCGAATTGACCGGGAACACACGTTGCAGGCTATTGAGCAACAAATGCAATTTTTACAAAGTGAACGCGGAGGGCATTTCAATTACGCCCAACTGATTGGTGGAGAGGTGACGTTGCTCGGCCCCAAAACACACGCCGAAGCTTTGTGTATCATGCAGCAGCATGGACGAATTCCCATGAGTTTTACCCACGGTGATTTCGATTATTCCTACCTTCAACAGCTTTTGGCTCACAGTCCGACATCTCTGAAACACCTGTCCTTTGCCGGGCATTTCGATTCCACCATGCGTGGGAGACGGGGTTTGAACAATCCGAAATCGGAGGTTGAGTTGAAACCCTTCCGAGAAAAATTCTGCAAATTGTTCCAGAAACTCCAGAGAGAAACCGGTATCTCATATTTTTTGGCCCACAACATGACCATCACGCGCAAGAACCTGGACCAGGTTCCTGAAGTGATTCAGCAATGTCGGCATATGGGGTTCCGTATGATGGCGTTCCAGCCGTCAGCTGCAATCGGTAATCCGAAACGTTGGCAAGACAACCTTTCTGACAACATGGCCGATATGGTATGGGCACTGATTGAGCAAGGAGCGGGACGTTCTCTCCCATTTCAGCTCATGCAATCTGGAGATGTTCGCTGTAACCGGACCGTATGGGGCGTTTTTATAGGAGACTCCTATTTCCCGTTATTCGAGACCGATTCACAAACCGATATCCGCGCTTGCCAAAGCTTTCGTGAAATGGGTGAACATGGAATGGAACTATATCGACCGGACATGCCTTGGCTTTCCGGAATCGTTTTTCTGCGGGCCTTATTGCATCGGTGGGAATGGTTCTGCAGTTTTGCGAAATGGGGTGGACGATTCATTCATCGAGTTGGCTTCCTTAAATTGCTCCTCAATACAATCCAACCAATGACCTTTGTAATGCATAACTTTATGGATGCCGAAACGGTCTCAGAGGCCATGCATTGGAATGAGAAACAAGCATGGAGTCCTGCCCCTAAAATTCGTGCTGCCCAAGAGCGGCTGAAGGCATGTATTTACTCGATGGCACATCCTGAATCGAAACAGTTGGTTCCTGCCTGTGTCCAACACGGATTATTGGATTTTGAGATCAATGAAAAATTAAGGCGTATCTTCTAGTACTTTCACGGTAGTTTGGGTCACCGCATCCGAGATCTGTGGATTGATGGCATTGTCTCGTTCCGAAGGCAACAATTCTGGATTTATCCACATTCCGTGAAACTTCTGACGATATTCCAATGGAGACAATTGAGTGTGTCGTTTGAACAGCTTGCGGAAAAAACTCACGTCTTCGTAACCGATGCGAAAGGTGATTTCTTCAACGCTTTCTTGAGAATTTTCAAGGAGACGTTTGGCCGCCTCGATACGTAACAATTGGAGGTACGTGATCAAACTATGGTCGGTGGCATTCTTAAAACGACGCTTGAGGGTGCGCGTGCTTATTCCAAATTGTTGAGATAACTGTTCGATAGAGATGTCTTGTTCGTAATTTTGCTCCAGCCATTGTTGGACACAGACGATCTCGCTGTCTTGATGGGATTTTTGTTTCAAAAGTAAACTGTATGGAACTTGCGAGGTTCGATCCATGTCCAGCAGCAAGAATTTTGCACATTGAATCGCAAGTGCTTTTCCCCAGTAGCGTTCGATCAGCATCAACGAAAGCTCGCACCAGCCGGTACCACCCGCGGCACAGAAGACATTGCCTTCAGACGTTAATATCTGCCCCAGATTAAGCCGAACTTTAGGATATCGTTGTTCAAAGCGGTCTTTGTAAAACCAATGCGTGGTGGCTGGTTTTCCATCAAGCAGTCCGGCTTCTGCCAAAAAAAATGCACCCGTGCAAATGCTTGCAATCAGGGACCCCTGTTCGTGGTGTCTTTGAATCCAAGGGATTACGGCTTTGTTTTGGTCCAAAATCTGTTCTACACGACTTGCAACCGCACATATGATCAATAGGTCGGTCTGTTGTACGGATTCAATCGAGCCATGTGGTTCGATACGAATGCGACTGCTACACGGTACGGTGTTTCCGTCTAAAGTGACGAGTTGAATCACTGTGTCGGGCTTGGATAACGTCAAATGACGATTACGAGTGAGGTTGAATAAGTCCATTACCCCAGTCACGCTTGATGCCACTGCATTTTCGCAAGCGAGTAGTGTGATATGCTGCATAGCTTTTTTTCCAGGTTAGTTTTTTAAAATTGGCCCAATCGCCTTTCTTTTTGTCATATATGCCACTGTTTTTTTTCTCTGTCAAAATCTATGATTGATCTGACCTTAGATGGGAGGCTTTCATCATTGGTATTTTTCCAAGGAGGTTCTCATGACTGGAATTTGGCAAGAAATGCAAAGCATGCTCACTCAGTGGAGTTTGTCTCCGGATGTGAAGCAGAAACGTTACAGTTCGTCACGGTGGAGAACTAAGCAAGTGGCCGTTGAGGAGGCGATTTCAAAGATTCCTCACGGCAGCACCTTGTTTACGAGCAACGGCCATGCCTACCCCCAACAGCTGATGGAAGGTTTAGTGAAACCGGATGCTGGGTTGGTAGACATACGTATTGTTCAAGTCATCAACGCAATGCCGGTTTCGTATTTGAAGGAGTTCCATAATCGTTTCCGGGTCAATACGTTTTTTGTTGATCCGTTCACCCGAAAGTATGTGAATACCGGATACGGAGATTACACACCACTCACAGCCTCCGATCTCTCTCGGCTGATTTGCGAAGAAAAACTCCGAATCGATATCGCCTTCATCAAAGTCACTCCACCCGATAAAAATGGGATGTGCAGTTTAGGAGTCGCGGTCGACTTTGCTAAAGACGTCGTGAACCATGCTCGCTTGGTGATTGCAGAAGTGAGCGAGGCCATGCCGTGGACTTATGGAGATTCTCTTATTTCCGCCAATCAAATTGATCATTGGGTGGTGAGCGAAAAACCGCTATTGGAATTCAAGTGTCCGTTTGGAAATGAAATTGACGATGTGATGCAACAAATTGGTCAGCATATCGCCGCAGAAATCGAGGATGGTTCGACGTTACGAATGGGACCTCATTTTATTGATCATGTGGTGGCGAACTTCCTTGCGGACAAAAAGCGACTGAAGTTGCATGCCGAGTTGTTTTCTATGGTCGCACAACGTTTGATGGAAGTAGGAGCAATGGATCGAGCTGTAGTGGCTCATTGTCTGGGAGATCGGGAATTGTATGATTTTGTAGACCGGAATCCTAGAGTGCGAGTGTACCCGATGTCTCATATCGTGAATATCGAAAACATTCGCAAGCATCGTCGGATGGTTACCATTGCTAGCGCCCGTGAAATCGATCTGACCGGGCAGGCTTGCACGGATTCAAAAGGTCATGAATTCACCGGCGGGTTTTCAGGAACATGGGAGTTTGTGCAAGGATCCCATCTGTCGGAAGAAGGTAAATCCTTCATTGCTTTACCGTCCCTACGAAACAAGGGGAAGGAATCTAATATTGTGGCTTCTTTGTCCCCCGGAGCGGGTGTGACAGTGAATCGAGCCAATATCCACTATGTAGCAACTGAATATGGAGTTGCTGAATTGTATGGTCGACCCATTCGAGAACGATGTTTGGGATTGATTGAGATCACGCACCCGCGGTTTCGTGATACGTTGTTGCGACAGGCGAAGGCTTTGCATTATGTCAATCCTCAGCAACCTGGGTCCTCGTTCCGGAGCCGGTACCCGGCTGAATGGGAAACTCAGTGGACATTAAAATCGGGAAAAAGTGTTTTTGTTCGACCTGTCAAGGCCATCGACGAAGATTCAGTCCGTGCTTTTTTTCATTCATTATCGGACCGCAGCATTTATATGCGGTATTTCCGCCCCATGCGTTCTTTACCTCAGCAGTTGCTGCAAGGGTCTGTAGACATCGATTATTCTCAAAACATGACCTTGGTTGTGTTGGATACGAGCCAAAAACGGCAGGAAATCATTGCAATGGGACAATGGGTGTTGGATTCCCAGGATGGGATTCCTGAACTGGCCTTTCAAGTGAGCGATGCGTGGCAAGGACAAGGTTTGGGGAAATATCTGTTACAACGATTGATCCAAATAGCCCAAGTATACCAGTTTGAAGAAATGAAAGCCGAGGTGCTGGCTGATAATCTCGCTATGTTGGCTGTATTAGAAGAGTCTGGCTATCCCACACGCTACCACAACGAATTTGAAATCGTGACTTTGCACCTCGCGATTTCATCTCAAGAGGCGTGAACCGTTACGCCTCGATCCTTCCTGGTGGGACGTCGCCCCCACGGCGTCCCCCTGACACTTCATCTCGTGGGGGTATCCGATAGGCGGTTCAGGGGGCGCAGGGTGGTATCTGCATTACACCACATCGCGGTATTCATGATAGATATCGCCACGAGTGAGTCCAACGTCTTTCAACACCTTTTCATCTAAGGATAGCAATTCTTTAAAGTCGTGCTTTCGTTGTTGGCGCATTTGATAACGTTGCACGAGGCCATTGAACCAATTCCAGTTGAAGACAGGCGCTTTGATACGAACTTCTTGAGCGTGCATACGACCTCCTTTTGATTAGTATCACTTATTCAAATATGTCTAAAAAATAATATTTTTCCAACAAAATACAAACACGTCGTTTGTTATGATAGGAAAAACGCTTTCAACATAAATTGATTGGAACGGTATAGTTCCTATTATCATAATGTAAAGAACATGTTACGATTCTTTTTTTGTAAATCGTAACGGAGAAAAAACACTTCAAGGGAACCTTGAAACTTGCTCAACTTGGTTATGATTTTCTCTCAGTTTTGCCCAGTTGACAAACGATTAATTCTCATTCAACTCATTAGAAAATCTAATGAAATTATAAGAAAATTATGCGCATCGATATTCCTGCTTTGAACCAACTTCGCACCTTTGAAAGTGCAGCGCGTCATTTGAGTTTCACACGAGCAGCCGAGGAGCTCCATATCACCCAGGGGGCCGTGAGCCAACAGATTCGACAGCTTGAAGATGAGCTGGGATTCAAATTATTCCATCGTTTGACTCGTCGGATTGTCTTGACGGAGGAAGGTCAACGTTTATCCCAAGAGGTCCAATCGGCTTTGTTGAGGCTCTCCGAAGTGATTCAACAATTGAAACACGATGAAATGAGCGGAGCCTTGACGGTGAGTGTTTTGCCTTCCTTTGCTATGAAATGGTTAGTGCCTCGGCTGGGGCATTTCAATCGACAGCACCCTGAAGTCCAATTACGTCTGCATACTTCAGACAAGTTAATCGATTTCAAATCGGAAGATATTGATGTGGCTGTTCGCTATGGGAAAGGAGATTATCCAGGGTTGGAAGTGACCTTGTTGATGCACGAACAGATTTTTCCGGTTTGTAGCCCAGACCTCCTTAAGGAGAAACCCATCCACAGTCCAGATGACTTAAAAAATCATCTATTGATTCAAGACGTTGTGGAAGGGCGTTTGAATGACGAAGACCAAGATTGGCATACATGGTTGAAGGCAGTGGGAGCAGACATTCCTAAACAGGTGGGGACAGCCTTCACCCGTTCCGAGATGGTGCTAGAAGCGGCGATTGAAGGACAAGGTGTGGCTATGACCCGTTTTTCTCTAGCAGAATTGGACCTGAAAGCCGGGCGGGTGGTGCGTCCGTTTCACTACAATATTCAGTCGGAATATGCGTATTACATTGTGTGTCCCCCTGAAACCGCGCAGCGTACCAAAGTGGGATTATTTAAAGACTGGTTGCTATCTCAAGTTCCAGTGAAAGCAGCGTGAGAAAAATAAAGCGTTTATGCGTGAGCGTTTCGATTTGTTTTGTAAATGAGTAGATAAATCATGGGTCCAATCGAGCCAGTTGTAAGTGTGAGCACTACCCATGGCCATGGACTGCGGTTGGCTGCTTTTGCATCGTTCCACATCCACACGAGAAATAGACTGAGTGCGATGACCAAATCAGTAAAAACTTGTGCTCCGGCAAAACTTTGAAAGTGAGGCTCAATAATACCCCAATATCCGTGGTGCCAAAGCGCGAATGCTGTGAGTATAGAGAAAGCAATTAATATGATGATTAATAAATTACGTTGCATTGTCATCTCCATTTTCGAAAGGATTGTATTGTTGCTCTGATCCATCACCCCCATTATCTCTGAGATAATCAAAGTGGTGTTCGAACCTATTATAATCATTGTTTTATTTGCGTAGCACCTGCTACATAAAAATTTGTAGCACCTGCTACATTTAATGTCAAATGGAGCTTGAAAAAAATGAAGAAAACTGAAGTCAGAAGGCAACTCATCATTGATAAAGTTGCCGATCACTTGCTTGCAGAAGGATTGAAACGAGCGAGTCTACGTCAATTGGCTGGTGTCACTGACATGAGTGATCGGATGCTGATGTACTACTTCACAGATAAAGACGAACTCCTTCGGGCCGCTCTCGAAACAATTGCTCAACGATTGGTAGGAATCTTGGCTACTGTTGACTCAGAACAAATGCCGTTCCAAGCCCTAATTCCCTATCTTGCGGGGATGATGAGGGAACCCCTCATTCGTCCCTATCTGAGGCTGTGGTTAGAGTTGATGCCACTTGCGGTAGGTGAAGAAGAACCCTATTGTTCTATCGCTCGGCAAATCTTAGAAATTTTTTATAAATGGATTGTTTCGGCCCTCAAAGTAGAGCAGGAAGAAGACCGTTTGCCGATGGCTGCGTTTGCTTTAGCTCTGACTGAAGGCCTAGTCCTGTTGAATACACTAAACTATGATTCAATGGTCAATACTGCGCTGAAAGGTGTTGAAATACGCTAAAAGTGTAATAAAATCCCCTTTCAAATCCTCACGTTGTCTGGTTCCTTTCTTTTTTGTCCCATGCCTTATAGCCACGTGGCTCGAATTCAGTTTGTGGATGAGAGTTTCTGCCTTTTCTAAAGAAGAGGACATGCACCAAATTTGACTATCGAGTTTTCCACGATAAGAAGATTGTTTTAACTTGCTTTATCGTTCAAGCTCAGGTTTTTCTGGAGCGGCTCATCGAATTTATAGCTTGGGCGTTTTAAGTGAAGTTATAGAACTAACCTCCTGTTGAATGGAGTACAAATTGTACTGCGGCGAAGAAATTGGCTGTTTTTTGACAGAACAGAATGTCTTCAGAGGCCAGGAGCGGTTTTTTAAGTTCTTATTCGAACGTGATATTTAAGGAGAATGAAATGAAATCAACCATTACCATTATTGCTTCGTTGCTTGTTTTACTTTCTGGCTGTTCTGTTCAGACGCAAACACGTGGTTCCGCTTCGATTCCAAATGCGGAATATAATAAAGTGTATGCGTTGACCACCCAGGCCATTTTGGACAGCGAATTTTCAATAACCAGTTCTGATAAAGAGACGGGAATAATCGTTGCAAAAGCAGGGAGAAACCTGCTGCTCGCGCATGAAGGCTCTTCGATTAATATCATTGTTTTGAAATCGGGCGAGGGCGTGAACTTAGATATTCGAAGCACGCTTGCTGGGCAAGTAGCGGACTACGGAATCAATGAAGACAACATCAAATCATTTTGTAAAAATTTGAAGAATTTGTTGCCCGAGGCGACCTGTGAAATCAAGCCGTAGTTCGGTTTGAGCGACTTCGTGAAATCGTATACACATCCATTCTGGACGAATGAGAAATTCCAAAGAAGTCGTATGGATTGCAAGGTCGTCGTCGCATTTGATGCTCGACCTTGCCTGTTTTATCAATTTCCATATCCCCTCCAATAGTTCCAATCCACTTTTCCTGCATATCCACTTTTCCTGCATATCCACTTTTCCTGCATATCCGCTTTTCCTGCATAATCGAGACAATCTTGCTGTTTTTTCTCTTTTGTTTCACTAGTTACTATATTTTTATTAAAGTCTTACTAGGGATTCAATATTTGATTATACAAGGCTCCCTCAGCAGCTCTTGATACGGGCGCATAGTATCATTTCAAAACTTCTTCTAGGAAATCCAGAAAGCTCATGTTTTGTAATCTGTCCAAATGGTAGAAACTTACCAGCACGTTTTCAAACCTACGGGCATAAACTTTACTATTACAATGGCAACATGATGTATAAAGCGCGTAAAAAGGATGAGGCTGATTACAATGCGAATCATTTGCGAGTCGCCAAAGGTGATATCGTCAAAATAATGGTCGAAATACTACTGTGTCGTGTCATCATCGAAAGGGTAGCAGTGCGATATTTAGGAAATTGCTATGGTTCCCAAGTGATGTGGGTAGCGCTCGGTGGTGGGCTGACTACGTACAAACGTAAACAGAGTTTGCAACACAATGCCACGATGATCCCCGACAGTGAGGATAGCTTGATCAACGTCAATTGGGACGACGGCATGAGTGAAATGAGTAAAGTGGGGCCAAACCCAGTCCATCCTACGGCAGAATTGAGTGATCATGCCATGAATGAGTTTTTTGACTATGGCATGGGAGCCGTTGAGTATAACACCGATTATCATCACAGCTTCATGTTGATTCTTTCCAAAAGACTCCAGAAGCTTGAGGATGGCAAAATCCCCAAGGATCCAAAATTTACGGCTCTCTCTCATAAGCTTTCGGACAAAATAACCAACTATGATGACACACACGGCAACGTGTTTGAGAAAAAAGTCGTCAAATATGCGGAGAATAAACCGAAACCCGAAGAAGGGACAGAGTCGGGAAAAGTCTGGCGAACTTGGCGATGGGTGGGCACCTATGCCTATGATCAGCGGATTTATGGTTTTCAAGGTCATCCGTTATACCATCTCACTGAATATAGCGGCAGTTGGAATGCGGACGAGCCGAGCATTGCCAACAATGAGTTAACTGCTAGAAATCCCAATTATCAAAACACTGCGAATTTGATTTGGAATCATGTGTTTCAATTCTAGAAAGTAAGAAGGAACACCAGTACCAAGAAATAAGAGCAGCGGCCGCTGTGCAAATAGTGGGCAGACCATTCCATTGTAATGGAAATGGTAGCAACCGTGAAAGTTGGATGTACATGCGATACGAGATTCCCATTGACGAGATCTATGAAAATGAGGTTTAAGGGATGGAGACCCTGTTTTTCTTAAACATCAAAATTCAAAGAAAGCCAGCATGACTCAGAAAATGGGAAAAGTGATCATCCAAGATCTAGCTGTAATGTGCATCGTAGGCATTCATGAAGTCGAACGGCGTTTGGAACAGCAGATTGTTGTAACTGTAGAAATGACAACCGACATAGGCACTCCCGCAGAATCCCACAATATTGAGGATGCTGTGGATTACGATCAAACTGCCCGACAAATGCGGGATTTGATTCAACAAGGGAGATATCTTTTGATCGAAACAATGTCTGAAGACATTGCCGACCTCATTTTGAAAAACCCAAAAGTGGTGCAAGTCCGGGTTCGGATTCAAAAACCGATGGCACTTGCCCATGTGAATGCAAAGTATGCCGCTGTTGAAATTGTACGAGGGGCTATATGACCGAGGCAAACCAACCCGGCCGAGAAAGAGTCGCCCTAGTGACTGGTAGTGCCAAGCGGATGGGAAAAGCTATTGTCGAAATGTTAGCTGCGGAGGGAGTTCAAGTCATCGTCCACTACCGAAGCAGTCTAGAAGAAGCCGAAGCAGTCGTAGCACGAGTGATCCAAAATGGGGGGAATGCGTATGCTCTTCAAGCAGACCTCACCCAGGCACAACAAGCTGAACAGCTCGTGGGAGAAGTGATACGCCGGAGTGGTCGGCTGGATATTCTGATCAACAATGTTGGGAATTATTTGTGGAAGTCCATTGAGTCCACGACGCTGGAAGAATGGGAATCCATGCTTCAAGGCACGGTGAACCTGACCTACTACATGTGCCGCGTAGCACTTCCACAGATGAAGAAACAAGGCTGGGGGAGAGTGATTAACTTGGGAGACGCGAGGGCCGACCATCTGCAAGCCTGGCCAGAATGCACTCCTTACATGATCGGGAAAACGGGGGTTTTGTTGCTTACAAAAAGTCTAGCAGCCAGCTATGGAGCTTATGGCGTTACAATCAACTGTATTGCGCCAGGAGTCATGAATAACTCTATCGATCTTTCAGAACACCCCTTGGAAGAGATTCCAGCGGGGCGTTATGGAAAGTATGCTGACATCCTTCATGCAATACGATTCTTGATTCAAGAAGAAGCAGCCTACGTTAACGGGGCGAATCTCAAAGTTGACGGAGGCTGGATGCCATAAGGTTTTCTAAATCTTTTTCTCTTTTTGAAACCGTTGAATGACCCAAACTTCAATCGGTAAATCTTCTTTACGGATCGTTTGTTTCATTTCCTTCAGCAATCCTTCATCCTCCAGACGTTCCAAAATTAGTACGATGGCGGCATCTTTCCCTGTTTCTTTGGCATAATCTAGTGAACGATCGATGGCTTCTGTCCATTTGTCTGCAAATTCGAAGGCCACGGCATGGGTATCCAACAAGCAGTCGACAGGGGTTTTATCTTTTGCACGGTAATCGATCTCACCGCTTTGAAAGCGGCACCACTTCCCTAGATAATATTCTTTTTCGTGAAACCGTTGTTCTGCATGCGTAAACCAAGGAAGCAAACAGAGTCCGAAGACTATCCAGTATCTTTTCATAACATCTCCATGGGTTGAGTAACCGAAGGTTGAAAAAGGAATCGGATTTCCTGAATTAATAAAAAAGTGTCAGATCCTCCCATTGGAGGACGGCTTGCCCCTTGAGTCCAGAAACTACCAATTGGATGTTTTCCGAACCGCGGGCCTCTTGGAGGGTAGCCTTAGAAAGCTTGGGGAAGGAAACCCGGTACACATCAACCCAGCGGTCTAAGTGGTGGGTGTATTTTTTGAGGTATTGCACTTCACGATGAGTTTCTTTCAATTTGACTACATGCAGCGGTTGCAATACGTCGCCGTCGTCGTCTTTCAAATACATCTTCCAGGCAGAATCTGCTTGATCCAGTTTTACAGATTCAACGGTGCCATTATATAAAAAAACAATGAATTCGAATCGATTTTGAAAGGCTTCCTGTTGCTGCTGTTCTACCCGTTGGGCCTGAGTGTCGTTCCAAAAATGTGCTTGGGACAAGTCTGCCACAAGCCGTTTCCGATAGGCTTGATTTTTAAACACAGCATCGGCAATCAGCAACGGTCGGTAGTCACGATAAATATGGTCGCGCCGATAAATCTCACGAAACAGTGTTTTCCATGCTTCGTCGGTGAATTGGATATTTGCATACAGCGGGTGGAATTCGTAAGGTCGGCTGGTGGTAGTGCATCCCATTTCGGCGAACAAGAAAAAGACGCCAAGAGCCAGATAAAAGAATTGAAGAGGACGGGCAGATTTCACAAGCGGGCTTAGCTGTTTTTTAAGCAGTTCGGACATAAGGTGGGTGCAACCCATAATTCTAAGTCGGTCATCAATTGTTGCCGGGCTGTCCACAAAATATCGGTTCCACATTGTTGGCATTGGACATATCTATCCGGCAGATTATGTAAAAAGTTATGGCACCGTTCACAATAATGAGAGGGAGGTGTGGATAACACGAAGTCTTTTTCTTGGTATTGTCCAGTTTCGAATTGATCCGCTTGAGACCAGATCCAAGTCTTGGAACAACCTTCTTGATGACACGGTACTTCTTTTTCTGTCAATGAGTCTTGAATCTGAAGACACTGTTCACAGTATTTATGATGATGCGATGCTTTCCGCTTTTGTACATGATCTAATAATTGATCGTTCACTGAATATTCAACCGTATTCGGGCATGTGGTTTTGCTACAAGGCGCTACCATTGGTTTTAAACGCTTTAATAAACCGAAGCAAGAGTCACAATAACGCTCTGGTACCGCTAGATCTGGGTTGTTTTCTAAGGCTCTCATGTGCTCCAATTGCGAATAAGCCGACCATTCCCAAGTATGATCACAACCCGTCACACAACAAGTTTCGTGCTTGGGAGCCAGTTTCTTCAATTGGCCGCTGCATTTAGGGCACATCCGCTTAGGGTCCTTTTTGTTGTTAATTTTCAATTCCAATTGTGTCATACGATCTAACACCCAATCATGGGTGCAAGTCCGGACTCGGCAAGGACGCTTTTTGGGAGAAAGTGTTTGTAAGATCCGAAAACAGGGATCGCACAATCGAGGCGCTGGCTCGGCGTCCAACTCACGCCCCCCACTGCGCAGTTGAGATGAAGCGAACCAAGTCCATGTGTTCTTGCATCCTTTGATCCGGCAGGGAACGTTCTTATCCTCAACGGTTTTAAGAATCTTTTGGCATTCATCACAAAAGAAGTTTTCTTTTTTGAGAGGACGATTTTTTCTTTTGAGAACGAGCTGTTGGTAGGGGGGGATGGTGATGGAGTGTTCGCAGCCTTTTGCGGCACAATCGATTTCGAGAGGTTCTAAGGATTTGAAGATGTCCCGGCAGGTATGGCACATCCGTTTAGGAGGCCGCCCCCTCGGATGCTTCCAAGTTTCAACGACTTCTTCGGGTCGCAACACCCAGGTCTCGTTGCAGCCAGGGACTTTGCATGTCACCTGTTGAGCTTCCACCGCATCAAGTAATGACATTGCCCCCTCCTTTCTGCGTTTTTTCGCATGCGCTCAATGTTTTGCCAGACGCGCCCACCAGTATGTTACTATCCAATATGTGAATCCTTCTCCTCCTATCCAAAAACAGATAACAATGCCACCCAGTTCATGCCAAGCATAAAACCGAATTGGCTGCCCCATGATTGCCTCTATTTCTCGAAAAAAAGGAAGAATCCAACCGGCTTGGTGCCCCGTATAGACTAGGCCGCACGCCATTCCGATGGAAAGTCCCATTACCATGCCTACCTCCATAAGAAATGGCAAGTAAATAGATCTTGCGGGAGCGCCCGCCAACTGTAGCCATTCTAGGCCGTCTTGCTGTCGTCTCCAGGCTTCTCGAAGCATGAAATATAGGATTAAAAAAACACCCCCTATAACAACTAGAATGAGTAGAATTATCAACCATTCTAACGACCAAGAAATAACTGAGATGAAGTTTAATTGAGGAGCTTCGTGAATGATTTCGGAGATACCCTGAAAAGCTGTAAGTTTGCGTACAATTTCGCTGGTTTGGTGATAATATTCGCGTCGGATTTCGGCTTCTATGGTGATAGGGAGTATGTTTTGATGGATTTTGGATAATTCGGCTTCAGGCAAGATGCTCTGATTCAACTCGGTGAACGTCGTTTCTGGAGAAATCTCTCGGATTTTCGTCAGGCGGAAATCCTGCTCCAGGGCGATATGGATTGCTTGGTAATCAGTCTCTGTGATTGGTTGTGTGAGAAACAGAGTAAGTCCATCCCGTTGGTCACCATAAAATTGAAGCCATTGTTGTGCATTCAAATACCAAGCTCCCAGCATCAGTCCGATGACAAACGCAACACATAGACTCACTGCACCGAGCCATTGGTTTTTTCGGCCCAGACCGAACAAAGCCTTCATATTTTGTTTTCCTGTGAGGTACGGGGTTTCAAGGAAACACTTCTATTTTGGAGTGTTTTGAAAATTTGGGCAGGACGAATTTTTATGTTGTAACTGACTTTGAACCTACTTATCTTACTCGTCTTTCACATGGCGAGTGTAGCTCAGCTGGTAGAGCGCTGGATTGTGATTCCAGTGGTCGAGGGTTCAAGTCCCTTCGCTCGCCCCAGCCTTTTTACTTCCCCACTTTTTGGTATGCGCCTGTAGCTCAGCTGGATAGAGCAGTGGATTTCGATTCCACGGGTCGGAGGTTCGAATCCTTCCAGGCGTGCCATCGACGCATTAAAATCATTAAATCGTAATTCAGTATTCAAACCCTACCAGCTCTTCGTAAAGCTGTTTTCCCGCATCTACGAACGGATTCATTTCTGTGAAAACTGCGATTGCCTGATCAATCAATAACTCAAGCCTTTGTTCATAAAAGCCGATCGTTTCGATGCGTTCAATCCGTTGCAAAAGCTCAACTGGAGATTTCACATCGGAAAGTTTCTCTGAGGGAATATTCACAGAGCTTGTGGATTCCTTGAGAGTATTTGTAATTTCCATCAATTTTGCGAAGTACTCTGTGGTCGCAACAGAATGGACCAACGTTTCCAGCTCTTCAGGTTCGATTTCGCTCAGATCGAGTCCTTCTTCTGAATCCAAGCCTTCTTGAATTTTTTGGACTATTTTTTTGCCCTGAGCATCCATGTAATGCCGGTGGAAATCCGCCATGCCCTGCAGAATCTCTTTCACCAATTCTATAGACAAGGCTTGTGTTTTCCAAGCACGCCAATCGATGCTGTATTGGTGTGCCGTTCGAATCCCACCCACAAGGATTTGGCGAAGTCGATTAAGCTCTGTCAAAGGCAAATTGCCAATTCCCCAATAAAGTAACTTAAGTAGAAAAACAACCGAAACCGAGGCTTTAAACAGTTCTGCCAACATGGAGCGGCAAGCTTCAAGACGCTGAAGGTCATCATGTGGAACCGCCTCATGCAGAGAAGTCAAATCTTGCTCAGCGAATGCAAACGGAGCTTTGCGCAGTAAGTCCTGAAATAGATATAAAACAAATGGAGATAGGGTTTCGTAATGCAGATCTTCTAGACGTGATTCGTCATACTTCTCATATAGCTCCTGAAGGAGACTGTATTTTTCGGTGCAAACTCGGACCCAAGCCTTTCGTTCTGGAAACGGAATATCGACATTGCGCAATTCAAACAGTTCTTCTGAAGTCAGATGCCATTGTGCCGAATCCTTTTTCAAAGATTCAATCAATTCATGAATTTGTGTATCCAATTCGGTTGCCTGTTGGATTTCGTCTCGCCATTTGCTCAGCAATGCCTGTGCTTGTTCTGCCGGAACCGGATTGGAAAGGGTAAGTCGTTGTTCCAAAAGATTGAGTTTTTGTGTGAAGAGGCGTCCGGATTCTGTGGACAATGCATGCTCTTGGACGGCCTTTTGAATCTCTTTCTTGAACGAATGCACGTTGGTAAGTATGGGGCTGCCTTGAGGAGAGGCAGATTCCGAAGCTTTTGGAGAAGGTTGAGGTTTCGCAGACGACGGGGGATGAGCCTTGGAATTGGCATTCGGCCGAGATGAAGAAGCATCGGAAGCATTGGATGGGGCTGATTGCTGGGAGGGACGGAGGTCTGTCAAAACTTTGTTTTGTAATTTTTTGAACTTGGGGACGGTCCCATGCCGATAGGCTTGTGGATGCTGAGAGAATTCGGCCAAATGTTGTAAGATCTCTTCAGCAGTGAATCGTGCTCCCAAGTTGCTCCATTCGGTTTCTCCGCCTAAATAATCACCAAACGCTTTGAGGTTTTCCACTTGTTTTATTAGCTGCGTCAGGCGCTTCATAGCTTCTGCTTCCTGGGGCGTTCCATGAACTTGCTGACGTACCAATTCGCCCAATACTTTCTTGATTTTGTAGATCTCTAAGGTTTCGAGCAGTTTGGCAGCGGGACGGGTGCGGCTGTTTTTCAATACTGTTTCGATTTGCTTGGCATCGATCCAATGCCGTTCGTTGAGTTCTTTGAGCAAGTCAATCATATGAAGACGTGCCTCCAATTCTTGCTCCACTTGCTGAGGGGGTTGTTTGCGCAATTGGGCAAAGAGAGAGGTATCGATGAGTTGGCAATCGTGCATGGCATCCAACTGACTGAGAAGGAATCCTTGTTTGAGTGTTTTATCAAACTGATCCCCATCGGTGGTGATTGTTTGGACATAACTCAGATAGCTCAGCCTTCCTTTACGAACCAAGTCAACCAACTCCAACCCGATCTTGCCTCGACGACTCAGGCCGTAAACCACAGGAACGATTTGGTCTTGGATGGGTTCTACGGGCTGACTGGCTTTTTGTACTGTGACCCCTTGTTGCAACAACTTCACAAAGCTTTGCAGCGATTGGCAATAAACGGCATCAAAGTGCGAAATTTTTTGTGCCTGTAGCACATATTGTTGCCATTCATTGAGATTGATCCCTTTAAAATCGAATGGGGCGCTTCCTGGAGTCGGTTTTTGTAGAAGGCGGTTGCATAGAGGCAATTGACTTAAGGCGTAAAGCTTTTCTTCTAAGCTTAAAATCTTCAGCAAATCGTCGCCCAATCCAAACTTATGGTCTCTGGCTCTTTGAAGTTGTAGGTCGTGGAGGGGCACTTGGCTCAACAGAGATTGAGCAACCTGGATAGGATCGGGGCGTTCAACCGGGTGGTCGGTCAGTTGGTTGAGGTAATAAGCACGAAGCAAATCATGGGTGATTGATTCAGTGAAGGAGCGGATCGCTTCCTCGATTTGAGTTGTCTGGGTTAAGGACCAATTTTTATGCTCGCAGTATTGCCGAAATAATTGATACAGGGTTTCGTTCATGAAAGGCTCCTAAGCGTCTGCATCTTCGAGGGCCACACGTTGCTGACGTTCCATTTCTTGCTTATATTTGGCCTCTTGCTGCTCTCGCTCCACACTCTTGTTGTAACGCATTGTGAGATCACTAATCATATCGAGTTGGCGGGTGCGTTTGTACAAGCCCAACAATTTAACAAAAACCTCTTTATCTGGTTTCAAACGCAAGGCTTCTTCATAAGAACGGATTGCTTTGTGATAGTTATGATGTTTCACATAGTTTTTGCCTTCATTGATTTTAGATTGACGGTGTTTTTCTTGTTCTTGCAACCGCATATCTTCTCGGAGGCGATACAACTCTTTTTGATAATATTGAACCTTTGGCTCGTTTCGCAACGCTTTGTAGCCGTCCATCAATTTTTCGATAACGGAAATGGTTCGCTCGATACTCAAACTCAGCTCTAAGAATTCAACCACTCGGGCAAATTTGTTTTCTTGAGTCAATGATTCTGCCTGTTGCAAAAACAGTTGATTGAGTTGTTGAAAAATCTCATCAGTTTCCTGAGAATCGGGAGCAATTTCTTTTATCCGCAGAAATGCTTCCAACGCTTCTTTATATTTTTCCATTTTCAACCGGATGTCTCCGACGCGACGTAGCAAATCGATCGTTTCTCGTTCGCTGAGCAATACCTCATAGATCTTTAAAGCCGCTCCGAAGGTTTCCTCTTCATAATAGCGATCGGCAAGAGCACGATATTCCCGGAGATCGTAGTAGCCGTCCGATTTTTCAAGCAGTTCTCGTGAAATGATAAAATATTTGCGAGAGAGCAAGAACTCCTTTTGTTGCTGGTAGAGATAGCCCAAGTTTACGTTGGCGTAGCGATTATAAGGATGGTCCCCCAATAGAGTGATCAACTTGTCAATGGCTTGGTTTTCTCCTTTCCACATGGCGTAGGCCAAAGCGAGAAAACACTGAATGTTGTCATCATCAGGCCAGGCAAAAGACAGTCGAGTGAATAAACGCCATGCCACATCGGGCTGTTTATGACGCAAACAATAGGCTCCTAAAGCTCGAATCAAAATGAGGGTTTCTTCTGCATCTAAGTCCATATTGCGACGCATATGCTTAAATATCTCCATGGGTTCGAGTTCAATCTCTTTAGGGGCCTCTTGTTTTTTTGCAGGGGACTCCACCTCCTCCACCTCATTTGCTAGGTTCTTTTGCCAATTTGGATCTGCTGTTGCTTCAGTAGCCTCTTTTTTCGACGACGGGGATTGCTTCGATTGGGAGGAAGCTTTGTCTGGCTCCGACGGCTGGTCTTCGGGAGGGGAGTCTGCAGTTTGGTCCGTATTGGTTTTTTCGGAATCGGCCTCATTGTCGGTCGTTTCTCCTTTTTCCGAGGAAACCTTGGGGGCTTCTTCTTCCGGTTCGGAATTTGCTGGCATGAAAGATCGTTGAATTTCCATCAACTTTTTTTCCTGTTCCGAATCTTCTAACACTTTAAACGATGTCATTCGCTCGAATTCGGAAATGGCCGAAACCACCGATTGATCAAACAAGTTGCTATGGGCAAGGGTCGCAGCCAGGTTATAGGCAGGCAGTTCCGCTTTTACGTCGGCATTCAAGGCGTGTTCATAGAGCTTGGTGGCTTGCGGAAAGTTCCCCATACGGCGATAAGCATTCCCCAAGATATTGGCCAACTCAATATTGTCGGGAACCTGCGAAAGTAAATTCGATCCTACGGCAATCAACCCTCCATAATCGCCGCTCGCCATGCATCGTTCGTAGATCCCTTTGACGGCTTTACTGGCTTGCTTCCTATTGATTTTCATTGCCTTACTGAACTCGATCATCGCACGATCATAGAGCTTCCCGTCCATGAGGCGTTCCGCTTCGCCCAGATGTTTTTCAATGAGTTGTTCGTTCTTATCCATAGGTCGTTTAAATCCCCTTTCTTAAGCTTCTATAGCACTCTGGAAATGCCCCTCGCAACTATTGCTTTATGCACTCTGTAACTTAAAAATTAGGAGCTAGATGAAAGTATGACTGCCAGCTGCCAGATGTGCTTTGAGAAGCCTCATCTTTATTTTGCTTTTACTAGCGATCACTTTTATGTTCGGGCTTCCCACCGAATTTCATTAATACTTTGAAAAGGATATCTCATGAATCTCAGTAAAACCGACAAGGCTGTCGCGGTATTGTCGCTCTTATTTTTCATTGGTTTGGTCGTCTTCGGAAGGCTGTATCACCCGATACATCTAGAAATCACTTCCGAGTTTGACCGCTATTTGGAACGAGCCGATTCACTGCTTCAAGGGGAACTAGAAATGGAAGGATTCCATCCCTTGTTTTATTCCATTTTGGGAGCTGTCGTTGGAGTTTTGGTGGGGGATACCTATCTCGGATCTCAGTTGGTCTCTGAAATGGCGTCTGTGGCCTTGGTTGTGGGAACTTATGTTTTGGGCCGTTTGGTATTCACCCCAAAAATTGGATTCTTGGCATTCCTCTCCATGATTTTAAATTTCGTTTTGATTAAAAAAAGTGTTCAGGTCGATGCTGACGTGACGTTTTCGGCTTTTATATTATGGGGGTTGATTCTGGCTGTGCAGTTACAAGCGAAATCAAGCTATAAAATGGTCTCTTTGTTGGCCTTGATTGCCTCGCTTGCTTATTTTGTTCGTTATCAAGGAAACCCCTTGTTCATCGCTTCGTTGCTCAGCATCGCTATTTTGTACCAGCATTCGTGGCAACAAAAATTACGGTATGGCTTGCTCTTTTTAGGGTTGGCTATTCTGTTTTCAATCCCCAATTTTTTGATTGTGAACCATATTTTTGGAGATCCCTTTTTCAACCCGAATTGGACCAATTTGGTTTACAAGCTCTATGCGCAGCGAGACTATTCCAAAATTGAAGCCGTGATTGAAGGGTTGAGGTTCGACGGGAGTTTGTCGGTGGTAATGTATTCTCCACCCCACATGGTCCATTTGGGGATGCGGGAGTTGATGGCATTTCTTCAGACGGGGTTAGCCAGTATGATCGCCTTGAGTATCCTGCAACCGATATTTGCCGGTAGTTTTATTATGGGAGTGTTTAGGAATCTATTTCAGTTGAATCGTGCAAAGCTTATCTTGTTGTTTTTCTTCCTGGTTTATTCTGTGATGGTGTCCTTTACGTTTTATCCAGTGGATCGGGTGATGTTGCCCGTGTTTGCTTTGTGTTTCTTATTTATTTGGGAATTTCTTTTAAAATCAGTACTCAATTTTTCGGTGCCTTGGAAACATTACCGGATTACAGGTTTGGCGGTTTTTTTGATTATCATGGGGCCTTTACAAGTCGAAGCCTTGTACGTCGCTTTGAACGGATACATTCGCCTTCAACCCTTGGCAGAGCTCGAAGCCGTCCGACAATTGGAGACGGAACACGGGGATGGGATCACGGTTGTGGGAACCGCCCGCTATCTAGATCGGCATGTTTCTCATACCTATATTATCCGTCGAATCGATCAACAGGAAGGGCAATCACTCGAGGCTTACTATCAACACTTAAATGAGGATCTGAAAGAGGTACAAGCCGACTTTCTGGTCGTGGGAAGAGCAACCATGCGAATGGCTCCTAGAAATCTTTTAGAAGGAAGCAATACGCCGCCATTCCTGAGTTTAGTACGGAATTCGGCAGATGTTGCGGTCTATCGTGTCATTCACGAATGAGCGCAAATTGAAGCGATTTCGCATTTTTCTCACATTGATTGCTATTTTTCGCATTTTTCTCATTGTAACTTGTCGCCATCGTGACCACGTTGGCAGATTTATCAAGCACGACTTTTGAATGCGATGTGGAAAGGGAAAGGAATCGTGTTTTGGAAGAATCGATGTGAAGGAATATCAGATAATCTGTTGAAAATATTGATTAAGAATTCATGAAATAAGGATGGCACATTTATCGCAGAGTGAGAGTAGCTCATTTACCCCCCTCCTCCTCTGGGAGCAGATGCCTCTCTGCTCCCAATTCTCTTTTTCAAATCACACGATATTCTTGTAAGGCCTGCTCAAGCTGTATGGCATTGTGAAAGTGAATGGCTTGAATTCCGAGTTGCCGCGCCGCTTCCACATTAGCAAGCGAGTCGTCGATGAACAACGTGTGTTGCGGTTCCAAGCGATAACGCTCAAGCATCACTTGATAGATGGCTAAATCGGGTTTTTTCAGCTTTTCTTCGCCAGAGACAACGATCCCATCAAACCAATTCAAAAAATCAAAGCGCCCACGAGCTATAGGAAATTTTTCATGCGACCAGTTGGTTAAGGCGTAAACCGGTAGCGTAGTTTTCTTGACGCGACGCAGCAAATCTACCGAACCATGATTGGCATCACCAAGCATTTCTTCCCAACGAGTGTGGTAGGCTTCTATCAAGGCATGAAATTCGGGATGTTGCTTCTGAAGGAGTGCCACGGCATCGCGAAACGGACGACCCGCATCTTGCTGTGCGTTCCATTCTGGGGTGCAAATGGTATCTAAGAACTGTTCCATTTCCTCAGAACTATCGAATAACTGTCCATACAAGTAGCGAGGATTCCAGTCGATCAATACTTCTCCTAAATCAAATACGACGGCATGGATGGGATTCACGGTGTCTCCTGTGTTAAAGGTCTGTGTAGTCCTGAGTGACTTTGTTTGAGGTCACTTAGATCTCTTGGTTATCTTTGATAACTTTAGCCAAAGTCTCAGCTGCTTTTTCCGGAGTCATGTCCGAATTGAAGAAATTGGTAACTACATCATAATAGGCACCTTGTACAGCGGGGGATGCAGCCATACCATGTGCCATGGTGGGTACCATCGTGCCGGTTTGGATGCTTGATCGGAATTCATCAATCGAATCATTGGCACAAGAATCAAAATTTTCCCGAGGTAAGTCCAGTCGTACAGGAATCGAACCTTTGTGTACATTAAACCCAATCTGGAATTCAGGCTCCATGATGTAGCGAGCAAATTCCTCTTGAGCTTTTAGGTTGCCTTCGGCAATGCCATCGAACAAAACAAAGCTATCAACATTGGCAATGAAGAGACCTTTGCTTCCTGGATAAGGCATGCAAACGAAATCTTCTGCTGGCTTTTTACCCGCTGCGGTGAACTCCCCTTTGGCCCAATCTCCCATGAATTGCATGGCAGCTTCGCCTTTGATGACCATTGCTGTGGCTAAGTTCCAATCGCGACCGGGGGCATTGTCATCTGTATACTTTTTGATCAAATTCAAGACTTCAAAAGCCTTCACCATCGTTGGGCTATTGAGTGCTTGTTGATCCAATTCGATAAATGCTTTTCGATAGAAATAGGATCCACCCACGCTGAGTACCACCCCTTCAAAAGTCGTGGCGTCTTGCCAAGCTTGTCCACCATAAGCCACAGGAATGAAACCTGCCTTCTGAATTTTTTCAGCAGCTTCCTCAAATTCACCCCAAGTGGTTGGGATTGTGGCACCAGCTTTCTTAAACACTTCGGGGTTCACATACATCCAGTTGGTTCGGTGGACATTGACTGGAGCTGCGACATACTTGCCTTCATACTTCAAACCCGTCGCGATTTCTTCAGGAATCAAGTTGTCCCACGCTGCTTTGGAGGCAATCTTTTCGAGATCTGCCAGAGCACCACTTTCGGCCCATTCTTGAATCGCTAATCCTTTGATTTGAGCAGCAGCCGGTGGATTGCCGGAAATGACTCGTGAACGTAATACAGTGGTCGCATTCCCACCGCCACCTCCGGCAACAGCAAAGTCTTTCCAAGTGTGTCCGTTTTCTTCCATGTGATCTTTTAAAACGGAAATCGATTTCGCCTCTCCCGCAGAGGTCCACCAATGAAGCACTTCCACTTCGCCAGCAGAAGCAGGGGATGCCACCAATCCAGTAGCACAAGCCAAAATTCCCATAAATTTTGTCAATCTGTTTTTCATGTTCCTCCTCTTGGTAGTTAGATATAGGTGATAAGTTTGTTCATGAAAGGTTGTGGTACCATTAGGCAATACCGAGAGCTAAACCAAAGTGCGTACGACGCCTCCTTCCACCCGCAAGGACGCGCCATTGGTTGCGGATGAGAGAGGGCTGCAAATATAGGTCACCAGATGAGCGACCTCGGCAGGATCGGCAAAACGCTGCAACAAAGAAAAGGGATAAGTTTCTTGGAGAAATTGTTTCTCCACTGTTTTTGAATCGATTCCTTGTTGCTCAGCCAACCGATTTAAAAAGACGGATGCTCCTTCAGATCGGGTCGGCCCCGGAAGGATAGAGTTGACGGTCACTCCTGTTCCCGCTGTGGTCTCAGCCAAGCCACGGGCCAGGGCCAATTGTGCGGTTTTCGTGGTGCTATAATGAATCATACCAGGAGCGATGTTGATTCCAGCCTCACTCGAAATGAACACCACTCTTCCCCAATTGCGCTGCTTCATTTGAGGCAAGTAATGTCGAGAGAGGCGAACGCCACTGAGAACATTCACATCAAAGAAATGACGCCAGTCGTCATCGGTGAGATCCTCAAACGCTTTGGCTTCAAAAATTCCCAGGTTGTTGACCAATATATCAACCTCAGGGAGTTTCTGAATAAGTGTTTCCATTCCAGGTCCGGATGATAAATCGGCGGCAATACCCGAAGCTTGGGCTTGTGGAGCCACCTCCCGCAGACGTGCCAAGGCCTGATCGAGACGAGTTTGCGTTCGTCCGTTGAGGACAACAGAAACCCCTTCTTGAGCTAAGCCCGTTGCAATCGCAAAACCAATGCCTGCGGTGGAGCCAGTGATGAGCGCACTTTTGCCTTTAAGTTGTAAGTCCATAATTCCTTTAGCGGTTGGTGTTCCAGTTTTCTAAACCGAGCAATCGTTTTCCAAGTTCAGTGAGTTGCGCTTGAGGGTATTTGGTTTTTTCCCACTCGCGAGGATCCCCAGGAAAGGCATAGCCTTGTGGAGCTTCTCTTTCCCGCCAGGAGCGTACACGCCATTCTCGCAACTCTTCATTACCTTCTTGAGCGGGGGTCATGGCAATGTATTGAGCCATTCGGACTTGATCCGATTGATTTGGTCTAATGCCATGTGCCTGCAAACTATTAAAGATCAATAAATCTCCTGCTTTCAAGGCAATCGGTTCGACGTCAAATCCGGCCAAATCCGGCACCCAAGGATCTCGATCGGCGGGTTGTTTAGTCTTCCAGTCTTCAAAAGTGCGGAACAATTCTGGGACACATTGAAATCCCCCCATTGTCGGTGTTGAATCGACGAGCGACAATACCCCTTGGACGTTAATGGGAGGCGGATCCAAGGTAGTATCGCAATCCCAGTGGATAAAGCCGGAAAATTCACGCTTTTCGCGGTTGGGGGGATTCAAGTTGGCACGGTCAATCGTCACCCATAATTTTTCAGAATCCCATATATCAACAAAGGCATCATAAACCCTTTGGTACTGTCGATTGTCCCAGAGCACGGGGGCATTGTAGGCTTCCACCATGCCGCTATTATTCAATTCTTTCATTTCATGATCACGCAATTGATCTTTGTACCATGTGCTGGGGTCGTTGGGGTCCATCTCTTGAAACTCCCATAAGAAATCGATGGTACGTTGCACATATTCCTGTGGGATGGCTTGCTGAATCACCACATACCCGTAGGTTTGCCAAAACTTCCAATCTTCTTCTGATAAAACGCGCAAAGGCTGTGTTTTTTGTATTTCTTTCAATTGAACCGTCGAAGTGTAGGCAACACTGTTGTTGCCGGGTTTGCCATCGCCGTAACCGTAACGATCCTCAGAGTTGTAGTAAGCCATGATGCCTCCTGTGGTTAAATAAATAGGAATGGTGTTGTGTGTTGGAATTTTGTGATGATCTGTGTTCCGGTATGTTCCTGTTTTCGTTCCCGATTCATCTTGGATTTAAAAATAATGAAGAAAACGTGCACTGTCAATAAAAAACATGAAAAAACGTGAATATCTTAATAAAAATGATTTCAATGCATTGATATTACTTGCATAAATTGCTTCTTTTTTAAAAGTAGGTGAGGTTTTAGTTTGCTGAATAGGTTGTTGAAATGGAAAATACAACGACGTGTGCTTGTGAAAAATAAGAAGGAATTTCAGTTTAATTAGAGTGAGATGAAATGAGAATTGTTGAAAATTGACAAAACATGAAAAAACGTGAATAAAGAACTAAAAAAGGAAAACATGTAAGATAAGGAATGAATCGGAAAAATTTTGAGGAAGGAATCCATTTCAAAACAACCAACGTTAACAGGAGAATGCTTTATGCTGATGGCAGAGCGACATCAAATGATTTTGGCTAAGTTGGAACAAGAAGGCAAAGTGGTCGCAGCAGAACTGTGCAAGCAGTTTGACGTGTCGGAAGATACCATCCGCCGAGATATGAGGATTTTGGCACAACAGGGAAGCATCCAACGTGTCCATGGGGGAGCGCTGCCGAGTTCTCAGAACCCTGTTAACTTTGCTTCACGCCAACAGCGCGGTGTGTCTCCAGCCAAACGACGCTTAGCGCAGATGGCTGTTTCGCTGTTGCAAGAAAACCAAGTGATCTTTTTAGACGCTGGCACCACTACATTGCAGATTGCGAAAGAATTGCCACCCGACCTACACGCCACCGTGATCACGCATTCCCCACCTATCGTGACCGCCCTCTGCAATCATCCGTCTTTGAGAATCGAACTTTTGGGGGGATACATTGAAAAAAATGCTAATGTTGCGACCGGTCCTCGCATGATTGAAATGCTACACAAAATTCACATTGATATCTGCATGTTGGGCATCAGTTGTTTGCATCCTCAAGAAGGAATCACAATTTATACCATGGAAGAAATGCTCGCCAAGCAAGCCATGGTAGAAGCCTCAGCGGAAGTGGTGGGGTTGGCTACTGCCGAAAAGATGGGGACCGTAACGACCTATAAAGTGGGCAATGTGGATTGCTTGACTCACTTGATCACCGAAAAACAGGTGTCTGATACCATACTTGCTCCGTTTCGCCAAAAAGGTGTGACGGTTTTGACCGTTTAGCCCCAATTCCCGCCCTTGAGATTAAAAGGAATATTGAAAATAAACCTCAATGGTTGTTGTGTTACTAAAGGGACGATGGGGTTTCAGATCAACCCCCGACTGTTTTTTCTTAACGTGAACTTTATTTCCTCCATACAGTAAGGATCAATTATGGATATGCAACAACGGGTTAAAGTCAAGAATGTCGAAATACTTTCTGACGATTGGTACGTGCTAAAAAAAAATACGTTTGAATACCAACGTTCGGATGGAAGTTGGCAAACGATGAGTCGAGAAACCTATGATCGTGGCAATGGAGCGACGATTCTTCTTTACAACAAACCCAATCGCACCGTTGTATTGATACGCCAATTCCGATTTCCCGCTTTTGTGAATGGCCACCAAGGCATGATGATCGAAGCCTGTGCTGGGTTGCTGGATGAACGCGATCCCGTCACTTGTATTAAGCATGAAACTGAAGAAGAGACCGGGTACCGTCTCCATGATGTGAAGAAAGTATTGGAATGTTATATGAGTCCCGGTTCAGTCACCGAAAGGCTATTTTTCTTTATTGGGGAATATGATGCCAAAGCCAAGGTCAATGACGGAGGTGGGTTGCTCAGTGATGGGGAAGACATTGATGTTGTGGAACTGCCATTTGAACAGGCATTAGAGATGATCCAAAATGGAGAAATTGTGGATGCGAAAACCATCATGCTCCTCCAATATGCTCAACTTAACGGAATCTTTGAATAATTAGCTAGCCGCAATGGCAAACGGCGTGCTCCCCAATTTCCAGGTGGGCCGTCAAAACGTCCGACACAGGGGGTACCGCATTGGTTGCAGTGCCCTTCGTTTGTGAGATTCCAATCGCTCAACACATACCAATCCCGACCAATGAGTATCTGTCCACAATGAGAACAGTAGGTGCTGGAGTGCGATTTATCGTGCACATTGCCTACGTAGACATGACGTATCCCATTTTTGAGGGCGATGCGTTGTGCCTTGAGCAGTGTGGACGGTGGTGTTCGAGGGATATCGGTCATTCGGAAATCTGGGTGAAAGGCAGTGAAGTGTATGGGAACTTCAGGCCCTAAGTTTTCCATAACCCATTGAGTCATGGCTTCCAGTTCGGATTCAGAGTCGTTTTGACCCGGAATGAGCAAAGTGGTGATTTCAAACCAAACGTCGGTTTCTTGTTTCAGATAGCACAAAGTCTCCAAAACGTCCGCCAAACGCCCACTGCACACTTTTTTATAAAAATCCTCGGTAAACCCTTTGAGGTCTACATTGGCCGCATCCATGTTTTGATAAAACTCTTCGCGAGCTTGAGGCGTGATGTAACCAGCGGTGACGGCTACCGAATAGATTCCCATTTCTTTGCAAGCCTGAGCGATATCCACCGCATATTCTAAAAAAATGACGGGGTCGTTGTAAGTGTAAGCCACGCTGTGGCACCCGGTTTCGCGAGCCGCACTCGCAATGGTTTCGGGAGACGCCTGGTCCATCAATCGATCCATTTCGCGAGATTTGCTGATGTCCCAGTTTTGACAGAATTTGCAGGCGAGATTGCAACCCGCTGTGCCAAACGACAAGATTGGAGTGCCTGGAAGGAAATGATTGAGCGGCTTCTTTTCAATCGGATCGATACAAAATCCACTCGATCTCCCGTAAGTAGTCAGCACGATTTCATCTTGCTCCCGCATTCTCACGAAACACATTCCGCGTTGTCCCTCTTTCAAGCGACAAAACCGAGGGCACACATCGCATTGGATACGTCCGTCTTCAATAGGGTGCCAATAACGTCCAGACTTAATCATCGTCTTCTCCAAATTCCATTGTGGTGTACCGCTGTATTTGTAGGGTAGAGGACCAATATTCAGGTGACAAACCCGCTTTTCGTTTCAAGTTATTGAAGAAGTCTTGAGGCTTGGGCAAACTCTCCCAAACACTAGGAAGAAACGTTCCCCGATGGTAGCCATCGGTGAGGATCAAACCGTCAATACCGGGCTGCAGCTGTTGGAGCAAATCGACTTCGGAGTCGAAAATCATGGGAAGGGGAAGGGTGAGGACCGATATTTTGATGTGCAAGTTGGCTAGCTCTTCGGCCTGCAACGGTTTGAATCGTCGATCGTGAAACGCAGAAGCGTAGGCATTTTCCGATACGTCCTCGGCCAAAGGACGATGTGCCTCCAAGCATCCGATGCAGCCTCGCAATCGTTTTCCGCGAAGAAGAGTCACAAAGGAAGCACCAGGCTCTCCCAAATTATCCTTGAGATCATCCGGGGCGACTGGCGCGGCCCGATGATGTTCGAGGCCGTGTCGAATGGAGCGATTGGCGAGAGACAATAAATGCTGCTTTTCTTCCTTTGTGAAAGACATACGTGCTCCTCAAAGCTAGTAACCCATGTAGTTTTCGGACAGCCCTTGGATCAAATCGGTAAGACGGGACTCTCCGTAATTGAGAGTTTGAGAGACTTGCTGAAGAAATGCTTCTTCGCGGGGGTCATAATCTCCATCGACTAAAGCAATCGTAACCAAATAATGCATGATATCCGCTGTGAGTTCGGGTTGAAAATTCACATCTGGAAGTTCGGAGAGTTCGATGTAGTTCGTATCCTCCTGTATCTTGTTGAATATCTCTGCAGGATCATCGAGCAATTCATAAATGTCACTCAGGTAAATTGTTTCTTTGGGAGCAATGGTCTCATCCGCATAGATGAGCTTCAGAATGACCACTGCCAACCAATATTGGCCTTTGCGGTCAAGTCGGATGAGCAGCTTCTCGAAGGAATTGAATTTGATTTTCATCAGAGCACGATCCACTAGTTCATAAATTTTGATCGTGTCCAAACCCAAAGCTTGGGCTGCTGCTTCTATCAACCGTGTTTCATTGCGATGCAGTTCATAGTCAGAAGAACAAATGTCTAAAGCACACTGAATGATGTGTTCGGCCACATCGGGAGCCACTTCGAGGGGTTCCATCTCTGGAACTTCGTTTTCCTGAAGCACATCGGTTAAGGTTTGGCGAATAGTGGGTTCTTCTATGGCATTGTCGAAGATTGCTTGAAGATACAACACCTCTTTCCGGTCGATGATGTGATCCGCAATGATAATACCTCCTAAAAATCGGGCCACCCACAGTTTTACTCCTAGATGGTAATCCTTTAAATGATGGAACAATAAACGGATTTTTCGTTCGGAAACAAGGTATTGGACTTTAAAATAATCCAATGCCTCTTGCTCATTGTTGCACAGCTTCATCACGGTTTCCAATCGAGCCAATCGGAAAGTCTGTTGAGTTTGCTGATTCGGAGCACATAAGGCAAATTCGATTTGCTTCTTACCAAATTTAATACTTTGACTGATCAATAAACCTAACGAAGAAGAATCTACATATTCTACCTCGGTAAAATCGAAAATAATCCCACGAAGATTAGGCTCCTCTGCAATAGTCTTGAGGTGATCGCCTAACACATCTTCGCCTTTCCAAATCAGATTACCAATAAGGGTGACTAGGCATAGATCTTTTTCAATACGGTGTGATATTTCCATAACGTTCTAGTTGGATAAAAGGTTTAAAATGATGTCGGTGTGTTTAATACTTTCAGGTATTCAAATCAATTAAAACAACATAATAAAAATAAAAAAACAACATAAAAACAAAATTGAAAAGTCTAGATACCCATTGCCTCCTTATAAATATTGCGAATCGTGAGAGTGGTTTCTTGGTAATAATCATACACTTCATCAATGGCGTAGCCGTGAAGGTGTAACAAGTTGATCAACGTTTCGGTTTTTAGAGTATCGAAATCAATACTCGCGGTGGATTTATCGAAGAGCAAACGAAGATAGCTTTCAAGCAATCTCAAGAACTTATAGGAATTGGAGAGCGAGTGAACGGTTTCAGAAGCAAGAATCCGTTTTTTAGCAAACTGATCGAGGGCATCCAGAGTTTTGGGAGTGCGTAGTTCTGTCATCTCTCGACCGTGACGCAGTTGCAGATATTGAATCAGATATTCGATATCCAAGAGTCCACCAAACCCTTCTTTAAGGTTCTTGACTCGTTCGGTTTCAATCGATTGTTCTTTTTCTTTCCGTTGGCGCAAATGATGAATCTGTTGGTTGAGATCTTCGGGCCATTGCCAGTCATAGACTGCTTGAGTGATCCCCGACTCGACGGCTTGAACCCACTCTGAATCCATATCCCCACCAACCACGCGACCTTTGATCAAAGCTTGATGTTCCCAAGGCAACGACGTTTCATGATAGGTGAGATAAGCTTGAAACGAAGTGACCAAGACCCCGGCATTACCGGAAGGACGCAATCGCGTATCGAGTTTATAGGCGTAGCCACTGCGAGTGAAGGTAGACAACACTGAAATTAAGCGTTGGATCAGTTTGATATAATATTCATGATTGCTAATGGACCGTTCCCCATCGGTCGAACCAGACTCTGAGTAAATGAAGATGAGATCAAGATCCGAATGATAGGTCAGTTCGTAGCCACCCATTTTTCCCAAGCCCAGAATAGCAAAACGGACCGGTTTGTTATCAGAACAGGGCTTTCCAAAGCGTTGAACAAATTCTTGCAACACGAGGTCATAAGCTGCTTGAAGCACGACCTCGGCTAAGGTGGTAAGACGCAGGCGGGCGTGTTCGTAGGGGAGAATGCCATCTAGCTCAGCGCTACCAATCAGAAAAGTAACTTCGTGTTTGAATTCCCGCAAAATATCCAATTGTCGTTCGATGTCGTCGGTTTTAGCCAATCGAGAATCCAATTGTGCTTCCCACTCCGAGCGGGTGTGTAAGACTTCGGTTGCATCCAATTGTTTGAGCAAATCCAAGTGGCTGAGCAAATAGTTCCAGAGAAACTCGCTCGTTTCGCCGATGCGGGCCAATCGTTGTACCGAGGCCGGAAACTTCAATAGATGTTCGTAGTAGTGGACATGACTGCGGATGCTTTCAAACAACCGTTGGAAGCGTATATGAAGAATATCTTGATCGGATTGCCGAACCACCGCGTTGAATTGACGTGCAGAATTGTCGATGATGGTTTGCATATTACCGGGAATCTGGTGAAGGCTGATATTGTTCCGAATCGCTGCTGCAATTTCCAAATGATCGCTACTGAACAACGCTCCAAAAATAGAACGTACTCGAACCATCACATCTTTCACATCTTGCAAAAGGTGGCGTCGTGCGGTGGCGAGTTCCTCTTCATCGTATCCCATCCAGCGTGCGAGCCTGCGTTGAGGGAATCGCTCGCCGGGAATGGTGTGTGTTTGGTGCTCCTGTTCCATTTGAAGGCGGTGCTCCAGTTTCCGCAGGTAAATGTAGGATTCTTGGAGGATAGTGGCATCTTGTGTAGGCAGGTATCGCCAATGATGCAATTGCTCAATGGCTCGTAACGTATTGGTTCGGCGTAATTCGCTGCGCGTCCCTCCATAAAGAAGTTGAAAAATTTGTACAAAAAATTCGATTTCCCGAATGCCACCCACCCCTAGTTTCACGTTCAAATGTTGTTTGAGGTGTTCTTTTTCAATACGCTCCTTCAGTCTTTGAATTTCTCCTAGCATGTTTTCATCGATCAACTTGCTGTAAATGAATGGGGCCAACGTCTTGAGAAATTGCTGACCGCTCTGAATATCCCCAGCCACTGGAGCGGCCTTGATCAATGCCTGCCGTTCCCACAGCTCACCTTGGCTGGCATAATAGTTTTCAGCTTGAGCAAGTGAGCGAGTGAGTGGAGCTTGATCTCCACCGGGACGCAAGCGCATGTCAACTCGTGTCACAAATCCTTCTTCGGTGATTTGTCCCATCAGTTCGATCAAACAGCGGGCCAGCTTTTGACGTGCCCGTTCAGAATGGAAAGGGTGCCCCGCTTGGATACGTTTTTCGTTGAAAAGAAAAATCAGATCGATATCAGATGAATAATTGAGTTCATAACCTCCCAGTTTTCCCATTCCCAACACAGCAAGAGGGAGCATGTGTTCTTTTTCTGCTGAATCAGGGCTAAACCGAATGGTTCCATCTTGCAGAATGACCTGTTCGGCAGCCATTGTTGCCATCTGTAAGCACGCGATAGCGACTGAGGAAAGCTCTTCCAAAGTTTCAGGAAACACACCCAATCCTCCCAAATCGCGCATCGTGATTCGGATGTACTCTTCATATTTGTACCGCCGTAATTCATTTTTGAAGGTCAAAGCCCCCATCTCGCCCAAGCTGTAAAAGCGTCGATGCAACTCCGCTTTCATGATGTTTAAGGGTTTGGCCATTTCCAAGTAGGGAGCTTCTAGTATGTTGGTGATGACTTCGGGGCGACGGATCAATCGTCGTGTTAAAAATTCGCTGCATGCGATGACATGTAAAAATGCGGGAACAAACGGGCGGGCAAAATCGAAGTATTGGCGGGTTTTTTGCTCAAAAGCGATGCAGAAGTCTTGGAGTCTTTGTAAGGTCGTCGCGATATCGCCAGAGATTAAAATCACGGGCAAAATACGTCGACCTTGTTCTGAAAATGTGGGGATGTTTCGAAAATATTGAAGCTTTTCGAGAATCGTTTCAGGAGACGAAATTTCATGGCTTTGAAGGTATTCGGTGAGATAAACCTCCCATTGAGAAGTTGAATGCCATTGTGCGACTAGGTTTTGTAACCAAGTTTGCATCGTTCCACTCCTTTCCATAGAGAGTTTTAATCAGTCACTCTTCCTGTATAGCGAAATCATCAAGGAAAGTGTAGCCCGAACCGTCCAGGGAAAACCGCAAAAAAAAAGCGTGAGGCCCCGTACTGGGACATCACGCTTCTTAAGCTTGCCAACTTAAATGGAAAGCGATTCGTACCTGCTCGACTTAGATGTCGAAGTACAGATAGTATTCATATGGATGAGGACGTGAGTTGACCTGAGAGGTTTCCTCTCCTCGCTTGTATTCCAACCAAGTTTCAATAACATCTTTAGTGAACACGTCGCCTTTGAGCAAAAATTCATGATCCGCTTCCAGTGCGTTCAAAGCCTCATCTAAGGAGCCTGGCATTTTACCGATTTTATGAAGCTCTTCGGGGGGCAAATCATAGATGTTCACATCCATTGGATCGCCTGGATGGATTTTGTTTTGGATACCATCCAATCCTGCCATCATCATCACAGCAAACGCGAGATAACCATTGGCACCTGAATCGGGGCACCGGAACTCAATACGCTTGGCCTTTGGAGAATCGACCACTGGAATTCGGATGGTCGCAGAACGATTACGAGCGGAATACGCCAAGTTGATTGGAGCTTCGAAGCCAGGAACCAAACGCTTGTAAGAGTTGGTCAAAGGGTTCGTGAACGCGCCTACTGCGGGAGCGTGCTTCAAAATACCACCGATGTAATGCAACGCAGTTTCACTCAAACCACCATAGCCTTCACCAGCAAACAAAGGCTGGCCGTCTTTCCACAAAGATTGATGGGTGTGCATCCCACTACCGTTGTCGTTGTAAACGGGCTTTGGCATGAAGGTGACGGTTTTTCCAGAGTTACGAGCCACATTGCGCAGGATGTACTTATACCATTGCAAAGCGTCTCCTGCAGCCAGGAGAGTATCAAATTTGTAGTTGATCTCGTGCTGAGCTGGGGAAACCTCGTGGTGAGCACGTTCTACTTCGATACCGCAGGCTTCCAAGGTCAAAATCATTTCATCACGTAAATCGGCATTGGAGTCAGCCGGAGAAACGGGAAAGTAGCCACTTTTAGGCCGGATTTTGTAGCCCAAATTTGGACCTTCATCTGCGCCTGTCGTCCAATTGGATTCACTAGAGGATACGTGAACAAAGGTTTGGCCCTGATCGTGGTCGTAGCGGACATCATCAAAAATGAAAAATTCGGCTTCCGGAGCAAAGTAAGCGGTGTCACCAATACCTGTTGATTTCAGGTAATTTTCTGCTTTTTTGGCAATGTTGCGAGGATCGCGGGAGTAGTCTTCCCCGGTGATGGGATCCACAATACCACCCAACAGAACCAAAGTTTTGTGTTTGGTGAATGGATCGAGTTTGGCAGTGGTGGGATCGGGCACCAAGCGCATATCACTGTTGTTGATGGCTTGCCAGCCTCGGATACTGGAACCGTCAAATGCGACCCCGTCCATGTATTCTTCAATCATGTGGGCTGGCGCATTGATATGCTGCCAAGTGTTGAATAAATCGAGGAAACGGAAATCAACAAGTTCCACTTCATTATCTTTTACGAATTTAACGACTTCAGCCGCACTTGTGAACATAGAGTCTCCTTCTTGCTAAAATAAGAGTTAGGATTGGTTTTGTTCCGGAAATTCGGATCATTCATTTAACTACTGAGAGGAAGCTCTCCTATCGAGAGCAAAGTCCAGGAAAACCCGGAATGACGGGACGTTAGAAAAGAACTTGACAATAAACAAGTTCAAAGCCCGAGAAAACCACTGAGGTGGGACGAACCCCTTTACAGCAAGAAATGAACCAAATCACTAGTTAAAAAAAATCAATGAGTTACCTGCTATTTTTAAC
This sequence comes from SAR324 cluster bacterium, assembly GCA_028281495.1. Taxonomy (GTDB): domain Bacteria; phylum SAR324; class SAR324; order SAR324; family NAC60-12; genus JANQJU01. The sequence goes on from JANQJU010000064.1 coordinate 294,660, forward strand.
ACCAAACTGCCTGTTTTTTAGATAAATTGCCTAAAAAATAGGCAGGCTTGACAATCAGACCTGTTGAAATGGATAAACCGACCCCAGGTGAAGCAACTGAGTGAGTTCGTCCAATGCGGTACGGACTTCATTGATAAATGAAGGGTCCGTCATATCGGCCAAACACAATTCATCTCGATAGTGCTGCTCCACCCATTGTTCCAACTGGATGTACAATTTTTCCGTTATAAAGACATGGGGGTTCGTAGCCTTCATTTCTTCCTCATTCAATACCACCCGTAAACGCAGACACGCAGGCCCTCCTCCATTTTTCATGCTCTGTTGTAGATCAAAATAGTGGACACCTTGGATTGGATTTTCCTGGGAAATGACCTCGTCGAGAAAGGCTTTCACGGAGGGGGTTTGTTGACACTCCAATGGGGCAACAATCTTGATCGATTGGTCTGGTAAAGTGAGCAATTGGCTATTGAACAAATAAGATTGGACAGCGTCCTCCACCGGAACCTGGTGATCATCAGCTTGAATCAAGTACAATCCTCCTCCGAATTTTTGTTGTAACTCTTCAAGGACGCTTTCCTGATTGACGAAGGCTTGGGTGTGATACAAAAACACGTTGCGGTTGCCCACTGAAATCACATCGTTGTGAAATACGCCTTGATCGATCACATCAGGATGCTGTTGGGCAATCACGACTTTCTCTGAATCGAGTTGGTGCAGCCGGATGATGGCTTGAACGGCTTCATAGGTATGGCGCGCAGGAAATTTATGCGGCCGTGGTTTGGTGGAATCGAGAACGGATTTTCCAAAGACAAATAATTCAATGCCAGGATCCCGATAATTTCGACAAAATCGGGTGTGATTGGCCGCTCCTTCGTCATCAAACATCCCGCTTCCAAACGGAAGGGGGGCATGGTGAACAAAGTATTTGTCATCAGAAAAGATCTCCTGAAGAACCGCTTTAGTGGTGGGGTGTTCTAAGGACCGGTGGAAATTGCTGGCCAAATTGGCTGAAGTGAAATGGACTCGGCCATCTGCGGTGTCGCCACTGGGAGATACGGTAGCGGCATTGGCAACCCACATGTTAGAAGAAGCGCAACATGCGGAGAACAAAAGTGGGTTGGTTTGATAAGCTTTTTTCAATACGTCCGATTCCTTGCCTTGAAATCCCATTCGGCGAAGTGTTGTGATATCGGGCCTTTCATGAGGAGGCAAAACGGCTTGTTTCAATCCCAAGTCGGCCAGGTGTTTCATTTTCACCAGGCCTTGCTTCGCAGCAGCTTTGGGATTGGAAACACTTCGCGCATTGGTCTTGGAAGCAACATTACCATAAGACAATCCACCATAATTGTGGGTAGGACCTACCAGTCCGTCAAAATTCACTTCATATGCCTGAGTCATTTGCTGTCCTTTGATTGAAGATCTGAAAAACAAGGGTGCTTGGGCGAGGCACCCGGAGAGTAGGTATGCTGTCTTCCCTGGACATCCGTAACCAGATAAGTGTTGTGATTTGCTGGCTCACCGGAGGGAAGAAGATAATTGGGACCAATCGGAACTTTTCCATACCCCCCAGGAATGTCCAATATATAGGTAGGGAGACACAGGCCAGAGATCCGGCCACGCAGAGTTTGCATCAAGGCTTGGCCTTCCGCGATTGAAACCCGGAAATGGGAAGTACCTTGTGCCAAATCAGGATGGTGGAGATAATACGGTTTGATACGCAATCGAGTGAGCTGGCGAAGCAGCCGTTCCATTACTTCTGGCGTATCGTTGATCCCGCGAAGCAATACCGTCTGACTGAGTAACGGAATGCCCACGTCGCTCATTTGCGCACAAGCGGATTGAGCCGCATTCGAGAGTTCCTGAGGGTGATTGCAATGCAAAATGACATACACGGGTGTGGGAACTTTCAGGACTTGCACAAAATCCATATCGATTGTGGAGGGAGAAACGACCGGAACGCGTGTGTGGATTCGAATCACTTCCACATGTTCCATTGCATCCAGGGCTTCAATAATGGAAGCCAACCGTCGTTTCGATAAGAGGAAGGGGTCTCCTCCACTGAGGATGACTTCCCAGACTTCAGGATGTTGACGAATGTAATCCAGAGCCGCTTCCATTTCTTGGGAAGTGAGGGTCTCGCTTCCACTCCCTACTTTTTCCCTACGAAAACAAAACCGACAATAGGCCGGACACACATGGACCGGCTTGAGCAATAGACGATCTGGATACCGATGTGTGATGCCTTTGATTGGGGTGAATGGATTGTCTCCAATGGGATCTTCGTATTCTTCGGGAAGAATATGCAGTTCTTGCGGGTCTGGGACAAATTGTTTGGCAACCGGGTCGTCTGGGTTGCTGAGATCGATTGAGGAGCGGAGTTCATCAGGTAAAGCTGCCACAAAGTTTTCAGTCACTTGCTCTAAAGCAGTTTCCCATTCGGGAGCCACCAACCCTGCTTGGACAAAATCTTTGGGATGTCGTAGAGGGCGATTCATGGATTTTCCCATTTCACTTCTCCTGAAGCGAGTCGCATGAGCAGCAACGCGGATAATTTGGCGCGTTCGGTGAGGCTGTCAAGAAGCAGGTATTCTTGAGCGCTGTGGATCTTGCCCCCACGGACACCTAAGGTGTCGACGTTCGGTAATCCAGCCGCAGCCAGATTGTTGCCATCGCAAGCTCCTCCGGTGGCTTTCCAACTGATGGGTTGGCTCAGCATCGTTCCACACTCAGCCACGAGGTCAAACAAGCGGCTCATCGAAGGAGTGAACCGCTTGGGCTTTCTCGAAAATTTCCCATACAAGTGGGAGCGAATGCCATCTTTGAGATCAAGCTGATTTTGTAGTTGTTGTAAAGCATGCTGAACCCATTTCTCGTCGGCCTCGCTTTCAGTACGGACATTGATTCGTCCAATGGCTAGATCAGGGACCATATTGAGAGGGCCACCCCCTTCGATACGTCCCACATTGAGTGTGATCGTTTCACGTTGTTCGTTCAACTGATTCGCGGCAAGCAAGAATTCAGCAAGGGCACATATGGCATTGCGTCCACTTTCGAACGCTCGCCCTACATGAGCTGATTTGCCATGAACCACTACGGAAAAGCTTCCCACCCCTTTGCGTTCCCCTGCCAATTGTCCTTGATCGTTGGTGGCAGGTTCGTAAATCAATCCCAAGTGACTACGCCCCGCGACTTCGGCAAGGAGGGGGCCAGAGCCGTCTGAGCTGATTTCTTCATCTGGGTTGATCACGATTTCCCAGCCCAGATTGGCGGTGTACGGTGTTCGCTCAAAAGCCTCCAAAGCTTTGAGCATTACCGCCAATCCTCCTTTTAGATCGGCGACGCCTGGCCCATTCCAAGTATTGTCGTCTACTTTATGGATCGTTTGAAACGGGTGGGTTTTACCAAAAACCGTGTCCATGTGTCCCACCAACATCACTTTGAGAGGGGCTTCTGGACGTTTGCGAAGGTGTAGTGCCTTGCCAAGAGGAACGTGTTCTACCTCGCCTTGAGAATTCACGACTTCTTTAGGTGGTAGATCCACTTCGTGCATATCCGCCCCTAGTCGGACAAACGCGGTTTGTAAAACCTTTGACATCTGGGCGAGGCCCTCCAGATTCCAGCTTCCCGAGTTGATATGACTCCATTCCCATACCAATTGACACATTGCTTCGTGTTGTTGATCGATCCAGTCCAAATAAGGTGTGTAATTCATATCACTCTCAAACAGGGGGTTGTGAAAAAAGATAGGCGGTCAAGTTGCTTGTTTCTTAGGAAATGGAGAAAAGCGGATGGTGTCACCTGGCTGAACTTCCAGGGCATGAGCTATTTCTTGAGGCAGAGACACGGTATCGTCTTCATGCAAAACCACCGATCCTGAACACAAACGGAAATCCAACCGAGTATTACAAATCAGATGGGTCTCCGATTCAACCGATTCGACGATCTGCCCCACGGTAGCACGACGGCTTAAACGGACGGTTGCTACATTGGTGAGTAGGACTTCCAAGGTTGGGCCGGCATCGAAGATATCCACATAGCCTTTCCAAGAAAATCCTTGTTGTTTCAGCATTTTCATAGCCGGTCGTGTTGCTTCTTGGACTTGACCAATCACTTCTTGGGCAGGCTTGGGAAGCAAAGGAACGTAAATTGGATATTTGGGCATGAGATCGGCAATGAATTGTTTGCCGGCAGCTTCCGTGAGGTAATCGGCTTCTGAGAAATCCATCTCAAAAAAACAAGCTCCCAAGTTTTTCCAGAAAGGGGGAAAACCGTTCTCATCCAGGCAACCTCGCATGTCAGCAATCACCACTTGCGCAAAGCGATTGGGGAACTCGGCCATGAACAAAAATCGGCACAGCGAAAGCAGCTTGCCATTGCCACCTTGACGACAGCCTGGGGTGAGGAACAGAGTTCCGATTTCACTCACATATGTATAGTCGTTGACCAGATAGAGGACCTGGATTTCTTTAGTGATGTTCAGCTTTTCTGAAGTCTGAACCAAAGTGCTGAGTTTGTAGGAATAAAAGGGTTGGCTCACCAGAGCGTAAATGGCACAAACACCGGCAATCTGCCCGGTATCCATGTCTTCCAACACAAAGACATAGGTCTCGTCGTCGGGTTCGTTCACGGTTTTAGTGAAACTTGATACCGATTTGTCAATTTTCTCCTGGAGCACCCGACGGTCGGGAGGAAGCGTGGTCAGGCCAACTCCCGCTTCTGTAGCCAGTGCCAGCAGCCCTTCCATTTCATTGGAACGAATCGGACGAATACGCATCATGCCTCAAACCCTCCTTTTCGGACAATTTCTCCATTTTTCATCAAAAATTCGCCTTTGGCCACGACATAACGGATTTGCCCTGCCTTGTCCAGTACCACCACATCTGCATCTAGACCGGTACGGATTCGCCCTTTGGTCGATAGTTGGAGAATGTCAGCCGGATTCGACGTGAACGGGCGGAGCGCCTTCTCCCAAGGCATTCCTTCTTGTTGAACCAAGTCGATCAACTCTATGAAAACTGACACGGGTTGACCCACGTTCATTTCCTTCAAATTACCTTGCTCGTCAAAAATCGGAAGGGTGCCTCCCGCATCTGAAGAAATCGTGATGTGTTCTAGAGGCACCCCGGATTTCAACAATTCCGTCACACACGAGGAGGGTTTGATTTCCACTTCCGGATCAAAAGGAAATGAGCTTGCGGTGAGGTCCACTAGGCCTTGACGTCCGTAAGTTTTGGATTCTTCAAAGATGTGTGCATTGCGGTTGCAATGGGTGGGTAGCAGTTGGTGCCATGACATCTCGCTATTTTCGAGCATTTGATAGATTAAATCGAAGGGCTTCTGACCGTCTCCCATATGAAAATGTGTGATTCCCGCTTTACCTCCCAACATACCACCAACTTTGGTGTGCTGAGCCAATCGAATCAGATCGGGCAGTATTGGAAACGAAGATCGATGATCAGCCAAGGCAATTTCACCCACACCAATCACTTCTTCAATCAAGGCTAGGTCTTTGGCAACTTCTCCTAAAATGGTCGGAGGAGGCACCTGATAAGCTCCGGTGTAGATATGACAGGTGATGCCCTCCTGACACAGACTCTTGGCTTTCATCAGCAACTGTTCGACGGTCCGCACAAAACCATCGGTGCCCAGGCATCCAACCGCAGTGGTCACCCCGCCTTGAATGAATTGGCTCAACTGCATTTCAGGAGTTCGTGTGGTGGGCCCCCCCTCGCCTCCGCCACCAGTCAAATGGACGTGGAGGTCGATCAGGCCTGGAATCAACAGTCCAGAATCGAGATGGATGACTTCAGCATTCAGATTGGACGGAAGGTCGATGTGATCTTCGATAGCTACGATTTGAGAACCAGCGAGGAAAACCTCTTTGGCTCCTAAGGGATCGGGTGAATACACCTCACAACCTTTGAAGACGATCACAATAACCTTTCCGATTCAATTGAGTAAAATTAGCGAAAAACCAAAACTTTGGTATGAGAACAGTGTTGCTGGAAGTCAAGACTTATTCAGCTTACTCCGTTACCGTCATTCTTGACAAAGCTTCTTTTCCAGCTCCTTACGTGTTTCTAAAAAAACTTTTACATTTCGGGTCGTCTTCAGTAAGACGAAATTGAGGGATCACTCCCTCAATTGTGCAATCGAACGAAAGATATCATCCTAAGAAAAAGGAGCGGTGTGAGCGAAAAAGAAGCAGCATTAGTCGTCGATGATTTGCATAAATCATTTGGGGAACACGAGGTTCTGAAAGGAGTCTCGGTCACGGCACATGAAGGCGACGTGATTGCCATGTTAGGCTCCAGTGGTAGTGGCAAGAGCACGTTCTTGAGATGCATCAACTTGTTGGAAACACCAACAAGCGGAAAGGTGTTTGTTCGTGGAGAGTTGATTCAAATGAAAAAAGATCGTCATGGCGTGTCGGTTCCAGCGGACCACAAGCAAGTGGAGCGCCTCCGAACTCGACTGTCGATGGTCTTTCAGCAATTCAACTTGTGGTCGCACATGACCGTGCTGGAAAACGTAATTGAAGCGCCAGTCCATGTGTTGAAAGTCCCCCGAAACGAGGCGATTGAAAAAGCGGAAACACTTCTGAAAAAAGTCGGGATTTACGAACGACGTGGCTATTATCCGACGCATATGTCGGGGGGGCAACAGCAACGTGCGGCCATTGCGCGCGCTTTGGCAATGGAACCGGATGTGTTGCTTTTCGATGAACCGACGTCGGCACTCGACCCCGAATTGGTCAATGAAGTGTTACGTGTAATGCGCAGTTTGGCCGAAGAAGGTCGAACCATGATCGTGGTGACTCATGAAATGGGATTCGCCCGTGAAGTCTCTTCACGAGTCATTTTTCTACACCAAGGGAATATTGAGGAGGATGGGCCTCCTAAACAAGTTTTCGAAACTCCCAAGTCGGAACGATTCCGCCAATTTTTGGATGGGAATTTGAAATAAGGACCACTGGAAATCGGTGCTCGTTTCGGATTTTTCAAACTTCAACGATTAACTTATGAGAAGGAGACGGTATGAAAAAAGCGTTGATGACCCTCGTCATAGCGATGGCTGTAGTCACTACGGGTGCAGTGGCCAAAGATTGGAAAAAAGTTCGAATCGGAGTGGAAGGGGCTTATCCTCCATTCAGTTTTGTAGACGCAGACGGAAACCTTGGCGGTTTTGATATCGAAATCGCTAATGCTTTGTGTGAGGAAATGAAGGTGGAGTGCAAATTGGTACCGCAAGATTGGGACGGGATCATACCGGCCCTCTTGGCTCGAAAATATGATGCCATCTTGGCTTCCATGTCAATCACCGAAGAACGCAAAAAAAAGGTGGCTTTCACCAAAAAGTATTACCACACGCCTGCTAAGTTTGCTGGCAAGAAAGGAATGTTCACCGACATCAGCCCTGCAAGCCTCAAAGGCAAAAAAGTGGGCGTGCAACGAGCAACCACTCATGATCGTTATCTGACGGATAACTACGGAGACGACGTGGAAATCAAACGTTATGGAACGTTTGACGAGTCGATCTTGGATTTGGTAGCCGGACGACTTGATTTGATCTTAGCCGATTCTGTGAATGTGACCGATGGTTTCTTGAAAAAAGATCAAGGCAAAGGATTCGAATTGGTGGGACCTTCATTGACCGATGAACGGTGGTTTGGGGAAGGCGCTGGTATCGCTATTCGCAAAAAAGACACGGAATTGGTTGAGAAGTTCAATACAGCGATTGCGGCGATTCGAGCCAATGGGAAATATAAAACAATCAACGACAAGTACTTCGAGTTTGATGTCTACGGTGAATAATCGACGTCGATTACAGTGATGAGTGAAGGGACGCAGTCCCTTCCATTTTAAGAACCTGCAATCACAAAGGAATCGCATGTTCGATCTACAAGGATACGGTGCCAGTGTCATGGAAGGGCTATACATGACCGTTGCGGTAGGAGTGTGTTCCTTACTCATTGCTCTTCTTCTGGGTATTGCGGGAGCATTGGCTAAGCTCTCTAAATCCCGTGTGGCATCTGGAATCGCAGGCAGTTACACCACAGTCATCCGAGGGATTCCCGATTTGGTTTTGATGTTCCTTATATTTTATGGGGGACAAATCATGGTCAATAATATCGGGGATAAGCTGGGTTGGGATTACATCGATATCAATCCTTTTCTATCGGGTGTGATTACCATCGGTTTCATCTTTGGTGCCTATATGACCGAGACTTTTCGTGGTGCTATTTTGGCGGTGCCTCATGGGCAGATGGAAGCCGCTTATGCCTACGGAATGACCAAGTTTCAGGCGTTTTCACGGATTTTGTTTCCGCAGATGGTCCGCCATGCCATTCCAAGTTTTGGAAACAATTGGCTGGTACTATTAAAGACCACCGCGCTGGTATCCGTCATCGGTCTGGATGATTTGCTACGCAAGGCCGACATGGCCGGAAAGACTACCAAGATGCCGTTCACCTTTTACGTTTTGGCAGCCGTTGTGTATTTGGTTCTTACGTCCATTTCCATCCTCATCATGGGATGGCTCAAACGTCGCTATAGCGCAGGGGTGAAGGAGGCCTAGATGTTAGAATTTTCGATTTTTACTGATAACATCGGAAAGTATTTTGGAGGCTTGGGCGTCACGCTCCAACTGGTCGCATTTGCTTTGATCTTCGGCCTAATTTTGGCCGTACCCATTGGGTTGGCCCGCACTTCCAAAAATCCGGCAATATGGGGGCCGGCTTGGGCATACATTTACTTTTTTCGAGGAACCCCGCTGCTAGTCCAGATCTATATGATCTACTTCGGGACGGGACAGTTTGAATTCATTCGCGAAAGCTTTCTTTGGCCTTTTTTCAGTGAAGCGTATTTCTGTGCATTGTTCGCCTTCACGCTCAATACAGCGGGATATACTGCTGAAATTGTTCGAGGTTCGGTGGAAGCCACGCCACATGGTGAAGTGGAAGCCGCAAAAGCTTGTGGGATGTCAAAACCCCTGATGTATCGAAGGGTCATTTTACCAAGCGCCTTCCGTCGTGCGTTACCCGCCTATAGCAACGAGGTGATCTTTATGTTGCATGGAAGCTCCATCGCCAGCTTGATCACCATAGCGGATATTACGGGGGTGGCTCGTGAAGTGTATTCCACCCACTACAGCCCTTTTGAAGCCTTTATCATGGCAGGGCTGTTTTACATGGCACTCACGTTTATCATCGTGGGAGCCTTTAAAAGGCTGGAGCGTCACTGGCATGCCCACTTGAAACCTCGTAGCTCTTAAGCTTCTCCCGATCTCCTTTCCAGAGACTCCCGACTAGCCGCCATGACCTTCGGTTGTGGTGGCTTTTTTTTTGCCGATTCCAGGATTATTCTTGTGTTTCGAGGTGTTGGGACCAATCTTAGTTTTATGAGTTCAACCCTTGTTTTGGTTTATGCGTTCAACTCTTGTTTTGGTTTATGCGTTCAACCCATGATGAATCTGATGTTTTATGATGAACCGTCTTCTGAATTCACTAAACCATTGGTTTGAGCAGTTTCCCGAGCTGCTGCATCGGCATCGGTGGTGGGTAACTATTGGGTTTATTGCCCTGACAACCATCGTGGCATTTGGAATCACTCGGGTGAAGCTCGATATGTCCCTAGAAGTGTACTTTCAGAAGGACGAGCCGGTGAAGCAAGCTTATGACCGGTTCCGAGCCGTCTTTGGAGGGGATGAAACAGTATTCATCATTTACGAGGCAAACGATGGGGATATCTTTTCTGAGGCATCACTCCGTGCCTTGAAAGGTGTGCATGAAGACCTGCTCAATTATCGGTGGGATTTGGGACCGGACGAACGGTCACCTCTTGATCACGTGACCGAAATACGAAGTCTCATCAATGTGAACTATCTGGAAACCCTTGAATCGGCCCTCATCTCTCGACAGTTTATAGGGGATCGGCTGCCCCACACGGAACAAGAACGTGAAGCACTACGTAGCCTCGCCCTGGAACATCCAGATTATCCTTCAGTCTATCTTTCAGAAGATTCCAAATATGGGGGAATCATCCTACGAACCGATTTCAATGCTCGAATCGTGGAAGAGGTCCCCGATATTTCCAACCTCAATGCGACCGCCACCCCTTCCAAATCTCTAACCCCGGAAGCTGACATTTTGGATGAGGACGATGTAGCTGACGTTTTGGATGAGGACGATGTAGCTGACGTTTTGGATGAGGACGATGTATGGGAGCTGGATAGCGAAATTGTAGAAATCCAAGACTTTGATGAAACATATCAACCTCAGTTTCAGAAAACCGAATTCACAGAATACACCCCGTTTGTTGATGCCTTGATGGCGATTCTCAACAAGCCAGAATACACGGAAGCACTCACATTTCATCCAGTAGGCAACCCAGTGCTTATGGGAGAGCTGGGGCAGATGGTTCAACAGGAGCTAGGCACGGTGACCGGGGGAGCATTGCTGCTCATATTGGTCATGTCTTGGCTTTTGTTTCGCTCGGGAAGTGCCGTTGTCTGGCCGATGGTGGTCGTTATCTTATCCATGGTATGGATTGTGGGGTTGATCGGTTGGAGTGGGGTCGCAATGACGTCGATGATCAGCATCATCGTGTTTCTCGTGTTGGCGGTGGGAGTCGCGGATGCGATTCATATTCTTTCAGGATATCTCTTTTTTCGCAATCAGCAGCAAGATCATGCAACGGCTTTGCGGTCGGTGTATCAAAAAACAGGATTGGCTTGTTTCTTGACCAGCATGACAACGGGGATTGGATTGTTGGCTTTGTTGTTTGTTCCAATCGTTCCAATTCAATCTTTTGGAATGTTTTCTGCTGTCGGTGTGCTGCTGGCGTTTGTGTTTACAGTGCTGCTCCTTCCTTTACTGCTCGATCTCTGGAAACCGGTTTCCAAAAAGCAGGCTCTGGCGATCACGAAGGCAGGGATGAAATCTCATCTGATATTACGGGGGATCCACCGTATCGAACAGTGGGGGATTCGTTACGCAAAAGCGTTCATTGCGGGTTTTGCACTCATAGGAATATTGCTTTCGGTGGGAATTTTTCAGATACGGGTCAATTCCGATATGATTCAGAATATCAAAGAAGGGGTTCCTATTCGGGAACGTTACGATCTGGTCAACGAATTCATGGGTGGAACCGATAGCATGGAAATCTTGGTGGACTTAGGGGAATCCAACGCAATGAAAGATCCCGAGGTGCTTAACGCAATTGAAGCCTTGCAGGATCAACTGCAATCCGTGCATGGCGATATTGTGATCAAAACCTCGTCCCTGGTCAATGTGGCGAAAGATGCGTTCAAAACCCTCAACGAAGGCCGACCGGAAATGTATAGGATTCCTCAAGAACGTCGTCTATTGGAGCAGACGTTGTTTTTGTTCAACAATGCCAACCCCCAAGATCGGCGGCAACTGGTTTCGGATGACTATCGGATGGGACGCATTGGGATCAATATGCGTAACATCGGATCAGAAAAAGCGGTGGAATTGACCGAATCGGTCAAGGGATCCGTCCATCGGATGTTCACTCCGTTGCAATCTCGATATCCGGAATTGGAAGTGACGCTAACTGGACAGCTTTCTCTGATTTTGCTGCTGACCGATTTTATTAGTTGGTCTCAGGTGCAAAGTTTTGGATTGGCTTTGGTGGTGATTTCAGTGCTGCTGCTAGGGATCTTTGGTTCAAAACGGATTGGGTTGATCGCGGTCTTGCCTAACGTGTTTCCGGTTCTAACCATCTTCGGGTTGATGGGATACCTTGGCATTCCTCTCGATAGCGACACGCTTTTAATTGCGCCAATTATCATTGGAATCGCAGTAGATGATACGATCCACTTTCTCACCCACTACCGTGCCGAGTTGCTTCAGCATGGAAATAATGCTCAGGCTATTATCCTCACGATTCGTGAGGTCGGACAGGCAGTGGTTTTCACCACAATCATTCTGGCAATGGGATTCTTGATGTTCATCCTTTCGATACAGGAAGGACTGAGCCACTTTGGTATCTTCAGCGCAACCGCCTTGGTTGCAGCATTGCTCGCCGATTTATTCTTACTTCCGGCTTTGCTGACGGTGTTTCCTGCTCGAATAGAATCGGGTGTTCCTAATGCGGAGCTTTCTAATTCGCCTTGACGGCAATGGCACGTCAGATTGATGCCATCGACATCGTGATGAGACGAATGATGAACTGATTATCATTGATTGCGGTCGAATCGGACCAAAAATGGAGTGCCTAGATGAATGGGACAGTTTAAGGTTCGCGTCGTGGAGCACGCAAGACTTCCAGCGGTTCTAGAAATGCCAAAATTTCTTTGTAATAAACGGCGAAACAACCCGTAACGATTATTGCCAAGAACAGAGATAGCTTGATGAGAGCTTCGTGAATTTTTCTTCGTTGGAGATCTCTCAAGATATCTTCCGATAACTGAAGGCTGTGATTGAATTCTTCTTCACGATCCAGATCGGAGGTTGTCGTTTGATTGTTCAAAATGGTTTCAAGTTCGACTAGTGCCTTTGCTTCATCCTTGCTGATTTCTGAATTCAATAAGGTGAAACCTTTTTTGCCACTGGCACGGGATGATCTCGCGATATGTTCGGCTAAAGTAAAGAGGTCTCTTTTGAGCTGAAAGGCTTTTTGCGGAGGCAACACTTCATTTATAATCTCCACTGATTTCTGTATGACTCGAATATCCTTTTTAATCTGCCCTTGACGCAATTGTCGAACGAGGAGGGAGTACTCTGCTAGAGTCTTTCGAAACAGCCGCTTGGAATAGGGGCTAACGCTATTGGGTTTTTTATCAAAACGAATGAATTGGCTTCGTGATCGGGTCTTATTCATATCTAAGAGTACTTGAGAAAAACTTTGAGTTTCCTCAACGTCAACCACGCCATCAGCATGCGCTACAAACAAGAATATTTGAAAAGGTAATTGAAGCAATACGGCTTCTTTCTGCGCTTTTGTCATGTGGACCAATCTTCATTGTATTTGAACAGTTGACCAATCTTCATTGTATTTGAACAGGTTGGAAAACAGTATATGTCACCGTTGGCAAGAACTCAAAAGGAGATCACTTCGGCAATGGGGTCTTGGCCATTCTGGAAATCTCTCTTTGTAATATCGTGTAATATATTTTGTCGTAAGTAGGTTCTAACTTGATCGCTACGGGAACAAACTAAGGTTTTGTTCCTCTTTTTTGAATTTAGCTTAATAATTAACTCATATCAGGAGAGATTCTCATGTCAGAAGAAACCAAAAATTCACAAGAATGCTTCACCAAATGTTTCGAAATCACTGGTTCAGCCGAAACCGATCCGTTTATCAATTTGACCTTAATGTTCTGCCCGAACGAGTTAGTAACCGGTTTAGGGGTATACCAGCCTGAAGCGGTTGCAAAACCGCTATTGACGATCTATGCTCATGGTGATTATGGTATTGTTTGTTTTGGCCCCTGCCAAGAAATCATCCACCTCAACATTTATCCTCAACCGGTCGACCCGAGCAAAGGCGGGCCTCAAGATCCAATTCTTAAAATTCGAATAGTACTTTCAGATGATTTTAAGTCGGGGCGTGCAACAGTATCATTTCACGATGGGAGACCTCCCATCCAAGATCTAGTGGTCCAAGAAGTTTCATGCTAAACCGAAACACGTTAGCCAGTCCACGAAAGCGGTCTCCGTGCCAGTCCAACGGAGGTCGCCTGAAGCCTGTAGGCTTTCCGCGGATTCTCCAAAAAACAACAATTGGGGAATCCCTTTCAGCGAAACCTGAACCCGCAAATCAGGAGTCCAATGAGCCCCTTCTTGGATATCTAAGGCCTGAGAACCCAAACGCATTTGAAAAACTTGTTCTCCCCATGACAGTTCCACTAACCACGGTTGTGAAGAACCCCGGTATTTTCGTTTGAAAGCCACCATGGTCCAACGTGGGTTGGTCACATCGTCGGGGGCTGGTATGAGCCAGTGTTTTTCTCCCCAATTCCCAATAGCAAAGATCACAGTCTCCAATTCTCGTCCTCGTTCAGTCAACGCATAGGCTTTGCCAGCTTTGGTACTGGAAAGTCTTACCTTTTCGATCAGCCCAGTTGCCTCCATTTCCTTTAAGCGTTTGGTCAGCAAATTTGTCGTGATTCCAGGCAATCCGGTTTGAATCTCAGAAAATCGGCGTGGTTCCAGTAACAGTTCCCGAATAATCAGCAGTGTCCAACGCTCGCCAATCACATCCAAGGCTTTCGCCAAGGAACACAATTGTTGGTAGGTTCTTTTCTTCATTGCTTTACTTTTTGTTTTAAATTACTTTACTTTTTAATAGTATTTAATCTCTTTATAGATTGTAACAAAGAACACAACAAAATGCTGAACTTTATAGGAGGTGGCGGATGCAGACAGAAACATTGCTAGCGAATAGCAGCTGGATGGAAACAATACCCTTTTGGATCGACAGCGTGTTTTATGCTACCACAGTTGCTTTAGTAGGAGCTTGGATTGCTGGAGTGTATTATGGAACCCTCAGAACTCCTGGTTATCGAACCAAAGTTGTGCCTTTCACTCTATTAGTGGGCTTGTTGACCCTAGTATGGATGGGGTTCTCTTGGGGGACTGCTGAATCGGGGTTCTTGCGCGAGTTCAACACATTGCCACCTCGTATCTTTCTATTATTTATTCCAATTTCATTGGTGATGCTCGGAGTGGCGTTCACTGGAGTGGGATACTGTTTGATTCAGGGGATTGGATTGCCTTGGTTAATAGGCTTTCAAGGGTTTCGCATTTTCATAGAAATCTATTTGCATGGCATGGCTGATTTGGGGTTGACTCCTCAACAAATGACCTGGAATGGTTATAACTTTGATGTGCTCACCGGACTCACCGCGCCAGTAGTAGCTTGGCTGCTTTGGAAAAAACGGATCAGTCTGAAATGGGTGTGGATTTGGAATCTGATGGGGCTCGGATGGTTGGTTAATGTGGTTACAATTGCCATTCTTTCTTTCCCGACTCCTTTCCGACAGTTCATGAGTGAACCGTCGAATGTTTTTGTCACGTATCCACCGCATGCCTGGTTACCGATGATCCATGTCCAAGCCGCTTGGTTGGGACATTGGTTGGTGTTTCGAGCCTTATGGATTCGTCGTACACACCGCTTGTAATTTTAAAAGATTTCTCTTTCTTTTAATTTATCTGTTGGACCTTAAAATATGGACTTTCACATCATGGATAATTCTCGTTCAGAAATTCAATTACGTTTATCACAAAACTCAGATCTTCCTCGTCTCGAGGAAATCCGGCAGGCTGCGTTTGCTCCAATATTTGAGTCCTTTCGATCGATTATGGGAGAAGTGACCTATAATCTTGCTCAAGCTCATGAAGACAATGCCCAAGGTGAACTGTTGGCTTCGCTTTTCAAGGACGATTCTGGATGGACGGTCTACGTTGCAGAGTACGCGGGAAATATCACTGGATTTGTTTCATTACAACTCAATCCTGATACCAAGATCGGCGAAATCGGGTTGAATGCAGTGCATCCTGATTATGCGAATCGAGGGATTGGAACCCTCATGTATGAATTTGCAGCGTTGAAAATGAAGGAAGCAGGGATGGCTGTGGCGACCGTCAGTACAGGAGGTGATCCGAGCCATGCTCCAGCACGCAAGGCATATCGAAAGGCGGGTTTTGAGGTGGAGGTTCCCAGCGTATGGTTTTGCCGTAAGTTGTGATTTTTCATGATGGAAATCAGCTACAATACCACCTGAGATATCTTTATGAAAATAGGAAAGTATATCTCAGCATTTTGAAAAAAATTTAAATGAATCGATATCTGTTGGTATTTCATTTCAATATTGTCCTTTTTAGAAAAGATCATTATTTTAACAGCTAGCTCAGGGATAATTAAAACTTAATACAAATCTACAATCTCTCCATTAACCTTACCCACCACCGTCCAGCCAAACCTACCATCTTACGAGATTTCACTAGTTTTTAGCAGATTGTTTAACCTCAAAAAAGCACTATAATTTCAGTTAGTTTTTTAACTTTAATACTCTCATGAGGTGTTATGACTAGCTTGATATTCGCAACGTTTTTTCGGGGCATAAATAGTTTTATTACAAAACTCGCGTTAGGACACGGCCACTCTGCGTATATTGCATTGATAACAACCATCGTTTGGTTGGGATTTGTGGTGGTCTATGCCGCTATGCAATTGAAAGAGCATCCGTTTCAGATTGGACTGAATGGGTATCTTTTTGGAGGGTTGGCGGGCATCGCTGCTGGTGCATCCACGATTTACGGATATCAAGCGATGAAGGCGTTACCAATCACGATGGTATCTATTTTTCTAACGGCTTCGGTCGTTGTAACTGCCGTCTGTGCCTATTTTTTCCTAGGAGAACAGTTGAGTGTTCGGAAGCTGATTTCTGGTGCTGGAATAATAATCTGCGCCATTATATTTATCACCACAGGAAAATGAGGACCCAATGAAGAAACCGCTAGAAGGAGTGCGCATCTTAGACTTGTCGAGGTTCATATCCGGCCCCTTTTGCACCATGTTGCTCGCTGATTTTGGAGCGGATGTGATCAAAATAGAACCACCAAGCGGAGATCCTTTGAGAGGGATTGGGATCAAAGGAGATTTCCAGGAAAACCCGATTCATGTTCAACTGAATCGGAATAAACGCAGCGTGGTGATCGATATGAAAACCACGGAAGGGTTATCAAATTTTATGGAATTGATTAAGGCAGCTGACGTTCTAGTCGAAAATTTCCGACCAGGAGTCATGGAAAAAATGGGAATTGGCTACAATACGCTCAAGCGCATAAATCCTGAATTGATCTATGCTTCAATAACAGGATTTGGTGAAAACGGCCCTTATCGAGACCGGCCTGCATTTGATTTTATCATTCAAGCGATGTCGGGGTTCATGAGTCTTAATGGCAGTGAAGATACGGGACCACTGAGAACAGGACCTCCGTTAAGTGACACCATTTCAGGGCTTTACACGGCCTTGGGAATCATGGTTGCGCTTCAGCAAAAAGCTCAAACCGGTAAAGGGGATAGAGTGGATGTGTCGCTGCTGGATTCAATGATGAGTATGTTCAGCTTTTCATCATCCGCATATTTTGCAACCGGCAAACAGCCATCACAGGTGGGAAATCAGCATTTGGTTGTAGCTCCGTATGGAGTTTATCAGGCATTCGATGGTCCTATTTGTATCGCCCCGAGTCATCCTAAAATGTGGGCGAAGCTTTGCGTGACCCTGGGGTTGGAAGAATTGATCAATGATGCCCGATTTCTCACAAACGAAGCCCGATTGAACAATCGCGAGGAGTTGAACCGAATTATCAACGAAGTGATTGGAAAAAAGAAAAGAGAAGATTGGATCGATGAATTGAATGAAGTGGGGGTCCCTTGTGGCCCACTGAATGACTTGCACTCAGCTTTCAACGATCCCCAGGTGCAACACAATCAGATGGTTCTAGAATCAAATCAGAACACGGAAATGGTACAAATGACAGGGTTTCCAGTCAAAATGAAAGAAGGGGCTGCATCTCTGCGCTTACCCGCTCCTCAAATTGGAGAGCATAATGATATCCTTGCCTCTATTGGAATCTCAACATTAGCTGCCGCCTAGCACCATGCCCTTTACATTTTAATTTTTGGGTAAGATTATTGATGTGAGTATCTACGGTGCGAGGAGCAATTTGTAGTTTTTCACTGATGTCTTTCGAGACAGTGCTTTGAAACATGGCACTGAAGACCTTTCGTTCTGTTTTTGTCAAACTTTCACGGAGACCTAGATAAGAGGCGAGGTTTCTTAAAGCTAGGTCTCCCAAGACAACCTGGCCATCGGAAATACGAAGAAGATGAAACGCTAGGTCTTTTCCAAAAGAGCGATCTAGAATCCCTTTCACCCCCACTCCTAAAAAGCCTTCTATTTTAGTTGGGTCCGAATTTTCTGAGTAGATAACGAGGTTTACAGGACTCGACTCAACAAACTCTCTCGCTTGTTGAAACGATACCAACGAGTCACAAGCTAGAATTAAATCACAACCCTCTATCATCTGCCATTGCTCCGAGTGCGCAACGACATGGACGCGATTGTCCAGGCAGGAACAAATTCGGTCTGCGGTCTCGCTAGCGCCAATCAATCCAACTTTCAATGGACTTTGGAAACTACTTTTCGGGCGAAAAGAAATTGCAGAAGGCAATAAATATAAGATCTGTTGGATCTCTTGGGCAATGTCAGCCAAAACGTTAACATGTTTCTCCGTTTTTCCAGGACTATAGCTTTGAATTTCTAATACGCTGGAATCGATTTCCTTATTGCTGATCGGAACAGCCAGGTGCGATGTATCGCCATTTCGAATCGCTCTTAATAATGAATTGGTGGATTCCTGAATACGGCACACCAAGGTATCAATGACTCGACCTTTATTTTCTAGTTTTTCCTGTTGGTCACGAACAAAGTGAGCCGCATTTTGCAGGGCATCCATCATGATATTGAAGCCTTGGCTCAACTTTCCAATTTCGTCTCGACCATTTAGCGGAATCCGATTTGTTAAATTATCAGGAGAAATACTTCCAAAAACCGATGCCATGATTTGCAACTTCGATGAGATCATGAAGTGAAAAATAAATAAAAAAACCACAAAAAATAAAATAAGACCAATCGCAGTGGATCCCAATACCAAATTAGATGTCGAATCAATTTGTGCTTTCACAAAACTGGAGTCCAGTTCGACTTCAAAATACCCTTGAAGTGCTTCTTTATACACTATGGGGACAAACACTCTAAAAACCGACAACTCCTTACCCTTGTTTGATTCAAAATAATAAATTTCTGTCGTATTTCTAAGCAAGTTGGGTTCAATAGTTTTTTTCTCTCCTGAGATAGAAAGTATTTCTCCATTCTTATTGATAAGTTTGATGTCATTCAAAAATTTGGCATTTTCTAAATGGCGAAGTCGCGCATCAATATAAGGTTCCACATCCAAAATGGTCTCGTTAAAGCTTTGGCCGTAAGTCAATGATTTTAACACGGAGTCTTCAAAAGGAGACGTTATGGAAACCGCTAATAGATGTATACTCGGCGTAAAACCACTTTTGACAGCAGGTTTTAGTATATAAAACATACCGACGAGGAGCGCACTCACCAGAATCAGGTAGGTAATGGTGAGTTTTACCGATAGCCTTTCAGTAGCTTTCATCAATAAATTTTTGGGCTGCATATTCAACCTTTTGTTTTTTGATATCCACGAGATGATTTAAGTTAACCATCACCTCATTGCTCAATCCTGAGGTGATTCGTTGTGATATGTCAGAAATGGCTGGGTATTTATCCAGTGTGTCACGACGAACAACAATTGCCGCTGAATAGTTTGGAAAGTATTTTTTGTCGTCAATCAACGCTACAAATTTTGGATCCGCTAAATGCGAGTTTGTAGAATAGAAAAGCCCTACATGAATTTGACCTCGATTGAGGTAGCTATGCACATTATAGGATGATGTGTTCTCTATTAAGTTAATGCTATGAGAAAATTCGTATCTCTTTTTTAAGGCATTCCATCCATCCGCACGTTTTTTAAAAGACTCCTCCAATCCGAATTTGAGCTGTTTCCTATCGTTCAAGACGCTGGCTAAATCAGAGATATTTTTTATATCATAATACGAGGCGTCGTCTTGTTTCATTACGAGCGTGTAGGTGTTGTTTAATTTCGAAAATCCCAACCATACCAAACTATTGGGTTCGTCGAGCCTCTGGAGTTCGCTTAGAATCTTATTGGGATCTCGCGCTATTTCTGAATCGTTTTGTTTGTGAATCGCGGTGTATGCTGTTCCAAGATACTCTATATAAATTTGGACGTCTCCGTTTAGTAAGGCGGGTCGAATTGTTGAAGTGTTGTACTTTACTTTCTTTCGAATAGATACATTGGGCAATTCTTTCTGCAATACCCTTTTTAACACTTCGGCAAGAATATACTGTTCTGTAAAATTCTTTCCTCCAACGACGATCTGAGCCGACAAAATGGAGGGTAATATAAAAATAAATGTAACAAGGAGTAACTTCTTCATTTCTCTCTTTCTATCAATAAAACGGGTTCTCCCTCGTTTACGAGTAAAGAGTCTGCTGTTGCTTTTGAGATACAAATTTCGTCATGACTCCGTTGAGAAAAGTCAGCCAGAATTGCACGAAATCGTATCGTCGATTTATTTGAGATATAGGCACTGCCGCTTTTCTTGTGTTCATCGACGCGAATATAAAACGGCTTACAACCAATCACCAAAAAATCATCGATTCCCGCTTCAACAATAGGAGCTGCTGAACTGTAATCAATCAAGCCTCTCCAGCGAAATCCTTGGCGAGGCAACGTATTGAACATTTGTTGAGTTTCTGGATGCGCGACTCCGATTAGCGTTCGAGCACTCTCAGGAATATCACTCAAACGAAATGGCTTGTCTGGAAGGAATTGGATGATTTCATGCTCTCTACCTTCCCTCAAGATTTGAGCATATTGCTGATAGCTCAGATTTTTGAAATGTTCTGGCATATAGGGACTGATAACATGGTCCCACCAAGAGTTATAGCCCTCTTTATTGTATACACCTCTCAAATATCCGATGAACTGCTTTTCAAATAATTTTGGGTGAGCAAAAAGAAACAAAAATCGACCAAACAGTGCCAGATTTCCAAACCCTCGATGCCTGTATTTCGGCTGAATGAATCGCCCCATAAAAGTTGAATTTTTAGGAACACTCGCTTGGGTAATAACCTCACCGCTCAAACGGTAGCAGGTGAATCCTTTTGCTTTGGTAGAGAACGCCGCTGTTCCAATCAATTCGTGTTCGTCGGATTCAATCCCAAACCAAATGGAGCTTCCATCATTTTCCAACGTCTCTATCGATTTCTCAATCAGTCTCCGTTTGTCTCCGCGCAGTCCACTCGCGGAACCGTCTCCTAGTTGAAAACGATTTAAGGTATCAATATCTCGGAATTCTAGAGGGCGAAGTAGCATGTTCGAATAAATTCCGTTTGCAAATTGAATCGTTTAACGGGGCATTTACATGATGATCCTATACACTGGATGTAGTGCAATGAATCAGATCCTGCTTGGGAGTCTCTATCATCATTGGAGCACGAATTGTTTTGAAATCAATTTATTTAACGAATTTTTCGAGTATCGATATTTTTTCTAAATAAAATCAGACAGTTCCGATCTAAAGAAAATCTTTAGATGGGTTACAGAAAATCTACGTAATCGGAAAATTTCCAATTTTGGAGGTTTTCTGGTTAGGTAGCTATGTTTCCTGTGCGTTAGACTGGTAGGTCTAACCGAACTGTGCCCGCCGGTCATCCCATTAACTCGCCGGACACAGTAAACTGCAGGAACGTGGTAAAGAAAGTGGGGCTGTTTCCAACACAGTCCCACTCCCATATTATCAAAGTGGAGAAAGAAAAACATACTTTTATCACTCGACTAAAAGTAAGTTTTACTAACAAATATCTATAGTTGACTAGCTGGATTACAGATTCTTGGGGATTAGAACCCTATTTAACGATAAGAGTGAACACCATTTAACGATGAGAGTGAACACCATTTAACAAAGAGCATGAACATCTCAGGGGCACACCAAAAATGAGCAAGATTCGGGTCGTGTAAAATCCGTTCTGTTTTTATAATTCTTTCTCAACCTTCAAATTACTTTAAGAGAAAGGAGCTTATAATGAATTTATTATCCAACAAAGTCGCTATTGTTACCGGAGCCAGTTCTGGAATTGGATATGCCACTGCCAAACTGTTTGCCAAAGAAGGGGCGAAAGTAGTTATTGCTTCCAGACGCCAGGCCAAATTGGATGCGCTTGTGGAAGAAATCACCCAGGCCGGTGGTGTGGCTGTGTCCTTAGCCGGTGATGTGAAAGATGAGGACTTTGCAAAAGAATTAGTTGCCCTGACTATGGATCGATTCGGAAAATTGGATGTCAGTTTCAATAACGCGGGGACTATGGAATGGATGGGAGATACCCGGGAGTTTGAGCTGTCTCAATGGGAAGCTACCCTAAGCACTAACCTGACAAGTGCATTTTTAGGAGCAAAACATCAAATTCCCGCTCTTCTAGAAGGAGAAGCTGGTTCTCTCATTTTCACTTCAAGTTTTGTTGGGTACACCGCTGGATTCCCACAAACGGCGGCCTATTCCGCTAGTAAAGCAGGCATCATTGGACTCACCCAGTCGTTGGCAACGGAGTTTGGCCCCCACGGTTTGCGCGTGAATGCGTTGCTTCCCGGTGCAACGGATACCCCTATGGGGAGAGCATTTATGACTACACCCGAAATCGAAACGTTTGTGGCAGGGCTTTATGCTCTTAAACGTATTTCCCAACCCGAGGAAATCGCGAAATCCGCCCTTTACTTAGCATCGGATTATTCCAGTTTTACCACCGGAACAGCGATGTTGGTTGAAGGTGGGGTTTCTATCAATCGGACTTGAACTAGTATTATTGAAAAATACAGTTGGCGTTGCATTGATTCCAGAAAGGGTTTGATACCTTCCAAGGCCTAGAACAACGTCAACTGATGCAAACCACGCTACCTGTAAAACTGACGCAAACAACGCTCCTTGCAAGGCAGCCAAATGATGGAACCAGAACATATGACGGAACAAGAACAAATCAATTATGATCGAATTGCTGAATCAATTCGATATCTCAAAGAGAATTTTAAGGAGCAACCTTCTTTAAATGAAATCGCAAGCAAAGTTCATTTAAGCCCCTTTCATTTTCAACGCCTGTTTTCGGACTGGGCCGGTGTGAGTCCAAAAAAATTCACCCAATACTTGAGCGTCGAATACGCGAAACAATTATTAAAAGGCCAGCAAGAAACTCTTTTAGATACAGCCTACAAAACCGGGTTGTCAGGGACCAGCCGTCTGCACGATTTATTTGTCAATATCGAAGGAATGACTCCGGGGGAATATAAAATGGGGGGTGAAAATCTGACGATTCATTTTAGCTTTTTCAAAAGCCCTTTTGGAACGTTACTGGCCGCTTCCACATCAAAGGGGATTTGCCATATCTCGTTTGAAGACGAGAATCGACACGATTTGACGACGTTGAAACAACAGTTTCCAAATGCAAAATACCAACAAAAGGTAGATAAATTTCAACAAGATGCGTTGTTGGTTTTCCAAAACGATTGGAAGAATTTGGATACAATCAACCTGCATTTGAAAGGAAGCCCGTTCCAATTAAAAGTATGGGAAGCATTGCTCAAGATTCCCATGGGGGGCTTAACGACTTACGGAAAGATTGCCCAAACGATTCAACGACCCAAAGCATCAAGAGCTGTTGGAACCGCAATTGGTCGGAATCCAGTGGCATATCTCATTCCTTGTCATCGCGTCATCCAGTCTTCGGGAGGTCTTGGTGGCTACCGCTGGGGAACGACAAGAAAAACCGCAATCATTGGCTGGGAGGCGTCAAAAGTAAATGGTTAGATGAGCGAGATCGGATATCGGGTCGGCTCTAGTCTAAACAGCTTCTAAACGTTGTATTTCTTCCGCTGTGATGACAGAACTCTCAGTCAATATCGAAATCCGTTTAATTATGTTTTTGAGTTGCCGAACATTCCCAGGCCAGTCAGCATTTTTCAAGAGATCAAGGGCATCCTGACTAAATGTAATGTCTCCCATTTTCATCGTAAAATGATTTACCAGCAGGGGGATATCCTCAGGGCGTTCGGAGAGAGAAGGGATTTTTAACTCAAAGGTATTGAGTTGATTCAACAGATGCTCATGAAACGCCTTGGCTTGAACCATTTCATTGAGGTCTTCTTGGCTGGCGGCGACGATTCTTCCGGTGAATGGAATCGTTTCGTGGCTACCAACTTGACTGAAGCGTTTGCTTTCCAAGACTCGCAGCAGCTTGGTCTGTTGAACCAAAGGCAACTCAGCGATTTCATCCAAAAATAAGGTTCCATTGGCGGCCTGAGAAAAAAATCCAATCTGCCATTTTGCGGCCTCCACAAACGATTTTTCTTCATGACCAAACAATAGGGAATCACTGAGGCTCTCGGGAATCTTACTGCAATCGACATCAACAAACGGACCTTCCCGGCCACTGTAATAATGTATGGTTTGGGCAAATAGTTTTTTCCCGGTGCCATTCGCTCCCTGGATCACCACCGAGTGCTCGCCTTTTGCTATTTTTTTAATTTTTCCAATCAACTGATGAATCTGTGCGTCCAAACTGATGATCCCAGGAGCTGGTTCATGCGATTCGTAGGTGTGCTGTTTCATAGCGCAGTGGAACAAAGGTGAAAGGACATCGCCCAACCGCTCGTTGGGGGTTTTTCGTTTCAGGGAATCCATGCCCTTTCATTGGGAATAGTCCGAATTATTGTACTGTATATGGAGCCTTACCATCCGTGAAGCTCCTCAGCCAATCCTACCAGAGAGTCATTATTCATAAAACTCAAAAACCTGTGCTGAAACGCAGTTCATGACACTTCGTCTAAGGAGGGTACCCTTCGTCGATCCAGGTTTTGAAGTTGTCGATCACGGTTTGGGGAAAGGGTTCAAACGGAGCCGGAGGCATGGGGCTATCCTTGCTGTTGATACGGAAGTAAATCAACTGGGCGTTGGCTTTCACTTCTTCGTAGGAGGTGAGGTCAAACCGCCATCGCATTTGGGCCTGATACTGTTTGAAGTAAGGCATGATATCTGTTGCAAACGAAACCGTAGCCATAAAGATCCCCTTATTTAAAGATTCTCCAGGATGATGAATTTTCCCCAGGATTATGAACGAATGAGTTGATCCGCTGGTATTTTCCACAGTTTGCCGCTTCCGGCTTGGGCCACGACCCCTTCGGCCGCTTCCATCTCGAATTCTCCAAAATCGACGACATATACATCGTGGCTCATTGGATGAAATTTGACATCAATGGGCCGTTGCAGGGTCTGATTTTCAAGATAATGCAGGGAAAAATCAGACATATCCACCCGTGCAAGACGCCGTCCCACCTTAGGTCCTGGAGGAGCGGTCATGGGTTTTTCATCTCCAAACAATGTCACCAATAAATGGCCGCCCCAGTCTTGGAAAGCTGACGGAACGACATCAAATTTGGTAGCGGCACAATTGACCGGAAACTCTAACAATGCGGGTTCCGCTTCGGGAAGCTCATCATGATTATTGAGCAAAAAAGTGGGATGAGGGCCGCGGGTGGGCGCGAATTCCTCCAAAGTCACTGGTCGTCCGGCCACAAAATCGGGCCATCCATACCAACACCCGGACCTGACATCGAAGAGGCAATCGGGACAATGGCCTAAAGGGCGACTGCCCCGGTCATCGGCCCCTTGATCGAGTGCTAGCAATCGGCCATCAGGTAAAAAGCCTAATCCATAAGCATTTCGAAGCCCCCATGCGACAAATTCCAAGTTCGACCCATCCAACTCACAACGCATGACCGACGCCGTACAGGGGAGGGCAGCTTCAATCGTTTGATTCGCTTGGGTTTCGGTTCCAAAATTCGAAAACGCTCCGGTTAGAATACGGGAGCCTCTTTCAGGGTAAACTGGGTTATCGGTTTCTATGTTAACGCCAGTGAGGGTGATCGGATAACCGGGGATGTCGACATTGTGGGGGAGCTGTTTCAACCAACCTAAATCGTAAGCATCCAATCCCACAATGCCACTGTTGGTCATGGCCCCCTGGCTGAAATACAATTTTTCGTCAGGGCCAACCACCGTCATATTGGTTTGATAGTTTCCGAATCCAGGCAGGTCGTCCAAAAGCGTTTCAAACTTGCCCGTTGTAGAAAGACGGCTGAGTTTTCCGGGGTTGCCCCCTTCGGAAAGATAAAAAAAGTCTTTGTAGTAGGTGACTCCGTTTAAGGGATACCGCAATCCGTCTATCAAACAATGGGGAACTCCGTTTTCGATTCTCAACAATCGTCCCCCTATAGGTGCTCCATCAAAAGGCAAACCTGCCTCGCTGACATGGGGGATTCCCTGACCATCAAACGCAATACCGGTGGGATAATTCAGTCCTTCTGCAACCAACTCCATCATGACTCGCTTATCCCCAAAATATCGAAATCACAGAAAACAATACCAATCCAGCAGCCCCAACCATCGCGGTGGGCAAGGAAATTTTGCCACGCAACCAGCCCCCTAGCAGCACACCCAGAAAACAGATCAAACTGCTTAAAACCCCGACAAACAAGGCCGCTCCCCAAAGCGGAACATCCAATGACTGTAAGGCCACTCCCGCAAAAAGATTGTCAAAACTCAGGCACAACGGAAGCCCGATCCAAAACCACGGGTGTTGGATGTGATGCTCTTGCCAACGATTGCGGACGATAGCTGTGAAAATCAAGATACCAGATAAAGCTAAAGCCACGGGGGCCACCCACTCTGCCACTTCCTCAAAACTGCCTTGAAGCCAACTGCCTAAAAAAATTCCTACAAGCGGCATGAAGGTTTCAAAAAATCCAAAAGCGGCAACCATCAGCCACTTTCGTGAAAAGCGGGTTGATATCATCTCCAAAGTCACGGCAACCTTGAAGTTATCGATTCCAATCAGAAATCCAAGAACAAGCAGTTTTTCCATAAAATACTCTCTATTGGTTGTTAGGCATCACGACTCTTCCATCAGTTTATAGATTTTCAAAACACCGCCATCTCGACCCATGATCAACGCCCCCGCTACCACATAATCGCCTCGAATGGCAGGACCGAGGCAGTAACCATACCCCCCCGTATATCCCATGGTTTGCATCCCCAAAGAATCTTCCCAAAGTAGGGTTCCGTCTATGGCGTTGAAGGCATATAGAGAGACTTTGGAAGTGGCGCAAAACACCACGTCATTGACCACCGCCGGGGAACTCAAGCCGGATTCACCGGGATAGGAATACATGCCTACCATTTCATTATTCGATTTCATTTTGACATGGCGATAACGCCGAGGATTGGAATCATCTAAAGGCCAGGCATCGTCTAAATTGCTGTATTTCATCACTCGCATAAACGGTGTGGTTTGGTAATCAATCCCAGCACTGAAACTTTGATAGTTTTTTCCTCCGACCCCAATGTAAGCGATCTCTAAATTGGGTTGAATAGCCGCCGTGCTATAGGTCCCCGAAAAATTTTCACCTTCGGTCGCATTGGAGACCTCGTTGGGAATGGGGGTTACTGCGTCGGCACCTACATTTCTAGGGGGATGAGGATCGACGGTGGGAATTTGTCCACCGTCATTGTAGTAAGGCAGAATTTGTCGCCATTCGAGAATGTCCATCGTGTCGGCATCCACCACCATGAAACATCCATTTTTACAACCCACTCCTACGACCTTGCGTCCGTTGCGCATAAAAATCGTGGGAGACCCTCCAATATCCACATCGAAATCGGAAACACGATAACTGCCCTCAGCTGGAATTTGTGTGAACTTGATAAATGCGCCGGTGCTGGCATCCAAACACAAGATGCCATTGCTATAACCCGCCGTTGGCAAACGGCCATCCGGCACCGGATTGCCCGTCGCACAATAAATGCGATTTAAATCTTCATCGTAAGCAATGGACGACCACACACTGCACCCAAGGGTGATCGGGTCGTAGTTGGAAACCTTATATCCGGGTAAGGGTTTGGGATCATCTTTGGGGTTCTGAACAACTGCTTGGGGCAAAACATTGGGTTGATTGTCCTCCGTCATTCGAAATTTACAGTTGCAAAAGAGCCATTCCACTACGCCAGTTTCCGCATTCAGACAATAAACAAAGGCAAACAATTCATCATTTTCCCCCTCTCCATGTCCGAAGTAGACTTTTCCATTGGCCACCACAGGCGACGACCAAGACACCGCTGGGGGTTGGTTAAAATCATCAATCGCCATGTCGTTGGTTGAGGGTTGATTTTTATCGGGGTCTTCGTAGCGCAGATCAGTCACCCAGATCAGAGACAAATCCTCTTGATTGAGAGCATAAAACCGCCCATCAAATGCACCAAAAAACACTTTTCCACCGATCACGGCGGGGGTGCATGCCATGCCATTGAACCCATGAGAGTCGCCACGTCGTCCTCCGGTCTTCCACAAATTTCCAGATGGCACCGCACCTCCATCGTCGGTATCAATACAATGCTTCAGAATTTCCCAATCGGTTTGGGTGGCCCACTTAAACGTCGCGACGGTTTCTCCGCTTTCCAGATGAATTTTCTTCAAGGCACCACCCCCAACCAAGTTGGCATTCGGATCATGGAAATTAGCCAATCCCACATAAATGTAATCGCCCACCACCGCAGGAACGGAGAGCACAGGACCATCGACTTGAAGGGTATGCAGCACTTTAAGAGATTTGGCCACGTTCTGGCTCGTGATGCGGCTTCCGGTCGCAAAACCGGTATGAGCCGGGTCACCGTGGTACATCCACCAATCCGAGACGGGCTCCGAGAGGACCTTTGTCGGCTCATTAGTTTCTGGGGTGGGATCTTGTCCATACGTTGTTGACGCCGCAGCCATCGAAACGACGGTGGTCGCCACCGTTTTCTGAAGAAAACCGCGACGATTCATATCCAACCCGGAAGATGTTTCAGAGGCTTCATTCTGTTGGCCTTCTGGAAAGGGTTTTTCTTCGTTCATATCAACCTTCTTTCTGTTTCACCTGAGGGTTGGGAACACCCAACGTTTTTTGTTTTTTAGAGACCGTTCCTGAATGGGCGCGATTCCGCAACACCCAACTGAAATCAGCTTGATCGGCTTGGTAATGGCAACTCATGCAACTGTTATTGCCCCCACCAATGGCATCATTTTGTGATTGAAAATAGGTCTCGATGGCGGTGTTGACAGCATTA
Organism: SAR324 cluster bacterium; assembly: GCA_028281495.1. Taxonomy (GTDB): domain Bacteria; phylum SAR324; class SAR324; order SAR324; family NAC60-12; genus JANQJU01. The sequence goes on from JANQJU010000064.1 coordinate 323,498, forward strand.
TTGACAGGGAATGCACCTCCGGCATCCTGAGGATAAATCCCACCATCTTCTAGATAGGTGAATTGTGTGGGATTGGATGGCCATTGGGTCACGACCAACTGATAGTATTCCCAAACCGTTCCTTTCAACGCATGTTGATACAACCGATTCAAATCTTGAGTGGAAGCCTTTGGTGGAGTTTTGGGAATTGGGTTGTAGCGAGTTACCTGTACTGGAGCGTACTTACCCTCCGCATTGGGTTGTAGGGTGCTGGCTTTACTTGGAGGGCGATTGGCAAAACCATCGATTGTGCGTGGAGAGTTCGTTCCGTTGTTGAGCGAATAGGGAAGCGTGGCCTCAACGCCTGGAACATTATCGACCTGTTCAAAGGTAGACCAAATCCACTGCGGAAATTCTTCTAACTTTTGAGCGATATGCAATCCAATCAATCCCATATTTTTGGTTTCACATTGGTTGGTATTGGGATTGTATACCTCGGATTGAATGGAATAGAACCGATCTGCATTGTCTCGCATGGTCAATTCTTTCCATGCGGCTTTGATCATGATGGCTCCGACTTCACGCGGTCGTCCATCTCCAGCTGCATGGCTTGCAGGCATTTGAACTGGCTCGTGAGCGGCAAGATTTTTGGCTAAATACAACCAACTCGTTTCATCGTCATTATTGCCCCGAACAAAGTCGAATTGCGCCTTATTGAACACTACTTCGTAATAAACTAGGTTCCCATTTTGATCGATCAGCGGATAAGAAAAAGCCTGGTCCAATTCGTTCAATTCGGCAACTTCTGCACTCATCGCAATGTTGTACAGGTGGCGTCGCTTTACCTCGGCATTCGCATTCGCATCAATATTATCGCAGGGGTGATATCGGTTACGGTATGAATTCCAAGGACTGGGACGAACATCACCTTGCCCAAACAATTCATAGGATTCCTTGTAGTCGGTCCAAACAACAGGCGTTTGAGTAGTGGCCGCATAAAACACTTTGGGGTCATCGGGTAACAGGGGGATTCCACGTTTGGCGGTTACTGGGTCTAAAGGCCAGTTGAGCGCAATGAATGATTCCCAAGAAAAGTAGTCAAAAAAGGGCCGGGCTTGAACTGGATCTGTGATGTGGGAAGGCACTTTTACCGAAACCGGGATCTGGCCACTGATACGAATCTTGTGAGACGACAACGGAGCAGGAAGACTATCGGTGAGGCGACTTGCTTGGGTACAAGATAGATTCGAAAATCCCAATAATAACAAAACACTCAAGCTCAAGCGCTTCGCTGATTGTGACGCTTTATTTATGAGTTTGAAACCTGCCATTTTTGCCCCCCTCATTATACTGATTAACAATCCGCTCATTTGATAAAGTAATGGAATTGGCAGTCAGCCTCCGACTCCTTTTGAAGCAAATTGAGTGTACCTATTCGGGCATAGTGACCTAGCGTCTAAATTTCAAGAAAAAACTCCATAAATTGAATCGTAATTGAAAGGAAAGTAAACGCTTCATTTAAGGGATTGGGTTGGCATCCCACCACATGCAGCGTTTTTCCATCCAAAGCTTCCGTTTGCCAAAATAGCTTTTCGTCCCATCGAACCTTCTTTCGATGATCGTTGTAGATCTTTTGTTTAGGATATTGCGGATGACTTCCTCTCACGGGTAAAATCTGACATGCTTCAGAAAAGGCAGATGACGTTCACCTCCAAGCAAGGAGAGCCTGTGAAATTCCCGAATTTTTATCCCCGAGAAGAAACCATTGGCAATCCCCAATTCTTTTGTGGTCGGGTTGCGGTGCTGGACAATTTTTTGAAGTGGATTCGTCAGATTCCTCAAAAATCGGCCAAGTCCCGTGCCCTCATGGCCACGAAAAAAATGGGAAAGACCGCCATCCTTGAACGGCTCTTTAACCTTTGTTTTGTCCATCAAGCCCAACCCGGCTCTATCTCGGGTGGGGTTTATCCCTTCTATATTCGTCTGCCCGAAATCAAAGTCAGCTTATCGGCATTCTCGGATACTTTTTTTTATACGTTCCTCACCCATTATCTGGCATGCAAACTTCAAAAGCCGGAATGGGTGAATAAAGTGCTAAGTCCCACAGCAGCCCGACAAGCCGCACAAGATCATGACCTTGTCCACGTTTTGGAAGAAATTGAATACTACCAAGAATTGATGGAGGGACCTGCCATTAAAAAATGGTTGCATGCCAGTGGGTGCCCTCATCGACTGGCGGCGTCTACCGGAGACTTTTTTCTCCAGATCATTGATGAATTTCAATACCTGAACCACTACATCTATACCGATGAAACCTACCAAAATGTCATGGAATTGGCAGGGACCTACCATCAATATGCGGAATCTCGTATTGCTCCCGTTCTAGCCAGTGGCAGTTGGGTGGGCTGGTTGAAAACCTTATTAAAAACCCAAGTCAATCCCCGATTCACCCAAATCCATCTGGGTCCCCTCACCGATGAAGAAGCCTTGGAGGCGGTGTATACCTATTCTGATTTACATCAAATCGAGATTTCCGAAGCTTCTGCTCTGGCGGTCCAAAGACTTTCTCGGAACCATCCTTATTATATTGCTTCGATCATTCGATCCAACCAACCCCATTTGGATCTCACCAACGAAGCGGGAGTCGAGTCAGCCCTGAATTACGAAACATTGGCGCATCCTGGAGAAATTTTTGGACATTGGGGGGAGTACATTGACTATGCCTTCGATCAAACCAATGGAGGTGTTGCCAAGGCGATTGTCCTCTTTCTGTCGATGAACCGAGAAGTCGAAAAGACTCGAACGGAAATTCGGGATTATCTTCAGTCCAAAGGATTTATGCTGGATGATGAAGAGTTGGAAAAACGGTTACGGCTCCTTGAAGGTAGTGATATTATCCGTGAGGGATCCACAGCTTTTCGCTATCAAGGCATTCCTGATGATGTTTTTTCGCAGGTGTTTGAAGTCCTGTTTGCGGAAGAGATTGAGCATTTAAGACGTGAGGTGACGCTAGCAAACATCAAAAAGCAAAACCGACTGCGGATGCAATCGACCGATACTGAAATTTACCAGAGAAACAAAGGTCATTTCTTGGAATTTATGATGATTCGCTATTTGAAGTACCAAGCTCAAAAGGGGCAATCCCTGAAAGAGTTGATACACAATGCCCCGAAAGACTCCATATGGTCGCATTATCAATCCATAGGGGAAAAACACTTCAATTTGATCGACGGCTATCATCGACAATTCGATATTTTTGCACAGGCAGCTTTACCGGAGGGATTATCGTTGTTGATTGAGTGTAAGTATTGGCAAGATCCTGTGGATGCTTCCGTGATTGAACAATTCCACACCAAGGCCGAGGAGTTTCGACAAGTTCATGCTCACTTGCTTCCGATTGTCTATTCTGTGTCAGGCTTTAGCAATCCAGCCATCCAGACGATGAAACAATACGGCATCGCCTGGAGTGGTCCCGATTTGTGGAAGGTGCTGTGACCGAGTTCGGCACCAAACAAGAGAATGTTGTTGGGGAGTTAACTCGTTATGAATTTGAGAAAGGGCCCAAACATGTCGAGAGCGAACCCAACGGCCGGTTATTGCCAACGACTCGTTTGAATTATCTCAGCTGCTTCCTGATTCAATTTCCCCAGCAAATACGACGAAATCTCGTCTTCTTTCACGTTGCCCCAGGATTGAACCAAGGGTGTCAATTTCGTCTCACCGACAACCGGATATTCATAATTGACTTGGGCCATGAGTTCTTGTGAGGAGTCTTCCAATAAAAATTCTAAAAACTGAATGGCTTCGGCAACATTATCTGAAGATTGGGCCACCGCCGCAGCACTTAAGTTGATATGGGTTCCTCCGTTTTGAAACGTCAAAAACTTCATTTTTAGGCGCTTCGCGGCTTCTTGTTGAGAGGGGACTTTTTTGTTGTGGAGCATCTTGCCCATATAATAGTGGTTGGCAATCGCAATATCGCTCTGATGGTCGGCAACTGCGATGGCTTGTGCGCGATCATCTCCCTTCGGAGGATTTTGGGCTAAGTTCCTCTCGATGGCTTGGACCCACTTTTGGGTAGCACCCAAACCTTTGTGGGCAATCATCGCAGCTAGAAACGATTGGTTGTAAATGTTCGCAGACGACCGAACTCGGATCTTTCCCTCCCACTGAGGGTCGGCTAAATCCTCGTAGGTATTGATTGCATCAGGACCCGAGGTTTGGGCATTGTAATAAATTACTCGTGCCCGTTTTGCGAATCCAAACCACATATTGTCGGGATCACGATATTTCGCAGGAATCTTGGAAGTGAGCGCTTGCGACTTGACTTCCTGGAGCAACCCTTGCGTTTTGGCACTGTATAAGCGACCAACATCCGCCATGAGCAACACATCTGCTGGCGAATCACTACCTTCCTTGACTAGTCTTTTCATGATTTCCCCTGCACCCCCAAATACGGTTTTTACCTTGATGCCGGTCTTTTCTTCAAACTGCTGATACAGTTTCCCCTTCAATTTGTAATGTTTGTACGCATAAACGGTTAACTCTCCCGCAAATAAAGGAGGGGTCAAGAGTATACTCAGAATAGGCAATAGGAATTTTTTAAGCACGATAACCTCCAGTGAAGTGTGGGTGGGTTCATCCAATTGTAACAAAGCAAGCACCATGACTGACTTGTTATTTCGTATATGCAAATTTATTTGTTTTGTCTATACAAAATAAATATTAAACTTTAGATCGTCTCGGTTAGTGTTTTCCTGAGAATTGCCAGATCCTGCCTTCCTCTTTTCTTCTAAACCTCCTCGTTCTTAAACAATCCTCCTCCGAATACCATTGAAAATGATCAGTTGGTTGCTCATGCTTATAAATCCTTCAGTTATCAATCGTTGTGGCAGCACTATGCGGTCAATTGGATCACCGGAGCTTATTTGGAATTGCTCAAAATTGGGGAGGGTCGAATGCGTTACCAACGTACAGGCAATAAAGCCGATTTGATGGTATTTGAACGATTTTCAATCAAACGGATTGAATGGAATATCGCTTCATTACTGGAGGCTCTTTCTTGATGGATCACTAAGACTTTTTCTTTCGTTGCTTCATCGTGATAGCTTGGATATCTTATGAGTTTTTAGGAAGATAGTACCGATTATAGGATCACTTAAATACAGGGCATTACTGAAAACGTTTCATGAGAAAGCGTTTCATGAGAAAGCGCCAGTGAATCGATGAAAGGAGGTGTATTATGGACCCATCACAGAATCGATATTGTTCGAATTGTGGCAGAAACTTAAGGGACGAAGATCAATGCCCCAAGTGCCCACATGCCGCCAAGAGCACAGGTGGATTGACAGATCAAACGGAATGGCTGGCACTGAATACAGCCGTCCGAATAACCGGATTGACCATAGGGATGTTGGGGATTTTAGCAATCGCAATCCTACTGATTTTCTGGAACTAAAAATTACTTTTTTTGAGTCTCAATAATCACAACTTCGCTATCTTTGGGGGATGCAGAATTTCCAAAGTCCCCTTTCATCTTCCTACACAGGATTCTATGTCCCGGCATTTCAACACCGCTGGTTTGTGTTTGCCCGAAGATCATTACATGATCGATCCACTCGGTCGCCTGGAAGATATCAGATCGCTGGTTGATGGAAAAAATATTTTGGAATCCACGCCCCCCGGCAAACCGGAAAGACTACGGCCATGCGTAGCTTGATGGAACAGTTGAACGGGGAAGGACAGTACATCACGCTACATATCACATGCGAAGCGGCTAGTGTCACTGGCCCCCATTATGTGGAGGGGAACCAAGTGATCTATGATGAGATATTCGCCGCGTCCCGCGCTTTTCTTCCCAAGGAGGAAGGGCCGCCTAAAGTTCGTGGCACCTCAGATGCCAATCTTCTTCAAATTCTTTTGGAAGCCTGGGCTACCGAGCAAACCAAACCCATTGTGCTGTTGATTGATGAAATCGACTCGCTCAGCGATCTCACTTTGATTTCGGTTTTGCGACAACTTCGGGGTGGTTATCAACGCCGCCCCACCAAATTTCCTCAATCGGTTGCCTTAATCGGGTTGAAAGATGTTCGGGATTATAAAGTGATGATCCGAAATGAATTGCAATCGATGGGAACTGCTTCTCCTTTCAACATCAAAGACGAGTCGCTAACTTTACGAAACTTCACTAGAACTGAAGTTCAGGATCTCTATCGGCAGCATACTCAAGAAACAGGTCAAGCTTTCACTCAGGACGTTTTGGAGCAAGCCTTCCATTTGACCCAGGGACAACCCTGGTTGGTGAATGCTTTAGCGAAACAATGTGTGCATCGTGGACAAAAAGCTGGAACTGCAAAAACTATCGATATCGAGGATCTTTACAAAGCGAAAGAAACCATAATCCAAAAACGTGAAACTCACCTGGATTCCTTAATATCGAAGTTAAAAGAAACCCGAGTCCGGAGGGTCGTGACTCCAATTCTGGAAGGGGACTTGGTGGTTTTCGACGATTTGGATGATGACCTACTTTACCTTGCGGATTTGGGCTTGATTCAAACCAAACCAGCAATTCGTATCGCCAACCCGATCTACCAAGAGGTGATCCCCCGAGCTTTGAACCACTCGCTCCAAGCCACTATTCCTGAATGGTATAAAGTTTGGCTGGATGAAGAAGACAAGTTGGATTGGCCTCAGATATGGGATCAGTTTTTAGAGTTTTGGAGAGAAGTCGGAGCACCGTTGATGGGAGGGAGTCCCTATCATGAGATCGCCCCTCATCTGGTTTTGATGGCTTACTTACAGAGGATCGCCAACGCAAAAGGACAGATTATTCGAGAGTATGCTGTCGGCTACAAACGTATGGATTTGTTAGTACGGTGGCCTTACCAAGTCGCTGGAAAACGTCAATGGCAGGAGGAAGCTATTGAACTCAAAGTGTGGAAACCCACAGATCGGAAAGATCCAATAGACCAAGGATTGCAGCAACTGAGTCAGTACTTGAATGGACTCTCATTGGAGGCTGGAACTTTGATCATCTTCGACAGGCGTGACGGCCTACCCGATTTAGAAGATCGTGTGAAACGAGAATTCGTAGACTTTGAAGAGAAGCGGATTCAGGTGATTCGTGGGTAAAATCCCTCAAGTTTGAGTCTCAGAAGGTAGGTGTTTCAGTTCTCCACTCCTCCACATTCCGTGCAACACTGCTAAAATTAATCCCCATCAAGATCACCTTCTTACCACTCCCTTGGTACTTCTCCGCATATCCCTTTTCTCTGATCTGACTTAAAGCGGCTTCCGCAGTTTGATCGCATTTGAATTCCATCACATAAACCAAGGACTGGAACAGGACGACTAAGTCAGAACGCCCTCGATTTGTAAGCACTTCGCATCGAACATCGATACCTGAAGTGATTAACATCAAGTAGGTCAAAGCATGAAAGTAGGCTTCATCTTTTTTGTCACTCAAGTTGTAGGGGATATCTGCAAAAATGGCGTGTAAATTTTGAAAGAATTCTTCGGTATTTTCTTCTAACAATTGTCGAGAAAGTTTTGAAATCTGGATAGCAGTTGGTTGCTTAGATTCAAAGAATGAATTGATTACAAAATTAGCAAACGAATCTTTGACTTCTTTATTGGGAAAACCCAATTCGTAAAAAGTATTGTCAAAATTTTTGATCGTTAAATAACCCGTTTGTAGTAACAAAGGATTAATTTCAAGACTATCGATATCGTAAGAACTTAGTTGATCTTTTTTTAACTCAGTGCCTTCTAAATCCGTAAATAAATAGTCTCTCTCTTTCAGAAGTTTGGTCAATAAAGTCGGCGTTCCGGTTTCAAACCAGAAGTTTAAAAACTTTTGACGATGTAAACAATGGGTCACGGAATAAGGGTTATACACGGTTTCTGGATCTTCAGTAAACCGGTACCCATTGTAATAATGAGTGATTTCTTGGACGAGTTGCTGATTCGATATCTGCTTGGCTTTTGCGAACCTTTGAAGGGGGCTGCTAAAATTTTCGATCAATTCCGTTTGGGTGTAACCCAAGAAAGTGGAGTACCTTTCATCAAGTGTTAAATCCGAAAGATTATTCAATTCTGAAAAAATTGAAGTGCGTGCGAACTTGGTGACACCCGTTAAAAATAAAAATTGTAGTGCTTTGGTAACCTGACTTTCTTTTAGTACTCCAAACAATCTTTTTAAAATGTTGCGATTTCTTTTCGCGATGTCTTGACCCGCTATTCCTTCGCCTAAATGACTGATGATGGCTTTGTCGTATTCGTCGATAAGAACAACGACTCTTTTAGAAAATCTCTTCTGAAGCTCAACAATCAGCTCTTGGAATATATTCACAAAACCAAAGTCATCTAATTTGATATTGTAGTGTTTTCCCCAACTGATCAAATTCCTCGTCAGACTTCTTTCTAAATAATCGGGAGTCTCATAATCAATGCCATTGAAGTCTAAAATAACGACAGGATGTTCTTCCCACTCCCAATCGAAGTTCTGTTCAATCCAGGTCCCTTCAAACAGGTCACGTTTACCTTGGAAGAAGCATTCTAAAGTAGAAACTAATAACGATTTCCCCATTCTCCGAGGTCGCGATAAAAAATACCGACTACCCTCTTCAATCATTCGGGCAATGTATTGGGTTTTATCGACATAGATGAGCCCATTGTCATAAAACTTTTCAAAGGATGATTCATCGATGGGGAGTTTTTTAGTTTTGTTCATTTCCTTCCTCCATTGAATTGCCTCCTATTCACACCCATACAATGAACAAAGTCTGTCCGTCGATTTGAAGGTGATTGCTTTGGTAGTTCATCTTTTGACGTTTGGTGATGTCAAAAATCACCAAATAGCCTTCCTTCTGATTCTGACGTTGGAGGTAATCGGTGAGTTGCCGTAGGCTTTGTTGGTGGGCTTTTTCTCCCCGCCACAGCTTGAGTTCTACGATCACGATTTGTTTTTGGAAGGTAATTACGAGATCCAATCGTTTTTCTTCGGATATTTGGACTTCCTTAAAGCTGAATCCCCTGCCATTTAAGATCGGTCTCAAAAAGGCCAAGAAGATCAATTGCCCGTTTCTTTCTAAAAAGTCTTCGTCTTTTCGGCTGTATTCTTCTTTCATGAACGTTTGGAACTTCACGAGGACTTGTTCCATATCGAGGGAACCATCGGAAAGCACAAATCGTCCTTGCTCGCCACGATATTTCGGATTAATTTTTCGTTCCATCTTCAGACTGAAGTAGTCGTAAAGCAGTTCCTCATATAGCTTATTGTGGCATTTCAAGATGCCGCCCACATTCTTAAAAATCCCATAAACCACTCCCAAATTGATCAACGGTTCGTTGATGGTGAATGAGGGTTTGGTATTTAAGAAAAGCACCTCAAACACGAGATCGGACAATTGGGGATCGTTCTCTAACGTTTTGATCACATTTTCGAAGTTGGTATTACTTTCCTTAGCAAGCTGAGAAATTGCGTGAGACACCGATTGAAGCGACCAGTCCTGGAGCGTTTCGTCCAGGAATTTGCACACCCGACTGACTAAAAACGGATAGCCCGACGTGTACCAGTAAATTTCCAACGCCAATCTCGGAACATCTAAATTGATCTCTCGATCCCGGCCATAGTCTCGAAGCATCGATTCAATTTCGTGAGAAGAAAAATCCATACTTACGTTAAAATCAGCCGCAATGTTCCAGGGGCTGTTGTATTGGACAGCCTCACCGTGACGCACTTTCAGCTTCAAACTTTTCACATCTCGCACCCCCGCAAGAATCACGCTGTGGAAGGACTCTTCTTTTTTGCGTTCCCGTCTGAGGTATTTATCCCGCAACATCCCAAGGAATTGCAGAAATAGGTCGTGTCCGGAGCTTTGATCCACTTCGTCCAACATCAGCACGATGTTTCGGGTACTGCTTTGATTCAATTCTGTGAACCACCCGGCGAGGTCAAAAAAATCTTTTGGTAGTTGGGGAGAAACGGAAATCCCTGAGTCCGGAAGCGATTTCAATTCTCGTTGGATGAGTTTCGCGAGCCTTGCGCAAAACTGTTCAGTGCTTTCGTATACTTCTGCTTCGAGTCCTTCCAAACTCAGGGAGAGGGCAAGGTAGGTATCGCCTTGATTGAGCTGTTCGGCGAGGCGATCCAACGTCGTGGTTTTTCCGTATTGGCGGGGAAGATGGAGGGTGAAGTAAGCCGCATCGTCAATCAGTTTCATGATCTCCGAAAGCTTGCCGGAAATATCCACCATGTAATGCTTTTCCGGGATACAAACCCCCGTGGTATTGAATTTTTTGGGCATGCGCTTCCGCTAAATCGATGCAAGAATCTATGTCCCGATGGGCTATCAACGAACTCATGGGACATTATACTATGGTAGAATATGGCGTAAAGAACTACCAGAACGAGGGCGAACCTCTCCCCCAAATCTTTGACGAATTGTTATCTCAATATCATTTAGAAGGAGTGAAAATGCCTTACACAACCGAAGAATTTATCCGAGATGTCAATCGACGAGTGATTTCTGAGGCAACTTTGCAGGAAAGATTGGAAGGTTTGCCAAAAGAAGAAGTACTGAAAAATTACTCATTGGAAGATCGCCTGGAAGGTGTATCACTTGAAGATCGATTGCAGGGGCTATCCTTGGAAGAAATCGAAACTTACATGCAAAAATTAAAGTCCCAAAATTAGGTTGGCCGTTGAATTTCATCAATCTACTCCCTCAAATTAGATTCTTGCCTCAATAGCTCCACTCTGCATCCGATTCTCCTTTTCCAAAATTCAGTAGTGTTCAAAGGAAGGGGAGATCCTCTTTTTCCTATCGAAAAATTAGATCCTTGCTCTCCCTGAATTTCCTACCCAAATTCCCACACTTTCCCCCTTCCTCAATATTTGACGATCCCAGTTGGACAGTAAGATGGACAGTATGTGGGTATTTGAAGATTGATCAGTCCCCGTCTGTCCTGAAAGGGTATGGTACTCCCGCCGAGGCTCGAACTCAGAACTGCGGTTTAGGAAACCACCGTTTTATCCGGTTAAACTACAGGAGCGTGAAAAGGAAAGTTTGAGGGGGGAAGGGTAGGCCAGCGACGACATTTTATACGTGCAGTGAGACGACGGTTCAAGCCAAATTGCCGCAACAAACGGGGGAGATCGTTCAGGAAAAACCTTGATTTTTAAGGTTAGTGACGGGACGGCTTTACTCTTGCACATACGAGGGGGCGCGTTGTATCTATATCAAAAAACCAACAAAATTCACCGACCTTCACGTGATAATTTGACAGGAAACCCGACCTATGACTGAGGAACTCACACCTGAATCCGATTCATCGGAAGTCCCCCCTCCGGTGGCTCCGGTGCAGTTGGTCACTTTTGAAGTGAATCAACAGCTGTTTGGCATCGAAGTGACGACCGTTCAAGAAGTGATCAAATTCAATTCCATCACCCCCACCCCTGGTGCGTCGGAGATCATCGAAGGCGTCATTGATTTGCGGGGGAACATTGTTCCTGTGATCGACCTACGCAAACGGTTCCGATTGGCATCTGCGGAAAATCAAACGGGTTCAAAGATCATTATCGCCGAAGTCAAGGAATACATTTTTGGCTTCATCGTGGATAAAGTGAATGAAGTGCATACCTTTCCTATCTCCGAATTTGCCCCGCCACCCCCTGGCGTGAGTGCGCCGGGCAGTGAGTACACGGTCGGGATGGCCCATCTGGGCGAGCGATTGCTCCTCTTTTTGGACATCGAACAGGTGCTCGATGTCGAACGTTTACTTGGGGAAGCCCTATGACGGAAAATACGGACTACGTGTCGCGAATCCGGGACTACAAGTCCATGTTTATTAAAAAAAGTCAGTTCCGCCAAAAGCATGAGTCGGATGAAGATGCCGAAGGCTATATCGACCTCATCAGCTTCTCGTTGCTGGAAGAAATCTATGGCATCGAATTGATGAAACTTCGGGAAATCTTGAAAGCCACCAACATCGCGCGGGTTCCCAAAAGTCCAGAGTATCTGATGGGCATTCTCAATTTGCGTGGCAGTTTGATCACAGTGGTGGATCTCAAGAAGCGTTTGGGGTTTGCCAACAGTGAAGTCACTAAGGATTCACGAGTTGTGATTGTGCATCATGAAGAGCGTTCGATTGGGTTTTTGGTCGATAAAGTGAAAGAAATCATGAAACTGGACAAGCGTTCTATCATCCCACCTCCCACCGGAATCAATGCCACCAAACGCGAATTCATCAAAGGGGTGGGAAAAACTGAAGAACGAGAAATCATCCTTCCCGATCTGGATAAAATCTTGGCGTTTGCTCGTTGAGGCAAGACGTGCCTTGGGAACACCCACGTTAACTGAACACCCGACTCGGTAATTTGATAAAGGACTATTATGACCCTGCGTACTAAAATCCTTACGGCGTTTTTCGTAGCGGGCATTCTGCCTATGATGATTCTGGGTGGAGTTGCCTTTTATGTGGCCATTGAAGCTCTAGAAAATGTGCAGGAAGGGGGCACGAATGCGGTAGTAGAGCGCGCAAAAGAGCAGTTGGTAACTATCCGCGACGCTCGTAAGGATCAGATCACTTCCTATTTATTTGGCGTGACCAATGTGTTGAACCTGCTCAATCGCAGTTTCGAGATCATCGAAAGCCTCAACGAATTTGAATTTGCCTTCCAAGCCGACTCAGGGCTGGTTGAACTCAAAAATGTAATCAACAAACCCACCTATGGCACTGCCCACGAGAAGTATCACAGTTCACTATCGCGCTATGTGGAAGTATACGGGTTTTATGATCTCTTCCTCTTCGATGCCGGAGGCAATCTGGTCTACACGGTGGCCAAAGAAGACGATTTTGCGACGAACTTCATCGACGGCCCTTATGCCAGTACCGGGTTGGGGAAAGCTTTTCGGTCCGCGATTCAGGGAAATATTTCATTTCAAGACTTCGAACCTTATGCCCCGTCGGCCAATGCGCCTGCCGCGTTCTTGGCATCGCCGGTCTTGGATGAGGATTATGAAGTGTTAGGCGTGGTGGCGATTCAGTTGTCCATCGATGAAATTTCCAAAGTGATGGGCAATGCCTCGGGTTTGGGAAAAACGGGAGAAACTTATCTGGTGGGGGCGGACCTACGCATGCGCTCCAACTCCAGACTCAACCCCGATTACACGGTGGAAAACAGCTTCCGTCAAAACTTGACGGTGGAAACGAAGCCGATTCAAACTGCTTTGGAGGGCAAGAGCGGAGTCTTGGAAGCGAAAGATTATCGAGGAATGGATGTGCTGAGTGCGTATTCATTTGTTGAATTCACTGGAGTGCGGTGGGCGTTACTAGCGGAACTAGACAAATCCGAAGCTTATGAGCAGGCTGCGCGGCTTGCGGAAGCGCAAGGCAACGACATCAAGAATGCGGAAAACACACTTTGGGGTGCCGTGTTCGGTGTGGGGGTGGTGGCTTCCGCAGGGGGATTGTTGATTTTCTTTTTTATCGTGCGGAATCTGTATGGAAGATTGCGACGTGTGGAACGCATGGCCGGGGATGTTTCTACAGCATCCGAGCAATTGTCTTCGGGATCCCAAATTCAAAATTCTGCTGTAGAGGAGATCAGCGCCTCGTTGCAGGAATTGATTGCCTCGATTCAAGATGTGGCCGAGCATTCCAGCAATGTTTCTAATGCAGCTCACAGTTCAGCAGAACAAGCTAAAGCGGGCGGGGATGCGGTCCTGAAGGCGATTGAAGCGATGCAGTTGATCAGCGATTCCTCAAAAAAGGTGACCGACATCATCGTCGTGATTTCCGATATTGCCGAACAGACCAATTTATTGGCCCTCAATGCCGCGATAGAAGCAGCGCGTGCCGGAGAACAAGGCAAAGGCTTTGCAGTGGTCGCCGATGAAGTGCGGAAACTGGCAGAACGCAGTGCGACAGCCACTCAAGAAATCACTCATCTGATCAAGGAAAGTGGAACGCGAGTAGAAGAAGGAGTGGGGTTGTCACACACTGCGGGTGAGATGCTACAAGCGATTGTGAATCATGTGGACAAAACTGCTGAGATGGTAGAACAGATTTCTGCTGCTACGGAAGAACAGGCAGCCACATCCAATTCGATAAAAGATGGAATGAACCAGATTTCAGGAACGGTTCAGGAAAACGCGGCGGCTTCTGAAAAGCTTTCCGTTTCCGCTTTTGAAATGAGCAGTGACATTGGTCGAGTGATCAGTGGCAAAAACCGTGGAAAACCTTCGTCATCCAATCTCTCATCAACTCCTCCGGCTCAAGATCCTAACTTCAACGCAGCCTCACCGTCCTCGGTGTCTCCTGCTCCTCGCTACACATCTCCGGCCATGTTGGCCATTTCCAATTCGTCTGCCCCGGCTCCCAAAGGCAACAAGGATGAGGATTATCTCGACTGGTAGTTCGCCATCCATCCTCAGAAAAGAAAGGATTTATGGAAGCATCCTTAACACTCACGAAGCAAGAACTCGAAAAATTTGCTGACATTGCCTACCGAGAGACGGGAATCCGGATTTCTCCCCAGAAATTGGAGCTGATGAACAATCGGCTCAGTCGGCGATTGCGTGAACTGAATTTGCGTTCATTTCGAGATTACCTAGAAATGCTTCAACGACCGGGTTCCAATGAGATGTCGAATTTTGTGGAAACTATCACGACCAATGAAACTTATTTTTTTCGATGTCCCCGGCATTTTCGATTGCTCAGTCGACAAATCCTCAACACCTTCCAGTCGCCGACCATCGATGTGTGGAGCGCGGCCTGTTCCACAGGAGAAGAACCCTACTCTTTGGCCATTGCACTGCTAGAGCGTATGCCCAATGCTCGCAACCGAAAAATTCGTATTTTTGCCAGCGATATTGATCGCAAAGTGTTGAAAAAAGCTTCCGATGGTGTGTATGGCGATTATGCCCTTCGCTTCGTGCGTCCTGAGTTTTTGAAAAAATACTTCATTCCCCTCAACAATGGCATGTATCAAGTGATCCCCGAATTGCGACAGATGGTGCTGTTTGGCCAGCACAACCTGCAAAACCCCTTCCCTAAAGGAAAGGTGGATCTGATTTTTTGCCGTAACGTGTTGATCTATTTCGATGACCAAAGCAAAGACCAAGTGTTTCGCAATTTGCTGGGTGCGCTCCGCCCCAACGGATATCTGTTTTTGGGAGAATCGGAAATCGTTCCTCCTTTATCCGGTGTCCATCGGGTGGAAGCCTCAGTGGCTCAGAAGAAAGGGTGATCAACATGGGAAAAATCATACGGGTCCCGATTGCGGGAGCCGGAGTCGGGAGCCACGGCGACACCTTATTCACGGTGGTTGGTTCCTGTGTCGCAATCATGCTGTTTGATAAAAAGCATCACATTGGCGGAATGGTGCACATCATGCTGGGCTATTCCAATCAACGGAAAGACAATCCTGCCAAATACGCAGACACCGCAATTCCCTACCTGATTCGATTGATGGCCCAACGGGGTGCAGCCCCCCATCGACTGGTAGGGGCCAAAATTTCTGGTGGGGGGGAGATGTTCCCCGTAGCGAATCCAGAACAAAGCGTGTCTCGCAATAATGTGAAAGCCGTCAAGGCCCTTTTGGCGGAACACAAGATTCGTGTCATTTCTGAAGATACGGGTGGGAAAACAGGCAGGCGTATTTCATTCGATTTAGTGACTGGGCGCGTGATGGTGTCCATGCAAGGCGAACCGGACAAAATCCTATGAGGTAACTTATGTCCCAAATCAAAATTTCAATTGGCGTGATTAAAGCCGCTCTAGACCATTCTTTGAATGGCATTTGTATTGTTCAACCGGGAGCGACTCCCGGTGAGGAACCCCGCATCGTCTATGTGAATCAGGCATTTTGCGATATGTCGAAATTCAAGACCAAAGAACTGTTGGGGAAGGTGCCCCCATTTTTGTCCGATTCGGTACGGTTCGATCTAGGGGATGGGGAACATCCCTATGTGGGGGAAGGCGTGCTTCATTGTAAATTTTCTCCAACAGGAGAAGGATGCCCAGTCTCGTTGAAGCTGTCCCATTTCACGCATCAAGATCGTGAATACATCATGGGAAGTTTCCAAGACCGCTCGGAAATCGTGAGAGAGCGAGCCGTCCAGCAAACTCTCAAAAGCGAACACAATGCTCGGTTGGGTACGTTGCTTTCTCATATTCCTGATGTGGTGTGGGAATGCGATGCCCATCTCCGATTCATTTCCGTGAGTGCTAATGTTCAAAAGATATTGGGTTATTCCGCTGAAGATCTCATTGGAGAACCTTTGTATGGCCACATGCCGGATGAGTTTCAGGCGTTTTTCCGGGAGGCTTTTCCTGAAGGGGAACCTTTGCTTGCCTTGGAACGGATTCGTTTTCCATTTGAAAAACCCAATGGCAAAGAAGTGACCTTGGAGCTTTCGGCCAATCCTCTGCGAGATAGTGATGGCCAGACCTACGGAATGATTGGGATCACCCGAGATGTGACCACCGATCTGCAATTGGAAGAAGGCTCGAAAGATTTGGCTTCGGGCATGATGATTAAAGTCAATGCTCAATGCCAATTGATCTCAGCCGCTCCTGAGATACAGCGATTTTTAGGCTTCGATCCGAGTACAATGGATCCTCATCCCGATTTCATTCAATTTTTGGTGGATGGGTCGGTAGAACCATTGTTTTCTTTTGCATTCATGCAGCAAGAAGACGTGCCGTTTCCTGTGGAAGTACGAATTGCAGATGAAACCGGACAAAGTCACGATTTCACCGTTGATCTCAAGTACAACACCGAGGAAGACATTATGGAAGGCGAGTTGGCTCCAGCCGGGGCCAATGAACAGCTTGCAGTGATGAATCAAAAAATGGAGCAGCAAAAAGAATCGATGGAAATGGCCATCGATCCGGAAATGCGACAAACCGTTCTGGACGACAGTCAAAATCTTGCCGGGGAAATCCTGGCACTGATCAAAGCTTTGGAATCATTTGGCTATCCTCAAGAAGATGCGTTGGATTTGCAAGAATTTGGAGAATTCATCCAAGATAAAAATATCCACGAATATCGAGAAAACTTAAGGCTGCTGGGTAACAAGGTGCATGGATTGAAAGGGACATCGGGCTTTTTGATTTCTGCCTCGAAACAGTTGTGTCATCGAGTGGAAGAGATCACTCGGCCGCTAGCCGAGCAGAAACTGGTGCTCACGGTTTCGATTGCACGTTTACTCAAGCAATTCATCTTCAAAGTGCAAGAGATGTTAGAGCAATTTCAAAAAGACCCCGAAAGCGTGTTCGACATCGAAGATTGGCTGATCCGCATCGACGAAGCTTTGGAACGTGGCCTCGCTTATCTAGGCGATCAAACTGGCGACTTGGTTACCTTGATTGTCCAACGCAGCACCCAAACGGAAGGTTCCCAACAGCGCAAAGCAGAAGAATTCATTTCGGTGTCGCAACAGGGATATGAAACGCTTTCTCAGCAAGTGAAAGGACTCTTTTATATGGTTTCGGAAACCCTTTCCGATGACCGCTTGGTGAAAGCCGGTAGCCTCTACAACGAATTTTTAGACACCCATCAGAAGATCATCAAAGTCCCCCCCGATCTCACTCGCTATGAACGGCTGATTCCCAACATTGCCCAAGAATATGGCAAAGAAGCAGAATTTGTGCTGAATAACAACGGAGTCCGTGCTGACCGAGAGTTTTGGAATGCCTTGCATGAGATCTTCAATCACAGCCTCAAGAATGCCGTCATTCATGGTTTGGAAACTCCCGATGAACGCGAGGCGGCAGGTAAAGAAACACTAGGGAAAGTGATGGTGGACATTCAAGAAGATGCGCTTCATTTGTATGTTCGTATTTCTGATGATGGCCGTGGAATCAATATTCAGAAAATCACAGAAAAAGCGCTAGAGAGCCATATTGTGGCAGCAGAACAACTGCACAGTATGACCAAAGAGGAGATTTTGAATTTGGTGTTTGTGCAAGGCGTTTCCACCGCCGATTCCTTAGATGACAACGCCGGACGCGGTGTGGGGATGAATGCGGTGCAAGAAGCCATGCGTCAATTCCAAGGCAGTTGTCGCATTACATCAGAATTGGGCGAAGGCACCTCTTGGCAATTCAGCTTTCCCAAAAGCAATGTTTCTTTGCCCTGTTTTATTGTCACGGTGGGAGACTTGCCCATCGCGATTCCAGAAAATCACGTGGAAGCGTTTCAGGGCTACCAGACGGAGTATGTGAGACAAATCAATCAAAAAACAATCTACCGTCGCAACGAGGAGGTGATCCCGTTGCTCGATTCCCGCTACTTTTTTGATTCCGATGTGCATGTGGATGAAACCAGTATCCGCCGCATTCTGATCATTCATGCGGATGATAAAAAAATGGGAATTGTGATCAATGACATCATCCACCATGCCACCTTGCCGATCCTTCCATTGCCTGAAGAGTATCGGCAAGTGCCTATTTATTTGGGAGCCACTCTGTATGGCAGCGATCCCGTTTTGGTACTCAATGCCAATTACATGTTTATGAACTGAGGGAGAGGAAATCACTCAGGCGAGTTAATCCTCCCCTTTGATTATCATACGCAGCACCGTGTCCTTATCGGTTTCAGAAGTCTTCCGTTCACCGACCAAACATCCATTTTTCATCACATAGACACGATCTGCCAAATCAAACACGTCATGCAAATCGTGGCTGATCAGAAAGATACCGATTTTGTCCTGTTTGAGTTGTTTGATCAGATCAGCCACCATCGCAGTTTCATGAGGTCCTAAGGCAGCAGTCGGCTCGTCCATGATCAAGATCTTGGCGTTGAAATGGATGGCACGACCAATGGCGACCGATTGACGTTGTCCCCCCGAAAGCGATTTCACCGAATCTTTGATGTTGGTGAAATTCGGATTCAAGCGTTGCAACACTTTCCGAGTGGCATGTTCCATCGCATGCTCATCAAGAGCACCCCACGGAGTCATGATTTCCCGGCCTAAAAATAAATTGGCACTGGCATCGAGGTGATCTGCCAGAGCTAAGGTCTGATAGATCGTTTCGATACCGTATGTGCGAGAATCGCGTGGATTTTCAATGGTGGCTTTTTGGCCGTTGATCAGAATGTCGCCTTGGTCCAGTACAATGGCTCCGGAGAGCATTTTCATCAGTGTGGATTTCCCAGCTCCATTGTGGCCCAACAAGCCCACGACTTCTCCAGGCTGCAAAGTCACACTCACATCCTCAACAGCATGCACACCTCCAAAGAGTTTATAAATATGGCGCATTTCTACCAGCGGTGTGGTGGTCATAGTTCCTCCTCTCATTTGCGGTTTTTGTTGTAGACGACGTCAAACCAGACCGCGAGAATAAGAACAAACCCGATAATCACTTGCCGCATCGCACTGGAAACGCCCAACAAGACCATGCCATTATCAAGGCTCTGCATGATCACAGCCCCCAAAATGGCTCCCGGAATGGTTCCGATACCTCCGGCTAAGGAAGTGCCTCCAATCACAGCAGCACCGATGACGTTCAATTCCGCCCAAGTTCCCATGGAATTGGTGCCCGCATTCAAACGCGCGGTGGTGATCACGGCGGCAATGGCCGAAAGTAATCCCATGATCATGAAGATGAGAGTTGTGACCCGTTTGATATTCACACCAGCCAATTCCGCCGCCTCTTGATTGCTACCCATGGCAAACACATGTCGCCCAAATCGGGTAACCCGTGCCAGCAAGGTCATCGCAATCACCACACCAATCAAAATGAGCACTGGAATGGGAATCCCCCGGGGAATTTCAGAGCGTGGTTTGTAATACGAGTTCATCACACTGACAAAGACCAAAATCAAAGCCGACCAGAAAACCATCATCCCCAATTCTGCCCACAGGGGTTTTAATGGAAATCCATACGCTTTTTGCCGAGATCGGCTTCGCCAGCTCAAAGTGACGACTGCGATAACTGCCAGAATGCCAAGAATCCAACTCCAGGTAGCTCCGATAGCTCCATCCACCCCACCACCTAGTAAAGAGTAGGTTGGATCCAATGGGGCCACGGTACGGCCATCGGTGATGAGGAACGCCCCGCCACGAAACATTAGAAAGCCACCCAAGGTCACAATGAAAGCGGGCACGCCACGATAAGCGACCCAATAGCCTTGCCAAGCCCCCACGAGAGCACCAAAGGCCAATCCAGCGGCAATAGAAAGGGGCCAGCTCCACCCATACTCCAAGGTGAAAAGGTCGTGCTGCATGAACGCGATTCCCATACCAGTGAAGCCAAGCAGAGAACCAACAGAAAGATCGATATGACGGGCTACGATGATCAGCACCATGCCAGTCGACATGATTCCAACCACACTGCTTTGCACTGCCAAGTTGTACAGATTCCGAGAAGTTAGAAAAATGCCTCCGGTGATAACTTGCAATCCGCCCCAAATGACGATCAAGGCAAACACCATAGATGCCAATCGGGGACTAATTCCAATAGTTTCAAAAAACGTTTTACTCATAGGCCCCTCCATCGGGTGGTTGAATTATTGACAAGCTGTGATGGATGGCAACGCGCCTTTGCACAAATCGGCTTTTTTGATCCAATTTTCAGCCAATACGATGTGAATATTGTGGGTTGTGATAGGAATCGGAGGAAGCAAGACAGCATTCATGGTGAACCCCTTAGGACCTCCACTCCATTTGATGGATCCTTTGATTTTCTTAGGCTTTTTCCCTTCCGCCAAATCCAAAGCGATATTGGCAGCCGCTCTTCCAAGTGCACGAGCATCTTTCCACACACTCACCGATTGAAGACCACGGGCCACTCGATTGAGAGCAGCGAAATCTCCATCTTGTCCCGAGACCGGAAGCCCTTCCAATCCCACGGCAGTGAGCGCTGCAACCACCCCACCGGCAGTGCCATCATTGGAAGCAACAATGGCATCCACCTTGTTTTGATTGGCGGTTAAAATCTGTTCCATATTTTTTTGAGCCAATTCGGGTAACCAACCTTCAGTGTATTGCTCTCCAACCACTTCAATGTCACCTCGATCGATGGCGTGTTGTAAGACTTGAAGTTGGCCTTGGTGCAACAGGCTCGCATTAGGGTCGGAAGGCGAGCCTTTGATAAAAACATACCGTCCCTTGGGTTTCTGATTGTAAACGGCACGCGCTTGCATGCGGCCCACTTCGACGTTGTCAAATGTCAGATAAAATACGCCGGGTGCTTCGATCAGCCGATCGTATCCCACAACCGGAATGCCTTCTTGTTTTGCCCGGATGATCGCAGGCATGATGGCGTCTTTATCCTGTGCCAGAATGATCAGCGCGTCGGCTCCGCGAGCCATGAGGCTTTCAATATCTGCCATCTGTTTCTCAACGGAACTCTGAGCATCGGCACTGATGTATTTGCCTCCACGAGCTTCCAATGCGGCTCTCATAGCGCCTTCATCTCGTTTCCAACGTTCTTCTTGGAAATTCGACCAACTCACACCAACGACCAATTCCTTGGCCACTACGATTTGTAAAGCGCTCCAGGTCAAAAACACGACCAACAACACTCCGAACTTTTTTAAGCTCATTCTTTTCATAGGATTCTCCTCTCAGTAAAATTAGGGCTCCGTTGGATTTTTTAGTACCCTAATTAATTTATTTAATAAAATATTTAGACATCAAAAATCACCACTGCGGATATATACCGTGGTGCGATTCCATCTAAATCCAGGATCGCAAAACTATAAAATGCCACGAAACTTATGGCATATCATAAAATGATTTCTGAAATCAGATGGACTTTCTTAGAAAGAAATCCTGAATTAAATTAATAAAATTAATTAGTTAATAGCTGTTTATATCCAAGTCACCTTGTTCCCAAAGGGTATTGGAATCTTCCGCTATCATGAAATTATAAAAACGAGATTGGAAATCTTCAGGAAAGTCACCTCGATCAAAATAATGAATCATCGACTTAAATAATTCATTATGTAAATTAAATAAATCCAAATCCTAAAGGCTGTCAAGTAAATTTTCACAATCCGGGAAACGATGTCCTGTTTTTGCCCATTCTCTTGAGGTACGTACGCTTATTGTGTACGCTTATTGTGTACGCTTATCATGTACGTAGTTTATCAATGAAACGAGGAGGAACTATGCAAAGTATGAATGCGACGCAAGCTAGGAAAGAAATCTATAATCTCATCAAAGCTCAAAAACGAATAGAAATTCGCCATAAAGAGGGGGCAATGGTGTTGCTCCCCAAAGAAGAATTGGATCGTCTCGAACGAGATGCACTTGCTTATGAAATGGATCAAATCAGAGCTTCTGAGGAGAAGTTTACAGACGAGCAAGTCAATGCCATGCTCGCGAAGGTGATGAATGGCTGATTGGTACAAAAACGCTGTACAGACGCTCATTCGCTTATATCAGAACGATCCCAAGTTATATGCAGAGATCCGGAAAGCCGTGAACCAAATCCAACGGGATCCAACCGTAGGGAGCTACGTCAAGCAAACCTATCGGGTGTACGTTGATCCAGAGTCCAGGTTCCGAATAGGCTATAACTATCACTCCCAAGCAAAAGAGTTAGAGATTGTGGTGATTCATGTCATTTCATCTTAAATTTTTCGCAGGGGTTGTCGTAATCCACTCGTTGGGTGAACCAAAAATATTCATGAGCGGGGAGAAACGTACGACCATCGATGGTGGGGCGTTCCATGTATCGAGCTAAGGGAGCGGGATCGATGAATATTTCGGTAAATCCCAAATTTATCTGTTTCACACCGGGATTCAAATGGGCGACCCGCTCATAAATTCCCATGTTGTGCTCCACATGGCCCCCACCCACAATGAAGACCACGGGTCCCTGTCTTTCCTCATTCAACATCGCATGGATGGCTTGTGCCATCGCATCATTTCGGGCGACCCACACCGCATAAAGTTTTTCAGAAAGCTCTGGAGGGTTCCATCCACAATGACTAGCCGTGAATTTTGAATCCATGAGTTTTTGATAAATCGGATCTTCGAAACCCGTGGGTTGCAGGAGTCGGGTTTCAACTGGTGTCAAGGCATCCATCCCGCTCCGAGACATGCGTTTGACCAAGGAATCGGGGAGATCGGCTCCAAAGACCGTCAGTTGATGAGATTTAGCAAAACGAATGAAGTTAAAGTAAAACTCCCATTCTTCATTCGTACGATCTTGCCACCCCAATTGCTTGCGCAATTTCTTTTCCTGTTCTTGAGGAGATGGTTCTTTCTTCTGGAATGGCGATTTCGAACCAAATACGTATTGCAATAGATCACTCGTTTGATGCTGGTAAAAGAACTCGAATCCGATCACGGGCTTTTTCCCTTTGGAAATCATCCGTTTGATCAACGCACTTTGCATTCGGTGATGATAACGGTTGTCATGTTTTTCTCCTAAATAAACCACATCGGCTTCAATCATTTTTTGTAACAACAATTCTCGATCAATGGGCTGTTCTTCAGCCGCATGGATGATCTTATCAATCAAGGGATCTTGACGAGGTTCGGGAGAGGCACTGATGCAACTCAAACCGCTCAACAGGACAAAGACGAACAGGAATAGGAATCGAAACATAACCACCTTTTCTGAATAAGTTTGTTGATCGGGAAAGTTACACCAAAAGGAGCGGGCAAAAACTAAAGAAATTGTGGCTGGGGAAACCAAAGGACGCAAGGCAAACCGAGCGAGTAGTGTGACCGAAAGGCCACACTCTCTAAGCACAAAGGACGGAAATCGGTGGGGGCGACTACTTCATGTGGATGCCGCGCGCGATCACGCTGTGGTAAATGAACATGATCCAGGTTTTGGGTTTGATGAATCCGCCACCAAATGAATCCCATTTTGCAGGAAGGCCTTCTTCTTGGATTTCGGTGATGGACTTGCCTGCTGTCATACGTTCTTGGACATGGGCGATGGTTTCCTCAAGCATTTCGTGGAAGCCTTTCAAATCTGCCATCGTTGCTAAGGGGCCATGACCAGGAATGATCTTCGCATCGGCGGGTACCGAATCGATGACTTTTTTGATGTTGTCCGCAAACCCCAGTACGTTGCCTCCAGTGGTCAGATCCACAAAAGGGAACATGCCGTTGAAAAAGTGATCTCCCATATGAAGCACATTGGAATCAGTGAAATAGATCATGCTGTCGCCATCGGTATGTCCTGTAGGATAGTGCAAGACGTTAACCGCTTCGCCGTTGAAGTGGATGGTGACGGAATGACCAAATGTGAGCACGGGCCATGCTCCTTTTGGCCGAGCCGGAGATTCTCCGAAGAAGTTTTTTTGTGCCGCCATCAACCGTTTTCGAACATTTTCGTGAGCAATAATCGTTGCTTCCTTTCCGAATGTCTCGTTCCCCCCGGAATGGTCTCCATGCCAATGGGTATTGAGCACAAATTTCAGGTCACCACTGCTGAGTTCGCTCAAAGCTTTCTTGATTTTATCCGACATGGGCGCGAGTTGATCGTCAACGATCAAAATGCCATCGTCTCCTACTGAAACGGCAACATTGCCCCCTGCAAAACCACCCACACCTTCCAGCATATATACGTTGCCGTTGACTTTAGTGGTTTTCAATTCAATCTTAGAGAAATCCTGTTGCCCCCAAGCTACTTGAAGGGACAGCAAGAAGCTCAACATGCATACCGGCATCAAACAATATCGTCGCATAGTACCCTTTTTGTAATGAGGTTAATGGAATGTATTCAACGTTACAAAACTCCTGTCCCTAGCATGGCTGGATTATTACAAAAAGTGTTTTACAGCCACTTGAGGGGGAATCTATAGTGAAAATTTTGACAAACCATTCCTAGTTTGCTCGTAATTTGGAGAGGTGTTATGGAAACGCCTCCATCGATTTTAGACCTCATTTATAAAGTGATATGAAGACTCTACAAAAAAAGATCCTGCGTTACGTTTTGTATTTTTTAGGTGGGTTTGCTGCCTTGATTGTTGTTTTACTCATTTTGCGGGCAATCATCACCGACCCGGAATTGGCCTTAGAGCCGCTACCTTTGGAAGAATTGCTTGACCGTCCTACTGATATGATTGAATTCCCAGGACGGCCAGGGCGCATGGTCGTTCTGGAAAAAGGAGGAAAGATCAAATGGTTTGATCTCGACTCAAAGACCATTGGTGGCTTGATCCTCGACATCAGCGACCGGGTGGAAGCTGTTTCGACAGAAGAAGGGCTATTGGGCATTACGTTTCATCCTCAGTTTCCCGAAACTCCCTACTTTTACATTTTTTATAATAGCCCTGATGCGGTTCATTCCGTCTTATCCCGGTGGACGCTTGACTTGGAATCAATGACTGCGGCGCACTCATCAGAAAAGCGCCTTCTTGAGGTGGAAAAGCCCAAACCTGGACACAACGGAGGGCAGCTGGTGATTGGACCGGATGGGTATTTATACGTTTCCGTTGGCGATGGGGGACGAGGATTTGGAGCAGAAGATCTCACGGTCTTTCTTGGAAAAATCCTGCGTGTGGATATCAGTGAACCAGACTCGGAACGGGGTTATTCTATTCCGTCAGACAATCCTTTTGCACAAGCTTCCGACGACACTCGTCGTGAGATTTGGGCTTATGGTTTCCGCAATCCGTGGCGCTTCAGTTTTGATTCCGAAACAGGGCAGCTCTTTGCCGGGGACGTCGGAGATATCTCTTATGAAGAAGTGAATCGTGTTCAAAAAGGCAAGCATCATGGATGGCCTCATTTAGAAGGCCAAGATTGCCATAGAGACCGTCCAAAGTGCGACAAAAGTTTGTACGAACAACCGATTGGTTCATTTTCGTCAACGTTCATTCGCACGATCATCGGAGGGTTCGTTTATCGAGGCGAGGAGCTGTCGTGGTTGGAAGGCCAGTATGTGTTTGGGGATTTCTTTCGAGGTCTTTACAGTTTGGATGCGGATATTACGGAAACCGATACTTTTCCGAATCTACTGTTACATGAACCCGTTTCTTCGCATCCCAAACTGAAAGACCAACGCGTGTTGATCACCTCGATGGCTCAAGATTCTCAAGGGGAATTGTATGTGATGGACCTCCGCGGAGCCATTTACAAGGTCGTGGATTTGTGACTCCTTCATTTTTTTTTCTCGATTTCAGCGAGCGCTTCTTCGACCAAATCCAATCCAGGTAAATCTTGGTCAACACACAGCTTTTTTGCTTCTTCCAAGTAGGCTTGAGCTTGAGAGACATTTTGCCCTTCGTCTGCGAGCAGAGAGCCTAAGAGCATGAGGGTTGAAACAAGCCCACGATTGTCTCCAATCCGTCGTTTTAAGGCGGCTGATTGTTCGTGTAGCTCGATGGCCTTATCGATCAATCCCTCATTGGCGCTAGTGATTGCAAGACCGTCTAATTCGTTTGCACGACGTTGATCCATCCGACGTTTTTCCGCTTCATAGCGGAGAGGGTCGACAGTTTTCACTTTATCTAATTGTTCTTCAGCCTCTTCAAAGTGGTCGTCCATACCGATCACACCGACTTTGAACAACTGCCTCCCAACGAGGGAGTTTATATACTGGGCAACTTTCTGATACATGATAATCCTTTTGGGAAGAGGGGGCTCATTGCTTTTGGGGTCCGGCTGATAGGAGGGCGAAGGATCTCTTAACTCCACAGACGAGGATTCAGCGGTTGGAAGCTCAATAGCCACTCGTTCGTGCACCAGTCCGTCGGCACTGCGTGAATACAGATTCACGTAATCGCTCTGTTCATCTTCTATGTAAAACCGGAAGACAGGGCCGAAAACCCATTTCAGCTCGTCACGATGACAAGACTTGAAGAAGTTTCGCATGATTCGTGGATCATAAAATTGGAAAAACGCATCTTTTCCCCGTTCGTCTTGAACCACCACTAGATTGGCGAAATGTTGTTGCAAATCTTGAAGCGATGCAGCCGATGCTAAAAAGTACCCCCACTGTTGCCCCCAACCTTCTTGCAGCAACCACCGGCTGAACGAAGAATTCGATTGCATTTGTACCAAATAGGGCACGGAATCAGCGAGGCTGGGGGGGAGGTCATCCCGATATAAACTGCAAAAAGGATCATCGACGCTCAACATCTTTGAGTAGATTTTTTCGTCGCGAGCGGCATTCAACATCACATATAAACGAAGGTAGGGCTGGGAATGCAATGTTTTCCACAACTGCCGAATGAGGGCGTCTGGATTCAATAGCGGTTTCATCGAAGCTCTCCTGGACCGAAACGAACGGGTAGCACGCGTTCGATAGTTGGAATATGGAGCAATGACCCAAACGGTCAAGTCTGAATTAAGGAGGGTCAGCGAGAAATGGAGTTCGAATGCGACAAACAATGAGTGTCATATCGTCTTCAATTGGCTGCTTTTCGTAAAAAGTGAACGCGTCTTGGATCACATTTTCTAAAATACAATCAGCAGACTTTCCTCGGAAGTGTCGGAGATATTGGAAGAATTTCCGCTGTCCCCACATATCGCCGGAAGGGTTCGTATTTTCAATGATACCATCGGTGTAAAAGAAAAGCGTGTCTCCTTGGTCTAATGGAAGCACTTTTTCAGAGAAGGTTTGGTTGGGAGAGTGCCCCAAAGGGCTGCCCGAAGTGACCAAATATTTACGAGAGCCATCAGGACGAAGGAGGATCGGAAAATTGTGGCCCGCATTGGCATAGGTGGCCAGCCCTGAATGCAGGTCAAGACGGAAGGCAAAAAAGGTCATGAGGTAATCTGGGTGTCCAGTTTGGTATACGGCTTTGTTGAGGTAGTGCAAGATTTCAGCAGGGTCCAGGAGGTGGTCAGTGGCACGGTAGGCTCGAAACATGTCTTCCAGCACCCGGCATGTCGCATTGGCGGTTGCTGTAACCAAGGCGGTGGGGACGCCATGCCCCGTCACATCACCAATAAGAATATAAAAGTAACCTTTGATACGGGTGATGAAACCGTACCAATCGCCCCCGGTTTCTGAAGCTGACTTGAAATAACTCGCCAATTCCAATTCCTGGAGGTTGGGCAACTTTTTGGGAAACAAGGTTTGTTGCAAGGCCGCAGCGAGCTTCACTTCCGTTTCAATTCTGAGTTTTTCTTCCAGGGCGGCTTCTGCCTTTTCACGTTCATGAATTTCTTCAATGAGCTGTTCGTTGGTCTCACGCAATTCGTGGGTGCGGATTTCCACACGTCTTTCCAGTTGAGCTGCTTGTTGCTTTTTCTGGCGTAGGTATTTCCATGAGGTCCAGCACATGAGGGAGAAAGAGGTGAAAAGCAATAGTCCACCGGGCCAAGCCAAGCGGGAAAAAAGCATCAGTTTTTCAGCAAGATCGGAAACCGAGGCAAAGTACACTTTCAAATGTCGTTGCTGCCCCTCCGATACCATGAGGTAATACAGGGATTTGTCGTACCCCAGCCATTGGTAGCGATCAAACCCCACATATTCAGGGATGATGGCCATACGGATGCTTGCATCTTCTCGGATCAAGTCCGAGATCATTTCCACCTCCAGAATCGTACCTTGTTGCAAACGCACTTGAATATCTTGCCGAATGTCCACCAACATCTCATGCAAGACTGCTTGGGAGCTGGAATCTAAGAGGGGGTATTCGTCCGGATAATCGGAATCAAGAATGTTTTGCACGTCTTCGATGAAGTTTTCACCGGTACTCTGAAGTATGACTCCGTTTCGAGGCCATAGGAGGATATGGTCTTGGTAGACAGAGTCGATGTAGCTGAGACGGTCGGAGGCAGGAGTGGCAACATATCGAACCAAATGCAACTGAGCCTGAAGCTGAAGGGTAGGAGTCGTCACCTCACGGTAAATCACTTGGATAGTCCACAACAGTTCTCCCAACAAGAGTCCTATTGCGGAAAGGATCGCAAGTTTTTGTTTAGACATGGTCAATCTCAGTGAGTCGCAAATGAATGAACAGGTCTTGTTGCCAAGTCGCTCGAATCGAGGTGGACTTACATTTGAGAGTGGCCCAAAAAATTACTTCGAACTTTGCCGATAGTCTTAATCCGATTTTCTGCAAATCGTGCTGCGGCTTGGTGGGTCGGGATGTCTTCTTTTTCTGCAATGTCATATATCGAAGCCAAGGTGTCTCCGATACCTTTGACCTTGGCTGTAACAATCTCAGGGATGTTTTCTTGAATCACTTCATAGTAACAATTGATCACACCTCCCGCATTGATGATGTAATCCGGGGCATACAAGATATTACGGGCCTTGAGCTGTGGGCCGTGGGTATGCTCATCCAGCAGTTGGTTGTTTGCTGCTCCTGCAATCGCAGCGCAGCGGAATTGTGTTAAGGTTTGGTCGTTGATCACCGCCCCCAAAGCACAGGGAACAAAGACATCCGTTTCTACTCCATAAATTTCATCCACGCTCACGGCCGTGGCACCGAAGTTTTCACACATGGCCTGCACTCGCGATTCTTGTAAATCACTGACAACCAATTGTGCCCCTTCTTCGTGCAGTAATTCGCATAGGGCCGTTCCAACGCTTCCAAGTCCTTGAATGGCAATTCGAATTCCGTTCAAAGAATGCTGTCCAAGTCGCTTTGCAACGGTGACTCGAATTCCTTCCAAGGTGCCCAATGCGGTCCAAGGAGAGGGGTCCCCCGCCCCCCCTACGTATTCGGGCATGCCGGAGACAAACTGAGTTTCCTCACGAATCAGCATGATGTCGTCGGCGGTGGTGTTCACGTCTTCGGCTGTGATGTAACGGCCACCCAGAGATTGGATGAATCGACCGAGTGCGCGGTACAGTGCCTCTGATTTGATAGAAGGATCTCCGATAATCACTGCTTTGCCTCCACCCAAATTCAATCCTGCGGCGGCATTTTTGTAAGTCATCCCTTTTGAGAGTCGGAGCACATCGGTCAACGCCGCTTCTTCCGATTCATAAGGCCACATACGAACGCCTCCCAAAGAAGGTCCCAGGGTTGTATCATGGATGGCAATGATGGCTTTTAAGCCGGAAGCTTGGTCGTAACAAAATGCCACTTGTTCATGTTCATGTTCGGTCATCGTCTCGAAAAGGTTCATGCGCAATCCTTTCTGTGTTTTTTGGGAAGGTCTTTAGAAAGATGTTTGAAAAAACGGTCGTCATGTGGGAGTTGCCGATGCACTCCATTCATACGTGAATCGTGCTTGTGAAACCAGATTATTGATCGATCTCACACCATTGTGCATTTTGCTGTAAAGTTTGGCATTGACCTAAGTCACAGGCTTTTCTCCACTCTTGGCAAGCCGAGTTTTGATCTTGCTGGATGCGATACCACCACCCTCGATTGACATAAGCCTCGATGAAGTTTGAATCGACGGCAATGGCTTGATTAAAATCTTGCAGCGCTTTTTCGTATTGAAGCGTTTGAACATACGCCACTCCCCGACTGTTCAACACCTTCGGTTGGGGAGGACCGTACCGTAGAGCCTGGCTGAAGTCTTCAATTGCCCGTTCATACTGCTGACGTTGGAGATAGATGGTGCCGCGATTGTAATAGGCCAGGGGGTAGTCTGGTTTGATTTGGAGAGCCATCTCAAAATCACGGAAGGCGAGTTCCTGTTGCTGGAAATGTGAATACAAGGAACCCCGAGAAAGGTAAGCTTCGTGATAGTCTGGGACACGTTGTATCGCTTGCTGGTAATCTTGCACGGCCAATTCATACTCTTGGAGTTGCGTGAGGGCGAGCGCACGGTTGTAATAGGTTTCGGCCAAGTCTTGATTCAACGTCAAAGCCCGGTTGTAATCTTGGAGTGCTTGTTCGAATCGTTTTTGCTGCGCATGCAGAGTACCCCGATTGTGGTAAGCAGAAGTCATGCGAGGATCTCGCTGCAACGCTTCATTAAAAGCATGGAGCGCCGAATCCCATTGGGTTTGGTCATTGTAGGCAAGTCCTATGTTGTGATATCCCAATGCCAAATTCGGAGGATACAGGGGCCATTGTACAAAAATCAGAGTTCCCAACCCGACCAATCCTGCGGGCAACAGGACGCGCCATCGACCCTCCTTTACAAAATGAAATCCTTGCACCACACCGTAGGACGCGAACAACAACAACAGGGGAACTAAAGGGAAGCGGTACCGTCCATAGATGACAAAGGGCATCATGCTAGCCACTAAGGCCCCCAGTAATACCAAAAGTAGGAGAACCGTTGAATTCTCTTGACGATTTTTGGCTAGGTTGCCCGTCCAGAGAACTGCGCCCATGATCCCCAACACCGCAAGAAAACCAAAATTCCAAACCGTATCTAAAAGGCGTAGAACCGAAGAATACTCGTGATGAATGTAATATTCATCGGTGTCTGGAATCTCAACCCGGTTCCAAAGCAGTCCCCACTTACGCCAAGTCAACTCGACCCATTGAAACGGTTGGTTCTGGATGAAATCCCACGTTTTTCCTACCCAATAGTCAGAGACTTCTCCCTCGGATAAAGAACGTCCTAATGCTTGCTCTGCAAGCGCAATGGCATCGGCTTGCTCGTAAACATAGGATCCGTGTCCTGGTACGAGAGGGCGGTATGTTCCATCCGTTTGGGCATTGTTGCCCAAATACAAATTAGGTCCTAATTGCGAGGTCGTGACAACCCATTCGTTGCCAATGAGACCGTTCCGAATTCCAACCGTGCCCAATAAAAGCAAAACCCCCAAACCACAGGCAAAGGTGCATCGCCATCGTGCGAGCCAAGACCAGTGGCGGAAGGCATACAAAGGCCAAAAAAGGACTAGGGGTAAGAGCAGCAAGGTGTTTTCACGCAATAAGGCGAGGGTGCCTAAGAATAAACCGACCCCACCCCATTGGAAGAAGTTTTTCTGAGGACGAGGGGATTCGGGTTTGTTCAAGGCAAGACTGAGTTGCCACAACAAACCACAAAGCAATACAAACCCCAATCCTGCTTTTTGAATCAATCCGTCAAAATAAATAGCGGGTGCATACCCGCTTGCCATCAAACCCGCTACAATTCCAATGGAACGCGAAAAAACGTGATAGCCGGTCCAATATATAAACACACAAGCTAAGCTGCCGAGCACCATCTGAACCGACCGTATGGCTAAAAGCAGGGTCTCCGTTTCTTTAAAGGGGAACAAACTTTGGAGGAGTCCCAAAAAATAGGGATACAAGGGGGCTTGGTAGAACACTTCCTGGCCGATCCAATCTCCCGAAGCGATTCGTTGTCCCCATTGGAAATAGCCCTCGCCATCTCCAATCAGATGAAGAAACAAAGGATTGGTTTGGTATTGCGTGAGGTAGAGAAATCGGCAGGAGAAGGCGATTCCAAAAATCAGCAAAGCAGGCCAATGGATTTTAAAGAAACGCATTACAATAAGATCTGTTTGACGACTTTCAAAGTGCGGAGGCGTTCGAGGAGTTTATAATAGAGTTTGTAGGGAATGGCTTCGATATTGATTCGAATGATCGCATCTTGTTCCATGGCTTCGCTATGACTGTCCACGATTCCAACGTGAAGATTTTTGATCTCGCGAGTGATTTGAAATAGAACGCCCGAAGCATCCACGGTGATAATGCGCAATAAGAAGGGATGAAGTTCGTCATCATCGTTTAAGTTCCAACCAACCGATATGGGAGTCACGTCGATGGACTTGAGCACAGCACAATTGCTTCGGTGGATTTCCAGATCTTGCTCTTCAGTAGAGATCCCAAATATTTTATCCCCAGGAATCGGAGAACAACATTCGGCAAAACGGAACAATGGGTCGTACAAATCCTCTATTTGTACTTCGGGTTTGCTGGAATTGAAGATGGGATTCAAGAGGCGTTCGGTCCAGTTGCGGCGACCGAGTTTTCCCTTGTCCACCAACTGATAATATTTCAAAAACCCGCGTGGATTGATTTTTTTGAACCCAACGTATTCCGTGAATTGTTCCCAATTCAGCGATTCATCTGCGAGCGCATTTTGAAATGCTTCGGAAGCCAGGAAAGCATCAGGATCTTCTCCCAACTTTTCCAATTCTTGCCGAAACGCCGCTTCGCCGACCGACTGCGCCCGTAGCGCATTTTGTACGCGAAGGTAACGTTGAATTTGATGTTTGGCTTTGTGAGTCACCACATGTTCCAACCAACTGCGGTTTGGTCGCACGCTAGGATCTGTTAGAATCTTCACACTTTCACCATCAAACAATTGGCGCTCACGATGCACCCGTTGTTTTCCAATAGAGCGCGACTCTCGTGATCCGGAAGTGTGCACAATCGCACCGATACATGTGTCTCCCAGCTCCGTATGGATATGGTAGGCAAAATCAAGAACGGTTGCACCTTTGGGGAAAAAGTGGGTTTCTCCTTTGGGAGTTAAAAGTTGAATTTGCTGAGTTTGCGCATGAAGCAGAACCTCTTCCATCCGGATGTCTTTATCCGTCATCAGATGGTCCAATTGTTCGAGGTAGGCTTTATAGTATTCGGCCAATTCAGTAGGAGTGCCTTTCCAGTGGGCCATGATGCCATGCCAATTGAGGGCATGAAGCTGCCGGGAGGTGATTTCAATAAACGTCACTTCTCCGCGTACCACCACTTCGGTTTGCAATCCCTGATAGCCATCCCATCGGGAGTTATTCAGAAAATCTTTTATTTTTAAAGGCACGGCTTGGAATTCGGTATGTAATGCACCCAACACTTGATAGCTCAAAATGGGTTGGTTGACTAATACTCGGAATCCTTCCAAAATTTTGTCAATCTCGATTTTGTGAATGTGGTCGGCCGGATGGACGAAAATTGGTTCGACATCCACATGGACTAACTGGTGGCGAGATAGCTTTTCACGCAGCAACTGGGCCATATCGTGAATGGCAGGCCAGCGCTCATGTTTCAGTTCTTTCAGCTTATCAATGGTGGTGTGATAACGTCGAGGATAGAGGAATTGAAAACAGAGGTCTGTGTATTCTTGACTGATCTTTTCTAAGCCCAAGCGTTTGGCCATCGGCAGATACACCATCAGGGTTTCCCGGCTGATGCGGCGTTGTTTGTGACGGGGCATGTAATTCAAATCGCGCATGTTATCCAAGCGGTCGAACAGCTTGATAAACACGGTTCGCACGTCTTTGACCATGGAGGCGAGCATTTTTTGATAAGTGGCCTCTCGATTCGCACGTCGTTTTCCCTTGGCATCCAGCTGGGTGATTTTGGTCAGACTATCCACCATATCGGCATACCAAATTCCATAGCGCTGGAGGATGTCTTCCTTGGTAATGATCGTGTCTTCAATGATGTCGTGAAGGAGGGCCGCAATCACGGTTTGAGCATCCAAACCGGCTTCGCAAATCGCCCATGCGACGCGCAACGGATGGATGATGACAGGTTGTCCTGATTTTCGGTGTTGATTGGCATGGTAGATGGTGATGTCTTCAAACGCATATTCGAGGAGATCCATATCCCGCTGGCTACTCCGAGGTGTCAGGAAATTGCGAATGTTTTCCTGAAGTTGTCGGATCGTATTGATATGGGGATCGACAGCAGGTTCGGCTGCTACTGCAAGCTCAGTCATGACCGATTTTATTGGTGGAAGTTGGGGAAAAGCGCCCAAAAATTGTGAGGAACCTCTCATTACCAACTACCTTGCCTCTTGATAGCTGTAAAGGAAAAAGTGGAACTTGGAGTTAGGCCCACACTTAGAGGTCATCCTGTTTTGAACTGGGTTTCTATCTTTTCTAAACTCGGTTTGGTGATTACCAAACTGATGTAGCCATCGACATCAATTTCTGTCGCTTGGAAATGAGTGGTCGCCCCACAATAAATGGTCGGATACAATGTTTTTTGATCCAACGGGATGAGTTGCTCAGCAATAATCAATCGAGCCACTTGGTAGTCCATAAGCATTTCGGTGTGGTCTCCAACACTGGAACCTAATGCATTGACCAATACATTGCCCACTTCAGTGATTGCTTCCATTTCGTTGAAGCCGAATTCACTTTCCTCAGTAGGCGGGAGGTCGAACAAGGTATGGATCAAGTTGCGGCCTTGCATCAATGGGAACGACAACACACCTTGGGCTTCGAACTCACCAATCAGGTTTTGAACCACTACGATATAGCCCTCATGCGGCAATTGACTCATGAACTGTCGGGTTTCGCCACGAGACATGATTTGGACTTGGTTCGTAATCAACTCCACCTCCTGCATTAGCAGTTCCGAAAGGGAAGTAGCGGCTCGCTGTGCTCCTGTATTGATGATCGTATTCAGCGCTTTTTCCAGGTCCGCAGAAATGGAAATCTTAGTGTCTGCTTCCTCGGTTTGGGAATCATTTGAAGCCCTGGTTGGAAAACTTTGAAGTATGGATTCCATGCCCTCGGATTCTAAGGGATGCAAATTCAAAATCTTGTCCAGCTGACTCGCTCGGAAAAGTCGGGTGTAATGGTCGCTGAGGGCACACACGGACAACTTAGCTTGACGTCGTTGCAGTTGCTTGAATGTGGACACGATCACACCGATCCCGGTGGAATCGATCGTCACAGCATAACGACAATTGATTACGATGCCCAAAAGCTGTTCGTCTTCTACAAACGGAGTTAGGAATGATTTGAACTCCTCAACGGCATCCGTGGTTAAATTGCCAACAAAGGCAATGATACAAATTTGTTTTTCGATCCGATGGGTGAGTTTCATAAGCTTCCTTTTACTTCTCATTCAGGGTGAATATGGAATTCCAATCCTCTCCAGGAGGATGGTCTTTGAACTCCCGGCAACGTTGAACATAAATTTGGGAAACCCGGTCGTTTGGAGCAATCTGCAAACATTCTTCAAACGAAGCTGCCGCGGTATCCCAATCTTGCATTTTAAACATCACCAATCCCAAGGAGTAGGGGTAAAGGAGTTCGCATTTCTGTTCGTAATCTGGAGTGGAATATTCCGAAAAAACTTCCAAGATAACCACGGGTTCTTGCTTGCCCTTCACTTTCACGGCATCCAATTCCCGCCACTTCATCATGCTTGTGTCTTTGAGCAGAGCAAAGGTGTGTTGGCTGATCACAATCGACACCCCGTAAAACTTGGACAAGCTTTCCAAACGAGATGCCAGGTTCACGGTGTCTCCTATGACGGTGAAATCCATTCGACGATCCGAACCCACCGTCCCCATAATCACGGGGCCACTGTGAATCCCAATACCCGTAGAAATGGGAGCATAACCTGTACGATGGCGGTGTTCGTTGTACTCTATCAAGGTCGCTTGCATGTCCAAAGCGGCCATTGTTGCACTCTGGGCTTCTTCGGCATCGCTTCCTTCCGGTTCCGGCTGATTGAAAATCGCCATGATGGCGTCGCCAATGAATTTGTCGATGAAACCGCCATAACCATGAATCGGAACACTCATGCGTGTCAGATAGGCATTTAAAAAATTAAACACTTCCTGAGGAGAGAGTGTTTCAGAAAACGTTGTGAAATTCCGAATGTCTGTGAACAATACTGAGATAAAATCGGTCTCCGCCTTTCCCACCTCGATGCTTTCCATCCCTTGATACATTCTTTGCAGAAATTGTTCCGGGACGAATTTCTGAAAAGTGTTGGTCATTTCAGCTACTTTTTTTGTTTCAACCAACTCCACTTTGGTGTTGCGAA
Source organism: SAR324 cluster bacterium (assembly GCA_028281495.1). Classification (GTDB taxonomy): domain Bacteria; phylum SAR324; class SAR324; order SAR324; family NAC60-12; genus JANQJU01. The sequence goes on from JANQJU010000064.1 coordinate 360,012, forward strand.
GATCATCATAAGCTTGATTGATGATATCGTTGGCTGCTTTCAGTTCGACAATCCGCGCTTCCAATTCAATATTCTTTTGAGCAATCTCATGATGAGACACTTCTAAATCGTCATGTCTCTGCTCTAGCGATTTTTGAGTTTCTTCGTATAACTTGGCTTTGTGAGAAGTGAGATACAATTTCTCCGAGAGAATCAACGAAAACCATCGATAAAAAATGTGATGGAGTTCGTGATACAGATCTGCCTCGATATTGCGTAGAAGCATTGTGGAGATGGCAATGATTCCAAGGTGTTCTTCCGCTTCCACCGTGGCACTCGACGGATTGTCGGTAATGATGCTCATCTCTCCCACCACATCCCCTTTGCGGTGCAGCGAATAGATGTACTTGTCATCCACTTTTACGGATACCGAACCTTCCAACAACACAAAGACTTTGAGGTTGTGTTCCCCTTGTCGAAGAAGCACTTCTCCTTTTTGAAATTCACTATATTCGGCAATTGCCAATAGCTTTCGCAGTGCCTCGTCGGAAAGTCCCTTGAAATGACGTGAATCGCGAAGACTATTGAAAATCAGGGTTGGGATATCCGATTCGTAACGTCGGGTGGGGGCTTCTAACTTCACAGGTACTTGTCCCTTGCGCTCATATGACAAAATTGCCAAAGTCATTCTTCCTCTGGATCAAAGTCATTCTTTCTCAGGTTCAGAGTTGAAGAACGCAGGCATCAAAACTAACATAGGTACAACTAAAATAAAACTAAATCACAACAAAAAATCAAAGAAACTGAATCTATTTCCTATGTACCGAATCTTACCAACACTACAAGGATTACTACTGATCCTTGTCCCCTTCGGAATTTATTTTCCCATTTTGGAAGCTGGTCATATCATTGATGACAATTTGTTTTATTTGGATGACCCGTTGATGAACGCTGCCGATGGCTTGTTTCGTATCTGGTTTTCCCCATTTGAGAACAACGGAGTATGGCCTTACCTGCCCATAACACGCAGTACTTTTTGGATCGAACGACAACTTTTGGGGGTGAATCTCCCGGTCACGCATGCCATCAACGTGCTGTTGCATATTCTCAGTGGTTGCCTACTTTGGGAACTCTTGAGGCGCTGGCAATTGAAGGGAGCTTGGTGGGTTGCCCTGTTGTTCGTGACCCATCCCATATACGTGCAATCTGTGGCTTGGATTGCCGAGAGAAAAAATGGGGTGGTATTGGTATTTTTCTTGTTGAGTTTACGAAGTTATTGGCAATTTGAGAAAGTGAACACTGCAAAAAATTGGGGCTGGTATGGGTTGGCTTTGGCGGCGTTCGTCATGGCTTTGCTGAGCAAAACCTCGGCAATCATGTTGCCCGTGTTACTAGTGATCTTACGTGTGTGGCAGCGCCGGTCTTGGGATCGAGGCGTGGTGTGGCAGCTCGTACCTTTTTTTGTACTCGCTGCGGGATTGGGATGGGTTCGTATTTGGTTTGAATTGAATGCCTTTGGTGCCCAAACATTGTCTCATTCGTTTTCTGAACGATTATTGGTTGCAGGGCATGTTCCTTTTTTTTATCTCAGCAAGTTGGTTTGGCCTTATCCACTGATATTTACTTATCCTTCGTGGAGTCTCGATTTCCAGGCCATCCGCTCCTATGTTCCTTGGCTGAGCATCGTCGTGAGCTTGGGAATCTTGGGATGGAAATATCAATCGTGGGGACGATCCCCCCTGTTTGGGCTTTTGGCGTTTGGGCTGAGTTTGTTTCCCGTGATGGGGTTCTTCCCAAACGCCTGGATGCAATTTTCTTTTGTTGCCGACCATTGGGTGCATTTGCCCAGCTTGCCCTTGTTGATTGTGTTGGTTGAAGGCTTCATTCGGTTGGGATTGAACATCCAACAGCGTGTGGAATCATTCAACAATGAAGCGGAATTAGCCGTGTCGACAAAGGCATTCATGTGCTCAATAGGGGGTACAATCGTGTGTGTCTTGGGCGGGTTGACCTGGAATCAGACACAAATTTATTTCAACCATACCACACTGTGGCAAGCTACCCTGAAGCATCATCCGGAGTCCTGGGTCGCTTACCAAGAGTTGGGACGGGAAGCATTAGCAGCGAAGGATTATCAAAAGGCACTCGTGCTTTCAGACAAAGCTTTGTCAATCGATGCACAATTGAGCGATGCGCTCAACAATCGTGGGTTGGCATTGTTTCATCTGAAAAAGTATGAAGCGGCGCTGCAATCGTACCGACAAGCACTGGAAGGGAATCCGAACTCAACCGAAGTCCACAATAATTTGGGGTTGTTTTATCTTCACTTCAAAAATGTGCCCCAGGCTTTGACTCATTTTCAGGACGCCCTCAACCTCAATCCTTATTATGCGGATGCTTATTACAACCGAGCCAATGCTTATTTCCAAGCGAAGCAATATGCAGCTGCTTTACAAGACTATGCTGCGGTGATTCGCTTGCAACCTGAGCACACGAGAACCTACAACAACCGAGGATTATTGAGGGTTCAATTGAAGCAATATGAAGCCGCGATTGATGAATTCACCCAAGCTTTACGTGTTGCCCCATTGCATCCGCTAGCACTCAACAATCGAGGTTATACTTATCTACTCCAAGGAAAAACAAAATTGGGATGTCGGGATTTACGGCAGGCCTGCCAAGTCGGAAACTGTACAACCTATCACGAGATGCAGCGTCAGCAGCAGTGTCGCTGATAGAAACCTCATCAAACTTGCGAGGGGCATCCAATCTAAATCTTGGTGAACGCCATTCAATCACGAGTGGAGTAGAGTTTTTCTACGGTTTTTTCCAAATGTTCGATTCGCTGTTCTAGCTTTTGTAAATATTCGATCATCTCTTCCGAGGTACCTAACTCCTGGGCACGTTTTGCTACACTATTTTGAGAGCGGGATTGAAGCTCGGCTTCCATACGTTTTTTAAAATCCATCAGTTTCTGGGCACTCTCATTTTTTTCAGTCATGAACGTCCTCCTTTGTCTGGTAATGTTTGATTCAAAGCGTTTCTGGCGACTCCTGTCAATTCTCCCTCAGTTCAATGTCAACGGTTCTACTAAATAATTTCCTACATTCTTTTGTTTTTCCTCGAACTGGACTCCGATTAAGTAAATGGGTTTGTTCTGATTCAGATACGGTTCATAGTATTTTCGGTCATAGATTTGTTGCAGGGCTGCTTGGGCAGTATCGTTGAACTTGAACTCAAAAATAAAGATTGTTTCCTCGTTTTCAATGATCGCATCCATTCTGCCAATGTTAGTGGCCACTTCTGCATGAATCGAGATCCCGACCAACGTAAACAACAGATAAAAGACCGATTGGTAATAACGCTCTTCGGCAATGTGCAGGTGATACGGTAGGTTCGCAAACAGCACGCGAATGTATCGCTTACGCACGGCTTCTACAGTTTGCTCGTAAGATTGTTGTAATTTGTCGGCCAACTGGTGGAGATACGGTTCAAAGTTGGCTTTTGCAGCTTCTGAATCGTCTAACACTTCCAACAGTGGTTTGTCGTACTCATCGATAAGGATAACCACGGCTCCTTTTGATTTTGCCAACTTGACGATCAACTGCTGAAATGATTCGGCATATTTCAAATTTGGATTTACCTCAACATGATGGGCAAGGGCCAGTTCGTCGACTGTATGCCGAAGGTAGGATTCCAGAGAATTAGCCCCCGAATAAGTACTAAAATCCAATCGAAGGACCGGGTACGTTTCCCAACCGTAGTCAGCTTGTTCCAGCCATAATCCCTTGAACAGTTCCCGTTCTCCTTGAAAAATCGATTCCAAGGTGGAAATCAGAAGAGACTTCCCAAAACGACGAGGCCGGGCCAGAAAATAAACCCCTAACTTGTGTTTGATCAGTGGATAGAGATGCCGAGTTTTGTCCACATACAAGAACCCTTGTTCAATGATATTGCGGAACGTGAACAAGCCTGTGGGCAGAGGTTTTAACGACATCGTGGATCCGTTTGTCGAGGAGGGTGGTGGAATTCCCAGAAATCTAGTTACGTTGGCCAACCACTGTTCGGAAACGAATGGTTGCGCCATCGACTCGATAGCGGTGAAAGTGAACTTGATTCAATTGCACCTCGGCGACTTCCTCAAAGATCCTCAGAATTTCAGGTTGATCGTTTTCGGGAATTTCACGGACATTGAAAGCGATCACCCCGCCTGGCTCAACCAACTGACATAGTTTCTGGAATTCCTTGGGGGTGATGTCGCCACAACCCACACACGAAGCAGCAATCATGCAATTGAATGAAAGAGACTGAGACACCAGTTGCTCGACGAGTTCGAAAACCGAACCCACAATAAAGTCATTATACACTCCGGAGCGATCTCGCAGCGTCGCCGTTTTCGCTTCTGAGAGGGCGTCAAACCCAATGAGATGCTCGATCTCTCGCCGATGTTTCAGCCATTCCCCTATCAATCCCACCCCTGATCCCACATCCAAAACACGCAACGGGATATCCTTCATTGAGGCCAAAGCGGAATTGCAAACCAGTTCGTGAGTATCGGAAGCTAAATGATCCAATATGATGGCTTCATATAGCCCCGGATACCGATAAATTCGGGAATATTCCCACAAGCCCAACCGAAACTGAGGTTGTCCCGGCCAAGAGACTTCCACGGTCTCCCCCTCGCCTTGTGGTCCTTCGAAAGATACTGACGTGATAGTGTAATCGATGCCAAGTCGTTGAGTTTGCGTCGTAGGACGCCGGGCGGTTTCTGAAGTCATGGCTCAATTCATTAAGATAGGAAGGGTTCAAGTTTATCCATGTGCTTGATACACAATATTTAGGCTAATCAATCTATCCTCTCAGGTCGAGTCAATAACTCAACTGGCGCAAAGTGTTGGTAGAAGACGCTGTCTGCACTATAGGAATACGACTTGATTACGACTTGGATACACTTGAATTCGAGCAGGTTTAAATTGCAGGCCCCGCTTTTTACAGCAGGGCTATTGCTTAGTGAACCACCGGTTTCATCGCTTCGAGGGTTTCTTTGGGAATGTGACACAAGATGCGATGGTCACCGACTTCTTGCCATTGAGGAGGGGTCGTTTCGCAGAGTTTGCCGCCATCAGGCATCATTTTTTTGCGGCGGGGGCAGCGGGTGTGGAACCGGCAGCCGGAGGGGGGATTGAGAGCACTGGGAACGTTGCCACTGAGGCGAATTTCGTTCTGCTCGGCTTCCGGGTCTGGGACCGGAACTGCCGACAAAAGAGCCTCTGTGTAAGGATGATAAGGTGGGGCGTAGATCGATTCAGCGGGGCCGATTTCAACAACCTGGCCAAGATACATCACCGCCACGTCATCGGAGAAAAATCGTACGACACTGAGATCGTGTGCAATAAAGATCATGGACGAGCCATACACCTTCTGAATTTCCAGCAACAGATTGATCACTGCGGCCTGAACTGAAACATCGAGTGCCGAAACGGGTTCATCACAAATGATCAAATCGGGCCGACTGGCCAAGGCACGAGCGATACCCACCCGTTGTTTTTCTCCTCCACTCAATTGACGCGGATAGCGGTCGTAATAAGACGGGTCCAACCGAACCGACTTGAGCAGCTTCACCACTTCGGCTTTGACATCATCCCCCGACGCTGTTTTGAACCGCTTGATCGGACGGGCAATCTGACGGCCAATGGTATAAGAAGGGTTCAACGTCGAATCGGGATTTTGAAACACCATCTGCATTTCTTGGATGAGCTTGTGATCCCGGGCAGAAACCGCGTCCGTGATGTCGAAACCCATGAATTCCGCTTGCCCATCGGTGATTGGCTCCAGGCCGATCAAGCCTTTGGCCAACGTCGATTTGCCACAGCCAGATTCCCCTACCACTCCCAAAGTCCGGCCTTTGACAAGACGGATGCTCACATCATCCACTGCCTTGACGACTTTCTTTTCTCCTAACCCAAACAGACTGGCCACAGAGTTCGATTCTTGAGGATAATGGACCTTTAAACCTTTCGAATCGAGCAAGGGTTCCAATTTTTCGTTGGAAGGGGCATCGACCGGGTTTTGATGTGACTTAGAAGGAACTTGTTTCGCCGCTTCGAGGCGAATGCAACGAGCAATGTGCCCTTTGTCCACTTTTTGGAGTTTGGGACGGGCCGCATTGCATTCCGATTTGGCATAATCGCATCGAGGCGAGAAAATACAGGCATTGCTTTGACGCTCAGCAATGGGTTGAACCCGTCCTCGGATAGGAGGAAGGACGGCTTCGTTCTTGCTTTCACCGAGCTTGGGAATGCAATTGAGCAAGCAACGAGTGTAAGGATGCGATGGGTTTTTGAAGAGCTGATAGACGGAAGCTTGTTCCACCATTTCTCCCGCGTACATCACGCAAATCCGGTCGCTGACCCGGGCCACCACTCCCAAATTGTGAGTGATGAAAATGATAGCCGTTTGGAATTCCTGTTTGAGCTCTTCAATCAGGTCGAGCACGGCGGCTTCGACGGTGACATCAAGGGCCGTGGTGGGTTCGTCCATGATCAACAGATCGGGGTTGTTGAGCATTGCCATCGCGATGACCACTCGTTGTTGCTGCCCACCCGAAATCTGATGGCAATAACGATTCATCACATTTTCCGCATCAGGCATGTGGACTTTCTTAAGCATCTTCACGGCTCGATCCCAGGCCTCTTGTTTGGGAATCGGATGATGACAGGTGAGAATTTCGATCATCTGATCTCCCAAGCGCACGGAAGGATTGAGGGCTTGCATGGGGTCTTGAAACACCATGGCAATGCGGTCCCCTCGGAGGGCTTTGAGCTGCGATTCGGAGCGTCCCACCAGCTCTTCGCCTTGGAAGCGGATGCTCCCGTTGGCGATCTTTCCATTGGCGCCGAGGAAGTTAACCAACCCGTAGGAGATCGTACTTTTTCCACACCCCGATTCCCCGACCAAGCCCATGGTTTCTCCTCGGCGGAGCTGAAAGGAAACGTTCCTCACGGCTTCCACATCGCCATGGCGTGTTTCGTAAGCGATACTGAGGTTGTCCACCTCCAACACATAATCATTGGAAGTGGCACTGGCTTGGGTAGCCATTGGAGTGGCGCGACTGCCACCAGACGGAGTTAGATTGGATTGAGTTTGTGTTGTCATAGAGGTTTTCCCTGTTTGGGTTTCCCGAATTGGGTCTTACTGATATCGCATGGATTCTTCACGAAGACCATCTGCCAGCAGATTCAGCCCCACCACTAGTGAAGCAATTGCAAGAGACGGCCACAAGGCGGCCCAGAAATTTCCAGACAAGATGAACTCTCGTCCTTTGGCCACCATGCTTCCCCAGTCGGGAGAGGGTGGTGGTAAACCCAATCCTAAGAAGCCTAAGGTCCCCATTGCAAAGATGGCATAGCCCACACGCAACATCGCATCGATGATGATGGGGCCTCTTGCATTGGGCAAGATCTCTGAAAACATGATGAACAAGGGATGTTCTCCCCGCGTTTCGGCAGCGCGGATGTAGTCGCGAGTGCGGATATCCATTGTCAAACTCCGCACCAGCCGTGCAATTCCTGGGGTGCCCACAATCGCAATGGCAATCACCACGTTAATTGCGGAAGCTCCCAGAGCTGCCATAATGATTAAATATAATAGAATGATGGGGACTGCCATCATGGCATCCAGCAGCCGCATGACCACTTCGTCTGTCCATTTGCCATAGTAGCCACTGATCAACCCCAAGGTGGTGCCAAACAGCAAAGCGGCCAAAACTCCCCAAATGGCAGTGCCTCCAGGAAGCCACATGGTTTCGCTGATCGGCATGACCACCAAAACCACCCGTGCCCCATAAATCAGCCGTGACCAGAGGTCACGTCCCAATTCATCGGTTCCCAACGGATGGCTCACCGTGGGACCTTGATTGGGGTTACGCCAATCTTGTTCAAGCGGATCATAGGGAGTGAGGAATGGAGCAAAAACCGCCGAAAGCACCCAAAACATCACGATCACAAAACCAACCGTGGCTGTTTTCGAAGCAAAGATGAGACGGAAGAGTCCCCCAATTTTTTGCAGAAACTTCATAATGAGAATCCTCATTGAAGGTTAATTTGCATGTGAAGCCGACTACGAAAATCGGATCCTTGGATTGAGGAAGGTGTAAAGAATGTCAGCCACCAATTGGCTGCCGACGGCTACTAAAACCAAGATCATCGAACCCGCTTCAAGCGCATTGATGTCTTTAAACATGGCGGCATCCAGCAAGTATTTTCCCAAACCCGGATATCCAAACACCACTTCCACAATCACAATGCCACCCAACAACCAATTGATGTGAAGCATGATCACGGTGATAGGAGCAATCAACGCGTTGCGGAGGGCATGACGGAAAACGATCCACCAGTAAGGCAAGCCTTTGAGGAAGGCCGTGCGAATGTAGGCGGAGCGCATCACTTCGACCATGCTGGCCCGAGTGATTCGCAACACATAGCCCAATTCGATGAGGGTGAGGGTCAGTACCGGCAAGATCAACATATCGGGCCGCTCCCACGGGGCGAGTTCTCCAAACACCGTGGCCCCTGGCACCAAATTCAGCCAAAGCGACATGATCAGAATCAGGAAGATACCGGTGGCAAATTCGGGGGTGACCGAAAACATCATGCCTCCGATGGAAAGAATGCGGTCGCGGATGCTCCCTTCCTTCAGTCCAGCTAGCATGCCTAAGGCAAGAGCGAGAGGCATGACAATCACAAAAGCGATTCCTGCCAACACCAAAGAATTTCGTACGCGAATGTATAAACTATCCGCCACGGGTCTCCCCGTTCGGAGCGAAACACCGGGATCCCCTCGCAAAAAACCTTTTTTGAGAGGCATGTATTCAATCGCTCCTCCAGAAGTCTCTTTCCATCCAGTTCCTACGATAAAAGACCATACTTTTTGGTCTAATCCTTTTTTCCACAAGACCACGTGGTTTTGATCATCCACACCCCAAAAAAAGGGCTTGCCGGATTCATCTTCTTGCCAACGCTCGTTGTCGGTGAACTTTTCGGTTTCACCGTTGGACTGCCGCACTGTAGCAATCAAATCTTCGCCTTCCAATTTCCATCGGATCAACGCGCCATCGCTTTTGCGCACGGCCCACCATTCTTCAAAGCCCTTGTCGGTTCGGATGCGTTGTAAGGTCAGCCCCGACTTCTGTTCTGCATGCCAATCGCTTCCGACCAGCCAGTAGATGTAACGCCAATGAGCCGGTTTATCCAAACCCATCTGCGCCAGAAACGACGCTTCCTGTTCGGGGGTGACAAAACTCCCCAGGATGTTGCGAACAACATTACCTGGTGAGGATTCGGTAATCATGAATACAGCGACAGAAACCAGAATCATCGTCAAAATCATCAGGAACAGTCGCCGGACTATAAATTTAGCCATTCGGACCTCCTCACGCCTTATCGAGCCAAACCTTGTTGAACAGCATGTAATTGGTAGGGTGATAATTCACGTTTTTGACGTGCTTGCGAGTAGTCATCCAAACGTTACGCCAATAGGTGATACCGATCGATCCTCGGTCCATCTGAATTTGCTCCAGTTGGCAAAACAGCTTTCTCCGTTCTTCCAAATCAATGGTGCCGTTGGCCTGCTTCAATAGCTCAGAGAATTCTTTGTCAACCCAACGACTCTCATTCCAAGGAACAGGCTTGCCAGTATCATCGGCCGTGTAGGCCAAGCTCAATACCATCGTACCCAACGGCCGATGGGTCCATGGCGTCACTCCCAGGTCGACTTCGGTCCACTTTTCCCAATATTGAGCAGTGGGCATGGTTTGGATATTGATGTCGAATCCGGCAGGTTTGGCATCTTGTTTGAGAATTTCGGCGTATCGCACTACATCCGCCCAACCGTTGCCAACCGCAAAGTTGACTTTCAAACCATTGGGATAACCGGCTTCCGCCAATAGCTGTTTGGCTTTGCCAGGGTCGTACGAGGGGATAGTTTTTTGGCAGTACTCGGGGTGCTTGGGGTAAACATGCGTGTCATGTCCGGGAAGACCTTGATCGAAATAGGCCAAGGCCAAGATTTTTTCGCGATGTTGGCACAGCTTGAGGGCCGTTCTGACACGGACGTCATCCCACGGCTTGAGGTCAACGCGCATCCGCATCACGCGAGCTTGGCTGGTTGTGGCAGGATTGAGGTCGATGTTGGGATCATCCTTCAGTGCTTGATACACTTCGGTTCCACCTGCATCTCCCAAATCGATCATGTCCACTTCTCCGGCTTTGAGCGCCGCAATTTGCGGAGCCATTTCAGAACCCATGTCAATGAATTCCATACTATCGAGGTAGGGCAACATATTTCCGTCATCCCCTTTTTGCCAATACTCATCGCGTCGTTTCAACACCGCTCGTTCCCCTTCTCGATACACGTCTAAGGTGTAAGGACCGGTGCCATGGGGATTTTTGACAAAATCCCCTTCAAACGTTTTGTGATTCAAGATGATCGCTGGATAATGAAATAGGTGTTCGGGAATGGCGATTTCCGGTTTGTCCAAATGCAATTTCACTTGGGATGCGCTCACTTTTTCAATGCCTGTTGGTTTCAGATATCCTCCCATCAACCCTAGAATCGAAGAACCCACATCTTTGTTCAACCATTGGTTGATTGTGAACACGACATCATCCGAAGTAAATTCGTCTCCATTGTTAAACTTGATCCCTTGGCGCAGATTCAAGGTCCACGTTTTCAGATCCTGACTGACTTCCCAACTTTGTAACAGATAGGGATGAGTGACATTGTCCCCATCCGTCATGGTGAGGTATTCGCCAACCTGCCGGAATTGATTGGATGGGGTGACCCAAGAGAATTGAGCTGGGTGAGTGACCTTGTGTACCGGAGCCGCAACACGAAGGGTACCGCCCCTTTTGATGGTTGCCGCTTGAGCTGGTTTTGGAAAAACACCCACCATGGACATTGCTGCACTCACTGACATTCCCAATAAAGCCGAGTAACGCACGAAGTCTCGTCGTGTGATTTTCTTTTGGGCGTATTGATCCATTAAATTCAACACATGAGGATGTACCTTCTTCTCCGTCATGGTTCCTCCTTCTTTTTAAGGTTATTTGAATTCCATTGGTTGAAAAGATTGTGGCCTTTGCAAAAGGACCCCAAAGTGAGGTTACCGATGTAGAACTCAAGCCGAATTCCTCCCTGGCAGGAAATTACGACCGAAGCAGTCTGAAACACACCGTTGATCGACCGAGACTCTATTAAATCGAAATCGCTTGATAGAGTTGACCGTGTTTCTGAACGATACGCATTTTGTGAGATTAATTTATGCCAGGATCACATCCCGCAGTGGGACATGGCATCAGTAGATAATAGGAAGTTTGTTGCCGAGTGAGCGTTTCGCGAGAGAGCACACGGGAAGCGAAAGGGGGGAGAGTGAAGTTGCTAGACTTTCTCGCAATCGAGGGTTGCATTATAAAATTCTTCTTTTGAGAGAAGCGGGTTGGGGTCGAGAAACACGCATGTTCTCGCTACTCCTCTTTGACTACCTGTTTCCGGTCAGAAAATCAACAGTGGGGATTTTTCAAGAATTTTCTATAAATGAATCGATAGTTTACAGAAAAATACATTCTCAACTTAATGTTGTCGGAAAACCTAAGGACATTTTTTGGGCATTTTGGAGCATTCGTAGGGCTTTTTTTCTCATTCGCCGGTTTTCCAACAATGAATGAAGAGGAAAGCGGTGTTACTTTTCAGGGGTTGCTCCGATCCGATAGAGCCATAAGGTGGGACCGGATCGAATGCGATGGGTTTGTTGAAATACGGCCACAGGTCCTGTCGGATTGAAGGGCTGGGTATAGTGCAAGAGCTGCTCATGGGTGGCTATCGCTGCTGCGACGGATGCGAATTTTTCAATGTTATCCGAAGACAATAACAGGTACCCAGAAAGGGATTTTAAAAGATCCCAATCTGGTTCGGGAAGAAAGCGTTTCTGATAATAAACCGTTTCGTGAGGAAGGCGCTGAGGACCTTCCACAAGGGAACCTACAATCATGATCGGCTGGTCGTTGTCAACATGATGACGAAGCCAATCACGAGCCACAGTTCGCGTATCTGGCCCTGAGGCATCGTTGTAGTAAGCGAACAGCTTTTCCATCATGGGGAACTGGACCCCAAAAATGAGTAGAATCCCTGTGATGAAAAAATATCGTTTGAAAGGACTCCTTTTTGTTTCAACGGTGTTTGTCAGCGTTTTATGAATAATCTGCCATAACGTTTTCCACAGCACACTCCAACCTATACCTGCCAACAGGCACAGCACCGGAATGACCGGAAGAAGATTCCGTTCGAAGCGCACTGTTTGAGCCACGAGTAGTCCGAATTGCAACACCACGTAGGATCCCAATAAGCCGATCACCCCCCAATCTTTTTTGATAGAAAGCCAGGCCAGCCCCAAAGTGGCTCCAATGAGGACGATGAAACCACCGCCTTCGCGGAGAAGGTAGTCGAGGTAAAACCGGAAGTTTTCGGGAGGGGTGCCTTCGTGTCCTGGAAAGCCTGTTTGATAAATCGTTACTTGGCGAAAGAACCAAGCCACGTATTCATCGACACGGAACGGCAACAGCGGAATCGCAATCCAGAAACCGACCATTGAACTCACGGCGAGGACACCGATCACCCACATCGATTGTTTCCAATGAGAGCGATGTTGATGCAGAAGCAATATCACACATCCGAGTGCCAACACCCCCACATGGTATTTGGCTCCGGCTGCAAACCCTAAACTCAACCCCCAAATCAATAGAAGGTGGCGCTGGGGGGTCTGGCGATACAACAGAGCCAAATACAGAGTCGTGGTGACCAAAAAACTGGTGGCTGGATCGATACGAGCTTGATGGGCAAATACATTCATGGCCAAATTGCTGCTTGCCAATATGCCCACCCAAAACGCAGTGTGCCAATTCACTAAACGACGCGCCATGAGCATCAATAGCAAGACCTGTACGGTCGTTAGGAATCCCATGAACCAGCGAGAACTCAGTACCGTATCCACATACAGTTCAAGTTGTTGTTTGGTGATTCCGGCGACTGCATAGTGCAACACGGTAGGAATCACCGCTAGATTCATTCCCATGCTGGGCCAATTGACCTTCTTGGTGCCAAAAAAAGTGGGATGCCGCACCATTTGTTCCACTTGCCGCTGAAACAGATCTTCATCGTGCACGTATAAATTGGGAAGTCCGTAGTCCGCTCGATACGTGTTGAGAAATAAAGCCAACAGTAGCACTCCCCAGACCCATCGTTTGCGATGTTTCAGAGGACGCAATTCCCATTGAAAACAGTGAAATAGAAATCGCGTAAAACGAAACAACACGCCGTACACCAAGGCAACGAGAGTCAGGTTGATCCATTGGAACGAATAGTCTTGCAGGGTGGTCGCTGTAGGAGCCTCACTCACCTGATTCCAAACAAGGCTTCCAAGATATAAGAACAACCCTACTAAAAATCCTACCGCACTCCAGCGAAACCACCGGGAGGGGCGAAAGAACACTTGGGCTGCTTGAGAAGGCGAAACGGGCGGCATAAGTAAGTAAATTTGCGAATATGGCCTGCAAGGAAAAACGGTACGATAGAGTTATGCTATCTCATTGAAGAAAAAACTTTTTTTAAATAGAGGAGGCGATATGGAAAAGCAAATTTTGGTTCCACTAGATCGGAGTCGGATCACCGAAGAAGTGATTGGCATTGCCGACGGATGGGCACAACGCACCGATGCCAAGCTAACGTTTTTGCATGTGGATCCTTCCATCAATGTGGAGTCGGATCATCTCATGGACATTTTGGAAACTTACTTGAAACGCCGTGATCTCAAACCCGAGTATCGCACCTTGCTGAAATATGGCCACGCAGGGATGAAAATCTTGGAAGCAGCCCAAGAAATCCGACCTGATATCTTGATCATGGGAGCCCATTCACACGGTTTGCTGGGACGACTGTTTTTAGGAAGCACGACGGACTATGTGCTGCACCATTGCCCGTTTCCTGTATATGTCCACAAAAAGGCCAAAGATGTGTATTCCAACCAAATCATCGTTCCTGTCGACTACAGCGATGTGAATCGCACGGTGATCAAAATTGCTGACGAGTGGGCGCTTCGTACCAAGGCTGAACTGCACTTCTTGCATGTTAACGAAATGCCAGAATACGGTGGAAATTTCTACGCGATGGAAACCGGGTTTTATCAGCATGGCGATGATAAGGATGTGTCTGCGATTGACAATGCAGAGCACTCTGAAGACCTCAGCAAAGTCGAGCAAAATTTGGTGGATTTTTTGAGTGAATTGCAAGTCACCGCCAAATATAAAGCCACGGTGGCTTATGGCAAACCCTATCTCAAGATTCTCGAAATGCAACGAGAAACCCAAGCCATGTTGATCATGATGGCCGCGCACTCTCACACGTTTCTCGGACGTGTATTTCTGGGCAGCAACACCGATTATCTCCTGCATCATGCCCGATGTCCGATGTACGTATACAAAGAAGGATAATTCTCGTTTTCATTGGAGGGTACCCTGTTGCCCTCCACACCTAGTTGCCCTCCATACCTTGTTTCCGAACAGTGACCTCAGCTTTGCATCCCACCCTTCATTCAATATCTTTCCTGTTCACTGTCCTAAGGTATTGCTTTCTCTGCGTTTCTCTGCCTTAACACAAGTACAGCATTTCTTGTATTGCTTCCGAGTTCACTACATGGTGTTCAAGTTTTTATCCCATGTTGTTTTTGGACTGGAGGTCAAGTACAGGTGCTATTGCATTTTGAATGCAAAAGACGTTTAAATCATTATTATCTTTGTTGTTTATTTGTTGTTTTTTAGGTAGATTTAAATCGTTCTTAAAATTGAAAGTAATTTCTGGGAAGGCATATCTTGTTGACCAGCAAATTCAATCGTAAGGGAGAGAAGTATGAAATCGTTGAAGGACTACTCAATCAAAACAAAGATTTGGGTACTGTTGGGGACCTCATTGTTGCTGATGGCTTTTCAAGGGGGAGAAGCCATCTACCAATTGGATGCTATAGGAGAAGAGATTTATGCCGTCGCGCATCATGATATTGTGATGACAAAACTCGTGACTGCCATTGAGGTGCATCAATTGGAACAAGCCATCCGATTCGAGCGGGCGCTGTATTATGGGGAACGTGCAAAAGCTGGTTTTGGAGGAGAAGAATCGTTGCCCAAAAATGAAAAGCAATTTGAAGAACTTTCGCATCAGGTGGATGCCGAATTCAAAGAAGCAGAAGCTTTGGCCGAAAGAATCATTGGTGAAGCCGTGCATGAGATCGAGCTTTTGGAATTCCGTAAGATACTGAGACGTCTGACAGAGATGGATCGAGAGCATCTCCGTTACGAGGAGAAGGTTCTCAAGATTTTTGAAGCGATCAATGAAGGAAAGATTCATGACGTGATCGACGAAATCGAAGCCGTCGAGCAATTGGAAGATCAATTAAATCACGAACTGGAAGTTTTCCTGTTGGATATCGAAGACTTCACCGAAACGTCTTTGTTACGTGCTGAAGCTTCGGAAAAACGAGCGTTGCGATTGATTGCTATCACATCGGCCATCATTTTGGTCTTCATGATATTGGGGGGAACCTATCTCGTTGGTTTGATCGTCAAACCCTTGGGTCAAGCAGTAACCATGTTATCTGAGATGACACAAGGTCACTTGGAGTATCGGGTTCTCACCGAAAGCCAGGACGAGATTGGCCGGATGACGGCAGCGATGAATAAATTCAGCGACTATTTGCAAGAGGATGTGGTCGCAGCCTTAGTACGGATGGCCAAAGGAGATTTGACCTCTGAAATCTCTCCACAAGACGAGCAAGACGTGATTGGAAACTCGCTGCAATCCACGTTAGACGCATTGAATAGTGTGATGGTCGGTATTCAGGAGAGTGCACGGCAAGTGGCCGCCGCCGCCGAGGAAGTGGCCCAGTCCAGCCAAGACTTGGCTTCGGGGGCGAGCGAACAAGCGAGTTCCATCGAAGAAATCACGGCTTCTTTGAAAGCCATTGCCAAACAAATTGAGGACAGCGAAAAACAGATTGTGGAAGCCAAGTCCATTTCAAAAGAGACCCATGTCAATGCTCAGGAAGGCAATCATCAAATGGACAAAATGGTAGGGGCGATGCAAGATATCAACGAATCCTCCGGGATGATTTCCAAGATCATCCGTGTGATTGATGAGATTGCGTTTCAAACCAATCTGTTAGCGCTCAATGCTTCTGTGGAAGCAGCCCGTGCGGGGGTTGCCGGGAAGGGGTTTGCAGTGGTAGCACAAGAGGTAAGAAATTTGGCGGGACGTAGTGCCAGTGCTGCCCAAGAAACAACGGAAATGATTGAACGCTCGGTGGGCAATGTAGAAGTGGGGATGCAAGTTGCCAACGAAACCGACGCCTTTTTGCAAGAAATTCTGGTGCGGGTCAACCGGGTGAACGAGATCAACCAAGCCCTTTCCAACTCAGCAGGGAGGCAAACACGGGGTCTGCGTGAAATCAGTGTAGGTATTGAACAGATTAGCATTGTGACTCAGGAAGCGGCGGGGACTTCGGAGAACAACGCGCAGGCAGGAACCGAGCTTTCCGAACAAGCCCATATTTTGTTACAAGCAGTGGAACGTTTTAAAATCAAACCTCGGTTGGTGGGGGCGCCCACAAGACCATTATTAAGTGCAAATTGATGAAGGAGGAGGCGTATGGAAATCATCACATTTGACCCAGAATCTATTGAAAATTTATTGGCTCGCATGGAACCTTCTGAAATCGACGCGCTTGCGTTTGGAGCCATCATGTTGGATGCAAAAGGCACTATCTTGGCGTACAACCAAGCAGAAGGACAAATCACCGGGCGGAACCCTATCGATATGATCGGGAAAAATTTTTTTATGGATATTGCGCCTTGCACTCGGACACCGGAATTTCATGGTCGGTTCGAAGCTGGGGTGAACGCAGGAAAATTCAGCAACTTGCTAGAATACTCTTTTGACTACCAGATGGCTCCCACGACGGTGAAAGTCTACATGAAAAGCGATCTCATTCGTGAAAATGTGTATTGGGTTTTTGTGAAACGGCTGTGAGAATTCGTAGCAATTTGGAAGTTGTGAATCCAGGGGATGACCAATAGGTGATCCCCTACTTTGTAAGGCCTTAGGAAGCGTTGAATTTCTTGACATCAAAAATATGCACCATACGTTACCCCTGTTCATTGCAGGTCCTATCCTGCGTCGATTGACTCCCAATCAGATTGTTTTGTGGTGGATCAGTTCCCGACCGATTGAAGTTTCAGTCGAGTGCTATCAGTCCTCTCCCACCACCCGATTATTCCGCCAATCTCTCGATGACCACAACCGGTTCCGATTCCAAGTGGGACGAGAGGCGTTTGTGTATCTGGTGAATATCATTCCCCCCACTCCCCTCCCGGTAAAAACAAAGCTGGAATACGATTTGGTAGTGGAGACCCCCCAAGGTCCTCTCGGCTTAAAAACGTTGCTCCCTGAATTGTTGTATCCAGGAGAAACCCGACCGAGTTTTGTGGTGAAAACTCAGTTGGATCAAGTGTTACACGGATCGTGCCGCAAGCCACACTTCCATGGCCGGGACACCTTATTCCGAATTGATGAATTGTTGGAACAACATTTAGACGATCCCGCGTCACGACCGGCATTGTTTGTCATGACCGGAGATCAAATCTATGCCGATGATGTGGCAGGACCGACGTTATCCGCGATTCATCAGACTGTGGAACAACTCGGGTTGTATCCTGAAACGTTGAATGGTGCCTCTGTGGCCGATTACGACGCATTGATCCACAGCTCTTTTTGCTATTATGAGCGGGATTCCATATTGCCCCAAGATAGTGCTCATAACATTTTGAAAGATTTGTTTTTTCGTAGTGCGCACAAGCCTATTTTTACTTCTGCTTTCCCGGAAAACCACCTCATCACCTTGTGCGAAATGATGGCGATGTATTGTTTGGTATGGTCCCCTGCCATGTGGGATACCTTGGATCTACAGCCTCAATGCGTCAAACCCGAACACCATCAACGATATCTGGAAGAGCTGCCTGCCATTGAAGAGTTTGTGCGCGATCTTCCTCAAGTGCGACGCATGATGGCCCATCTTCCGGTGTACATGATTTTCGATGATCACGATGTGACTGATGACTGGAATTTGACACGCGGATGGGAAGAGGCTGCTTACGGGCATCCTGTGTCGCGCCGGATTATCGGAAACGCCTTGATCTCCTATTGGCTGTGTCAAGGATGGGGGAATGCCCCACAGAACTTTGGGACCGAAATTGCCGACGCAGTGTCGCAGTGTTTTGCCGATCTTGGAGGATTGGCTCAAGATGGGTTGATCGACCGGTTTCTCAAATTCGACCGATGGCATTTCACATTGCCCACCACGCCCAAAATGATCGTGCTCGACACCCGGACCAAACGGTGGTGGTCTGAGAGTCAGGAGAACCGCCCTTCCGGACTCATGGATTGGGAATCCTTGTCGGATTTGCAGCAAGAACTGTTGCATGAGGAGGCGGTGATGATGGTTTCACCCGCTCCTGTGTTTGGAATGAAACTGATTGAAGCCATTCAGCGGGTGTTCACGTTTTTAGGGCAGGCTCTCATGGTGGATGCAGAAAACTGGATGGCCCATCCCGGTTCGGCCAATGTGATTCTAAACATCTTTAAAAATCCGAAGACCCCAAAGAACTTCGTCATCTTGTCGGGGGATGTCCATTACTCCTTTGCCTACGACATCAAAATTCGTTTTTGGAAGAACAGCCCTTCCATCTGGCAGATCACATGCAGTGGTTTCAAAAACGAGTTCCCGCATCGTTTGTTGCGGTGGCTGGAACCGATCAATCGATGGATCTACAGCGTGTTTTCTCCATTGAATTGGTTCACCAAACGCCGCGACATGATCATCGAGGCCCGTAAACCGGAAGGGTACCAAACTCAAGAAGTGCTCAACAAAAATGGAGTAGGACTGGTGGAATTGAATGCAGAAGGAGTTCCCTCCAAAATCAGCATCTTGCCTGCCGAGGGAGGAGAAATTCAGTTTCCAGAAAACCAGTCCTCCTCTTGAGCCTTTCCCCTACTTTTTAGTTCCTACAACTAAAAGTGGTCTTCGTGTGAGTAGTAGATGATTTGACTGCCGAGATGATCGAAACGAAATGGCACATGAAGAAGGTCTTGAAACGCTTCAAGTACTTGAACTTGGCGTTCGGGTTCCACAAGAAAAAGCATGAAGCCTCCCCCACCCGCACCGAGTAATTTTCCACCCCAAGCTCCGGCTTTCATCCCGGTTTCATAGATGTCATCGAGTGTCGAATTGGTGATCAACGAAGACATGCCCCGCTTGAGTTGCCATTGTTCATGCAGCAATTTGCCAAATTCCTCCATGGTGTTGTGGGGGGAAAGTAGCAAATTGAGCGCTTCTGGCACCATGTTCATCATGATTTTCAGATCTTGGGTTTTCCGAGGAATGTTTTTGATTTGTTCTTCGGCGACTTCAGAAGCAGTCCGGGCAAACCCGGTGAAGAAGAGCATCAGGTGCTTTTCCAACTGTTCTAGTTTTTGGGGGGCCATGATTACGGGCTGTACCGTGATTTCTGGAACACCTCCGAATTCGATATGATTGAATCCCCCAAATGCAGCAATGGTTTGGTCTTGAGATCCCACACTTTCTTGAATTTGTTCCTGCTCAATGTGCATGGCGTGGAGGGCAAGTTCTCGTTTGGTAGGCATTTGGTGTTTGAGGGCATACAGTGCATGCAGCAAGCACACCGTAAAAGTGGAGCTTGACCCTAAACCCGAACGAGCCGGAAGGTCGGCATGGTGAACGATATCAACCCCTTGATCCATTCCCATAAATCGCAAACATTCCCGCACAGAGGGATGTTTGATTTCATCTAAGGTCTGGGTTTCTTCGCGATGGTAGTAACGAATGCGATACCGGTAATCAAAAAACGGAGGAAGATATCGACACGTCAAATAACAAAACTTATTGATCGACGTGCTCAAAACCATCCCACCATGCTCCTGGTACCACGCCGGATAATCGGTACCTCCCCCGAAAAATGAAATACGAAACGGTGTACGACTGATAATCATGAAAACTCTCTCCTCTCTTTATGGGGGGCGGGGCTATATTGCGGGCGGGACTTTATTGCGGGCGGGATTTCCGATACCACGTCACTGTCTTACAAATTCCCTCTTGCAGCGAGGTTTTTGATTCGAATCCGAGGTCATGTTTGGCTTTGCTGGGATCAATCAGACGTTTACGAATCATCGAAGGTTTGGATGTATCAAATACAAGTTCTGCATCGGTATAATCATCTGCTTCAAGGATGGCTTGCAGTACGTCGCGGACCGTGACGGGTTGACCGTTTGCAATATTGATGGGGTCGAATCCTTCTTGTTTTTCCATCGCCAGCAATAGGCCATCCAAGAAATCTTGTACATAGATGAATTCTTTTAAATCCATGCCATCGCCCCATACCTCAATGGGTTGATGCCGTTCCACAACCTTGCGAATCAAGGCAGGGATCACATGAGACGTTTCCCACTCGAAGTCATCATATTCGCCATATAAATTTGCCGGACGCACGACCACCGTTTTCATCGGGTTTTTGATTTTGGTGGAATACATTTCACATACGATTTCACTAAAACGTTTCATCCATGCCACGATAAAATACTTGTGGAAAAATTCGTTGGTCACATCGCCTTCTTTGACCGGATGGTCTGTCACTGGATAGACCGTGTTGCTACTGATGAATAGAAATTTTTTAACACCTGCCGCGTAAGCCGCTTCGAGCATCAGCACATTCATCAATAGGTTGGGAGTGAGGTGCACCAATGGAGTTTTTTCCATTACGGCAGCTCCGGAAGTGTTGGCTGCACACATGAACACGTAATCCATTCCTTGCACCACTCGTTGACAATCCTCGGGACGTGTCAGGTCGCACTGAAGGTAGGTGATCCGATCATCTTGGACCGATGCTTTTTTGTGATGCAGGGTGGCTGTCACATTGGCTCCCAATCCCAGCAAGCGATGGATCAGGTTCACACCCACAAAACCAGCACCTCCTGTTACTAAAACATTGGAGTTCTCAAACATAATACGGGTTTCCTTTCAATGAAGATCAATCCACAAAATGGCCAAATTCGTCGCGTTGCGACAAAATCGGGTTTTTGATCGGCCACCACAAATCTAGCTTGGGATCATTCCAAGTATATGTGAATTGCCCCTGGGGGTTGTAGTAGGTGTTTTGTTTGTAGTGAAAAATGGCTTGCTCACTCATCACCACATGGCCATTGCCATATCGTGGGGGCACCAACACTTGATGACGGTTGGTATCGGAAAGCACAAAGGATTGCCATTTACCGAAGTTTTCAGAATCAGTGTTGCAATTGACGACCATAAGGTAAAACTTACCGTATAAGCAGGAGATCAATTTCCAAGTTTCCGCATCTCCATGAATCCCCCGTAACACGTGCCGTGTCGAAGTGGAAATGTCATCTTGGACGAATTTCACGTCGATTCCATACTCGTGATACAGTTGCTCGTTGTAGGTCTCTACATATTGCCCCCGATGATCTTCAAAAACATCCAATTTGATCAACAGAACGCCTTCCAATTTGGTTTTTAGTACTTCCATAATGGCCCTCTCTTTAAATTCGTAGTGCTGTCGGGAATTCTTGCAACTGGTTTGAGGCTGGGAAAGTTTTCCGGTTCAATCTTTGAAATAATTTTTCTTTTTCAAATACTCATCTTGATGCGTCAGGAACCAATTCCAGGTGGTTTCGAGTCCTTCACGTAAAGTCGTGGTGGGATGGTAGTCAATCCATTCTTGGGCACGTGAAATATCCATCACCCGACGTGGAAACCCCGAAGGTTTGCTGGGATCGAATTGGTAATTGAAGTCCAAGAATTCATGGAGCGTTTCAACCAACTCGTGGATGGAATATCCTTGTCCACTCCCCAGGTTCACAAAGCTGCCTCGCGTTCCATGATGGAGGGCTAAGATCGTGCCTTCAGCCACATCACGGCTGTAAGCAAAGTCGCGAATGGCGGAACCATCTCCCCATACCACCACGGGGTTTTCTTTGTTATGGATGCGGTGCATCAAGGTTGGAATCACCATGGCGTTTTCCGGATCAAAGTTATCGCCAGGACCATAAACGTTGCAGGGACGCACGACCGAAAAATTTTCCATCCCATATTGAATGCGATACGCTTCCACCTGCATTTCGGCCATGCGTTTGGCCCAACCGGGGAACATATCCATGGGGGGGCCTTCAGCATTTTCCGTTTCTTTGAAGACTTCTGCGCTGGAATACGCACCAATCGAACTGGTGTAGACCAATTTTTGGACCTTGTTGAGGCGGCTGGCTTCCAACATGTTGGTGTTGAACATCAAAAGCGGCACAAAGAAACTCGCTGGCTGATGCTTGGTTACCTGAATTGAACCTTTGATTCCGGCGACGTGAAACACGAAATCCATGTCGTGGGTGATTTCTTTGCAAAGATTGAAATCCGTCAGATCGCCATACACGTGTTCAGCATTTTCATGAACTTGCACTTGGTCCAAGGAAACAATCCTCACATGGGCGCCTGCCTCACATAAAATTTGCACGATCGCTCTTCCGATCAAACCGGTACCCCCGGTGATCACGACATTTTTCTTGTCAAAGGTTTTTAAGACGTCTTCTTTAATCATAGGTTACCTAACTCTGTGTTAATTGATTGGCGAGTTATACAGATTTGAAAATCAGTGGCGAGATGTTCAAGGCCATTTGCATGGATTGTATTCATGAAGCGGACGAAACGGCCAAAAAGTCAGAGCCAGCTTTTTGCTTTGGTGTGAGGGAGTCGTATTCCCGTTGTGCAATCTTGGCTCGGTCTTGGACGTTTCCTTGGTAGTGAAGAAATTAGGGATTACAGCATAACCATCGTGTTCAATAGATTGGAGGACCGATTTGTATTTTTTTTTCCAATCGGGAATCATGGATTGAAATTGAGGGTAGGAATGGCGTCTTTGGACCTGTGCCGATTCGAAGATCTTTTGAATTTTGGTTTCGTAGTCAAATTGATTTTGCATGAGACCTCAATAAATCATGCTCCGCTCACGGAGATAAGATTGAATTTCAATGATATTGTTGACGATTTCTTCACGTGAAAAGGCTCTTCCCCACCGATTCGTCTCTTCATATTCAAAGGGCAGCCCAAAAGTTTCTTCATCTTTGAAGCGATACACCAAATGAGCATGCTGTTCCCATTGTGTGTAGATCTTTCGGACTCCAAAATATTCGGGGTTTTTATAAATTGCCGAGCCTGGAACGGGGCAGAAACCGGAAACAGCCACATAATCGGGTTTTGTTTCTTCAATAAAGTTACGAGTGACTTCTACGATATTTGGGGGTTCGCCAGGGAGTCCTAAAATGAAGCACATTTTGACTTTGATTCCGAACTCTTGGCAAGCATCCACAAAGTCTCGAACTTGGGAGGTGTCTTGTTTTTTATCTATGATATCCATTACTTGCTGCGAAGCCGATTCCACTCCAATAGCAAGCTCCACACAGCCACTCTCGCTTGCGAGCTTGAGAATTTCACGGGTCACCATTTTATCTTTATTAGCACCAACCTTGGTTTGTCCCCTCCATTTGATGTTGCCACGTCCCAAAGCCTCAAGGAATTTTTGAGCTAATTTGGGGGCCAATGGGATGGCAATTTCATCTCGCAAATTCAGGCCTTCGATATGGTATTCCCGCTTGAGGTACTCGATTTCTTCCTCAATCGAATCATTGGTTTTCATTTGGATGTAGCCCGGGACGTTGTAAACACAAAAGGCGCACCGGAAACTGCAACCACGTTGCAACATAGCTGAGGTGCCTAGCAGGCTACCATGCTCTCCGAATAGGTCTCGATTGACGATCGCTCTCTCCGGCAAATAATGCCTTCGCGCAAACGGATAGTCAGCATATTTACGCTGACGCCAGTCTTCTTTGTATGTCTTTTGCAGGCGGTTATGACGAATGTCATTGATGATGTTGATCAAGGATTCATCACCGGGACCTAAGATGATGGCATCAAATTTTGAAGCACATTCATCGGAAAAATTGTCGACATGCGTCGCTCCGGCCACATGTTTGGAGTGAGGATAGGCTTCGCGCAGTTGAGACATGGTCCGTAAGACTTCAGGGTAGTCTGCGGTTTTCATGATCCAATAAAAGAACACGTCTTTTTCCGAAACAAATTCCGCCAACCCGTCGATTTTCATGGAAGTATTCTCCAAACGGGTGTCACGCAAATCGATCACTTCGGCTCGAACTTCATTTTCCGAGAACCGAGCATCAATCAACGTCGCAAAGTACAACTCCCATAAAGGCTGCAACTTAAAAGGATCGGCAAAATAATGCCATGTGGGTACCACTACTCCGACTGAAAGCATCTCATTCTCCTGGTTTGTGGGTGGAGGGTTGTTGCAGTTGACGAACTAAATTTTCAGGAAACTTTTGAACAAAAATGAGCTTAGAGTCAACGTCTCTGGGTTCGATTGTGAATGGAAAACATCCTGAATAAATCCACTCCAGGATTTTTTCTAAAATGGGGAGTGGGTGACGACGATCTAGTTTGGGGAGCAATTCGGGAAGCATAGCTTCCGCTGGTGGATCTGGAATGTGTGGTGTTAGATTGGAGCCGCCTCCCATCTTTGCCATCATGGAAAAGAATTTGGTTGAGAATGGATTTCTCAAAGTTCGTAGATACCAAATCAATAAAAAGTTGAAGATTCGCATCCTAAATTTATCAATTGGGGACAAGGAATCTCTGAGGCAAGTGATGAGCTTTTCCCATTTTTTATAAAACCAATCGTCATCTACTTGAGATGTTTGCCGATTGCGGGAATCGTGTATTTTGTCGGGATACTTAAACCGAATGTCAACTGCCGAAATTTGATTGTAAAACGCAACAATTCCTCCATTCATCAATACATGCAAAACCAGTGATTGATCCCAATAATGGTCCCGAAAATTCTCGTCCACGTATTCAACTAGGGAACAACGGAAGATCGAAACATGGGCCACAGAAATAAAAGGCAAAAGACATCCATGTGTTTTAAAGGGGTCCGCTCGATGGCTATGATACGTTTTTTGGCACGTCAATCCTAATTGCTGATTTTTATCTAAGATTTGGCAAGCTTGCCGGATCGGTTCGCCAAAAACCATCATGTGGTCGTGAATGGGAAGAATATAGTCACCACGAGCTGCTAAAAAACATGTCTTGTAAGCTTGCGTGGCTCCTTCTAGCTTAGCTTGCACCACCCGAACGGCATCCAAGCTGTTCAAAAATTCTAACGTACCGTCCGTCGAACCCCCATCAGCGATGACGATCTCATAAGGGAAGCCGTCGAACTCTTTTAGAATCCGATTCAATGTCAATTTTAAGAATTGGATGCGGTTGTAGGTGCCACAACAAATACTCAATTTGATTTTATCATTGTCTGCCATAATCAATTTTTCCTGAATTCCTAGAAAGTCTTATTCGGTTGTTTAAAGGAAGCTCCCTGCGACTGTCGATACCAACCCATGACTTTAGCAATTCCGTCCTCAATAGAAGTCTTCGGTATGAATCGAAGCATTTGACGAGCTTTTGACAAATTGAGTGTTTTTTTACGGACACTGGAGGGTTTGGAGGAGAGATGAACAATTTTAGCTTCTGAATACTGGCCTGCCTGTAAAATCATCTGAAGTAACTCGTTGACCGTATATTCTTGTCCATATCCGATGTTGAAAGCTTCAAATCCCTGTACCTTTTCTAATGCAAGAAAACAGGCCTCTACCACGTCACCTGCATAAATCAAATCTCTTGAATTTTCACCGGTCCCCCATACTTCAATCGGAGATTGGCATTCAACCACTCGTCGGATCAAAGCTGGCAACATATGGCAAGTCTTGAAGTTAAAATCTCCATATTCTCCGTAGATCGTAGTGGGGCGCAAAACAATCGTGTCTATGGATGAATGAAGCTTCTCTGCATACATCTGACATTGGGTTTCGATAAAGCGGGTCATCCATCCTAATCCAAAATGGATATCGGGAGGGTTGCCTTGCATCATTTGGGATTCAGCCAACGCTTCGTCAACCAAAGGGTAGGCTGTGGAACTGCTCAACCAAACGAGCTTTTTCACACCCGCGAAGTGCACGGCTTCCAAGAGCCGAACAGTCATGAACAAGTTATCGTTCACCGGTGTGACCGGGTTTTTGGCGAGAACAGGAGCGGTTAAGAGTTTTCCCGCCAACATAAACACGTAATCCACATCATCAACAATCCTCTGGCAATCCTCTGGGGTGCTCAAATTGGCATGCACATACGTGATGTTGTCTCCTTGGATATGAGGAGGGCGTTTGTGGTAGGTGGCCCGAATCTGGACATTCGGAACGTTGCGGAGGTGGAGCAACACATGCGACCCCATGAGTCCAGTCGCGCCCGCCACAAGATATTTGCCTGGTAACATGCGAACAAACCTTTCCGTTTCCTGAATTTCGATGGGCTTTTGTCACTCAACTACAAAATAAGAGACACGTGAGGTATAGCGGTAACGTTTGAGACGGACTTGATTCAGTCCAAACTCCTCCATGAGCGCCAACGTTTCGCCTGGAGAGTCAGGGTCATTCAATTCATCAAATCCCAAAACACTGCCTTTGACCAACCGAGGACGAATGGCCTGAAGACACTTCTTGGTGGGTTCGTAAAGATCAAAGTCGAAGTACGCCAACGCGATGATACTTTCTGGTGCCTCTTTCAAATAACGATCGATTTGTTCGATAGCATCGCCCGCTCGTATTTCAGACTTTTTAATATGGGAAAGCGGGGCGTCTTGTTCATGGCATTCCAAGATACCCTGAAGAAAGGCTTCATAATTGTCTGAAACTGCCAAGCTGCCATTGGACATCATTTCAGAAGAACCATCCTCTTGCGCAACGCCGGGGAAGCCGGAGAAGGTGTCAAATGCAATAATTTTTCGGTGCCGGTTGAAAGGCTCATAAATGCCTCGCAACGCCGAAAACAAAGCCGCATTTTGACCCCACCGGGTGCCGAATTCGATGATGACTCCTTGGACATCCACGATTTGGCGATACAGGAAATCCATGAACAGAATCCGCGATAGGTTCTTGGAATTGAGGAACAGTCCTAAATTGGACAAGATCTCGCTATCCGGAATCGGGCAGTTTTTGAGCTGTTGAACCAATTGAGAACGAGTTTGGTTTTCATGATCATTGCTATAGTTCACTACTTGATATTCGTTCATCTTCATTGCGAAATTCTCATTCAATAAGTTGGCAGGAGGAGCTTTAATCTTCGCGGAGATAGGCAGGAATTGGCTGTTGCCCTTCATGAGCAAGCACCCATGCCCAATAGCGACTTCTACCTTCCGCGAGATCGTACACATATGCAGAATCGGGGCTGGAAACGATGCGAATGGGTTTCAGTACCTCCCCATCACGGATTTCCTGAGCCAATTCTAGAGGGCTGGGAGATTGGCCAAATCGATTTTCAATAGCTTCCTCAGCCGAGCGATAAACGTTGGCTGATGGGTCTGCGGCAATACGAATTTGATCGGTGGGAACAAAATGACAACGTTGTTGAAACAACTGATCAATTGCTTGAGCGTCTTCGGAGTGGAGATCAAAGTCAGCGGCCTTGGCATTTGCTTCCAAATGGACCAAGTTGCCCGTGTTGGGAATAGCAACCACTCCGGGGCGGCTCACCAACCATTGGAGCACTACTTGAGCCGAAGTCTTTTGATACTTATTTGCGATCGCTTCCAATGCTTTTCGTTTTTGCGAGCCATTTGTGATTTTCCCTTGAATGAGGGGGCTGTAAGCGACGGTAGCAATTCCTTCAGATTGGCAATAAGGAAGGAATTCCTCTTCAATGGAACGGTCGAATAGGTTGTATTCCACTTGGGCTGCAATAATGTCATGTCCAGATAGATAAGAGCGGATTGCCTTGAGTTGCCTCAAAGAGCAATTGCTCGCTCCAATATAACGGACTTTGCCTTCTTGCACCAACCGTTCTAAGGCCCGCATCGTGTTTTCCAATGGGATCTTGGGATTGGGCCAGTGCATTTGATAAATATCCAAGTAGTCAGTCTTGAGACGAGTAAGGCTTTGCTCCGCCGACCGAAGCACGTCATCATATCCATTGTGCTCTGGAGAAAATTTTGTCGACACGATCACGCGGTCCCGTTGAGTGCTAATCACTTCACCGAGCAATACTTCTGCTTGTCCTTCACCATAAATTTCTGCGGTATCAATAAAATTCATACCAAGCTCCAAGCCACGGGTCAAAGTGGCCCGGTGCTGTTCAGTATACTTGGCTTGCTTGGCGTAAAAGCCTCCAATTCCCATGCCTTGACCGATGACAGGCAAAGCAAGCTTCGATGTCCCAAACGCTTTATATTTCATTTCGAATTCTCTTGAGCAAAATTCAATATTTTAGACATGATTTGACCCTCTCCTAGCCCGAAGTGGGTCTGCATCCATTCCCGATCGGCATATTCGAAACAGGGCTTTTCAGGAAGGGCGATGCGCGAGAGCGGAATAAATTGGCGATGATCGCTTAATAAGGTGCTAACCATGCTCCCCATACCTCCGGCCTGCCAGTTTTCTTCTAGGGTGACAATCAGCGGTGCTCTCTCCAAATACGAAAGCAGCTTTTCTGCATTGATGGGTTTGAGGCGATACAAATCGACGACCTGAAACTCCAGTTGATGCTGCAAGGATAACTTTTCAGCAATCGCCATTGCTCGCGGTACCATAATGCCAGTCGCAATAATAGTCCCTGCATTCCCACTTTTTAATTGGGCAAGTCCGTCAGAAAAATCATGAGGCTGCATATAAAGCTGCGGTAACGTGCCTTTTTCAATCCGAATGTATTTCGGTCCAGGCTGAGAACAAGCAATGTCTGCAAAAGCACTGGTGTTGGTAGGGTCGGATGCATTGAAAATTTGGAGATTGGGCATCGAAGCCATTGCGGCAACGTCTTGCATCCCATGATGGGTTGGGCCGTCCACACTATACGTGAACCCAGCACCAACACCCACGATGTTCACCGAGAGATTCATCCCCGACACATCAATGGCAATCTGCTCAAAACAACGCAACGTAACAAAGTTGACGATACTGTAAACAAACACGGTTTTGCCACTTAAGGCCAGCCCTGCTGCAACGCTAATCATGTTTTGTTCAGAAATCCCGACATTGAGATACTGTTGTGGAAAATCTTTTTTGAAGCGAACGAGGCTGAACGCGCCATGGTCTGCTGTCAAAAACAGAATATTCTTGTTTTGAGCAGCCAGATCATAGACTTGATCAAAAAAGGCATCCCGCATGTCGATATTAGAGGCAATCACGTCCGTTCTCCTGTGAAGGTGCTAAGAGTTCTTTACGAGCTAGTTCCAATTTTTCTCCAGAGATGCCCCCATGATGCCAAGCTAGCTGACCTTCCATGAATGAGACCCCTTTCCCCTTGATGGTGTTGGCAATGATCGCTAACGGGCGATGGTCAGGTCGGTTTCGGAAATCACGCAAGCTGTCGAGAATTTCTGGAAAAACATGGCCATCGATTTCACGGACTTCCCATCCAAACGCCTTCCATTTAGCCGGTAAGGGATCGAGCCGATTGGCGTCCTCTGTAA
The DNA here is from genome assembly GCA_028281495.1 of SAR324 cluster bacterium. GTDB lineage: Bacteria > SAR324 > SAR324 > SAR324 > NAC60-12 > JANQJU01. Next base: position 389,747 of record JANQJU010000064.1, read on the forward strand.
AATCATTGACGATCTGTCGATTGCGATCAACGATTGCCGTCAAATTGGACAATCGATGGTGAGCAGCAAACAAGGCGGCTTCCCAAGTGGATCCTTCATAACATTCGCCATCTCCCAGCATCACAACCGTATGGTAATCCAGTTGATCCAAGCGGGCAGCTAAAGCCATTCCCGAACCAATACCTAAACCATGTCCCAAAGATCCGCTGTCGACTTCGACCCCAGGAATACGCCGATCTGGATGTTCTCCCAAAAGACCACCTTGATTCAATCGACTCAATTCGGAGGGATCGAAAAATCCTAAGTCTGCCAGCACTGCGTAGAGTGTCGATCCAACATGCCCCTTGCTTAAGATGAATCGATCACGTTCCGGCCATTGAGGGTTTTGTGAATCAAACTTGAGAATGGGCTGATAAAACAATGCTACCAATAAATCCATGCATGACATTCCCCCACCGATGTGTCCTTTTTTCGCTTGGGCAATGGCTTCGATTACATCCAAGCGAAGCTTCCTTGCCTTGGCTTCCAATTCGTTATTTTGCATTAGAATGGCCCCTTGAATTTGTTTTCGTAGCTATAGAAATCTTCACCTGATAGGTCCGTAGGGGACAAGCCTAACTGAGATTCAACCCCTTGGATGATATCAATCGCATTGGCATAAAATTCGTTTTCCAAAGGCCGGGTGCAAGGACACGGAGCTTCACTAAAGCCGATCCGCTGAACCGGAGATTTCAGCTGTCCAAAACAATGTTCGTAAACCTGAGTAGCTACCTCGGCACTAAATCCGCAGTAAATCCAATCATTGTCAGCTATAATACAGCGACCTGTTTTTTGGACGGAAGCGATCACCGTTTCTCGATCAAATGGGGAAATGGATCGGATATCCACCACTTCCACATTCACACCACGTTTCGCCAAAACATCAGCGGCCTTGGCAGCTTCCACCGTCATCCAAGAAGTTCCGAGGATTGTGATATCGGTTCCGGTTCGAACCACTTTGGCTCGATCGAGGGGCAGGGGTTCTAAATCTTCTGGGACTTCACCTTCTACGTCATACAGCCAACGGTGCTCCAAAAACACCACAGGATTGTCGTCTTGGATGGCTGACATCAACAGCCCTTTGGCATCTCGTGGAGAGGTCGGCATGACGACCTTAATGCCAGGAATATGAGCGTACCAGGATTGTAGTGTCTTGCTGTGTTGGTAGGATTGCCCCCAGCCCCGTCCAGTGATGGCTCGGATGACCATCGGCACCTTCATCGATCCGCCCGAACCGTAACGGTGTGTGGATACCATGTTGACCAACTGATTCATGGCCAATAAGAAAAAATCGATGCGCATGTGGACATGAATCGGACGCAACCCATTGATCGCGGCTCCTAAGCCAAATCCAGTCATCGCGTCTTCGGAAAGCGGCGTGCTGAAACAGCGGTTGGCACCAAATTCTTCCACCAACCCTTTGGAGCTGTTGAATATACGTTTGTGATCTGCCACGTCGATGCCATATACAAAGACACTGGAGTCACGTCGCATTTCCAAAGTCATGGCCTCATTAAGGGCCTCGCGGTAAGAAATTTTTCGGGTCATGCGTAAATATCCTCATACAATTCGTGCGATTCAGGAAAAGGAGCCTCCTCGGCTCGTTGAAGACTGAGTTGGACTTGCTCCTTAATGGAGTCCTCCAGAGCAGAGATCTCGGCTTCTGAATACCATTGTTGCAATTTTTCCCGCTGTAACCGAATGGGGTCTGCCTCTTCCCAACGGTCATAGGCCGATTTTGAGCGATAACCGGCTTTGAAATCTTCAAACACCCCAACATGCTCCAGATACCGATAATACTTGAGGTGCATGAACACAGGGCGGTTTTGGCTTTGAGTGGCGCGAATCGCTTGTTGTGTTAAACGATAAATCTGTTCCACATCGGTGGTATCGTCTGCGACGACTTCACAGTCAAATTGACGAACGACTTCGGTAATCGACCGGTAACCATGCCGGGCCTCCGAAGGAATATGAACAGCAAGGCCGTTGTCTTCACAAACAAACAAGACGGGCAACCGCATCAAACAAGCCATATTCAAGCTTTCCCAGAACACGCCTTCGTCAATCGCGCCATCTCCAAAGAAGATCGCCACTACCTTCCCATTGTTTTGCCTTCGGTTGGCAAACGCTGCGCCAATACCAACAGGAATATTGGTCCCGACGATTGCCGAGGTACAGATCAATCCCAATTCCGGCGCGGTGAGGTGCATCGAACCTGCTTTGCCTTTAGCGGTTCCTGTGGCTTTGCCATACAACTCGGCAAAAAAACGGTCCGACTCCCCCGTCTTTGCTAGGTAAATTGCATGACTGCGGTATGTTCCAACGATTTGATCGGTAGCGGACAAAGCGTCACATACTCCCACGGCAATTGCCTCGCCGCCCTTCGACATATGCATGGGAGTTTTCATTTCATCTTCTAAGTAGTGCTCTTGAATCACTGCTTCAGCATGGCGAATCAGGAAGAGCTTTTGATAGAGCTGCCAATTGAGCGTTTTCATAAATCCTTGTTAGGCAAGTTAAAATGGGTGAGTTGATTCAAAAGATAGGTGCCAATCACAGCGAGTGGTAAGGTAACATAAATCGCTCCCGATGCCATCATCTCTGGAATTTTGGCAAACGGAACACACAAGACTTCCGTGACTTCGTCGTCATGAGGGAGTCGGTTGTCATATTCAGACTGACTGAGTTCGACCTGAAACACATAGTTCAATTTTGGGAACCGGGTGGACGAAATACACAAGGGGGGCATGGGATTGAGTCGATCGGATTGATCTAGCAGAATGCCGGTCTCTTCTCGTAATTCACGGATAGCTCCCACGGAAGGCAATTCTCCTGGCTCAATGGCTCCGGCGGGAAGTTCCAATGTGCAATCGTTCATAACGGGACGTTTGGCACGAATCATCACGATACCTTGACCTTCCACAATGGGAAGCACTGCTACATGCGAATCGTGATATTCCACAGTGAAGTACCCTCCTCGGTTTTGTACAGCAAACCAGTCATTTTGATGCACTGTTTCGATGGGAGTCAGTTGAGTACAAGCAGCGCCCTTTAAACGGGCGTCCCACGGACCATGAGGGGGAAAGGAAGGCAATTTGGTTTGAGGCATAGTTATCTTGTGGGAAACACTTCGCCGGATTGGACCCTTCCACGCCAATAGTCCAGCAAGTCTTTCATGGTTTGTTCAAAAGTGATTTCCGGCTTCCATCCGGTATGGTTACGAAACTTCAAAGTATTGGGAACTTGGAGGTTGGCATCGATAGGACGCAAACGGGTGGGGTCCACAATCACCTCAATGGAAGGGTGGGGTGAGATTGAAATCAAGTAGTCCAGCATCTCTCGGACCGTACAGGAATATTCACCTCCAATGTTGTAATATTCACCTGGTTGGGGATTGACTGTCAGGAGCATATAATAGGCCCGCACTGCATCACGAACATCCGACCAAGTTCGCAAGGAGTCTAAATTTCCCACATTCACTGTCGGAGGAATCATTTCCTTTTCAATCATTGCAATCTGTTTGGCAAATGATGATTCCGCAAACACATCGCCGCGCCGCGGACCGGTGTGAGTGAACATACGAGTGGTCATCACCTTCTGGCCATAAGCTTCCGCATGGAACCTTCCGATGAGATCAGTTCCTACTTTGGAGATGGCATAGGGCGAGGCCGGATGAAAGGTACATTCTTCGTCAATAGGAAGTTTTTCTGACGAGACCCTTCCAAACACTTCTGAAGAAGCACACACATGGATACAGGGATCGATACCGGGGCAGCGTCGCAAGGCTTCCAATAATCGTGCGGTGCCTTGAATGTTGGTGTCTAGAGTATCCAAAGGGGATGTAAAACTCGTGCTTGGATAGCTCTGTGCAGCAAGGTGAAACACGAAATCGGGTCTGACCTGTTCCACCACATTTTGCAGGGAAATATAATCTCGCAAATCCCCATAAAGGAAGAACACTCGATCCTTTTGATTCATACGGGGAATCAAATGTTTTACGTTGTCTTGGGGGCTACGCCACCGGCACATGCCGTGGATATCCCAATCGGTATGCTCTAGCAAGTAGTCCGCAAGATGGGAACCTACCATTCCTGTGATTCCCGTAATCAACGCTTTTTTCATATATTCCGAGTTTTGGATATTCTGGTACCCCAGTTCTCAAAGGGGATATCAAAAAGAGGCGTATCTTATGATCCTTTCTGAAAAATGCAAGAATCAATCCAGCATTGAGAACGGTAAGGGAGGTGCATAGTGGGACATTGTGAAAATTAAAACAAGAAGGAGACTCGATCTGAGCTAGAATAGATCTGCAAAGTCTCTGGTTGTCAGTTCACACGAAAATGATGAGTTATCCATTCAATAGTCTCCATAATTTGGTGAGGTTTTAGTAATTTGTCTGCTTTCTAAACAGTTTGGGCTTCAGAGGGATTTGCGGTTGAAGAAACGGTTAGCTCGTGCATAGCGGTCCGGTGTTCCGATATCCCACAGATCACTTTCGACAACGAACCCGTAGCAAGGATGCGATTGAATCAAATACGGGAACACCTCCTTTTCCAAAGAAAACTGTGAGACTTTTGGCAACATTTCCCAAAAGCGATTTTGTACGAGATAGATGCCGGCATTGATATATGCCCCACTTGCTGTATCGGATTTTTCAGCAAAAGTGACGATTTTTTGCTTGGAGTCCAAGGTCACATTCCCGTAGTCTTCAGGGTTTGCAGACGGAGTGAGCACCATCGAAAAAAACGAGCTGTGTTGCTTATGCCAACGATAGAAGTGGAACAGATCCACTTGGCACCAAGAGTCTCCGTTCATGATTAAAATGTGATTGCTTTCGATCAAAGCCTTCGCTTGTTTCACAGCACCGCCTGTGCCGAGTGGGATTTCTTCTGTAGAAAGTAGCACCTCCGGCAACCGCCGCTTTTGGAAATGGCTTTTGATTTGTTCTTTCAAATGTCCCACACATAAGATGATCCGTTGGAAACCACACCCCAGAAGTTCATCTACCAATCGATCTAAAAAAGGCTGCCCTCCAATCTCGGCTAAACCTTTCGGGGTTTCTGGGAACAGGGAACGCAGTCGCGTACCCAAGCCACCGCAGAGGATCAAAACGTCCACTTGTTGCAATTCGCGATTTTTCATAGTTACCGTCGAAAGATAGTCTTGTATTGATCTGTGGAATAATGAGTAGCGATATATCGGGTTTGCAGTTTGATACAGATTATTGAATAAGTATCATCTTTTGAAAGCAACTCCCAGAGTGCCTCGGATTCAGAAACTTTTTCGCTACTGCTTCCTCAACCGGGCTTCACAAATTTATGTTTACCTCTTTCGCCGTATTTTACCGTCATTTTCAGTTTTTCATCCGATATAATGGCTGGATGATTTACTTGTTTCTTGGCTTCGCCTTCATTGCCAGTTTTCTAGAGGGAATCAGCATTTCCATGCTATTGCCCGTTTTGCAGTTTGATACCATCCAAGCTAACCCCTCCGACCCTGTCACGCAATGGATTCTCAAAGCGTTTGATGTTTTGGGAATCGACCTTTCGCTATATACACTACTTTTTGTAATTGGAGGGATCGTCGCTGCGAAAGGGATATTTTTATTTGTTCAATCTTGGATTCAGCAGCACATACTCTGCAATATGATTCGCCATTTGCGTTTGGAATTTTTGCAGCAATATGAACGGATGCGTTACTCGCATTACACTAGTACGGAAACGGGTTATTTCACCAATTTGATCACTGTAGAAGTTCCCAGTTCTAACCAAAGTTTTAGTCGGTTCACAATGATGCTGGTGAACTTTATCAGCATTCTCATTTATTTGGGATTTTCATTCACCTTAAATTGGCAACTCACTCTTATCTGCGGTGCGATGGGAGGGGGGATTTTTGGGATCTTTGCCCAACTGAGCCGCCAAATCCGTAACATCTCAGTCAAGTATTCGAAGAGCAATTCAGACTTGGCAATCGTCTTCATACAGATGATCCATGCCTTCAAATATCTGAAAGCAGTGTCAGGGTTTTCCAGTATTGGCAGGCATATTCGCAACGAGATCCACAACAATCGAAATGTTCATTTTTATCGACAAATGTTAGGTGTCGTTCCGCGCGCCACTTTTGAGCCATTGATCTTTATCGCAATGGCTTCCATGATTTTGTATCAGGTTGAGGTCCTGGAACAACCCATCTCACTCGCCTTAGTGACCCTATTTTTTCTTTACCGCTGCTTGGGACAGATCCGCGCTTTGCAAGAAAGTTATCATGTGTTTTTAGGCAGTTTTGGTGCCGTCAATATGGTGGAGACCGCTCGTGAGCAATTAAGGCTACATACTGAAGCTCCAGGCAAGCAAACCACCGTCGATTTTCAGAGGGCCTTGTGTTTGGAGGAAGTCAGTCACGTCTATGGAAATCAACCCATTTTGCAAAACGTGTCTCTAAAGATTCCAAGCAATATGAGTATAGCGATCATTGGTGAGTCGGGGGCTGGAAAAACCACAGTGATGGATTTGCTAGCCGGGCTATTAATGCCTCAAGCAGGAAAAGTAACTCTGGATGGCATTGATTATCAGGAACTCGATTTGGATCAGATGAGGCATCTGTTTGGGTATATCACACAAGATCCGATGATTTTTAGCGATACCATCGCCAACAATATCACCTTTTGGGATGAAGGTTTTTCCACTCCGGAAGGCCATGCCAAGCTAGAACAGGTGGCACGAATGGCGCATTGCTGGGAGTTCATTCAACAAACGCCTGACGGCTTCAATACGTGGGTAGGGGAAAAAGGAGTGAAGCTCTCCGGAGGGCAAAAACAACGATTGGCTATCGCTCGTGAGCTGTACCGGGATCCCCCCATCTTATTATTCGACGAGGCAACCTCGGCCTTGGACAGTGAATCCGAACGCCTCATTCAACAAAGTATTCAACAAATGATGGGTAAAAAAACCCTCATTCTTATTGCACATCGCTTGTCGACCATCCGTCATTGCAATTACATTTATGTACTTCAGCAAGGCCGCGTCGTCCAAGAAGGCACTTGGGACGAATTGATTCAACAAGAAGATTTGGCTTTTGCTCGGATGTGTCGGCTTCAAGGCATTTTATAGGAGATCCATGACTGATAAAAAAATTTTATGCGTTGTTTCTGCACGAGGCGGCTCTTCTGGAGTCCCGCGAAAAAATCTCAAATCTTTGGGTGGGCGTCCATTGGTGAGCTATGTGATTGAAACCGCACAGAAATCCAAATACATCGACCGGTTGATCTGTAACACCGAAGATGAAGAGATTGCCAAGGTGGCCCATCAATACGGAGCCGAGATCCCTTTTCAGCGTGATCCCAGCAATGCAACGAGTGACATTCCACTAACCGCCTCCACCAAATACGCAATGGAAAAAATGAGTGAACTCGGGTTTCATGCCGATATCGTGTTGCAATTGGCTCCCACCTGTCCTTTCATCAAGGCGGAAAGCATTGATATTGGTATCGAAAGATTGCTCGAAACAAATTGCGATTCGGTGGCTTCCCTCAAACGTATCGAACATGAACACCCCTACCGTGCTCTCGACATCGTGGACAACGACATCCTGGTTCAGTTTCTTAAAGATATCGATGTCGAATCCTTCCAACAGCGACAGGATTTGCCCACGTTGTACTGCACGTCCGGGGCCTTGTATATTCGGCAACGGCATGTTCTGGAAAATTGGTCTGGACGCGATTTCGCCTTTGGCAAAACAGCGCGAGGTTTGTTCCTTGATGACATTCAGGCGGTCAATATCGATCGACCGATTGATTTCCAATTCGCCGAATTCTTGTTTCAACAACTGGCTCAAGGCAAGCTGTCCTACTGATGGCTCAAGGCAAGCTGTCCTACTGATGGCTCATACTGACTTCGGACGACTTGATTGCATACAATTCGATATCTCATGACATTCGATTTCATTCGAATGATTTAATTTCTAAAAACAGCCCCCGATTTAGATTTCAAAGAAAGGAATTCATGCCTTCAGTTCGTATGCACTGGAAGATGTGGTACGGCAATGAAGCTCTCACTTTGCCCCTTCCGGATCACTGGAATGTGAATGTGATCGATCTTCCCGCTGTTCCTGAAATTTCAGATGCTCAGATTTTGGAAGCTTTGCATCATCCGATTGGCAGTCCACGCCTTTCAGAATATGCTCAAGGCTCCCAGTCCGTCTGCATCACGATTGACGACATCACCAAACCCACGCCCGGCTCCCGATTCATCCCTCCAATTTTGGAAGAATTGCATCGGGCCGGAATCCAGGATCGCAACATCTATTTCCTGATTTCGTTAGGAAGCCATCACCGTGTTCTGGTGCATGACGATCTGGTGAAAAAGTTGGGCAAAGAGGTGGTGGCGAAGTATCGAGTGTATAATCACAATCCCTACCAAAACAACAAACACATTGGGGAAACCTCAAACGGAACTCCCCTCATCATTGACCGTCATTTTTTGGAAGCCGATTTCAAAGTTGCGATTGGAATGCTCATGCCCCACAACATCACAGGTTTCAGCGGAGGTGGGAAAATCGTATTGCCGGGCTTGGCTCAGATGGAATCCGTGGAAGCGCTACATCGATCTTCATTCCGTGGATTGGAAGGCAAAATCGGCATGGTAGAAGGAAACAAAGCCAGACAGGATGTGGAAGAGGCAGCAAAAATCGCGGGTTTGAACTTCATTGCCAATTCCCTCTACAACAGCCAGGGACAACCCACCCATCTGTTTTGCGGTGATCCGGCTCTGGCTTATGAACAGGCGGCCCATGTGGCGGTTCCCCATTACGCATGCGAGGTTCCCTATTTGAACGATGTGGGAATTTTTAATGCGTTTCCCCGAGACAACTGGCTTTTGCTTTCGCTCAGTTCACTGGATGTGTGGTCCACCCGTGAACCAGAACGGCAAGTCGTGCGCAAAGGCGGGTCGATTGTGATTGTCAATGCCTGCACTGAAGGGGTAGGAGAGCATGGATTGAATACCAAAGGCATGAAGAAATATGTCAAACGCGACGTGCATGGCTTGTTCAAAGACCTACTCGAAGATCGCGAGTTGATCTTTTTCTCACCCAACCTCAATCAAGCCACTTTAGAGGATTACTACGAAAAACCAGTTCTGCTTTTTCATGAATGGGAACCGTTGTACGAGCATCTTGCCACCAAGTACCCAAATAAGATCAAAGCTGCCGTTTTTCCCACAGGGACTCTGCAAATGGACAAAAATATTTTGTGACAAGTAGTTTGTGACTATGCTGGTTTCCTTAATCGTTCCCACCCTCAATCGTTCTCAAGACCTTTTCCGCCTGCTCGACTCGATCGATCAAGCCCATCAGGAGGCTAATGATACGGCGTATGAAGTGATTGTTGTGGAACAAGGGGACTGTGCGTACCAAGATCGCTTGGCCGCTTATCCCGCAGTCCGTTTCTTTTTTTCAGCTCAAAAGGGGTTATCCCACAATCGGAATTTTGGCGTCTCTCAGGCCAAGGGGGATGTATTTCTGTTTACAGATGATGACTGTGTGCTGGATCGCTCATTTTTCATCACGTTGAATAAGAGTCTCGAAGCGCATCCAGAAGTGGCTGCTTTTTGCGGTCGGATCTTGGAACTCGAAACAAGAAAGCCTTTCCATTCCAAATTTCATCAAGATCAAGATCGAATTCTCGGTTGGAACGATTTCCAATTGTTCATGGGAGCTTCCCACTTGATTCGACGCTCCTTGTGGGAGAAACATCAGCTTCAATACAATGAAACCTTAGGCGCGGGTGCTCCCTATGGAGCTGGAGAAGAAACCTATTTGTTTTATCAATTGATGCATTGGCATGAGCCGGTTTTGTATTTGAGCCACCTCACGTTCTTTCATCCAGCCCAACCCTATTTGCCTCCTCGAAAGCAATATCAATATGCCATTGGGAACGGAGCCTTACACGGCCAGGCATTGCTGTATATCGATTCAAACCCACGCCATTATTGGGTCAGTTTTTTCCGCCCATGGCTGCTTGCCTTGCCCAAATATGGAATCCTAAAATTGGTCAAGTTGGTGGGATTGGATCGTCTGGTCCGCCGTTATGTTGAAAAGTTTCCCATCTCGGTGAGACAACCGCTGCTTACCAATTTAGATCTACCCTTGGAGCAGCATTGGCTCCGATTTTTAGGTTTCACTAAGGGGATGGTGGAAGTTTACGTGGATCATTTTCGAACACCCAAAAAGCGTATTGGGAAACAAGATGCTAAGCTTTTTTGAGTTGGGTGGCTCGGGTAAAAAACGTGTGCTGCACGTTTTCCACAAAATAATAGAAGCGAGAACTATAGTAAAAGTAGTCCTGATCTTGAGGGTCCCACGGGTATTCGCAGAATCGGATGTGGATTTCTCCTTTTCTCACTTGTGGATTGGAATATAAAATCTCGGCCTTATTGAAATCATGTCCGACGACCGACATGCTTTTGGATGCACGGTTGTTACAAAAGAACACGTTGTTTTCTTTCAAGACTCTTCTTAATAGTGAGAAATAGACTTGAATGGTTTCAGGAACCATCTCACCAAAACTATCGGTGTTACAAGCAATATCAAAATGGCTGTCTGGGAGAAAATGGATTTGATCAGGAGTTAAAAACGTGAAGTCAGAGGTAATCTCAATTGAGTTCGAAGTGCCTTTTTCAATTTCGTGAGGCAAGGTGAACTCGCTGTTAGGAAATCGTTGTGACAAGTTGACAAGTCCGAATGGGATGGTGGAAGGTAAATCGACGATGACAAATTTGAGTTGGGGAAATTCTTTCTTTAGATAGCGAATCAAATGACATCCCCCGGCTCCAATCTCCAGATACGTGGAAGGCTGATCCAGCAAGCGTATGATGGGAGACAGTTCATTCAGGTAATTGGCCGCTTTCACAGATTCCCAAGTGGCTTCTTGCAAATTCTGAAGAAAGAAATCCGACTTGATTGGAGCCGCATCAACTTGGTCCCAAACGGCTCCGAAGCTTTTTGAAAACTGATATTCCTGAGAGTTTTTTAGCGCGAAAATAGCTTTCAAGATCCGGCGTTTTACTTCCAAGAATGTATTTTTCATGCTGAAAAAGCCATGAAAATTCATAAAGCTACCATCAAAGTGTGTGTGTCCAGAATCGAAAAAAAGCTCCTCAGGAAAGATCACTTCGTTTTGAGTTGGATCCAAACTGAGTTTGGAGAGTTTCCCAACGTTATCCCAGTAATCACTAAGTGTTGTGGTTTTGCCGTCCTCCAAAGAGGTTTCTAAATATTGGGCCAATTTCTCGAATAAATTCTTGGGTAAACTTAACTTATGCATACACAACCTCAAGTAAGGAGTTGCTCAATAGCGGGAACCACAAAGAAGTTCCATTTCGGCTTTAGTCAAACGATAAGAATGGCAAAAAGTGGAGAGATGGACATCGTGTTGCAATTCTAAAAATATGCCAATCTTTAAAGAAATTTTTAGCTTCAACTCTGCTTGTCAAGGAATTCTGTATGATCACAATTGTTGGTGGAATTTTTCGAGGGCGTAAAATTACGGTGCCCGAAGGAACTAAAGTCCGTCCCACCTCGAATCGAGTTCGTGAGGGAATTTTCAACGTGTTGCAACATTGGATCGATCTTCGGCAAACTGCAGTTGTGGACCTGTATGCAGGCTCGGGGGCTCTCGGGATGGAAGCCTTGAGCCGAGGGGCCTTCCATGCCTTATTTATCGAAAAATCGTCCAAGCACATGCGTTTGCTTAAACAGAATTTGGTTTTGCTTCAATTGCCTTCCACCCAGGTGACAATTGTGTGCCGCTCCGCTTCTGCATGGCTGCCTTCCTTTCATATCGACGCCGAGCTTGGAGAATCGCAGTGCTTGATTTTCCTTGATCCACCGTATCATGCCGGGGAATACGAAACGATCCTTCCGATGGTCGGACGACTTGCCAACATTCCACAAGAAACCATTATTGTTGTCGAATCTCCTACATCATTGAAACTTCCGTCTGTTGACAACCTAGAGACCTTCCAATCAAAACGGTATGGCAGCACTCAAATCGATTTTCTAATGAAAAAATAGAAACTTAAAATAGGAACTTAAAAAGGCGGATGTCTGCGCGAGAAAAACAGTTTTGAACGTAACGAGGGAGGCTGAAATGAGCGGCTCCCTTCAAAAAGAGGAAGGGAGCATCGTGATAAGATTGTTTTTAGAAATGATAACCTAAGCTAGCGGTGAGGATAGGAACACTGCCGGTATATTCTGCTTTCAACTCTTCGTTGGTATTGGTTTCGCTAGGCATGATGCCGGTTACGAAGTACCCAGCATCGATCAACCATTTTCCTGTTTTATAGCCAAGGCCAATGCCGAAGTTGTTTCGGCCTTTTCCATCAGGAACTTGGGGGTCCAAGGTATCCTCTGGAATTGGACTTTGGTCGACTGCAAAACCACCCCGCAATTTGAGCTGGGAATCACCCCTGGTATACACGGCATAATTTCCTCCGAGACGGAAGGTCAACGTATCGTGATAGTCACGCTCCAGGACCTGCTCCGGCGCAGGGCGTTTTTTAGCAAATCTCAAACGCAACTCCCGATAGTTGGACCAGCCAGTGTGCAACACGGCAAATTCAACAAAATAGCGAGGGTTCTCTTTCTTTTCTTTGAAAGCAATCGCGAAGTCGGTAAGCGATGGCAACATGATATCCACATTCAAATCACCATCGGGAAAGGCTCCTGTGAAGGAAGGTGCATCGGAAGTGTCAAACGCAGCTTTTCCTTTTCCTCTCAGTGTGAAATTGGGGGAATGTTGGACACCAAATGACCAATGGTTGTCATCATACATCGCGGAAGCACTCCACCCCAATGCGGTGGCAGATCCCCCCAATTCGGTAGGAATCTCGGTTTCATCATTGATTACTGTTTTGCGTTCTAATGTGACTCGGCCTCCGATGAAATTGATCCCGCCACCGATAGAAAAATTATCGTTGATTGCCCAAGCCATGCGAGGGGCGACCTGTCCGACATTCAGGGCAACGCTTGTGACCAATCGGCGACCGGCCCAATCTTCGTTCCAGTCCACACCGATGTTGAACGGAAAATAGAGACCAACTCCAAACGCAAATTTGTTATTTGTCCATGCGCCGTAAGCATGAGGGCCGACAATGGAATCAGTTTCTGCCTCGTCCTTCTCGCCATTCACTTTCGCCGTGGCTTTTGGAATGTACTCGGAGATTCCACCCAATAAATGGCTGCCTTTCTCCAGGCGAACCATCCCAGCGGACAAAGTGGCAAGGACCCCCGCGTTCTCGGTCATCGTGATTCCGGCTAAGGCCTGTGCGGTGAAGGCGGTGTGATATTCTGCTGTCGCGAAGCCACTGGCCATTGCCATCGGACTGCTAATCAAACCCGCCAATATCGTAAAAGTAATTCGTTTCCAATTCATAGGACCTCCCTGACAATTGTGAGTGAAAGTGAGTGATTTCGACTTATTGGCAACCGAGCGTTGGATCCAAATTCTCCAGATCGATGATCGTTCCGTTGGCGATAAAACACGCAGCTTGGAGCTGAACACGACTTGCTGCAAGCGGTGTTAGTGGGTCTAGTAAGTGTCCATGCCCTGGGAGGGTGCCATCGGACTCTGGGTGATTGCTGGGATCAATAATCCAACGCACCCGATGAGAATTGGAAAAAGCTATTTTGCCATCACCGTCCATTTTGTCTTCGAGGTTCATCACGCGGGCTAACAATTCGTTGTTATTATTTGGAACCGTAGTGTCCCCCGTGATTTGTTGCATCAGAACTTGTTTCGGTGCAGGGTCGGTATTGGTAGGGATGTGGTATTGTAGGGGGTCACTCAAGCCTGCAAAAAACGAGTGACGTACCAAGGCTTCCAACCCAGCCACAGTGCTATTCAAGTCAGGAGAACCGATTGCCAAGCCTTGAGCTTGGGCAATGCCTGGGACGACCAAAGTGCCACCAATGCCAGGAGCATTGAAGAAAACATCGGCGATGTCTCCCCCTGGTACGTTCAACACAACCCGGTCATAAGGCAATGAACCCGAGGTGAGCATCGCACCAAAAATGGCTCCTAAAGACTGTCCTACAAAATTGACCGAGGGGTCATTCTGTGGAGTGAATCCGAAAAGCCCTAGCAAGGTGGAATTGGCTTTCAGCATGACGGTCAGCCGACTGGCATCCATCAAGGTCTGTTGAATGAAACCCGGCATGAGGTCAGGGCGATCGACGCGCAAAACCGCAGAGCCAGAATCAAGACCATCGATCACACCATCCCCGTTCAAATCGTTGGGCTGGCGGGCTCCATGATTGAAACCATCAATAGCAATCACACCATAGCCTAAAGCCGCCATCGTATTGGCTAATCCAACAAAGTCATCCGCAGATCGTGTGATGCCATGGAGATAGACGATGATCCCTTCGATATCAGCAACTGGTGTCGAAGCCCAAAAATCCATGGCTCCTTGCGCAGATAGCGGATTCTGTTCGGTAGTCTGCTTGGGGCAATCGGTGCCGGGATTGGTGGCTCGGTTGATCAAATCTAAGGCCCACTCCCCGGTGGCATCCAGAGCTAGGAAATTTTGGCAGGGATAGCTTCCCCGGTATACTTTGTCCACAGCCGATAAGCTCGAGCCACTTTGAGCTTCTAGAAATGTCTTAAACGGTGTGCCTGCGGGCAGTGCTGTACTCAATGCGACGGGCAAAACATCGGTTGCTGTCACGACCGTAGTCGCTGCACCCGTGGTGTCGGTTGCAGTGGCTTGCATCGCAGCAAACAGTTGCGCCACAATGGCTTCGGTTTGAGCATCTTCTTGTTCTGTTGTGAAAGTGAAGGCATGCGCGATGTCGTCTCGTGGGAGTCCGCCTGCATCTAAAGCATCTAGGAGAGGCTCAAAAGACTCGCGCAAAAATTCGACGCTTTCTGCTTCTTCCGTTTCTAAGATGGAGGATTGTGTGACTCCATCAATAGACACTGGAGTCTCCTGCTTGACGAGAGAAAATAGTGTCGACTCTTGAACGGGGCGTCCAAAGCTATCAAGAATGTTTTTAGTGACGACTACCGCATATTGTGTTCCGGCCTCCATAGTGTCGCTGGATGGCACGAGAATCAAATCGTAGCTGTCATCTTGATAAATAGCCTTGAAGGAACCGCCGTGCGCGACAGTCCAAGGAGGAATGACGGCAGAAGGATCGCTGGTGGGAAAAATCAACAAGCTTTGTGCCCACGCCACGAGGGCGTCTTGTCCTGGGTTGGAATCGCGGTTCTGATAAATGTGCTGGATTGGCCCGTCAAAAGGAATTCGGATAGGCATGTCTTTCGTGAAACCCGTTAGGGCGTCCGACCCACCAGCGGTAAGGCTTTCATTCAGGGAGGCCAGAGTTGCATCCTCTGGGGTTGCGATCCTTCCGGCTCCACTGCTAAATTGGGCAACTGTACAGTCTGCACAAATTTTACCCGTATCAAAAGGAATTGCTTCCTCGCCTGCTTCGGTAGTCGGTTGTGGATCCCCTTCTACCGTGTTGATTAATTCTTCTGTACAAGCTGCTAAAACAAAAGTTCCAATGATCAACAAAGGAACCCAAAATCGATTACAGATGGTCCTCATAGATCCTCCTCTGATGGATGTATCATGAATCTTCCCCAACCTGGGGAAGCCCCCACACGACAAACAAGCCAAATTCCAGGAATGGATTCTCGCCCAACCTCTAAACTGCATGATAGGTTCGCCTCCTCACCCGCCGGCATCATCGCGTTATATTGAGTCCCTATGCTAATGAATTTTAAATGTCAAGGAAGCGAAATTCTCATGAATTTCCAAGAATCCACCACAAGGCCGCGGGAATGGTTGCGATGGAAAGGACTGTACTCACTACTAAAACTTTAGCGGCATAATGAGGGCGACCGCCGTAACTCAATGCGAATATAGGTGACATGGACGCTGCTGGCATGAGGGCTACGATGAGAGCCACCCGGTACACATCGTCAGTAATGGGGAGTTGCTGCATTAGCCCGATAGTGATTGCCGGAATCAACAAAAGGCGAACCAATGTGAGATATCCCACATCTCTCAAGTCTTCATTCAGTGTCGGGCGGTATAAGTTCGCTCCAATCAAGATCAGCATACACGGCACGGCGGCTGACCCAGCGTAAGCCAATATTTTCATCAGAATGGCAGGCATCCATTGTGGACTTCCCAGAAATACCAATCCCACCGAAATGACGATGGATGCCAACATGGGACTCATCAGACTTTTGAGGGTAGCGCGCAGGTTCCATTCTCCGAGTGTACTGACTCCGATCGTCCACAGCCCAATCAAAGAACCCAAATTGAGCAAAAACAGCAACGGAAGGGATTCATCCCCCCATAAATTTTGGATGATAATAAACGGCAGAAATCCAAAGTTGTTCATCGCACAAATATGAACAAAAGTGCGGCGAAGAGGGACATCTTTACTTTTAAGAGCATATTTGAAACCTGCGCCAAGAAGTGCACCTAGCGCGATGATACTGAAACCCAACACAGGCAGAGGCCAATATTCGTTCAAACGGGAGGGGTCAAGGTCCTTGGTGATGGAGTGAAAGATGAGACAGGGAAACAGGATATCTAAAATCAAACCCGACCACCGGCTGATATCTTCTTCACGGATGTAGCCGAACACTCGGCACAACCAACCTAAAAAGAACATGCCAAAGGTTTGAAGAATTGCATTTAAAATTGGAATAAGCATGGAGGGGTCTGTTGAGAAAGGTTGGGGAGGGGAGTTAGGGTCAATCTTGTGGGTAAACGTAGTCCAAGTCGACCCGCTTCAACATCTGAATTTCCACCGCTAGCATTTTGCGCTCGTCGGCTTCAGACCGTTCATGATCGTACCCCACCAAATGAGCACAACCGTGAGCGAGGAGCCTGAGGACTTCTACATCATCTGGCCACCCGTGGGTTTGTGCTTGAACGTGGACCCGATCTAGCGAAACAACCATTTCTCCTAAACACTCGCTGTGGGGATCTTCTTCCCAGTACGACCAAGATAAAATGTCTGTGGGGCGGTCTTTCCCTCGGTAACGGTGATTCAGGTCGCGGATTTCCTCATCATCGGTGAAATAGAGCGACACGTAGCGATCTTCATAATTTAATGTATGTAAAAATTGTTCGAGACATGCTTCAAGGCGTGCTTCTGTGAGAGGCAACTTTACGTTGTCTGAATAACTGATCGGCATGTTCTGCTCAAAATTTTCAAGATTCACAATGCTCAAAGATTCGCAATTTCGCACTGCGACTTCGAGGGTTGGTTTGGATTTCGCCCTCTGTGGGGGTGAGAGGGCGTTTGGTGATCACTTTTCCCCAGGATTGCAAACCACACATACAGCGAGGCCATTCGGGTGGGCAAGTGCAGGGATGTTCCCATCGTTTGAAACTTTGTTTAACAAGGCGGTCTTCCAAAGAGTGGAACGCAATGATTGCGATACGTCCATGACTGTTGAGCAAGTCCTTGGAGACATCAAGGAGTGTTTTCAATTCCTCAAGTTCTTGGTTCACCACGATTCGTAAGGCTTGGAAGATCTGAGTGGCCGGATGATAGCCCGGCTTATGGAATTTGCGGGGCACCGTCTCTTTGATCAGGTCAGCCAATTGTTGTGTTGTTTCGAAAGGTGTGACTTGCCGAGATTGAACAATCTTTCTGGCAATCTTACGAGAAAATCGTTCCTCACCGTAGGTAGCAAAGATTTTGAACAATTCTTGTTCACTTTTCTCGTTCACCCAGTCGGCTGCCGTCGGAATGGCATCATCGGGAGTCATGCGCATGTCAAGTGGCCCGTCATTGCGAAACGAGAAACCCCGTTCCGGTTCATCCAATTGGAAAGACGACACCCCGATATCGGCAAGCACATAGTCGAATTGAATTTCTTCGTTCTGAAGCGCGGCCGCCCGCTCAGCAAAGGTTCCCTCCAAAAATCGAATCTGTGACAGAAACTGAGACAGCACCGTTTTTGCTCGTTCCATTGCCATTGGGTCACGATCAATCGCGACTAATTCAGCTTGGGGAAACCGTTGGAGTAAGGCGTGGCTATGCCCTCCTCCTCCTAAAGTGCAGTCCAAGATATGTTGCGTGTGATCAGGTGCTGCTTGGATTACCTCTTCCTTCAATACGGAAAGATGTGCCATAAGTCGTTTTTCATTAAACGGTCGATGTGCCGCGTTCTGTTGCTCGAACCGGGTTAGCGAATGCACGAGCCGAGTTGGCAAATGCACGAGCCGAGTTAGCAAATGCACGAGCCGAGTTAGCAAAGAGCCGTAAGATAACACGAATTTTTGAAGAGTGTGTAAATATGACCCAAGTGATTATGTTTCAAGGAACGGGTTCGAATGTGGGAAAAAGTATCATTGCCGCGGGCTTCTGCCGATTGCTGGCCAACCGAGGGTGGCGAGTGGCCCCGTTCAAAGGACAAAATATGGCCTTAAATTCCGGAGTGACTCCTTTGGGCGAAGAAATGGGCCGCGCGCAAGTCCTGCAAGCAGAAGCAGCTCGAATACCGCCCGATGTGCGGATGAATCCTGTTTTGATTAAGCCGGAAGGTCCAGGAGTCTCACAACTCATTCATCTGGGAAAAGTTCAAGGTTCCTATACTTACAGCGGTTACTACGAGTTGGCAGAGACGAATTTTCAGATCGTAACACAGGCTTATGAAGCTCTGGCTCAAGAATATGATTTCATTGTGATGGAAGGAGCGGGGTCGCCTGCAGAAATCAATTTACAAACCACCGATATCACAAACATGCGACTCGCCCACTATGCTCAGGCCACTGTGGTCATTGTAGCCGATATCGACCGAGGCGGTGTATTTGCTTGGATGAAAGGGACATACGATTTGATTCCGTCGCGTTACCAACCATTGATCCAAGGATTCCTCATCAACAAGTTTCGAGGCGATTACGAGCTGTTGAAACCGGGTATCGCCATGTGGCAAGACATCAATCCAGTTCCGGTTGTAGGAACCATCCCCTGGGTTCGCTTGGAGCTGGATGAGGAAGATTCTCAAAATCTGAGGTCTCATGTGCCATCAGTCGTACGGCTGCGGATCACGGTCATCCGATTTCCTTATATTTCTAACTTTACGGACGTCGCTCCATTGAGGTTGATCCCGGAAACGGCGGTACAATTTGTCACCGAACCCGAAGATCTCAATGACGCCGATGTGATCATTCTTCCCGGCAGTAAGAACACCATACTGGATTTACAGTTTCTCAAACGGTCTGGTTTGTTTTCCAAGCTTCAAGAATTGAAAGGAAAGGTGCTGATAATTGGCATTTGTGGGGGCTACCAAATGCTCGGAGAACAGATCACGGACCCCCACGGACTCGAAGGAGACACGGCAATGGAATCCGGTTTGCACTTCTTGGAGATGAGCACTGAAATGGCCCCTGAAAAAAAATTACAACAGCGTCTTTATCGAGGGCAAGGCCCTTGGCAAGGTCTGGAATGGTTCGGTTATGAAATTCATATGGGGCGTTCCAAATTGAACGACCCCAATGTGGAAGTGCTCACCTCCCCTTCGGAGTGTTTGGTACGAGAGTCGAATCAAAACATTGTAGGTACCTATCTACATGGTGTGTTTGATTCTTCGGAGATTACTCAACGACTGTTTGCCAGTATTCGGCCCGAAGTACCCATCGAGTACGACTATTTAAAACACAAGGACCAGGAATTAGATCGACTTGCCGAACTCCTAGAAGCTCATTGCGATGTGGAAACCATCCTAAATCGGAGGTCGCAAAACAACGAAATGGCATTTTGATATTTTTTAGGAATTAAAATAATATTTTTTAGGAATTTAAATAATATTTAATAGACATTTAGATATTTGACAGGAAAGGCAAAGCATGACCAATCTCACGATAGACCAACGCATCGATCAATTGGCGGAAGAACTGGAAGATATTCAAGGATGGCTTCCGGATGTAACTCCCGAAATTGAAAAGGCACTCTATACGGACGCCACTCCAGCAGAAACGATGTATTACGACGAGTACCTGGAAGTCCTGGATGCGGTGTATCAAGCCGAAAACGACCTCAGCTTGCTGTGGCAAGCGGCCCAAGTGGCACCCGAACCTGAAAAATTTCTAGATGCCGTCGATCAAAAAAAAGACGACCTACGAGTTTTGCAGTCGCAAGAATTGGCAACCCGGTATTCTTTCGTTAAGCATTTGCAAGAAAAAGTAGAAACCTATACCGATCTGCGTGAAGCCAAAATGATCGAAATCGACCGTAGAATTAATGACGAGCGAAACTACTTTGTAGGGGCCGTTTATTTTTTACCCGGATTGGCAACTATGGCCATTCTGGAAGGATGGTGGTGGAAGCTGATTGGGGCCGGTTTGATCGGTGTCGGGGTTTGGGAATATGTCATCAATTTTCGTCGAATCCGCCGCTACGAAAAAGAGAAGGTCAAATGGACCGAAGTTTGTAATCGCCTGCAATCCGAGCTGGCCCAAGTGATACAGGATGTTTTTTTGCCGCCTCCCCCCAAATAGAAAGATTGAAACCTCATTGACCTTTCCTATTCTGTTAGAACTTTTCTTATTTTCTAAAAACCTTTCCTACTTTTCTAAGGAGTACTATGGCATCACCCCGTTCTAGAGTTGCGTCATCCGCAACCCCAAAATCTGCTTCGAAGCCTGCCTCGACATCGAAAGCCTCGACATCGAAAGCTTCGAACGCTCAAGCCACCCCTCCTCAAATCAATCCGACCCGAGATGTCATCATTTTTGTACCAGGGAATTTGACCTCGACGTTGGGATTGCATTCCAAACACCAAGCAATGTGGAAGCCGTTGAAATGGATTGTGGATCAGGCCAATCCGCATACGAAGTTGCGGCAATGGTGGCATCGACAAAAGGAAAAGCTGGGGGGATTGCCACCAAAAGAAAAAACCGAGCACTCCCTATTGGAGTTTGTCACGTTGCTGTATTACCTCAATCACTGGATCGCGCATGAACCAGCTACCAATTTTTTAGAAATATGTCGTATCTTGACAGCGGTTCGAGAGCACAACCTTCAGGATGCCGATCTATCAGTGATCGAAGAACGTATGGCGCGAGACAGCTTTCAAATCATGTTTAAAAAAAATGCGTTTCCGCTGCTCCAAGATGAGAATTACAACGGTCCTACCGATTTTTCGGTTTGGCTGGAGGAACAGGATCCTGCCTTTGCTCAACAAGTCCAAACCAACTTGCCCGATTACCAAAGGCTTATTGTGATGGCAACCAGTTGGCTCACCATCCGTAAACACAGTTACAGCGATTTGATGTTTGTTGAAAACCAATACCGTTTCTGGGATTGGACGGAAGTTGGAGGGGCAGATATCAGTTGCCTGAAACCGTTCAAAGAGAGCCTTTTTCCAGGTTTGGGAAATCCGTGGTTGGGGACATTGGCCTTGTTTATGGACGAAAATGCGACTTTGTTTTTCAACCTGTTCAATATGTTGCTGTGTAGTGAAGCACTCCAAGATGTGACGGGAAAGAACGGGATTGAGCCGACCGAGATGACCCCCGAAATGTGGTCCGCCCATTTTAAAGTACTGAATGTTTCGGGTTTTGCGGGATCCGACAACCATGTCGTTAAATTTTCGGAGTCGTTTGCAAAGACACTAAAACCCAAAGTGGATGCCTGCTTTTTTGAGCCAGAGCGAGTCCAGCAACTTTACGAGAAATTGTGCAGTGGGGTGCTCTACCAAGAGTTCGAGAAACTCTATAAAGAATTTGGGAAGCTGCTTCAGGAAAACCAACGAACCAAGCAAATGGATAATAGTTTAGAAATTCGTTTGGATGCCTGGAAATACCTAAAGAACCGTCGCAATGAGGATATCATCGAAAAACCTGAGATGGTTTTATTCACGTGTGACTGGCGTGAATCCCAAGCGATTTCAGGTCAGCTTTTGGCAGACTGCATCACGGAAAAAACCAAAGCGGGTGCCAAAAAAATTACAATTGTCACCCATAGCATGGGTGGTACGGTGGCCCGGGCCGCTTTGGGGATCCTTCGGGATACGCAACAACAGGAAAAACTGGATGCCATTCATGAGGTCATCTTGATCGCCTCCCCGAATTACGGTTTCCCGAGTATGGTTGATTTGTTTCACGGGGATGCCTACACCACAATGTCCGCGTTCATTCCGAATAACAGCGATTTCATCTTGGGCTTTTTGCAAAGCAATCCATTGCTCCGAAGCCTTGTGGAACGCGTTTGCCGTTTGGTGGTCCGACACTCGGTGATGTATTGGCCAGGATGGTTTGCCATGTTGCCGTTTTTTAACATTCCGGAACGCAAACAATTGATGCAAAGACTTTCCCTTCCGAGCTTCAGCAAAGACCTGTTTGCCCCACTTTACAAAGCATCGCGCTGGACGAAATACCTGATGGGAAAACAGCCACCGCAAGAAGATTTGGATACAGCAAAAGCCCTCCAGCGGCTATTTGCGACCCCCGAAGACACTCCCAAGACTAAGTGGTATCTCATTTTAGGCAATGGCGTGCGAACGCCACGGGTTCGTGTGCAGCGAAAAGGACGAAAATTTAGTGTCAAAACAGATTACACGTATCGAGGGGATGGGATTATTGCTCAAGAGTTGTCAGTCATGGAAGGAGCATATGTGAAGCTCATCAACGACGTGGGACAATCGCTCCATTACGATGGCTCTCACATCGCGCTATTACGCAATACAGAAGTGCTCAACACCATTCAGCGCATCGTTCAGGATGCCTCGTTCGAAAATGGTTTTTGGAACGCCACGCCCGACGAAACTCCTTTCAAGCCGTCTTCAAATTAATGAGGAGCCTCGACCTCCACAGCCCAGGTTTCTAGAGTCATGCCCAAGCTTCGATCCAAGTTTGTCAGTGCATTCAAGTAGTTGATCACGGCTTTGAGTTCTTCATTCCGATCCACCACCACCTCATTTTGAAAGCTCACGATTTGGAAACTGGAGGATTGTCCGGCCTCCATTTTCTTCATTTCGATTTCCAGCTTTCGTTCGGAAAGTTCACGGACCTTTCTTCGTAGTTCCATTTCACGTTGACGTAAAGTGGCGTCTCGGATGATATCCGCGATTTCGATGCGGATGGCATTTTCCAGATCGTTGAGTCGATTTTGGGTCATGGTCCAATCGATATGGGACTGCTGACGCCGCTGCTCCCTGCCCACATCTCCAAAGGTATACGAAGCGGATAGGCCGACATCCCAATTGAAGTCGTGATGCCGGAAATCGTTGCCGGGAACGGTCTCTCGGACCCCATTGGAGTATTGTTTGCGGTAATTCATATTCAGCCTCAAATCCCACAACGCCTGGTTTTCCGCAATATCGATTTGAAGACGCCGTATCTGAACCTCCTTTTGAGTTCTCAAATAATCCGGACGATGGCGAATCGCAAGGGGGTACAGAACCTCAAAATCCAGGGAAACGGGATCGGGGATCGGTTCTGCAATCGGAATGACCTGGAAGTCTTTGTCCACATCCAGAATACGCAGCAGCGCATATCGGGAGGCTTCTACATTGCTTTGAGACGCGATCAAAGTGGCTTCTTTTTTAGCAATATCCACCTCCGTTTGAATGAGGTCGTCTCGCGACATTTGCCCCTTTTCTACACGCTCCAAGTTCGTGGCGAGCGTCTGACGAGCTTGTTCTAAGGAGCGTTGATCGATTTCCACTTGTTGCCGTTTTTGTAGCAGATCCCGGAAAAAACGGATGGCATCACTGATCGTGAATAACAACCGTTCGCGCAAATTCAGTACTTGGATGTCATCACTGAGTCGAGCGATTTCCACCGGTGCTTCATTCACTGAAACCCCAGCATCCCGCAACAAGGGTTGGGAAAATCCCAGATGGAAACCTTGATTGAAATTGTTGTTATTGCGTTCGGCCTGATCGGGGGGCTTGTGGCGTTGAAAGTGCCCGTTGTCGATCCATTCGAAATGGAAGGTGCCCCCGGTGAGAATCCTCCACCGCAACCGACTCACCCAATTGAAGGTTTGCGTTTGATTGTTGGTTTTCCCAGAACTGGTTTGGTCCGCGTTGATGTGGTTGGCCCCCAAGCGTTGGATGGAAGGGGAAACTGTTAAATCGGGCCAGAAGGTGTCCTCGGCCACTTCCAAATGCAGTTTTTGGATTCTGCGAATGAGGTACTGATTCTTCACCTCCTGACTGGTTTCCAAAGCCAAAGCCACAACGTCTGCCACGGTCATTTCTACTGGAAGCGATGGTGTGGTCGAAGTTGAGTCGGATTCAAGACGAGGCTTTAGGGCAGGAGAGGAGGCGGTTGCGCTGGATTGTGCCCATACCGGCAGCGATTGCCCTTCCAAGGAAGATGGGAAAAAGAACCAAAGACTCGCTAGGCTCAGTAACATTTTTGTAATCGGTGTTCGTCTTGTCAACGCTGCCCCAAATGGATCGGTCGGTTTCCGTGCTTGCCCTTTGTCTGTGATATCCCCCACACTATTTATTGATGGGAGATCGTCGAGGGACATTCCTCTGGTCGAGAAATCAGGAATTCCCTTTCGGTAAGTTGAATATTATAGGTCAACGACAAGCTCAATGGGGTTCATTGTCAATAAAAAGTAGAATGTGGCGTTTACGCCATATTCATAACGGTTCCTTTCCATAAAGATAAACTGTTTTCACAAACTAAAAGAAGGCTGTAAGGAATGCTCAATCTCCAAAAAAATCTTTTGGATTGACTTCCAGCGCCATTTTGAGCTGCGCGGAAGACAACCCCATGATGTCTTGGTTCAGATGCCCTAATTCAAAATGCAGATGGTCGGGGTGGGGAAAGTCCGTGCCATAGAGCAACCGATCCGCTCCAATCGTTTGGACCACCTCCGCCAAACCGGGTTCTCCGATTTCAAACGCGACCCAGCATTGACGTTTGAAGTATTCAGAGGGTTTCATCGTGACGTGTTTTTCTACCTCTCCAGGCATCGGACCATAACAAATCTCATCCAAGCGCCAGAGCCAATAAGGGACCCATCCGGCACCCGCTTCTAAGAACGCAAACCGCAAATGAGGGTGGCGTTCCAACACCCCCGATTCGAGCAAAGACAAAAATGCCATTTGAGCTTCCATGGGGTGCGAACAGGCATGCAGGGCAAACCGGGTTTCGAAGCGTTCGGTGCCCGCGGTCGGAGCTTGGAGGTGAGTGCCTCCATGAAACGCAATGGACACATTCCGCGACTCACAGGCTTCCCAGAACGGTTCGTAATCCGGATGTCCGACAACCCTCCCCATGATCACTTCAGGACGTAAAACGACAGAAGTCCAACCATATTCCATGATTTGTTCGAGTTCGGCGATCATGGAGGTGGGGTCGTGCCGACTGATCACTCCAACGCCTTTTAAGCGTTCGGGATTATAAGCACAGTATTTGTAGAGCCATGTGTTGTAGGCTCTTGCCAAGGCACTCGAAACCTCGGAAGGCACGTGTTCGCTATTCACAATGAAAGAACCATAAGTCGGCAATAGATGGGCTTTCACAATCCCTGCTTCGTCCATCGATTGGATTTGATGCTCGGGAGCCGCTCCTTTTTGAATCTGAGAACCCATTCTTTGACTTTGCAGAGCCGCCTCAATTTGTAAGGCTTCACCCCACTTATTAAAAATCGAATGCCCTGCCATCATATAGAGTGGAAGCAGAGGGACGGTCCCTTTCCATCCAAGTCTTTCGATCCGCTCGTTCACCGATTCCTTGAACGCTACTGGCTCAAAATAAGGAACATACTCGTGATAACGTTTTGGCAAATACTCTTTCCACATTTGAGGGGGTTCGACGACATGACGGTCGGAGTCTATGATTTGGTAAGACATGATGTTCTCCAAAAGCTGAGGATGACGAAGCAAGACATGAGGCTCCCAAATCACAAGGGCCTCCTTGTACAAATCAGGTACAGGTGAATGGATAAGCTGGCCCCGTGTCGTTGTAGGATATATCCAAAAAAGGCTTTTAATTGTTCTTATATAAATAATCCCATCGGATTCAATTCCGATTCTGAAAGTTCTGTTATTCGCCATCCACACTGAACGGGGATCTGATAGAGTCGCTGGTTTCCAAATTGCGGCCAGATGTTAGCCAAGCCTGGCACAATCACTTTGACGGTTTTGAGAGGCAGATCCGGACGCGACGTGTTAACGACTAAGACCTCTAAACCCACTCGCTTTGTTTGTTGTACACAGTATTCAATATCATCTCGCAAATCGGGATATTGTGGGGGGGAGTCCGGTTGGCAGGAAAGTTTTCCAGAGGTAATGCCGTCTTCAGCTCGGGCTGGAAACAGGAAAGGATCAGGCGGAATTTTACGAAAATCAAACTCTCCTGAAAATTTGTTGTCCACAGAAATCAACTGACAAAGTTCCGTAAGCGCCCGCAAACTGGCTAATCGGGGGTCCAAGTGGCAACCAAACCCCAAACAAAATGTCTGATTTTCTCGATGTTGCGCGACGGCTGCCATCACCGGGATTTGTAAATCGTTTGTCAGATCCAACACCCAGTAATTCCAAGTCTCCCCAAGACTGCATTCGATTCGGCGTAGGCCCTCTTGAGGCAATTCCGACAATTCAACCGCGGGGCGGACCAATCGATTGTACCACCAGATGGCTGTGGCATCTCGCTCCACAACTTCAAGAAATCCTTGCAAAATTGCTTCTTCCACGGTGTTCCCGGCGGAACATCCGTTGGAGTGAAACCGAATGAAGCGTTCGTCTTCCAGTGGCGTATTGGCGTGGCAAAATGTGAAGGGCACTTGGCCCCATTCCTTGTATGTGAGCGACCAAGCAAGAATCCAATGCAGGGGTTGGTTTTCTAAGTACGGTTCGACTTCATATTTCAAAGCGCCAGGTTGGCGTTCCTCAGACAAAAATTGTTGGAATTGGGTTTTGCTGAACGGGACCAATTGCTGAGGTAAGATGGCCCGTTCTTCTAATTCTTCGGGCAAGGCCCGGCGTTTCTGTTCATCTCCTTGATATTGAACTGCATAACGCTCGATGGATTCGGCCAACGCGCTAGCTTGGGACTGGGCTTCAGAAACCCCTTTCCCCAAAGAAACTTGGATAAAGGTTTGCGTAGTCAATGGCCCATGTAGCGACCAATAAGGGCTTTTGAAAAAAGCGGTACGAAACGTGACAATCGCTCCCGCTTGAGGCGTGTCATACGATTGCAAATGCAGAATCACTCCGGTGATCGAATCAATCGAAGGTTGGATGGCTTGACAGGTGGCTTGCGGAGAGCAGGAGCGGAATCCTCCATCTTCGGTATGGGTTTTGGGAGATGGATCCAAAACCAACGCCGCGGTTTGTTGTTGTTTCATGAAATCGGGATTACCACACGCCCCACATTGAGGCCGGTGGGTGATTGGATGGGGTAACATGGCGTTTCCTTCGTCCGAAAATTCAAACAACTGAGAAGCCATTTGTTCCCAAAACTGGGGCGTCTGCTCACGCATCGCTTCAAAAAAAGATTCCACACGCGAGGCCTCAAATAAAATGGGAAACGCCATCAAAGCGTTAGATCGCTGAACGCGCAACCAATTTCTAACCGGTTGATTGTGCAAAAGACGGCTAGCCAGGCATTGCCAGCAGGGGCTGCCTAAAATCTTTGGATTGAAACAAGGCCCCAACCACGGCTTTTCTCCAGTGGCTTTGATGATTAACCAAGATATTTCCTCTTGGAGATAGTTGGCATTGATGTCCATCAATCGTGGGTCCAAATAGTCATCAACGATCACCACCTCAATGGATGAAGAGAGAGCCAAAGATTGAAGGAGGGCTGTCCAAGATTCCGCGTCTTGATATTGAGATAAGATCCATCCTTTTCGACCGGAAGAGGAGTCTTCAAACCGAACAGGAGCAAAGGAGAAATCAGGGCGATGGTATGTTCGAGGAAGAGGGGTATCGCTAACATGCAGCAGACCCCGCTTCAGCCAGTCTTCGATTGTACGGAGCAAGGTCGCTTGTTGATAGAAATTACCTTCTGATTCCAAAATAGTTGCGATGGATCGGGGTGAATTCACCCCATCAATCAGTGGTACGAATTGAGGACCGGCTAGCAAAAAATATTCGTGTTCAGTTAGCAGTAAGAGCTGATCGGGGCCTAACTGCATCGGTAGAAATTGAGGCCCCCAAGTGAGACTGAGAGAAAGATCAGCCATGGTCTATCAATTATGAACAGGTGAATGGGTACGCGGGACCGGTATTGTTATATTGGGTCAGCGCAATTGGAAGATCCACACCCTCAGGAGGCTTTTTGGGAAAGTTGAGGACGACAATATTCTTTGGTATTGGATCGGGCCAGTGACCTAGAGCTGTTTCAGTCGCAGGAGTCCATACAAAGCTTTCGTCCAATTCAAATCGGATGAAGTAATTAAAAGGATTATTGTATCCGAAATAAACGGACAGTTGAGCCGAAGCATCAGCAGTTCGTATGATGTTGTAAGCAAAGTTAGGATCTCGCCAGGCCAACGCGATGACTTGCAATGTAACACCTCCCAAATTCGCAAGATGGGAACCTAAGGAATGACCCGATGCAACTTTACTGACACCGCTGTTCAGTACATCCGGTTGGACCTCAGCCCGGCCCATCGGAAATGAAGTATCTCTTGGTTCTTCTCCTTCGAGAGATACCACTTCCTTTTTGTGATGATTGAGTCCGATAAATGTCGGGAAGTTACGATAATATGTGGCGAGTGCCTCAGGTTGATCTTCCTTTGGCGGTGTTTTCGGAATTTTGATGGTAAACAAGCCGTCTTCTCCAATCCATTCTAAATCGAATTGTGTATCCCAATGGGTGCCTTGGGGACCTGGATCGACAATTGCGAGGAATAAATTAACAAAAGGAGATTGATAATTGAAAGTTTTTTCTAATAAGGAGAATTTGTCTCCCCCATAATCGGGTGGAACAGCATTTTCAGGAACGGTCACAAGTTTTTCATGAAATGTCGGATCGTTCCAAGCTTTGGCAATGGCTTGCAAATACACTGTGCGAAAATTCAAAAGAGCACTCATATATCCTCCTTTAAAAGAGATGATTGAATAACGTTCTCGTAACACACCAAACCATTGTATCTGGTACAACGAGAGAAAATATTACACGACATTACATGACGCGAGCGCAGCTTTGACAGCCGTTTTGGTGGGGAACACCCTTGGATTTGAAGCCCGCTCGTGGAACCTTCATTTTCTGCTTGGATACCGCCACCAAGGGAAGAACTTGTGCTTTATGAGCAGGTGAATGGGTAGGGGGGACCGGTATCATTATATAATGACAAGGCAATAGGTTCTAATACCCCGTTCGGCTTTTTGGGGAAGTTGAGGACAACAATGTTTACTTTCTGATCTATGTTCCAGCACGAGTTGCCTGGGTCCTCTGTATCTACACTCCAGGTAATGTTATCGTCCATTTCGAAACGGATATAAAAGTTCCAAGGGTTATGAAATCCAAAGTAGTACGCCAACAACTCGGAGGCATCCTTTATCGATGGATTGGTAATTTCTGTGCGGAACCTTTCGTCATTCCAAGCCAAGGCAAGGATCCGGAGCGTGAGGCCACTGAAGTTATGGAGATCTGATATCAATGTATGCCCTTCGGAAACTTTTGGGGCGCCAAATGCTGGGTGGGAAATGATATGATTAATTCTTGACTCTGGCTTATCATTTTTTGAGTCTAGCTGTCCAATTTGTGCTGCTAGCTTTCTAATTTCTGACTCTAGCTTTTTAAATTCTGAGTCTATTCGTGGATCGATTTGACCTATAAATGTTGGAAAACGACGATAATACGCGCCCAACGCTTCGGCTTGTTGCTCTGGAGCAGGAGCCTTGGGAATCTTGATAATAAACAAACCATTCTTTCCGATCCATTCCAGTTTGTATTTTTCATCCCAATGAGCGCCTTCTGGACCGGCATCAACAATTGCCAAGAACAAATCTTTAAATGGCGTAAAATAGCCCAACTCTCTAAGCACAGGAAATTTGTCTGGTCCAAAGGGATGTTCGGCAGTCGGAAGATCTTTTACTGGAGTATTCTGAGGATTTCCACCCAGTGGGGTGACGAGCTGATCATAAAATGCTGTATCCTTCCAGGCCAAAGCGATTGCCTGGAGATAAACTGTACGAAATTGTAAAAAATAATCCATGGTAACTCCTCCTGAAATTGTTCAAGAATTGAGCGCAGCTCTCGCAGCAGCTTCGGTGGGAACCATCCCTTGGGCTTGAGCTAGCTCAATGGCTTTGGAAAAGGCTTGTTGTACTTCGGCATCCCCTTTGGGGCGTAAGGCAGAAAGATATTTTCCACGACGAAGATAAAGTTCCGACTCATAAGAGCGCTCGTCATACTCATCGCACAGCCGAATGCATTCGTTAATTTGGTTTAAGGCAAGTTGGTATTCCCCATTTTCCGCTTGGACGTCGGCACTGAGGGAGGCGTAATAGGGTAGGGCAATATGACATCTCATCTGTTGGAGAAGCTGAACGATGGCTTGCTGTTGCTCCAGATTGGGATTGTTGGTGGCCCAACCATGCACCAATAAGGCATATCCCTGGTAAGCGGCTTGACCGTACTTTTCAATCAATCCCAACAATTCTTCCATCACTTCAGCCGTTTGCTGTTTATCGCCGGAATACTGCAATACCAAGCTGCGATAAAGCAGCCCAGTGCAAATGGTGGGCAGGTGATTCAGTTCTTTGGCCCAATCGAGGCCCTCCTGACCCGCTTGATGGGCTTCTTCCGGACGGCCTAAAAACCAAAGGGCCAACCCCAACGTCACCAGTGCCCAGGAACGGGTGTCGATCCCAAAACGCAGGCTATGATCGAGATGCTCTTTGGGGTCATACAAGGCATTCGTCTTTTTGAGGGCCTTCGCCAGATTGGGGTAATCTCCAGCGGAGTAATAAGACAATGAATGCATGAGGGAAGCCGAGGCATACAATCCTGAATCGTTGGAGGCTTCAGAGACAGACAACAGCTCTTGAGTGGTCTGTTTCATCTCCTGACGATGGACCCCAGCGTAGTTATAAAGACTCAACGACCAAAGCGTTGGAAAGAGATTCATTGGTTGGCTGTTTTCCAAGGAATCATACAATTCACGAGCACGTTCCAATTTCTCTTTAACAATCACAGCGGCCCAGCCGTTCTGAGCCATGAGTGCTTGGGTTTCCATTTCGTTAAGTTCCAGCTCTTTTTGAGGCAACGGGGATGGCAAATTTTGCAGCCATTCCATCCCCTGTTTCACATTCACAATCGCTTCATCATTTAATGACCTCCCTAACGATTGACGAGTAGCGTTGGTCTCATAATCCAACGCGCGCTCGAACTGGCCCGCGCTTGCATGGTGTTGGGCTACGGTGCCGGGAGCGGTTTGGGCGACCTCTGGAAAATGCGTCTCAATGGTTTCGGCTATTCGTGCATGAGCGTGTTCTCGATCCGGACGCAGCATCGAATCATAAGCGGCATCGCGAATGAGGGCGTGCTTAAAGATGTATCCTTCTCCTTGGACTCGACGTTGGCGGTAAGCCAGTCCTGCAGAAACGATGGTTTCTAGATCGGTTTGCACTGCGGCTTCATTACGAATGGAGGCTTTTAATAACAATTCGTAATCAAATTCACGTCCAATCGCGGCAGCTACTTGAGCGGTTTCCTTGCTCACTCCCAATCGGTTGAGGTTTTCACTCAACAGATCTTTCAAAGTCACGGGAATCGAGTTGGGATCAAAGGAAGGAGCCAAAGTATGCCTGCCCTCTTGAAGCACCAACACGTTCTCTTCCACCAACATACGCACCAATTCTTCCACAAAGAGGGGAACACCATCGGTTCGTTGCACCAAATAATCCAGCGTGCTGGGGTCGACGGGTTGATCTCCGGCCACTTTTTGAATCAAATTTTCTGTAGCAGTAGGACTCAACCGTTGTAGATCAATCAAAGAGATTGCTGGGGCTTCCCACGGAGGGTGAAATTCTGGGCGAGTGGTGTGAACCAAGAAAATCCGGTTGCGAATGGCGGTGGGGAATAAACGTTCCAAAAATTCTAAACTTGTGGGATCGATCCAATGGAGATCTTCCACAATCAGTAGGAAAGGTTGCCCTTCTCCCATTGAAACAATGAGTTGTTCCAGTACGTCCAGAAAAATTTGCTTCTGGCGTTCCGGGGAGTGTTGCAAGGGGGCTATCGATGTCGGTGCAGGCAAAGATAGCCATGAACATAAAATGGGCAATGCCAGCTCCATCGGTGTTTCGCAGGGTTCGAGCACCTGGTGTAGACGCTGTATAGCCGCATCAGGATCGCTGATATCAGGCAATCCCCAATGATATTGAAGCATTTGCAATACCGGATACAACGCGTTGTTGCGATGCTCTGGCAAGCAGCGGCACGCTCTTGTTAGTCCTCCTTGGTCCCTCACACTTCGGCGCAATTCATGGACCAATCGCGATTTGCCTATTCCTGCTTCTCCCATCAACACAACAACTTGCCCTTCTCTCTGTTGTGTTTTCTGCCATATTTGGTGGAGTTGTTGGAACTCGTCGTTGCGACCAATCATTGGCCGTTCGGTGCTGCCCTCTCTCAAAAAAGTCAGAGCTTCGGTCAGTCGTTCTGCTTGCAAGAGATGGGTATTTACAGGGGTTTGACTATCCCCAATTTCATGAGATTCTGCTGCATCGAATTCCAAGTAAGGTTCCAATACACGACGACTGGTTTCACTCACGAGCACTCCACCCGCAGGGGCTAGCTGCAACAGACGGTGGGCAATCTGAGGCGTAATTCCGTTCGGAGTAGTGTCTTGGTAAACTAAGACAACTCCGGTGTGAAGGCCCACCCGAATTTCAAGCTGGATCCCATGTTGAGTTCCTAACAGCGGATTGCGACGTTGTACTTGCCTCATCCAATCGAGTGCAGTCCGAGCAGCTCGACGCGCATCATTGTCGCTCACATGAGGGTAACCAAAACATATCATGAGGCTGTCGCCGAACGATCCAATCAAATGGCCGCCAAATTTGACACTGGTGTCAAGCAATTGATTCAGTTGATCCCGTTGCAACGCTTCCAGTAACTCAAGATCGGGATGAGCGGCTCCCAGAGCAAAGATCCGCAAATTGCAACACAACACCGTCACTTGCCGACGCTCTCTTTGAGAACTCGATATCAATGGATTGTAATTCAAGGGACCAGTGGGGGCTTCTTCGTCCAAAGTGCTAGGCCAAACCCCTTGTAAATCGCCGACCAAATTGTGCACATGAATCTTTCTCAGGTCGTTGTACAAACGTTCTGCTTGTTCTGCACGGTCACGGGGATTTTTTCGCAACACCCTTCGTAGCAAGTCGGCTAAGGGATGACCCGCAATCGCAGGAGGCAAAGCCACTTCACTCGAACCCAACTGTTTGTGAAACACCTCCGCCAAACTTCCTCCTCGCATGACGGTTTTTCCTGTAAGACACTCCAAAAAAACCAGACCCCACGTGTAGAGGTCAGACTTCACAGTTGGGGGTTCGCCTCGAAGTTGTTCCGGTGCGCTATAAGAGGGAGTTCCTAAAGCTTCGTGAGTGAGGGTTAAGGTTCTATAATCGTGTTGGCGAGCTTCAGGAGTAAACGCAGCCACACCAAAATCAAGAATCGTGGCATGGCGTCGTGGTCCACTGGAGGTGATCATGATGTTATGAGGCTTTAAATCACGATGCACCACACCATGGGCGTGAGCGCTCGCTAACGCATCCAACACTTGTCCCATCAAGTCACTCGTTTCCTGCGGAGAAATGGGACCGTGATGGCTCAAGAACTCTTTGAGAGTTTCTCCAGGGACAAACTCGAATACGACATACACCTGATGCTGATCCGTGTGGCCTTTGTCCAACAACCTCACGATATGGGGGTGTCGCAACTGTGCACACAATTGAGCTTCCCGTTCAAAACGTTGGATCTGACGGCTGCGTTCGTTGGGAGCTAAGCTCTCGGAAAGCTGAAGCAGCTTCAGAGCTACAATTTGACCGGTGCTGGCTTGGCAAGCGCGATACACGATCCCAAACCCCCCTTTACCGATGAGGTCTAATAAGTCATAGCCTGGAATCGTTTCGGCAAGAGTTTGTAAATTCGTTGAGGAAATATCGGACGAGGGCTTCGGCATAAGGACGCTCCCAAGATAATGTTTAATGAAAGACCGTTTTTGAAAGTTAGCTCAACAATTTGTTATCAAAGTTCACAATTCAGTTTATTCCAATAAATTAAACTAAAAATAAAAAGAATTATAAGATCTTAAACTTGACGATCTAAATCACAACTAAGTTGAGCTAAATTTGTATAGGAATGAACTTAAATTTTAGAAATAGCTGCTAAAGAAACTATTAAAAGTTAGAAAGTAAATTCTAGTTGTTTCGTACATAAAGCTTACGGTATAATCAAGTGATTGTTAATAACGAAATGAAAGCTTTATGACTTTAGTTGCCCTTCGATTTGATCGCCCCGTTTGATCTGCAAATTCGAACAGCCAAACCGTAGGCTTCCCATACGACGTTCTACAATTTTGGGAAGATGTGTACTGTTTGGCAAAGTTTGCAAGATTTGCTTTCGTGCACGATAGATCTGAATGTTCAAATAAGAATAATCCATCCCCATCATAGAACAGAATTCTTGAAAATCGATCCATCCTTGGTTGCTCGAATCAACTCCCCGTTGGGCATCTGCTAAACGTTGACGAGCAAGCACCAACAGCAGATAATGATGGACTCTTTCTCCTAACTCTAAAGTTTGATTACCTTGAAGGATTTGGAGCTTCACATGTTCTTCATCCAAACTCACTAAGAAATGAAATTTGAGACTGAAGTCATTCCCACCTTCACTTCCTCCTTGGGATAAAGTGCCATCGTTCATATCTGCTGCCACGAATTTCCACAATGTTTCTCCGTGTTGCAAAATATCTCCATCATCCAGGGGCCGTGTGCCTTCTCGGTTTTCACATATCCAACGCCCTGTCTCGTTCAGATAAATCGATATCTCCGGGTTTTGTTCATCAGGAAGTGCACAAAGGCGTTCGAATTCGATGACAATTCCTTTGGGTTGAATTGAAACCAACATCGTTTTGGGAGAATCCAAATTCAGCACATTCCAGGCTGACTCTTCTGCACCTCCAAACCAAATTATATCTCCGACTGCTAAGGTGGCACGTTCTGCCTGAACAACACGATTTTTGTTCACCCATGTTCCATTGCGGCTATGATCCAACAGGATCCACTGTTCGTCTTCCCAACGAATAGAAGCATGGATTTTAGAAACATCTTGACTGGTCAATATGGTTTCCACTCCGGTTTTACGACGCCCAAAAGTGTGATGCGCCTGTAGAGTGATGATTTCACCCGTTATTCGATTTTCCAACCTTGCCATAGTATACTTCCAATAATGATATACAACGTTATTTTGATAGGTAAAGCTTACTTACAGCGATAGTTTACGTTTGAGGAAAATGGTAAGGTTCGGTTTACCGATTTGCCTCTCATTTTTCAAGAGGAACAACCACTATAGTGATAAAATATCTAAGGGTAGGAGGGATTGTAATCAATCATCAATTTAGAGTTATCGAAGTTTATTCCACACTCGATTCTAGGTGTTTTACACGTTCATTTTTCCTTTTTTGGAGTTTTTACAAATGACGCATCTTAAACAAGATTCACCTCATTTTAATCACGATTTACACGTTCATTTATACGGATGTCTCTCAGCAGAGATGTTATGGGAATTGGCTCGCTCCAAGCCTGTAATAGATTGGAAGGAGTTTGAGGAAGGATACGAGGCCCAATTTGGAAGTCGTCCAAATATGGAGGCCCTGTTTCAGGATCCATCGGAAACGGGATTGTCCCAATTTCGAGAACTGTATTGGGTGGATCGTCCAGGGCCGTTTGGAAAATTTCAGGCAAAATTCAATTTGATTAAAGCCGTGGCCAATCTGAAGGATGTATCCGAAGCAGCCCATCTCACTCGGGAAATCTGTCAATTGCATATGCAGGAAGGCTTGCGGCATGTGGAATACCGGATGTTGTTTCCTCCGTGGGTGGAAATATCAGGATTTCGGCAGTTGGTGGATTGCATGTGCCAGGAATTGAAACGGTTTGAAGAGGAAACAGAAGGGCAATTTCAAGGGAGGTTTTCGTTAAGTTTGCCAAGAACCGAACAGGGGCCGGTTCAATACCAATGGCTACACGAATTGATGAAAGAGGTGCCGCATGTGGGGGCCATGACCACAAGCGTGGATTTTTGTTTCATTGAAGAAGGCTACCCTCCCAAACACAAGCGGGATTTATTCCATGAAATATTAAAAGACAATCAAAGGAACCCGAAGCACGCCTTAGCGATTCTCTACCATGTCGGCGAAAGCTTTGCGGATAAAAGCTTAGAGAGCGCGGTGCGTTGGATCCACGAATCGGCAGAAATCGGAGCGCATCGACTGGGGCATGCCATTGCGTTAGGACTTCCTCCTGAGCTGTATTTAGATCACACGTCTTCAGAAACGGTGGAAGAACGCTTGGACCAAATCGAATACGATCTCGAACATCAGATAGGGTTGGAAGCATTCGGTGTGCCGATAGATCGCGAAGTGTTGCAAGCAGAGCGGGATCGCTTAGTGCTACAGGATCGAACAGATAGAGTGCAATTAAAATACGATGCAACTCGTGTTCTCACCATTCGTCGGCGGCAAGACTATGTGATGGAGTGCTTTCGAACGAAGTCCGTCTGTGTGGAGTCGTGTCCAACTTCCAATCTGAACATCGGAATGATCGCCGATCCCGCTCATCATCCTTTGCATCGTTTCTTGAAAGCGGGATTCCCTGTGGTGATAGCGAGCGATGATCCTGGGATTTTCCACACGACCCTTGCCGATGAAATCGCTTGGGTGCGTCAGCACATCACAAACGACGAGACCCTTTTGACGCAATTGGCAAACAATTCACGTCAGTTTCGTTCCGAAGTGTTATCCAAAAGAACCCCCCATTGAAACGACAACACAGGGTGCAACTGCGAAACCTGTGTTACATTAAGAGCTCCCACTGGGGCACGTTCTACTCAATTCCAATCCAGACCGTTTCAATTCCTAATTGCCCTTAGCGGTGTGTGACTAGAACCATAAAATAAAGATTGCAAGAAGGAGCGGAGCAAAAACATGACCCAATCGAATCAATCCGAATCTCAAAAAATAAGAGATGCTTGGAAGCGTTATGAGGCCTGGGGAAAACGATATCCTGAAATTGATGAAGAAATCGAATTAGGTCCTCCCGGTGAAAAAGCAGAAATCGAACAATTGGAACTGAAGTTAGGAATTCCACTGCCAGATAGTTTTAAAGAGAGTCTCTTGTTGCACAATGGCATGTCTCGTCTAGTTTCTCCTTATTGGGTGTTTATGGATACCGATAACATTGAATCCATCTATGCCATGTGGGAATTTTGGAACAATGAAGCTGTGTGTTATGGCCATGTTGATAATGACGATTTGCAAGCTTGGGCAGCAGAAGTGCTTGAACAACAGACCAGCATCAAGGGGCCTGTAAAACCACTGTTGGGAAACAAAAAATGGATTCCCTTTGCATCGGATAACGGTGATATCCATTTGTTTCTAGACTTCGATCCTGCGGAAGGTGGGGTGCCTGGACAAGTGATTGAAGTCACTCCAGAAAGCAGTTGTTGGAGGGTATTGGCAGATTCCTATTTACAATTTCTAGAAAACTATGTTCAAGCCTTAGAAGACAGAAACTATACCATTGACGAAGACTATTCCCTCGTTCTTCCCGAAGAAGAAGAGGCGAAACTCTACACATATAACCTTCCAGAGTACCTAAAAAACGTGGAATTCGAGAAGCCTGGAGCCAATTATGGAAAGTTGCCCCCTGACATGGATTTGTTGCAACCAGGAAGTCAAATAACTATTGAGGGAGAAATGATCACACGGAGTTATCCTGGTGACGAGCCGTGGCGAAGATTTGATGTGAAATTGGATGACAAGACGATCACTTTTTATGCAGGTCGTGAGGTGACCCAAGGGTATCTTCGGATCGGTCCACAAAGAAAAGCAAAGATTGAAGCGACACTCAATGATCGCTCTGCTCCGATGCTTCCTGAACAGCTTTCTCTAGAAAAATCAGGAGAAAGTGCTCCCCTTTGGGTTGTGACCAAATGTCTGTTGATTCGATAAGTCTGTAGTAAATTTTGGAAGAACTGAAAAATTTAAGTGTCAAAACAGGCAGGCTGCAACAGCCTGCCTGGATGTGCTCCCTACTCCAGAAATCCAAGCACATCATCTAAGAAATCCAAGCACATCACCTAAGAAATCCAAGCACATCATTGAAACAATTCAGATGTAGCCTGGAAGCAATTCAGACACATCATTGAAGCAATCAAAAGGCTTCGAGTCCGGCACTTTCTTCGAGAAACCAGGGATAGCAGGTTTCGTGATTTTGTCCGTCATCCAATTGAAGGGTCCACTGATTGGTCAACGAATCGAAATCGTGAGAGGCGACCGAATGACCTTTGAGAGTCACCAGTTGGTCGCCAAACACCAAGCTCCGAGGTGAAAGATACGCGCTGGAATAACAGAAGGAGTTTTGACTGCTGCTACTCTCCTGATGCTCAATTTGTCCCGCCACACTGATACCATCGGTGGTAGAGACGTTATAAATCTGGAAGCCATCAAAGAAACCTTCGGTTGTCGAATTGGACAAGGGAAGAATCAGTTTCTCACGAGATTCCAGATACCGGAACGCACGATGGTCATGTTGTGCCCCACTGGAACTCCAGCCCTCCACCACGTGTTTGAAGCTTTGAACTGGATTTGCCAAGTCCGTCACATCGAACAAAGCCACCTGCAATCCACGCGCGAATCCTTCTTCCTCATCCGCATCTTGTCCAATTGCCAAGATGTGATTTTCTCCAATCGGATGCAGTTGGTTGGAAAAGCCCGGCACTTTCAATTCACCCAAAACCTGGGGGTTTGTGGGATCCGACAAATCTAAAGTGAAAAAAGGATCGATATTGCGGAAGGTGACCACAAACCCTCGATCTTCTAAAAAGCGAGCTGCGAATAAATGTTCGCCTTGTCCCAAACCACGCACCTCTCCTACTTTTTCAAACTGATTGTTGTTGATCTGCAACACGGTCACCAGGCTTTCGGAAGAAGAAACTTCTTGCCATGTATTATCCACCAGTCCCCATTGGCTGAAAATATTGGAGGCCACGCGGAGATGGTCGTTGTGAAAATCCATGGAAAACTGATTCAGGATTTGCCCATCAACTTGTCCCACCGCAATCGGGTTGGCTTGGTCGTTTTGCAGGGAGAAGGCCATCAAAAACGTCGCATCTTGCCACTGATCGAAAGAAAACTGGTTCCAACCGCTTCCGCCAAGAATCAGCATGTCGTTGGTGGCGTAGGTGGTGAAATAAGAACTAGGCACAAAGGCTCCTGATTGATTGAGCGTGCTCACGCCATCGCTGATGTCGAACGTCAACACTTGGGCAAATGCATTCAACACCCCTTGGCCTCCAGTGAGGTCTAAAGAGTTGTCGTCGTTGGATGCAGTCTGCATCGAACTGATCTGAACGATGTGTTGACACGCGTCGGCAGCCACATTTCCCGAAGCGTCTGCGAATAACGCTTGCATCACGGAATCGCGCCAAGTGGGGATCGT
The DNA here is from genome assembly GCA_028281495.1 of SAR324 cluster bacterium. GTDB lineage: Bacteria > SAR324 > SAR324 > SAR324 > NAC60-12 > JANQJU01. The sequence goes on from JANQJU010000064.1 coordinate 429,465, forward strand.
CGTCAATGCTTTTTGCAATGCGGCTTGTTCGTATTCGTCATCGCTCATTCCTTCGTATTCGGAGTTGAAACGCCACAGTTCGTTCACCAACTCATGGTGATTCAAATTGGCCAACGTGACCACATACGCTCGACCATCGACTTCACGAGCCGCTTGAAAACCCCCCTTGAGATCTTGAGAAGCCACAAAGGTCATTTGTCCGTCAGCGGCCACATCGTACAACAACACTCGCATGAACTGGCTCACCGCTGAATCGCTGCCAAAGTTGTATCCAGAAGTCAGCACCACCACGCGTCCGTTGTCAAACAACAAGGCTTGGATGTTTTCTTGATTGACCTCAACAATAGGCAAGCTGATTACATCAGGAGTTCCGATCACTGTGGAGTCGTCAGCCGTAACGCTGGAGGTTTCACCCGAACTAGCGTCTGAATCCGACGTTTCAGATTCGGATTCCGTGTTCGTGAGTGATTCGGGGAGATCCGGTAGGGTTTCTCGGTCCAATACCGTTCCCGAAAGGTCGTGAACAATCAACTCAGTGCCATAAGCCACGTAGATGAATTGTCCATCGGATTTCACAATATCGCCTTCATCCACACCAGACACCTGGTTATTGGTTTCAAATTCACTGGAATCGCCAGCAGCAGTACTCTCAGTCGTGGTTTCAGCAGTACTCGACAAATCGGAAGTGACTTCGCCTCCCCCCTCATCCAAGGCAGCAGGCTCGGCGATACCGTCGATGGCATCATTGGCAGAAGTGGTTAAAATAATAACATCATCCAATCCTTGGCGTTTTTGATTAGCAATGGTGAGATTGGCTAAGAGTTTTCCAGCTTCTTCCAGGTCTACCGCCAAGTCGGTGCATTGGGCATATCCGGCTAAAACGTTGCTATCGAAAGTACGCAGGTTGACCGACAGGCGGCCGTCGACAATCTGACTATTGTTGAGAGCCAAATTGGGCATCTCAGAATCAGAAGACGAATCGTTGTCGCCTTGAGAACATCCCGCCGCTACAAATAGAATTCCGAGCATTCCACTCATCCATCTTTTCCATTTCATGACTTTCTCCTTATTGAGATTTGATAACTGGTTTACGGGCAAATGAGACCTCGCCGTCCCTGAGGCCAAGGGAGAAAGCTTGAGGTTGGAACTTTCACCCTTTGCCTCGTGGTTGGAGGCGAATCTCAATTACAAATCAGATTGATTTAATATTGAGGCTATCATGTAAAAAGCGAACACAAAATTGTTAATTATAAAATCATTAATAGTGTTCACTCTCTGAAGAAAGATTAAGAGAATTCCTTGCGAAGATCAAAAAGATAATCTACCATTTTTAGAGAAAACGAATTCTTTTTGTGTTCACTTTGAAGGTGATTTGTATGCGATTGAATGAAGTGTGTCCCAACATTTATGACTATCTAGACCCTCGAAAGTTGCTGAAGGATTACTTTGCCCGATGTCGAGAGCGGGATTCTAAGTATTCGATGCGCTATTTTGCAAAACGCTTGGGGTTTGGGTCTCCTAATTATATCCAAAGGATGCTGAACGGAGACCGGAAAATTTCCGAAAAAACGCTGGATCGATTGATCGCATTGTTGGAAATGGAAGACTCCGAACGCGACTATTTTGAGCTGCTCGTCAAGATGGCCCAAGCCCAAGATATCAATCGGCGCAATCAATACTTCACGCAGATTGCAGCCATTCGGAAAAAGAACCTGAAGGTCACGACCTTGCATGAGGCCCAATACAACTGTATATCGTCTTGGCTGCATTGGGTGGTTCGAGAAATTTCATTTCTGGATGGACCGATTGAAAATGTGCAATGGCTTTCTCGCTTTTTGCGGGTCAAGGTTTCGCCTGTTATGTTAAGTCAATGTCTAAACGACCTCGAAACGGCCGGGTTGCTGGTGCGTGATGGGGACCGTCTGAAAGCAGCGATGTCAAGTATCAATTTTCCTGAAGAAGTACAGTCCTTGGCTCTGCTCAATTACCATCGGCAGATTCTCGACCAAGCACAAAATGCGTTGAGCACTCAATCTCCCTCGGAACGCGAATATGGGGCGATTTTGGTGGCCACCACTCCAGAGAAGTATCAGCAAATGAAAGAAAAATTAAAAAAGTTCCGCAGAGAGGTCTTGGAACTGCTGGACACCCCCGATGGCGAAGCCACCCGGGTGATCAACTTTTCATTCCAGATGTTCCAAGTCTTTGATGATATTCAAGAGGAGGCCTCGTGAAAGGAATGCGATTTCGCCTGCGATGGGGGCTGTTGATCCTCGCGTTGGGGTGGATCGTCGGGTGTTCTGGAACGGAATTTCCCAACCCCGGCAGCGACAGTGATAACGGCAATCAAAATGCCAGCGAACCCTTGGATATGACCGTTGACGTCGTTTCCACGCCCTCAGATGGATTGGGAGAAACCTCAGGAACTGACGTGAATACTGCCGAAGCCACTGCCGAGGAAGACGGCAGTGAAACGCTATTTTACCGTCACTTGCTCAATCAATGTGTACAAGTTTGGCAACCCATCCTGGATTTCGATGAGAGCACCGAACCGATTCATTATACGCAGACAGCTTCACCGGCGGAAACCGCTTTGGCCACCACCTATGGAATTCTTGTGCCGACGGACATTGTTCTTTCTCAACAACTGTCGATTGCGAACAGCATATTCCTCAATTTTGATGGAGGGGGAGAGACCATGAGTTCGTTCTTGTTCTCGGTGGAAACGACCGCTTCCGATCCGCAGTTTGTTTCGGATTCCTTGGCGTTTGATGTGGAACTGCTAGTCACCCCCACTGAATCGTGTGTTCAACGTTTGAATGTCCAAGACACGATTGAGTTGAACGGAGTGTCACAAACAGTGATGCACGAACAGTGGATCTATCAAACCGCCGAACTTTCTGCTGGCAACGAGGTGATCGTGGATATCTATAAAGATCTCTCGAAGACGGGAATTCAACAAACCGTCCGGTTTTCACTGACGCTGACTGGCCCTGGAGAGGCGGAAGGCACAGCCGTCCGTGAATCGTATGAATTTGAAACGGAATGACCAAAACCTGTAAGATCAGTCCTATTCACTCCACTGCACTTTTCAGTAAAGCACTCGCTTCACTAAAATAGCCACTTCAACAAAGTAGCTGCCTCGGTAAAACAATCGCCAAAGCAGCTACCTCCGTAAAACTGTCGCTTCAGCAAAGCGGCTACTTCCGTAAAACAGCCGCTTCAGCAAAGTAGCTGCTTCCATAAAACAACCGTCTTTCAGGTTGCAAAAAGCAAAAACATAGGATCGGTCAACGTTTCAAACGATCCAAATTTATAGGAGTTCCGATGCAAAAATTTGATAAGAATTCGTTTTCATTGGTGGGCAAGGTTGTGGTGCCAATGGCAAAAGCATTTTTGGTTCTAATGTTATACGTCAACAGTGGGATGGGGGCCGCGATGGCCGGAGAAATCAATACCACTTGGTTTGGTATCGCCATGGAAGGCTATGATCCGGTGTCTTATTTCACCGAAGGACAGCCTCAGAAAGGAACCAAAGAATTCAGTTATCAATGGAAAGACGCCACTTGGCATTTTAGCTCTGCCAAAAACCGAGACCTGTTTGCATCGAATCCAGAAGCCTACGCTCCACAATATGGGGCGCACTGTGCCAATGGATTGAGCCTGGGCCATAAAGTCAGTGGAGACCCCCACCTGTGGCGGATGATTGACGGGAAACTGTATCTGTATTTTGCAGAGCGTGGCCGAAAGCGATGGTCCAGCAATACCGATCAGTGGATTCAAGATGCCAATGGTCACTGGACCGTGCTTCGCGATGAATAAATAGATGGAGTTTTATTGATTTCAGCGCCTCAAACCTGAGGCAAACCTGAAAGCTAAGCTTGGAAATAATTATGAGGAAAGATGGAAAACAAAATTTCGCCAACTGGTGAAAACTCTGTCAATAGATAACGTCTGTCCCCGGTTTCACGGATTCGTATCCAGTGAAACCCTGCCTTTTTTATAGAAATCCGGTGTGTGAACAGCCCATTGATGTTGTTGATAATCCCACTAATTTCATTGGGTTGATCAAAGTACATCAAAATTAGATGGTCTCGTGAAGCATTATCGAGAAATCCCACCTGCCCCACATGTGATTCCGTTGCAGCGTTGTATACAAAAGTGCCGACGCGAACCAAGTTCGTCGATTGCGGAACGATTTTCAAACCAGGCTGTTCCAATTCGGAAGCAAATTCCCGAGCCGGATTGAAATGGTTGTGAGGAATCAATCGAAAGCGATCCTTATCTTTTTGCCTGATGGCATAAATCACTTCATTCGAAGCGGGACCAAAAATGTAGCCCGGAACCGGTCGAAACACGACGAACAAGTCATCATCGATTTGGTAAGGAATCTTTGTGTTATTTTCGTCGATGTATTCAATCCGAAGATTGAGGGCTGGCAGCGAACCACCCTCTTGACTCACACCCTGAGGTTGTCTGCCGGTGCATCCGGCTAACAAAAAAAGTGCGACGTACAACCAAACTAGTTTCATAAGAACTCTTTCGTGGAGGGTTAAGAAGTTTGTGATACGTGACGATCCTTCGGATTGTACTGATTTTTTTTGGCAAAGGCATGCTCCATCCACAACGATTTGTGGTTTGCCTTCTCATGCCGCGTTTTTTGTGATGCAGCTATTGAACTGACTGTTGGAATGGTGATTATTTGCCTGCTTATTCACTTTTCACTATTTGGAATTAGAATATGAGTATCAAATCAGTTCAATAGCACCAATGCGGAAAAATCCAGGCCACCTGAGATTTGTGACCTAGATGTGCTGCGAACTGGTGTTGACCGAGCAGATCGATTAATGCCTTCCTCCCACCAACAGGTCCATTTCCATACGAGGCACGCTCCTCGAATTCTTTAAGAGTGGATTAATTTCCTGGATAGTAGTTGTGTAAAGTGTTTGTTTTATTCCAGCTCGTGGATATATTGAGGAGGCGACGGACAGATCTGCGATGGCCCAAGGTCGTTTGGGGATTTTAATAGAATCCCACCCGTGCTTATTGAAAAACAAGGAGAACAGCCGTCTGATTTGAGATGAGATATTGCTCGCTGAAAATTTTAATTATTTTTAATTGACAGCTACTTAGTTTTATTTGTATAAGCAAAGTCAAGATAATTATTCGACCAAATGGAGCGTCTTGATCCCTGAGATTGTGCGTTTGTTTTAATTACAAACATTTGGTCGTTAAAGTTAGTCTCAAAATCGCTCTGCATTGATATCAACGCCGAAGGGATGACCTCTAGTCAATTGACAACCAAATTAATAAGCAAGAAAGTATTGCTATGCCTCTCATAAAAAATAGACTTATTGACCGCAATTCCAATCCCTACTTTTTCTCTCGAACTACCAAGGGAAAAGTAGTCGGTGAAGATCAAAAGATCAATGATCATACAAATTGGCCGAACCAAAATGAAGGTTTGTATGTATATGCGAAAATAAATAATTATTACTATTCGTTGAGCAAAGATACTAACAAAAAATGGGTTCCTAAGCATGAATTTGACAGAATTGTAGCAAATCCAACACCACTAAATATTAAAAATTCACTTAAAGTGGAGGTGCCTTCTAATATGAAAAATATCATCGTACATGAAGAAAGAAATTTTTCAGCTATCTGTGGTGGTTTGGACGAAGATGTAGAATTACATAGGCAAAAGGCAGAGCTAATATATAAGGAGTTTCAAGAAAAAAGAGTTGAATTATTGGAAGATGGAATTTTGAATAGCAACGATTTTTCGAGAGCATTAGAAGCACTACGAGTTTACACTTTTTCAGACGAATACACATTTTGGGTATATAATCCTCGTACACAAACTTTCACAAAAGAGTATTCTTCTTGCAATATCATAAAAAATCACATCAATTTAAAAATTGATAGATTTAGAAGCAAGCAAGTGAATCCACTCATAAAATTTTTCGAGTCTAATAAAGAGGCACAAACCAGAAAATTGAATAAAAAATGTTTAAACTATAGGGCGTTCAAAAATATGAACACCCAGAATCGAATCCGAATCAAATTAAGAAATAATATGGTCGGCATCCTCACTTTCTATTCGAAATACGAAAACTTTAATATCGATAAATGGTGGATGAAATATTTAAATGTCCTGAAGTTGAGGTATAACGAAGTGGTTTCTGTAAGAGAAGAAAAGGCACGCCAGATATCAGAGGTTTTTATAAACAATTATACTGTTGGGCATATCGACATATTCTTATATTCATTGGTAAATGCGATGGTCAAGTATTTACACTTTGAAGCATGCTCAATATTTCTTCTGAATAGTAAACACGATTGTTTGGAACTTAAGGCTATAAAGGATCTTTCTCACGATGGTATACCTTCTGAATACGTTAGTTATCCACTTAATGAAGATTCAATGACTTCATTTGCTTTCAAAGAGAAAGAAGGCCTCATGTTTTCTTATGATATTAATAATGACCCTCGTAATTCTCACAGACTCGATGACGAGACCAAGTCATCACCGACCAATTGGGTCGCTGTTCGTATTGGCACACATCCTGGTTTGGGGGTGATTAGACTAAAGAATAAAGTGGACAATGTAGGAAAGTTACAAAACTTTTTGGCAAGTGATATTGAGACTATAGAAAATTTTGCAATGCGTTTAGCCAACGTTATCAGAATAGATCGAAATTATAAAGAAGTCGAAGAGCAAGAGAATATTTGGAAAAAGAAATTTGAAAACTTGAACAAGTTTAGCCGAATATATGGTCATGAAATTCGCACGCCACTTTCAACATTTCTTACATTTCCTGAGCTGATTATCCAAAAACTTCGGCGATATAAAAGTGAAATTTTACCTGAAAATGATCTTATCGACTTTGAGAAAAAATTAAACGACATACGCATAATGGGTGAAAGGTTAGAATTCATAACAGATGTATATCGATTTGATAAGCTTGTGGAAGTGGGAAGGTTTGAGAGGCTACCTGTTGAGGCTAAATTACTAAAACCCGTAATAAACTTTGTACAATCTTATCTAAAAGCAACCAGGAATATGAGCTTCTATCAAGATATCCAAGATATTCGAGGGAGATTGGTATATGGCAATCAAAAGCTGCTAACAATGGTGCTAAACATTTTGTTGGACAATGCAGCAAAGTACTCTACAAATAGAGATAAATATTTTATTGAATTAAATGGTAAATACAATCATAGCAAAGAACAAGTAGAACTGTCAGTTAACAATTATGGACTTGAAATACACCCAGAAGAAAAAGATCGAATTTTCGACGAGAACTATCGTGGTATTGAAGCTATCAGACAACAAGCAGATGGAAGTGGAATTGGTTTGTATTTGGCAAGGGTAATTATGGTAAATCATAGAGGATCTATTGAATTAACAAGTCTATCTGATCCAATCACGTTCAAAATGACAATCCCATCAGTTGTAAGAAGGAGGAGATATGGATAATACGAACATTCTAATTGTAGAAGACGATCATATATCTGCCCAGATTCTTATGGAATACTTTGAAGGGCTTTCTTTTAAAGTTAAGCACTATTCATGGGCAGATGATGTCATGAAATCGATGGAGGAATTAAGAAAATATGACTTAATATCCTTAGATTTAATGATGCTGGCAGGCAAGCTTTTGCTGAAAGAAGATAATTATGAGGGTTTGGAAACTGGAGAAAGATTGTATAAAATCATCCGTGAAAAATATATTAATATGCCGATTGTTATCGTAACTGCGAAAAGTTTGGAGGATTTACAGATAAGGTTTCTAGAGGAACCTCATACGCACTTGGTATTTAAGCCAATTAACACAGAAAAACTAGTTAGTATAAAAAATTTTTTGCAAAGAGAGTGAACGACTCTATAGGTTATAAGTTCTTTTTAGAATTTGGTTTTCCTAAATACAGAAGAGAATAAATGGTTGTAGATACAAGCTTTAAAGTGCTTTTAAGCTTTTCACTCGACGTAATAGAAATGGTTGTTAAGTTACTTAGAAACTCACTGTAATGCCTACAAGGCTAAAAGAACATTTGATAAAACTTGATGCCGTACACGAAGGGGGAATCAATGAATTTAAACCTCAAGAAGCTGGCTTCTACAATTCTGCTTAGTATTGTAAGTTTTCCTTCTCTAATACTTGGACAATCGGCTGCAAGCTCTATTAATTCTGCCAATATCACTGTTGGCCAGTCAGGTAGCTTCAAAAGTATAGACTTACTATTCGTGTTTCTCAGCTCAGTAAGTGTAATAGTGAGTGTGCTTACGCTAGCCACAACTATGATTCTAGGTTTCGGCGCTTTTGCTATCTACCGGAACTACAAAGAAGGTCAAATCATGTACAGCAATTCACTCAACGAGATTGAGGTCAAGAAGAAAGAGTTCGAATTGGATGTTCAGCGAGTTAAAAAGCAAAGAGAACAGTTCGAAGAAAAGTTTAGTGATATAGATTCAACTATTGAGAAATACGAAACTTTATCAATCAATGAATTTATGAACAAAGGTTTAGAAGTTGCGCTTGAACGAGAGGAAATTGATGTGCAAGCTATCTTTACAACATTGAGCCAGGTATCTGAAAACCCCAATGTGAAAAGTTATGAGCTTTGTTTGAAAATACTCGATGATCCCCGCTTTCAAAGTGAAGATACTTTCATGCAACAAATTCGTGAGAAAGCTAAAGAGTGCATCAATAAACTTATTCATGATGGTAAGCCTTTGACTTAAAAATAATTCAGTACTATGTCACGATCAGCAATAACTTTTTGTAAAACTAGAAATAACGAGAATTTTGAGCCAGGATTGGATGACCAATAAAGACAAGTAGAGACGGTAGAGATATTTCGTTAAGAACCAAACTTGGAAACCTAGACCGAATGTGCGGAATCGCTTGGATAACAATCAGACCTGATAAGCTATAGAAAGTACAAATTAACCAAAATGGCAGTTTGCCCAAAGAAAATTATCGACGCTTCAAATATAATGAAGCGAGTTTGAATCATTGGTTGTTTTTCGGATTCGTTGAGCAGAATACTTCTGTTTTTGAACAGCCGTAGGCCGAATTTGATTGAGATTTTGGCAATAGCATAAAGCAACCTTGCCATGCCCACCAAAAAAAGTGACTGTCCAAATAACCATAATACATTCCAAATAGGCGTCATTCGCCCCAATTGTTCCCAGTGAAAAGCTGCTCCCAGGCATAAAGAAACAAAGATTCCCCAAAGGTAGGCAATTTCCCAAAAGCCATCAATTTCCTCCCAAATGACCACCCCCCAGTCTGGTGACCAGAAAGCTAATCCGACCCAAGGTAAAGCAACTACGATCACTTGGGACAGTTTCCACAACGGAACCCATCCCGTGTTGTGTTCCAATTGAATCTGCCACAAACCAGACCAAGTTTCCGATGAAGTATACTTAAGTGGGTCTACAACGCGATGCCAGTAGATGCCAAGCAAGCCGATGTCAATCTGCACTAATAGAAAGTGCAATACGGTCATAGGTAGGCCGTGGTAATCGGAAAATCGCCATTGGATCGAAATCAAAACAAACAATGGGAACACATAAATCAAAGCAAACAAAATGAAACGGAGTAACAGGTAGCTGAACTGACCTGGTTTGTACCGAACCAAAGCATTGAAAAGGAATGGGTGCAAAAGGCGAGATTTTGCAGTGTCGTCTGCCGTTTCAGCCCAGGCGAACAGCTTTTGACTGTGTTGATGCAAGTTGAAGAGTAAGTTCAGATGGAAGGTCAGCAATAACAGTGGGGCAATGATATAAAATCCAAACAATGGCACCGAAAAATTCACCAGCGGTAGAGGTATGAGACTGTTTGGCACCAACAATTGTAGATCGGTGGTACTGCTGACCGTCACAGCCAGATAGACCTGGATGATTAAAAAAGCAATGAGGAAGTTACGATTTTTGCTAGAAGAGGTATCGAGGATGGCTTTATAGTCGGGGGGAAATTTGCCTTCAGATTGAGCGCTGGTAGCCTTGCGAGCTAGTGATCGGATAGGATGAGATTTCCGTGGACGCATCACAGATCCTTTTGGCGAGCATTGGGAGAAAACTTGGTTGATGTATCATGAATTCGTTTGTAATGCCATTGTAGGAAGAAAGGAGGTACAAACTCAGTCGAGAGTGACAGGACTTTCAATGAAGCTAATTTTGAAAGTTAGGATCCATGCTACGAAAGCTTTTACAAATTCGCTCATTTGAGAAAGCTATTTAGCAAGACTACTAAATTATCACTTGTTTTGCACACTGAAAGAATTTCGTGAATTATTTTTTTATTCTATTTTTTATTACTAATTATATTTTTATTTAATAAATTTTAACTTTACATTGTTGAAAATCCAGGTGAGGCTTTTCTTCACAAAATGAGTGGCAATGCTTGTATCTCCCGGTAAAATGAGTGGGTATTCTAACTCAATTGACCTGTGCTCTCGTGTTCAACACCAATTTTCGGAAGGAAAATATCATGTTTGCGCCTCAAGCCACTCCTGTGATTTACCCTGAATCGGATGGCAAACCTATGGCTGAAACGGACACCCATCGTCTTCTGATTTTCCAGTTGACGGACATGCTTCAATACGCATTCCCAAATGCTTATGTATCGGGAAATATTTGCCTGTACTATGAAGAAGGGAATCCAAAAAAGATGATCTCTCCCGACGTGTTGTTGTGTAAATCGCAACCTCCCGATATCAAACGCATCTATTTAGCCTGGGAAGACCAAGCTCAATTGGACTTGGTTGTGGAATTGAGTTCCGTTTCGACCAAAGCGGTGGATCACAATAAGAAAAAACGTCTGTATGTTGAAACCCTTCAGGTGCCCTATTATGTGATCTTTGATCCCGAAGCGATCTATCTGCACGCCTTTGAACGGATCGACGGTCAATACCAAAAAATCGATGGCCGTTTCGGCCGTTTCCATTTGAAGGACTTGGGCATCAGTATCGGCATTCAAACCGATGGCTTTTTGAGGATTTACGATGCCGAAGGTAACCCCGTGTGGACCACCGCAGAACGACACGATTTGGAAAAGGAAAAAGCTGAACTGGCGGAGGAAAAAGCTGAACTGGCGGAGGAAAAGGCCCAGTTTGCCGCAAAAGAAGCTCAAGAAGCCAATAGTCGAGCAGCTCAAGCAGAGGCTCAAAACGAAGCCTTGCAAAAAGAGATTGAGCAGCTCCGACGTCAGATGGCTGAGGGGCATTGATACTCAAGTTCATAGAGATACTGAACGTCGCTCCACACTGCTTTGCTTGGCGAGTTCAATCATTCGGATTGTGTGGCGAGCTTGTTCAGGGGTGACAATCAATTCAGCGTGGTGACGGATCACTTGGTAGATGTTTTCGTAGTAGTTTTGGTAGGCACCGGGAAGGGTTTCGACTTTGCCTTTGAGGTGGAGATCATGAGGTTCGGTGTTGAGTAGCCCCCAGTCGGACTCGGGGTCGGTACCCCAGTTTGCTTCGTTGGGCAGTCTTCCAGCAAATAGGGCTTCTTCTTGTGTATCGCGTCCGAATTTGACGAAGGAGCCTTGGGTGCCATGAGCCACGAGATGGGGACCCGGTTCGCGAACGAGCATTCCCGCTGTCGTGGTTGCGGTGAAATCGCCATAATCCAGATAAACAGAAAACTGATCATCCACTAGACTTCCGTCGCGTTGTTGACGAACGTCCGCATGAAGACGCTGAGGCAGGCCAAACAAAGATTGGACCTGATCCAACAAATGAACCCCCAATCCATACAACAACCCCGAAGCAGGCGAAGCTTGTTCAGCCCACACGTCGGTTTTTACATCGTTGCGAAATAGCTCAAAGTGCGATTCATAGTGGACCAACCGGCCTAATACACCACTTTCCAATACTTTTTTTAGCGTCAAGAAACCGCCATCCCATCGCCGATTTTGATAGACGCTCAACACACGGTCTTGCTGTCGAGACAAATCGATTAGAGTTTGGGCTTCTTGAGAAGTCGCGGTGATGGGTTTATCCACCACCACGTGCTTCTGAGCGTTCAAGGCTTTTTGAGCCATCTCGAAATGAGTGGGATTGGGAGTCGCAATCACGACCAATTCAATTTCCGGATCGTCGAGCAGCTGATCTAAGCTTCGCACAACCGTGACCCAAGGGTATTGGGTTTTGGAATGCGTGTGGTGTCGTTCCACAACCGACTTCAGCTGAAAGTGCGGATTGGTGACGAGAAACGGAGCATGGAAGAATTTTCCGGCCAATCCGTAACCCACCAACCCAACCTGAATGGGATGACTCATAACTTTCCTAATTTATGGGCAAAGCATTCCGTTGCTGGTTTTACCTTCGATGTCTGCAACAACGGTACCTCCAAAATAGGCTTCAGGACAAATCGATTGAGGCGATCCATTTTCATCCGATTCTTGAAAACCGAAATGGACGTGGGGATCGGTTGGATTTGTTGCATTGCCTTGATTGTACAAGAAGCCAATGAAATCGCCTTGTTGCAACACATCTCCCACTTTCACCTGAATGAAAGCCAATTGTTTTTCCATGTCAGCCACGTCTTGTGACATGGGTTCAAAGGCATAAATCGCATTGAACGATTCTGTCAAACGCACTCGTACATTGATTTGCCAGTTCATCGAGATACTACTTCGGGAAATTTCGACTGATTCCACAGTCCCCGGAGCGACCGCTTGGAAACCCGGTACGGCATTGGTCACCGCATGGAGGTCGACTCCGTCATCACCGAAACCAAAACCAGTAGCCGATGCGATATGATCCAGCTTCGTATAAGGCGCAATCATCGCAATGGGGATACGCTTCACGCAGCGAGTTGAAGCTTCGTTCATATAATCTAAGAAACTGAAACCGGTCGTACGAAACGCACCTCCTTTATTTTCGACATTTGACCAATAGAAAGGGGGCGCATCGGATGGATTTGTTGGAGAGGGAGAGAGGCTACATCCAGAAAAGCCTTCTTTACATAGGTTTTCGTCGGCAAAGTTTCCGTATACATTAAAGATCGTCTCCAGTTCCGTGTCGTTGGGAAGCCGCCACGAAGTTCCTGTGGTTTCGCAGAGATTATCAGCCCATGCGACGCATTCTGCGTAGCTGTCTGTATCTCGACAGGCATCCCGATCCGTCGTTTCTATGATCAAGCAGCCTTCACTGTCTGAATTGACCGCTATCCCACCGGGAGTCGTATTACCTTTTGAACAATTGTAAGCGTGCGCCGCGCTCGCAATGCCTAAGGTGATCATTGCCATTAAGAGTGTTCGCCAAATCATAGTTTCTCCTGTTCTTGGTTAAGGGTTTGAGGATTCATCAATCAAGAATCCAAGAATAGACTGCACCGTCCTACCCGAAGAACAAGTTTAGTGGAATGCAAAAACCAGGACAAATTGACCCAACTATGAAAAAAGGACGTAATATGGGGCCCCAGAAATCAGATAGAATCCTTCAGCAGAAGTCTTCTGAAGAGGTAAAGCCGAATGGGATTATTGCGGTCAATCGGGGTTTTGTCTTTCTGTGCAAAACCTGATAGGAAGGTTCGGTTTGAAACCGGGGGAGACCGGGAATTTCCTATGCTGAGAAAGGGTGTGAGGTGAGAGACACCACGGTCATCATACCAGCCGCTGGACGTGGGACGCGCATGGCAGCTGTTTGCAACAAGCTATTGTTATCGTTGGGGAATGAGCCGATCCTCAGCCACACCTTACGATTGTTTCAACAACATCCGCGCATCGCTCATATTTTTTTGGTGGTTGCTGATCAAGATCGGAGTTTCCTCGAAACCCATATGAATTTGAGCGAACCCATCCGGTTGATAACCGGGGGGGCAGAACGACAAGATTCCGTATTTAACGCTTTGCAGGCACTTCAGGAACATCCCCCGGCACCGAAATGGGTATTGGTTCACGATGGAGCGCGTCCGTTGTGTCCAACAGGGGTGGTTGATCGGGTGCTGGATCAATGTGAAAAAACAGGAGCGGCGATTCCTGTGATGCCACTCACCGATACCATCCGTCAGATCACACCACAATCCACCACGGTGTTGGATCGCTCTCAACTGTTTGCCACCCAAACTCCTCAAGGCTTTGACACAGATTTACTGAGCCGTGCTTATCAAATGGCATACAAACATGGCTGGAAGACTACGGACGATGCTTCCGTTGTAGAACGGTATGGTCATTCGGTGGCTACCATTGAAGGGGCTTCTGAAAATCTGAAAATCACGACACCGATTGATTTGGAATTGGCAAAATGGCATTTGCAACAGAAGGCCTCTTCTCAAAACTTCTCCGAATCTTCATGAAACTCAAATAATGAAGGGGCACCCTCGCATAGAATAAAATTTCACCAACTTTTGAATCCAAATTTGGTATGTTCCAACTGCAAGACAAACGCTTTATTTAACGAACATCTTGCATTTGACCACTTTAACGGAACATCTCCTTGGATAAACTTTTAATTTTGTTAGCGACCTGAGACTATTTTTCAACTCTGACACCAGACTTGGCATGTTTCTAACTGTAATCATCAAAGGTTCTGAATGAAAACAACTTGGCAACACCGACTATTAGGCTTTTTCTGCATTTTGTTCGTCGCGGCAGGGGCACTCCACGCTCAAGAACCCGTTCCAGAAGATCAAAACGGCAAAATCAATTTACCGCCCAAAATCACCTTGGAACAGTTTATCGAGATCATTTCCCGCGATACCAACACGATGTTTGTATATAAGAAGCAGGATTTGCGCGGTGAACTTTCCATCACCTCTCCACCCAATTTTGAGGTCAGTCCTGAAGACATATTCATCATTTTTGAAAAACTGCTCAACGTGCAAGGGTTGACCATGGTGCGTTCCAACGGCAGCAATGTTGTGGAGATCGTATTGGGACGTGATGCCCGTTTCCATAAACTGCCGTTGCAGTTCCAGGAAGCCTTTGAAAATGCACCTTCTACGGATTTCGTGTTGCGATTTGTGCCCATGAAACATGCAGATCTCAACCGGATCAAAACTGCGGTCACCCCATTCTCGAAGTCGGCTACAATCCTGAATTACGACCCCATGCGAATGTTGATGGTGATCGATACGCAAAGCAACGTTGATCGCTTGGTCGAAATCATGGAAGCCTTGGACGTCCCGGAACCGGAAGGACTACGGCAAGAAATCACGTTTTACAAGATGAAGAACACGGTCGCTGCCGAAACTCAGCAATCCTTATCAGCGATTTATGCGAACATTGTACGTAATGGACGGAAAGAAGATGTGAAGTTCTTTGTTGAAAGTCGTTTGAACACCTTGGTCATCATCGCCAATACGCACGCGACTGCTGAGCTGAAGGAACTGCTCCAAATGATCGATGTGCCTAGTCCGTCTGGGGCAGAGCTGACCATTCACGAACTTCGTTTTGCAGCGGCCAATAACCTCGCACCATTGTTGGGACAAATCTTTGCGCAACCCAATGCCAACGTCCAGGTCCAAAAGAACAAGAACCCCAAGGGCAACGCGGGCAGTGCCGCTACCACGCCTCCCGCAAAAATAATGGCGTTTGACAACTTGAATGCGCTCATCATCATCGCCGATCCAGCCACTACCGGAGACATATTAGCACTGGTGAAAGAACTCGATGTGGAACGAGGGGATGTGCAATTGGAACTGCATCGATTGAAGTTTGCGTCTGCAAAAACAATGGCTCCTCTGCTGTCCAACATCTTTGCCGATCAGATTGTGGCAGGAAAAGGTCAAGGACAAACAGCGACCAAAAGCCGAGTCAAAATCATTGCCGAACCGCGACTCAACGCCTTGATTATCATTGCGGATGCATTTGCTGTCCAGCGTATCTTAAGCTTAGTGAACGAACTGGATGTGCAAGAAGGGGATGCTGAATTTTCTGTCGTAGAATTGAAGTTTGCGCCTGCCCAGAAGGTGGCCACGTTGCTCAACACTATCTTCAGCAAGCCTGGAGTGGCAGAAAAAGGGAAAGAATCCACCGGCACACAAGATTTTCTCATCACCCCCGATCCTCGGCTCAATTCGATTATATTGTTTGCAAACCCGGTTCAAACCAAACGAATGACCGACCTGATTCTTCGCTTGGACGTGCCTTCAGAAGAAGAGGAAAGCAATTTCAAGCTATACAAATTGCAGCATGCGGTGGCTGTGGATATGGCTAAACTGCTCAAAGAAGTTACCGGCGATATCGTAGAAGTGGCCAAAAGTGAGAGCACCGCAGACGGCAAAGAGAAAAAGCCAGCTAACCCGGAGGATTCGCAAAACCCCGGGAAAATATCTATGAGCGCTGACGAAGCGACCAATTCGTTGTTGGTGTTTGGTCCCAGCGGCATCTTTCCCACCTTGGATCGTATCATTGCCCAATTGGATGTGCGTCGAGTTCAGGTGTTCATCGAAGCCCTGATCATGGAAGTGACCTTGACCAAAAGTTTGGAATTTGGCGTGGATTGGAATGTGGCGGGCCCGAATTCGAATGGCGACTCTTTGTTCAGCACAGGGTTCCCCAACAGTGCACCGTTGACGATAGAAACCGCTGCTGAAAAATCAGCAGGACACAATATTGGCATTGTGGGGGGGGGATCCATCCAATTCCAAGATCAGACATTTCTAAGTTTTGGAGCGTTTTTACGTGCGTCCCAACAAGATTCAGAAATCAACATATTGGCCACTCCGCAGCTCTTGATGTTGAACAATCAAGAAGCTTCGATCAACGTTTCGCGTGTGATTCCCGTAGCCACCAATTCCAGTGTGGATGCTAACGGACGGGTCACCGATCAAATCGAGTTTAGAGATGTGGGGGTGATTGTGACCATCCGTCCCCAAGTCAGTGGAGACGACAGCATCCGGCTAGAAATTCAACAAACTTCCAGTGATGTTTCGGAGGTAGCAGTTGGAAACTCCAATGCCGTGACCACGTTCAAGCGGGAGCTCAAAACCACGGTCATCAGTGCCGACAATGCGATTGTTGTTTTAGGCGGATTGCTCAACGAACAAACGAATTCAACAGAAAATAAAATTCCTGGTCTGGGCGATATTCCTTTACTGGGTTCTCTGTTTCGTGATCAAAGCGATGGTCTCAATAAGACCAACCTTCTCATGTTCATTCGCCCGATCATTGTGCGTTCCCAGGCGGACCTGATCCGAGTGACGGATCAAGCCAAAACCCGTTATAAGCGCGTTAACGAAAGCAAAAAAGCGTTCCGTCAAATGCTAGATGAATTGCAACGCTCCGGTGCCGATGGTGATGGCCCCAATGAAGACAACTGAGACAGCGAGGGATGTTCAGGGAAAGAACATCCTTGTTTCAAAGGATTGAATGATGGATTCCAAGACTGCCGAATGGGAAATTCCCATATTTCCCGACCCGAACAATCCTCTAAAAATCAAAATTCCAATTTTTGAAGGTCCGTTGGATCTGTTGTTGCATCTCATTCGAAAAAAGGAATTGGATATCTATAAAGTCCGGCTTTCGGAACTCACCGCGTCTTACCTCGACTATCTCGACTACATGAAGGCGATCAACTTGGAAGTGGCGGGTGAGTTTTTGGAAATGGCGGCCACCTTGATCTGGATCAAATCCAAACACCTGCTACCCAAACCTCCTGTGGAGGAGGAAGAAATTGAAGAAGATCCAGAGGAACGTTTGCGTCAGCAGCTCATCGAATACCAACGCTACAAACACGCTGCCTTTTTATTGGGATCCCGTGATGTTTTAGGACGCGATGTTTTTTCTCGCCCTGAAACTGACGAGGTCTCGGTCGCACGAGCCGAAGTGGGGGAAGAGATCTTTGAAGAAGTTTCGCTATATGCTTTAATGGAGTCCTTCCGTAATATCATGTCCCGTCCGCGTGTGACCACGCATGTGGTGGAAGTGGAACAGTATCGTATTGAAGACCGAATTGAGGAATTGATTCAATGGTTTACGGTTCAACCTCAATCCGAATTCGAAAAACTATTTGAACGCGATCACTCTCGCGCCCTCGTGATTATTACCTTTATGGCCACATTAGAGATGGTGAAATTCAAGTTGATTCGGGTGGTTCAAGAACATTTGTTTGGTCCCATCCTATGTTTGGTACGTGATGAATTTCACGACAATGTGAAGCGTTGGTACGAACAGAACCAACCGGAGAGCGAACGTCATATTGCGTAAGGAAACTTATGAGCCTCAGTGAAATGAAGAACGAATTTTGTCGCGAAGTCACCTTAAAACTGAACGAACCTTTAGCAGGTAGCGCACCGTACACTTTGTATTACATTTATGTCAGTTGGCCTAAAAAACTGTGGGGATCCCGTGCGATGGATTCCGAGAGTTTGCCGCCTTCGATTCCAGAATGGCTGGCCCATCAAAATGCAACGCGGGGAAAAACCATCTTGAGGCTGGCCAGTCGACCGGAGTGCACTACCAACAAAACCAACATTTTTATCTATCCTGGCGGACACCACTATGCTCATGTGCCTCCCCATAAAGTGGCTGCGGTTTTAGAAGATCATTTTTCAGGTTCGCCGAATCCCACATATGTGCAACCTCCTCGGACCACCCCTCAAATTTTCATCTGCACTCACGGGCGTTATGACAAGTGTTGCGCCAAATTCGGGCAAAATGTATTTCAAAAGTTTCGTGAAGAGATCGGCCAACGCCGTTTGCCGTTCGATTTATGGGAAAGTTCACATCTCGGAGGGCATCGCTTTTCTTCCACAGGGCTGATTTTTCCTCTATGGCATATGTATGGTCGTATGACTCCCGATCAAGTGCCGACCATTTTAGATTGTTTGCTCAAATATCAAGTGTATGCGCCTGCGTATCGAGGATGTTTTGAATTGGAACCCATTGCACAAACTATAGAAGCCTGTGCTCAACAATATGCCTATGAACAAGGTGGCGCCTATCAAGCAGAATTTTTACAAACCGATTCTCCCAACCCCTCGCACGTTCGTGCCCAGGTGCGGCTCAACCCTCGACAAGGAAATCCCGGCGGCACCCATGAATTGACGATTCACCTGGTGGCAAAAACATTCGACGGTCCACTCAGTTGTACCGATTTGGAAAATCCTAAAAACCCGCCTCGAACCCGGTGGGTACTTGATAAAATCGAGGTTTGACCTTGTGAAACACGAACGCAATGTTGAATTCTCGGTAGAAAGGGGAAATCCATGTCCGACATGAACCAAGATGATATCGACGCGCTATTGGCACAAGCGGATGCTGTTGCTGGAGACGCTCCCGATTTTTCAGGAGATGCTGGGGAGATGGACCAAAGCAACATCGATGCGTTGTTTGATAGTGCCACTGCCGATCCCGAACCTCCTGCCGCGGGTCCCGCAGGCGATCTCGATCAAGCCAATATCGATGCGTTGTTTGACAACGCGATGAGTGAACCGGAACCGGCTGCCGCCGACCCCGGAGGGGAATTCGATCAGGCCAACATCGACGCTTTGTTCGACAGCGCAAGCAGCTTTCCCGACCCCGATCCCACACCAACTCCAAGCGCTCCAACAGGTGAGTTGGATCAAGGCAATATCGATGCGTTGTTCGACACGGCCAGTAGCGATCCCAGTGCCCCCTTAGATCAAGATAATATCGATGCCCTGTTTAGCAATGCAGGTGGAGCCTCAGACCCCATGGATCAAGGCAATATTGACGCTTTGCTCGAAAGTGCCGGAGGCGGTGCGACCGAGCCGATGGATCAAGGCAACATCGATGCTTTGCTCGAAAGTGCCGGAGGGGGGGCGACCGAACCGATGGATCAGGGCAATATCGATGCATTGCTTGAAAGTGCGGGAGGCGGAGACGATAGCGGACCTTTAGATCAAGGCAACATTGATGCATTATTTGAAAGTGCTGGAGGCAGTGCCAGCGGTCCTCTAGATCAAGGCAATATCGATGCCCTGTTTGACAACGCTGGGGGTGGGGGCGGTACTTCTCTGGAACAAAACAACATTGATTCCTTGTTTGAGGGAGCACAAGATGCTTCTGCGGATGAAATGTCGGCATTGTTGGCAGAAATCCAAAATGATCCTTCCTTGGGGCAAACGGATGAAGAGGTCAACATCAACGAACTCCTCACCGAAATTCAAACCGATACAGCCCTTTCGAGTGGCGGGGGAGTGAATCAGTCCGATATCAGTTCACTGATTGAAACCTCGGTGGCGGATGCCGGAGCGGTCCCTGTTGAAGCGGAAGAAGAGGAGGGAGTCAACGTGGACTTCTTGCTCGATATGAAGCTCACGCTCACGTTTGAGGTGGGCCGAGCCAAAATGAAGATTGGCGATCTCTTGTCCTTAGGTCAAGGTTCTGTAATTGAGTTGCACCGTCTCGTTGGAGAAGATCTCGATCTGTTTGTGAGTGGTCGTTTGATTGCCAAGGGCGAGGTCGTGGTGGTCAATGAGAAGTTTGGCGTCCGTGTTTTAGACATCGTCTCTCCGGAAGAGCGTGTGAAACAAATGGCAGGTATGGATAAGTTGGTGTAACGAATGTCCATCGCCTGTGTAAAACGTCCTTTCGAAAACAGCACACCGCCCAAATGACCGCAGAAAAATTGTTACAACATACGGTTTGGCTGGAACCCACCTTGTTGGCTTGCCTACTCCTTGCCTTAGCAGCATTTCTTATCCGAACACATTATTTCAAGCGCACTGAACTCCACCTATATTCCCCTACCACCCCCTTTCAACGCCTCGAACAATCGATCACGTCTCGTCAAGAGATTGTTTTTTTAAGCGGAATTTTGGCCTTTGCCATCCTGCTGAGAACCATTGGATGGAATCAGGCTTGGAATTCACCGCATTGGTTTTCTCAGGCAATGCCTTTGGTGGTTGCTGACCTCTGGGAAGGCAGCACTTTTGGAGAGTATTGGGTTTCGTTATTAACACGCTACGCATTCAGTGTGCCGTATCAATCGGCCGTGATGCTGCCGGTGGCTGCCTTGTTTCAGAAGGTTTTAGGACCTTCGATTCACTTGCCGGTTTTGGTGGGGGCATTTTGGAGCGTTTTAGGAATCGTGGCCGCTTGGGGTTTAGGACGACTCACCCATTCCAAAACCTTTGGATTACTCTTTGCCGCAGCGATTACGGTGACCCCTTTGAATTTGGTCTGGTCGCGTACCGGAGGTATTGTGATCGGCGGGCCAACCCATGTGTTGTTGGTCTTATGGGTGAGCTATGCAGCCGGGTTTTATCGTTCCAAAAAACTGGCCGTCCTCAGTGGCATTTTGATTTGGCTTACAGCGTATCAGTACATGGCTGCTCGTGTGGCGTTTCCTTTGGGGTTTCTGGCTTTGCTTGCAGGGTGGCTGCGGTCACGAACCGAATTTCGCCAAGGTTGCCAAATGCTCTTAGTAGTTTTGGGAACTTTGGGAGCCATTTACATTCTATCGGGAACACCAGAGATCCGCTCTGTCGTGTACCCCAGCTATGGCGGTTACACCGGCAATCGGGGTGAGAAAACATTGGTAGAGCTGTTTGAAAAGAATTGGCCCCCTATCTCGATACAGTTTGAGAGGTCTGTGGATAACTATTTTTTTCGAGATCGTGCAGTGCTCTGGGATTCGGACGATCCACTTCAATGGGGCATGCGCTATGGAGGACTCACGCTGGCTCCTTTTGTGGCTTTGGGAGCCATTGGTGTCTTTGTGTGTGGGTTTCGTTGGAAACGCCGATTTTTATGGTTTTTCCTAGCAGCGGCAGGATTTGCCTTGCCCTGCCTGAGCATCGCCACGGCTCGACGTTTCATTATTTTTGACGTTGCTTGGTGCGCTTTGGTGGCATTTGGTGTCGTGTTTGTGCTCGGTCGACGAAGTTTTGGAATCATCGATCTCTCGTGGATCAAAGGGGGATTGGCTGTCTTGACAGTAGGGATAGGCCTCTGGTCATTTGCTTCGATAGTGTTGCTCAATGCCACATTGACTGAAGGCGTGCAACAACCGATTCCCTATGGCGAAGCTGGTTTTGCCGATGGAATCACCTGTCTCCGTTGCTTGAAAGCGGGGTATGCGTGGCAAAAAAATATCAGCCATGACGAGTTTATCGTGTTGTTCGATTCTGACCTGGAACGAGAAAACCGCACTGCTCCGGGGGGATTGCCTCTCTACGGAAAGCTCGCCGCACTGGCGGCTGGAAAACCACATCACTTTTTATCCTTTTACGCGGTGATGAAAAATTATGACTCCGACCCTCCGAATATAGGCCATTTATACGATATAAATGCCAACAAGTTTTCCCCTTATCTGTCCCGCCGCATCGAACAAGCCCGGCCTAAAATGATTCGATGGCATTTTGAGTTCCCTACGCAATGGGAACGTTGGTTGATCAGTCAACTTCAATTGGCTGGAGGAGAAGTGCAGTTCTTTTCCACGGCACTCAGTCCCAATCCTGGAGTTCAGGTTCTCACCCGTTGGGAAAATCGTCGTGAGGTGTTTGCCGTTTTTGAAAAACTAGAGCAAGATCCATTGCTTCCAGCTGGTTCACAATGCGTCTATAGCACCCAAAAAACACCACTCCATCAAAGATTTACGTTAGCTTTGACCGGTACCCCGCCTGCTGTTCCGAGCCAAACCCCCGATTGGGTTTTAGGAAGCTGGGGTGAGGCCTTTTATCAAGGCAAAGTCTTTGATAAAGGAAAGTTAGCGGATATCGAATTGGTCTTGTCGCCTACCGATTCCTCGCTGGGGTTGTATTTGCTCCGACGACGAGATTGGCACGAAGCAAAAACCGATGCGCTACCGGCGATGATCGGTTTGGATTGTGGGGTGAATTGGGAGGGCCATTGGTGGGTTGTGAATGCGTTGTCGGGGACGATCACTACGACACATCCTCAAGGAAACTGGTTGCCACAAAAAGGGTGGGTCGGTGCTGCCTTGGACCAACAAGGTAATTTGTTTTTAGCTTCTGCACGTCAAGCTTTGTATCACTTTGATATGAAGCAACGAAAACTCATCTCTCAGTTTCCGGCGAGAGTCCCCCCTTCCAATCGTGTGTTTGCTGGAGAATGCACTCCGGTTTTAATGGGAAACGACTGGGTCGCCACGGCTGATCCCAATTCCGGGCAGATGAATATGTATGGCCTCGAAGGCTCACCCATCGCCTATCCCAATTTCAAGCGACTGGCTGGACTGGGTGACATTGATGTGTTTGGAATCGGTAATGCGGGCAATTATCTGGGGATTGGTTTGGGAGAAAGCGCGCTTTCGGTGAAAATGGAGATTCGTGAGAACTGTCTAGGACCGCAAATGGTTCACCTTTCGATGATCGATCAACCTCGCAAAAAAGGCACGATTTGGAATGATTTTTCCAATATGATCCTGACCTCCGAGGGAATCTACATCGATATGGGAGGGGTGAACCACCTGCCTTTTTTAGAACTGAGCTTGGATAATAATGACGAGTATACCCTTCGTTACTTCAAAGAAGGGGAGGCTCTAGCGGAGCAAACCATTCCAGGGATGCGACCGCCTCGTTCTGGGTTGAGGGTTTATCGCCTGAGTGTTCCAGAAGCGGTGACGATCCAGGGGTTTGATACATTACATGTCCGGCCCATTCGTGGTGATGGAGCCTACAGTTTGGGGCATGTTCGTCTCCTTTCCGAATGACTGTTATCCTTCACCAATCACACGGGGAGGCGGAGTTTCTCCGTTGAAGTATTTGTTCCGGATTTTGTGAATTTCCCCATTTTGATAAATCGTCTCCACGGCAACCTTCAGTTTTTCTATCAGCTCTGGGGTCACTTTGGCCGATTGCTTGGAACACCACAGCCATCCATCACGAGAATCAAACACAAACGGAGTGGCCAATTCGTTACGATCCCATGCCAATTTGTCAGCACTGAAATACAGGCTGTCTAAAGTGCCGATGACGGCATCCACGCTGCCTTCTTTTAATAGCTGCATGGATTGAAGGTAATGGGTGGTCACAAAAGGTTTGGCTTGAGGATAAGCCCCCAAACGAATTTCGAACGGTGAGCCTCGTGGGACTGCCACCGTCTTTCCCGACAAATCCTCAAAGGATCCCACCGATTGCCCCGAACGCACCACCACCGCACTACGGATGTCGGGAAACACACGGACAACAGGAATGTACTTGTCTTCAAACTCGTCAAATCGCAACAACATCGAACAGTCCACACGACCCGAGGCCATGTGTTCTAAGACTCGGGGGAGTGGCCGCACTTCATTATTGATCCATAATCCTGCCTCTTTTGATACAGCTTCCATGACCTCAAGCAACAACCCTTGCGGAGTGCCTCGCTCTACATAACCCCACGGGGGAAGGTTGATCGTGTAAACTTTCAATCGTTGGGCTTGGACTGGAGTTAAGAATGCTCCCCATACGAAACATATTAGGGGCATTAATAAAATTCGCTTCAGTGAATTCAGGTTGAAGTTTGTTTTTGTCATAGCACCTTTTCGGTCAAATGGATGTTCAGGCAGCTTCCTCACAAATAAGAAAATAATGAGTGATAAAGTACAAGGTGAAACCCAAAATCGATGGGCAATCATTTTGAAATAAAATGCCAAAAAATATGGTTTTTATGATAATAGTTATAAGACATAGACTCAGCGAGATGTTAGTTAATTCTTGAGGAGCAAACCTGGCAAGCGAGAAGGTGGCTTGATCCCATTCAGCCCAGGGATCAAGCGGCAAAAAAGCCAAGACGAAAGTTGAACCGGAAATTGAGCTGCTCTCCCTAGATATCCGCATATACGGATATCTTTATTTACAAGGAGGCTCATTTTCACGGATACATCATTAGCATTTTGTAGAAGGCGCAAAAAGGGGGTGCAATGCGATGGGTACAAAACACATATTATTCCGCTTCCGTGATATCGGAAGAAAGCCGTCAAGTGATTCACATGCTGCTATGCTCGTATCCCTTGACCAAGGCTTGTATGGAAATCCTGGGCCAACAATTGGTGGATAAACTGGAACTAGGGTTCTTCATGGCCCCAGTGGAAATCATTCGTGAAGGGGATGCTGGGAAGGACATGTATTTGCTATGCCAAGGGGCTGTTGAAGTGTTGGTTAAAGACCAACATGTGGTGGATATGGAGGGGCCGGTGCTCTTGGGAGATAAAGCCCTCATCGAACCACGTGCCAAACGTGCCGCCACCTTGCGGCTGACCTCCAATAAACCAACTCTCGTTCTCAAGATTCCAGTGGGTACATTCCTTCATGACTTCAAGGCCAAGCTCCATGATGACGTGTATGTGCAAGAATTGAGAATCTTTTCCAGCATCTTTCATGTGATTCAACAACGGCTGTTTGAATACACGTCGGTGCAAAAAGATATGTGGGAAGAGGTTTCGACCATTTTGAAGCATTTGAACACTCAAATGTTGATACGGAATGTAGAAACACAACGAGAGATGGAATGGGATACGGACACCTGGGAGCAAGTGAACAAGATCGTTCAAGAAAAGTTTCAGGTAAGCGTGCTCAATGGAAGCGCATTGAGTGTTGGCAACCTCAGAAAAGTTTTGTTTTCAGAAATGGAGCGGCAATATCCGGTCCATCAATTCAAAGGGCCAGATGCACGATATCAAGAATATCGAAAGCGAGTCTGGCTATCTTGGCTGCAAACCTTGAGTGAATCCTTGCTCAAGACCCTGCCCGCAGATCAGTTGCCACTGAAGTTCCAGGAGGGCAATCTGTTCAATCCTAGCAACTACCATACGCAGATCGTGAAGGAATTGAGGAAAATCGAAGCTCAATTATCCTCTAGTTCGGCTTCGGGCACAAAGAAAACATCGCTCACTCCCTTCTTTGGAAAATGGGATCGCTCTCATGAATTTGATTTATCCCAGTACTTGGAAGCTTTCGAAAGCAACTTTCGACTGAGTCGTCCGAAGCGAACGCAAGGTCAGATCGCGCAACGCTTGGCGTTGATTGCAGCGCGCTGCGAAAATTTGTTCAATAATTCGGTTGCGAAGATGCAGCATTTTTTGACGAAAACCCGACAACATGCGCAGCCTGACAAGACGAAAAAAAATAGCGGAACAGGCACCGAAGGAGACATACAACGCTACGTCGAGACGTTGCTCAAGGGATTGGAAGTATACCGAAAACGTGCCAGTGGTTCGACCACTCAACAACGGGGAAAAATTCAATTCAACCATCGCGAGATGCCCACAGGGCACATCCTTCTGAATGACTACGGTGTGGAAAAAATGCGCGATTTGCTATTTGACACATTCCATGAATTGCTCACGACTCTCGATATTGGTGGGAAATGTGTTTCCGAAGAGTATGCCCGTTATCATCTCTATTTGTGTGAAGTGCCACGTCCTGGCGATGAGGTTTGGCCCTATGATTTGGAAACCAACTATTGGGTGCCGCTACAACCCACCACTTTGATCCGCAACAAAGATGTGATGGGAGTGGTCAAAGCCGGATGCCTGATTGGAGGGGAAGCCTGGAAACCCACGGAAGATGATCCCAAGCCGCCACCCCGGTTCTCGCTTCGCAATATGCAAACAAAGCCTACGCTCATGCTCGTCCTTCCACAAAAGGCAATTCCTTGGTTGAAATCAAAACAGCATGATACGGAAACGCTCAAAAAAGACTATTTGCCCATGATGCAATGGCTGGTGACCCAACACGTTGAACAATTGGTATGGTGGGTGGAACAGCGGGACTTGCTGTTTCAGCGTCGCATTGAATTGGAAGAAGTGGTTCGGATTGAAACCAAGATCAGTGCCTTGGAAAAAACTCATGAACGTTTGGACCGTGCCCAGCATGCCCGAGTGGCCGAACTCCTTTTGCATCGCTTTGCCATCAAGGTGGATCCGGAGCGCCCTCTGTATTGGGATCAATTGGCTCGGAAAATTTACCATAGTTTGATCACTCAAATTAATCGGAACAATCCCGACATGTCGATGGATGAACGCGGGAACAAAGCCTACACGGAATGGCGTTACGTGCTGAGCGAGGTCGTGAATTTGACTGAAAGTTTAGATGGCACCGTCCAAAAGACTCCGGAACCACCAACTGTTGTGTTTGAAGTGATTGTGTTGCAACTGCGAGCTTTGTCGAGCACTTACTTGGAAAATCACTCTTACGATTATAGTGGCTTGCTTGAAGAAGCCCCCTCTTTGAAAGTTGCTGAAGCCTTTTCCGAAACCTTGATAGAAGACCCGATCAGGACAATCACTTTTTTTCAGCAGATACTGCGAATTTTCACTTCTCACCTGCAACAAGTCACAAAAGACACCCACATCCTCCGAGTCGAGGTGGCCACCTTGAATCAACAGCGTCCTCAAGTGGATTCCGAAGAAGGTCGAACGGCGTTACTGCGAGAACAAGTGAACAAACTGGTTCACTTGCTACGGGCTTCCAAATAAAGTGACGTTCCAGTAGAGTCGGAACGTTGGAAAATTCTTGTATATGAAGTCCATTCGTTTCAGGCAGATAACCTCAGGAACGTTGTATGACCTTAGAAATCGAACTCACTCCTTATCATACTGAAATCTTATCCGGAGGAGCTTGTCCGGTCACCTGGGTGGTTCGCAATTTGTCGAAGACCAACCCGGTGCGCATTCCGAATCGCAATGCTCGGAGTCCCGTTACGTATCAACTCACTTCCGTCCGTTCGGATGGCCCCCATTACACCTTCAGCAATCAACGGTATCGCGCGGCCCTATCCACCTCGGCAAAGGCTGGCTATTCCCCACCATTAATGGAGCTTGGTCCCGAACAGGGCATGTTCTTTGAGGAAGATATTGGCGCTTATCTATTGGAACCGATCCGGCCAGGAACCTATGACGTGGTTGCCGAATATTCCTTTCAAGGAAACGTGTATCGGTCGCTTCCGGTGGAAATCCGAGTCCTGCCGTTTCACATCAGTCAATGGCAGCAGACCATCAGTCTCAGTGGACAGAAACTTTCAACTGTCTTTGCACATGCCACCCAAGATGGAGAAACTTGGCTCTACCAACGTCGAAGTGAGCGATTGCGGCCTGAATTGGGAATGCCGCATCAACGTCAAAAAATTCCGAAGGAAGCCAGTTGTTCCCAGATGGTGCTTGCTGTGGAAACCAGGGCTTCGCAAGAATGGCGATGGGTGGTCTGGCTTCAAGCCGGTACCTTGCATGGTATCATCGGCTGGGGAAAGCAAAATATGGCCACGCTTTTGCCCTACAACACACGCCTCGACTCGCCTGTGCTGATTCACCCGGGGTGGCAGTTTGACGATGGCACCGCTCTTTTCTTAGTGGCTGGAATACAAAAGGGAACGGCCAAGCTTAAAATCATCTCCATCAGAGCGACCGACGAGGTGGAATCCAAAACCATCAATCTCAAATTAGCTCAGGTGCCAGAAAATTTTCGAACCTGCTTCCATCGTGATTCATCTCCCTTTCTCCAATTGGTGTGGTCGGACGTTAAGTCGAATCGGTCTCGCTTGCGAACGCTCACCTTCGATCCGTTCCAACCGAAAAACCTAAAGCCCAAGACGTTGTTTACCCATCCCGGCTCTTTGCTGACTTTTGAAATGAGTGCCGTTCAAAACGGTGATTCCGGTTGGGTGGATGCTCTTTTTCAGACCGGCAAAACTGCCGAACCGTTGTGCTACGTGCGGATCCCTTATGGCAGCGTCGTCAAGTCCTCGGGGGCGGCAGGCAAACCGGTCCAATGGAGGATTCCTTGGCCAAGTTGGTTTTCACAACAAATCTTGGTTGGCAAAATACCAGAACGGGTGTTCAGTTGGCATCTTACCAATCCGTTGCGGACAGATGCCCCGATCTTGGCCCACACTCCGGACCGACTGCTGTATACATACGCTGTTTGGCATCCGATGCTTACAAACGAGCAAGGCGATCCGGAACACGAGAGGTCCATTCAAAGACAAAACCACCCGGATTCGGAGCAAAATACTTTAGAGCCGATAGAAGATAGGAGCGATGAAACGGATAACAAGTGGTTGGTAGCTGAAGGCAACTTTGAAGGAATCTCCCAAGTCGAATGGGGACATTTCCAAACACCATTGGGATTGGGACAAGGGCCGCTTTGGGCTACGTGGATTGATCCAGAACTGGGATTTCAGTGGAAACCTATTCCCAGCCCATGAATCATGACACTCGCCTTAATCTCATTGAACTAGATGCAGTGTCATAGCACTCGCCGTAATCTCATGGCACTCGCCTTAATCTCATGGCACTAGACGTAATTTTCCCGTGCGGACGCGCTGAGGATGATCGCCAACTGGGATGCTGGCAATTTCCTTGGCTTCCTCAAACGAGATGACAGAAACTCGGTCTTGCTGGCTAATTGAAACATAGCAGTACTTGCCGTCAGCGCTTTCTGTGGACCAATAGGGTTTTGCTCCGAGCGGATGTTCTGAGAGGGGAATGGTTTGGTATTCGAAGGTTTCTCGGTCCACAATCGCTGCATAACCGGACATCGTGCCTGCAACGCAGAGCTTGGTGCCTTCGTGATTGATCGCCAATCCATGATGGGCCGAGTTCAGTTGATATTCGCCGTAACTCAGCTGTTGGATTTCTTCAGGAACCGGCAGGTCTACTTTGCGTGTGATTTTGTCTAGCTCCAAATCGTACTCAAAAAAACCGTGAAAAAAGGACACCTGAAAATAAACAAACCGTTCATCCGGCGTAATGGCCATCGGCCTTACAGCGCTGTCTACCCAAGGGTGACCGAATTCTTCCAGCTTTTCTCTCATATCAACACGTTTGAGGATCTCATAGCTCTCTGCATCGACAACTTGGAACCAGCGATCCCCCTTGAGCCAATCGAGCCAAGATGCCGAGATAAACACTTTCCCAATACTGGCATGGTAAATCCGTTTTCCATCCCGTGAATACGTATTTTCATGGGGTTGGTCGCCGGATTCGAACCCGCCCACAATACGTCCCGTTGTAGTGTCGATGGCATGAACTTTACGGGCGGTAGAGGCGGAAACAAGGAAAATTTTGCCGTCGGGAGAAATGGCGGAATGGTCCGAGCGAACCCCCTCCACTGGGGTGCGCCAGACAATTTCCTCTGTGTTCACGTCGATGGCGACCACATCTGCAAAACTGGGACGCGATATATACAGGTAGCGACCGTCGTTCGATGTGAACATGTCATCGACCATCTGGTCATTGCCCTCGCCAATGACCTCGCGGATAAATGCCGCTTGGAATCTCCGGATCACACCGGAATAGATTTCGTCCAACCGCTCTTCTCGATCTGGGACCACGTTAATCCGTTTGATCACCTGGAAGGTCTCAGGATCAAAGATATCCACGGTGCCATCCCAATTGTTTCCCACGACAACAACATCCCGAAGCGGTGTGTTTTCATCCAGAGTCGCTGCTTTTTTGAGGGCATTCTCATTCTTCGGTATTTGAGGCAGTTGTTTCGTGGTTCGACAACCAAAGCCGAGCAGAATGACAATCAAGACCATTAGAAGTGATTTCATAGTCCCTCCTTGAGATGACGTATTGAATGTTGCTGAAATTGACATCCCACGAAACGGATGTGCCTGCATTGGGATGGCTTCTAGTCGAAATCTTTGACAACAATTGGGAAGAATGAGCCATGTTTTTTGAATCAAACCTTTATCCAAATCACCGGAAACCCCAAGAAATGCCTCCTCCTTCTATTTAAACACCTGCTTAAATAGCTCCCACAAGGGGGCTTGCTCTAAAGCCACAAACACATTTTCATCCTGCACAAATCCCGTCAAATACGCATGCACCGAATGATACGGTTTGCCCCATAAAAAATAAGTATATCCCAAGTTGTAATAGGCAAATTGGTGTCTAGGATTCAACTGAATGGCTTTTTGGAGGTCTTTTTCGGATTGTTCATAGTTGCCCATTGATTGATAAGCCCATCCTCGGCCGTTGTAGGAAAAAATATATTCCGGGTCGAGTTCAATGGCTTTAGTGTAATCCTTGATCGCTCGTTCGTATTGCCCTAAAAATCGATAGGTATTTCCCAAGTTGTAGTGGGCCCATGCTAGCTTCGGATCGAATTCGATGGCATTATTGTAATCCTCTATTGCTCGTTCGTATTGCCCTAATTCGGTGTAAACATTTCCTCGATTGTTATAGGCTAAAGCATACTTTGGGTCGAGTTCAATGGCTTTAGTGTAATCCTCGATCGCTTGAATGTATTGACCAGATTCTTGGAGCGTGTATCCGCTATTTAAATAACCCCTTGCCGTCTTCGGCTCTTCAGCCCCTTGCCCCCAAGCCCCAATACTCAGCAAACCCAGTACCAACACTAACACTAGCTTTTTCATAGCCATTCACCTTTCCCATAGAAATGGAACTGCCAATAATGCACTGCCCAGCATGCTAAAAAAGCCACCCCAAAACATCAGCACTCGCGAAGCCTTCAATACCATCCCGTGGCGTTCTCCCATAAAACGATGATAGAGGTGGCGACCTGCGTTGAAAAAGACAAACAAAAACAGATAGGTCCCGGTGGGAACCGTGATGCTCAACACGGAAAGCAGTGCAAACACCGTCAGCAATGAAGGAAACGATGCCACTGCAAAGATTCCCAAAAAGAAAGGTATCAACACATTACCGGCCATCCCGGCTTGAATCATTTCATTGGGATTATCAAACAACAGTTCATTGAATTGGAGCACCAAAAAACCTGGCAAAATCATCAACAGATACCCTCCAACCACTCCCAGAAAATCGTAGACAACGTACCTCCAGGTTTTGGACTCGGTATGAATGATCTTATGCAACATCAAGCGGGTGATATTGACCGAAAACAAATCGCCTAAGAAATTACAGAAGATGAACCAGAGTTCACTCGAATAGAGAATCCCAATGAAGTTGAGGTCAAAGGTCGGAGCATCAGGAGGAACATTGCTCAAGATGAGGCGAATGCATAAAAGATTGATCACTACACTGAAGCCAAGGGTCACGAAAAAACTTCTCACGGACAACACGCCAAACCAACCGCGACCGACCTTTCCCCACAAGACGTTGAAGAAGGCTTGGGCCGCTTGAGCGGGCAGCAGAATGAACTGGAACGCTTTGTTCGTTTCTTGGGCACTCGCCTCCTTGTATTTCAGAAAGTAAGCAATGGGGGCCGCGAACGCAAACACGCCAAAGCCTAACACTGCACACCATGCTCCAAACGAGTTCATTGTCATGAAAGCACCTGCTTTTGAAGAATATCGGAAAAGTTGTCAGAAGAGGCATTTTGGAATCAACTTACAATATTTATGATGGGACTATCAAATAAAATTGAGGGATTTGGGTGGGGTGCTTGGCGTTCCTGCATTTCGAAGCCATAAACTTGAATGGAGCCTGTTGAATTGTTCTAAGTTGACGAGAAATTATTTTTTTATCTGAGTTCGTAGCCTTTCCAAATAGTTATTATAAATTGACTGAATCAGTCCTTCTTTCACAATTTCGTCTAATGTGTCTTGGAGTTGCGGTAATTGCTCAACGAATGATGATTTCTTAGAAAGAGCAAAATAAGTTTTTTCTTTTTTATTGGTAACTTTGAGTTTCGTTTTCTCGATTTGTTCTGAGAACCCTTCCATAACTAAAGTGTAATCGAAGTAGGACTCTTCAGCTGGAACAGTATCTATCCGTTTTTCAACCAGCATGTTAAGGAGTTGAGGCGCCTTGACTAATTCTGTTTTTTTGATTTGAGTGTCGTTATCAAATTTTGGGAAGTAAGAGACCCCACGAGTAATCCCGACTTCGAGTTTGTAGAGGTCAGAATATTTATTCAGGATATGCTGATTGCCCTTCGTGACATAAAATACAGTGGTACTTTCTTCCAAATAGGGAGGCTCAATAAAATGCATAAATTGTTCACGATCAGGACGTTTAAACAAGCTACTCATAATATCAATTTGTCCGTCTTGCATCATTCTTAGACATCGTTTCCATGGGCAATCCAATATGACGAGTTTTATACCGAGTCTTTGGGCCACTTCTTTAATAATCTCCACATCCACACCGCCGACTTCTTCTTCATCTACCACGACCCATGGGGGAAAATGAGCACTCGCAAATATCAATTCCTGTCCGTGTGATGAATTTGATTCCAGGCAGAATATAGACAGAAATAATGTCGGTATTATAAATTTTTTCATGAGCAACAGTTTCATTTTTGACCATTAATATTGAGGTATTTGATATTCAAACAGGATTGAAAATTGTTTCAAAACGCTCTTTGCATTGTGAATTGGTATAGACTATTTCTTTGAAATATTCTGAAGTGCTAAATAGAGTCATTTCTTTATAGTCTTTAAAGAGTACGAATTTCAATGAATTCCACTAACGAAACAGAAAGCATGCAATGGAAGAACAGGAAAAATATATTGAAGCACTCATCAGGTTGCACCGTGGTCTTGAAAGGCAAGGACCGGGAGATCCTGATTTTTCTGATTACATCATTGAGCAAATACCCGATTTGCCTTCAGATCTAAGAATTGCAGATATAGGGTGTGGTGCTGGTGCCGGTGCGTTGATCCTTGCCAAAAAATATAGCTCCAAAGTGAGAGCCGTAGACTTTTCGAGAGAATTTTTAGACCAAATGATGGACCAGGCCAAACAAGAAGGTCTGGAGCATTTGATAGAGCCAATTGAGTGCGATATGGGGAAATTAGACTGGGAGCTAGGGTCAATTGACCTTTTATGGTCTGAAGGAGCCGCATATAACATCACGTTTGAAGGCGCCCTGGAATGCTGGAGGCCACTTATGGCAACAAGCGGAATCGTAGTGATTTCAGAAATGAATTACTTTTCAAATGATGTTCCTGAAATCATAATACAATATATGAAGAATGTTTATCCGGGAATCAAGACTGAGGCAAAAAACGTAGACTTGATCATCTCATCTGGATTTGACGTTCTTGCAGTACACCGTTTGCCCTCAAAGGCTTGGTGGGAAAATTATTATAACCCTTTGATTAAAAAAATTACAGCCTTCAAAGATACCAAGGATGAGGTAATGCAAGCTGTAATTCATGAAACAGAAGAAGAAATTGAATTTTTCAAAGAATATCATGAATATTATGGATATACCTTTTATATAATGAAAAATGTTAAATGAAAAAATATTAGAATTTTGAAAATTTCTACTCTATTTGCCACTTTACTCCTGCCCCTCTTGACTGCTTCTCCTTCCTGCTTTTCTAAAAATATTCCATCAAAATCATGTTGACACTCTTTATTTATAGGGATATTTTTGTACATATTGTTACAATTTAGTAACAAATTAATAAAAATTAAAACATAGGAGCGATAAAATGAATCATGAAAATCTAGATGTCCTGGTCATTGGTGGTGGTCCGGCAGGAATGAATGCGGCCTTGGTATTGGGCCGGGCCATGATGAAAACGGTTGTGATCAATGAAGAAAAACCAAGAAATCTCGTCACTCAAGAATCTCATGGGTTCGTGACCCGCGATGGCATCCATCCTTCGGAACTTTTGGCCATCGCGAAGCAGCAATTGGAGCAATACGATACGGTGAACTATGTCAAGGGTGTCGTAACTGGTGTGAAGCAGCAAACGGATCGTCACTATCAAGTTACTACACAAAATGGGGAGGTATTCCTTTCCAAGCGAGTCGTTTTTGCGACAGGGTACAAAGACGATCTGAGTAAACTCAATCTGAAGGGAGTGGAAAAAGTGTATGGCAAAAGCGTGTTTCCTTGTCCCTTTTGTGATGGTTGGGAAAGGAGAAATCAGCCCTTAGCTTTGTTTGGAGAGGAATCGTTTGTGATGGAGTTTGCCCAAGTCGTTGGTAACTGGACCGACAATTTGATTGTTTTCACAAACGGAAAAAAAGTTCTTACGGAAGAGAATAAATTGATTCTGAAACGGAATAACATTGGTTTGTTTGAGAATGAAATTGTGGAATTGGTTTCTGAAAACGGCCGCTTGTCGGGGGTGACTTTAGACAATGGGGAAACCATTCTCCGAAGCGCAGGATTTCTGTTGAGTACCGGTGAATATCAATCCACTGAAATCCCTTCTGAATTAGGAGTCCAAAAAGAAGATTTCGGTACTTACCAGGCCAATGAATGGGGAAAAACCGATGTGGAAGGGGTTTATGTGGTCGGTGATGCACGCTCTAGCTTTTCAGGGGTGGTTCGTGCAGCCTTTGAAGGCTCGAACGCCGCTGCCATGATTACTAAAGAAATCATTGCAGAACGTTGGCAGCATTAACCGATGAAACCATAGAATAACGTTCCTAAACGTCCTAACCAACAACGTTCCCAAAATCCCTATCCAAAGAGTGATGATGTGTGAATTGATGGCAATGCCTTCATTAAATGAAAGCAATGTGACCCTCTCTTTGAGTGAATTGAGCTTAAGAGGAGGGGCCACTGATATCCATCAGGATGCCTTTTGAACGTGGGGAAATCGTTGTCATCAGGGAAGGGAATATTGTAATGTCAGCTCACATGGAAAAAATGGCACATCATGAAAACACGCATTGAGGTCTATTTTGAAAGCGGAAGATAAAATCATTCAGGCAGCATTTAAAATTTACTATCAAGATGCTTCTGCATCTTTTGACAAAATTGCTGAAGAGGCAGGGGTTTCCCGAATGACAATCCATCGCAAGTTCCCCAAACGAGAAGCATTGATTATTGCGGCCTGTCGTAAGCTTTTTCAAGAAGGGAGTCAGATCCTCGAAGAAGCACTGGAAGCAGAAAAAACTTCAATCGAACAATTGAAATCCTTTGTGGTCCGTTCTGTCAAAAACCGGCTGAATTACCACTTTGTCTATCAGTTCCAAGAAATTCATCATTTGATGGACCACGAGGATTGCACTGCATTTTATAATAAATTAGAAAAGCTTTATCAGAATCTTAAAGAAGAGAAACACATCGCAAACTCCGTCACAGAAGCCTGGTTTTTTCATATGTTTGATGCCGTCATGATGACCGCATGGCATACCTATGAGCATGGTTGTGTGGCCCCCAACGACATACCCAAATTAGCTTGGCAATCGTTTCTTGGGTCCGTTAGCCCGTCAACTTCCTCGCAGTGAATTGCCCACCGAGCAAGGGTACTACATGATCAATGCTAAGAAATATCTTTTTGTAAAACCCAAAGTAGCTCCAAAGCTAGATCCCCATTTTGCGAGAACCAACAAAGGGGTTCAAATGGGGATGCTCTATAGTATCCCGGCTCATCTTTTTTCCTTAATACTTTTCATCTACTTTGAACTGCCTTGGTTGATCATAATCAATGCACTCAGCACTGCCGTGTATGTGTTGCTTTATTTCGTAAGTCGAACGAATAGAAATCATACGGCGCTGTTGTTCACTGCGTTGGAAGGGAAGGCTTTTGCTTTATCAGTAACGTATTTCGCAGGTTGGGAGTCGGGGTATTACTTGTGGCTCGTCTTTGAGGTTTTGA
Source organism: SAR324 cluster bacterium (assembly GCA_028281495.1). Taxonomy (GTDB): domain Bacteria; phylum SAR324; class SAR324; order SAR324; family NAC60-12; genus JANQJU01. The sequence continues at coordinate 465,830 of JANQJU010000064.1, forward strand.
TTATTTTTATTGGATATCGATGGACACCATTGAGTAAAGGGTTGTTGCTCTTGCTGAGTTTCAGTTGTCTAATATTTGCGGTATCGGTTTTGAAACAGGTCGCGCCTTATTACCAAATCGATCCCAATCTCCTCGATCTGATCTATATTTTCAATCTGTTCAATCTCATGTTAACCGCGTCGGTGGTTTTCTATATTTTGTCAAAATCCTCGGAAACGGCAGAAATCCATTTGCATCGAGCACACAAGAGAACTCGTGAATTGTTACTGAATATCTTGCCTGCCAAAATTGCGGATCGTTTGGAAAAACAAACCGGCGTGATTGCGGATAGTTTTTCGGAAATCTCGATATTGTTTTGTGATCTGGTCGGTTTTACCCGGTTTTCCGATTCGCTGCCGGCGGAAGACGTGGTCAAAATTCTAAATGAGATTTTTACCGGCTTTGATCGGATTGTGCTTTCACTTGGATTAGAAAAAATAAAAACGATCGGAGATGGATATATGGTCGCTGCCGGGATTCCGGAAAAGATGGAAAACCATGCTTTCGTGATTGTGGAATGCGCTCAACAAATGTTGACCTTTATTGAAGATTTCAACCGGGAATACGAAATCAATCTTCAACTGCGTCTTGGCATCAATTCGGGTAATGTTGTCGCCGGGATTATTGGGGCCAATAAATTCACTTACGATCTGTGGGGAGACACTGTGAATGTGGCGGCCCGGATGGAATCCCATGGAGTCCCAGGAAAAATACACATATCCCAAGCCACTCATAACCTAATCCAAGAGTCCTATCCTACCCAAAGTCGTGGAGAGATCACCGTCAAAGGGAAAGGAAACATGGAAACGTATTTTGTTGAATAACCGCGTTTCCGAATACGAAGGGACAAATTCTCACGAATGTAAGAAACCCACTCAAATAGAAACTACATAGTTGAGTTAAAAGATTGCAATACATCTAAAATTTTACTATTTCATCAATTCACATAACGAAAAGATGAAGCCACCTTCACAGTAGCTAATTACGACTCCTTTCATGATTTTTAGATTGCTTCAAGCAAAAACATGTTGTTTTACGTTAGAAAAATATGGTGAATTGATATGCCAAATTATCTATTTGAGAGGGAAATTGGCGATTCTCGAAAATTATGAAACCAAAGAAAAAATCCTCTTGCGATCTCATCATGTTTTCGGAAGAGAGAGCACGAATTCCAACACATTACTGAAGAATCGAGATGCGTCCCGCGTTCACGCCTCAATTCGGTGGGACGAGTCATTGTGGAAGATTTTAGACCATAGCAGAAATGGAACGTGGATTGACGGAAAGCGAATGGCGATTCAGCAAAGCGTTCCCCTGAAAGTAGGTAACATTATCCAGTTTGGGGGGGCAAAGGCATCCGCATGGAAAGTGATGGATTTAGAAAAACCCCGTCCTGCTTTGTTTCCCCTTGAAACCAATCAGCCGATCATCCTGTTAGAGTCTTTTCAAGCCCTGCCTTCAGATCAGTCTCACGAGATATCGCTTTATCGTTCTCATGAAGAACAATGGATGAGTGAAAGCGAAGAAGGCGTCGTCGTTCTCAGGGAAGGTGATTTGGTGAGTGCAGGAGGTATGGCTTGGCGTTTTTTAAATGCCTCGGTGAGTGAAGCTACAAAACAAGAAATAGCAGGAAATGCGTTTGATAAAGAATCTCCTCATTTTTCTTTTCAAGTCAGCCGAAACGAAGAGCATGTTTCTGTGAAGCTGTTTCATTCAGGGGAAACTTTCGACTTAGGAGAAAGAACTCATCATTATCTTTTGCTTACGCTCGCTCGCCAACGATTGAAAGATGCACAAGAGGGCTGTGATCTACATGATCAAGGTTGGATTGAATTTCACCAACTTTCTCGTTTGCTAGGGTTGGATTATTCTTACTTAAACAATCAAGTATTCCGTATCCGCAAGCAGGTTGCTGGAGCTTTGCAAAAAAGCAGATCTTTGCCATCGCAAGTCATTGAACGACGGGTCGGTGAACTCCGGTTTGGTTTTTCTAAATTAAAAATTTTTCGAGGTTCTACGTTAGAAGGTCAAATCCCCTGATACTCACCGTTCTTGAGTTTTTATGGAAAGATTTATGCCAACCGATGAAATGGACGCAAATACCTCAAGGTTTCAGATTGAAGGGTACCAGTTACTGGAAGCTTTAGGAAAAGGCGGTTTTGGTGCAGTGTTTCGGGCAAATCGGAACAGCACCGGCCAGGTGGTTGCCGTGAAGTTTTTGCAAATCGGTCCAGCTGCAGATCTCCATAAAAATCGCCGTCTTCGGGAGCGCTTTGAGCGAGAAGTGCAAATGTGTGCCAAGTTGCACCATCCACATGTTGTGCAACTTTTGGATAAAGGTTGGACTGCTGAAAACACTCCCTACACAGTGTTTGAGTTTGTACCTGGGCAATCCTTAAAAGACTTACTGCTTACCCGTGGAGCTTTGCCAGTTACAGAAACCAAGGAGTTGATGGGGCAAGTACTGGATGCTTTGTCCTATGCTCACAAGTTGGGAATTGTTCACCGCGATCTAAAGCCTCAAAACATTATCGTCATGGATACAGGAATCCACCCACAAATCAAAATTCTGGATTTCGGGATCGGGGCTTTCACGAGGGAGTCACGACAGACTGACTATAAGACTTTAACGATTACACAGGAAACTTTAGGAACGCCTTCATACAGTGCACCGGAACAACTTCGTGGTGAACCTATTACTCCGAAGTCAGATTACTACTCGTGGGGACTCCTTTTTCTCGAATGCTTAACTGGTCAACCTGTAATCCAAGGAATGAACTTAGCAGAGGTGTTTCAAAAACAATTGAGTCCGCTGGAGATTCCACTCCCACCTGCTATTGCGTCTCATCCTTTGGGAAATTTACTGCGTAGTGCATTACGTAAAGATCCAAGAAATCGAGTTGAAGAAGCAAAGCGCCTTTATAGCGATTTACAAAATCTCAACTTAGACAACCTAGTTGGGGATTTCATCTACTCTGAAAATCGGAATCAAAGCCACACAGCAGGGTATACGGCTAGCATGAAAAGCCTTCCACTCCAGGCCGGTTTCCTTGGGGAGCGCCGCGTGATTACGGCTATGTCTTGTCATTTAAGTGTTCACACCCTTGATGAATCTGTGACTGATTTTGAAGCGTTGGAAAGTTTACAGCGTGACCAAATGAACTTGTTTATCGACATTGCAGAGAGATATAGCGGTCAACTTGTGGGAAAGTTTGGTGAGAGTCTTCTATTTTATTTTGGAGTTTTACAAACGGGTGACAATGAGGCGAGAAGAGCGAGTCGCGTGGCATTGGAATTAGCGGGACATGTGCTGCGTCGCAATGCCTTATTGAAAAGGGAAACCGGCGTTCGATTGGAGTTACGTATTGGAATGCACACCGGGGAAGTCGAGATCAAACCGACCCCTTTGCCAACGGGGTTCACTCCCGATATTGCAATTCAATTGGAACGCCTCGCTCTGCCTAATACGATTTTAGTTAGCAAAGCCACTCGGCAATTGCTGGAAACGTATGCCGAGTTGATCCCCTCACATACCTATCGAATCGGCAGAAATCGAACCCCCATGTCGACCTATCTTCTCACGGAAGAACGCCGAACCGAAGCCTTCAGCTTTCTTAAAAATAAAAGCATTGAACTAATCGGAAGGCAAAATGAGTTTTTTCAGTTGCAACAGGTTTGGGAAGCTACAAAAAGAAATCGAAGTAGCACAGTTTTACTTCGCGGAGAACCAGGCATTGGCAAGTCTCGGTTAGCCCATGAGATACGCCAATTTATACGCAATGAAGGTTTTCTTGCTTTAGATTGCCGGTGCTTGCTAGAGCGTCAAAATCATGCTCTTTACCCGATTTTGGAAATGCTCAAACTCTGTCTACACATTCCGCACGACATCGAATCGCTTACAGCAACGAAACGTCTTGAAGTGGTGTTACAGAATTGCGATTGCCCTTTGGAAGAATCGATGCCGATTCTTTGCTCTTGGCTATCAGTGCCCTTGCTCGATAGGTTTGCCCCCATCCCCCATTCCCCTGAAAAACAAAAACAAATCCTTTTCCGAGTCCTTGAACAATTGATCGCCACGTTAGGACAAGGGTTGCCGTTTTTTCTAATCATCGAAGATTTGCATTGGGTTGACCCAACCAGCCAAGAGTTGATTGAACGGATTGTCACCAACAATTCCATAAACTCGTGTTTCTTACTCCTCACAACACGCCCTGAATTCTCTCTTGGCGGAAACCACAATCTAATGACAATTGATCTTCAACACCTCTCATCGACCGAAACCAAAGCATTGATTCAAAAGGCTCTAGATAACACGCCTATTGAACAACTCGCGCTGTCTCGTTTGGCTGAGCGAACCGATGGAAATCCATTGTTTGCTGAGGAGTTGATTGCAATGCTACGCGATAAAAATATTTTGATTGAACGGAATGGGGTTTGGTTTTTGGAAGAGCATTTCGATTCGTCTTCCGTGCCGATCACTTTGCAAGGTTTACTGCATGCCCGTTTGGATCGCCTGGGAATGGCCAAAGGAACGGCACAAACCGCAGCGGCCATTGGGAGAGATTTCGACTATCAATTGCTGGTTTCCTCTTCTCGGCGTGATGAAGCTTTAGTTCAAGCCGACTTAGAGCAGATGATGGCGGCCAAGCTCATCCATCGTCGACACCGAGTTCAAGGAGAAAGCTATAATTTTCGTCACATGCTGATTCGAGATGCGGCTTACGCCAGCATGCTGCGAGTGGATCGGGAGGAAGTCCATCTCCGAATTGCAGAATCGTTAGAAGCTGACTTTTTGGAAAGATCCCAAGTCAATCTAGCTCGGATTGCTCAACATTACGCGAATGCTCGTGTTTTCGAAAAAGCCGTCGATTATGGCACGAGGGCTGCGAAAGCTGCATTGGAGCGTTTTTTGAATGAGGAAACCATTACATACAGCCGTCAGGTTCTGGAGTGGATAGATCGACTTTCATCCGATCAACAACTCGGTGCAGAATTGCAGATTAATGGGATTCAAATACCTGCCTTGATGAACAAACTGGGGTGGGCAGATTCTCATGTCAAAGCCAAAGTGGATCGCTCACAAGCGTTGTTACGGATTCTCGGGGACAGCAATCCCTATCGGGTTCCGACTTTGTGGTCCGTTGCTCTTTATCATCATGTAGCGAGCAATCGCCAAGCTGTGCGTATGGTGATTGACGAACTGATGCAAATTGCTGAGCAATCTGAAAATCCCGGTTTGCTCGTAGCAGCGAATACTTTTTTAGGGCTTCGATATCATTCCGACGGTCTGTACACCCAAGCCAAAACGGCTTTGGAACAAGCACTTGCCCTTTATGATCCTGAAAAACATCAGGATCATGCACTGGTTTTTGGATTGGATACTCGGGCGTGGGCAGAATCCACACTGGCTTTAGTTCTCTGGTTTTCTGGTGAAACGATGCGCGCCCATGAGTGTGGTGACCGAGCGGTTGCCTGGAGTCGACAAATCAATCACATTCCTTCTTTGGGCATCACACTGCTTTACCGCGCTCTAGGACAGCTCGCTTCGGGAAACAGAGCCGCTGTGTTGGAAATTACAGGAGAGTTGCTAGCAATTACCGAAAAATATGGTCTTCCTGCATTTGAAGGTTATGCGAAAGTAGTTCATTGTTGGGCGAGTGGAGAGATTGAAAAAGCGGATGGAATTCTCGATTTTTTAGTCCAAATTGGTTGTCGAATTGGGCTGTCCTATTACCGCTCTTTATCAGCAGATGTAGAAGTCGAAAATGGGAATTGGGATGCTGCCCTTCAGCGAATCGAAAGTTGCCTCAATCTATGTCAGCAGATTGATGAACATATTCACGAACCCGAACTCCTTCGGCGCAAAGCAATGATTCTTCTAAAAAAGTATCCTCAAGAAAATCGAGTGGTTCGACAGACTTTGGAACAAGCTGCGATGATGGCTTATCGTCAAGGGATGTTTCGAACCGAAGCACAAGCAACGTCGACCCTACTACAACACTTTGAAGATGTGCCTGAAGAAAGGAAACAACGACTTTCCAGGATTCTCAAATCATATCCTGAAATCTCCATTGGATGACTGGCTTTGTCCCTATTTGTCTTAGATTGAAGGCATAATTCCCTGAAAGCTTCATGCAATACTCGCAGGTGCAATGCGGTGCGATATGATGCAATGTATTGCAATATCATTGCTACTCTTATCACCGTAGAATAAATTCTGAAACTCTAACGTAGGTTTCTATAGGGCGCAGTCTTCGGAGAGTCCTTGAAGGCTGAAATTATTTGATGAATGCTTAGGTAAAGGAGGATTTATGAGTTCAAACAGCGGAAACGAGTTCGATCTAATGACTTTTCGGTTGGCCTACCTTCAAGCCATTGCAAAAGCTTGGAAAGACGAAGATTTCAGAGATAAACTGGTTCCCAATTATCCTAAATCCACGAAGAGTGGATCTAGTCAGCAAAATTTGAACAAAACAACCGATGCGATGCCGTTACTCAAGGAATTTGGATTTACCTCTCCTTGGAATATTGAATTGAACATCATTTATAATGAGCAAGGTCCTGTTTGGAAACCACTCGATACGGCTGGCTGGATTGGGCCAAACGATAAAATAATTATTTTTTTTCCGAACAAACCTGCGGATGATCAAGCGACCGAAGCTTTAGCCGCCTATTACAAATTGTTTCCGAGCTATCTAGGGCGCGCAGTTTCAAGCAAAGAAATGCCTCACGCAGAACGGGTCGATCCTAATAAAATATCAGGCGGGCAAGCACTTTCTGTACGTTTAATCAATTCAGCAGATTTTTTAGATTTTGGAGGAATCAACCTTCGCGCAGTTGCACTGGGTTGGAAAGAAAGTGCCTTCCTGAATGAATTGATCCCAAATGATGATCCAACGCACCAAGATTCACCTCTCATACCACCGAAAGATACGGATAGTACGCCCGTGTTAAGCAAATACCTAAGCTTTAACAATCCGTGGAATTTTGAAATTGAATATAGGTTCTGTCCCGACTTTAGGTGGGAACCGAGCCAAAGCAGCGAAGAAACAAACGATGAAGGAAAAAAGAAACCAAACGAGGTAAAATATGAATGGAAGAATGTTCCAAAAAACATCGTCCAGTTATATTTCCCCCAGAAACCTAGTGACGCAAGTATTCATCCCATTGCTCTGACTTCTTATAATAGCACTGGAACCGAGTATCCTTTTACGTGTAATTGAAAACAATGAACCCTGAAAAAAAAAAGTTCGACGAGCTCGACGCTACGGCCGCAACCATGCTGATGACACTTGCTGCGAGAAGCGCTAGTTCAGAATTGGCGGCTGAAGTGGGGTTCAGTGATCCCGATGCTAAACAACTGATGAGCCGCCTTCCCCTCGACCTTTCATATTTTTGTGAAGATTCACGTTATGTGAAGTGTATTGCGCTTCGTGCTCAATTTATGGATCGCATTGCGCTTAACTTTTTTTTAAACCACCCCCATGCCCTTGGAGTGGAACTCGGTTGTGGTTTGTGTACACGGGGTCGCCGCATCTCCAGATCTTTGGGGGGGAAGCATATCGATTGGTATTCCCTTGATATGCCTTCAGTCATTGAGGTGAGAAAAGCGTATCTGAATTGGCCTGAAGATCAATTGATTGCGTCTTCTGTGACAGATCTCACTTGGTTGAAAACCATTGATTGGCAGGGGGATCGTCCTCTTCTACTACTCATGGAAGGAGTGGCGCAACATCTCACGTTCGAGCAGAACCACAAATTGTTTTCGGAACTGGGAGACCGTTTAAGCTGCTCTCCCGCTCCTACCGAAATGGTGTTGGATTATGCCCATCCGAGTATTGTCGGAAACAATCATTGGTTTAAAAAGGTTGGCAACACCCCGGTAAAATTCCGCTCTGGTTTTCAAACTCCTGAATCGATCACCCAACTGCATCCCTCTCTTGAAGTGATCTCTACGTATCCCTTATTCCCCGATATCTCTCTAAGGCACGCTCAATTCAATCTTGAGTTTCAAGCAGTCACCGGAGGAGAGCTTCCCTATAATATTGCACATCTTCGTTTCGAAAATCGGATATAAATCTAAGATTAAGCAGCAAGCTTTGTGCCAGTTGCGTGTTGTTGCAATACGATGCAATCGACTGCAATCAGAAGTAATCAACTGCAATGCGTTGCAATATCTTTAAGCTGCTCATCACAGCATAATGTTTTTAGATCTTCTAACGAAGGTTTAGCGGCTTTTGTAATAAGGAATTTGAAAGCCGCTTCGAGTCAAATTTCTGTAGTAAGAATACTTAATCAATAACCCGATTGGAGGATATATGCATGAGTATAATGTGAGAATCTTTGCCGATTGTGAAGCGATTATAAATGGAGAGAAACCAGATAAAACGATTCAGATGTACGCCGATGATCCATCTATCGTGGACTCAAATCAAGGGGGGTATGAGCTATCGATTAAGGTACCCCATGATTCGGTGATTACTTGGCAGGTTTTCCCAAAAACCGTTCAACCAAAAGGTCCGGATGGCGCAACTTACTGGGTGCTCATTGATGCCGAACATGATTTTGACGGGGATAAAACGAAGAAAGGTTTATTGCACGATTGGACTGCTCATCAAGGCGCTCAAACGGTATGGGTTTATGAACCCGATGGAATTCATATGCACCAGAATGAACCATTAACTCCCGTGAGCAGAGGGGCATTTCAACCCTATGTCAAAGCTACTGCAGCATTAAACATAGAACGCCCTGGTCCACAAGACTCAGATCGAGATGCGTATACGTTTTGGATTAACGTTTATAGAAACGGGACACTGGCGAAAAAAGATTATTTCTGGGACCCGTTTATCAAAGTATATGGAGGAAATTCATAAGCAAGATGTGAATTTATATTGTGCTGAACCCATGCCTTTACTTGTTACATAGGCTAAAAATTTTAAACACTATTTTGGAGTTTTGCTATGTCTTTTAATAATACTCGTTACAAATTTAAGAATGCAGCGACAGGAAGCGTAATTGCAGATAGCAATGGCCGTTTAGTGGCCTTTACAGGCGCAGATTACCCTGACCAGTGGTGGTTTTTCCTAGATTATGGGCAGAATGGTTATAAACTGACGAACGCAGCTCATACGGCAGTGATTGCAGACAGCAGTGGTCGTTTAGTAGCCTATTCAGGTGAAGATTACCCTGATCAGTATTGGAGATTTGAGCATATTGACGGGTTATATAAGATAGTCAACATTGAGCACAAATCGGTTATCGCGGATAGTGGTGGCCGTTTAGTCGTCTATTCAGGCGAAGATTTTCCTGACCAACATTGGAGCATTGTGCCTTATTCTTAAAATATGATGCTCCTTTACGTATCCGATCATCAGTTTGTTGCAACAATCTCAGTAGATTTGAGATTGTTGCACTGCTGTTCTTTCAAATCATTTTTGTTTGAGCCATTGCTTTGGCTCGTTCCTCTGCTTTTCCCACCTAAAAATCCCTCCATAGCCGAATGTTTCGTTTTTTGCAGCTAATGAAGTTTGTTGAAAAGAATCATCAATCACATAGCCATTCGTCTGTGACGTGATCATGCCCGCAATGGTGATAAAGAGCGGATTGGATGAGAGGACGTTTTTCCTGTTGAATACAAAAAACAACCTCGATATTCTTTGAGCTGAATTTGATTTTGAGGTCATCTAAGGAAACCCATGGAACGTCGTCCCCATACGGTAGAATTTATCTTTGATGAACGACTGCTCCACTTTTTAAAAGCCCCTATAAAAAGTCGAGAACAAGCGTACACATTTGATGGCACACCTTCACTCAAAGACGCAATTGAAGCACAAGGTATTCCACACACGGAAATTGCCCTCATCGTGTGCGGCGAAACAACTAAGGAATCAAATGAACTACTGAAACCCAATCAATGTTATCAGGTGTTGGCTCCGGGTTCTGAATTCAATGGCATCCGCTTGTTGCCGGAAATTCCACCGCATGGGATCAAATTCATCCTTGATATCAACTTGGGAAAACTCACCCGTTATATGCGTTTGTTGGGCTTTGACACACGAATGCCAAAAGAAAAGATCGATGATCCCTATTTAGCCAGTGAAAGTGCTAAGGAGGATCGCATCCTGTTGACTCGGGATCGAGGACTGTTGAAACGCTCGATTGTGAAGTATGGATATTGGGTCAGAAATCATGACCCTTTGAAGCAGATTGAAGAAGTCATTCGGTATTATTCGTTACAAGAGCATTGTGCCCCATTCACTCGATGCATCAAATGCAATGGGTGTTTGAATCCAGTAGAGAAGAATCAAATTGTAAACAAAATTCCAAAACCGGTGGCAAGGGAACATTCTGTATTCAAACAATGCGAACAATGCGAAAGTATTTATTGGAAAGGCTCCCACGTGCAAAACATGCTGGACGTGATCAATGCAGTCTCTTGAGCCTTAGAGAACATTTCAGCCAAAGCACAGGTAGTTTACTACTCTTTACCCAAACCATGTTGGATCACAATCTCCGCTGCTTGAGTCCGGTCTGATACTCCTAACTTCGTTCGTTGCCTTTTGGAACGTTATGGGGAAGGGAACGCTATTCCAACCTCTTATTTGAGATTATCCATATAGTGATCATACAATTTTTGGTAGCTGCCATCAGCACGAATACTATCCAAACTTTTTTGTAACTTTTCCACGAGTTCTAGCGGTGTCCCTTTATTTAAGGCAAGGTAATATTGAAACCGGTGGTCCAGTGGAAACGCATTTTCTACCATCGAAAAATCTTTTCCGAGATCCTGAAGTTCCATCGCCATCTGTAATCTCAAGGAAGGAATCAGATCCAAACGACCCAGAATGAGCATTTTCACCAACTGACCAGGGTCTGTCACAATCGTAATTTGGGTCATTCCCAGCTCTTGCATGTAATCGGTGGAAGCGGATTTGTTGTAGCCACCCACTGTATAGTTTTTGACATCCTCTATTGTTTTGATTTGAATGTCGTCTCGCGATTTTAATTTATATAGGTCCATATGCCGAGGGGCGAGCGGCCCCACCCAGTGAAAACGCTGCTCCCGTATCTGATTCCGGACGGTTAAAAAAGTTGCGGAATTGGGAGTCGTTTCCAAAATATGATACGCTCTGGCCCAAGGTAGAATTTTGGCCTGCCCACCATCTACAGCCACTCCACCTCTCCGAAACATTTCCATCACCAAATCAATACCAAATCCGACAGGATTGCCTTGGGTGTCTTCATACTGATAAGGCCTATAGATTTCCGTTAGCAAATTGATGCTCTGTGCGCATACGCTTGATGAAATAACCAGAAAGCATCCAAAGAGTAGAATTCTTTGCATCGCTTCTCCTTAAGCTTTGATGTTCTTGTCGAAATCCTTGCAAAAAAGGCCAAGTTGACATTTTTCCTTCCCAGCCTTCTAGAAAGCTGCAAGCGGATGAACCTATCGTGATCCAAGGTATCCTTACAGTCGAGTGGCGAGAGGCTTTTGGACAGTTTAGACTTTTTCTGGGCTATACCGCAAGTGGGCTGTGATGTGTTTCGAGAAGTTCTGTCGGCCTACAACACAAGCTACGGTGTCTCCATACACAAGACTCCATGATGACCCAAATCCAAAATGGACGATGGCCATAATCACATTTCTCCAAACGATTTAACCATACTATCCGAGTCAATCCCTGGCTATAATATTTTAGAACTTATTGCGACGGGGGGTTGGGAAGTATACAGTGCGAATAAAATCAGTACATGCCAAACTGTTGCTCTGAAACTCTTACAATTGGATGAATCCTTGAGTGGCACTCAACGCCACCAGAATCTTGAACGTTTTGAGAGGGAAGCCCAACTCTGCACCCAGTTGAAACACCCCCACATCGTACACTTGTTAGACAAAGGTCACACCCAACAAAATCAAGCCTTTGTGGTGTTCGAATATGTGCCAGGTGAAACGTTGAAAGACTTTTTGAGTTCCTATGGTGCCCTTTCCCCCAAGAAACCAGCGAGCTAATGGGACAAGTGTTGGATGCTCTTGCAAGTGCCCATGTTCGTGGAGTGGTCCATCGGGATTTGAAACCCCAGAATATCATGATCAGTACCAATGGATCGCGCCGATATGCCACAGTTCTTGATTTTGGAGTCGCAGGTTTTTCTTCAGAACAGTTACAAATGGCTCTAGAGACCAATCCCAAACAGTTTTTCGATCACAGCATTACTCCTTGTAAGAGCACTATGCCCCAATCACTCGATGTATCAAATGCAATGGGTGTTTGAATTCGATAGTGAAGAATCAAATTGTAGACAAAATTCACAGCAATATCACATTGAGTCGTGATTTTATTGCTCACTAGTGTGGCAAGCTGCAAGAACTGATCGACGATTAAGAAGACCAAGTTCAGCTACGCTTGCCAATAATAGAAAGGCGTGAAAACCTGTTTCCAGCTAATAACTTAAGTCGTGGAAGCACTAACTTTTAGGATTAACAGCTTGAATGACAGGGGTATTTACGATCTCTCCAAGATGGTGATCCACCAGATACGAAGGCGTTATATAGATTTTATCTGTGAATGGTTCATCATACTGGTTGGGATCCAATGAGAGGCCTGAGCGTGTAACGGTATAGTCTAAGGTTAAGAGGTTGGTATAACTTTGGGCAGGCACAGATTTTACAACATCTCCGTAAACTGGCTTGCCCTCAAATTTTCCGCTCCACAACCCAGTTTGAGGGGTGATTTTGTAAGAAACCACCAATTCTGCCAGAGGAAGCTTCAGCGAATTATGGTAAAATGCGTAAGCAACATATTTGTTTGTTTCACTATGAGTGGATTCTGGAGTGATCGTTTCCTGAACAAAAAAGAAAACTGAGAGAATTCCATCAGTCCAATGGTAGGCCTTTAAAGATTTAAAAGAAATATTTTTGTATTTTTCTTTAATATACGCTAACGCGTCTGATAATTCAGGTCCAGGTGGATTACCGGGTTTATCATCTGCCATGTTGTCTCCTTTTGGTTAAAATTTAAAGATATAATAAACAGTTATCATTCTAGGTTTAGTACAAATTCTCATGACTTTCCACACGAATGAATACGTTCTCAATCTGGACAAAAGAACAAATCGTCATTCCTTTGTGCCAGCTGTTGAAAGTCTAATACTTTCGTTCATTCTAGGATATTACACGATATTACACTCGATTTAGAATCGTCACATGTTGAATAGAAAGTCTCTAAGCCCGATTAAATGCATTTCGTCTATCAGACCAAACTGTAGGCAGGTACATTTGGTGACCTTGCTACGAATAAATGATTGGTATGATAAATGCTGTTTGTGAAGGTTAAAAAAGAACAAAGTGCATAGGAAGAAATGTTGCCATTGCCTTCACTTCAACGTGAATTAATAACCTAAAACGAAAAGGAGCATGATGTCTAAAGTTGGTGTCTCAATACTACCTTACAGGTTCCTCTCACATCAGAGCCGTGGAAATCGAGTTGGACCAAGGGGGCTGTGTTGTGCGCTGCGAATGATTGTTTACAAAATGCAACACTGCCGATTTGTCGCTGGTTGAAAGACGGCTGTTTGTGAGGTGTTTCCGGCCTCAAAAGCCCGCAGCATCTTTTGCATTTTCGTAGTTTTCACGCAGGATTTCGATTCCCACCGAATTTCTACCCAGAAATTGAGCGACTTCGCATGTGGTGCCGACCCCGGCAAAGGGGTCGAGCACCCAATCATATTGATCGGTGAACAACTTAATGAACCACTCCGGTAACGACTTAGGAAACACAGCACTGTGTTGGCGATTCGTACATTCCGTGGCAAGGTGTAAAACGTTAGTTGGGTAAACTTTGTCGCGATCCGTCCAATTGGAGATGTTTTTAGCAAAGTCGTTCCCGACTTTGGAACTGTGACGAACGGTATCGGTAGGTCCCAAGTGCTTGAGCCTCGATTTTGCCCAATCTCCCGTCGGAACCATCACGGTATCTTGGTGCATTTTGAAACGGCGTGTTTTGTTAAACTGTAAGATCCTTTCCCAAGCATCTCGAAATCGGTTGGGCCATTTTCCTGGATAGCAATTTTTCTTATGCCAGATGAATTCTTCGGTCCACAACCAGCCTTGTTCCCTCAAAGCTAGAATCAACTCCAATACATAAGTATGGCGTTCTCCTTTGACAACTTTCTCTTTAATGTTGAGAATGAATGTTCCAGTGGGCTTGAGCACTCGAAGCATTTGTTGCGTGCGGGGTAAAAACCATTCGACATAATCTTCGGGGAGAATGCCTCCGTAGGTCTTGTGGCGACTGTCGGCATAAGGAGGGGAAGTGATAATCAGGTCAAAATGATTATCTGGATATTGTTGCATGATATCGAGGCAGTCTCCCAGATACAACCGGGTGCTCAATCCCATCATAATTACAACATGTTATAAGAGAATCGGATGAAAATATAAGTTATAAAAAATCAAGACCTCACGAGTTTATTATTATTGGAAATGAAAAACTTATATAAACTTGTCAGCATGATTTCAAATAAACTTTGATGTGTTTTCAGAAATCAGACTTATACTCTGGATTTGTGGTTTAAAAGGATAGTTTCGTCTTTTTTATTCGAACTATATTCTTAGTTTTCTCACAGGTGGCGTTTTGAGTCTGAAAAATTTCGCTCGGTTTGAGAGCGTTTCAACACTTCATCACACCCTCGTATGCAAGAGGTATTTTGGCACGAATCGATGAGTTTCAACGCATCGCGATAGCGATCGAGTTGGACCAGGGCACCCCTATCCCGGATATTGCGAGCCAGTTTGGGGTGTCTGAACAATATGTCAAAAAGTTAGCCGCAGAGGTTGATTTGGTTCCCGGCACAGCCCCAAAGAAGCGTGTCCGGTTAACGCCAGCAGATAAAGAGGAAATGATTGAAATGTTGGAAGGAGGGGAAGACGTAGAAACGGTCGCACTATGTTTTGGCATCTCTGAAAAATACATCCGGCGCTTTTGCAAGGAACGCAAGATTGCGATTCCTCGCGCGAAACCGCTCACGGAAAAAGAACGTCTCGAAATCCTTCAATTGCTCAACGACGGCGACGCGGTGGAAGAAATCGCGGAGGCTTATCAGGTGTCTTTGGATGCGGTCGTTTTTGTTCGCGATGGCGAGTACAAAAAACTGAGTACAGACGCTTTAGGTTTTCTGTTTGAAAGCTTACGAGGTGACCCCCATCTGCCCCCGCGAACCCTCCGTGCTCATGCAAGGCTGGCCGGTTTTGATGTCCCGTTGACTGCCATTCTAGCCTACCGTCGTCGACTCAAAGGGTTTAATATGTTGTGAGTTCGCTCTATTTCCGCCTCGATTGACCCGAAGAGGCAATGATCTGTTCGCAGGCAGCTTGATCGAGGGTCACGGCTTTGGTACCGCGCGGGATTTTGTAATTCTTGTTGTCTTTTTTGATGTAAAAACCGTAGGGACCTTTACGTACTTGGATCTCACCAAAATCGTGAATCACGTTTTTGCCTTGGGTTGCCTGAGCTTCTTTGACGAGTTCTAAAGCCCGTTCCAGGCTAATGGTGAGTGGGTCTTCATTTTGGACGTTATAATATTTGTCTCCAATTTTGACGTAGGGGCCATACTTCCCGTGATTCACGAGAATGTCCTGTCCGTCTTCGGTTGTCCCCAGGTTGCGGGGCAGGTCGAAATATTTGAGGGCATGTTCAAGTGTCATTTCAAACATATTTTGATCCGGTGGGATTGAAGCAAACAATGGTTTTTCTTCATCGTCTTTGGTGCCGATTTGAATCATCGGTCCGTACTTTCCCAAACGCACGCTGACCGGGCGACCCGATTTCGGATCAGGTCCCAGGATACGCTCCTGAAACACTTCGGCGCGGGTCACGGACTTTTCCTTATCTTGGACCCTTCCATGAAACGGCGGGTAAAAGTCTTTCATCATGCCCACCCAATCTTTTTTACCATGCGCTATTTCGTCGAAGTCTTGTTCGATGCGGGCGGTGAATCCCAAGTCCACCACTTCGGAAAAGTGTTTGGTGAGGAAATCGGTCACAATTTCTCCCATATGGGTGGGTTTGAGTTTTTTATCTTGGGTTTTTTCAACGTACCCTCGGTCTTGGATGGTCGAGATCGTGGGGGCATAGGTGGAAGGGCGTCCGATACCTTCTGATTCCAACTTTTTTACTAAAGAGGCTTCCGTGTAACGAGGGGGGGGTTTAGTGAAAAATTGTTCCGTGCGAATGCCTTCCAAATTCAGAACTTGGCCTTGTTTCACTTCAGGAAGGATCACATCCTTGCCTTCCAAAGCGGATTCCGGGTCATCAGACCCTTCCGTGTAAGCTTTCAAGAAGCCTGGAAACAGGATGCGTTGACCTTTCACTTCGAGTAAATATTCTTGTTCGGGACCTGCACTGATTTTGAGGGTGGTATGCGCAAACTTGGCTTCGGTCATTTGGGTGGCCAATGTGCGTTTCCAAATCAAGTCGTACAGTTTGAATTGCTGATCACTGAGATATTCTTTCATCGTACTCGGTTTTTGAGAAAGGTCGACCGGACGGATCGCTTCGTGAGCTTCTTGGGCGCCTTTCGCCTTCTTCGTGAAGTGACGGGGCTTAGCGAGTGCGAATTCTTTCCCAAATTCTTTCAAGATCACTTCTCTGGCTTGGGTCAAGGATTGCGCAGCCAAGTTGACGGAATCGGTCCGCATGTAAGTGATCAATCCTCCGCTATAATTCGGAATTTCAAAATTACCTTCATAGAGTTGTTGGGCAATCCGCATGGTCTGTTTTACCGAAAAACCTATTTTGCGGGCGGCTTCTTGCTGCAAGGTGGATGTGATGAACGGGGGGACGGGTTTGCGGACGCTCTCTCGTTCGTCGATGTTGCTGATTTCGAAGCGTCCCTCTTTTAAGGCTGCTTTGATTTCTGTGGCTTCGGCCTCGTTACGGATCTTCAAGACTTTGCCGTGTTTCCGAACCAATTCGGCGATGAATGTGGGATCTTGAAACGCAGCTTTGACCTTCCAATATTCTTCCGGTTCGAACACACGAATCTCCCGTTCGCGCTCTACCAGAATGCGTACGGCTACACTTTGTACCCGACCCGCAGAAAGCCCGGGTTTGACCTTCCGCCACAACAAGGGAGACAAACGATAACCGACGGCTCTGTCCAGAATTCGCCGGGCTTGCTGTGCGTCAACTAAGGGTTGGTCGACATCACGAGGAGTCTCCAAAGCATGCAGAATCGCGGTTTTGGTGATTTCGTGAAACACGATGCGTTTGATCGGGTGTTTGTTGATTTTCAGAGCTGAGATGAGGTGCCAAGCAATCGACTCGCCTTCACGGTCCTCGTCGGTAGCGAGAAAAATGGTCGTGTCC
Organism: SAR324 cluster bacterium; assembly: GCA_028281495.1. Taxonomy (GTDB): domain Bacteria; phylum SAR324; class SAR324; order SAR324; family NAC60-12; genus JANQJU01. The sequence goes on from JANQJU010000064.1 coordinate 483,235, forward strand.
TTATCAATTTCTTTTTTCAGTTGTTGAATGATCTTCCGTTTGTCCTTGGAAACGGCATATTGCGGCTCGTATTCGTTTTCAGGGTCAAATCCCAATTCATTGGAGGGTAAGTCGCGGACATGCCCCATGCTGGCCAATACGGTGAAGTCATTTCCTAAAAATTTGGAGATGGTTTTTGCCTTTGCAGGGGATTCCACGATGATGAGTTGCTTTGCCATTAGAATGTTCCTTCATGCTGATAAATTGCTGTATATACAGGGGTCGAGAAGCAAGTTTCCTGTTTCAGGGGGACGTTAGCACAATGCTTTTGTCGTTTCAAACCGTCTTCCTTAGGCCAAATAGCCCCTGAATTTGCTCCTTTGATAGTTAAGACATTGCCCTGACTTCAAAAGACACAAGAAACAGAAGCTTATCGTTTTTGCAAACGAAAATATCTGGCTTCCTGGAAAAGTAGAGGAGCGTGAAAGTGGATGAGTTGAAAAGTTGGTTGTTTTTGAGCATTGACTGTTTCCTTCAATTCGGAGTGTAATCTCAGCCACTTCAGCGAAATTAGGTGCCGGTGTCATCCGGAGAATAGGGAATACGGTGAAAGTCCGTAGCTGTCCGCGCAACTGTAACAGGAAAACGCTGTAGCAAAGGCCACTGCATGACAATGTGGGAAGGCGCTACACTCCGCCTGAAGCCAGGAGACCTGCCTAATAGAATATCAGGCGACGGAACTAGGAGGCTGAGGAGCGCCCGTTTTGCACTTCCACCCACAATCCTTCCTATCAGCCTTTTTGTTATCTCAAGAACCATCCCCTTCGTTGGAGTTTGCAAAGTCATTGAACGGGTTCTTCGGAACGTATTCCATGAACCGCCACCTGAGATCATTAATAAGGCAAGCAACCAAGTGAAAGGACATCATGAGCGAACAAGAAACCAAAGCACCCCCGATCAAACACGGTGCTTTCCAGATTTACACGGGAGAGGGTAAAGGCAAAAGCACCGCATCCTTGGGATTGATGCTTCGAGCGTTGGGAACCGGATTTCGAGTGTATTATGTAAGGATGTTGAAACCCAAATGGCAGACAGGTGAAATCAAATTATGTCCTGATCTGCACCCGAATCTCACATTTCGGAATGTTCCGTATTATTGGGCTTTGTGTGTGAGCAAAAAGGTGCCGCAGGATATTGAGAATATGAAGGAAAAGTTGAAACCTGAAATGGAGCAAATCAAACAAGCTATGGTTTCTGGCGACTACGACCTCGTGATTCTGGATGAAATCAACTACTGCATCCACCGCGGATTGATTCCTTTGGAAACTGCAATCGATTTAGTGGACTCTCGTCCTGAAAAGGTAGAGTTGGTGTTCACAGGCCGCCACGCACATGAGGAATTGGTGGAGCGAGCGGACTTGGTTACTGAAATGCGAAAGATAAAACACCATTTTGAAAAAGGGGTGAAAGCCCGCATTGGTATTGAATTTTAAGGAGTCCCATGCACCGAGTTTCTACCGAATCCGGCGCTCTCGATGCCGAACGAGAGTTGCATCTGATTCAACAAACCCCCGCGGATATTGTTTTTGTCAGTGCCGCAGACACCGACCTCGCTTGTGTCACTCAAGCGTGGAAACCTTTGTTTGGCAATCGGCTGCGAGTGACCAATGCCAAACCCTTGCAACAACCGCGAGTGGCGGATGACTATGCACATCGGGTCTTGCAAAAAGCCCGTCTGGTGATCCTGCGCCTTTTAGGAGGGAAAGCGTATTTCGATCATTTATTGGAGGAACTCCTCCACCTCAAAGCTCACACGCCTCGTCCTCAAATCCTGTTGCTTCCTGGAACCGACAGTTGGGATATGGAATTGATGCCTTATGGCGATTTTCCTGAATCGATGGTTCAACAACTTTTTGGCTATTTTCGAGAAAGTGGTTTGGACAATGTGGAACGTGCTGGAATCGCCATTCAACTCCTTTTGGAAGGTCGCAACGATGCTTGGCCTGAAGTGGTTCCTACCCCTATGTACGGTTGGTATCACCCTGAAGAACGGACACTTCTCAGTGATCCAGAGCCGCAGTCATCGAGATCCATTGCATGGATTTGCTTTTATCGGGCTTGGTATCAAACAGGGGATTTGGAAGTGATCAATGCCTTGTGGGATTCCTTAGAGGCCCAAGGGTTTCAGGTGGAGGGATTTTATGCCTATTCCTTGAGGCATCCAGAAGCGCAAAACGCAATGGTGCAAAAGGCAGAAGCCGAACCACCTCAAGTCATTCTGACGTTGCAAAGCTTTTCGGTTGGCATGCAAGACATCCAACGAGTTTCGTTCCTAGAAACCTTGGGTTGCCCCGTATTGCAAGTGCCCGTTTCCACCCACGACCGCCATGCTTGGGAACACAACCCCCGGGGATTGACACCTTCAGAAGTCGCGATGAACGTGGCCTTGCCTGAAATCGATGGACGAGTGCTGGGGACAGTTATTGGATTCAAAGAAGAATATCAAACCGATGCCGATGTGGAATTCACGCTAAAACGGCTTTTGCCCGATCCATCACAGATTCAGTATGTAGCCGAATTGGCATGGAATTGGGCCAAACTGAAACGACGCCCCAATGCACAAAAGCGCATCGCCATCATATTGGCAAACTACCCGAATAAAGACAGTCGGCTGGGAAATGGCGTGGGATTGGATACACCTGCTAGCGTTGTGAATTTTTTGAAGGCCTTGGAAGATTCCGGATATCAGGTGACAGACCCCCCGGAAGACGGAGAAGCGCTCATGAACTTCATGCAGGCGGGAATCACCAATGATGTGGAAAGAAGCTATGGCAAGGCCTGCGAACAGTTTTTACCTCACACTTTGTGGCAACAATGCCTTCAGGCACTTCCGCAAGCCACGCAAGAGCATTTGATGCAACAATGGTCTGATGCGGAGCGCGAAGGCTTTGTTGAAAAGACCCCTCAGGGAGACCTTCCCGTAGCCGGAAAGCAATTTGGAAATGTGTTTATCGGGATTCAGCCACCTCGTGGGTTTGCCGTTCAGACGCAGGCGATCTATCACAGCCCCGACCTGCCCCCACCCCCGGAATACATCGCGTTTTATTTGTGGATTCGCGAGGTGTTTCAGGCCGATGCCATCGTACACTTTGGGAAACATGGAAACTTGGAGTGGCTCCCTGGACGCAGTGTGGCCTTAGGGAGTGAAGATTTTCCTCGCATTTGCATCGGGCCGACTCCGCATCTGTATCCGTTTATCGTCAACAATCCCGGAGAGGGTACTCAAGCCAAACGTCGTGCTTCAGCAGTGATTATCGACCATCTGACTCCGCCATTGGCCCGGGCTGGGTTGTATGAAGATTTAGAAAAGATCGAGCGGTTGCTTGAGGAACACGCTCATTGTGAAACCCTATATCCCGAACGTGCCCACGAACTGGAACATGAGATCGAGCACATCCTAGCCGAAGCCTCCTGGAGAGATGAATTGCCTCAAGACGAAGACTGGTTGAATGCTTTGGGTAATTACCTGTGTGAAATCAAAGAGAGCCAAATTCGTTCTGGCTTGCATATCTTCGGGCAAGCCCCGGAAGGGCAGCGAAAATTGGACTTCCTACTCAGTCTGTTGCGAATGCCCTCTGCACACTACCCTGGACTGCTGCAAAGCTTACTTGATGAAGATTCCAGCTTCGATCTCAACTCGCTGGCCCCAGATCAACGAGATGCCCTCCATCAACGCGCCACTCAATGGATCGAAGAAGCTTGCAAACTCAAACATTATCCTCAAGAAGCCGCGCCACTGAGCCAACTGCGCGAGTTGTTGTATGATCAACTTCAACCCCGGCTGCATCAATGCCAGGCTGAAATGGACAATCTTCTGTTTGCTCTGCAAGGGCGTTTCATTGCTCCAGGGCCTTCGGGAGCACCCACACGCGGGCGAATCGATGTTTTACCCACCGGACGTAATTTCTTTTCCATTGATCCCCGAGTGATTCCCACACCAACTTCCTGGAAGTGTGGCAAAGACCTCGCGGAAAAATTGTTACAACGTTATCAAGCAGAACACGGGGAGTATCCCAAGAATATCGCCATGGTGATCTGGGGAACTTCGAACATGCGGACTGGAGGAGATGATATTGCCCAAGCCCTTTGGTTGTGGGGAGTTGAACCCGTTTGGGAAAAAGTGTCGGGTCGGATCATTGATTTCGAAATCTGGCCTGCTCATCTATTGGGTCGTCCACGAGTGGATGTCTTGCTTCGAGTTTCTGGGCTGTTCCGAGATGCGTTTGGCGACACGATGCGTTTGTTGGCTACGATTCCCAAACGACTTGCCCAACTCGATGAACCCGGATCACTCAATCCCATTCGAGCGGCTTGGCTGAAGGATCGTAAAACGCTAATACAGGAGCAGGTGTCTGAGGAGACAGCAGACGACTTAGCCCATCTCCGTGTGTTCAGTTCAGGGCCGGGGTGTTATGGGACTGGATTGCTTCCTTTGATTGATGCTGGGAACTGGGAAACCAAGGCGGATTTGACCCAGGTCTTTCTCAAATGGGGGGGACATGCTTACGGCACGGATGGTCAAAGTAGCGAGCAGTTGGGATTGCTCCAAAACCGTTTGAGCCAAGTTGAAGTGGTCCATCAAAACCAGGACAACCGCGAGCATGATATTCTGGATTCCGACGATTATTTCCAATTTCAAGGAGGGCTGCATGCGGCCGTTGAGCAAATCCGAGGGCAGGCACCGATCACCTACCACGGCGATTCCAGCGTTCCGGATCAAGTGAAAATTCGAAGTTTGTCAGAAGAATTCAATCGGGTTTTCCGGAGTCGGGTTCTCAACCCGCGTTGGATTGATGCGATGCGCCAACATGGTTACAAAGGGGCTTTCGAAATGGCAGCCACCACCGACTACATCTTTGGCTACGATGCCACCTGCGATATTGTCAGTGATGCCCAATATGAGGACTTGGCACAAAAACTTTTTCTCAATGCAGAGCAGCAAGAATTTTTCAAACGTCACAATCCGACCGCGCTGCAAGATGCTGTTCAACGGCTTTTAGAAGCGCACGAACGAGGATTGTGGCAAGAGATGCAGCCAGAAACGCTTGAGGCACTCGAAAACACCCTTTTAGAATTGGAAGGACACTTGGAATGAACGAAGAATTTCCCTTCACTGCGATAGTCGGTATGGAACTCGCCAAACGTTCCATGCTGTATCATGCCATCGATCCACAGCTGGGCGGGACCCTCTTGTTGGGACATCGAGGTTGTGCCAAAAGCACACTGGCGCGTGCCTTTGCCAAGATTCTTCCAGGACTGGGAGAAGCCAATCCTGCTCCATTTGTGGAAGTTCCGTTGGGCACGACAGAAGATCGATTGCTGGGATCTATCGACACCTCGGCTCTATTGGAGTCGGGGCAATGGACACCTCGCATGGGGTTGATCCAGCAAGCCCACCAAGGCATTCTCTATATTGATGAGATTAACCTACTCCCTGATCATCTCACCGATTCTCTGTTGGATTCAGCAGCAAGTGGACGTCACCGTATCGAACGAGATGGCATCTCAGCATCGGTGGAAGCACGGTACATTTTGATCGGTTCGATGAATCCTGAAGAAGGCGAACTTCGCCCACAAATTGTGGATCGTTTTGCGCATGGTGTGGTGGTGACCGATGAATTCACCGTGGAAGAGCGCATGGAAATCGTTCAAAAGCGTATCGAGTTTGACGACGATCCTCGGAGCTTCCTGAAGCTTCATCTGCCTAAATTGCAGGAGTTGCAACAAAAAATTAGAGAAGCCCGCGTCCAGCTAAAAAACGTAAGAATCGACAAGACCTTTCGTCAGGTCGTGGCCGAAAAAGCCAGGGATCTGCACTTGGAAGGCGTGCGTGCTGAATTGGCTGTGATTCGAACCGCTCGCTGTTCGGCTGCATGGAAGGGGAGACCTGAAATCGAATCGGTGGATCTTGAGGAAGCGTGGATGTTGTGTTTAGGACATCGTGTTACCGAACCAAATGCCCCTCCGCCTCCGCCTCCGCAAAAAAAGATGCCGCCTCCCCCCGCACCTCGTGAACCGAACTCCACTTTGTCCAATCCTTCCACAGCCAAGGCCCCTGACGGAGCGGCACCGCAATCTATTCGGCTTCAATCGATGCAGCCTCGTTTGTCTGAATCATTGGCGGATTGGTGGCATCACATCGGTGGGGAAACCACCGACGCTCTGCTTCAGGGCAGTGGAAGGACGGGCAATGCCTTGGATGCGGTTTCCCGAATCGCATGGGTGCCTTCGACGATTGCTTCCATTCAGCAGGGTTGGCGACCGAAGGAATCGGGATGGCGGTTGAAGTTTTGGCAACCGACTCGTCGTCCAATCACGTGGGTGTTTTTGGATGCAAGCCGCTCGACAGGAGCCACCCGGTTTTTAGAAAATGTGCGTAATGTCTTAGCCGCTTTGTGGCAGTTAGCTCATCACCACCAATTTTACATTCTGTTGCTGAAGGATAATAGGCCACATTGGTTACTCAAACGTGGTACGTCCCGCCATTTTCAACACCAGATGTCGCAACTGAACGAAGCCTCAGGGAAAAGCTACCTTACCCTCAGTGGGAAAACCTTACTTCGGGAAATCCAAAGACGGGGCGTTCTTCCTGAGGATCGACTGGTGCTTGCGTCGGATGGCCTTCTGAGTCCAGAGGCAGGAGAAACGGCTGTACAAACGAGGGTTCGTTTTCGATCCATCCTGCATCGAATCACACGAAACAACATTCCTGTTCTCTGGTTGCACCCTCCTGCCAAACGCGGCTGGGGGCATTGGTTGCCAAAACTCACCGACCGCCTTCCAGTCCACCGGTTGCCGGTAGGAAGATCTTAATACATGCTCAACATTGTGACTCAACATTGAATGGGAAACGGAAGCAGGCTGTTGCTGCGTCCCTCAGTTTCCCATCCTTTATAATTTATATCAGAGAGGCGTTATGGTTCGTATCACAAAAGTTTATACCAAAACCGGAGATAAAGGAGAAACTGGCTTGGTGGGGGGACGTCGACTGCCTAAAGACCATCCGCGAATCGAAGCGTATGGCACCGTCGATGAATTGATGAGTTTGATCGGCTTGGTTCGCTGTTTTAACGAACAAAAAGAGCCTTCGGTTCGGCGGGATAAGTTTGAAGTCATCTTGCAGGCGATCCAACAAAAGTTGTTTGATATGGGTTCTCAACTCGCAACCTATCCGGGAGATGAATACGAGGGCCAAGTAAAACTGAAAGAGAGCGATGTATTGTGGTTGGAGGAAGTGATTGATGCGATGAACGAAGAGCTTTCCGCCCTGACAAGTTTCATTTTGCCAGGAGGCACTCCGGTGAATGCCTTTTTGCATCAAGCTCGCACCGTGTGCCGTCGGGCTGAACGTGAGACGCTCCGCTTGAGTCGCCAAGAAGAAATCGGGGAATGGGTAGTGCCTTATCTCAACCGCCTCTCTGATGCTTTGTTTGTCTTTGGGCGTTGGTGTTCAGCTACTTTAGGAGAGACGGAACTGCTCTGGAAACCCGGCAAGGGCACTCCCGATTGGAAGTGGTGATTGGCTTAAGCTGTTGAATCGGTTGCAAAAAGCAGTGTGTTTGCGATATTTTGAGTCCGTTTCATCAAAATGAGTAATGTACTTGGACGCACGCAGTCGAGGAGTAGTTGAGGCATATTTATTCATCAACGACGGATCCTAGCGTGTCGTAATTTCCACCGGGGAGGGTTGTTATGGCTTTGAAAATGCCAATTGGAATTTCGGATTTTAAGAAATTGCGGGAAGGGAATTTCTATTATGTTGATAAAAGTCTGTTCATCCAAGAAGTGGTGGAACGTCCCGCAGAAGTGCTGCTACTTCCGCGACCCCGGCGGTTTGGAAAAACAGTAAACCTTTCAATGTTACGTTACTTTTTTGAACAGTCTTCTGCCACACCCTCCACTCTTTTCCAAGATCTTGCCATCGCAGAAGTACCAGAAATCATGGCACATCAAGGGCAGTACCCGGTGATTTCTTTCAGTTTCAAGCATGTGAAAGAACCGAGTTGGGCGCGAAGTTATCGTGCACTCCGAAACCAAGTGGCACGGCTTTACGAATACCATGCGCCGCAGTTGCAACAGCAACTTTCCGGCACGGATCAGGAAGAGTATCATCGTTTTTGTAAAGAGCAGATTCACAGTGTCGATTTGGAAAGCGGCGTGGCTCAACTGATGAGATGGCTGCATCAAGCCTATGGAAAACCAGTGGTTGTCCTACTAGATGAGTATGAAGTGCCTTTGGAAGCGGGGGTTCAGTACGGTTATGCTGACGACATTTCTGTGTTTCTCCGGAACTTTTTCAGCAGCGTATTCAAAGACAATACGGATCTTTTTAAAGGTGTGTTGACCGGATGCCTTCCTCTAGGACGGGAGGCGATTTTTTCTAATCTGAATCTGGACTCCTACACCGTACTCAATCAACGCTTTTCACAATACTTTGGATTCACGACTGGGGATGTGGCGCAATTGCTTGATGACTGTGAGATGAATGATCATGCTGAAAACATACAACAGTGGTATGGCGGTTACCGGTTTGGCAATCACATCGTGTCGAACCCTTGGTCGGTTTTGAACTTCCTCGACAAACCCGAAGAAGGCTTTAAAGCACATGGTGTTTCTTTTTTAGCCAATGAAACGCTACACTCCATGATGCAAAGCGGTTCTGCTGAGCTGAGAGAGCCAATAGAGAATTTATTGCAAAATGGCTCGGTTTCATTTCCGGTGAGTGGGCAGCTTTGTTTACAAGGCAATGCTCAGAAAGAAAACATGTTCTGGAACTTCCTTGCCTTCAGCGGATACGCCACGTGGAACGCTCCAGAAGCAACACAAAAATCAAATGAATTGCAGCCCCATTATGAACTCAACATTCCCAACTTAGAAACACAGAGTTTTTATGAAGAAATCCTCCAAGAGTGGCCGAACACGACGGCCCCAACCAACCAAGAAAGTTCGTAGTACTTCCCAATCCACCAGTCCCAAAGCTCCTACCCCTTCCACAAAAAACAAGGCACGCGTCCCTGCATGGTGGAACTCGCTTCCAGTCATATTTTTGGGGCTAATGGGGCTGACATGGGTCGCTTACTTCAATTCCTTAAACAACCCGTTCCATTTCGATGACTATCCCTTTTTAGTTAATAATACAGACCTACTCGATTTGGAACGACATCTCCGTCTTCTATTTAGCCCTTTTCGGACGGATCGGGCAGTGACGGTACTTACATTTTATTTCAATCACGCTTTCGGGGGATTTGCGGTGCAGGGATATCATGTCGTGAATATCATAATTCACGGCATCAATAGCTTTCTTGTGTTTCTGCTGGTCCGAATCATATTTCAACAAACAAAACCCCTTGAAAACCAGTCCATCCAATGGGTGTCATTGAGTGTAGCGGCTTTATTTGTTGTTCACCCGCTATTGACCGCATCGGTCACTTACATCTCTCAGCGGTCGGGTTTGTTGGCCACCCTATTTTATCTCCTGGCCAGTTGGCTGTATTTGCGTGGTCGCGTCTATCTCGAACAAAAACAGAGGAAGCCTTTGTTGATTTACGGAGCACTGATTTTGTTGTGTTACGTACTCGCCGTAAAAAGCAAAGAGATGGCGATCACCTGGTTGGCTTTGCCTTGTCTGTATGAACTTGCAATTCGACTTCGTGATCCCAAAAAAATGCGTACGTTTTTGAAGATCGCTCCAGTGGCCATACTGGTTTTCGGAGGGATGGTTTACGCGTTTTTGGACTACGCTAATTTTTTTCATAATACGACGGCTTTGACTGGTTTCGGCTCTACTAAATTGATTGGAGCCACGGCTCATTGGAAAACCATGACAACCGTTATGCTGCAATATTGGCAACTGATCGTATTACCCTTGCCGCAATGGCTTACTATCGACCATCAGGTGGTTGTCAGAGAAACCTTAGATGCAGCATCCGTTCTGGCATTCCTGTTTCATTTGGGACTCGTTGGTGGTGGGTTGATAATGGCCAAAAAGGGATACCCCTTGGTTGCTGTCGGGATTGGATGGGTCTACATCACAATGGGCCCTTATCTCGTGGTTCCATCGAAAGATATTTTTGTGGAATACAAGGCGTATCTTCCCACGATAGGTTGGCTCATCGTGTTGGCTGAACTGTTTTTTTGGATCTATAGCAAGTCGTCTAGACGTAAAGTGTTTGTGGGTGTGTTGAGTGGGGTCTTGATATTAGGAGTCATTGCGACTCATAGTCGTAATGCGGTTTACGCCTCAGAAATCAGCTTGTGGCAAGACACGGTGGATAAAAACCCCAACAATTTTCGTGCGTTGAATAATCTGGGTTTTGCCTACTCGAAAGCACAAAATCACCCTAAAGCCGAACTTTATCTTCGAAAAGCAATCGAATTGAATCCTAACTTCATTTTTGGACGTTTGAACCTCGCTCGCTCCATCTCCTGGCAGAACCGAACCGAGGAAGCGTTACGTGAATACCTGTTGCTCATTCAAGGTGTGCCGGAAAAGTTGAAAGTAGAAAATCATCCAACATTGATAGACGCCCATTTTGAATCAGCGCAAATTTTCAAGGAACATCGGCAATATGAAAACGCCTTGAGACATCTCGACACATTGCTCGAAGAATACGAAGTGGTGCATTCAGCCCCCCAGAAACATCTACTCGCATTGGTTTTGAAGGGGCAAATCTACACCGAGATAGGAGATTTGGAGCTGGCAAAAAATGCTTATCAGCAAGTGGTCGAACTCTATCCAGACCCTGATGTTTTAGGTGAAATGGGAAAAATTGCCATTCGTCAAGGAAACTCACTGGAAGCCATTGACCTGTTCAAGCGTGCGGCCACGTTGCAGCCCAACAATCCGGTGCATTACAATAATTGGGGAATTGCTTTGGCACGGACTGGAAATCCGTTTGCTGCGGAACAATCTTTCCGAAAAGCACTGTCGCTGCATCCCAACTATGAGGAAGCCAAAAGAAATTTGGCACTGCTGCAACAAGGGCAATTGTAAGTCGTCTATTCACACTCTCTGCGTTGTTGAGCCAAATGATATAATTTGCAGACCCCTAAAGTGCAGGCATTCTGCCAATCGGCACAGGCTTGCACTCGGTTGTTAAATCCCACCATATGCACCAAACCCCGCTGATTATAGGTCACAGCTAAATTAGGATTGAGGGCAATCGCTTGATTGAAATCGTGGAGCGATTGCTCAAAACGCTGAAGACGAAAAAATGCCATCGCGCGCAAATGAAACACATCCGCATGAGAGGCATCCAATTCAAGTGCATGTGAATAATCGGAGATGGCTTCGGCGTATTGTTGATTTTCGAAATAAGCGATGCCCCGGTATCGGTAGGCTTGCTGTAAGTTGGGATTCAGCGAAAGGGCTTGTGTGTAATCTCGAATCGCTTGGTCATAATATCCAATACGAGTGTAAACCAGTGCTCGATTATAATATGCTTCGGGAAAGTGAGGCTGAAGTTGGATGGCTTCAGAGTGATTTTGCAAAGCAGCTTCATATTGTTCCATCTCAAAATAACATTTCCCGCGATTGCTATAGGCTTCGGCAAGCTGCGGATTGAGACGCAATGCCTGGTCGTAATCTTGGATGGCCCGTTCACACTGCTGAAGAGCCACATATAAATTTCCCCGATTTGTGTAAGCCCCAAAATGTTGAGGATTCCATTCCAACACCTGAGCATAGGCGTCTAATGCGGCTTCAGGCTGGTTCTGAGCTTCGTAAGCCAATGCCAAATTGTGGTAGCCTAAGGCATAGTTGGGAGAGGTGATCGGCCAAAACGTCAGCACCGCAGCACCTCCCGCTCCGAACAACGGCACAATCCAACGCTTCCAATCCATGTTTGAGTGACTCCGAGACCTTTGGAAGCTTCGAAAACAAGCCACGATTCCCCCTCCCGCAAACAATAAAAGGAACGGGACGAATGGAAATCGGTATCGCCCAAAGATAAAAAACGGAAGGATACTGATGGCCAATGTGATCAGGAGGACAAACAATACCGAAGTGCGTCCTCGGTTTTCTCGCCATGCCCATACCATTCCAAACGTTGCTAGAATGACGAGTGTTCCAAAATGGAAAACTGCATCTAAGGCTTTTAAGAGAAACGACCAGTGATGGAATACATAATATTCGTCCGTATCGGGCACCTCGTAGTGATTCCACAGCAACATCCATTTTCGCCAAGACAATTGCAGCCATTGCCCGGGGTTGTTTCGAATGAATTCCCATGATTGTTGGAACCAATAATCAGAAACTTCTTGTGGAGACAAAGAGCGCCCTAAGCGTTGTTCGGCTAGCTTGGTGGCGTCATTGCGTTCATGCTGATAGCCTCCGTGTCCTGGAATTAGCGGGTGGTATTGACCATCCGCATTGGGGTTATTGCCAATATACAAATTGGGGCCGAATTGTGAGGTGGTGAGTGTGAAGGTTTGGCCAACCTCCCAATTCCGGATTCCGACGGCCCCTAAGACTAGCAAGGCCCCGATCAAACATCCCACTGTACCGATGAGTCGGCGTTTCCACGGCAGCGTCCGAAATTGCCAAAGTGGCCATAGCGCAACAACCGGAATCAAAAGAAGTGCATTTTCTCGCAAGAGTGCTAACAGGCCCAGCAAGCATCCCAAGGTTCCCCATTCAATGCCGTGCCGATACTGCAAAACTGGATTTGGTTTTTGATGTGGCAATTGCTTATTTGTTGATGGTGCATGATCACTGGATTGCAACGCCTCACCCAGTCGCCAGAGGATGAGACATCCGAAAAAGAACCCCAAGCTGGCTTTTTGAATCAATCCATCAAAAAAAATTGCCGGGGCATACACGGCGGCCAAACCTCCTGCCACAATCCCCGCAGAACGCGAAAAGAAACAAATCCCCGCACGATACAGAAACACACATGCAAGGCTGCCCAAAACCATCTGCACTCCACGAATCATGGATAAATCAGCTCCGGAGCTTTGCAAAATGCCAAGAAAATAAGGATACAGCGGGGCTTGATAAAACACTTCGGAACCCAGCCAGTTTCCCTGAGCCAGCGATTGACCCCAAAGAAAATAGCCTTCGCCATCTCCGATAAGGAAGGTGAAAAAAGGACTGTGCTGGAACTGGAAGAGATAGCCGAACCGGATCAACAACGCCGCCGCGAACAGGAGGGAACTAATCACCCAATCTTTTTTGAGAAATTCCATGAGTGGCTCGTTACCAATCGGCGGGTGGCTGTTCAGAATTCCCTTCCATGCGGGCCATGAGGAACGACGTCAACGAGAAAGCTCCTGAGGGAAATGAAGTCCGCTGATAGACATTTTTGGGCAATTCATAAGGATGGCGGAGAATTCGAACGATCTTTCCTGATCTGCCCAAGACGTGGATGATGGTTTCCTCTTGAAATAACCAATCGAAGTAGTCTTCCACTTGCTGCACGGCATTTTCAGAATAATCGTCATCAATCACCGATCCGAATTGTCCGCAGCGGCAATTTTGTACAGTGTGCCATTGGTGCAATCGGAGGTGCTTCAGTCTGCGTTGGTCGGATTGGTCTCGGCTCAAGGCATCGATTTTGTCTCGGTCGAAAATCATCATCAACATCGCCCGGTCCACTTCCTGTCGTTCTACCAGGAAATGTTTGTACGCTTCACGTTCTCTCGCTCCGTCTAAGATATTACGCTCCAAATAAATATCCGTGTCAAAATGCTTGCCTACCGCTTTTAAAGCTTCTGCCGTGAGCATAATGATCATTTCAAATTGATCGTCAACGGTTCCCCATTTCTCCTGTAACCGCTCTACAAGGATGTGGTTGCGTGTCAGATCCCCCAAAATATTGACCGGCACCCCGTGAACCTGTTTGTATTCGTGTATATCTAACTCTCGATTCGATTCTCGCCACAGCCTTAGAATGTTGAACGTATCTTTCACAGTTTGAATGGGGTGAGTTAAGAGTTTCATCATGAATCTCCTGGAAAATAAATTTGCCTTCTCTTACAACGAAACCAATGGAAACGCAATGAGAACAGCATTTTAAGCCTTGCCTTTGGCCTAACCATTCGGTAGGTGACAATCTGCCTTTGGCCGTTATGGGTATTTAAGGAAATGGCAACATCTAACAATTGGAGGAGAGACACATGAGATCATCCCGCTCATCGCGAAAACCATTCAAAAAACCTGTCATGGTACGTAGTCGTGTGGAAAACATAGCTTCCGCGCAGCGGCTTTTGGACCAAATATCACAGAATCCAGAAGTCCTTGCCGACCTGGCTCACACACACGTAATCTCGGCTCGACAGTTTGACCGTGAGACTTCACTACAGATTATTCGCCTTGCGGCGTGGTTTGAGACGAAGCCATTTCTTCCCCATACGCCTTTAGGAGGTAAAATTCTCATCAATGCTTTTTACGAACCCAGCACCCGCACCCGTTGTTCGTTTGCCAGTGCCTGGATGCGACTTGGTGGACAAATGATGTTTGTCGACAATTCCACGTCTACTGGACTCGCCAAAGGAGAAAGCCTTCATGATATCATGGAGATGTTTAACAATTATGGAGATGTTTTGGTGCTTCGCAGCAATCATGCTGAATCGGTATACGAAATGATGAGCCGTGCTCGCATCCCCATCATCAATGCGGGAAATGGAGAAGAAGAGCATCCGACTCAAGCGTTGACCGATCTTTATACGATCTTGCAATGGCGTCCTGATTTACTTCAAACCAATCTCCCACCCGAACAACAGATTCATGTTGGGGTGATTGGAACTCCCTCACGAATGCGCTCTATTCGCAGTTTGTTATTATTATTATCAAATCTGGTCACCAGCATTCGACAGGTCACTGTCTTTTCTCCTCACGAAGAGGCATTTGCTCCCCAGCAGCTTGAAGAATTGGAATCGGTAGGTCTGAAATTACAAGTCACTTCCGATATTGAATCGGTATTGCCAGATTTGGATGTAATTTATATTAATTCGATTATCTGGAAAGAAACACGTCACGAACAATTGCTCCCAGACTTCCAACTGTCGTCTAACTCTCCTTTGAAAACAGGAAGCATCGTGTTGCACCCTCTAGCAAGAGGAGAAGAGTTGGATGCCAGCCTCGATGATTCTGCCCACAACTGGTATTTCACCCAAGCACGCTGTGCAGTGTTTGTCCGCATGGCTTTGCTGCTTTGCATCATGAATCGCATCAATCAAGTGACTGAGTTGATTAGTTAACAATGCCGTTGTTAGCCTCCGCCAAAGAAAAGCTGGATCGAACCTTAGACATTCGGGAGGGTGAGGCTACGATTGTCTGGATCGCTGTTGCGATTAATTTGATTCTGCTTCTGTCGATTAAGACATTTTATACGGCATTGATGTCCTTTTATACCAAGCAGTTTGACGCCTCCACCATCCCCCTCATGTTTCTGTTGGCGAATGCGTTCATGATTCCAATTTCCATCGTTGCGGTGAAGTTGGAAGAGCGTTTTACGATTCGCCGAATCCTCCTTCCCATCATGATTTTTTTTGTCGTTGGTACACTGGTCTTGGGCGGCCTGATTGTCAGTTTACCCGAAACGCAAAGATGGATTTATGGAATTGGCTTTGTGTGGGGAGAAATGATGCTGCGTTTGATGCCAGTGTTGTTTTTATCTTACCTGTATACGCTGCTCGATATCCGCCAAGTCAAACGACTATTCAGTTTGATCGATAGCGGTCGTTCCTTTGGGAACATTGCGTTGATTGTATTTGTGCCGGTGCTGATTAGCACCGTCGGCATCCGATATCTGCCGTTTGTGGCGGGATTGTTATTTTTGGTTCAGTTCGCTCTGTACCCTTATCTATTTTTGCAAGAGAAGCATTGCGAACTCCATGACTCGGCTCAGGCGCTCAAACAAAATCCGGAGCCGATGAACATTCAATCCTTCTTGAAAAACCGGTATTTGGTTCTGATTGGTGGGTTTGTAGGAGGATGGATCTTCTTTTCTTATTTTGCCTCTCAATTGCTTCTGTCTTCGCTCAAAAATGAATATTCCGCAGAAGACATGGCCACATTTTTAAGCATCTTTTATAGCACTGTGTTTGCGATTCGATTGTGTCTTGAATTGTTTGTAACTCGATTGTTTCTGAAACAGTTTGGGGTGATGGGAGGTTTGCTCATTCAGCCGGTGATCCTGTTTTGGTGTGCGCTGGCTTCGATTTTTGTGCCGGCTGATTGGCAGGTCTGGACGTTTGTGTTGTTCAGTGCGTGTTTGTTGCAGTTGGATGCCTTTTATCATTCTTCGGTGAGCTTGATGTATCAGCCTTTGAATCTGCGGATTCGGCAACGCGCCCAGGTTTACATCAGAGGCGTTTTTGCACGAGGTGCTAGCATCCTCACTTGTTTGATTCTATTGGGACTCACTTGGGGGCTAGAGTCTGAGTTCTCAGATCTCAGTATCGTCCTTGTATTGGTGGGGATGCTTTGGATTGGTTGCGGGTTATTATTACGCAAGCAATATGTGAACAAATTGATCGCATCGTTCAAAGACCAGCATGGAAAAGCCGATATTCTCGATCTCAAAATCTACGACAGACAGGGGGTTCGCATTTTACTCTCGATGATGGAATCGGCCACGAACGAAAAGGTGCTCCACGCGATACAAATCCTCGATCAACAGGATCTCGATCAAGTGGATTTGGGATCGTTTCGGTACGCTCTGGTGTTGTGCTTAGAACGAGCGGACCCATCAGTTCGCATCCAAGCATTGAATGTGCTCTCTCGCAAAGGAACACCGGAAATAGCCGAATATATCTGGCCGCATCTGAAACAAAGCGAATCTGTAGCACTTCTGGGTATGGCCATCCATACCTATTGTGCCTTAAAACGCGAAGAATCCCTGCTTGAGGTGTCTCCCTTTTTGAGCCACCCCATCTCCGAAATCCGAGCCACAACCATTGCGGGAATGTGCAAATATGCGGGGCTACAGGGGGTGTACGAGTCCGCATCCGCATTGAAACTGTTCCTGCATAGCCCGGAAGAGGAAAAAAAGATTTTGGTCGCCGAAATTTTAGAGGAAGTGGAAAGCGCTACCTTTTTTGCCCCTTTGGCCAGTTTGCTTCAAGATCCCAGTATTGCCGTACGACGGGCTGCATTGATGGCTAGTTGTCATGTCCATCATCCCAAGTTGGTGCCTCTTATTATTCAACATTTGAAAGAATCTCCAACGCAGAGTTATGCCATTCGGGCATTGGTGGCAATGGGAGACATGGCCATTGGTGTCTTGGGCCATACGCTTCGTCGAGAAGCCCGAGGAAATTTCCAATGGGAAGTTGGAATCATCAAAACATTGAGTCTGATTGCGAATGCCAAAGCATTTGCCGTGCTCCAAGAATGGTTCACAGAAGAACAAGATCTTGCGACGCAGCGTGTTCTGGTTCAGGAGTTCATCCAGCATAATATCTTTTTCGTTCAGCATCTTTCCCAAGATCGTATCCATCTGTTGATCGACAAGGTGTGTCAGATCTACTTCCAGAATCTACTTTATATCGATCACTTGAGCGCTTTTGAGTTCACTGATCGTCTACAGGTTGCGTTACGGTCGGATTCACGAGCCTATGTCCAGTTTTTGCTGCATCTGATTTATTTGTTACATCGTTCCAAGGCCTTGCTGAATGCCTTCCCGACACTGCTGGAAGCTCAATCGAGCCAGCGTGCCAAGGCGATGGAATTGGTTGACAATTTGCTCGATGCCCACCTGAAACGTCGTATCATTCCGGTGTTAGAAGTTCTACCCGACAAAACAAAGTTGGAGAGAATGCATTCCGCTTATTCTCCTCCCACTCTCTCCCTAACGGAAATTCTAGAAGCGATCATTCATCATGATTCTCCTTTGGACAACTGGACTAAGGCTGTGGCGATTCATACCGCGTTATTGTTGGTGCTTCCCAAAAAAAAGCCGCTTCCAGTAGAAATTGCAAAATTGATCCCGATGATCGAACACGCTTTGGCATGGAGCAACAATAGTGTTTTACGAGAAATTGCTTTAGAAGCGCTGTGCCATATCCAACCATCGCGCCAGTTGCCTCTGGCACAACAATACTCTCAAGATCGGGATCCCAGCGTGCGCACTTATGCGAAAGCCATGCTCCAGGGAAAGCCCATGTCTCTGACATTAGAGAAGCTGCTTCTATTGAAAAACATCGAGCTTTTTGCCCAAGCCTCAGATGAAGTACTTGCGTCTGTGATTCAAATAGCTGAAGAGGCGATTTATAGAAAAGGACGGACTCTGTTTGTGGTAGGCAATCCCGCGGACTCTTTATATATTGTGCTCAAAGGATCGGTTCGAATTCATTTGGAGAAAAAGGAAATTGCCGTCCTCTCTCCGGGGCAAAGCATTGGAGAATATGCCATTCTTGATGGCTCCCCGCGTCGGGTGAACGCAACCGTTGTGAAGGATTCAGTTTTACTGCGTATCGGTAGGCGAGAACTCATGGTCGTGTTGGCCCAGCATTTCGAACTTGTTGAAGTCATGTTTCGAGTCCTCCTAGAACGATTACGCCATAATTTGAGTCCAAAATTGATAATGTCCGACAACGAACAAGACTTTTTGCTACAATTTTTGGTGTGAACGCAGGGTGCAAGAAACGCCAATAGGATTAAAATAGTGTCTCTAATCTTTGGTTATGAATCATGGATCCCAGTAACTTTATCGACGATTTGCGAAGCGGAAAACGAGATTTGCTCGCGGTTGTTCATGAACTCTGTCAAGCTATTGATCAAGAGAACCTCACGCTACAAGCTTTAGTGCCAGAGCCTTTGCGTGAAGAACGGCTTCGTAACGAAGCCATCCACTTGTTGAAGCGATATCCAAATCCAAAAAAACGCCCTCCTTTGTTTGGAGTTCCTATTGGGGTCAAGGATATCATCCACGTGAAAGGGTGGCCCACTCTTGGTGGAAGTCAGCTTCCGGCTCATGTGTTGGAGGGAACGCAAGGTTCCTGTGTGACGACGCTACGTCGAGCCGGAGCGCTGATCGTGGGAAAGACCACAACGGCTGAATTTGCCGGCCCCGCATCAGGCCCGGCCTGCAATCCCTATCGATGGGAGCACACTGCCGGAAATTCAAGTGGAGGTTCCGCTGCTGGAGTCGCACGGGGGTATTTCCCTTTTGCCTTGGGAACCCAAACGATTGGCTCAGTGAATACCCCTGCGGCGTTTTGCGGAGTGGTTGGATTCAAACCGAGCCGGGATCGAATTGCTTCCGATGGCATTTTATGGGTCTCACCCCCAGTGGATACGCTGGGGTGGTTTGCCAGTAGCGTGAAAGGCATCCATAAGCTCGCTTCACTGCTATGTCACGGATGGGACGATTCCATCTTGTCCGGTGATCAAAACAACTCGTTTCGCATTGCAATACCGGAGGGACCCTACTTGAATCAAATCTCTCCGCCGATGCACCAATTTTTTGCCAAGGCTCAAGAGCGATTGCAAAGGGCTGGGTATGCACTCCAGCCTGTCCGAGCCTTTGAAAACATTGATAATCTCAAGGTCCATTTCCGTAAGCAGATTGCCGCCGATTTGGCTCACGGGCATCAGTCTTGGTTTTCTCAGTATCCTGACCGATATCATCCCAAAACCGTCTCGGCGATCCAGCGCGGGCAAACGATTTCCAAAGAAGAACGCCAACGGCTGTATGCTCGAATCACTGAGGTACGGGAAATGATTAACCACCTGATGCACGATGAAGGGATCGATGTCTGGTTGTCCCCTGCTACATTTGGTTCGGCTCCGCTCAAAATCAACGAACGCCCAGAAGACTGCAACATGAACCTTCCGTGGTCTTACGCCGGTTTACCGGTATTGAACATTCCCGTCGAGACCGATGTTTTGGGTTTACCATTAGGTCTTCAGTTGGTGGGATCCTTTGGAAACGACGAACTGCTGCTCAATTATGGGATGCAGCTCGAATCTACGTTTTCATACGAAGGAGTGCCTAGATGATGACTGAGCGAGAAACTTTGTTTTTAGAACAAGCTAAATTTTTTCTAGAACGCGTTCGTGAGGAACGCGGAGTCGACAATTTGTCTGAGTTTCAGGCTTTGCTAAAGCGCCGCCCATTTCCGATTGAGCCGGTTATAGTGGAGAACTATCTCGATATGCAAAAGGAGGAACGCACTGCGCTCTTAAAACACTACGATACTTGGGGAATGGCGTATTTTGTAATTCAAAATCCCGAAGTCCCTGTTCCTGGTCGCCACCCCTTATTTGAAATTGCCGAACAGCTCAAAGATGACTTGAATTTGCACTATCCCTTGGATCATCCACACGACAGTCATGCTGAAGCAATCAAACGCTTTGGAATCGCTGATAGCACGTTCAAGGTTTACAATCTCCCCAAACCAGTTAACGGTCCCCAGTATCGAGAAATTGCGGAAACTAACGAACCGTCGGAGGCCCATTCGGATGGTCTTGGAATGGCTGGTGCCGTAGAGACTTCCATTATGTACGGGGACTCTCCGCCTATGTTTGGAGGTTATACCTTTTTTTACGATACCTTGAGCCTAGGAGCCGTTTTGGCACAACAAGATTATGAAGCTTTTCAATCCTTGTTTTTGCCCGATGCCATGATCTCACTACGACCTCGTGGCAAAGGAGCGATCAAAGTGGTCACCCCGGTGTTGTACATCAATGAGTCCGGCAAACCGCAAACGGCGTACCGCCGTCCTTGTGGAGAGTATTATTTGTCATGGCGGGAGAACTGTCCTCCACTCGACCGCGCCCACACTTTTTTACAGGAGCACACGGAGGCGTTTTGTTATGGCTCATTTTTTGTTTCGTTGCGTGCCAAAGGGCATGGTTGCTTGGTGAACAATCGTCGAATGTCTCATGGGCGCACCGGCTTCATCGATGGCCAATCGCCGTCACAAACTCGATGCTTATCTCGAAAATGGTTTATGACCTCCAAGCATCATTCGAAGTTTAAGCATGTTCCAGGCACCAACGTACATCCGAAATACGCTCGGTTGTTTCCGGAGTATTTTGGACCGGAACAGATGGAAGGTCGGTGGCTTTACAATCAAAAGGAAGATCGTAACGTCCGGGTGGCTTGATCGTATTGCCAACCCGGACTGAGAAAGGGAAGGGTTTTAGACGAGATTGCGGACTCGATGATAAACCGAACGCAATTTGTTTCCGATGGTAGGAGGGGTATCCACACACTGGTAAAGCGAACGAGGGGCGAGGTCGCCATGCATGTAAACGTGTCGGCGTGGATATTTCACATTGGGCCGAATTGTCGCGCTGTGAATTGCTTTACGTGTGTTGATGAATAAAGCCAGCGTATTGGGGCCATAGGTGGCTCGGTTGATCTCTTCGGTGGTTTCTTCATCAAAACTACGGCTGTTGGATGTGTACACGACATCTTTTTTCCGGTAGGCCCGGTCATCCTTCACTTTGTGCAATACAAGATCTCCTCCTTCTGAGGTGTCTCGTGGGTCTTTGAAATAAAATAGCATTGCAAAGAGTTTGTTCGGACGATCCAGATGGGGGCCACGTACCGGGATCTCGGGTCGCGTGTAAGTGACTACGGTGGCCATATCGAGGGCACAATCGAATCCGGTATCGGGCACATGCCCCAATTCCATCTTGTTTCCCATCACGTTTCCGCGGCTATTCAAAGCGTCTCTCGAACTGGAAGGCCGTGGCCCTGCAGATAGCTCTTCCAAACGCTTGCCAAAGTACTCTTCTTGATTGGGAAAAGCCTGTTGAATGGCAGGTCCGAAGACATCAACAAAATCTTTAAAGAAAGCGTCACTCAGTTGGTAGTTGATGAATTTCTGCCAGGTTTCATTCACCAGATTTTGACCAATTAGGTTCATCCCGTATTCAGCCATTTGTTCCATTTCTACCTTCTCATCATCGCCTTCCTTTCTTTTATGGTTCAGCAACGGGAAGTTCCGGCTCATGTCTTCATAAATCTCATCATCTAAAGCATTTTTGATCACAATATGGGGAAACGGTTCCATGATCACGTCATCACGGGTCACTTTGCTTAAAATGCTATATGGACTTCTTTTATTGGGTTCCATAAAACTCCTTAAAAAACGAATTCATAAATTATCGAGAGTGTTTCTAAGACACTCCATTGTATTAAAGGTGTGATCTGCAAGGACTCATTGAGTGTGATCTGTCTTGTTGCCTTGGGGATCACCCGGACCCATTGATTGCGATCTGTTGGGACTCTCCTTAGATATTTGATTGGGGTTTAAAATACTTGGGGGTCACCGCGATTCAAAATGTCTAAGCTTGCAAGCGGTTCAAAAAATATTCAGGACCTGAGATGGATTTCGAAAGTTTTTTGAAGTCGAAAGATAACCTAAAATTTTATCTTGAAATATTACAAGATCAAGCGTTCATCGCAATAAAGTATGTTCTCAATTGGACACAAAAAGGAGACTCAATTGCGGAACGTAAGTGATTATCAATAAGGCAAGGAGCAAAACTAACATGAAGGGAATGGTCGCTTGATACAAAGTCGTCACGGGCTTTTTAAATCGATAGCTCGCGATGAATAAGTTCATACCAACTGGAGGAGTGAAGTAACCGATCTGCATGTTGGCTAAGAAAATGATGCCAATATGCACCGGATGCAGTCCGTACCCAACCGCGACGGGTAAGATGAGCGGAACCATAATCACAAGCGCGGCAAAGATGTCAAGAATTGCTCCCAGAATCAACAGCAGGATGTTGAGCAAAATCAGAAAGGCGAGCGGACTTTCGATATGAGATTGGATCAAGGTGAACAATTGCATAGGAACCTCCGCATCCACTAGAAAGTTGGTAAATGCTAAGGCCATTCCTAATATGATCAAGATGCCACCCACCATTACCATCGATTCTCGCATCACCGAAGGCAATTGACGTAAAGAGATTTCTCGATAAATCAAAACTTCTACAATGAGCACGTACATTGCCGTGACTGCGGCTGCTTCAGAAACGGCAAAGTAGCCCCCATAAATTCCGCCCAATACGAAAAACGGGAGAGGAATCTCCCATTTGGCGTCCCAGATCGCTTGTTTTGTTTCGGTCCATGAAAATGGGGTGAGCGGCAATGGATCCCGCCGGGTGGCCCAAATGCTCCAAGCTGAGAGCATCACCACCATCAGCAAGGCGGGTAGGACCCCGGCAACGAATAAATCTTGTAAGCTAAGGGGAGGGCCAATCTCCATCTGTTGGACTAAGATGCCATACAAGATCAAGGGCAAGGAGGGGGGCAATAGCAGTCCTAAACTTCCAGAGGTTGTCACGAGTCCTAAACTGAATTTTTCTGAATAGCCCGCTTGTTTCAATGCGGGATACAATAAGGCTCCCAAGGCGACGATTGTGACGCCCGAAGCACCGGTAAAAGCGGTAAAAAACGCACACGTGACAAAGGCCACAATGGCTAAACCGCCCGGCATCCACCCCAAGATGGCTTGGGTGAGACGAACCAGCCGTTGAGAGGTCTTGCTCTCACTCAATAAATAGCCCGAGAATGTGAAGAGAGGTAATGCCAATAGCAAAGGAGTGTCGGCAAGACGATATAGCTCAATGGCGATGATTGCTAAATCGACTTCGGCTACGTAAAAACCCAACATAGCGGCACCCACGATTATAGTGAATAGAGGTGCCCCCAGAAGCGCCAATACGACCAAGGCGAGAGAAAGAGTAAGAACCATTATATTGTGACACGAAAGGAGTTGCGTAAGGAAAGAAGACTAAGAATTGTGTAGCGTAGTGCCATGATGGCAAAAGCAAAAGGCATGATGGATTCGCAAACCCATACGGGAACCGAAGCAAATGCGATAGCACCATCCTCGTATTCCCATAAAACAAATCGGGTGCTGTACACTGCCACGGTGGTGCAGATGCCAGCAGTGAACAAGGCAACGACGGTGTAACAAAGGCAACGAAGTTTTGGTGATAAGAAGCGAGAAACCAAATCGATTCGGATGTGTTGATCATGACGGCTCGCGATCATAGCTCCCCACAAAGCAATCCACAATACCAGCACCCGAACGAAAGGATCCACCCACAAAAGTCCGGTATCAAAGGCATTACGCAAAGCAATTTGCGACACCGCCAGCACGATCATGAGTAGCAACAAGCCCACGAGGATCGCATCCTCCACCCGATAAATGTAAATCAACAATCGCTTCAGAAAAGATTCAGCCTTTGATGTCATTGAGAATTCCCTTTTCTTGCAGCCTCCAAATGTCCGTTCAAAGAGCTGATGACATCTGCTGATAAATCACCCGATCCAACTACCTTCGAAATGGCACTCATAGCCCGACTTTTCCATTCTTTCATTTCGTTCGGTGTGGGTTTGATCACTTTGATGCCCCTTTTCTTCAATACGTCAAAAGCCGCTATATTATCCTTGCGATTCTGCTCGTTGATATCGGCGTAAACCTTTCCCATGACCATGCGTACAATTTTTTGGTCTTCCGGAGAAATTTTCTTAAATGTCTTCTGGTTCACCCCCAAAACGGCATAAACATAGATTAGTGGTAAATCGATCACGTATTTGACCTGTGTGTGCCACTGTAAGGCTAGGGCAGCAACGGGAGATGTTGCTACCGTATCGATCAATCCCGTTTGTAACCCAACCAAAACATCTCCTAAGGGTAACGGGATAGGCGTGATATCGAATGCTTCAAATACCAACTTTGCGGTCTCATCTTGTGTCGGAGACCATACCTTTCTTTGCCGAAACTCATCCACATTGGTCACTGGCGCATCGGTGGTCATCGGGTAAGCGAACCCACCACCGGCGATACCGAATATCACCATTCCTCCTTTTTCTACCCCCTCCCCAATCATGGAATCCATTCGTTGCCGAACGTAATCTACTTCGTTGTAGCTTTCCATCTTCAAGGGAAGCGCATAGATTTGGCTCTCTGGATAGAATCTTTTAAGGTTTCCACCCGTTAGAGCGGCCCCATGCAATTGGCCGATTCGAATTTTTTTCAAGACCGACTTGGTATCTCCCATCACACCGCCGGGATACCATTTGAATTTTACCCGATTGTTGGTTTGCTTTGCGATTTCTTTACCTCCTGCTCGCATTTTTCGCATCCAACTGTTTCCATCGGGAGCGATCGTCGCAATTTTCAATGTCAAAGCATGTGTTGTTGCTCCGAAGCAACACAACACACTCAGTATCAAAATTTTGAGTAACACTGATTTCTGCATTCCGTTCTCCATATTGAGTTTTTTGATGTGATGCTTTGCATCCATACCAATTGAATTCCTTGCCGCGATTCCGTGTAGGCATATCAAATCTCGTGCTCGATTCGGTTTAAAGTTCCGTTAGAAATAATCGTCTCCTGTTGCGAGCAATTCTTTCGCTTGTTTTTGTGCCAAGGTGTTGATGAGGGTGAGTCGATATTCTTTAGGATCAGCGGCAATCACTTCATTTAGTAATTGATCATGCAGTTCTCGTTCAAAAATAAGTCGCGCATATTGTTTTGCAAACATCACTTTGGCCATTAGATTCCGGCCGCCCGACAATTCGACGGCCCGTTCGAAGTGTTGGCGACCGACTTCGGGTTTCCCACCCAACGAAGGAGGAAGCAAAGTGGCCAGTACCCCAAGGTAAAGATGGACCCCCCCCCGTTCATATTGTTCATCCAAGGCGAGTACATGCTCCATAATTGCCTTAACGTGGGCTACCTCGGCAATAGCATCCCAATTTCCAGAGTCTGCTTGAATCCAACTGGCCCAAGTACTTCCTAACGTGTAAAGGGCGGATATGTCATCTTCATCCAATGCTTTCAAAGTTGCTTCGAATTCTTCAAAAGGTTTTTTTCGGATTTCGCACGTCTCTTCATTCCGCAAACATAGGGCTCGAAAGGCATATTTTAATGCTTTGGTAGTCAATCGTTTCTGGCGTTCGGGATCTCGAACGAAGACACCCGCATACGCACTGTTCAAGGTGGCAGATGCCTTCAGTACCGATTCGTTGTCCGGATTTCCTTCTAATAATCCGTCCATTAACAATAGATAAGCGGGAGCACCCGCTTCGACGGTTGCTGGATCGTCGTTGTTCAAAACAGCGTTCGACAAATTTTGCGACATGCTTTCCGTCACCGGGGCCAATAAATAAGAACACCCAGTAAAAAGAAGCACTCCAAATAAAATCAGTGGCAAGAGCAAGGTATGGCAGCGTCGACGTTTTGAAGGAGAGTTTAACAAAGGGGGAAGAAGAAACCTATTTTGGCAATACGAACTGGAGGATAGAGAAATCGTCATAAGATCACATAGATAAGAGTGAAAACTAGAAGTTTACCATAAGAAATATGCAGCGCATAACGCACAAAAATCAAGGCAGCGTTACGTTGTGTCGAGATAGGCTAGCAATCCATCGGAAGGGTGATGAGGTGGTTCGTAAGGCCCTATCAATAATAGTTGTTTTTTTGTTGTTCTTATGTTGTTCATGTGGTAATTAATTAGATAACGTAATTGGAACGATAGATCCACTCTTCGGAAAACCGCTTTCCAACAGTAGATTTTTCAAAATTGCGTTGGTAAAATCGCATCGTAAGGTTTAGGGACTTTGATCAAACTAAATGGAGTCTCGAAGCCTTAAATTTCTAAGAGTTTTCTTAGAAAAAACGTGTCGTATCAAAGGGTTGGCTAGTTAAAGATCCGTTTACAGAATGGATTACACATGCTAGAGTGCTCTTTGTAAGGGGTTGCAGGAACCCCGAACCATGTAAGTCCCTTCTAGGAAGGAAGCCAGAAGCGACTTAGTTTATTAACCTTATGTATAGAAAGGTAGGAACGTGGCTGATAAAAAGAAAAAAGGAGAAGAAGTTGAAGCCGAAGTCCTTGCTGAAGATGGTAAGGGTAAGAGAAAAGAACCCAAGTACAAAGGTATCAGTCGTATCGATTCGAAAGATACGCACGGGTGGTTTGTCCGGGTTTATAACGAAACGATTACTTACTCCAAGTTATTCAGTGACTTGAAGTGTGGTGGTCGGGATAAAGCGTTGGAAAAAGCGATCGCGTTTCGCGATGAATTGATCAAAGAGATTGGCAAGACCTATCCAGCTCGCCGTATTGTTCGCAAAGACAAGCGCAACAAATCTGGAGTTATTGGTGTTTGCCGTACTCGAAAAAAGAACCGCAATGGTACTTATAGTGAATACTTTTCCGTTTCCTGGAGTCCAGAGTACGGAACTCACAAGTGCCGCATGTTCTCGATCAATAAACATGGTGAAGAACGAGCTTTCCAACTCGCCTGCGATTGGCGGAAAAAAATGGAAGAAGAAATTCATGGTCATTCTTGGGTGCGCAAGCCGAAAAGAGTTCCCCAATACATGGGACAAACTGGCTTTGAAGTCTAATCCTTAATCGCTTTGGAGGTGACTATGGAGTTATACAAAACTGGACTTCACAGTCGCCTCTTGTCCCACCTTTCCCTCCTTTTATTTCCTCTCTACACGGCGCTTCCAAACTTGCGGTCGGTTCCTTGGTATGAGACAATACGCCTTCCATTTTCGGTAGAAAACCACTGCACCGTTCTCCCTCTGGAAGAGTAGGCATGACGCCGCTGATTAGCAGGATTTCCAATGTCATTTTTCTTGTAGTATTTGCTTGGTGTTTCACAATTTATGGCTCTCCAAGCTACGCTCAAAATTTATCCCTAAACTCTCCGATTCATCAATCCACAATATCCACCCGTCCTACACTCCGCTGGAATGCTTCAGG
Organism: SAR324 cluster bacterium; assembly: GCA_028281495.1. Classification (GTDB taxonomy): domain Bacteria; phylum SAR324; class SAR324; order SAR324; family NAC60-12; genus JANQJU01. Next base: position 510,971 of record JANQJU010000064.1, read on the forward strand.
CTCCCGATACAGCGTAGAAATCTCTTTTAATAACTTTGCGAGTACTTTCTATTCCACTTATGAGCACGGTGGCGATTTCTTGACACAGCCCCAATACGAAATCCCAGAAGCGCTGTGGCAATACCTTCGTCATAAAAGTTCGCTGTATTTTCGAGTCCGCGCCTTGGGTGCTCAAGGGAGTGTCACGACAACCAGTTCCGCAGTCCGAATCAATATTGATTCGGGAGAGAGCGAGTTGGTCGTTTCTGCCAGAAGCGCTCGAGCATCAATCCCGGTCGAAGTCACTAATTTTTTTTCTGGTTTTTCAGAAACCAGAAAATTGGCAGTTAATTCGACCGAAGGCATCGTTCCTCAAGAAGTTTTGATTCAATTGAAAGATGGAGTCACTGCCTTGCCGGAAGCGGTGTATAGCGTTGCATTTCCAATTCACAAAACCACGACCACGCTCGATCGGACGATTCGACGTTTACAAGTAGCTCCGGAAATTACGGTGGAACAGGCAATCGCGACGCTGCAAAGTTTAACCGATATCGAAATGGTACAAGCCAACCATCAATTCCAGTCGGCTGTTTCGGTTTCCGATCCTCAATTGAGTACTTTTCAGTGGGCACCTCAAAAGGTTCGAGCGCCTATCGCCTGGTCCCATGATATCACGGGAAGTGGAGTCACAATTGCTGTCTTAGACACAGGAGTATTGACGACTCACACCGAATTTGATGGGTCGGGAAAATTGCAAGCGGGCCCAGACTTTGGAAGCAGCGATACGGACCCGACCGATGTCGAAGGACATGGCTCACACGTTGCTGGCATTGCAGCAGCGGAGGATGATGGGCAAGGTATGGTGGGAATCGCCCCCGATGCGACGGTGTTGGCAATAAAAGTCTTTTCCGATTCTGGAAGTGGAACCGACCTCAGTGTCGTGCAAGGGATTCACTATGCCATTTCTCATGGTGCCAAAGTGATCAACATGAGCTTTGGATCGAGCAATGTATTTATCAATCTACCCAGCCAACTGAGCATGAACACATTGCTGACCAGCGCGATTGAAGATGCAATCAATGCGGGAGTCGTCGTGGTCACGTCAGCGGGCAATGACACATCGACCTTATTGGGATATCCACGAGGTGCTAGCGGTGCCATCATGGTTGCGGCGACGCGGAGTGATGACACATTGGCCCCGTTTTCGAGTCATAGCAATGCGGTGAGTATTGCTGCGCCAGGGTATGGGATTTATGCACCCTCTCAAAACTCTACAACGAGTTACCAGTTTTTATCCGGCTCTTCGATGGCGGCTCCTATGGTAGCGGGAGCTGCGGCCTTGCTATTGCAAAAATACCCGACTTTCACCCCTGCCCAGGTTAAAGCCACTCTAGAAAACACGGCTGATGATATCGGACCTACGGGGCATGATGGATTTTTTGGAGCGGGACGGCTCAACATTGCCAAAGCCCTCAGCCTTTCTGAAAATTCGGATACGACCCCGCCCCGTATCGAATCGTTCGAAGCCACCACGACTCAAATCAAGGTTCGTTTTTCGCAAGATATGAAGGCAGATGGCAGTGCCAATGCAGTGAATTTGGCTTCCAATTGGAGTGGAAGCAATAGCACGATGACCAATTTTCTTTCAGGTGGTAGCTATAGTTACGACAGCACGGATTACACGTTAACTATCACCAACAGCTCCAGTCAGCTCACCCAATCGGCAAGCGTGTTCGTTTTGCTGAAGACCAATGTGGTGAACGCCAACGACATCGCCATTACCGGCAATTATCCTTCTCAAACCAATTATTCCAACAGTGATACCCCGACTCACTTTGTGATCACGACCACCGTGGGAACTTCGGTCAATGAATCCAATGGGGACTATGCGCATGCGTTGGCCACCAATGATGGCCAACTGACGATATTATTCAATCAGCCAGTCACCGAAGCTTCGGCAGAAACCGCATCGAATTATACGCTGCGTCTCAATCCGGATTATCACAGCAGTAGTAAAACTGCTTTTTTGAGTGGGGATTTGCAAGGAGGGACTTTGGTGACTCTCTCAGACAAGACTTTCACCTATAACACGGGGTCTCGCACTTTGGTGATTTCTGGACTGTCATTGAGTACCGACGCAACCTTTGGGCTTAGCTTGGGAACCGGGTTGTTGAATTCAGATCTAAGCAATCCCATAAGTGGCTCTCTGCAAAAAATCTATGGCGTGGTGGAGGAGGCGAGTAGTGCGACACCCAACATATCAGGAGTGGCCACACGCTATGACGCTTCCAATAGCTCGGGTGAAGTCATCGAAGTGAGTTTTTCTCGAAATATGAATGTGAGCGATGTGCTGAATATTTCCAAGTATTCCCTCGTAGTGAATGGAGCTTCGAAAGACATTTCCTCAAACTCGGTCATATACGACAGTGGCTACAAGAAAGCCTATATCTTAGGGGTAGATCTTTATAGCAATGACACTCAGAGCTTTTCAGTCACCGTAAATGATATGGCAACGGTGGACGGAACAGTCTTGAGTTCTCCCAACAACAGTGCTTCTGGGACCGTCAGTTCTGCTACAGTGACTCCGGTGATCAGCCATGTGGTGGCCTCTGCTACAGCCTTGAGGATCTACTTTAGGCATTTTCGGAAAATCAAAGAATCGGTAGCCGAAACCATCAGCAATTATGCCTTAGAGTCGCCGATCAGTACGAGCGTCAGCTTGTCCAGCCATGTCGCTACTTACGATTTCAAATCGAACTCGGTCACCATCCAGCGGTCCGATCAGGCGGCATTTCTGACTTCAGGCCAAACTTTGCAGGTGACACTCAGCAACATCGTGGCGGGCCTGGGAACAGAAACAGCTTTGTCTTCCAATACAGTCACGGGTTTTGTGGGGGCGCAGGATTTTGATTTCACCTGTCTGAGTCAGACTTCCGGGGCCTTGCTCACAGCGAGTACATATGATGGCACCTCCGACTGTAGCAATCCGGCAAGTCATTTTCAGATCCGTGACGGACACACAGTCACCTGGGACGGAACTGGTGGACCGGTGACTGGAAACGTATCAGTGGCTACAGGGGGGACGTTTCAGATTACAGGTAGTGGGGGAACCGTTTCGGGGGCACTGACTTTAGCCGGAGGAACGGTAGATGTTGACCATGCCCTTACATTGGCGGGGAACCTAACCTTGGCCCATTCCTCAATGCTCGACATTGCTGACACTCTGACTTACACCGGGAGCACGTTGACCATCGGCTCGAGCAATACCTTGGCCGTCACAGGAACTGCGTCATTCGACAATACCAACGCCATCAGCTTGAATCAGATCGACAGCATTCTGCGGCTCAACGGAGTGGGAACAATTAGCAAGGTGTCCGTGGACACTGATTTATCGGACGGTATGATTGATGTGGATGAAAGTGCCACCATTTCTTCTTTGACGCTGAACAACAATGCAGAAATCAACGTAGCAAGTGGCAAAACACTCACCATTACGAACGCAGGAAGCATCCCGAACTCAAAGACTCTAACATTGAGTGGTCCAGGCACGGTATCGAACACACTCTCTTTGGCAGGAGTCAGCACGGTCCTAAAGCTCACAGGAACGGGGGGGATCCTGAGCAATGCCGTGGTCGATGCCGATATGACAGATGGCAATATTGATGTCGACGCCGACTTCACGATCAACACCCTCACTCCTTCAAATAATACGATTGTTGATGTTGCAGATGGCAAAACGTTGACCCTCACCTCAGCGCTGACAGTGTTGTCGAACAAAACGTTTACAGTTCAAAACACTGGCAAGTTGGATCTCGGTAGCGAATTGTCAGTAGTCGGAACCTTAAGTTTGACCAATGCGACGCTCGATGCAACGGGAGCGACAATCAGCTTGGGCAACACACTCAATAGTTCTGGAGGCACTCTCACCACAGATGCCACCACCTCCCTTTCACTCAATACAAGCGCCTCATTGCTCACCTCGAATGCGTTAACCATCGGAACCTTGTCACTGAACAACCATACCTTGACCTTGGGTTCAGGCACAACCGACCTCACGGTAACTGGGGCTTTGACCTTAGACAACAGTACTGAACAAATCATTTCTGGAGGCGGTGATCTGACAATTGCCTCAACGTTGACGATGACCGATGGAAAAATTGCGGCCAACGGAAGCAAATTCACGATTGGCACCAGCACCACCTTAGGTGGGGGGACGATTGATGTTCAAAGTTCAACATTCAGTTTGGGGGCCAATCTCGATTCCTCGCTTGCCACCCTAGAAACCAATGCGGCCACCAATCTGCTTTTGGCAAACGATGCTACTTGGGTTCATCATTCGGGAGTGAGTGTGGGGTATGTGGATGTGGATGGTCACACACTCACCTTGGGATCTACCGGAACCGATTTGAATGTATTGACCAGTGCCACTTTGGATGATGCCAATGATCAAATTTTGACCCAAGCTGCCGACTTGACCATCGCTCAACTCACAATGAGCAATGGTCAAATTGCAACCAGTGGTGGTGCTCTAACGATATCAGGGAATTCAACGATTTCCGGAGGAGCCATCATAGCCGATACTTCCAATACTTATAATGTGGCGACTTCGGTTCTGTTCTCTTCCGCAGACGCATTGACGTTTCAAACTAACGCTTTGTTGGACATTCGGAATAGTTTCGTCGGAGCAACAACGTCGGGGGATAGTGCTTCCATCACGGTTCAGGGAACACCTGCTTTCAGTGTTACAGGGGCTACGGTGCAAGACCTGCAAATCAGCGGCGGGAGCATTCTCACAAAAAACTCTACGAATAGCGGCAATAACACAAATGTATCATTTTCAAGCAGCGGTTTTTCTGTGGGGACGGTCACCGACAACACCTACGAAGATGGCACGTCAGCGACTTTCACGGTTCAACTCACGGCCCGACCCACCGATAATGTGTCGACAAGTTTAAGCTCTGGGGACAGTTCGGAAGGTTTGGTTTCACCCGCTTCTTTGACTTTCACACCGAGTAACTGGCACCTACCACAGACCGTCACCGTCATGGGAGTCGACGATGCTTCGGTGGATGGTGATATCACTTACAGTGTGGTGCTTGGTACAGCTTCTTCGACGGATAGTTCGTTTCATGAGGATCCTTCAGATGTTTCTGTGACCAACGTCGACAATGATGCTGCAGGTTTTTCAATCACACCCTTGACTGGCACCACAACGGAAGAAGGGGCGGCAGCTTCGTTCTCCGTAAAACTCAATACACAGCCGAGTCAAGTGGTGCATCTCAGCCTGAGCAGTCTTGCCACGACCGAAGGAGCAGTGGCGCCTTCTTCCATGCAATTCACCTCCACGAACTGGAACGGGTTACAAAAATTCACTATTTCAGGGACCGACGATACCTCGCTTGATGGAAACCAAAGTTTTGCTGTCACCTTGGCTTCGACTTCTGACGATGCCAACTACCAAAATTTGTCTAGAAACGTGAGCCTCACCAATGTGGATCACGACTCACCAGGGTTCTTGGTTTCCGAGGTTGAGGGAGAAACTTCTGAAGACACGGGAACGACCTCTTTCACCGTGCGATTGACTCAAGCTCCAAGTAAAGCGGTCTATTTGAGTTTGTTCAGTTCGGATTCCACCGAAAGCACGCTTTCCACAACTTCGTTATCTTTCACAACCGATAACTGGAAAGCTCCGCAAACAGTAACTGTTACTGGAGTCGACGATAGTGATACCGATGGCGATCAAGCCTATTCCGTGATTCTGGATTTTGCTCAGTCGACAGATTCGACTTACAGCGGAGTGGATCCAAGCGATGTGATTGCCACCAATATCGATGATGAAACAGCAGGGATCAGCCTTTCTTCTGTCACAGGCACGCCTTCGGAAGAAGGAAATTCTGCGACGTTTAGCATCCGTCTCGATAAACAACCTACGGCAGATGTTACTGCCAGTATTGCAAGTAGCGATACAACAGAAGGCACGGTTTCCTCGAGTGCGCTAACTTTCACCTCGGCCAATTGGAATACATCGCAGACTGTTACAGTTACCGGGGTCAACGATAGTCTGGTGGACGGAAACCAAGCTTTCACAGTCACAGTGACAACAAGTTCGAGCGACTCCTCATATTCGGCCCTGAGCCAAAGTGTGAATTTGGAAAACATTGATGATGAAACAGAAGGGTTTCTCGTCTCTACGATTAGCAGCGGAGCTTCCGAAGCGGGAGGATCGGCTCAAACGACCATACGCCTCACAAAGCAGCCTGCTGCTTCTGTCAGCTTTGACCTCTCTATTTCTGACACCTCGGAAGGCTCCTTGGACAAGACGTCGCTCACCTTTGCAACCACCAATTGGAGCCTCGCTCAAACCATTACCATCACAGGATTGGATGACAACATCATTGATGGTAATCAATCTTACCGTGTCGATTTCAGTTCTATTACCTCCGATGACACCAATTATAAGGCATTGCATTTCGTTCCTCTAACAATCACCACATCCGACAACGATTCTGCTGGATTCACCATTTCAGCAATCAATGGCAACACCACCGAGGATGGGGCAACGGCGGCTTTCACCGTGCAACTCGCTGCTCAGCCGACTGAGAATGTTTCCATTGACTACAGTAGTGGCGACACCACCGAGGGAACCGCAAGTGGCTCTTTGACTTTCACAAGAAACAATTGGAATGTCAGCCAATCAGTGACAGTGACCGGAGTGGACGATTCACAATCAGATGGTAATCAAAACTATTTTATCGTTTTGTCGTCGGCGATTTCTGATGATCCAAATTACAGCGGAGTGGATCCAGCTGACGTTGCTGTCACTAACGTTGACAACGACGGCAGTAGCAGCAGCGAAGGTGGAGGGAGCGGGAGTAGTGGAAGTGGCGGAAGTAGTGGGAGCGGAAGTGACACATCGACCACCACGACCACGACCAACACAACTTCAAGCAGCACGAGTAGCACAACCAGCAGTACGGTCAGCAGTACGACCTCATCGACAGTGACGACTACTTCCACAGTGATTCTAACCACCAGTTCCACCACGACCACGCTACCGCCACCTGTGGCGAATCAGAATCCAACAAACAACACAACCGTCTCGCAAGGAGGCTCTGTAACGACAACACCTTCCGCCGGAAGTTCTGTCAAAAATAATGATGATGGTTCGGTCACAACTTCGTTTGACGCACCGCCCTCAAATAGTGGTGAGAACACGCAAGTCAGCTCTACAATTAAAAATGACGGTTCGGTGGTGAATGCAGTGACGATCACTCCATCCAACGGAAACCCTGTTTTGACCGAATTGGAAGCGCCTGCGGGGGCTACAACAGAAATCTTGTCGGCTGGAACCATTGTCACCAAGATTCCAGATATTGTTTTGCCGGATGGTTCGGTCGCTGCGGTCCAATCCCAAATTTCTTCTGAGGGCATGGCTACCAGCAGTATCGAGATCAAAACAGCGAACGGCGAAACCGTGACCACGCAACTGGAAGCGCCAGCACAATCCAAAACCATCATTGGAGATGAAGGACAAATCACGACAGCATTCACTAACGCCATACCAGAAAGTTCGATTCAGGATACACTAGTAACGATGGCATCCGATGGTTCGGTCAATGCTTCGGTCGGAGTTCGTAATACCGATGGCTCTCTAGTCGTCAGTGACTTTGTGCTTCCGACGGGTTCGGCTATGATTTTGTCTGATGATGGGAGCAGTCAAACGGAAACGCCTGTGGTCACCACCAGCAGTGGCCACACGGTGCAAACTCAGACGCTGATGGAAACCGACGGTATGATCGAAACGAATTTGCGTATCACGGCCCCAGGGGCAGACACAGCCAGTGTGGTGACCTTGCCTGATGCGGAACCCGGTGCTTCGATTGAGGTGATTTATGATTCGGATGGAAATGGAAAGCTTGTCGTGGTCACTCCTTTACAAAGCGGCACGGCACTTTCCGAAGGCCGCCAAGTCGCTAATCTTTCGACGGCCCAATCGGAAAGCACTGGAAAATTCATGGGGCGGCAGCCATCGGATCAGTCTTCAGTGGTGCTGTTCCCGTTATCAAATGACACGCAAATTCGAATGGAAAAGGCTTTTGATACCGAAACGACACTCTTGAACTTGGAACAAGGTACCGCAGACATTCAAATCGGAACTGCAACGACCCGATCTTTGAGTGCCACCGAGACCATCACGGTCAGTAATTTGGATGCTACCGTTTCTATAGCCGCTGGAAGGAATCTTGTTGCCTTCCCGGTCCAAAGCTCGGTGCATGCCAATCGTTTGAGCACTCGATTGGCCAACGTGCATTCCGCTTGGGTTTGGCAATCGGACCAATCATGGGCTTTCTATACGGATCAAGAGGAATTCAAACAAACGTGGGAAACTCAAATCGGTTTAGATGTTATCTCAGAATCCATCGAATCAGGAACGGGATTGTTTATTTACTCGGAAAGTGAGCAAACCCTGTCGGTTAGAGATTTGGGAAATTACGATGGTGAGGAAATTCTGAACACCTTGTCAACGGGTTGGCATTTGATAGGACTAGGAAAGACAGTGACTCCTCAATCAGTCATGCAAGCCCACTCTCAGGTTCAGTCGGTATGGATTTTACAAGCCGATCGCTGGAAAGCCTATACCACTGACTCGGAAAAGCTCGCGAAGATTCAATCCAGTACGGATGTTGAATTTCTGAATGCAACCGACACGATTTCACCTGGAACTGCATTTTGGGTGGAAGTCGCTTCTTCGACCAGTCGTAGCGGACTACGCTTAAAGCCGCCTTTGTTTTGATCCCTTCGAGAAATCTTGGATACGGTTCGAGTGTTTGTTTGCTCTCTTGTAAAAACAGGATGTGTTTTTAATAGGTTATCCCAGATGATTAGTCTGGTAGTCGCGATTTACCCCATGGATTTCCGCTTGTAATCAAAGTCCAGAAGCGTATCTTGTTATCCTTTCGGAAACAGTAGTTTTTTAATGATAACAGGAGGTTGTAATGTGGCAATTGCATCAATTGGAAAAGCTAGCCAAGCTTGAACCGAACTTAGTGGAAGAAGCATTGTATCAGCTCATGGACCACGATCATGAGCTGCGGGATAAACTGGTTTTCGGCGCTTATTTGGATGGTGATATCAACTTGAGTAAAGCCGCTGAATTGTTGAACGAGCCGTCAGTTCAATTGCGCCAACAACTCCTTGCCTTGGGAATGCCGGTCAAACTCGGTACGGATTCGGAGGAAGCATTGATAGCAGAAACGTTCTCTGCGGCAGCCATTCGAAAGGGGGGGCGATGATTGTGATCGATGCAACCGTATTGACCAATTTTGTGGTGTCCGATGAAATGTTTCTTCTAGACGAGTTTTGTGGGGATCAAGGGATTCTGACAAGGGAAGTGGTCGAAGGTTTTCATCAAGGTGTGAAGAAGGGATTATGGAAAACTGCCAATGTCGAAAAATGGGAACAAGTCGAACGGGAATCTTTTCAAGAAGAAGTGTTGTACCAGCACTTGTCGCGCAGTCTGGGGGTGGGGGAAGCGTCTAGTCTCGCCATTGCGGTGGAACGAAAACATGACCTGTTGAGTGATGATCAGTTGGTGCGCGACATTGCGCACCGTTGTGGTATCCGAGTGTCAGGAAGCTTGGGAGTGTTGATCGAGGCAATGGGAAGGAAAAAGATCACGTATCAAGCCGGAAACTGGATGCTACACGACCTCTTGGAACACGGCTTCCAAGCCCCCATTAACAAGCTTGAAGAACTGAAAATCTGACTACTTGTAATCCCGCCCCTTGACATCAAGCAGTTGATCTTCGGTGGGAATCTCGTCAACTGAATAGTATCCCGCTGCGATTTTGGCTTTGATTTCCACTTGGGCGTCTTCCGGAATCATGTCATCAGGAATCGAAAGACGCTCGTTCACCTCAATACCAGCGCTTGCCAAGGCCTCATATTTCATATTGCTCATCGAAACAAATCGGTCGATTTTGTTGATTCCCAGCCAATTCAGCACATCAGGCATCAATTCTTGAAATCGGACATCTTGGATGCCTGCCACACATTCGGTCCTTGCAAAGTATTGGGCTGCGGTATCGCCCCCTTCTTGCCGTTTCCGAGCGTTATAAACCAAAAATTTAGTCACTTCGCCCAATGCCCGTCCTTCTTTTCGATTATAGACGATCACTCCCAAGCCACCTTTCTGGGCTTCCTCAATGCAGACCTCGATTCCATGTATCAAATAGGGGCGACAAGTACAGATGTCAGAGCCAAACACATCCGAGCCATTGCATTCATCATGGACACGGCAAGCGACTCGTTTGTTGGGATCATGGAGTTGGTTGACATCCCCGAAAAAATAAACAGTGTGCCCGCCAATTGGAGGAAGGAACACTTCCAAATCAGGCCGAGTGATCAGTTCGGGATACATGCCTCCGGTATGCTGAAACAGATTACGGCGTAACGTGCCTTCATCAATACCGAATCGCTCGGCCACACCGGGTAAAAACCATACGGGTTCAATCGCTGCTTTGGTCACCACACAGGATCCATTTTCTTTGAGAATCTCTCCATCGGGAGTCACTCGTCCTGCTTGGATGGCTTCTCGAAGTTCGGGCATTTCGATATGGGCTTTGGTCACTGCAATGGAGGGGCGGATGTCGTAACCTTCTTCCAGCTGCTCGGTGAAGTGTTGGCCCACGTCAGCACCCCACGGATCAATGGCTACAATTTTTTTAGGGTCACACCAGCTCGAAAAAGGACCAATCTCGTCAGAAGGATGCGTGTGAGTCAGATCGGGGCGATGTTCCGGATCCAACTTCCCCGATGCGACTGCCAATGCCCGATAAACCATGTAGGAACCCGAGTGGCTGCCAATTGCATTGCGATGCACTTGGTTGCTCAAACTAGCCACCACAGGGCCTCGCGCTTTCGGGCTTTCCGCTCCCCATTGGATAGGGATATATTTTCCAGCATAGGCACTCGGATGGGAGGTCAAGACGATGTGCTTCAAAGGCACGTACTCGTGTTTGGATTTGGTTTCCGTTTCAGACATACACACCCCCTAGTTTAAAATGAACATTGCTATTTATTTCGCCACAATATTGACGAGTTTACGATTTGGATTCATCACCACGACTACCCGTTGGATGGTTTTTCCTTCAGTGTGCACCAGCACCCGCGGATTGGAACGGGCCATGGCTTCCAAGGCTTCTTGAGAAATATCGCTTGGCACCATCAGTGTATCCCGTTTTTTTCCGTTTACCATCAACGGCACTTCGATTTCTGCATCTTTGCACTTTTCAGGGTCGAATGTCGGCCATGAAAAGGCTAAGACGGTTTTGTGTTCTGCATGCTCTTCAGGGTACAAGGCGCTCATGAGTTCTTCGGCCAAATGAGGGGCAAATGGAGACACCAACAATGTGAGCGTCCGCAAATACGATTTGGGAATCTTCGCTTGTTTGGCCAATGAGTTTTTAAGCTCGATCAACGCTGCTAATGCGGTGTTCATGCGAAGCCGGTCAATGTCTTCTGTGGCCTTCTTGATTGTTTTGTGCAGTGTCCGCTCCAGTTCTGCATCAATGGGGGCCTCTCCATCATCCACCATAATTTCTTGCAAACGCCAGATTCCGCTAAGGAATCGTAGGATTCCAATAATCGAACCGGAATTCCACGGCTTCCCGGCATCCAACGGACCCAGGTACATTTCGAAGGCACGGAACGTGTCAATCGTGTATTCAGCACAAACCTCTTCTGGGGGGATTCCGTTTTTGTAACGTTTGCCCATTTTTCCTGGATCAATGACCAGCTGTTCTCCCGTTTTTTTATTGAACGCAGCCTGGTTTCCAGCCTCATTCCGGACTTCCACATCATGGATATCCACATAGACACCTCTTTGATCTTTATAGGCATCTGCCGTGATCATGCCTTGGTTGAACAGACGGTGGAACGGTTCTTTGGTGGTTACGTGATTTAAGTCATAAAGCACCTTATGCCAAAAGCGAGCATACAGCAGATGCAATACCGCGTGTTCAGTGCCCCCTACATATAAATCCACTGAGCCACTCTTTTTCTTGCCATCTTCCAACAGCCCGGTTGACCAGTATTGCTCCACATCGGGATGGGTTAGATGCTCGTTATTTTTGGCATCAAAATATCGTAAATAATACCAGCACGATCCGGCCCAGTTCGGCATTGAATTGGGGTCTCGACGAAAATTTCGGACGGTATAAGTTTGCCCATTGAATTCAGCAGAATCGTCTGCTGACTTTTCGGTGACCAAACGGACACTCCCATCCTCCAGAATAACGCCTTGAACGGTCATCCAGTCTTTGACTCGTGCCAAAGGCGGTTCAGGTTCCGAATTGGGATCATCACTGCCCTTAGGCGTGAAGTCATTCAATTCGGGTAGGAGCACAGGCAACTCGCTGTCGTTCATCGGATAAGCCTCATCAGTTGCAGGGTCAAATACAACGGGGAAGGGTTCTCCCCAGTACCGTTGACGACTGAACAACCAATCCCGCAACTTGTATTGGATGCGGGTGTATCCAATTTTCGAAGATTCGATCCACTCACAAATATTATGAATGGCCTCTAAGGTTGGCACTCCATTGAGTGAAATTCCATCATTTGCCGAATTCATGATCACCGTGTTTTTGTCAGTAAACGCGGCTTTGAAACTCACCGCGTCCGTGCGGTAGACTTCCAACAACTCTTCAAAGGGGAGTTCCGCTTTGTCTTCGGGAGCATGTTCTCGCAACCAGTCTTCTGTGGGTTGCACCACAGGTATGATTGGTAACTTGAATACGGTCGCGAATTCAAAATCCCGATCATCCGATCCTGGGACTCCCATAATCGCACCGGTTCCATATTCCATTAGAACATAGTCAGCAACCCACACCGGGATGGACTCGCCCGAAACTGGGTTGAGGGCATACGAACCCGTAAACACCCCCGTCTTTTCTTGGGTTCCTTCTGTTTTCACCGATTTCACGCGAGCGGCTTCGGCACAATACCGCTCTACGGTCCCTTTGTGTGGATCTTGCGTGAGTTGGGGAACCAACGGATGCTCCGGAGCCAAAACCATATAAGTGGCTCCAAATAAGGTATCGGGACGGGTGGTGTAGATGGTGATTTTTTCATCCGCTCCATCCAATGTTTTCACTGGAAAGTGGACTGTTGCCCCTTCACTCCGACCGATCCAATCGCGTTGCATTTCACTCACCCCATAGGGCCAATTCAAATCGTCTAAATCAGAAAGCAAACGATCCGCATAAGCAGTGATTCGGAGATTCCATTGCTTTAAAGGACGCCGATACACTGGATGATCTCCTCGCTCACTCCGGCCTTCATTGGTGACTTCTTCGTTGGAAAGCACGGTTCCCAATTGCGGGCACCAGTTCACCGGTATCTCAGCAACATAGGCAAGGCGGGCTTTATCTAAGGCCTCTTTCATTTCGGATGCCTTGGGGGACCTTCCCTGAGGTGCTTGGCTTTTAGGGGTAGGAACCCCATTTTCGTCAAGCACCCATTCCCCAGCTTTTAATCGTTTTACGAGGTCGGCAATAGGGCGAGCGCGACCGACATGGGAAAAGCCATCGGGGCCGGTCCATGCTTCCGTGGGGTCGTAATACGAATTGTAAATCTGGAGGAAGATCCATTGGGTCCAGCGGTAGTAGTCAGGATCCGTGGTATTGAAACGTCGATTCGGATCATGTCCAAGCCCCAACAGTCGGAGTTGTTTGAGCATATTGTTGATGTTGTTTTCGGTGGTGATTCGGGGATGTTGCCCGGTTTGAATCGCGAATTGTTCAGCAGGCAGTCCGAAGGCATCGAAACCCATGGAATACAGCACATTGTATCCTTGCATACGCATGAAACGTTGTTTCACGTCGGTTGCGATGTATCCCAAAGGATGTCCTACATGCAAACCGGTCCCACTTGGATAAGGGAACATGTCTAAAATTACGTATTTCGGCTTTGTGGTGTCAGCTTCCGGTTCGTTGGGGTTGGGCGTTTTGTAAACTTCGTGCTCGTCCCAGTAGCGTTGCCATTTGGCTTCAAAATCCTTCGCACTTTCTTGATAAGACTTCATGCAGTTCACTCCATGTTTCGTGTTCTTGGTGATAAATTATGCTGAATTCTAAGAAACCTATCCATGCCTTGATCCGCAGAATGAATCAAGGCTGTATGTCGCGAGGGCGTGAGTTCACTAGTACCGTCGAATGAACTTGAACTCCGGTAGGGTTCCTTTTATATCCAAAACTCGACCCCAAACCCGAATCCCCAATTTGTTTCATACCCACAACTGAGGAGGAACTGATGAAAACTCGTGCAGCCGTAGCTTGGGAAGCTGGAAAACCGTTGGAACTGGAAGAAATCGAACTCGAAGGTCCGAAAGAAGGAGAGGTGTTGTTGAAAATCGTTGCTACCGGCGTATGCCATACCGATGCATATACCTTGTCAGGTGCCGATCCGGAGGGCATCTTCCCGTCAGTTTTAGGACACGAAGGAGGTGCCATTGTACAAGAAGTAGGGCCTGGCGTGACCACCCTATCTCCTGGAGACCACGTGATCCCCTTATATGTGCCGGAATGCCGAACCTGTAAATTCTGCACGTCTGGAAAAACCAACCTGTGCCAAGCCGTGCGAGCTACTCAGGGAAAAGGACTGATGCCGAACGGCACGTCTCGATTTTCCAAGGATGGGAAAACTATCTTTCATTATATGGGAACCTCGACCTTTTCCGAATACACGGTTTTGCCAGAAATCGCGGTTGCAAAAATTAATAAATCGGCTCCATTAGAAAAAGCATGCTTGTTGGGATGTGGGATCACAACTGGAGTGGGAGCGGTTCTCAACACAGCGAAAGTTCAGCCGGGGTCTTCGGTTGCAGTTTTTGGACTAGGCGGAGTGGGTTTGAGCGTGATCCAAGGAGCGGTACTGGCCAACGCGGAGCGAATCATCGCGATTGATATCAATCCTAAAAAGTTTGAATTCGCTCAACAATTGGGGGCCACCGACTGCGTCAATCCGCAAGAATACGATCAACCGATTCAAGAAGTGGTTATCGAAATGACCGATGGGGGAGCGGATTATTCCTTTGAATGTATCGGCAACGTTGGATTGATGCGTGCTGCTTTAGAGTGCTGCCACAAAGGCTGGGGGGAAGCCACCATTATTGGTGTGGCCGGATCGGGAGAGGAGATTTCTACACGTCCATTTCAGTTGGTCACGGGTCGAGTTTGGAGAGGCTCTGCTTTCGGAGGAGTGAAAGGCCGAACTCAGGTCCCAGAATATGTGGAAATGTATTTGAGAGGGGAAATCAAAGTGGACGAACTGGTCACTCATGACTTGGCTTTTGATAAAATCAATGAAGCGTTTGATCTCATGCATCAGGGTGAAAGCATTCGGTCCGTTGTTCATTTTTAATTGCTTATCGTGGATTCATTGCGACACATAATTTTTCTTCCCACACATTCAATCCATAAAAAGGATCTCTATGACTAATGAATCTTTGGAATTGTTCAGCAAGGACAAATCCTTTGGCGGTTGGGTCGAAATGTATCGGCACCCTTCCTCGGCCTGCCAAGCCCCTATGAATTTTACTATTTATCGTCCACCCCAGGCGGAGAAGGGACCTGTACCGATTTTGTATTATTTGTCAGGCCTCACTTGCACGCATGAGAATTTCATCCTCAAAGCAGGGGCTCAGCAGTTTGCTGCTGAACATGGTTTGTTGCTGGTTGCGCCTGATACCAGTCCACGCAACACGGGTATTCCTGGGGAAGATGATGATTTCAAATTGGGGTCGGGTGCTGGTTTTTATGTCAATGCCATCACCGAAAAATGGGCAAAACACTATCAAATGTATGACTATGTGACTCAAGAATTGCCTGCTGTCATCGAAGCTCATTTTCCAGTCCAACCTGAGCGAGTGGGGCTTTTTGGACACTCGATGGGCGGCCACGGAGCGTTGGTTGTCGCATTACGAAATCCAAAGCGATTCCGTTCCTTATCGGTGCTTTCCCCGATTTGTGTGCCAACCGAATCACCCTTTGCGATTGAAGCCTTTCAGGAATACTTAGGGGAGGACCGTGAGTTGTGGTTGCAATATGATGCCAATCACCTCATGCAGAAAAATACGGAGTTGGATTTGCCGCTGCTGGTGGATCAGGGGGAGGATGACGAATATTTGAAGGAATATTTGTTGGTAAAAGCATTCAAAGCCACTTGCGAAGCTAAAGGATATCCCCTTCAGCTTCGCATGCATCCAGGCTATGGCCACAATTACTTTTTTGTAGCTTCGATGATGCAAGACCATTTGGCACACCATGCCAAAGCACTGTGCGTTTGAATGATTATTCAAGCCCCAACTGTTGCCTAGCGCGATCAATGAATTTCTGCTGTTTCAATTGGGGCGTTCTTTTTTGTTCGTGCCGTTCGATGTCGTTCAGCAAAGCGATTACCTTTTCACGCCCATCGGGATCTTTCACGGACTCGATGGGGGATTTGCCATTCAGCGCTGGCAACTGATCATGAATCCATTGATCCCAATGTTTTTCTAGCATTTTTTCCATATGGGCTTGGAGTTCTGAGTCCAGTTCCGATGATTCAAGAATCGCCGATGGAGGGCCATCGGGTGTTCGTGCTCCCGACAACATCGATTCTTGTGACTGGATTTTGGTTGCCTGGTATTTGGCGTTTTCTCCCAAGCGGTCTTCCACTTCTTTCCGAATGATTTCTGCACGCTCCTTAGAATTGACGCTAATTTTTAACGTCTTGCCATCAATCGTGAGATCTCCCAAAGTCGTGTAATCTCCCATCAGCTTTTTCTTGGTATCTGCTTTCATCCATTTGAAGAATATCTTGGTGAGCTGATTGTTGGCATCGTATTCGGCATCGTCCAGCCATTCTTCGTCATGGACGCCAAGGGCTAAGGCCTTCAGTTGATCGTAAGCAACTCCTGGGGAACAGCTGAGTTCATAGTGAATTTCGTGAAAAACGAGCAGATGGCCATCGGTGTTAGTGAGTGTGGGAGGAGTGAACATTTGATGATGAATGGCAAGGTACAATTCTCGAATCTCGATATCCCACATGCGTAGATCTTCTGTGTCGAGGGGGAGTCCTTCATCGTCTCTCCTCATCCTAGCTCGCAGATCCAAGATACTGGGTTTGAAACCCGGTGTTATTGAAAATGGAGCTGACCCTCCCAATAATCCCAGATTGTCGTATCGAATTACTTTAGCAAACAAAATGTCGCCTTTTTGAATCGACTTGGAGGACGTGTGCTCCGTTACAAAGGTTTCTCGTTCTAGAAAGATATCTTTTGCCATGAAACCTTCACCAGGGTGGCATTCGGTGACTTCATGAAAACTGAATTCGTGATTATAGGATAGCTCCAAAAAGTTGATCTCCATTTCTGACAATTTTTTTCGGTTTCGATTCAAGTATGATTCGGCAACTCTCGGAACGCGGTAACGCCCTTCTGTGTCACGATTCCAATTGAACAAAAACCATGGAAAAAATGCTTGAGTATGGATGGACTCAAAATCAACATCAGGTTCATCTTCGGGAAACAACAAAAACTCAAACCACGCTTCCTGCATGGCAAAGTCACCAAACGCGCTTTTTGCATGATGCATCAATTTTTCGACCAGCTTATCTTCCAGTTGACGCAGTTTTTTATATAAAAATTCAGTGGGTTGGATGGAGGTTTTAGTAAGGCAACATTTTTTATACTTTTTCCCACTGCCGCAGGGGCAGGGGTCATTTCTTCCAACTCGATGCATGATGTTTTCCTAAAAATTTTGGATTGAACGCAGCCGATCTGCCTGTTTTATTCTCTCCAATATTGGAAGGCCCACAACAACAGATCGGATAAAAAAATGTTGCATACAATGCAATATTGTTGCGGCAATCTCAAACCAATTACTGGATAGCGGCTTCCCATACTTGTTTTGGAAGCAGATAGACTCCGGCCTCTTGCTCACTTCCTTCACCCACAATATGTCCAATACCTGAGATCATCACCGCCAAGGTTGTGTCGAACGCATTGATGCTATCTCCTTCTCCGGCAGTGAGATTAGCCATGGATCCCCCGGCAAACAGATAGACCGTTTTCTCTTCCACCTGAAATGCCTCTACCTGAGGTAACAACCGTTCGCTGGGATAGGTTCGGAGAGCCGAAACCTCGATTTCATTGGCGCGATGTCCAGAATTGAGTAAAAACACGCCAGACTTCAGCAATGGAAAATGGTCTTGGGCGATGACGTGTTCAGCGCCGGTAACCGTAACGATGACATCGGCTTCCTTCAACGCTTCTTCCCAAGGCATCACCCACCATCCATCATATCGAGCCTCGGCAAGACGTGCCGGATCTCGTTCCGTCACCATGACCGTACCTCCGAAAGCACGTGCGGAAGCAGCCACACCCCGCCCTACGGAACCATATCCAATGACCAACACCCGCTTTTCATGAAGACTCAGTAGGGTCTGAGCAAGAAAAGCCTGCCATGTGGTCAGTCCCACCATATGCCGGTTGTGCAGTCCTTCCTTAACCGGTAAGTCGTCCCAGTTGAATATGGGATAGGGAACGGTCAATTCACAAAGGCGGTTGATGCCAGAACCCGTTGCCTCTAAGCTTGCGCGAACATGAGATAAAGTTTCGGGGTTATCACTTTGTGCTAATGCGTAAGTGAAATCTGCCCCCATTTCACAAAGATGAGTGGGTTCCCATTCCAAGGCGTTCCGAATTGCTGCTTGGTATTCGGTTGTGGACATGCCTTGCCAGGCTTCAGCTTGTGCTCCCCATTGTTTCATAGCATCCACGACCTCATTGCGAACCGTGGTGGGGTTGCATGTTGTGACAAATAGGGCAGCCCCTTTGTTCAGCAGGCCCTCCACCAGTGGAAGCATTTTCAAATCGAGATGCATGCTGCACGCAAGACGGACTCCTGTGAGATCGGGAAGGTTCTGCAAGGCATTTTGAACCCTCGGCATTTGTCGCCGGACCCATGAAAAACGTTGTTCAAATGTGGCTTGAAGCATGATCGCTTTCCTATTCAGTTGGCTCAATTTTCAATTAATTAAGGACACATCATGATCGATTCAGAGTCTCCTTCTGGGCTGGATTAATTTTTTCGATGCGTTATTAATTAAAGGTTGGGCATTTGCCCTGCCGAAGGAACTAACCTCAAACTCTGTTAGGAGAAGCTCTATGTTCACGATAACCGTTAATGGAGAAAAGCATCAAGTGGATGTGGATCCGGATACGCCGCTCTTATGGGTGATTCGGGATTCGGTCAAACTGATGGGTACCAAATTTGGATGCGGTATCGCTCAGTGTGGCGCTTGTACCGTTCACCTCAATGGCGAACCAATCCGATCATGCTCCTTTCCTATCTCGAGCGTAGGAGATGCAAAAATCACAACGATTGAAGGACTTTCCTCAGATAGCAATCACCCCGTACAACAAGCTTGGCGGGAAACGGAAGTTCCCCAATGTGGGTATTGCCAGTCTGGACAAATCATGGCAGCTGCCGCGTTATTGGCAAAAAATCCCAGTCCCTCCGATGAAGACATTCAGACGTCAATGACAAATATTTGTCGATGTGGCACTTACACACGGATTCGTAAAGCTGTCCATCGTTCTTCTGAAATCTTAAAGAAACAGGGGGCATGATGAAAATCGTAAATATGAGTCGAAGATCCTTTCTAAAAACCACTGCCGCTGCCGGGGGTGGGTTGGTGCTAGGGTTTCATTTGCCCGGTGCACTTCGATTTGCCAATGCCGCGAATCAACCTTCTGCCTTAGACATCAATGCTTGGATTCAAATCGGTGCAGATGAAAGCATTACTGTTTTGGTCCCCAGTTCTGAAATGGGACAAGGCGTGTATACCTCCGTTCCGATGATCGTTGCTGATGAAATGGAAGCAGATTGGCAAAAGGTCCGTGCTGAAATGACTCCGGTTGGCGCGTCTTATAAGAATCCAATTTTTCAACTGCAAGCTACGGGAGGCAGCACAACCATTCGAGGTTGGTGGCCCCAGTTGAGCAAGGTGGGTGCTGCGGCACGAGAAATGCTGGTTCAAGCCGCTGCGGACCAATGGAAAGTGCCTGCGAAAGAGTGCAAAGCTGAAAATGGCATGGTCGTGCATTCTAGTGGGAAAAAGTTAAGTTACGGATCTTTAGCTTCCGCAGCTGCCAAAATGCAGCCTCCAGAAAACCCACAACTGAAATCGCCAGATCAGTATCGTTACATTGGAAAACCGGTCAAACGAATAGACACGTCCTCAAAGGTAAATGGATCCGCGGTGTTTGGGGTCGATGTCGATATGCCAGATCTCTTGGTTGCCTCTGTTCGAGTCTCTCCGGTGTTTGGAGGCGAAGTGGCGAGTATGGATAAGGCCGCTGCTATGAAAGTCAAAGGTGTGAAATCAGTCGTTCCTATTCCCAATGGAGTGGCGGTTGTCGCGGATGGTTACTGGCCTGCCAAAAAGGGGTTGGATGCTCTCAACCTGAAGTTCGACGAAGGCAAATTGGCCCAGACCAGCGACGCGACGATTTTCAAAACGTTTCATGAATCGCTCGATGCTAGTGATGCTGCTCCTGTTCATAAACACGGGGATGCCGATGGAGCACTCAAAACCGCTGCAAAAACGCTGGAAGCCGTTTACGAACTTCCCTATTTGGCACATGCGACGATGGAACCCATGAACTGCACCGCACATGTCACCGCTGAAGGCTGCGATATCTGGGGACCTACTCAAGGTCAAGATCCATCCGTTTGGACCGCCGCCGCAATTCTCAAGATGCCCCCTGACAAAATTCGAGTCCATACGACCTTCTTGGGTGGCGGCTTTGGACGTCGTTTTGAAACGGATTTTGTAGCTCAAGCGGTTATTATCGCGAAGGCTGTAGGGAAACCAGTAAAAGTGATCTGGTCGCGTGAAGAGGACACACAACACGACTTTTATCGGCCTGCAAGTGTCAGTCGATTTGAGGTCGGTTTAGACAAAGAAGGAATGCCGGTTTCATGGAAAAACCGAATCGTGTCACCTTCTATCATGACCCGCGTGTTTCCAGATTTCGTAAAAAACGGAGTCGATGGTACCTCCGTCGAAGGAGCCAACGAGCTGCCCTATTCCATTCCTAATCAACACGTCGATTATGTAATGCGACATGTGGGCATTCCGGTCGGGTTTTGGCGCTCCGTGGGAAGTTCGCATAATGCTTTCTATGTGGAGAGCATGATCGATGAAATGGCAGATGCTGCTGGACAAGATCCCTTTGAATATCGTCGGAAATTGTTGAAGGACAGTCCACGACACCTAAAGGTATTGGAAACGGTAGCTGAAAAAGCGGGCTGGGGGAAGTCCTTACCTGATGGAGTGGTCCAAGGGATAGCGTTGCACAAATCGTTTGAATCGATTGTAGGGCAGGTGATCGAACTGTCGGTAAGTAGTGCGGGCGAGGTGAAGATCCACCGGATGGTGTGTGCCGTGGATTGTGGAAAGATCGTCAACCCCGATACAGTGATTGCTCAAATGGAAAGCGGTATTATCTATGGTCTGACCGCGACCCTTAAAGGAGAAATCAACATCGAAAATGGTCGAGTGAAGCAAAGTAATTTCCACGATTACGAAATGCTACGAATGGCAGACACGCCAGAAATCGAAACCCATCTCATTGCTAGCAACGACGCCCCAGGCGGTGTGGGAGAGCCTGGAACACCTCCTGTAGCTCCTGTGGTTGCCAATGCGATCTTTCGAGCTACCGGAAAACGCCTTCGCTCTTTGCCAATCAATAAGCATGATCTGAAGCCGGCAACGTCTTAAAGAGCTTTTTGCGTTACGTGTTTACAAGGTTTTACGCTTATACCTCAGAACCGGGCTGTTGAGTTTACGACAGCCCGGTACCTTTTCCGCTTTATTTTACAATCTTCTTTCTACGTTTTTATCACAAAAACAGGGTCCCATTTCAGACGTGTTCGCGTTCTGCGATATCTTCATTCCAAAGTGATGGATTGTCTTTAATGAATTGTTCCATAAGTTGAATACAACCGGGGTCGTCAAGTAAAATGACCTCCACTCCATGTTCTCGCAAGAACGAAAGATTCCCTTCAAAATTACTGGTTTCTCCCACGACTACTCGCGGAACACCAAATTGTAGGATGGTGCCCGAACACATCATACAAGGACTCAAGGTCGTATAAAGCGTGGTATTGCGGTAGTGTGGACGCCGACCTGCTTTGCGAAAACAGTCCATTTCTCCATGGGCAATTGGATCTCCTTTTTGAACGCGCTGGTTGTGACCCGTTGCAATGAGTTTTCCGTTTTCGACTAAAGCTGCTCCCACTGGCACGCCGCCTTCTTCATATCCAAGCCGAGCCGCTTCCAATGCGATTTGCATGAATTTGTGATCTGTTTCAGTGGATGAAGTCATTGTTGGTTCCTAAAATCGTGGATTCAGGTTAGCGGGTTATTTGGTGCCATAAATCCGGTCACCAGCATCTCCCAAGCCGGGAATGATATAACCTTTCCCATTGAGTTTCTGGTCAATTGCTCCGGTGTAAATGGGAACATCGGGGTGGTGGTTATAAAAAGCTTCGATTCCTTCCGGAGCTGCCAATAAGCAAACAAATTTTATCGACTTGGGTCTAACTTGTTTGAGCCGAGTCACGGCTGCAATTGCGGAATTCCCGGTGGCCAGCATGGGGTCCACCACGATCATATTCCGATCTTCTACTTCAGCAGGCATTTTGAAGTAATACTGCACGGCATCTAAAGTTTGAGGATCTCGATAAATACCAATATGTCCAACACGTGCAGCGGGAATCAGGTCGAGCATGCCTTCGAGAATTCCATTGCCCGCCCGTAAAATCGAAACCAATACGACTTTTTTCCCATCGAGTTTGGGAGCCTGCATTTTGGCCAAGGGTGTTTCGATTTCCTTATAAGTCAGCGGAAAATCGTGAGTCACTTCATAAGCCAAGAGCATGCTGATTTCTCTGAGCAGTTGACGGAAATAATGACTTTTCGTGTTTTTGTCTCGCATCAGAGTGAGTTTGTGCTGCACCAAGGGATGCCCAATTACCGTGACATTCATCGCCAATGCCTTCAAAAAATTTCTCTGAGCATCTCTAGGATCGGCATCGGGTTTTGCGGTTTGAATCGTTTGAATGGCACTTTCGTAAGATTGACCTTGTTTGATCAAATACGCAGCAAGCAAAGTACCCGTACGCCGTTTTCCGCTAGTGCAATGAACCGCGACTCCGGTGGAATTGTGTTTTTCTACAAATCGGCAAAACTGCTGGACTTGCACATTGTAAGGCGGGGTTCCCCCTTTAACAGGTAGCCATAAATGGGGAATGTTTTCTTGTTGATATAAGTCCAGGTTGGATCGGTCGTCCATCACTGAAACAATGGCCCCAATACCAGCTTTTTGAAGCGTCGATAATTCATCAGCCATGGGTTTGCGTACCCCTGCTAACTTGTTCGGGATGATCCACCATACATTCTCTGTAATTGGTTCTTGTTCCATGAAGTCCTCGTTTGCTTGATTAAAAAACAGCCGCAGTGCTTGAATCAGCTCGACTATATTTGTTTGCATTTGGAAGCTAAAAGGTTGAGTACGAACTTTGTGAATGAACCATAACCTAGCTACAAGATTCTGTTCAAGGGGTTTTGAAACTTGGACATTTGTAATGATACCCATTGATGATAGGGGGCTGTATGAAGTTTGTAATAAATAACATAGGGCACGAGGCTCTATGAAAATATTGATTTTTCGCCATTCCACAAATTGATTCAAGGATGAAATTATGTCAGCTGCGCAGCGTGCCCTTTCAGCAATGATTTGGGACTTTTTAGGGAAAGGCGGTCTTGCATTCGTTCGTTTTTTTGAGTCCATTTTGCTAGTTCGTTTGCTAGGCAATACCGACTATGGAACGCTTTCTGTTGTGCTGAATTTTCAGGCAACCTTAGTGCTTGGGGCATCACTCGGACTTGAGGGAATGCTTTCGCGTTTTCTTCCAGAATTTCAGGTCAAAGGTCAAACGTCATTGATCCCTACTTTGATCCGTCAATCTGTTTTTATCCGAAGTGGGGTTTTACTCCTTGTGAGTGGATTGTGTTTCGGGTTTTCGGGACCTCTTGTGAAAGTAATCTTTGAGGAAACGTCAACCGAAGCCCAAACCCTGCAAAGTTTCTTGCAGATTGTATCCTTTCTGGTTCTGACGGTTGGAATCCAGGATTTGTTTCGTCGTGTCTTGGTGATTCATTACAAACAGCGACTTATCAATATCGTGGAGTTTGTGATTTTTAGTCTGTACTTAGCTGGTGCGGTTTTCGCAATTGAACAGGGCTGGGGCATTACGGGTGTTTTGCTTGTCAACATCGGTTCCAAGCTGTTGGGGTTATTGATTTTTGCATTGAGGCATCCTTCCTATTTTATTGGCCATTCCTCGCTTCCTACGATTGATCGAGCACGTCTTAAAAAAATTTATCCATTTGCTTTCAGTTTTTATCTCTATGCCTTGACACTCCATTTATTAGGAAAAGGTGGAGACATTTTTATACTAGGAGCCTTTCTAGCTGATCGCGATGAAGTGGCCTTTTACACAATCGCTTTTAATTTTGCTTTTTTTTCCACGAGTTTCTTTGAGTTGGCCTTACAAGGTGGCTTTGTGTTGCCGTTTATCACTGAGACTGTTCAGAAAGGCGACCCGGTCAAGGTACGTAAAGTTTATACGGGACTATTTGAGTTTGTGTACTTATTTACAATTCCGATAAGCATAGGCGGAATCCTATTAGGAGCAGACTTGATTGAGCTCTTTTACGGATCCGGAAAAGAGGGAGTGGTCCCTTTGCTTTACCTGTTTTTCATACACTTTTGTGTTGTGAAGATTGGTATCATGAATTCAGGTTTCATGCTTGCTTCTGATCAACACAATAAATTGATCGCATCGCGTGTCTTTTTTGGGATTTTCAATATTGCGATCAACCTGTGGTTGGTCGGCAAGTATCAAGCTTTGGGCGTGGTTTGGGGAACATTGATAACGGGGGTTCTGGCATCTTTGTATGAGACATGGTGTGTCCATCATCTCGTTCGTCCGCAATATTCTTGGGGGTTCTTGGCTAAAGTGACTTTGGCGAGTATTGCGATGGGGGGATTCATTTGGGTATTAGAGCCGTGGCTGCAACTCGCATTGCCACTGCGGGTGGCTCTGCTGATTACCGTTGGTGGAGTGGTGTATGCGGCAATGGTTATTAAACTCAAACCAATTGCTTCTGACAATATCGAGGTATTGAGGCAGTCCAAGTTGCCTTATAAAAAATACCTTTTCCGGCTCCTCTCTAGCGCTAAATAGCTAGGACTAAATCCATAGGAACGTGATCAGTATCCTCGATTTTGCAATTCTTGAATGATTTCTTGAGGGGCAATCTCCAAGCACTTGTTTTCATATGGGCAAGTTTCCAAAAAACAAGGAGAACAAGGCATGTCATACCTGCGAAAAACTTTATTTTCCCCTGTATCGGGTGGGAACCATTTGTTGGGATAGTCACGTGCACTAAACAAGGCCACCACTGGAGTTTTGACAGCGTACGATAGGTGCATGGGACCCGTATCGTTGGTAAGGCATAACTCGCAATGCTCGAGTAAGGCCCCGCTTTCCAGAGGAGAAAGTTCGCCACAAAAGTTATAGATACGAGGATGGAACAAAAGTTGTTTTGCTAGCAGGTTGTCTTCTTTGCCACCGATGATGAAAATGGTGATTTTTTTGGCAACCAAATATTCTGCCACTAATTTGAAGTAGGCAATTGGCCAGCGGTTTGTCACACGTTTTGCACCCACGACAAATGCTATGTTACGCGACTGCTTTGATATACCAAGTCTATCTAGATCAGTCCGGATTCGATTACGGTCACGGTCACTAACGCCTAAGGGGTAATCCTTAATTTGAGGAGAGAGACCATGTGTTTCTAAGATTTTGAGAAGACGAACCGTTTCACGATCAAACGTGAAGATTGAAGCTTGGTGCTTTCGGAACATTCGTATGGCTGCAACTTGCCAACCGAATCCGCTGGGAATCCTTAAAAATTTCGCAATGATCATATTACGGGCTTCTACCTGCCAAGTTGCTAAATTTTCAGGAATTTCTATAAAAAGATCATAGGCCTCGACGCGCAGTGTATTGAGCAGATGTCGACGTTGTGACCTCGAAAGCCCAAAAGCATTGTGGACATGATTCACAATGCCAGGGGCAATCAATTGCTCTAGTGATACTAGATGTGCCCCTCGGCTGTTAGTTAAAATTTCAATTTTCGCTTCAGGGAAATGATGGCGTATCGTTGCAAAGGCAGGCAATGCGCAGATATTATCACCCAAAGATCCTCCTCTCCAAATCAGAATTTTTTCTACCTTATCTGGATTGTGTGTGCGGAATAAGAGTTTTCGCAATCCACGCAATGAGGCATTCTGGATGAAATAATTAAGATGTATAAGAAATGTAATCATTTTCCCCTAGAACAGTGGCTTGACAATACCTATCGTCAGTGTTTCCGTTTAAAAGTTTTCTCCTATGTTTTTCAATGGACATCTCATGAAAAAATCAATTTTTCTTTTATTTACGGCTATTTGGTTCACTCCTTTTTTGGCCCTCGCACATTTTGATCAAATCATACAACAGGATCTTCAGGAAAAATGGCTGCCTCAACTAGAAGGGCCTGATCAGAGCCAGCGTTTTCAAGCATCGCAAGTCTTGCTTAGCTACCCGCAGTGGTCATTGCCTTTATTACGGCAAACTTTAAACGACTCAAAATATACTTCGGTCCATTGGAAAATTGTACACCTGCTAGGCGCATTAGGTAACCCGACAGACATTCCTCAAATTCTAACGGCACGGCCAGAAGATTTAAATGCCTATCAAGATCGAATTTGGTTGGGAGCCGCAGAACGAATATTTTGGAGGCATAGAAAAAGTCCTAGTAAAAAATTCATTATTTCTCGGCTCCGCCTCTTGCCTGGGCCAAACCCTTCCCAATCTAATGGAGAGTCAAATTTACAGCCCGAAGCCACGAATCAAGTTGTGCAAGCAGTACTTCAGTACAAAATTGTCAACCCCGACAATGAAGGCCGGCTTCTCGAGGTCACATTCCACACTTGGCGTAGGCAGCTTGTTAAACCTCATGCGGTCAAATACCACTGGTTGGAAGCAGGTCGGGATTTGACATCGGAAATTGTGTTGGAATTATTGCCCTCACCTTCAAAGAATATCCGAATTGATTTTAAAGTTAAGGAAGTCGGAAAAGCACAAGTTTCGGCTTCCCGTAAAATCGTCACCAAGGTTCCTTAATCTTTAAATAGTAAACGTTTTTATCATTTCCTCCATTTCATTCATTCTCCGATATGATTCATTTCATTGATGTTTCCAAATATTTTGGAAATAAGGTTATCTTCGATCAGGTCAATTGCCATATTCCCATGGGAAGTCTGAATTACGTGATCGGAGATAGCGGATCTGGGAAAACTACATTCTTACGGTTAATTTTGAAGGCTGAACTGCTAAGCAGCGGAGAAATCTTATTTCTTCAACGTCCGCTGCAACGATTGAAAGGGAGGAGTCTGTTAGAACACCGTCAGCATATCGGTTTGATAGAACAACACCATCGTTTCTTTTGGCAACAAACCGTTGAGGCAAATTTAAAAACGCCCCTAACATTTGCTAGGAAAAAGGACGGGAACGAGGAAATTCGAATAAAAAATTTAGCGGAACGTCTTAGGATTGAATACTGTCTGACGCATCGAATGGAAGAGCTATCGGCAGGAGAAAAACAGATGATTGCCATCGCAAGGGCCGTAATCAATGACCCGATATTGATTTTAGCAGACGAGCCAAACCAATATTTAGACAAAACTCAGACCGAAATAGCAGCGGGTTTACTTTATGAGAAGAGCCAAAGTGGAACGACTGTTGTAATTGCATCACAACAGTCTAATTCCATTCCTTATCCAAAACTGAACTTATTTTGGATGCAGCATCATCAAATTCAGCTGATCTAGATGTTCTTCAAGGCTTCGTCTTCTGATCCATAAATATTCAAAATTTTGTCTAGCCTGGTCATATTGAAAATTTCATTATTCTTGTTGCTCAGACTACACAAAGCTAATTTGGCCTGACGCTGTTGAAGCGTTTTGAAAATGGATACAATCAACCCAATGCCGGAAGAGTCTATAAAATTGACTTTCTCAAAATTGATAATGATTTTTTGGACCGCCTCATCTTCCAGAAAAGGTTTAACGTAACTTTTTACGTCACTGACCCCATCTAGAGCAATGTTACCTTCAATCGCGACGATACAAACATCATTCTCAATACGATGGCTGAGTTGCATAACACTCCTTATTCGAGAAAGTTAAATAATTATTGAGCAGACCGTTGATTACCAGAATTACTAAGCTTTCCAAGGTCTTGGAGAGGTAAGAATGGTAAAACATTATTTCCCATTTGTGGATCGGCAATCACCTTCCTAACTTGTGGCAATATCGATTCCATCGTCTCGATCCGAATTCGTTGCTTGGTAATTTCTTTTGCAGATCTATATTCTTCATAAACGGCAGTAAACCGTTTCGCTTTTCCTTCAGCAATTAGCACAGTCTGCTCAGCATAAGCTAGCGCTTCGTTAAGAATTTTTGTTGCTTCCCCACGAGCTTTGGGAATGAGATTATTGCGGTAGCCTTGTGCCTCATTGATCATCTTTTCTCGATCTTCCTTGGCACTCGCGACATCTTTGAAAGCTTCCTTTACTTGATCAGGAGGATGGACATCCTGTAGTTTTACAATTTCAATGTTGACCCCGGAACGGTAGTTATCCAAAATTTCTTGAAGAAGATTTCTCGTGGATTGCTCAATGGCATCCTTCCCGGTGGTTAATGCATCATCTACTGAGGTTCGGCCAATCACTTCTCGCATTGCTGATTCTGATGCTGCACGAACTGTATCCAGGGGGTCCGTAATTTTGAATACATAATCAGGCAAATTAGCGATCCGGTATTGAACGATAAACTGTACATCCAAAATATTTTCATCACCCGTTAACATGAGAGACTCTTTGCGAACAGTGCGAGCCTGGGAACCGGCACTTGAGGTTCGAAATCCAATTTCAATACGACGCACTTGCTGCACATTTTCAGTAATGCGAGTTTCAATGGGTTTAGGGAGCGCTAAATGAGGACCTGGGTCTTCAATACGGTGAAATTTACCGAATCGTTTGACCACGGCTTGCTCGGCTGGTTCCACTATAAAGAAACCTGTACTTAGCCAAAGTGCGAGAGCTGCCAGTAGGATTAAAATAGAAAAGTTCTTTCCCTGAAAGTTCATTTTGAAACGACTTTGCAGGTTATTCAGCACCTCATCGATGTTGGGTTGAGGCGTTTTTTTGTTCCACGGAGGTTTGGACGGGGGCTTATTCCAAGAGTCCATAATTGGCCCTTTATGAATGAGTGTTTTGAATTGGAACGTTAAGGGGATAACCCCTTGATCAACAAAATGTTTTGTAGCAAAAGATTACATATTGGACAAATTTGAGCAAGTTTTTTGTCTCCTCTGCATAGCTCCAAGTACTTCATTCTTATATGCTACAAAGACTGGAAAAACAAGGGCTTGCAGAGAATTGTTCGGAAGAATTCCGTAGCAGAATGACTACGCTTTGCCGATGGGAATTTTGTTTTTTCCTTACGATTAACTCAAAACCTAGTGTCATTTGTTTTGGTAGTATTCAATCAGAAGTTTGGAGATTTCAGGTCGGATCACCCGGTTATCAGGAATTTCTCCAGCCATCAGAGATTGGCGAATTTTTGAGCCACTAATAAATACAGGTTTCTGGTCAGGATGATTCTCCATTAGCTCGACCCTTTCAATGTGCTCATAGTAGGCAGCAAATCCAATCTTTCTTGGCAAAATTTTAAGGTTTCCTTTGAGATTATCAAAAATATCATGCGCATCGAAATCACCCCAAATGGGAGAGCCGTCGTGGAACGGAGCATCAGCATGTTTACGACCGATGACGATATCAGTGAATCCATGATTCTGTCGATAAATTGCATGCATGACAGCCTCTTTGGGGCCTCCATAAAACATTTTCATATCCAGTCCAATGAGCGCAAAAACTTCAGTGAGATCATATCCTTTTTCTTCCCAAAGAGAGATATTTTTATCCCCTTGCCCTAGCAGTCGATTTTCTAGCAAACGATGATAGCAAGCCATTCTCGTGCGTGCTGGTATATCATCGCCTTTCAGCTCTCCTACCAACGGATTGAGAACCACTCCGGCGAAATGGTCCGCTTTTGTCAGTTGTTCGACTCCAGCTACAAGAGCGTATTCATGGGCACGGTGCAATGGGTTTCTTGTTTGAAAAGCCAAAGCTCTTTCCCATTTGTGTTCTTCAATAAATAGACGCGTTTGACGCGGAGTTAATACAAATTCACTGTAAGCTGGGTCAATCTGTTGAGGCAACGCCCATACATCCCCACCAATGAGTAACGTGCGTGAATCGTTTAGAACAATATCTGCACCAGGATGGTCTGTACGATCTGTGCCATACACACTTTTTATGAACTTAGCTTTATCCCAATTAAAAACCGTCGTATTTTCCAAAAGACCGAAGATTTGTCCTTCTTCGTCCTTCAAAGCAACTGCTTGTCCTCGCGAAATTGATTCGGCTTCTTCATTACTGAGAGGAATAGATAGCGGGATAGTCCAAGCATATTTCTTGAAATTATATTCAATACAAGATTCTTCTAGAACTTCATGCCACTTTGATTCATGCATTGGTCCCGTCAAGGGGGATAATGTACCATCGCTGAAACGGTGGACGACTGAGACGTCCGCCTTATGGACTACAATGGAAGGCAATGCTGCGGCTTCTTTCAAAAATTGTTTTCGACGTGATAAAGGAATGATCCGATTCACCGGATAAGGTAAACCGCCATGGACAGTAATCAATTCAGTCATATGCCTTCCTATTCATTAAAGGTGATCTTTGGTGACGGAACGAATGCCAGACCGACAACTGGTTGACAAACTTCGAGGGCAAAAAAACGGCTCACTATAGCTCAGGGTCCCGATGTGGAAAAGCGAAAAATGCTTCAAGAGGTAGGGGGGGGTAAAGTGATGATATTGTTTGAATTTGAAGAAGATTCTAAAGAACTAGCAGGCTCAGGTTGATCCTCGTCGAGATCTTTTTGGTCGGTCAAATAACTGACAGAACACCCGAGCACCTCAGCTATTGTTTGGAGTATGGCGCGATTTGGATTATCCACCTTCCCTTTTTCATATGCCTGAATGGTGCCTAAACTAACACCTGATAGCGCTGCGAGTTTTGCTTGTTGGCGTATTCCAGCTCGTTTTCTCGCGTCTTTCAGTCGTTGCGGGTTGACAGGCATAATTTTCTCCATTCAAAGTTCCAACCAAAATGAAATCAGTTAGTGATTCGTTTTAGTCATTGTCACTCAAAATTTCAAGGACCTTACACTGGTGACATTTTTGCATTTCATTTGGGGGGTACTCGGCATCAAAGTTTTCGATTCGTTGTTAAACGCATTTGAGAAATTTCGATGAATTTTCCTTTAAAATCTTATTAAAGATATTATATTTTCAATAAAATGAATTGAGGAAATAGAAATACATTCAATTAAATTTTCGAGGAATAATCAGACTATCAAGGAACGATCCATGATCATTGATTTTATTCGAGCCTTACCCATTGTAATCAAAGCCAGTATATGTGTTTTACACTATTCTTTTTTGGGATTGTATGAACATTTCCGAAAGCGGTTCCATCGACCCAGGGCGGATTATCTAATTCGGGGTTGTGCCCGCGATTTGCTACGCGTGTTTCAACTCAACTATGAGGTTGTCGAGTCGGAGCCTCTTTATCTAGAACCTGGCAAACCATATATTGTTATGTGCAATCATAGCAGTATCGTAGATATACCAGTTTTAGGAGACGGCTTGATGGGGCGAATCGGTTCCATTCGATTTTTGGCAAAAAAGGAGTTATTCCGCGTTCCGTTTTTTGGTCCTGCAATGCAAGCGGCCGGTATCCTTTCGATAGATCGCTCCAATCATATCCAAGCTATGAAAGACTTGGATCATGCAAGAAAACAGATGGAAGATGGAATCGCGGTGATCGCTTTTCCTGAAGGCAAACGTTCTACTGACGGAAAATTATTGCCGTTCAAGAAAGGGGTGTTTGTGCTTGCAATTCAAACGGGGGCCACTATCGTTCCCGCTTATATCAGAGGTTCCTCGCAAGTGTTGCCTGCTCGTTCCTTCAAAATCTGTCTCAATTCTCATGTCACGCTAGCTCTTGGGAAACCTGTCGATGCCTCCCAATTTTCTCTACAAGAGCGAGATCATTTGATGGAAACGGTCCGAAATCAAATGGAAACCCTCCAAAAACCAGATGAATTTTCGCCATCCTCTACACTTCAGGCTAATATAAATCCTACGTAAAACTACGAATGGTCTGTGGCTGTCGATATTTTATCCTAAAGTTAAACAGACTTAGAGCCATATCTGTTTTTAATTTATTAGGTGAAGTAGAATTTGCCTACACAGGAAAGGCATAATTCTTCAGCAATTTATCTATATGAAAAGGAGGGGGCTATGGCGACACGATTTTTGATACCCATCGACTATACTGATGTTTGCAAAGACGTTATTGAGGTGGCTGATGAATGGGGGCAACGAGTAGGAGCAAATTTATATTTTATTCACATAACGACGCCCCCAAGTTATCCAGAGTACCATTATCCTAGCATTCCATCTTATTACGATTTTGACCACTTACCAGAAATGGAAGCACATCACGAACAATTGAAGGTGTATCTTCAAGCTTTCAATATTCAATCGAATTACCGAACAATACACGCGTTTGGAACCCCTTATTTGAAAATACTAGAAACAGCGAAGGACATTGATGCCAATCAAATCATTATGGCAAGCCACAGCCACACACTACTGGGACGAATTTTTTTAGGCAGCAATACCGATTATGTTTCCAATCACAGTGAATGTCCGCTGTTTATCTATAAGATTGAAGAAAAAGAGCTGAGCAATACGATACTGATTCCCCTAGATTATAGCGAAGTCAACAAACCGGTGATTCAATTGGCCGATGAATGGGCACAAAAGTGGGGAGCCAAGCTACATTTTGTTCACGTTTTTTCCACCCCCGA
The DNA here is from genome assembly GCA_028281495.1 of SAR324 cluster bacterium. Lineage (GTDB taxonomy): Bacteria > SAR324 > SAR324 > SAR324 > NAC60-12 > JANQJU01. Next base: position 544,182 of record JANQJU010000064.1, read on the forward strand.
GGCTCATCCAAAGCAATATTTGACAGGTGACCCGCATGCGGTTCCTGACGATGCAGGAATTGATCTGAAAGACTATGTAGATTCACTAAATCTCCGCAGCCAATATCAATACACCCTAGCATTTGGAAAACCCTATCAACAGATTTTGGATCTACAAAGCGAACTCAACGCGCGGATGATAATGATAGCTGCGCATTCTCATACTTTCGCAGATCGGCTATTTCGAGGGAGCAATACGACCTATTTGCTGCATCATTCCAAATGCTCAATGTATGTCTACAAGCAGTAATCGAATAAACTTTTTCGCAGCCTTATAGGTTCATGCGGTGAATGATTCCACCCGGCATGTTTTAACAGTCAGGTGGGGTTCTGAAAAAATGAGTCTCACCGACCTGCCAAAATCACGATACGAGTATATGAAGTGGCAGCAAGTTTACCATTTGGTTTATACGCTCGGCCATCCATAATCTGATACGACTTTGTCATTTCTACGATACGGCCTTCGATAATGACCTCATGATCTTGTGGCGCTAGTGGCCTAATAAAAGTCGTGTTCAATTCCAAAGTGGTCGTTGGTTGTTTGGCCGCAAGTAGCGACAATGGTCCAAAAACATTATCGAAGGCTGCCGTCAAAATACCTCCTTGCATCACACCGCCTGGATTGTTGAATTTTTCCTGTAGTGGAAATGCTACTTTCAGAAGTTTGTTTTCCTCGTATTCTATAAAACGTCCTTGCATTTCCAGAAAAACCTTGGGCGGAATTTCCCAAGGAACGTTCATCTCTTGCATTGCCTGCAGTAACAAATCAGTTAAATCTTCCATAAAGCTCTCTAGTTAAGGTGGATCAAAGCGGCGATAGAATGACAAATATATTGTTCTTCGTTTGTTAAAAAAGGAGCGTTTCACGGCAAACGGACTAAACGGAAACCTATATCAAGGTCTTGGTGCGTTGGGCCTTGCTGGAAATGGCGTTGAGCGCAGCGCACAGCGTTTGTCGCAAAATACCAACTTCCCCCACGAGACGAGTAAAGCGAATTATTCCCTCGATACATTGGATTTTTGGGAGAATGGTTGGAATAGGCGTTCTCACTATAACGGTCTTCAACCCATTCCCATACATTACCCAGCATGTCGTGTAATCCAAATGGGTTGGGCTGATATTGCCCAACTGCGGAAGAAACTGGGCGTCGGTCATTGCATTGATGAATCGAAGACCTTTGAAGCCCCAAATCGGTTTGTGTAGTAGTATCCATGACTGAGGCATAACGACAAGCCTGGTTGGGATCTTCTCCCCAAAATCGAGACGTGGTTGTTCCAGCTCGACAAGCGTATTCCCATTCAGCTTCGGTTAGGAGGCGAAACCGATACTGTTTGTTGTTTTGCCGACTCAACCATTGGGCATAGTCGCGAGCTGTCTGCCAACTCACGTAGACTGCGGGCTGCTCTCGTCCATTGAGTGACAAGTCGCGGAATTCTCGGCTGTTGTGTGATGGGCGAAATCGACGGAATTGAGCATTGGTAACTTCATGCTTGCCTACCCATATCCCATCGATACAAACGCGGTGCCTTGGCTCTTCATCACGGGAATGGCCTTTTTCGGTTTCAGGACTTCCCATTTGGAAACACCCGCTTGGTATCCAAACAAAAGGCATCTTGGTCGTAGGCTCGATCCATTGTTGGCCTGACCTTGGAACCGTAGGAACTTGTGGTGGCGTAGATATAGGTAGCGTAGTGGGCGGTACAAGTGTGGTAGGCACAAGCGTGGTCGGTGAAAGTGCCGTCGTTTCAGTGGTAGGTGTTAGTGTAGAAGTAGTTAGAGTGGAGGGGATTGTTGTGGGTGGCCGTGTGGTCACAGGAAGTGACGTGGTTGTTGGAAGGGTAGTGGCTCTTTCTAGTGTGGTTGTTGGCAATAGGGTGGTTGAAGAGGGGGATGTCTCAATTGTCGTTGAAAGGGGAGTCAGTTGTGCTTCAACTACCTCTTCTTCATCCACTAAATCTACTGACGTTTCGTAGGCACCATAACCTTCTTTTGTCACACGGACTGCGTATGTACCCGGTGCCAGCTCGATCTCTAAAGGGACTAGGCCGGAAGGCACACTATTGAGGCTTACCTCAGCATCGACCACATTGGCGTGTACGGTCAACAGCACGGTTTCACTATTTGAATTACCGGTCGATGGCGTATCAGAAGTTTGTAAAAAAATGAAAATTCCCACCCCAGATGCGATAGCTACAAGGACGATTGTGCTGATCAAAATTAGAACGAGTTTTCGCTTAGAAGATGCGGTGGTTTTTTGGGAGGATACTGGTTTGGGTGGGACAGCTGAACTAGGCTCGGGTCGAGGTTCTTCAAAATTTTGGTCTTCGAGATGCGAATGATTGTTCCAAAAATCTTTAGGAATCGGCCACTTGCAATTCGGGCAGTGTGGAAGTTCGGGAGTAAGAACCGACTGAAAACAATTATGGCATTTCACACCTTGGCTCATAACCTCCTCTCTATCAGTTGTTACGCATGGGGCAGCGGGTTTTCCGGTAGGTTTTGTAGTTGATAATTTCTCCGTTTTCAGTGACCTCAACGGATGCAATTAGACGATTTTCACCCTTGGACGACATGGATTGCTTAGGCAGTGCTTCCTCGAAATCGGTTCCCCGCAAAATCGCTTTTTTCACGGTGGTTTTTCCTCTGTATAGGAGATAGCAGATGTTCCATACGCCAGGGTCTGCTTTGAAAGCAAGCACCACTTCAGGTCCAATCCCACCCCGTTTGTAGTCATAAACCAAACGAACATCTTTATATTTTTTTTTTGTATAGCCAGTGCCAATCCGGTCAGGATGGACTAAATACAAGTCTACGTCTGCTGACGACGTGGGCCATTCGATGGAGATTAGTAACGGCGTATCTCTTCTGCGACGTTGACGTTCCACTTCGCCCTGTAATTGTTGATTTGCAGCTTGAAGCTCCTGAATTTGTTGTTCTTGGCTCTGCTGTGCTTGTTGTGACTGCTGTTGAGCCTGCTGGGCAGCCTGTAATTGCTGTTGTATCTGCTGAGCTTGTTGCTGTGCCTGCTGCGCCTGTTGCTGTGCCTGCTGAGCTTGTTGCTGTGTCTGTTGTGCCTGTTGTTGAGTTTGCTGCAATTCTGCCTGAGTTTGCTCGAGCGTCTGTTGGGTTTCTATCAGTTTCTGTTCAAGTTGTTCCACTTGTGCCTGAGCCGTTTTCAGCTTTTCAACGCATTCACGAGCTTGGGCGACTAGGTTTGGATTGTTTGAGCAAACTTGGAGGATTTTCTGAGTTTCGGCTATCTGAGATTCTGCTGTTTTCAACTTGCCAACACATTCTAAAGCACGATCAGGGAGATTGGGTGCCGAGGAGCAATATGCCAAATGCTCTCCAGCCTTGAGAATTTGGCCGCGAAGTTTAGCAATGTGATTTTTGATACGTTCCAAGGCTTCCTGAATCCGTTCCCGATCATCAGTTTGCAGAAGGGATTCAATAAGGATGAGGTCATCGGCGATCAGCTCAAAGGTGGTTTCCTCGTCTTTCAAAGGCGGTAGTTCCGCCTTCGGGACAATGATAAACAACAGAATCATTGCTCCTAGCCCACAAGAAAGAACATCCAGAAAGGCCATACTGAAAACGTTTATTTCTCGATTTCGCCGAGCCATGCGTCAGGAACTTTCTTTTGTGTACAACCGGTTAACAAAGTGGTCCAGGCAATAGGATTCGATTTCGATGAGTTGCGTTTCTTCCCGTTCTTGAGTGCGATGAATGAAGAACATCAGCACCAAACTGAGCAATAAGGAAACTAAAGTCGTATCAAATGCGACCCCTAGAAGACTGGTCACCACTTCGATCGCTTCGTTGGCCTTTCCCATTGCTGCTGAAATTCCCAAAACCGTCCCTATGAATCCGATAGAAGGAATCGCCCAAGCAAGATACCGAATGGTCGAGTATGAGGTGTCCATGTGCGTCATGGCGATATTGATTTGCTCTTGTAAAAGGCTTGTCAGTTCGGTGGCGTTAGTTCCTGAACGAAATTTGGAGTCTGCAATTTTTTTGAGAGTACTTACTAAGAGAAGAGAGTGATCGGTTGGGGATAAAGTGGCGATCTTTTCGCGTACCTTTTGGATATCTTCAGTATTGAGCAAATGGTCATGATGGCTAGACTCTAGCAATTTCAGCTGAAAGCCTTGTTGTTGGTAACGATAAGTCGAATCTTTGGCAATGAGCGAAAATACAGCCCAAAAAAAGGCACAATAGGTTGTTAATTGAATCAAACCAAATGCCCATCCACCAAAGAAAACATTGACGAGCCGCTTGGTAGTGGTGTCGGTAAGCAGTAATTCATGTATACCCCCTAAGCTTCCCCAAAGTATGAGAGCTGTTGCTACTCCAAGTAGAAGTGTCAACCAGTTTTTTGGACGATTATTAATTGTAAGAAACGTTTGGTGTGAAAGCTGTGAAGGCATAAAAAATTCCGAAAAAAAGTTACCTCATCAAGAAGTCAAGAATACTAGCATTCTAATCCAGTAGATGCATAGCTAGTGGAACACTGCAAAATTACCCGCCACGAACCACTTTCTTTTTACCGCCACGTTCGGCTTCTTTCCGGATTTCATCTTTCTTTTTTTGTTGTTCTTCCCATTCCATCTTGTCAGAATCCAGCTTGTTGCGTTCACGAACCACAAAAGATTTCAGCTTTTCTTGTTTAGGTCCTGGCGGCATTTTGCCGACCGAAGCATGCATAACGTCTAGAACTTCCTCCTTATTTTGGAAAATATCGGGTGAATTTCGTTCTTTACCAAGTAAAAGTAGCGAGTCTCTAAGGCTTTCTCCAGCTTCAGAATGTCGTCCCATTTCTGCATAGTTTTTGCCCACAACCACCAAAACTTCGGAACGTTTTTTTCTATTTTTGTCTGCTGGAAAGTATTTGAGTGCAGCTTCATAGTGATTCACAGAAAGCTGCTGCAAATCTTTGTATAGGTCTTTTACGGTCATCTTATTAATCGGGCCACTCAATTCGTGAATTTTTGTGCGCGATGAATGCTGAATGTCAGCTTCCCGATTGTAACGAAATACAAAGTTTTGCAAAATCTGACCATTCTTAAAGTCCCCTTGAAACGAGAAGATACTTTTGTACATATCCCCAATATTCAAATGAAGGACGCAAAGTTTTTCTTTGACTGCTGGAGACTGAGGTTTCTTGCTCGAAAAATATTCCAACATTCGCTCATATTGAAATAATGCATCGGCATAACACTTTTGCTTGACATAAAGTGATGCCAATTTGTTTCGAACGTTGATCGTCGGCAGTTTTTCTTTTACAGCACGCTGTAAAGCAATATATAGGTTGAAGATTGATTTTTCCCGGTTCATATGAGGAACGAATGCCGGTGGCATCTTCGCCATAATTTGCAAAGTAACAAAAGACGGAATATTGTCCGCACCCGAAGGAGCGTATTGGGTGGCCATCCTTAAACAGTCGATAGCTTTAAATAACAAGACGACTTGAGTACCCATCCCTTGGCCAGGAACACGAGATTGCTGGATCAGCATTTGAGCAATACATTTTAGGTGCTGAACCAACATCTTTTCATCTTTTTTCATATAACGGCGGATGTGTTGGTCCAGGGCAACTTCACTGATCGAGTTCTTTTTGATCATCGCTTCGAGATGTTCCAGTGTGAATTTCATGCTGCCATGCAGCACTGAATCGAACATCTTGCCCATGATGCCCTGTTCTTTTTCCTGTTTTTTTACATCGTCCATTCCCATGAAGAGACGATCTTCTTCCTTAAATTTTTCAGGAAGATCTAAGCCATCTTGAATGGGACCGCCCTTGCCTTTAGCGCTGGCTTGTCGAGAGGATCCTGTGGAGGGGGTTGATTGAGCCACTTGACCTACTTTTAAAAGATTGCCTCAAATAGAGGCATTTTATTTAATTCGCAATCACTTGATACCAAGGGGGCAAGGTTGACGGCCCTTCTTCTGATCAAATCCGATTTTAAAGAAAAAATTTCAATTAATCGTGTTAGGTACGAGTATTTTATGTGCTGATGACTTCGAGAGTTTCCTCAGCAATTTCTAACTCTTCATTGGTGGGAATAACTAAAATTTTCACTGGACTATCAGTGGTTTGAATCGCCTGTGGAGAATCGCTACGATTGGCGTTCTTATCAGAATCGATTTCAATTCCCAAGCCTTTTAGCCCTTGGCACACCTCGGATCGAATCTCTTTTGAATTTTGTCCAATACCAGCTGTGAAAATCAAAGAGTCCACTTTTCCCAGTACAGCAAAATACGCACCAATGTACTTTTTTATCCGATAACTATACATTTCCACTGCCAATTTCGCTAGTGCATTCCCTTCTTCTCGCTGAACTAGTATATCGCGCATGTCATTGCTGCCACAGATGCCTTTGAGACCACTTTGCTTGTTCAAAAGAGTGTCAATTTCTTGAATGGACTTACCTGTTTGTTTTGCCAAATAGGAGTGGATTGCCGGATCGATGTCTCCACTGCGAGTGCCCATGATAATTCCTTCTAGCGGAGTCATCCCCATCGAAGTGTCGACACTCTGTCCGTTTTGAATGGCTGCGATGCTCGCTCCGTTTCCTAGATGAATCGTGATGAAATTCAATTCGTCTTTGGGACGACCTAGAAATTGCGCGGCCGCCTTTGCTACAAACATGTGAGATGTTCCGTGAAATCCGTACCGTCGAATGCGATAGGTTTCGTAAAGTTCGTGAGGCAGGGCGTAATGATAGGCATAAGGGGGAATCGATTGGTGAAATGCCGTGTCAAATATTGCGACCTGAGGAACTGAAAAAATCGAACGAGCCACTTCAATCCCTGTTAAATTCGCGGGATTGTGCAAGGGAGCGAGTGGTATGTTTGCCTCAATAGCGGCTATAACCGGCTCATCAATCAAAGTTGGCTGTTGAAACGTCTCTCCCCCATGGACCACCCGGTGCCCAACACCTTTAATTTCCGAGGTGTCTTGAAGCACTCCGTGGGTGGAATCGCATAGGAGGTTTACAACCAAATTAAGTCCCTCTTTATGATCCGTGATGGCTTGCTCTATCCTGTGAGTGTAGGCCTCATCCTTAAAATACTTGTGGGTCAAGACACTGTTGGATTCCCCAATCCTCTCGACTAAACCAGAAGCCATCACAGTTCCTTCTGGCATATCAAATAGTTGGTATTTGATGGATGAACTGCCGGTATTGATGACTAAGATTTTCATGCGCCTCCTTTTTCTGCTTGTGCCTGGATTGCCGTGATTACAACTGTATTAACGATGTCGGGTACTAAACAGCCTCGGCTCAAATCATTGACAGGCTTATTCAATCCTTGCAGAACCGGACCGATAGCGACGGCTTGAGCGGAACGTTGCACGGCTTTGTAGGTATTGTTACCCGTATTGAGATCTGGAAAAATGAAGACGGTTGCCTGACCTGCAACTTTACTATCCGGCATTTTGGTTTTGGCCACATCCGGGTCAACAGCTGCATCATATTGAATTGGGCCTTCGAGTTTCAAATTGGAAGCCTGCTCTTGGGCAATACGCGTGGCTTCTCTCACCTTCTCAACTTCGGCTCCTTTCCCAGAAGATCCGGTTGAATAAGATAACATGGCAACGCGTGGCTCTATTCCAAACACCTGTGCTGTCTCTGCGGAACGCATGCCAATTTCTGCGAGTTGTTCTGCGTTGGGGTTTGGGTTGACCGCGCAGTCTCCGTAAACCAATGTTCGATCTTTCAAGCACATGAAAAAAACACTAGAAACTAAAGAAGCTCCCGGTTTGGTACGAATGAACTCGAAGGCAGGTCGGATTGTTTGCTGTGTTGTATGGACCGCTCCAGATACCATTCCATCGGCATGTCCTTTATACACCATCATCGTTCCAAAATAGGTCACGTCTGCCATAATGTCGTGAGCATGTTCCAACGTGATGCCTTTATGTTTGCGTAGTTCTGCATACGTTTGGGCATAATCTTCGAAATCAGGCGATTGATTAGGTTGAATGATCTCTACTCCGTCCAATTGGAGTCCTAGTTTTGCAATTTTTTCATTTATTTCATCGACATTCCCTAGAAGGGTAATTTTAACAACATTGCGACGGGTTAAGATTTCCGCGGCCTTGAGGATGCGATCTTCGCCGCCTTCGGGAAGAACAATATGCTGCCGATTCGTTTTGGCACGCTGGATCAGACCGTATTCAAACATCTTGGGTGTTACGACGGTGGAGTGTGTTGTTTCCAGACGTTGTCGTAACTCGTCAATATTGACATGAGATTCAAACACCCCTAGCGCGGTCGCAATTTTTCGATGATCATTGGGGTTGATCTCAGCGTGAATCGAAGTCAGTTGTTCCGTAGTAGTGTATGTATCTTTTGAGGAAAACAGAATGGGAATTGGGACCTTAGACCAACCGTCAATCAATCGCAAAACGGAATCTTCAGGTTTCAAACCGCCTGTTAACAAAATACCGGCAATGTTGGGATAAGTAGTAGATACGCCCGCAATTAGACTACCCAAAATAATATCAGCACGATCTCCAGGAGTGACTACAAGGCTTCCGTTTTCGATGTGATCTAAGAAGTTACGGAGTTGCATCGCGGCGATCGTATAATGATAAGCATGTCTTTCAAGCTTGTCAGCCCCATAGAGTACCTCGGCATCTAAAGCTTCAACAATTTCTCGGATAGTTGGTTTTCCCAATGTAGGAATATCGGGGATCGTATTGATCAATATATCGAGTGTTTTGAAATCTTGTTTTAAGCGCTCTACGATTTCCTCACTTTGATCCATCTGAACTCGATTCACTATCACCCCTAAGATTTTAACACCCTTGTCTTCGAAGGATTCCACAGCCATTCGTGTGGAGCTGATGACCTCTTCCACCGATTTGTGACGACCGTTGGTGATTACTAGCAGGGGGCTTCCTAAGTTGTTGGCGATGTCCGAATTGATGTCGAATTCGAATGCGGAAGTCACACCTTCAAAGTCAGTGCCCTCGCATAATACGAAGTCACACTGGTTCTCTAACTCTTTAAATTTAGATAAAATTCCTTCCAATAATACGTCATGGTGTCCTAAATTGATGAGTTCTTTGGCTGCACGAAATGTGTAGGCGTAAGTACTTTCATAAGGTACATCCAACTTGTAATAGGTGCGGATAAGATGAATGTCATGATCGAATGAGGAAGGTGAGTCTTCATTGATAATGGGGCGAAAAAAACCAACTTTGCTAATATTTCTCAATAGAATTTCCATCAAACCTAAGGCAATTGCCGATTTTCCACTGCGTGGTTCGGTAGGGGTGATATACAATGTTCTCGTCATGAAAAGCTCCTTCGGAAATTGAGTATGAGAGAGGGTTGAAATTACAAGCAATTGTAACAAATTGCTTTTTGAAAGCCACCGATTTAATAAGGCAAAAATATGCTAATTTGAACTGGAAAGGACCCTATGAACAAACAAAATCCAGAGTTGCTACAGACTGTTGAAATCAATCCTAAAAAGAATCCAAAGGCAACTGTAATTTGGATGCATGGTTTGGGTGCGGATGGTCACGACTTCGAAGCCATTGTTCCCGAATTGCAGCTTCCTGAAACGCTCCCCATTCGCTTTGTTTTTCCTCACGCTCCGTTTCTACCAGTGACTCTGAATGGCGGTATGAAAATGAGAGCTTGGTATGATATCAACAGTCTCGAATTGATGGGGCACCAAGTGGATACTGACAATATCCAAAAATCTTCCCAAGCCATTAGCAATTTGATTCGACGGGAAATCGACCAAGGAATGACATCTCGCCAAATTGTTCTCGCTGGATTCTCTCAAGGGGGGGTGATTGCTTTACATACTGGATTGCAGTGGCCTTCGGCGCTTGCAGGTATTTTGGCTCTTTCGACCTATCTTCCCACCCTATCTCAATTGAAATCGGACCGCAGTGCTGCCAATCAAAATCTACCAATCTGGATGGCTCATGGAACTTACGATCCCGTGGTCGCACTTTTTTTGGGCAGTCACGCTCGTGACGGTTTACAACAACTGGGTTATTCTGTGGATTGGAACGAGTACCCCATGCTCCATCAAGTTTGTCTTGAAGAAATTCAAGGCATTCGAAGTTGGCTGCTCAAAATTTTTAGCGATTGAGGTCGATGCCAAGGGTAACTTTTGCTACGCATTTTTAGAAACTGGAAAAAGCTACCCACAGCCGAAAGAATGAACCGCTTTTATCGCAAAAATCCCTGTATTAACAAAGGAAAGTAACATGGCCTTGAGATGGACTGTGTTGTGCATTTCTTGAATAAAAATAATTGCAACTGATCCTCTGCATTTCAGTATAAGGAACGAGTGAAAACGACTAGTGGAAACAAATCCTGGAGAAGTATTCGCGTAATTGGGGTTCTGATTGGATTGCTCTTAGTAGCAGTTGGGGGGATCGGAACTGCCTATGGCGGCACAATAGCCGTTCCTTCGATCTTTGTGTTACACCGCCCCCTGAACCCTGCTTTGATCACCCGAACGACTGGTTTTGGTTTTGCTTACGGAGCAGGAGGAAGCAATCGAGACCTGACCAATTCGGCACCCAGTAATTGCGAGTTGAAAGGTTTTTCAGATTGCGCCCCAGACAGGTCCGAAACCCGATTGGTCTATGGCAATCTATTGGAGATAGCTTATATTCAATATGAGGGCATAAGCAATCATCAACAAGAAAAGGATTCTCGGAATAGCTTTCGCCTCAATTTCAATCAAACAAGGTACGATTATCAAGGGTCCATTGCCCTAAAGTTGGGTGGATTTTTTTCGATAGGTGCTTATCGCCGAGATACAGAAGAACGAGTAAGAGAGACTTTTGTCGATTTCAGCGGCCAATTCACCAGTAAAAGAAAAACTGAAACCACTAACACGGGCATTGGAGCGCATATAAGCCTTTGGGATTGGTTGCATTTTGCCTACTACAAAGATGGACCGATTGAACCAAAAAACACGAAGACGAAGGGGAGGGATTTCGAGATCGCCAATGAGGAAGGCTTTCAAGGAGGAGGCCTCGGATTTCTTATCAATCTGGGTGGACCCGAGGAACGTCCAAATGAAATTGCTTTCGAATTGTTTTCGCTTCAATCTAAAGCACCGTTGACAAATGAAAGAGCTACGCTCAACGGAATAAACTTTGAAATCACATTAGGCTACCTCGTCTTCTATTCCCAAATCTTACAGGACGCCAACAATAACTTTTTTGGTGGGGAATTGCTTCGGGACGCTCAGGTCAGCTTTGCGACTGGAGTGGGATGGAATGGAGATCTTCTCCAGATTCTTGTTGGTAGAGATCCCCGTTACTTCACTGGAATGGATGGTGGTGCTCAAGTAGTGATTGGATTCCAATTTTAAAAATCAATATGTTGCGTACATTTCTTATACCATTGCTTCTGTTTTTCTGGTTCTTTCCTCAATCTGCCTTTGGTTTGCAGATTGGTCGTCCTCTTCGTACCGAAATTCTGAACCTCCAGGATCAAGCCATTGCCAAAGCTTTGATTTATATCGATTATTTTGAGGTGTTGAGTATGAATTCTCGTCCGCTTGGAAAGGTCGGTATTGTTAACTTGCACGGAAATTTAGAATTGTTTTTGGTCAAGGAAAATAGCGAAAAGGCATTGGTGGGGTGGGCCGCCGATAAACATCTGTATAACGGAGATGGCGAACTAGTGGGTTTTTACGATTGGACGACATATTGGGTTTATGCATACTCCGTTACCGGTCAACCGTTGGGAAAGGCAAAGTGCATTGCATTCCGGGGGTATTGTGCTGCTGGTGTAGCCGCATTTTTGACAGGCTTATTTTCGGAGCTTAAGTGAAATCTAGTTCGCTTGCATAGATCTGATAGAAGTCATCTCCATTTTTCCACTTTTCTTGAGCTTCTAGGGTGTGGACTGTCAAGTCCACATATGGGTCTTCTCCCTCTGTATGAAATTCAAGCATTCCGAAGTTGTATTTTCCTTTTACATTGAGAATTTGCTTCGTTTCGTCGCTACGGACCGAAGATTTACTCTTAGCGGGAACGGCCAATCCGCTACTTGTGAATTCATAAAGTGGGTAAGTGGGAGCATTTGTGTTTAGGTTGGGGTTTAATCGATAGGCAGCTGCTTGGTGAATATCGCCCGACAAGAGTAAGATTCCAGAGATTTTTTCCTCAAAAATATAGCGAAAGAGGCTATCTCGCTCTTCTTTAAATTTTTTCCAACACTCGCCCTTACCTTTGTCATTCCATTGCACACTAGAAACCAATACTTTGAAGGTTCCATTACTTTGTTTCAATTCGCGTTTAAGCCATTGTGTCTGTTGGTCACCAAGCAGTTGGTTTCCAGATTTGGTGCGACGAAACCATCGAGTGTCCAACATGAAAAAATCAACGTCACCAATGGACCACTTGAAATAAATACCTTCACCGTACTCGCCATGACTGGGGTTGGGAAGAATAGAAGTGAATAGTTTTCGAGACCAAGTTCGGATTTTGCGGGAAACTTTTTCAGCGGAAGTATTGTTTTCCCAGAAGTCATGGTCGTCCCAGATCGAATACATGGGGGTCGTTGAAAACAATTTCTTAAAGAATTCAACCTTAAGTTGGCGTTCATATTTTGTGTCTAGTTGGCCGTTTGCAGAATGATTTGAAGGTAAATCGTTATAAACAATATCGCCAATTAGCATGAACGCATTGGGCTTTTTTTTGGCAATTCTATTGAAAATCCATTGCTCAGAATTTTCCCCTTCACGTATACAGGATCCAAATCCCACACGATACGTGCCAGATACACCTTGCTGGGGCCACGATTGACTTTTCTGGTCTTTTAGAAATTTTTTCATAGCGGGATAGTGCCCGAACAGTTTTGACAAGCTATCTTCCCAAGGACCAAAAAATCGATTCGTTCCTGCTTTCATCCGAATTTCTTTTTTTTCACCAGCGATTTTGATTTTTTCCCGAAATTCTTGAAAAAGGTTAACTCCAAATGAAACATAAAGTTGACCATCCTTCCCTCTCGAAAAAAATGGTCCGTACTCCAATTCACTACTGTTTTTGAATGTTCTTTGGAGGTCTTTTGTATTGGCCACAGGTAAGAATTTACTCAACGGATGCAAGCGGTTTTTCGTGCTCCTAACTTTAGCAAAGGCGATATTACTTCCTGCCCAGAACAAGTTGGATGCAGCGCCTCCTAAAAATGCTGCCAACAGTTTAACAAATTTTCTCCGATTTATACCTTCATCCACCTTTTTCTCCTTTATCAGAAAACACTATATCGATTGAATTGGAATACGACTCCTTCTATTAGGCATGCCTACGCTAGTTGATATAGTATTGCAACACTTTGGGGGCACCTTCTCTTTCCACTTTTAAAGCGATTTCTCGTTCCGATTGTAACTTCTGTAAAAGACCCATTGCTTTAGTGATGTTATCAATCGCAATGTCATTGATTGAGATGATGATGTCCTCCTTCTGCAGGCCCAATTGTTCATACATGCTCTCTTTTTTGATGTGTCTGAATTTAAAAAAGGTCTTTCCATCTTTTGTCGTTGGGACGACTCGCGCGTCCTGTAAAATTTTTGCAAAATTAGCAAGCTGTTCATCGACCCATGTTCTTGGAACGTTGAATACTTCCATATCCGAGCTGAAAGGAGATGATCCTGTTGCACCTGCTGGCGCAGGAGGCGGTGGTGGTGGAGATGGCACGTTTGCTGTCATCGGTGGGGGAGGTGGAGGAAGCTTTGGTTGTGGAGGCGGAGGGGGGGTGGGTGGAGGTGGGGGAAGCGCACGGAGATTTGCAGCGGGAGGAGCCGAATTAAAAACAGATAACTTGCTGGAATCCTTTTCTTTCATCAGCAACCATTCTTCTTGTTGATTATGAAGGATAGCAATTTTACGATTTTGAATTTTTGTAATCTGGAGTGCCCCTTCGGAACACTCTGCATCTATTTCCAACTTTGGCATTGTAAAACAGTCCTTCAACCGGAATGTTTTTTCATTGCTATTGCCAGTGCGGGCTAACCAAGCATAAGACCCAAGTCCACGTACATAGGTACCGCGAAGGTCCAGTTTCAAAGAAGTGATAATCGGTTCTGGTTCCAGCTCCTCCACAGGCTCTTCTTCGACTTCGGCGACAGCAGGTTGTATCGGAGCAGGAGTAGGCGCTGGAGGAGGCGGAGGGGGGGGGGAAACCTTAGGTTTTTCTTGGACCTTTCGAACAGCTTCAAAAATATTGCGGTCGAGAACGGCTCGGAAACCCGATTTCGGGCTAATTTGATCTTCTACAATGGCGACCTGGCTTAACACAGGTTTTTTAGAAGGGACGTCGGGTAACCCTAAAACAGTTTGATGGATCACTTCTCCTACGATAGTTCCGAAAGAGTACATCAGCAACATCAACAAAACGAGATTTCCTGCGATCAACAGGAAGCGAATGGAGTTACCACCAGAAAAAGCATTTTGAATTGAGTTTTTCATGACAGCCCGAAAAGGATAGTTAAATGAAATTTTGGTAAGATCTAAAATCAAGAATGACGGTTTAGGTGTTCAATGGCAAAACGTGCAGCGAGCTCGTATCCATATGTACCAAGCCCTACAACACTACCTAAAGCAATATCGTGGAAATATGAATGATGGCGAAAAGGTTCTCTTTTATAAATATTGGAAATGTGAATTTCAATAAATGGTATATCGATGCCCACAATTGCATCTCGAATTGCGACACTGGTATGAGTATAAGCCCCGGGGTTGAAAAGCAAAAATTGTGCGTCCCGGTGTTCATGCAACCAGTCGATAATGGTTCCCTCTGAATTGGATTGGAAAGCTAAGCAACGGATTTCGTGTTCCTCCAAGAGACTGGTTACTTCGTTTTCCAGTTCAGCAAGGGTTGTAAATCCATAGACACTCGGTTCACGTGTCCCCAATAAATTGAGGTTGGGACCATTGACTAATAAGACGTTTTTTTTCATGATTTTTTCTCACTTAAATTAAATCGAATCAATAGCTTAGATTTTTGCATGGTCTCTTGTAATTATTTGTCCCGATTGGACAGATAAATTGGAACAATTGTTTAAACAGTTTCGATGAATAAGCCCAATTTACCAGGACAAACACCATCCCTCACGTTAATATTCATCAATAAAATAAAAAAGAATTTCGACGATCAATCCATATATCTCGATCAAAGTTTTTGACACCTTGGTGCGAGAGCCAATTGAAAGGTACGGATGTCTTATTTTTTATGTGAAACTTCCCTCTCAATAGGTGAATCAAGCTTTCTGGTTGGGGATGAAGCGCAACATCTATTAAATGTGCGTCGTGTGAAAGTCGGAGAATCGTTTGAAGTACAAGACTCAGCAGGACACCGGTTCGAGGCCATTTTGGAACAAGCGACGCGGCACACTGCCAATTTCTACGTACAACGCGCAATTCTTGTTTCACCTCCCTCACCGTTGACATTAGAATTGTGGCTTGGACTTCCCAAAGAAAAATCACTTGATTGGATCTTACAAAAAGTCACGGAATTGGGTGTTTCTTCCATCGTGTTGTTTAAAGCGGTTCACACCGCCAAAAAGATTTCCGCACCCCAAGAGGTCAAGCTATTACAACGTTGGCAACGAATTGTTTTGGAAGCGTGTAAACAGTGTGGACGACAATTTCCTCCTAAAGTTTTGTTTTTCAAAGATTTATCCGAAGCTTTTAACACTCAAACCGATGTATCGAATCAATGGATTTTTGCAACGGAAACGAATGGCTCCCTAAAATCTCTAAAGTTGGCAATAGACGAGGTTAAAAACCCAATCACAACACTTAGAATCATAATCGGACCGGAAGGAGGATGGCATGAAGATGAGCTGACTCAGGCACTTCAGCAAAACTCAGTTCCAATTCGGCTAGGTTCTCGTATTCTACGTACTGAAACGGCAGTAATCGCGCTATCATCTATTTTACAATTTCTTTTTGGTGACCTGAATGAATCTGTTAATCTGGAGGAATCCTAGCGTTTCTAAGCTAAGATTTCGAGTGTGATCAATAGAATCTAATTTCCTAAAAAATGAACTAGTTCTAATTTTTCTCCAGGTATTTTTGCCTGAGCTTTATTTAATAGGACTCCTTCCTTCAATCCTAAAAGAGGTATCGTGAGTTGGTCACACTTTGTGATCAAACCCAGGTTTTCAAAGATAAACAAAGACGATGGAACCACCTGGGCCTGATCTTCACTCAATTGTCCTGCTTCTACATAGTGGGTGATCGGTTGCCGCGAAAAGTTCTTACAAAATTGAAGAAAAACAGACCAGTGGAGGCCAACATAAAGTGGCTGACTCAATACAGCATTCCCGGATTGCTCGATTAACTTTGCAATGGTTTTTGCGTTGCCTCCTGTAAGTATTAGATCAAGAGAATGAATTGCATGCGTTGCAAAAAATTCTGAAAGTTGTTTTTGTATCGGGAACCAATGATTTGCTCTTTCAGTTGAATTCAACTTGCATAGTCGCAATGCTCCTAAGTCAAAACTATTTTGAAAAATGATCTGTTTATTTTTAACAATTGTTACTTCTAGGCTGCCTCCCCCTAAATCTCCTAAAAGCAAAGGATCATCTTCCAATTCCAAACATGATTGAATTCCTTCAAAAATGAACTGAGCCTCCTCTATTCCTGAAATCACTTGGATAGACCATCCTGTTTTACGGTGGATCGACTGAATCACTTCTTGATAATTTTGAGCGTCGCGCATGGCGCTGGTGGCGACCAAAAATGTTTGCAAATGAGAGGCTTTGGGTAAGTGGTCGGAAAAACGTTGTAGAATAGAACCTAAAGATTCGATGCTAGCATCATTGATTCGTCCAGTACTGAAAACGTCGGCACCCAATCGCAAAAATTCTCGTTTTTTGTGAATAATATGTAGTCTATTGCCATGAAGCTGAGCATAAATCATTCGGATCGCGTTGCTACCGATATCCACAACAGCAATCTCTTGAAATGATAGATTATTTGGTAAAATTGAACTCAATTTTTTATCTCTCTGGGTAAAAGAGGCCTTCTGCGTTTCTAAATCGCTGAGGTAGCCCATTGAAACTAATCAACAATCATTGCATTCTAAATTAATAAATTGTAGAGCTGAAATGAATTTTATTTGAACACCGTTAATTTCCAGCCCTTTATGTGACTTAACAATAATTTATCTTGCATGACTCGAAACTTAAAAGCTGTATCTCGAATAAACGGAGCTTGTCGTAAGCGGACTGTCATTTTAACAGATGGACAATTGGATCTGACAATCCATAGGGTTTGCGGCTATAAAAACGAGTTGCGTGGCATACGATCAACGCGTGGTATTCTTGATAAAGTATGAGGTCTTTAGGGAGATTGTTTTCAAACAACGACTTGATTTCAAGATATTTTGAAGTTTGAATTAAGCCATAATGATGAAACATCCGTTGGGTGTAAGCATCGATTACAAATTCAAGCTGTTTGAATCCATACAGCAAAATGCAATCTGCAGTCTCATTGCCAATTCCTTTGACTACTAGTATTTCATCTCGACAAGGGGTTCGGCCTGAGAAATCTAAGTAAAATCGAGTTGTTTCGCACAAATAACGATATTTGGAATTGGCATACCGAGCTGGAGTGATAGCTTCCTTAACTCGGTTTTCATCCAAAGTAAGTACCAGATTGGGATCTAAATCGGTAATTGCCTTCAGCTGCATCAAAGCAGTCTCTGCCTGTCGCCATGTCGTGTTTTGTGTGAGAATCGCTCCAAGGCAAATTTCGTATATATCTTGGGAAGTTTGAGGGTAATTGTAGTCGCCGGGGTGGTAGCGTTTCGGCAGTCGCAAAAGAGGCCACCAACCGAGAGGGCCATATTCTTGGAAGAGCCATTGATAGATGGTATGAAAGAGAGGGTTGTTCATAAATTTCCTAATTACCTAGTCCATATCTGCAACATTCGATACAAGAGTCTCAGTGAAGCCGAAGCACATTATTCTGATCCGTCATGGAGAATCGGAGGGAAATGTCAACAATGATGTTTATAAAACCGTGCCCGATCCTAAAATCCCTTTGACACTCAATGGAAAGCATCAAGCGGTTGAAACCGGGCGTAAATTAAAAACCTTGATCGGAGAGGACACTGTTCAATTTTACGTTTCTCCTTACCTCAGGACTCGGCAGACTTACGATGGATTAATTGAAGGGCTGAACATTCCAGATTCTCGTTACGTTCGTTACGAAGATCCTCGGATCCGGGAACAGGACTGGGGGCATTTCCGTGGTATAGAGGATATTGGCCCGATTCAGAAGGAAAGATATCGATACGGATCGTTTTTTTATCGATTCCCAAATGGAGAATCAGGAGCAGACGTTTTTGATCGGGTGAGCACGTTTTTAGAAACAATGTATCGAGGTTTTCAAAAGCCACATTATCCACACAACGTGATTATAGTGACTCATGGATTAGCAATCCGACTATTTTTGATGCGTTGGTATCATCAAAGCGTGGAAGAATTTGAGTCATTGCAAACGCCAGACAACTGTGAATATATCGTTATGGAATTGCAATCTAATGGCAAATACGCGGTGCTTAATCCGCTGAGCAAGTACGTGCCACCGGGGGAAGTACCCGAAGAAATCGGTTAGTAGTTTTGCAAAATCTAAGAGCATTCTTTAGTGTTACCTCACTACCAGTCAATAGAAAGCTGGTCACGGAAAAACCCTCCTCGCGGCCCATTGTCAGGTAAAGTCGCTAGCCAAATCATAGTTTTTACTCCTTGCTCTGGAGTACGCGGGGCCTGCATTCCACCCATATCGGTACGAACCCACCCAGGGCACATTGAGTTGACCAAGATGTTATTATTTCGCAATTCATCTGCTAAGATACAGGTAATGGCATTGAGAGCTGTTTTGGAAACACGGTAACCGGGCCACCCCCCATTCATTCCACTCAACTGACCCATTCCACTGGAAACATTGACGATTCTTCCATAATTATTGCGCTTCATGATGGGTACCAACAATTGGCAAATTCGCATGGGGCCATAAACATTGGTTTCCATCGATTTGCGCAAGGTTTCAACCTCCACGTGTAAAACACTTTCCGAGCGAGCATGGAATTCACCTTCCGTGCGTATAAATAGGCCTGCATTGTTGATGATCACATCCAGGCGTCCCAAGTCTTCTCTGACAAACTTTTCCAACCGAAATAGACTCTGTTCATCGGTCACATCCAATTGCAAGGAGGAAACATCCAAACCTTCGGCTTGTAATTGGCTGGCTGCCTTTTGACCTTTTGCCAATTGCCGACTTGCTAGAATCACATGGAAACCTTTCAATGCAAGCTGTCGGCAAGCTTCAAAGCCTAAGCCGCGGTTTGCTCCTGTGACCAATGCGATGCGTTGTGCTTCATTCATAAATAGCCTCCTTATTTAGATGATGGTGCATCGTGAAATCCGGAAAATTCATTTCATCCCAAGCCTCCCCTCATGTCGAGTCAATAATCTGAATGATTTGGGTACATGAATTTGGGGTGATCAAATCCCGAAAATCCAGAGCTTCTTTGAGATGCCAGCCACCTTGCTCATTGAGGAGGCAATCAGGTTTTGTTGCGGATGGAGCGTAAGGCAGGAGATTCTTCCAGTTGAGAAAGCGATCCGAACTTTTGGCCCGGTTCGATGACGCGAAGCCCGTCACGCAAGCTTTCTTGGACATAGTTTTCTTCGGTGAGAAACTGCAGAATGTATTGATAAGTCACCGAGAGGTTTCCTTCTGGAGTTTCGATTTCACCTAGTAGGAGCAACTTAACAGCAGTGTCTTGCATTGACCGAATCAGGGCTTTGCTTTCTATTGGCAAGTCCCGTGTGTGCTTCAAGCTGTAAATAGCAACATGAAATGCTTCTCGAAATGGTAATAATATCCGGGCTAACAAATTCAGTTCTACAGGTTTTTCGGAATTGGCCTTAAAACCAGATTCAGTTTGCAAAATCATTTTTCGTTCAAGACCAAAGCGGAGGATTGTATCTAATGCCGCTGCGAAATCGTACGTTCGAGGGAAC
Organism: SAR324 cluster bacterium; assembly: GCA_028281495.1. Taxonomy (GTDB): domain Bacteria; phylum SAR324; class SAR324; order SAR324; family NAC60-12; genus JANQJU01. The sequence continues at coordinate 564,253 of JANQJU010000064.1, forward strand.
ATAAAGACGTATCGGAACAGATGATCAAAAAATGCAATATGTTCCAATAGAGACTGCTGTGTCTGTGTCCCATGTTGTAATTCGAAAGCGACGACAGAAGGCAATACGAAATGGTGAATCAGTACGTTCTTATATAGATTGAGTCGAATTTTATTTTGATACTGAAAAAAATAGATATCCCCTTGTTGATCTGAAACACAACCTACAGAGCCGCTAGCAAACATGAATTCGATTACTTGTTCTAAAGACTGTGGTGGAGTCGCCAAAGGCTGGTCTGTCAGCGGATGTAATTCGGAATAAACTTCTATTAGGAATTGGACTTTTTCTATTAACTCTTGTTTCCGGAAACCTTGTCGTCTCTCAGAAAGCAGAGCGGTTGCAATAATAGGAACCGCTGACGTGTGAGTATAAACATTGATAAAATCCATGATCTCCATCCCTAGACCGTAAACCATTGCCTGGTATTCTGGGGTTCGAGGGGTTGGCATAATAGGAATATCAAATTGCTGCTTATACGAAAAAATCATCTGACGTAATGAGAGAGGTTTTGCAAATGATACGTAGACCTTTCCATAATTCATATTGATCAATTTATAAGCCTTTAACAAACTACCCAAACTTTCTCGCCGTTTGGGAATACCACCCAGTTCCTTAATGTAAGTAGCCTCTTCCATCATTTTTTCGTACACAATTGACACGGGAACTATGAAGAGGTCTTGCTCACTTCGTTCTTGAAGATATTGCACCAGCATCGAGAGAACGCCAGTTTTAGGAGGGAGGTTTTTGCCAGTTCGAGATCGCCCGCCTTCGATAAAAAACTCAATCGGGAATCCGTGATCAAGCAAGTAGTACAAGTAGGTCAAAAACGTTGTGGAATAGAGCGGTTTTCCTTTGAAGATTCGACGGATGAAAACGGCACCGCCAGTTTTCAAAAAACGTCCTACTAAAAACAGATTGAGATTATTTCCTGCAATAATGTGAGGCAAAGGAAGTCCATTCATGTACAGGATATAGGACATGAGGAGGTAGTCGAGATGACTTCGATGGCAAGGAACATATACGAAAGTGCGTCCAGTGGGTTGGCCTTGTAAATCTTCCACTCCTCGAATTTCAATACCTTTAAAGATTCGATTCCACAGAAAGCGAAAGAAATATCGGGCAACATACATCGACGCGGGGGAGGGAGACGCTACCATTTCTTTAAGGTAACGCCTTATCGGTGAAAATCGGTTGAACCAATGACGCTTCGATTTATGATCTTCTAGGGCCTTTCGAATATTGGGGTGTTTTTCTAATTGCCGAATAAGTGCCCGGCGTGAATAGGATTCCGGGCCGAACGAAATGAAGCGTTTTGGGAACTTTGGAAGCATGGATCAGCCATAAAGTCCGAGAAGAAGGTCTTCGAATTTTTTCACGACAATGCGACGTTTTAGCTTCATCGTCGGTGTCAGCAGTCCGTTATCGGGAGTCCACTCTTCAGCAACAAGTGCGAAGTTTTTAGGACGCTCATATCCTTTAAATGTAGCGCCATAGGTTTCTAGCTCCTTTTTAATCAAATCTCGCACTTTGCTATCTTCTAGCAACTTCTCACCTTGTGCCGCGATTCCATTTTCGTCAGCAAACTTTTGTAACTGAAGTTGGTCAGGAACAACCAAGGCCACATTATATAATTTGTTGTCACCATAGATCATCACTTGATTGATATAGGGACTGAGTTGAAGTTTTTCTTCCATTGGCGACGGGACTACATACTTGCCGTTTTCTAACTTATATTGCTCCTTGATCCGGCCAGTGATGAATAAGAAATCCTCTGAGTCAAAGCGTCCTAAGTCCCCGGTTCGGAAACCTCCATCCTCGGTCATCACTTTTGCTGTTTCTTCAGGCAAGTTGTGGTAGCCCATCATCACGTTGGGGCCATAAACCACAATTTCTCCGTCTGCACTATCTTCGCCCACTACAGATTTATCCAGGACTACTTTTACCCTTGGAGCCACAAGCCCGACACTTCCGATCTTGTGTCCCTTCATGCTATTTGCTGAGATGACCGGACTGGTTTCACTCAATCCGTATCCTTCGTAGACGGTGATGTCGAGGTTGTCGATAAATTCGCCCACATCTTTGTTCAATGCAGAACCTCCACTAAAGGCATATCGGAGGCGTCCTCCAAAACGTTGACGAATCTTGCTGAAAACCAACATATCGGCGACCGAGAGAATTAAAGAATCGATGAATCCCAAGCTGCCTTGTCTTCGTTTGAGAGATGCTCTTTCAAGTCCCTTGTCAAAAAGTAGTTTTCCAATCCCACCTTCATCGGCCATTTTTTTATGGACGGCATCGTAAATCTTATTAAAGATGCGAGGCACGCTGAATAGTAAAGTAGGTTGGACCTCAGCTAAGTTTTCGATGATGGTTGTGACATTTTCTGCAAAACCACTGGACGCTCCACGGGACATCAAGCAGTGCAATTCGCAAGTCTGCCCGAAAACATGGGCCCACGGTAGAAAAGCAAGGCTGCGATCTGAAGGTTGAATATCCAGCAATTCGTCGATCATATGAACGTTGCTGAGAATGTTGCCATGGCTAAGTTTCACGCCCTTCGGTTTACCGGTGGTTCCTGAAGTATAAATGAGACCCATCGGTTCATCCAATTTTGGCTGTAATGCTTCGACAGGTTTTTCTTTGCCAATTTTAAGCAAGCTCTTATAGCTCTTGGGATCACTCTCCGGACCGGCAAGGTTTATAATATGCTGAAGGTTTTCGATTTCCTGTGGCAGATCTTTGACTTGTTCATAAATCTCGTCAGTGGCCACGACTAGCACTTTAACGCCGGAATCAGAAATAATGTACGACCAATCTTTGAGCAGCTGATTTTCGTACATGGGAACGTAAAACCCTCGCAAACCATAGGTCGCATAGGCTCCCACCGCCCATTCCACTCGATTGTTGGCAATCACTCCTACACAATCTCCGGGTCCTACTCCTAGCGATGCCAAACCACTACGGAACTGATCCACGAATTCTCCAAATTGCCGGTAAGTAATCCACTCATAGCCGTTAGGACCTTTGGTTCCGAAATATTCGCGGTTTGCAAAACTCGCACAGCTTTTTTGCTGCAAATCAACAAGATTTTGATACTTATCTGTCATATCCTCCTCCAACTTAAATTAGTAAGAGTTAATCCCTTTCACTCGGTTGAAAATGATAGCTTTCCCTCCGAGTGGTTTGACTTCCTAAGACTTTTCTTAACACACTTTCCAGGGTTTCAGTAGTGGAATCGTGGTCGAAACCGAAGAACGATTTCCAAGATACGGTCTTTTCCGAATTTTAAAGAAAAGCTACATCTAAAAAGAAAGGAAAGTTATTATAGCAAGGCGAAAAATCGGCAATGAAAAGATTAAAAGGAGCGAACCAAACCAAAGTTAGACTTAGGAAGATTTAAACGAAGAGGTAATCGTGAGGTAAGAGGAAAAGACCCCATGACCTGGGATCTTTTCCAAAAATCAAACTTAGGAATAAGTAAAGGTGAGTTTATCGTCTTTAACTTCGATATGAACTTGGCCGCCATTTTCCAATTTGCCAAACAAAACCTCGTCGGCAAGGACGGTTTCGATCTCTTTTTGAATCAAGCGATCCATGGGACGCGCTCCGAATTTCGCGTCATAGCCATTTTTCGCCAGCCACTTTTGAGCGCCTTCAGAAACGTTGATGACAATTTTTTTACCGGTCAACTTTTGTTCTAAAGCAATGATGAATTTATCTACAACCTTAAGAATTACCTCCTCTGGTAAAGCGTTGAACTGAATAATTCCGTCCAAACGATTGCGAAATTCAGGTGTGAATGTTTTTTCCAACGCTTGTTTCGGAGACTTGGGAGGATTGTCTCCAAACCCAATGACATTGGCACTCATTTCTGAAGCACCCACGTTTGATGTCATGATGATTACCACGTTACGAAAATCTGCCTGACGGCCATTGTTATCAGTCAGTTTTGCGTGATCCATGACCTGTAGAAGAATATTAAAAATATCTGGATGAGCCTTTTCGATTTCATCGAGCAATAATACGGCATGAGGGTGTTTTCGAATAGCGTCTGTAAGCAGACCTCCTTGATCAAATCCAACATAGCCTGGGGGGGCACCGATCAAACGAGAAACCGCGTGCTTTTCCATATATTCACTCATGTCAAATCGCTCGAAGTGCGTCCCCATGATTGCAGATAGCTGTTTCGCTACTTCAGTCTTACCAACGCCAGTAGGTCCTGCGAAGAGGAAAGACCCAACTGGTTTTTCTGGGTTCCCTAAACCAGCACGAGACCGCTTGATCGCAGTGGCTAAAGTAGTGATTGCTTCATCTTGGCCAAAGACGCGCATTTTCAGATCTCTTTCCAGATCTTTCAGTTTGTCTTTATCTGAAAGCGTCATGCGTTGGATAGGAACTCTCGCTATTTTTGCAACGACTTGTTCCACATCCTGAGCATTCACGACCTTTCTCTTTTTTGTGGAACTTCGTAGTTTTACTGCCGAACCCACCTCATCGATCACATCAATTGCCTTGTCGGGGAGATATCGATCATTAATGTATTTTGCAGAAAGCTCAGCAGCGGATCGAAGTGCCCCTAAAGTGTAGCGCAACTGGTGATGTTTCTCATAATGACTCTTTAGGCCTTTGAGGATTTTTATCGATTCTTCGACTGAAGGCTCAGTAATATCAATCTTTTGAAAACGGCGAGATAGGGCATGGTCTTTATCGAAGGATTTTTTGTACTCCTCATATGTGGTTGACCCGATACAACGAATTTCGCCTTTGGCTAATGCAGGTTTGAGCAAGTTGGAAACGTCCATAGAACCTCCACTCGTCGCACCAGCACCAACAATTGTGTGAATTTCGTCGATGAACAAGATAGATCGTGCTTTCTTTTTCAGAGCTTTCAAGACGGCCTTGATCCGTTGTTCGAAATCTCCACGAAACTTTGTACCTGCTAACAACGCACCAATATCCAAAGAAAATATTTCGGCTCCTTGAATTAAATCAGGAACCGCATCTTGAAAAATTTTTAATGCAAGCCCTTCAGCAATTGCGGTCTTTCCAACTCCCGGGTCCCCTACATAAATTGGGTTGTTTTTGCGCCGTCTACATAGAATTTGGATCGTGCGTTCCAATTCATATTCACGGCCGATCAATGGATCCAACTTACTTTCAGCCGCCAGTTGAGAAAGATTCAGTGTATATAATGCCAAAGGATCACGTTCAGGACGCCCTTCGATTTCTTCGCCTTCTTCGTCCAAATCCTTTGCATCGAGTTCGTCTTCTTCATCAACAGCAACCTTGGAGATGCCGTGTGAAATATAATTGAGCAAGTCCAGTCGCGTGATACCTTCTTTTTGGAGAAAGTAAGAAGCATGTGATTTTGACTCGCGGTGGATTGCTACTAAAACATCTCCAACGTCGGCAGTTGTTTTTCCAGCACTGTTCACATGCATAACCGCAAGATGCAAAACTCTTTGTACGGCTAGTGTTTGTTGGGGAGTGTTATCATTTAACGGAATGATTTCCTGCTGATTGAAGAATTCTTCCAATCCTTGCTTGATACGTTCGATGTTCCCGCCGCAATGCTTTAGAATTCTATGGCCCGTTTCATTATGCAACAAAGCAAACAACAAGTGTTCCACACATAAATATTCATGGCCTCGATTTTTTGCTTCGCGTTGGGCTGCCATCAAACTGACTTCCAAATCTTTCGTAAACATACGGCTCCTATGCTTCTTCAATGCTACATCGAAGGGGAAATTCATACTGTCGGGCGATGGCATGTACTGCCGCTACTTTGGTTTCTGCAATTTCAAAACTATACGTCCCACAATCGCCAATACCATGATTATGAATGTTAAGCATGATCTGCGATGCCTCGGCTGAGCTTTTATGAAAAACGGTTTCTAAAATATGTACTACAAAATCCATCGTTGTATAATCATCGTTGTGAATTAGGACTTTGTACATCCTAGGTTTTTGTAACTGGGTTTTAGAATCGACTGCGGTATTTGTCTCAGAATGGATATTACGATTCGCCATAAAGCCTCGCTGACAGGTGAACTTATGAAGGGGGTGAATACAGAGGGGATAGGTGGCAATCCAGATATTCTCGGAACCACATCCTTGAATTATAGTTGAGAAAATTTCACTTTTGAAGGCCTTAATGTGAAATTTTCGAGTTGGAATCCGGGCATAACATCATCTCTTCCTTCTCAACAGAAGGACTCATCTCCCGGGCTTCCCAAATCACACGGCTATTGGGAGGTACGCTTCGGGTGAGCCAAACGTTCCCGCCAATGATTGAGTGTTTTCCAACCACAGTATGCCCACCCAAGATGGTAGCTCCAGCATAAATCACTACATGATCTTCAATGGTTGGATGTCTTTTTGTGTGAGGGGTATTCCATTTCTTAAGTGGACTTAATGCCCCTAAAGTAACCCCTTGATAGATGCGGACATAGTCTCCGATTTCGGTGGTTTCTCCAATAACGATTCCGGTCCCGTGGTCAATCATGGTTCCAATACCCAATCTTGCTCCAGGATGAATATCGATTCCAGTTTGGGAGTGTACGTATTCGCTCATGATTCTGGGAAGTAATGGAATCTTGTGTTCGTATAAAAAGTGAGCAATTCGATGCACGCTGATTGCCTGTATTCCAGGATAGCTTATGACAATTTCTTGGCGGCTTCGAGCTGCGGGGTCACCTTCGTACAGCACGTCTACATCTTTTGCTAAAACTTCACGTAAGGTGGGTAAATATTCTAAGAATTCTAGAGCAATGCCTGAAACCCGCTTTGAGAACTGAGGGTCGTCTTGGCAATTGAACCCCTTTTGTGACACCTCCCAACACAAAACCTCTTCCATATAGTTCTGAAGCCGATGAAAGATTGAAGCGGTTTTTTGGCCAATGATATATGGCAAAGCGAGAGGGTCAAGCATCTCTTGACGAATGAAACCTGGGAAGAGCAACATTTGGATGTCTTGGACCAAAGCGACAATTTCCTCCTTCGTAGGAAGGTGTGTTTGCCCAATTCTTTCGAGGTCGGGATGCTTTTTATAGGATTGCAAAACGGCATGGACGATATCCTGTAATCGTTTTTCCGTATCGTTCATGAAAACCTTTTTTTATGGAGAAATAGGGGAGTGCTCATATAGTGTTCGGCTCCATCAGGTAGAATTGTCAGGATATTTTGAGAGGGACTCATTTCTTGTGCAACCTGCAACGCCGCCCACAAGCTGGCTCCTGAAGAAATTCCGATCAATAAGCCTTCTCGTCGGGAAGCCTCCCGTGCTATCTCATAGGCATCATCTTCACGAACCTGCATGATACGATCCACCACCTCAGGATGATAGTTTTCGGGAACAAATCCGGCACCAATGCCTTGTATCCCATGAAAACCAGGCTCTCCCCCGGAAATCACTGGAGAATAATACGGCTCGACGGCAATGTTCTGTATTTTGGGATACGTCTCTTTCAGAATCTTACCGACACCACTCAATGTACCACCAGTCCCGACACCACAAACTAGACAATCTAGCCCTAGTTCTCTGAAATCAGATAAGATCTCGTGAACTGTTGTTTCTTCGTGAATTTTCGGATTGGCGGGATTGCTGAATTGATAAACCATAAAATATCCACGTTCGTCCACCATACGCTGCGCTAACTCGATAGCCCCTTGCATCCCCATTTCACCAGCGGATAACACAATCTCAGCTCCTAAATGTTCTAATAGCGCTCGACGTTCGAAACTCATCGTGTCCGGCATAGTCAGCACCATGTTGTACCCTCGCACAACAGCAATCATAGCCAGACCAATCCCCGTATTTCCTGAAGTCGGTTCGACTAAGGTATCTCCGGGCTTTATCTTACCTTGACGCTCTGCTTCCAAAACCATCCCTAAAGCGGTGCGATCCTTAATGCTACCGCCAGGGTTGAATTTTTCTAGTTTCACATATACGTTTGCGTTATTCTCGCTCGTTAGATGATTGATGCGTACTACTGGAGTCTTACCGATTGTTTCGATAATATCTTGATAAATGGGCACTGCTTATTCCTCCTGCCTAATTGTCATTCTTTTTATAACATTCAGCATTTCCTCTTGCAAATATGCGTGAAATTTTCAAACTAGACAAGAAAATTTGGAGGCAAGAGCATTTCCTACCACAGACCCTTTCACCACGAAATTGGTTATGAAACTCCTAGTAATTGCTGATGAAATTTCTCCGTTCATTTACAACCTGTCCCTCAACAGTGAGAGACCGGAGTTTTTGAAAAATGTCGACTTCGTGATTTCGTGTGGGGATTTACCGAAATCGTATCTCGAATACGTTGCGACCCTGCTCAATGTGCCTTGTTATTACGTCCCTGGCAATCATGACAAAGATTATGCCGTGTCGCCACCTCAAGGCTGGATTTCGTTAGATGATACCATCGTTAGGCACCAATCGCTAAATTTGATGGGATTGGGTGGATCTCCTCGGTATAATGACGAAAGCCCTTACCAATATACTGAGCTTCAAATGAAATTGCGGTACTGGAAGCTTCTTCCAAAAATCTGGCTTCATCGCAAAAAGGTGGATATTTTTGTAAGCCATGCTCCTGCATTTGGACTTGGCGATCTTCCAGGAAGCCTTCTACATGAAGGGTTTAAGGTCTTTCGCAAGATTTTGGATCGATGGCAACCCAGCTTCTTTTTCTATGGGCATGTGCAGCTGAATTATGGTGTCGGCCCGCGTCGCCAAACTTATGGAAAAACCGAACTCATTAACGGATATCAACATTACATTATTGAAATTCCAAACTCTTAAGTTTTACTGCAATTGAATCCCTCTCCATCGTTTACCATCCGGTAATCTAAATTATTTCCCGTTGATTCAATCTTAATTCTATCCATACAAAATTTTGGTATAATTGCCTTTGTTTTGAGAACAGTCTTTCAGTCGAACTGAAAGTTCTCATTCGTTTGCGAGGTTGGGGCAAGGATGTCTCAATACTTGTTCCACAGTTTGATTCTCATGAACCGACTTATGGAGAGTTACCATGAGTAAAGTAGTTTCTACACAACGTTTTAAAAATGCACGATGGCAGGCAACAGTAAGCTCAATTTTTGCCACCATTACGCAAAAGGATGACAAGCTCACTTCTTTGAATGAAATCCTCAGCCTGACAAAATCAAAGAATACTCGATATTTGGGAAGCCAGACCATACTGGTGGAAAACATCATTGGGAGCGAAGGACGATACGAAGATTTTAATAAGAATTTTCTCCCTCTCAATGACGACCTTCGAGAACGTTGGGCTACGATTGACGAGTTACACGAAAAACAAGTCCATCTTCCGCCCATCTCTGTTTACAAGATCGACGATTACTATTTTGTGCGCGATGGGCATCACCGAGTTTCTGTCGCGAAAAGCCGGAAGCAGGAATACATCGATGCTGAAGTAGTGGAATATATGGTGAATGTTCCTATCACCAAGGAACTGACTGCCAAACATAAGATGATTATCCAAGAGCACACCAATTTTTTGGAAGAAACTCAGTTGGATAAATATCAAGGTGCCGAAATTCGCCTCACACAGCCGGCTTCCTATCGAGTGATGATGAATATCATTCGCCATTATACGGAATGGCACAACACCCTAAACCAAACTCAAATGACCTTTCAAGAAGGTGCCATTGATTGGTATCGGCGTGTTTTTACGCCGTTTGCGGAAGACGTGTATCGTAATGACATCTTGGACGAGTTTCCCAATCGCACAACTGGAGATTTGTATGTTTGGCTACAGTTGAATTGGGTTTATATGAAGGACAAGGTCAATGGCACAATGCAATATCTCAACGCTGCTGAAACAGGGGAATCCATTGATGAAGAACAGGCAAAGCAGGTTAAAGATCGCAATTTTGAACGCCATTTGCTTCGAATCATCCATGATCGACGTGAACAAGTTAGGTATGAACCGATCACAATGGCTGTTTCAGGAGTTCTCCTTTATATCAATGAACAAGGAGTCATCCAGATTGTAGTTGTTAAAAGGAAGTATCACCCATTTGAAGGACATTGGGCGTTGCCAATTGCTATGCTACGAAGTGAAGAAACACGCACCGCTTGCGCAACGCGTTGTTTCGAGCATGTGCTAGGAATCACGAGTCCGATTAAGGTGGTCAATTTCCAGACCTTTGATGAAGTCGATCGCACCCCATGGGGGCGTGTGATTTCGTTTGGAATGTTGGGAATCTATTATGGCGAGAATGTAAGACTTTCGGCGGGTGGGGTGGCTAGTGAGATACAATTAGTGGATCTGGATAAAGTCCCGAAACTGACATTCGATCATAATGAAATTGTGTTGAATGCCTATAAGTATCTTTATAGTATCCGCAACAATTTCAGCTTTATAAAAGAGCTATTTCCGGATGAAATTCCACTAAAATACATTATCAACCTTCTCGCCAAAATTCGCCAAATCAAACAAGATCACGATGAGTTGACTTAGTTTCCCAGGCCTCTTCGAATTCCGGTTCCGGCCGAAATTCTTCCGGTGAAAATTCCTCGTGAAGAAATGGATCGGGATCGGAATCCAAGTCCTCATTCTGTTGTTTGCCTTTTTGCCGCTTCTGCTCCCTGTATTGCGTCCACTGTTTCGAGATTTCTGGCAAAACACGATCCCTTAGATGTTCCAAACAATACAATGGTAGGAGCACAACCGTTACAAACACCATAGACAGTAAAGGCTTGATCGGAAGCTCTTCATAAAGTTTCATTCCACAAATTGTAAAAACGACAACGGTTACCACATTGGCTCCAACGCTGGTCAAGGTTAGTGATAGCCATTGTGCCCCAAGAACTCCCAGATAACCGGTATGCAGCCAAAACAACGATTTTCCTATAGGAAAACGATCACTTGGCAACCACAAAGCATAGAGGATTGAGATAGTTAGTATGAAAACAAATCCATAATAAGCTAGGACCGGTTTTCGCATTTTTCTATTAACTGGTCGAACCAGACGAAAAAAAAACCAAGGAATTAACAGTGCCGGCGGTCCAAATAGTTCGATAAGCGTACCACCGGTCAAAGCACCGAAGAGTCCGAGCCAGTTTTGGATCCCCCCATGAGGATATAAAGGGTGAAATAGTGTGGGGTCGTAAAAGTGAGCCGTTCCTATAGCGAGAAACAGAAACGTTGAGCACAAGATAGTAGGAATAAAAAGCCAGCGAGGGGGGGATGGCATTTGGGTCATAAGTGGGTTCCCTCACGTTCTGCAATAATACGGCCGACAAGATCAGCTACCGACTTCAGAACATATTGGTCGATATTTTCTCTGAGAAGAGCTAACTCTCTCACCAAGCTTGAGCTGATCACCGAAAAAGGAGGTTGAGCAAACATACACATTGTTTCGATGTTCTCATTAATACCTCGATTGCCAACAAATTGCTCAAGTTCCCCTTGAAAATCGGCAACGGTCCTGAGGCCTTTAACAATCAACCGTGCCCCTTTCTTTTCTGCATACCGAACGGTGCCACCTGAATAGGTTTCTACCGTGACATTTTTCAATTCATAGTGCTTTACATATTCAACCATCATTTGGACGCGTTCTTCTGGTTTAAACAGATACTGCTTATGAGGGTTGATTGCCGCTGCCCAGTACAAATGTCCAAAATGAGAAGCTGCACGACGCATAATGTCGGCATGCCCCCATGTTGGAGGGTTGGCACTGATCGGGTAAACTGCAATTTGATCTTGAGCCATATAGACCTCAGTTGGTTTCCTTTTTGTGGGGAAATGGGGCCGTGATACGGGTACAGACTACCGTAATGTCATCTGCCAATGCACGTTGTCCACTGAAATCATCGTTTTCTTGTATTAGTTGATCGACTATTGCCTGAGCTGACTGATTTCGATACCGCCGTAAGGCTCGAACTAATCGTTTCTCACCCCACATTTCTCCCGCGGTATTTTCATTTTCGGTCAACCCATCAGTATAGAATAAGATCAAATCATCGTGTTCCAATTGTTCGTCTTTCTGGGAAAACATCCAATCCTTGGCATAACCCAGGCGAGAATTGGCATTCAATAGTCGTTTCACTTTGCCATTAGCGCGCACGATCAAAGGAAAATTATGGCCTGCATTCGAGAAGGTCAAGGCTCCTGTATCAAGATTGATGCAGGCAATAAAAAAGGTCATAAGAAAATCAGGATGCCCCGCTTCAAAGATCGCATTGTTTAGATGTTTCATACATTCTGCTGGAGAAGGAACTTCTCGATCAAAGGCATAGCGCAAATAATACATTTCTTCGAGAATCTTGCAGGTGGCACTGGCCGTCGCAGTGACTAAGGCCGCCGGAGTACCATGTCCGGTAACATCCCCAATCATGACATACAGATGTTGATCGAAGCGTTTCATAAAACCATACCAATCACCACCCGTTTCACTGGCTGACCGGAAGAACGTCGCCAGTTGGACATTTGGAACTTCGGGTAATGTTTTGGGGAAGAGCGCTTGTTGTACCGCGGCGGCAGTTTTTAATTCTCCTTCCATACGAATTTTTTCGGCCAGTTCTTGAGTGAAATCAATATTTTTGAGGGCGATTGCCAAAGAACGTGACAGGGTTTCTACAAAATCTTGTTCGCTGGGGCCGTAAACTTCTGAATTGACCCCCTCTATTTCGATCAAAGCCAAAAAGTGATCCTTCTGTTCAATGGGGATACGAAGGACGTGATTCCTCAACAAAACTCCAGAACTGCCATATTCTGAAGGCTCTTCTGCAAAGACTTGATTAGAAAAAAAATGTTTCAAGCCCCCGATTCGATTCATCTGAATAGAAGCAAAACCATTGGCTGACAATCCAATGGGGAATTGAAAATGAGAATAACCGATGTTGCCACTGGGCTGGGCTTCTTTGAAAGCCAAGTGAACTTTTGCTGATTTTTTCAGTGGAATCTCGGCAAGGATCGTATCCAGAGCTTTAATGATAGGAGTGAACTTCTCGTGGGCTGACGCAATTTCGCGGGTGGCTTCCAAGATCCGCTCAAGCCGTTGTTTGGTTTGGGTCAGAGCGATGTTCGATACGTTGAGTTCGGAAATCGTTTCTCGAATAGCATCTCGCATTGAGGCGAAACTAATTGCTAAACTCCCAACCTCATCTGTACCAGAAGTGTCAATTTTGCCATCAAGTTCTCCTCGTGCCAATTGGTTGGCGCTATCTCGAAGGGTTTGAATGGGACGAATGATCGTCTTGATCGCAATAAACGAGATGGCGAGCAAAAGTGCGCAAAAAAAGAGTGCGCCTTCTATTATTCGATTGAGTGTGATTTCTCGGCTCCGTTCTAATATGTTTTGATCAATCAACGCTTCGGCTTCACGAATCCTTTGCTCCGTGGCTTCTTGCATTGTTGTAATGCGCTGAGTTGTGAAAGCAAACACCAATTTCCCAATATATTCTCCGTCATCAAAGATTTCCCGTTCCACGATAGAATTCTGTTTAGGAAATGTGTCGATAGATGACATTTCTATAACTTCATTGTTTTTATTCCTATAAAACCCCGCATATAGTTGAGATTCCCAATCCTCCACATAAATCCCTACCAAGTCTTCATCAGTTACCAAAAAGTTAATGGCAGTCGAAATGAACGTGCGGTTGAGCGAAGAAATCATTTTTGACGTACCCGCTTGCAGAGTCCTGGCTCGAATACAAGCAAACAGAAGTCCTTCATCCTCATTGCCGAAGCAGTCTTTAAATCCATCGATAATTTGACGACGGGTTTGATTGGCATCGACCTCTACCTCGTTGAGACGCATGATCAATGGCCCCTTAGAAAACTCGGAAATCATTTCAATTTGCGGTTGTAACTTACGCATCAATTGTTTTCGGGCCTCCTCCACTTGTCGGTTGTATTCTTCTTTCTGTAAGGCTAGCTGTCGTTCTCCTTGTGCTGTTAAACTGCTTTTTGCGACTCGGACTGTGATCACATTCCCTACAATAAACACAAAAAACATGAGCACGGAGATACTGAACAACAAACGGAATACCAAACTGGACTGAAGTGGAATGACCATGTGACTCCCCCCTAAGTGATTTTTCCTCACTTCTGATTTATTCTTCTTTTCCCTTGTCTGCACTCGACTTTCCTCCTTGACATTCCTGCCTGAAATCAACTTTGGGAAGCCTTTGACAAAGTCAAACGTTTTATTATTCCTTACTAAAAACGGTAACAGATCTATTTAGGAGAAACCAATTATTTCGGAGGCGTAAAATTATTCGATCTTCCATGATCTCAGACCTTTATGAATTGTCTACCAATTTGATAAAAATTCAGGTTGTAATCTTTTCTTTTGGATCCTGTTAACTTCCGAAACTTGCAGGGTTTTTGTAGCGAAATCTAGACGCTATTTCTTTTGTTCTTTTAAAAAATCTAGTGTAGCGTGACTGCCTCAAGCTGACCAGAATGGCTGTATAGTGACGTTGCTATTCTAGCTAGCGAAGTGAGGCAACAACCCAATCTTTCACTAATTTCATCAATGGAGGCAGTAAACCCATGAGTACGTTAACTTTAGAATTACGAACACGTATCGAAAATACTATTCGCTGTCTCACGGTCGATGCCGTCGAAGCAGCTGGCTGTGGACATCCGGGAGCACCTATGGGACTAGCTCGACCGGTATTAGAACTGTGGCATTCCCATTTACGGTTTGACCCCCAAGATCCTCAGTGGCCGCTTCGAGACCGTTTTGTGCTTTCCGCAGGGCATGCCTCCATGTTGTTGTATAGTCTGCTGCACCTATTTGGCTATGAGCTTTCACTTGATGAAATTCGGCAATTCCGCCAACTTCATTCTAAAACACCTGGTCATCCCGAATTCGGAGAAACTGTCGGGGTTGAAGTCACTACAGGGCCATTGGGGCAAGGCTTTGCACACGGTGTCGGAATGGCATTGGGAGGACAACTGACACGCGCTCGTTTTGGACGCGATGGAAATGGTCCTGGTTATCATTATATATATGGAGTGGTCAGTGACGGAGATCTCATGGAGGGAGTTTCTTACGAAGCTGCTTCGCTGGCTGGTCATCTGAAGTTAGGCAATCTCATTTATCTTTATGATAGTAATCAGGTCACAATTGACGGTACTACCGAGTTATCATTTTCAGAGAACGTGCCACAACGTTTTGAGGCCCAAGGATGGCACGTGCAGCAAGTAGAAGGAGAGGATTTTCAAGCACTTCACGATGCGCTTAAGCAAGCTCGAGAAAACACTAATCAGCCTTCATTGATCGTTGTGACAACCATGATTGGCAAAGGAAGCCCAAAGTATGAAGGAAAACCTGATGCTCATGGAAAAGCGTTTGGGACTGAAGAAGCTAATAAAACAAAAGAACGCCTGGGGTGGCCTGCTGATCAGGATTTTTACATTCCAGAGGATGTGAAAAGCTATCTCGCAGAAACGATTGATCGAAAAATTACGGAACGCAAAACATTAGATCAAAAACTGGAGTCATGGAAATCTAGCCATCCTGCACTCGATTTGGCTTGGAAAGAAGCAAGGAATCCCCCGCCTATCGAGAATCTGCGAGCCATCCTGACGGAAGGAATGGAAGGAAAAGCGGACGCCACCCGCAAACACGGAGCAGCAGTAATGGCCAAAGTTGCTGAACAATATCCCTTTATGGTTGGGGGGTCGGCTGACCTAGCAGGATCCGCAGCTCCCGCTTTACTTAAAAATACTTCTGCTGTTGGCATAGCTGCTGAAGGAGACGGAGAACGTTTTGGTGGTCGTAATCTTTTTTTCGGTGTCCGAGAGCATGCGATGGGAGCTATAACCAATGGCATCAACCTGGATGGAACATTTTTGGGATACTGTGGAACATTTCTTACGTTTAGCGACTATATGCGTCCTTCGGTGCGCCTCGCAGCACTCATGAAAGTTCGAACGGTATTTGTTTTTACCCACGATTCAATCTTTCTGGGGGAAGATGGACCAACACACCAACCTATTGAGCATGTCGATGCTTTGAGGTCCATTCCAGGGTTGACAGTTTTTCGTCCAGCAGATGGTGTTGAAACGGCATTGGCTTGGGAGTGGGTCCTCACACAAGCTCAAGGTCCGGTCGCATTTATTTTGACTCGTCAAAAGGTTGCGGCATTTCAACGTTCGGAGAATTTCGATAATAGCCTGATTCATAAAGGTGCCTATATTGTTCAAGATCCTTCCGAGGGAAATTCTGATTTGATTCTGTTGGGGTCTGGTTCAGAAGTGCCATTGCTCACGGATTCGGCAGCGCTTCTCGAACAGCAAGGATATAAAGTGCGTGTGGTATCGATTCCAAGTCTGGAGCTTTTCCTTAACCAACCAGAGGCCTATCGCAACGAAGTCATCCCGCCCAATCATCCGTTGGTCGTTGGGGTTGAAGCGGGGCGTGCGGAAAGTCTGCGTATTGTAATGGGGGCCAATAGCTTGATCTATGGAATCAATCGCTTTGGTGCTTCAGCTCCGTGGAAAATGCTTGCCGAAGAATTTGGCTATACCCCTTCCAAACTGACGGAATGGGTTTTGTCCCACCTGAAAAAAGCCTAGAAAGTTTCTTCCAGTTTAAAGCTTCAAACTGTTTGCCCTCCTGCTGGAGGGTAAACGTCTTCATTTCCCATGCTTGCGATACCCAATAATCGTTATATAATGCCTCACCGTTTACTCAGAATGCTCCATTTTTTACTCAAAACGAAAACACGTGTTGGAACCAGTTAGTTAAAATTATGAACACTTCCATTGGCATTGTTGGCGCAGGCATTCTAGGGCGGTTGTTGGCGTTCTTCTGTGTGAAACAAGGGTGGCAAGTGAATCTATTTGATTCTGGAAGCCCTGATGGTAGGCAATCCTGCAGCCATGTCGCTGCGGGAATGTTGTCGCCTTATTGTGAATTGGAAAGTGCAGAACCAGCCATTGCAGACTTGGGAAGTTCCTCCACCTACCTCTGGCAGCAGGTTATCGGAGAGTTAGAAACCCAAGTTTTTTTTCAAAAAGAAGGCAGTTTAGTAGTGGCTCATACTCCGGAACAAGGCGATTTGGAGCGGTTGCATCATATTGTTGCCGATTACACTTCAGATCCTGTTGTGCATCGCATGGATGCATCAAATTTGCTGGAATTGGAGCCGGAACTCAATCCGGGTATTTCACGAGGGTTGTTTTTTCCTTACGAGGGGCAAATTGATACAAGGGCGATTTTATCGGGTTTGAATCACTATTTGACATCACAAGCTGCATCCCAGGTGGTTGTGCATTACCACACTCCCGTAAATCATATCGCCCCGTTTGTTTTAGAAACGAACACTCAGTCTTTTCAGTATGACTGTGTGGTGGACTGTCGGGGGCTTCAAGCCAAAACCGATATATCCAAGTTACGTGGTGTTCGAGGGGAAATCATTCGTATTCAAGCTCCAGCGGTGCAACTCAAACGCCCAATACGTTTGATGCATCCCCGCTATCCACTTTATATTGTGCCTCGTCCAGATCACCATTATGTGATCGGAGCTACGACCGTAGAAGCAGAGGATTTTTCCGAAATTTCGGTGCGATCAGCCTTAGAGTTGCTTTCGGCGGCTTTTTCGTTACATTCTGGTTTTGCAGAAGCCCGCATCCTGGAAACTGCAGTTCACTGCCGTCCAGCGTTGGATGACAATCTACCTCGGATTTTCTATCAGAATGGATTGTTACGAGTGAATGGACTGTACCGGCACGGTTTTTTGCTCTCACCTAAAATTGCAGATCTGGTTGTCCATTTTTTGGATGGAAAAACACTGGAAGCTGAATTTCAACACTTAATGGAAGAAGTTTAATGCAGATTATTATCAATGGTGAGGTGAGGTTGATCGATCAGGTTCAAACTTTGGGGCAGCTATTGGATTGCCTGGAACAGGACCTCGATTATTGTGCAGTGGCCTTGAACGAGGCTTTTGTGCCAAAAGCTCGATACGATTCCACTCCGGTAAAGGAGATGGATTCCATCGAAATAGTAGCCCCTCAAGCGGGTGGATGAAAACCTATCACGATAAAAGTTCATTTCTTGGAATCAATATGTGGAAAATTGCTGAATGCAACTTCAATAGCCGTCTCATTTTGGGAACTGCACGGTATCCCTCACCGGAGGTTTTGACGGAGGCCATCCAAACATCGGGAACGGAGATCGTTACGGTATCTTTGCGCAGGCAAATTTTTCGTCGAGATCAACCCAATGTGTTTTGGGAGACATTGAGGTCTTTGCCTGTTCGAGTTTTACCCAACACAGCGGGTTGCCATTCGGTAAAAGAGGCCGTCACCACCGCCCAAATGGCTCGTGAGATATTTGGCACATCATGGATCAAACTGGAGGTGATTGGGGATGATTACAATTTGCAGCCACATCCTTTTTTATTGGTTGAGGCAGCTAAAATTTTGGTGGAAGAAGGTTTCGAGGTGTTTCCTTATACAACCGATGATTTGGTTTTAGCAGAAAGCCTATTGAACGCCGGATGTCAGATTTTGATGCCTTGGGCCTCTCCCATCGGATCAGGGCAAGGTCCTACAAACCCGTTGGCGTTAAAAACTTTACGCAAAAGGCTTCCCGAAGTTCCACTCATCGTGGATGCAGGAATTGGTAAACCTTCTCATGCGACGCAAGTGATGGAAATGGGGTTTGATGCGGTCTTGCTCAACACGGCAGTTTCTACAGCTCAAGATCCTATAAAAATGGCAGATGCGTTTTCAAGGGCTATCCAGGCGGGACGACTTGGTTTTGAAGCAGGACTCATTCCTGCGAAGGAGTTTGCTACCCCGTCCACTCCAGTAGTAGGGACTCCATTTTGGCATCAAGTTCCGCATTATGAGGAGGCCGGGGCATCCAGGCATCGTAAATAGATGTGAGGAGCAAACTTCCAGTTATCTAGCGGATTGTTGTAACGCATGCCTAGACGAAGGCGACGTAGGAACTCGCGGCGAGAGACTTCTTGAGCTCCTAAGCTGATGAGGTGGTTGGTGGTGACTTGGCAATCGATAAAATGGATTTCCCACTCGCGTGCCTGGGCAACCAATGCGACCAATGCAACCTTTGAAGCATCTTTTGTTTTCATGAACATGGATTCTCCAAAAAAGCACCTTCCGATGTACACTCCATAGAGTCCTCCAACTAGCTGATCATTTTCCCAGACTTCGACCGAATGCGCATACCCTAATTCATGTAGTTGATTGTAAGCATGTTCCATTTCTTTGGTAATCCAAGTGCCTTCCCCATTTTTCAGTCTGACGGTTGCACAGGCATTAATCACTTCTTCAAACGAGGTATCGGATCGAATCTCAAAATTTTTTTTACGTAAAGTTTTCCGAAGGCTTCTGGATATTTTCAAACGACCTGGTTCCAAGATCAATCGAGGGTCGGGACTCCACCATAAGATAGGTGAACCGTCCTCATACCAGGGAAAGATTCCTTGTTGATAGGCGGAGAGCAAGCGGGTGATAGAAAGATCTCCACCATAGGCGAGTAAACCTCCGGGTTCTGCCAATTCGTGGGGGGGAAAGAGTGATACATCGTCAATTAATTGATAGACGGGCATAGTGTTTATCAGAAAGCTTGTGTTGTGTGTTTAAGGACAATAGATTCGCCAGTTTCTTTTTAACGAACATTCATCTTATCTTATTGACTTTATTGTACATTGTTTCAAATGAAACCGTACCTTCAACTTTTACGACCTCACCAATACGTTAAAAATACTTTCATCTTTTTGCCGCTTTTTTTTGCAATTAAGATCGATCAAATCGACTTACTATTGCGTAATATACTAGCGTTTGGGTGTTTCTGTGCAGTTGCGAGTGGCGTATATATCTTTAACGATTACAAAGATATTGCATCTGACCAACAACATCCGACCAAGAAATTTCGTCCACTCGCTTCCGGAACCGTTCCAATCAAGGCGGCTTTCACTTTGATGGTGATCTTACTAGCTCTCGGAGGAGGAATCGCTTACTGGCTCACTCCTTACTTTTTTCTAATCATATTCGTTTATTTTTTGATGAACCTCTTGTATAGCCTCCGCCTCAAGCACATCGCAATTGTCGATCTGTTTATCATTGCGACCGGCTTTGTATTGAGAGTATTTGCTGGCGCGATTGTGAGTAACGTGGAGGCCCGAATGTGGATTATCCTCATGACCTTTTTACTGGCCTTATTCCTTGGTCTGGCTAAACGAAGAGATGATGTGTTGCTGTCGCAGCAAGGGGCTGCTGTTCGTAAGTCCATAGATGGCTATAATTTAGAATTTGTCAATGCTGGAATGTTTACCATGGCGCCAGTGATTTTGGTGGCTTATATCTCTTATACCATCTCTCCAGAAGTCACCGAACGCTTTCACACTCAATACCTGTATTTAACTGTGGTTTTTGTGATTCTTGGAATCTTGCGTTACCTCCAACTCACGTTAGTGCATAACAATAGTGGGAATCCCACAGAGATTCTGCTGAAAGATCGCTTTTTACAAATCACAATTGCAGCCTGGTTGTTTTCCTTTGTACTTTTGATTTATTAAGCCTCTGCTTTTCATCTTGCCAAAAATAGAGGCTGAAGCAATTGTATATTGTTTTAAAATTGTTTGAGCAGACGGTAATACCCTCAGTCTATTTGGCTTGGCACGGAAAGTAAGATGCTTCAATTGAAGCAGACTAAGGAGTTGGCTTATGAGAAATTCCATCACCCGCGACACTATCGATATCGACAGCCTGAGAAAAAGGGCGTCCCATCCTCAAGCAGGGGCTATGCTCTTGTTTTGTGGAGATATTAGAAACCACAGCGAAGGCAAATTGGTCCAGGCATTAGAATATGAAGCGCACGAGCAAATGGCCCTTAAGCAAATTGATGATATCGTCGCGGAAGCGAGCCAGCGTTGGGAACTGCATTTTATTGAAGTCATCCATCGGCTCGGGCGTATGGAAGTTGAGGAATGTTCTGTCGCGATTGCTGTGGCAACTGCTCATCGAAGAGAAGCTTATCTCGCGAGCCGTTATCTCATCGATACGATCAAACACACCGTACCAATTTGGAAAAAAGAACATTTTCAAGATGGTTCCTCCGAATGGAGCAAGGGGTGTGAGGCTTGCAGCGTCCATGAACTCTCTTTCCCTGCCGAAGACCATCATCACCATTAATCATTACAACGATCCTAAACATCCCCTGTTGATCCACATTCTTTCCTGACTACAAAATGATTTCTATTCACAAATCTACGACTTTGTTGTTCATTCTCTTTCTCTGGTTTCAGGTCGCTACACAAGCTCAAGAAACCATCAATGTTAAAGGAACTGTTCAGGTGCCTGAAGGCCAGCCGATCCCTGAAGACGGATTGGCTGTGGTTCTGCTCAAATTCCGCTTAGATGCCAATGGCAGTTTAACAACTGATGGCCCGATCAGCCGTTCTCAAACGAATCCCAGCGGCCAATTTCAGTTTGACAACATTCCCTTAGATCCTCGTGCGGCTTACCGGGTAGGGAGCCGCTTTCAGGGCGATCTAGTCAGTTCCAATTTTTTTGCATTTCAATCGGGACAAACCGAAGTTGAAGTCGATGTCATCGTTCCAAGGATCTCTGAAAATATGGAAGCCATTGAGTTAAGTAATGCGGCGCTATTCATCGAAGCCGGTATCGGTTGGCTTCAGATGACGGAGGTGTTGAGAGTGATGAATCCCACCCAAGATATTATTGACACTCGGAACAATCCTCTCGCCTTCGAACTTCCTGAAGGTCATGAAAATCTTCAAGTGATGCACGACACGGGTGGAGACGAGCAGTCATACGAAGTTTTAGGAAACAAGATCCAATTTCATCGAGACTTTGACCCGGGGGATACCACGTTAGTGTTTCAGTATACGGTGCCTGTTCTTTTGAGCAGTTATACACTTCGCAAAAACTACCCCTACAATATGGAAGTGGGGCGGGTGCTCACCCCGGTGAATCACTTAGTGATTGAATCGGATCAGCTTAAAGAATCGGGTTCCGAAACATTGGGAGGTGCCGAATTAGCGACCTGGGAAATCACAAATTTAGATCACCCTCAGTTGACGATTCGTATCGGGGCGGTTCCAGTCAATCAACTCTCTTTCGGGTTTTTAGGAATTGGGGTGTTTCTTGTTCTAATAGTGCTTGCCTTGGTGTTCATGCAGACTCGTCTTGCAAAGGCTGGGAAAACAAACGGACATGAACAATCTTGATAATTTTAGTGAATGAGGAAGCAATGAAACACTACAAAATAGAGGTTTTTGGAGTCGTACAAGGGGTTTCATATCGTTATTCTACTATGGAGGAGGCAAATCGGTTGGGAGTCAAAGGATTTGTCAGGAACCAGGCAGATGGTTCCGTGTATTTGGAAGCAGAGGGTGAGGCCACGCAAGTGGATGCATTGGAACAATGGTGCCATCAAGGTCCACCGTTCGCAAAGGTCAGTCATGTCATGGTCTCCGAAGGTGAAGTTCAAAACTATCAAACCTTTGACATCCGTTATTGAAAGAAACCGCGGTCAGCCTTTAGTTTTAGAATGTGTTGATCCGAAAAGTTAGTTCAGTATAATGCGCTCCTTGGTTTCAAAACCGGAAAATCATCACTACACACAAAAAAGGGGGATATCCAATGTTGGACAAAATCGACAAAGAAGAACTCATTCGTAAGTATAAAACCAATTCAGTGATCAAAACGATTGTGATTGTGGTCTTCGTGTTTCTGGCTTACACCTTCCCAGGAGGGTGGTTTTCCAATGTGATCTTTGCCGTTGGAGGGTTGGCATTAGGCTATCTCGCTTACAACGATCATATTGGTGATGTAAGTGAGATGGGAGGATCTAGTGACTCAACGGGTTCCAGTAATAGCTGATCAGAAACAATCCTATCATCAAATTCGAAAAGTAGATTCGAATGCAGCCCCAGCATCGTAATCGCAATTTGAAAAATAAGATGTATGCATAATAGGCCGAGCATACGATTGCGAGGACGGTGCCCAGGGCAATCCATTCCATGACCAACGTTCCATTCCAAAACATCTGCAACAATTGTCCTAGAACTCCTGCATAAAAGAAGACGGCAAAGTAGACTACTGGGACTTTTCCCACGAAAGCATAAGGTGAACGAAGGACCCGATAACAAGGAGAACCTTGATTCTTCTGAACTCGGTGTAACGCTAAAAGAGCCAGTGAACTTTTTAGACCGAGCAACGCGAAAATGCCGATTCCGAGCAGGGAAACTATTAAATCTTCCATCATAAAACCATTCTTTTGACTCTAGTTAAAACTGGTAATCGTCCATCAAAGGATTGACTTTTCCGCAAAGCCGTCATTATTAAAATTTGAGTCATTGATTCAGTTGTGAATCAACAATGCAATTTGAACCTGCCTTGTTTCTTGAAACAGAAAGCTTTTGCAAATGACAAACGAACTTAAAAAGACTCCCTTTCATCAATTTCATATCGAACATGGGGCCCGGATGGTCGATTTTGGTGGATGGCACATGCCCGTTCGCTACACTGGGGATAAAAAAGAGCACAATGCTGTTCGGGAACAGGTGGGCCTGTTTGATGTAAGCCATATGGGAGAATTCCTAGTACGTGGAAAAAATGCGGAAGCCTTGTTGCAGTATATCACTTGCAACAATGTGGCAAAACTTAGAGATGGGCGAATCCAATATAATGTGTTGATGTCACCGCAAGGGGGCTTCATAGACGACATTTTAGTTTACCGTCGCCAAGCTGAAGACTACTTGGTGGTCGTCAATGCTGCGAATCAAGAAAAAGACTGGAATTGGATCGTAGAACAGAATCAATCTGTCGGTGCCGAACTCATTCACGCTAGTGAAAGTTTTGCACAGTTGGCCATTCAGGGGCCTAAAGCTGTAGAAGTTGTGGCGCAACTCACCTCGGTTCCTGTGCAAGACATGAAATATTATCACTTTGCAGAAGACACCTTTGCCGGAGTTTCCTCCATCATAAGCCGAACCGGATACACGGCATCTGACGGTTTCGAAGTTTATTTTCACCCTCAGCACGCTGAAGTTGTATGGAACGCGATCTTGGACACGGGAAAAGCCCATGACTTGACTTTATGCGGCTTAGGGTCACGAGACAGCCTGAGAATTGAAGGCAAAATGTTATTGTATGGAAACGACGCAAATGAAGAAACAACAGTACTTGAAGCAGACCTGGGATGGGTCGTCAAACTCGATAAAGGGGAGTTCATCGGGAGAGATGTTTTAGCCCGCCAGAAAGAGGAGGGTGTTGCAAAAAAATGGGTCGGCTTTGAAATGATTGATCGCGGAATTCCTCGACATGGCTATCCGGTTTGTAAACAAGGGCAGCCAATAGGTGAAGTTACCAGTGGAGTGTATTCGCCCACGTTTAGCAAAGCCATTGGGATGACTTACCTACCAATTGCTGAGGCTGCGATTGGCAACCAGATCGAGATCGAAATTCGTGGGAAGAACCTCCAAGCGGTGGTGGTCCCGACCCCTTTTTATAAAATTAAGCGCCAGCGGTGAATTTACACCTACAACCAAGGAGACAAGCAATGAGTGAAATACCTTCCGGGTTATTATATACCAAAGATCATGAATGGATTCGTGTTGAAGATAACAAAGGGATCATCGGAATTACCGATTATGCCCAAAACTCTCTGGGCGATATTGTGTATGTTGAACTCCCTTCCGTTAATGACGAAGTTGATGCCGGAGACGAATTTGGTACAATTGAGTCGGTGAAGGCTGTTTCCCCCTTATTCATGCCAATTTCAGGAACCGTCACAGAGGTCAACGCAGATCTTGCTGATCAACCTGAGATGGTGAATGATGATTGCTATTCGGATGGTTGGCTTGTACGCGTGGAAATCGCCAACCCTGAAGATACTGAAAATCTGCTCTCCCCCGAAGACTACGAAACTTTCCTTATCGAAGAAGCGGAGTAATCCACTCATCAAAAAACTCTCTTGTGGTTCGGTAGCGTCGTTCTGTATTGGTTTCCGAACCCATTTCCCCAAGTTTTGCTGTTCCTTCCCAGCCTTTCGGCTGACTGCTCGAACTCTAATCAAGGATGTGACTATGACCACTCAACTTCCTGCAACGGATGCTTTCCAACGACGCCATATTGGCCCTAACTCTACCGAGCTTCAGCAAATGTTGGAGGTGGTTCAGGCGCAATCATTGGACGACTTGATCACAGAAACAATTCCAGAATCGATTCGATTAAAGGCTCCTCTCGATTTCTCTTCGGCTCTGGAAGAGCATGAATTTCTAAAAATGTTGGAACGGGTTGCCCAGAAGAATCAGATTTTCAAATCCTACATTGGGTTGGGGTACTATGACTGTGTGATCCCTGGGGTGATCCAACGGAATATCTTGGAAAACCCTGGATGGTATACGCAATACACTCCCTATCAGGCCGAAATATCACAAGGCCGCCTGGAAGCTTTGCTCAACTTCCAAACAATGGTCAAAGATTTGACCGGAATGGAGGTGGCCAATGCATCTTTACTTGATGAGGCAACCGCCGCCGCAGAAGCCATGACGATGTTGTTTCGCATCCGCAATAAACGGGTCAAAGGAGATCCTGCGAACGTCTTTTTTGTGTCCGACACCTGTTTTCCTCAGACAATCGACCTTCTAAAAACACGTGCTGAACCACTTGATATTCAAATCGTAGTGGGACGTTACCAATCGTTTGAATTCAATGAGTCTGTGTTTGGGGCTATTTTGCAGTATCCTGCTCATGATGGAGCCGTGGAAAACTATGCTGCATTTATTCACAAAGCCCATGCTGCTGGTGCGTTCGTCGCGGTCGCCGCAGATCTGTTGAGCTTGGCTTTGCTCACACCACCCGGAGAAATGGGAGCTGATATTGTGGTGGGTTCTTCACAACGCTTTGGGATTCCTTTGGGATATGGAGGGCCTCACGCGGCTTATTTTGCCACTCATGAGGATCATGTTCGCGACGTGCCTGGAAGGATTATCGGGGTTTCGAAGGACAACAATGGGAAAATGGCATATCGGATGGCCCTACAAACCCGAGAGCAACACATTCGGCGTGAACGTGCGACTTCCAATATTTGTACGGCACAAGCCCTCCTTGCTATCATGGCTGGGATGTATGCTGTTTATCATGGTCCCGAGGGGATTCGCCGAGTTGCGCACAAAGTCCATCAGTCGGCAATGATATTGGAAACCGCCCTGAACGAATTAGGCTATGATCAACTCAACGACTACTATTTTGATACGCTGAAAATAAAACCTAGAGATTCTGCCCCCCGCACAGTCGAGCAGATTGAGTCGGTTGCCCTCTCACTTGGTGTCAATCTTCGTTATTTGGAAGACAACACGATTGGCATATCCCTTGACGAAACCACATCTTACGAGGATCTACAAAACCTCATCGTGCTGTTTGGACAGAGTTTAGGAGTCAGCAATGGCTCTTTCAGTCAAGACTCGGGAAAAGTAAGGTTCCCTTTAGAACTGAACCGTCAGAGTGACTATTTGACGCATCCAGTATTCAATTCCTACCATTCAGAAACCCAAATGTTGCGATATATCAAGCAGTTGGAAAGTCGGGATCTGTCTTTAGCCGTTTCGATGATTCCTTTGGGATCTTGCACCATGAAATTGAATGCCACCACTGAAATGATTCCAATCAGTTGGCCCGAATTTTCCTCTCTTCATCCATTTGTTCCGTTGGAGCAAGCTCAAGGGTATCAACACATCATCAATGAACTGGAAGCCGATCTAAGTCAAATTACAGGTTTTGCCGGGGTATCGCTCCAACCGAATTCTGGGGCACAAGGTGAGTATGCCGGGTTGATGATCATCCGTGCTTACCACCGCGATCAGGGAGCTGCTCATCGGAAAACGATCCTCATTCCTTCCTCAGCGCACGGGACCAATCCAGCAAGTGCCTCGATGGCCGGTATGAAGGTCGTGGTGGTGAAATGTGATGAAATGGGCAACATCAATGTAGAGGACCTGTATAAAAAAGCGGTGAAACATCGAGACACTCTCGCGGGTTTGATGGTCACCTATCCGTCCACCCACGGTGTGTTTGAAGCCCAGATTCAAGAAGTGTGTGCTCTTGTCCATGAAAATGGAGGATTGGTGTATATGGATGGGGCCAACATGAATGCTCAAGTCGGCTTGACCAACCCGGCCAATATTGGGGCGGATGTGTGCCATCTGAATCTACATAAAACGTTCAGTATTCCGCATGGAGGTGGAGGACCCGGAATGGGACCCATCTGTGTTGTCGAGAAGCTAACCCCGTATTTGCCAGGGCATCCGTTAATAGAGGTGGGAGGCGAAAAAGCGATTTCTTCGATATCGGCCACACCGTGGGGCAGTGCAAGTATCTTGTTGATTTCCTATGCCTATCTCAAACTTTTGGGAGCAGAAGGGGCAACGGAAGCGACACGTTATGCCATTCTGAATGCCAACTACATCAAATCCCGGTTGGAAGGACACTATGAAATTCTTTATGCAGGCGAGAAGGGAAGAGTGGCCCATGAAATGATCTTGGACACACGCCCGTTTAAAAAATCAGCCGGCATCGAAGCGGAAGACATTGCAAAAAGGTTAATGGATTACGGATTTCATGCCCCAACGATGTCGTTTCCGGTGCCGGGTACGTTGATGATCGAACCCACTGAAAGCGAACCCCAACAAGAACTAGATCGCTTTTGCGATGCCATGATTGCGATTCGACAAGAAATCCGCGATATCGAGGAAAACCGTGCAAACCGTGTTGACAATCTATTGAAGTATTCACCTCACACTATTGAAGCCGTTTCCGCAGATGAATGGACTCATGACTACTCTCGACAAACAGCAGCGTTCCCGTTGCCATACTTGCGTCACTTCAAATTCTGGCCAAGTGTGGGACGTATCGACAATAGCTACGGCGACCGCAACCTCATCTGTACTTGTCCCTCGCTTGAAAGCTATGAAGGAGAAGAGTAAACCTTACCTGTCTCTCACTCCTTTCCAGATGGCTTCCATGGCTTCCACAGCACGGGTGGGAAGGTGGTAAGTCACAACCTCAGAAATATCAGTCACTTCAGGATTGATTTCAACTGTCGGGATGCCTCGCATCTCGGCGATCAACACGGGCTTTGAGATGTAAGGAAACAGACTCGAAGTTCCGATGCTAAACAGCACATCCAAATCCTGATCTAATTCATATTCAAGACGCCCTAATTTGTCCGCATCTAACCACTCGCCGAACAGCACCACATCGGGGCGCAGGACCGTATTGCATTGTGGGCAAGGAGGGGGGATTTTTAAGTCAGCATAGTTTTCCACTGTATGTCGGTAGGTACACTTGGGACACATCAAGTTGTGTAGATCTCCGTGTATGTCGATTACGTTGGCTGATCCAGCCCATCGATGAAAGCCATCAACGTTTTGAGTAAAGACACACACCCTTTCGAAATGTTGTTCCATCTCGGCAATCACCGAATGTGCTCGGTTGAACGTTGCTCCCCGACAGGCCTCTTCGATTTCAGAGAGATAACGCCAAGTGACATGCGGCCGCTCTTGCATCATCTCACCGGAAAGCACTGTTTCGATGGGCAAACCTTCTTCGGTTTCGGTATCGTTATACAAACCTCCAAGACCTCGATAGGTCGGGAGTCCCGAATCTGCAGATATGCCTGCCCCAGTAACAAAAAATAATTTTTTTGCCGATTTCAGCAACGTCACTACTTGTTGAATCTTTTGTTGGACTTCGGCAGTAAATGCCACGTTTCCTCCTCTGTTACCTCATTTATGAGTCCTCTGGTCCTGAAAACTCGCCAACGATACGACATGCGACAATAGTGGTATCGTCTTCCAAAGGATGGTCATTATAAAAGTCATATGCATCTTGCACGATGTGTGACACCATATCTTTGACAGGTTGTTCCCGGTATTTTCGCAGTTTGGAGACTAGTTTTCGCTCTCCCCACATTTGACCAGCTGGATTGCTATTTTCTGTCAAACCATCGGTATAAAAGAAGATCAAATCTCCAGGTTCCAACTGCATGGAAGCTTCAGCGAATTGCCATTCTTCCCGGTTGCCAAGACGAATATTAGCATTGAGTAAGTGTTTCATTTTCCCGTTGGCTCTCATCAAAATTGGGAAGTTATGCCCTGCATTAGAAAAGGTGAGCTTCCCCGATTTCAGGTCAATACACGCAGCAAAGAAGGTCATAAGGAAATCAGGTGCGCCTGTATGAAAGACAGCACGGTTTAAGTAGTTCATAAATTGAGCAGGGGTGGGAACCGTGCCATCCTCTTGAAACATCTGTTCCAAGGTTTGTGTGGTCGCACTTGCCGTTGCTGTGACCAATGCCGCAGGCGTGCCGTGCCCCGTTACATCCCCGATGAGAATATACAAGTACCCTTCTAACTGCGTCATAAAACCATACCAGTCTCCCCCCGTTTCCGATGCGGATTGGAAAAAACTGGCCAATTCCAAATTGGCGACATTGGGCAATTTACGGGGAAACAACGCTTTTTGCACAGCGGCTGCAGTGCGGAGTTCACTTTCCATTCTCGCTTTTTCCAAGATGGATTGGATATTGGCATGTGCGGTTTTGATTTCTGCGACCATGCTTTTTAAGTATTCGACGTCCGCACTATCAAACGGGGGAAGGTCTGCGGTTCGATACAATAACATCGCATGGAACTGCATGGCCTGGACCCGGATTAATACAAAATGACATCCGATGGTCTTGGCTTCAGGCACTGTGGCAAAAATTTTAAACAATGGATGCTCATAAGAAATTCCATTCCATACCGTGACCTCATTTTCGATTTGAGATGTCAGTTGGCTCCAATGTTTGGGAGTCAGCCTATCATTCAGAAAAGTGTAAACCTGCGTTTGGAACAGTTCTTGATGCTGTGTTTCTTCTTCGTTTCCAACTTCGGCTTCATGTTGCTCGAAAAAGAACACGCCGTTAGTGACTGAGGTATTGCTGCACATCTCTTGAAAAGCGTATCGCAGCGATTCGATCGGTTGGGTGAAATCGGAGATTTTATTGGCAAAAGCCCGTAAGGACGTAGTGCGGGAGCGAGCCAATATCAATTTGCGAATCATGATTTGGAAGGCCTCTTCCAAAATTTTCAATTCGTTGCGTCCGTGAGTAGGCAGGTTGAGGCGAACGTTTTCGAGGCTGTCGAGGTCCAATTGATGGGTTGCCGTGGTCAGAAGGGAGAGTGGGTGGCTGAGCAAACGCCGAGATACAATTAAAAAGATCACCCACAAGGAGGCCGTTTTGATGATCGAGTTCACGATAATGAATAAAAAGCCATATTGTACTTTCTCAAACACCACGCCTTCGCTGGAGTAAAAAACAGCTCTCCCTACTTCGTTGGGATTCCCTTCATCATAATGAATCACAGGGAAAGAATGGGAAATCAAACCGGAAAATAGCAATTGGCTTTGGACAGGTTGATTTTGTCCATCTTTTGCCAATACGAGTTTCCCCTCCTCATCACGAATCATTCCTTGGGATGCCATGGACTGACCATCGATATCAAAGACAGTCACACCGACTATTGAAGACAGGGTGAGCATACCATTGGCAATCGAATTCACTTGCTGAGGGTCTAAATTCCATAAGCCCAAAGCAAGGCCTTGTTGAAAGGTGTTTTGATACCCAATCAGGTCATCGTGAAGTTGGATCTTGGTATTACGATACTCAGCAAGCATGTGGGCTAAGGTTACGGTCAAGGTTACGATGAAATAGATTCCGAACACCACCGCGAGTAAACGTGTCGCAATGGAGTCTTTCACATGCACAACGGTCTGATGTTCCATAGGCCTCCTCTTCAAAAATACTGATTCTTCTTCGACCCTAGACAGGCATAAACGAAAAATCAATTTGCTTCTTGAGAGGCATGCAGAGGTCCTATGGATTCCCAAAAAGCTTTCACCACTAGGGCTTCCAGACTCGTTTTAAGAATACAGACACCAACCTGGATTTCAGGCAATACAGGTTGCCAATGAAGCACTCGGACCTGCGAGTGAAGTGGGCTTTTTTCCACTACCAGTTTGGGAACCACTCCCACCCCGCAACCGAGACTAACTAAGGCTGGAATCGCTTCATTGCCCACACTTTGTGAATAAATTTGGGGGACCACATTTTTCTTGGTAAACCATCGATCTACCAAGTCCCGGACCATCCCCGGTTGAGGTAAAATAAAAGGAATGACATCAACAGGTATCGGTTTTTGTCGAATCAAATCACCCACGGGACAGGGTGAGGTAGGAGAAATAAAAACAAGAGGTGTGGCTAGGATTTCCCTAGCATACAAAACGGAGGGCAACTGAGGTGGCAAGATGCTCACACTTGCATCTACCTTGCCGGTCAGCACTTGGTCCAAGGCAGCATAAGCATTCCCAATTTCAAGCCGGACGTGCACGTTGGGGTACATCACACGAAATCGATTTAGCAAGGCGGGAAGCATACTGTAAGAAGAAGTCACGGAACAAAACAAGCTCAGTTCCCCATCCAAAGGACGACTGCCGACCATTTGCTGTGCTAGCAGATCCCACTCCAATATAGCCTTGTAGCAATAATCTCGGAAGCAAACTCCTTCTGGGGTCAAACGCACTTTCTTTTTGTCTCTTACCAACAATGTTTGGCCCAATTCGGTTTCCATCCTTTGAATCGTCCGACTGAAAGCCGAGGGGCTCAAATGGAATTCTTTTCCCGTTTGCCCAAAATGCAAGGTTTCGCTCAGCCGAATGAACATCCGTAAATTCTCTATTTCCATGAAACCTCCTCTCTGAAATTAAGGCCTCTACTTTTAGGCCTCTGCGTTTGGCTTTGAAATATTCCGCATCTCTCATCAGAGACCTCATTGTAATTGCGTTTTGTGCATCGATCTATCCCATTCTTATCAATTTACGCAACAAAAACTCCATGGTAGCCCTATAAGTGTTGTTGATGGTTTCTACCTGGAACCACCGAGTTTCGAAGAGAAAGTCAGAATAAGATTTTTTGAAATAAACCGTAGGGGGGAGTTATGAAAGTAAGATTTGCTGACCGGATGAACACTTCAACCCGTTCCTTCATTCGTGAGATCCTTAAGGTGGCGGAGTCACCGGATATTATTTCCTTTGCAGGAGGTTTACCCAGCCCTCAATCGTTTCCTCAACGCGAGTTAGCAGAGGCCGCTCAAGTCGTGATGAGCGAAACCCCTGATCAAGCATTACAATACAGTGCAACGGAAGGGTTTCTCCCTTTGCGACAATGGATTGCTGATCGATATCGAATGCGTTTTGGATGGGAAGTGAGTTCGGATGAGATCCTAATCACAAACGGATCGCAGCAGGGGGTCGATTTACTTGGAAAAATATTGCTCAATGCCGGAGATTCCGTTGTCATGGAAGCTCCTGGATATTTGGGAGCGTGGCAAGCTTTTGCATTGTATCAACCTGAAGTCTTCACAGTTCCGTTGGAAGCTGATGGACCCAACTTAGAGCGATTGGAACAATTGCTGGAACAACATCCGGTTCGAATGATGTACGTGGCTCCCAACTTTCAGAATCCGAGTGGTATCACATACTCTGAAAGAAAACGCAGAGCCGTGGCGTCCTTGCTTCGAAAACACGAAACCATTTTAATTGAGGACGATCCTTATGGGGAACTTCGGTTTGAGGGGACCGCTCCATCCTCATTCAGAACCTATTTAAACAATCAGTGTTGCGTGCTGGGGACATTTTCCAAAATGGTGTCTCCTGGTTTGCGAATTGGTTGGGTCTATGCACCCGCAGAAGTAATGGAAAAATTGGTCATTGCCAAACAGGCGGCAGATTTACAATCCAACCATCTGGCTCAACGAATCATTCATACTTATTTGATTCAGAATGATGTGGATCGGCATTTAAACGAAATCCAACGGCTGTATCGTGAGCGCAGGGATCTCATGCTGGATTGTCTAAAAGCTGCATTTCCGGCGGATGTAAAATTCAATAAACCTCAAGGGGGGATGTTCTTATGGGGAGAATTGCCAAATTCCGTTGACGTTCAACTTTGGTTGGAACGGGCGATCCGCAATCGTGTAGCGTTTGTTCCAGGAGCTGCTTTTTATCCTCAGGGGGATGCGCCTTCCAGTTTGCGTCTCAATTTTTCCAATGCTGATCCCGGTTCGATTGAAACCGGCATTCAACGGCTCCGAAAAGCTTATGGTTAGTTTTAGTTTCCTTGGCTATGAAAAACAGGGTTGCAGAACTTTCCACATTGGTTTGAAAATCGTTCATATGAGGGTATATCCTGAAGTTTTGACCTAAAAATCAATCCTGTCTTTCGAGTCTTATCACATGAAAAATCTGTGGAAAAATTTGATCGCACTTTGCTTGGGGTGTTTGGTAGCGTTTGGCATGGCGGAAGTTTTTTTTCGCCTATATGAACCAGTTGAGCTGAGGTTACGTGGCAACAAAATCAATTTGATCAGAAATAAAACGTACATGTACACCAATGGTACAATGCCCAAGTTAGCAAACAATATCATTCACATTAAAAATGCTATCGGTTTTCGAGGTTCCAATCCCCCACCTGACTTTGATCAACAACTCACCGTACTCACTGTAGGCGGCAGTACGACAGAAAGCTTTTTTGTATCAGAGGGACAAACTTGGACGGACCAGTTGGGGCTGAGATTAAAAAAAGTGTTCCAACCCTTGTGGATCAATAATGCAGGGTTAGATGGACATTCGACCTTTGGTCATTTGATCTTGATGCGTGATCACATCCTCAAACTACAACCTCGGGTCATTCTGTTTTTGGTCGGTATCAATGATCAGAAGCTGGATAAAATCTTACCCAACGATGCTGAGCTATTGGATATCGCAGAAACGACCAATGGGCCAACCGCTTTAGAAGCTCAAGGAAACAACGGTTTTTGGCAAACCTTTGCAGAGTACAGCGATGTATTTGCCTTTGCTCTCAATCTTTCCAGATACACCCAAGCGGTGATGCATGCCCACATTGCTCCGATGGGCCACATGCAGCCAACAGATTTGAAAGACGAATCTCGCTCCCTCTCAGAGCTTCCGATGCAGACGCTCAAACAAGAGCACGCTCCCCACCTGAAAAGCTATCGTCAGCGAGTGACTGAATTGGTGCGGATGAGCCAAGAAAGCGGAATCGAACCCATCTTGGTGACCCAAACTCGGTTTGGTGGTGGAAACCAATGGTTTGAGTTGGAATTGTACAATGAGGTTACGCGAGAGGTGGGGAAAGCCTATAATTTATTCGTGATTGATCTGGGGCAGGCACTCCGGAATGATCCTTTGTTTTATTACGATTATATTCACTACACGGAGGCTGGGTCAGAGGCTGTTGCAAATGTATTATACCAACAATTATGCCCTTATTTGGAAACCCATTACTCTGAATTTTTGGCAGATGGCTACTCTTGCAAAAAACCCAATACCACGGTGAATGAATCGGTAACCAGGTCTCAAGACACCCTAGATTTGTTTGATCAAGCGGTAGCGCAGTACCCTGACATACCTGACGTCTATGTGAATCGGGGAATGGTCTATCTGGCGTATTACAAGGACAGCCAACGTGCTTTAAGTGATTTCGAAAAAGCACTGTCTTTTGGAAAGGAGATTCCTGACATTCATGTATGGAAAGGGCTTGCGCATCTAGATCGAAAACAATATCTGGAAGCGATTTCGGAATTCTCTGAAACCATTCAATACGGTTTGAAAGGGCAAGGAAAGGAGGCTTATGATTATCGAGCCCAGGCCTATGCTGGTCTAAACCGAACTCAAGATGCCCTGAACGATTACTCTAAGGCTATCCAACTGTCTTCAACCAATGGGCAACTTTATTATAAGCGGGCTGAGATAAGAGTGCAATTGGGACGGTACGTTGAAGCCATTCACGATCTTTCCATGAGCCTCAAATACCCCTCAAATGTTTCACTATCCAATGTATATTTCAATCGCGCTGGACTCTATTTCGAATTGGCGCAATTTGAGAACGCTGTTGCCGACTACAGTAGCGTGATTCAAATTCAACCCAATCACTTCAAAGCATATGTTCTGCGAGGAGTGAGTTATCTCAACCTAGACGATAACGAGAAGGGGTGCTCGGATCTCACGTTTATTTGTTCTCGCCAAACGTGTGGAGATGAGATCCTAGAAACTATTACAACGGCAAAATGCAATATAGCGGAATAATTTATAACAATGTCTTTCGTCCATGGCTTGCTGTGACCGACGTGATTCCACGATAAAGAGATATGCGAAGTCTACTAAAAAATTTGCTTGCTCTGGGGACCGGATGCTTGATCGCATTTGGCGTTGCAGAAATGTTTTTTCGTTTTTACGAACCAGTCGAATTGCGTTTGCGAGGCAACAAGATCAACTTAGCTACGAACGAACTGTACGTGTATGGCAATTCCACCATGCCGAAGCTGGCAGGCAATATTCTGCACGTCAAAAATTCGATTGGATTTCGTGGAGCCAACCCACCTTCAGACTTTGACAGCCGACTCACAATCCTTTCGGCGGGAGGCAGCACCACCGAAAGTTATTTTATATCAGAGGGGGCCACTTGGACGGATCAACTGGGGCTTCGGTTAAAAAAAGTGTTCAAGCCAATGTGGATTAATAATGCAGGGTTGGATGGTCATTCTTCCTTTGGTCATTTGATCTTGTTAAAAGATCACATTCTCCGTCTAAAGCCTAAAATGATCTTATTTTTGGTCGGAATCAATGATCAAAAATTAGACAAAATTTTACCTAACGATGCCGAGCTTTTGGAGGATTCCAGTGGCGAAGCAAGGCTTTCGGCCAAAGAATCCCCAAGTACACTGAAGATGCTGTGGCAAAGCATGACGGAAAAAAGTGATGTATTGGCCTTTGCGCAGAATTTTTTCCGATACAGCCAAGCGGTAATGAGAGCGCACACGGCCCCAATGGGACACATGCAGCCGACTCAATTGAAGAAGGAATCCCGGATCATTCCTGAAGATCGTAAACGAGCGTTACAACAAGAGCATGCTCGCTTCTTGAAAAGTTACGAAGAGCGGTTGGTCCGTTTGATACGCCTAAGCCAAGACAATGGTATCGAACCGGTATTGATCACTCAAACAAGGTTCGGTGGAGGCGAGCAGTGGGTGGAATTGGAGTTCTACAATGAGGTGACGCGCCAAGTGGCGAGGGCATTTAATGTCTTTTTAGTTGATCTCGGTCAAACCTTGGCCGATGACCCGGCCTATTATTACGATTTTATCCATTATACCGAAGCAGGATCGGAAGCAGTGGCTAAAGTCGTTCACCAGCAATTGTGCCCTTATTTGGAAACCCACTACGATAATTATTTAGTCGAAGGCTATTCTTGTGAGAAACCAAGCAAGACCGTCCAAGAATCTTCAAGCGACACCTACGATACAATGGAAGTCTTTCACAAAGCGGTGAAACGACATCCTGATGTTCCCGATACCTATCTGGCGAGGGGGATGGTGTATTGGGCGTACTACAACGAGTATGAACTCGCTTTGGAAGACTTTGAAAAGGTATTGTCTCTTGATGAGACGAGGGTAGGTGTTAGGTTTTGGAAGGGGCTATCCCATTATGATCTTAAGCAATATCCAGAAGCGATTGCAGAACTCAGCGCAGTGCTAGCCGCCAATCCCGGGAGTGCAGACGCTTATCGTTACCGTGCCATGGCGTATGGTCATTTAAAACAGATTCAACCTTCCATAGCCGATTTTACTAAGGCCATTGCCCTGATCCCAAACAAGGGCGATTTGCACTATCAACGTGCCCTAATGTTGGTTCAGTCGAATCGTCATGCAGAAGCTATTGAAGATTTCAACATAAGCCTGCGTTTTCCATCCTATGTTCCTCCCAGCCAATCGCATTTCAATCGAGGTGGGGCTTATTTCATGCTCAACCGATTCCCCGAAGCGATTGCCGATTATAGCAAGGCCATTCAACTCCAACCTGACTACAAACTCGCGTATCTCATGAGAGGATTGAGCTATCTCAAATTAGGAGATACAGCCAAAGGGTGCAATGAAGTCAAAAGCAATTGCACACAACAAACCTGTGGACCGGATATTGTGGCGTTTGTTGCTTCAAAGCAATGTTGAAAAAGTCAGTCCATTGAGCAAACGTCTTGGGTTGCCAAACGTTCTTGATGGTCACAAACTCCAGATATTACACAGCAGCCATTGCCGTCTCCACAGCAGTTCGATCGACTTTGGGGTAAGCGAGACAAAATGCGAGAACAGCCTGCCCAAAATTCATAGATTTGCCATTTAAAGTGGAAAGGCCACGTTGTTCCGAAGCTTTTAGCAAGGCGGTTTGGAGGGGTTGATAGATGATGTCATACACAACAGCATGGTCGGGTAAGCGTCCAACTAAAGAAAGTTCAAAGGGAGCATCATCATTTTCGGAACCATCTGAGCTGAATCCGGCGCTCGTGCAATTGACCAAAAAATCGGTGTTGTAGAAAGCTTCAGCTAAGTTAGAAACTGCCGTGACTGGCACCTGTGCCGATGCCAGCTTTTCCGAAAATGCAGAACACTTGGTGAAATCACGGTTCCAAACGCTTAGCTCTACTCCCGCAAACGCAAATGAAGTCGCGACGGCCTTTCCTGCGCCTCCTAATCCCAAGACGAGCATTTTCTTGCCTTCTACCTTTCCTGCAATGGATTCCAAACAATCGACGGCCGCTAATCCATCCGTATTCGATCCAACAATCTTTCCTTCGGGACTCCGTCTAAGAGCGTTCACCGCACCAATCGCTTGAGCAGCCGGCTCCACTTCATCTAAGAATGGCAGGATCAATTCTTTATGGGGGACTGCGATGGCTCCCCCTATAAAACGGGAATCGGCCTTTAAAGCTTGGACAACGGATTCCAAAGCGTCCGGGGTCACGTCAAACGGGTGAAAGTCTGCTTCCAGATTGAGGGCTTTGAAAGCCGCTCGCCACAACAACGGTGAGCGTGCACCTTGGGAAGGAGAAAGCCCCAAAATGGCTCCATAGGGTCGGTCAGAAACAAGGTCGATTGGATTTGAGATCAAGTCGGTTACGCTCGGCATAATTCTCCTCTAAAATGTTGCTTTGTGCGAAAGTTGGCTTTTCAACCCTAAAATGTTGTTTTGTGCGAAAGTTGGCTTTTCAACCTATGGCTGAAATTGCCATTCTAATTCGATCAAACTTGACGTCCCACAGCATCCGCTACTTTCCGCATGCTTTGCATCAGGTCTTCAAATTCTGCAAAGTTCAAGGGTTGTAGAGGATCAACGGCTGAATTCTTAGGATCAGGATGCACTTCAATCATGATCCCATCCGCACCGCCTGCCACCGAAGCCAAGGCCATTGGCTTCACCCACGGCGCCCAGAAAGTGGCATGACTTGGATCGACCACCACGGGTAAATGAGTCACTTCTTGTGCCGCAGGAACCACTTGAAGATCGAGTAAAAATCGAGAAGAACCACGATGGGTGTGAGGAGCCGAAACCCCACGTTCGCACAAGATAATTTTTTCGTTGCCTTCGACCATTGCATATTCTGCAGCCCCCAACCAATCTCGCAAAGAACAACCGAAATGGCGCTTAATCATTAAGGGTTTGCCCGTTTTGGCACAGGCCGTGATGAACGGATAATTCTGCATGTTTCGCGCTCCGATCTGTAGAATATCTGCAACTTCCGCAACCAAAGGGATGAACTTTTCTTCCATGACCTCAGTGATGATCCCAATTCCCGTTGCTTCTTTTGCTTTTTTCAACCATTCAATTCCGGCTTCGCGGGTTTCGTTGTACTTGCTGGAACGGTAAGGGAATGTGAGCGGCTTGAAGGCACCTCCACGCAAAAATTGAGCACCGGAAGCCTGGATCGCTTTAGCCGTTTCCACAATCAAACTCTCGGATTCCACCATATTGGGGCCGGCAAATACGGGCACTAAGTCTCCGCCAAATTCCGCACCAGCAATGGTGAACCGGCTCCGATGTTCTGGGTCTTTTTTTGCGGCTAGTGGAAATTTAGTCTTCAAATCGTCTTCACTGATGTCTTTTCCTGGGAATTTATTTTCAATTTCCATCCTGCTCCTTCGGTTCGTTGAGTTAATGAACGGGGATCGTTCAATGATTAATCAATGATTAATTTTTGTTTTGGGGGCGACGAGGTCGGAGTTTATGGCAAAAGGAGTCTTACCAGTCTATCTATTGGTAGTGATCTTTCCACCAAGCTTCCAAAATTTGGTGGGCGTAGGCCAATGATGTTTTTTCTCGAACCTCCATATCGCTGTAGCTTTCAGTAATTTCCAAAATGCCAGCATTCTCTCCAACGATGGTGCCTTGTCGGATCAATTGCGGATGCGTGACACATCCCAAACCCAGCAGACTGATATACACACATTCGTCCTTCCACTGTCGAGGCATGAAACCAGGACCATGCATAGTAGCTTCGCCATTCTCCTGAAGCCATGTGGATCGATATTCCGGTTTAACCGGCACAACACTATCGAGTCCCTCGTTCACTAATTTGGTAATGAGTGTGTCAATGAATCCTGGAGGACGGAAAGGATATGTTTCTTCCATCAGCACCAATAGGTCGGGAAAGATCTGGCGATTTTCGAGTTGCTCCAAAGAATACTGCAACACGGTACTCAAATCCACGTGCTCCAAGGAAAGTTCATTGGGACGGAAGAAGGGCACCTCGACTCTCGCTTGTTCAGCCACTTCTGCTGTTCGATGACTGTCGGTGGCAACAATCACTCGGTTGATAAACTGAGACCGTTTGGCATGCTCAATGGTATATTCCATCAGTGGCTTATCCCCACAGCATTTGGGTTCTCCTTTGATAGGAATCAATGCAACGATATTGAGTGCATTGGCATCCAAAGTGGCCTTTCTAAGTGTATGTTCATTATCCATTGATTCCAGCACTCGCACCACGTTTTTACAACGCTGCAAGTCCATATCTTGATGGATACCATGATAGTGAAACACGCTCGCTTCCGGTTCATACACTAAGTGGTAGTTACTCTGTTGCAAGACCTGTTTGGCCCAGACGCGGTCTTCAATATTGGTGACTCTTTCATCAAACGGGATTTGGTCCCACACCTCACGCCGAACGGCACTGTTGGCATTGTGAAAGAAAGGATCTTTTTTTTGGATCTTCTTATCGAGGCCAAACACGATCAACAAATCGCGTTTGTCAAAATCGCTGCTAAACGACATCGGCTCTTGCCGTCCATACACTCCGGCTACATTGGGGTCTTCAAAGTTCTTCAAAAGGTTCTCTAGCCAAGTGGGATGAACCGGGATGCAATGACCGGATAAGCATACAATGACGTCTCCTGAAGAATGGCGGACTCCCAAATTGATAGCTTTGCCAGGAAGAAATTTCTCAATTTCAAGAAGCTTGATGTCGAAGGCTTGGGCTTTAGATACGGTTTTATCCGTGCTCTGGTTGTCCACAAGGATGACTTCAAAGTCTTGGTGAGTTTGATCGAAGATGGATCGCAGACATGAACCGATCCACTTTTCTTCATTTTTGGTGCGGATGATAATTGAAGCTCGCATATACCTTTCCTAGAGGCACATTCAACGTTTGCCAAGTCGCTCTGATTCGGGGCAACTTTGTAAATCAACCCATCCGTCTTGCTCGACGCTGCTGTAGAGCGCATGGATCAGTTGAACGGTTTCCACCGTTTCCTGTAGAGAAATGGGGGGGACTGTATTGTTGTTTTGGAGACGCTCAACGATTTGCTGGAGCAAGGGAATATGACTCCACCCATAACCGTTTTCGACTTCTTGAGAATAATCTTCGGGAACGGAAGCATCGCCTTCTTGTGGCTCAACAAAGTTCCAAGTTACGATTTCATTCAAGCCAATACCGCCAATCATCACCATGCCGCCCTCCCCAACAATGGAGATGGAGGCCTCAAAATCTTTCGGACGAGCTGCCGTGGTCACCTCAATCGTGCCTAAAGCGCAGTTGTGGAATTGCAATACTGCGGTCATGGTGTCTTCAGCTTCCAATTGGTTCAGACGGTTCGCTTGAGAAGCACAGACTCGATCAATCGGACCACATAGCCAATTCAACGCATCTACATGATGGATGGCTTGTTGATTGATCACACCGCCGTCCATCGCCCAAGTGCCGTGCCAACCATCCTCGTAATAAGGTTGGAACCGGCACCATCTTAAACGGATCGAAGCCGTGACGATTTTACCAAAGCGCCCTTGCTTCAAGGCTTGCCGAAGCACTTGAATTGAAGGATTCAAACGATTTTGAAAGGCCACACAACACATCAAATTGAGCTCTTTGGACAAGCGTTCCAATTCTTCCACTTGAGCGGGGATTAAACTAGGAGGCTTCTCCACCCAAACATGGCGTCCGGCGAGTAAAGCAGCCTTGGTATGCTCGAAGTGTAAACCGCTCGGAGTGAGCACGACCACTAAGTCGATGTTAGAGTCGCTAAGAAAAGACTCAGAATCAGTGTAGACTTTCGCTTCACTGCCCTGTGCCAATTTTTCAGCACGTTCGACAATGATGTCGTGATAAGCAACTACCTGAGCACCGACTTTTTCATTTCCAGGGAAAACCTTTTGATGATAGTGCTGGGCAATTCGACCACACCCCCAAACGCCGATTTTAATCGTCTTTTCCACGTTCGACCTTTTCGGTTTGTTTTTTAAGAAAAATCGTCCCTATACTTGAACCTAAGGTTTGTATATTTTGCAAAGAAGGGCAGGCTAGCATTAAGGAAGGAGAAAAACATAGATTCATCGATAGGTGAGTCGGGACATTTTTGAATTGATTGCATGCGTTCAAAATTTGAACATTAAAAAAGATAAAAGGTGATGCTTGCATTGTCAAGTAACAAATCAGGCCGTTTGAACCCTTTGAGCTACCTGGAAATATCTTGTAGTTTCCGGATGTTTCGAGGTTCTGAAACCTTCTTGAACCCTTACAACATACGATCTAGTTTGACCTTTCCATGGAGACCTCTATAGGTTCATGGCATTTTTTATCGAGGGCTGCAACATCCCTCCTCTGATGACGACCTGCGGCAGGCCACCCTCTCCTACCACACCTCTAATTTCAACTAACTATCAACTGAAGCCTTATGAAGATTCTTGGAATTCATTACGGACATGACGCGAATGCGGCCATTATCGAAGATGGAAAAGTATTGTTTGCAATATCGGAAGAACGGATCAACCGGAAAAAGTTTTATTGGGGATTTCCGTTTCAATCCATCGCATGGTGCTTAAAACACACGGACCTTGCTCCTCAACAGATCGACCATGTTGCGTTGGTGAATTTGAATGCTCAGCAAGACACGTTAGGCAATACGTTGCCGAACTTCTATGAACGATTGAATCGTCGTGTTCCTCAATTTGCTTCCGTACTCAACTTGCCATTGATCATTTTCGACAATTTGGTGCAAGGGAACCTGCGTCGTTCCATAGCCCGTTCCATGTTATTCGAAACATTGAAGGATCTCGGTTTTCCCAAACACAAGGTCCGTTTTGTCGATCACCATCTTGCTCATGCTGCGGGTGCCTTTTTTCTATCAGGTTTTCGTGATTCACTGGTGGTGACTTCCGATGGCAAAGGCGATTTGGTGTCACATCGAACTTATCTCGCACGAGACAACTATTTCGAATATTTGCATGAATCGCCTGATTTCAATTCTATTGGATTATTTTATTCCTGCATCACCGAATACTTAGGGTTCAAAGTATTGCGTCATGAAGGAAAGATCACAGGCTTGGCAGCTTATGGCGATCCCAAAAAGACCGCTCATATCCCCCCACCAGTGAGCCTATCAGCCAACGGTATGTCCACTCAAAACAACTTAATCCCCGAGGCACGTTTTAATGACGTGTATTGGGGCTATCGACAATTTTATGAGGAAGATCCTCAATTGTTTTACAAAATTCTGACAACCAAAAGTGCCGTGTTGTTTGAATATGCACGTTATGCCACGAATCAGTTGTTCAAGAAGAGCTTTTCTGGACTGGAAAAAGAACATGTGGCTGCCTTTGCTCAAAAGCACCTCGAAGATGTTTTGGTGAAATTGGTTCATCAACAGGTCAAGCGCTATAATACAAATCGAGTGGCAATGAGCGGCGGAACCTTCGGAAATGTGCGTCTGAATCAAAAAATTGCAGAACTGCCTGAAGTGGATGAAGTCTACATTCAACCCGCGATGGGTGATGGCGGACTAGGAGTTGGCAGTGCGGTTTGGATGTATTGGGATCTTAGCGAGAAGTGGGAGCATGAATTTTTAGAGCAAGTTTATCTGGGGCCGGAATATTCAGACGATCAAATCTTCAAAGCCATCCAAGCCGTGGGTTTACCCCATCTCAAGTTGGACGATATTGAAGGTGAAGTGGGCAAAGCGCTCAAAAACAACAAGATAGTTGGGCGTTTTCATGGCCAGATGGAGTGGGGGCCACGTGCTCTTGGCAATCGCAGCATCCTTGCCTCTCCGCAAGATGCCACCATCAACGAGACTTTAAACCATCGCCTCAATCGGACTGAGTTCATGCCTTTTGCTCCTATCATTCTAGAGGATCACGCAGCAGATTACTTCGTCGGTTATGCTTCCGAGCAACTCGCTCCTCGCTTTATGACGGTTACTTATGAAGTGGCTCCCCCCAAGCGTAATTTGATTCCAGCAGTGGTTCATGTGGATGGCACGGCTCGTCCCCAGGTCGTTCGAGAATCTGAAAATCCTTCCTTGCATCGCATACTGAGCGCCTACCTCAAGCAGTCCGGGTTACCCGTTCTCATCAACACCAGCTTCAACATGCACGAAGAACCCATCGTGTGTACCCCTCAAGACGCCATTCGTGCCTATCAAGCAGGAGCCATCGACATTTTGGCCATCGGGAATTATTGGGTGTCGGACGAGTCCTTATTGCCGAAAAGTTAAAATCGCTTACTTGCTCCAAATCATTGATAC
Source organism: SAR324 cluster bacterium (assembly GCA_028281495.1). Lineage (GTDB taxonomy): Bacteria > SAR324 > SAR324 > SAR324 > NAC60-12 > JANQJU01. The sequence continues at coordinate 608,240 of JANQJU010000064.1, forward strand.
TATTCGGTCGATTCTAGAAAGATTCAGGTCGATTCTAGAAAGATTCAGGTCGATTCTAGAAAGAATTAGGTCGATTTTAGAAAGATTGAAGTCGATTTTGAAATGACTGGAGGTGCTATAGGGCGATTTGGGACGTTGGGGTGCAATTTGGGACGACTTTGGACGACTTGGTAATTTGCGATGAAATTCAGGACGTCGGGATGCAATTTGGGACGACTTTGGACGCCAACAAGGTTTCTTTTTACAAAAGATGACTTTATTATTTTCTTACAGCCTCCTCACAGGTCACTGACTTGTTCTTAACCTATCCCCCGCGTGTTAGTGACCTGCCCCCAAACCAATTATTCCCCAGGCCAATGGCTTCTTCCTCCTATTCCCCCGTTCGCCAATGGCCTGGGATGTTTCATAGACTACCACTCTCCTTGACTGGGCATGGATTTCCAAGGTTCTTCGAGGGGTAGTGCTTCTCCTTCCTGCAACAATTCCACTGATATCGAATCAGGCGACCGTACAAAAGCCATGCGGCCATCTCGAGGAGGTCTTAATATTGTGATACCGGCATCTTGCAAGCGTTGGCAGGTTTCGTAGATATTTTCGACCGAATAGGCCAAATGCCCGAAGTTGCGTCCTACAGAGTAAGGCTCGGATTGATCCCAATTGTATGTCAGTTCCACTTCCGGTTCTCCGGGAGCTGTGGCTAAAAAAGCCAAAGTGAACTTGCCTTCGGGGTACTCGTTTCGTCGGGTTTCTTGTAACCCCAAGTGCTTAAAAAATGTGATGGCAGCCTCTAAATCTCGAACTCGGATCATCGTGTGAAGATAGTGCATAGTGCCTTTCTGTTTTAAAGAATTCACTCAAAGTGATCTCCTTTGTGTCTTGATAGAGGGACTTTCAAAGGAGATGGTTATGACTAAACAGATCCCTAAAGGAATCGAATCTTTATAGTATGTAACGGGTCGTTTGATCCTCGTAAACAATTAATGTTCATGAGTGTGTTGAGGCCCAAGAAGAAGTTAGAAAACCTTGGGGGAGGGGCATCCCCCGATGAGCGGTTAAAGGAGATCTCCTTAATGCGGCAGGTCAAATGCGAGGAAGGCTATCGGTTGGGTTCTTTTGCAGAATTTCTTGGTCGTGAAAATAGCGGATGGTGGTATTCGCTGAGGAATGACGAGCGTAAGCCTGCACTTTCTGAAGCGGCTCTCCCATCTCCAAGGCGAGCGTGATTGCCGTGTGGCGCATATAATGTGCGGAGATATCAAGACCGACAGCCTTACCCAGGCGCACAACAACATCATTCACACCTTTCCCCGTCATTTTTTTTCCCCAGGTGCGAAAACTGAGGGAAGGAAAGACCCAATCAGTATAAATTTCATATTCGAACAAAATGTCTTTCCATTCTAATAGTTCGGTATGCAGTTCCGTACGAATCTTGAGACGCTGAGGAATACCACTTTTGGTTTGATTGATGACCGCAACATGAAAGGGTCCATCTTGACGGATATCTTCCCATTTGAGATTCGCCACTTCGCTGCGTCGGGCCGCCGTGAAGTATAAGAAACGCAACATGAGTCCATTGCGTCGGCGACAGAGAGCAGCACTCCGAGCATCATAGGGTTCAATTTCGTTCGCCCGAATCATCGCATTCAATTGAGCAACACGTAATGCGCCTTTGTTACTGATCTCCGAAACCTTCTCGTTTCGAATGACTGTGGATTTGAATGGGTTTTGACCAATATAGTTGAATTCAGCTAAGACCTTGAACACCTTACGCAAGGCACTCATGGTTTGATTGATGCTGGATGCCTTTTTTCCTTCCGATTTGAGAATATTTTTGTATTCCAAAATTCTCAGACTAGTCAGTTTTTCCAGATCTCTCATTTCCTCGATTCCTGCCCACTTTTGGAAGTCGCGAAATACCCGCGCATAGGCCCGACGGGTGTTCGGCTTGTAGTCCTCAAACACCAGCTTGAGTGCTTCTGCCGGCGAAATATCGCCGTTTCCTGCCTGTTGAATGACTGTGAGTTCCATATGCCCTCGTTCCTTGAGATTCACACATTTGTTAGGGGCATCCCCAATGGATGCCTTTTCGTCACGCTCCTTGCCACAAGAAAGACCGGAAGAGGTTCAACTGCCGCGCGTACAATCCCCAATCTCCCTTCGAAAGCAGCTGCCAAACGTACTGAGGTCTGAGATAAAACTTCAAGTACGCCTTTTTCACAAATTCCGAAACCTGTTGTTCCTGTTCCGGGGTGAAATAGGTCACATCCAATCGAATCGGATCGTTCCAATAGGGACCCGGTCCGTATAGTTTTGCATAGGTTGGAGAACCCGGAAATGCCAAATATGGATGAAACGAGGCGAAAGTCGGATTGAGATCTAAAGCAAATTCTAGGGTATCTTGGTATTGCATAGAGGTTTCCCCCGGGTGGCCAAAGATAAAAAAAGCAGCGGTTTGAATACCAGCTTGCTGTGTGGCGCGGATACCTTCCCGAATCCGTTCTTTTTTGATCCGTTTGTTGGTGCTTTCGATCACATCGGGGTGACCAGCTTCTACACCGAAATGAATGAGCGAGCATCCACTCTGCTTCATCAACTCCAGCATGTTTCCCTTCACTGAGTCTGCACGAGTTTGGCATGTCCACCGAAAACCATAACGACGAGCATAGTCCTTTTTAATCAAATGCTCACATACGGCTTTGACCATTTTTCGGTTGATGGTGAATTCAAGATCAAAAATATACAATGACCGACAGCCGTGCACTTCGATCAAAGTATCCAATTCCTGCAAAAAAGGTTCGGGTGAACGTTTCCGATATCCATCTTGAAACATGGATAGGTTGCAAAAATTGCAGGAATAAGGACATCCGCGCGATGTTTCCAACAATGCAAAATGCCCTCCTAACAATTCGTAATGGTAATTTTTTAAAGAAACTAGGTCGTAGGCAGGCGGTGGTAATTCATTCATATGTCGTTGAGAACGCTGGGGATTATGCTGAACATCGTCCCCTTCACGAAAAGAAATACCGTCAATGGCAGAAAGACTTTTTTGTGAGTTCCAGGCTTTAGCGATTTCCAAAATACCCAATTCTGGTTCCTCCCTAACCACAACCTTGGCTTGAGTCGACGCAAGGGTTCCTCCGGGAAAATGGGTTCCATGATTGCCTGTGATCACTAGGTGTTCGGTGGGGAGATTTTTTGCAAAATCCAATATCGACTGCACGGCAAACGAGGGGCATTGCCAGTCTGCATAAGGATTGGTAGTCATCACCACCATGTCCGCTGCTTTCGCATTTTGATGAACTTGTTCGAGTGTAATCGAATAGTCCGCATTCAAATCATTCAAGGTCACTTCCCATCCTTCGTTTCGGAGCAGCGTTGCGGTTATGAGGAGGGACAGTGGCGGAAAACGGCGATGAAATTTTCGGGAACGTTTGCCAACGAGGCCTTCTTGAGCTGGTGCAATTAAGAGTGCTTTTGCCATACTTTCCTATAGATTGAGGGGCCATATCTGCCCGAAAAGGCGATTCCAATTAACACAATCAAAGTGATGGTCATTGATTGACGACTGAACCACCAAGAAATGGCTACGGATTCCGGTAGCACACGCATGGGTAAATTGACGGGCGACGAGTAATGGATTCCTTCGTGAGTGTAATGGGCAATGAGGTAACTTACATACGTATTAGGCCATAAGTTACCATGCCTCAATTTCAAATGCCATGAGCGGCTCTCTTGCCCTTTAAGTTCAACCGGATTGGCAGGGAGGGTGATTCCGATATTCATGGCAGTATGACTCTGAAAATGGATTTGTTTAGCCCAGGAATCCTTGTTTTTTAGGGTCACCACGACAAATTCATCTTTAGGTAGGACCGCTTCTTCCACCTCCCATTCCAGTCCCGAAGACGATTCGTCTTGATGGACAAAGCGGACGATGTACGGCAACAGAAACTTGCTCCCTAGCGCATCTCGATATTCAACGCGTAGACGTAAATGATACGTTCCTGGATTTTCAAAGGGATGTTGCTTGGCTTCGTACCCAGTGGAAAGTGTGTCGAGTGGTTGTAACTGACTGGTTCCATGAATTCGTTTAGGGGTGTTGCCGATCCAAAGCAGGGGTTGTACTTCTTGAGCAGTTTCGTCCCCTCGGTTGTGAAGCTTCAGTTTGACTTTAATGAACTCGTCGCTCAGATCCACTGTACTGGTGAGGTGCAACGAAATGGTTCCGGCCCCGCTTTCAGAAACCAGGAAACCCAAGGATAAACAGAGCAGGAAGGTGGATTTGGATAAGAATTTCATCATGAGGCGTGTTCGAGTTTGAGGCGTTTGAACATGTCCCAAAGTTCTTTCAATGTTTGGGGCACGCGTTTGAGGATATGATGATCGGTTTCACGAGTTTCTAGGACTTCTGCTGGAACTTCCAAGACTTCGCAATGATCATGCATAGCACGCACTATCACTTCCGTATCGTAAGTGTGATGTGTGGCCACGGATTGCTTGAAGTAATTGCGCAATTTTTCCGAGTTGCGCCAAGCCTTGATTCCATGGGTATCTGAGACTCGGAGGCCAAACAGGAAAAATAAGATCATTCGAAATGTATAAGACGCAATCTTGCGAAGCCAGCCTCGGCGATCCTTGGAAAGCAATAAATTCTTGGAAGCGATGATGATATCGTACTTCACGGTCATCACGTGAGAAGCGATTTCTAAAAATTCAACGTCCCAATAATCGATATCAAAATTGACAATAACGTCTCCCTTCGATGCCAAGAAACCTTCCTTCAATGCGATTCCATAATTGGCATTGTTCAAGCTAAGGCATTGCACCTGCTGGAATTCATCAGATATTTTTTGGGCAATAGCCAGGGTGTCATCTCGACTTCCATTTTCCACAATCATCAATTCCCAATCGATATCCGGGATTTGCTGCAATTGTTCAATCATACTGCGGACGTTTGGTTCTAAAACCTTCGCTTCATTATGTACTGGCACCACAATATTGATTCTCATAAAGATCACTTCCCTTTGATTTCTTCTAAACGATTCTTGGCGTGCTTCGTCCAATATGGGTCATTCAACTCGTTGATAATATAATCATAGTGAGCACGCGACATTTGCCACTGCTCCTGTTGTTGTGCACAGATGCCCAGGTGGTAATATGCTTCTGCAAGCCATTCACTATCGCGATATTGCAGGATTTCCCTAAAGGCAGGAATCGCCTCAGAACACTTGTATTGTAGATAATAAGACAAACCTAAGAAGTAATAAACTTTGTCATTGGTGGGCCTTCCAGGCCAACGCTCTAGAACCCGGGCAAAACCCTGCTGTGCGCGTTCATATTCTTTTATCGTGTAGGCCCGTTCTGCCTGTTTGAATGTGGCATGGTAACCTGGAGAAAACACGTCGTAGAGCACACTGAGGAAAAAACCGACGAACAGAATAAGAAACAAGCCATATCCCAAGCGGTTGAGAGCTTTTATATCAGAGAGCTTTTCGAACAGCACTGTCCAATTTCCACCTCGAAGCGCAGGCACAAATGCGAATCCAATAATAAGGAGAAACAACCCCAAACCCAATCCATTGAGCCATAATCCGACTACACGAGGACCCACATTGTCGAAGGTCAGCTTCACCTGGTTTTGTGTTGGATAGACCAGCAGCCAGGCCGGAGAAATTGCATAAGGGCCTTCTGCTCCTGTGACTTGCCAGCCTGGATGGTAAGCCACTTTCACCAGATGTGGTTGTCCTAAACAATTTGTCTGAAACTCGACAGTTTCCTTATTCAGTTGCGAATCAATCTGGCAGGTTTCTGGGTTTTTAGGAGCTTTGTTTGTTGAAGACGGCGGAATTGGAATTTTGTCCAATCCGTAGACTGTTTTATGCGCTTCGGGCAAGGTGTATAAAAACGCTCCGCTGTTGGGGTAGTCCCGAAACCATTGATAAAATTTGAATCGGAAGTTTTGAGGCTCGACATACTGAGGTTCTTCAGAAAGCACCTGAACGTATTGGGAATCCCCTTTCACTTTCCAGATCTCGTAAGGCGAGTATCGAATCGCCTTTTGTAGTTGATAGTGGGTGGATAATTTGCGGACTTCTGCTTTTGCCTCTTTGGAGACAAAAATGAGCTGATTCACGTTGAACAAATCAAGGTAATCGACTGCACGTTTGAGATCGAAACGACTGCAAGGGTAATCAGGAAACGGACATGAGATCTGTTTAGAATACAAAGACTGGGCATAAAACACGAAAGGGCTGAGTAGCGACGACTGAAAATACAATCCCTCAATAGTAGCCCTTCCTGAGAAATAGGGCAGGCTTTCGAAAGCCCGTACCGTGCCCATTCCGTTGGTTGTTGTATTGTGCTCGTAGGCAACTCTGGGTTCGCCCACATTGCCTAGCAAATTGCTGTTAATCGACCGGAATGTGTTCCAGCGAGGTGCTCGCTCAAACCCCTGCATATTCCATTTGATCCAATGGGCAACATCGGTTCGGAAAAAGCTCATCCACAGCACGACGCTACAAAATCCGATATAAGGCAGTACCCTGGAGACAAATCGATTGGTGAACAACACCGCCACATAAGCGAATCCCCACACCGTGGTCAAAAAATGAATAAACGGAATGAAGCGGATATCGGGGAGATGTAACGTTTCTGAACTGAAGTAGCATAAAACGCAGACCACGATGATGTACCAGAGAAACCCGATGATCCGTCTTTCGTCTCTTGACAGAACTTGCCACCTGAAATGTCCGGGGATACAGGCATAGAGGGATGCCAACAAGAAGATGATCTGAGGGGGAACCAGAATGCCCGGAATCACTTCAGAAATCGATCCGAAGGTCCAAAGAATGTTGAAAGCAGTTGTATAAGGAATATTGTAAAAGAGCTGCATGAACCATCCTGCAAACAACAACCCCCCCACTCCAAAAACAGTCAGGATCAACAACGATTTGCGAACAAAAAAGCGTGGAAACAGCAGAAAGTACAGTACACTCAAACAACACAAAATGAGAGTGAATCCATGACTCAAACCAATCAAGAACAGCAGAAAAATGGCTGCCACAAGCAACCGAAAGTCGAACTTTTCTTCGCCATCATGGATTTGATGAATCAGGCGATACAGCATACCCCAAAACATGAAGGTGATTGAAAAGCTAAAGGCATAGCTGAATTCGCCAGCCAATGTGCTGTAAAGGTTGCCGCCCCACATGGAATTGGATGTGTTGAACAAAAAGAGCAAACTCGCAGCCGCCGCAAGCCCTGGTCCTGGAAAACGAAATCGGCACAAACGCAACATGGCATAAGTGCAAAGCGGCAAGAGAAAAGGTCCTATTACGGTTACGATCTTGAAGCTCACGGTGAGCGGCATCAAAAACGACATCGCCACCGCGGCGACGTACAATAAAGGGAAATAGAAAATGAACAGAGGGTAACCGCCATAATTCCCAGGATACCATCCAATGACTTTGCCTTGAGGCAACAAAACATCTTTTAGATAAGCGACTGTTTTGAAATGCGAGGCCGTGTCACCCCCCGTAACAACCGTGTCCAAATTGATGTAATGGAGCGGAAAATATTGAAACAAATAGAGATAGATGAGGATGAAGAGGAAGAAATCGACAATGGTGTTCAGGTGACGTCGAAGGAAGCTGATTAGATTCATCATGTGTTTACTTTCTACATTCTCCAATTGACTTTTGGCGGCATCGTTCGCCATCAATCCAGATCGTTTGCCCTAGATTGGCACGATGCAGAACGGCTTTTTGTAAATCTGCACCTCGCAGATTGCTGCTGTTAAGTTTCACCCAATTGAGTGTGGCTTTGTAAAAATTGGCTTCTGTGAGAGTCGCGAAACGGAGGTCTGCGCCATTCAGTCGTGCATGATATAAAATGGCACGGTGGAGCACTGCCTCTTCCAGGTCGGCTCGATGCAGTTGAGCACCTTCTAAATTGGCACCACTCAAGTCAGCTTGAAATAAAATCGCCCCTTTCAAGTCCGCTCCGCGAAGATCTGCTTCTTGCAGCTGGGCTTTGTTGAGTTTGGCATCTTGCAAAACAGCCCAACCCATTCGAACATCATGAAGTTGTACCTGGTACATCACAGCGTGCGAAAGGTCGGCCCGCATGAGGTTCGCTCCATTGAGGTTAGCGCCGGATAAATTCGCTCCGTTCAATTTGGCATCTTCGAGAATGGCTCCGTAGAGATTGGCTCCTGTTAGGTTCGCACCAATTAAGTTGGCCCCGGTCAAGTCTGCCCATGCGAGGTTAGCGCCCTGAAAATCAGTACCCTTCGCTTGGATTCGTTTCAACTTCGTACCGGCTAACTGAACATCACGTAGCCTTCCTTTGGTGAGCTTGGCTTCTTCCAGGTCACTCCAGCGCATATTTGCACCTTGTAAAAATGCTTCGCTGAGGTCGGCCTGGCGAAGAGAAATTCCTTCCAAATCGCAGTGGGCACACTGCCGATTTTTCTTGAGTTGTTTTAAATCCTTCGGATGGAAGGCCCCTACTGAAGAGGCTCCCCACGTTCCCCAAATGAGGATTACGAAAAGTAAAAGAATGATCGGACGCATGCTCCTCCTTTTCTGAAAACGAGTTAAACCAGAAAATTTAAATAGAAAACACTCCCAAGCTTTCCAAAAAGGTGTCAATGTTTTCAATATGATGGGCTTTACAAAAATCCACCAATAACTTTTTTTGCTTTGCCAAAAACGTTTGCAGCAACTCTTTTTGTTCCATGTTATTAGTTTGTGCTCGGTGGATTTCATACATGAACGCAATAACGTCGAGCACTTTAAGATCGACGCTCAAGGTGGGGTCATGTGTGACGTTCAGGCTACTTAAAAATTCCGATTGCACTTGTTCTAACTGTGCTCGCAGCTTGTCATTTTTCAAGCCTGGCAGAATATCTCCGGTAGCCGACTCATGAAGATCATGAGTTAACGCCATGACCATCAGTTGGTTACGAAGAGAGTCTTCATAGTTACGGAAGCGAGCCCAATATAAAGCTAAAAACGCCACACAAAAGCTATGCTGTCCTACATTCCAGTCACCAAAACCCGATACGGCGAAGGCGCGTGGAATTTTGAATAGATTCATCGCCACATCAAGATTGGGATTTTTTTGAATCTCCGAAAGATATCCTTGCGGTGTTAGAATATCGATCGGCGGCGGATGTTGAGGGTTCGACATGAATCAAATTTCCTGGATAGGCAACGTGATATCAAATCCGATTTCTTGATCGGGGTTTTTTTGAATAGACAAAGAGCCGCCATGCTCTTCGACGATTTTTTGTGCGTACAGGACATCCAAACCCCAATCCTCCGAGTTTTCGAGCGATTGAGTCAAAAAGTCTTCGAGATCGGTGGGGTGGGACAGTTTGTCTGTATGCTCTCCCCTCATGGAAAGTTGCAGTTGCTTGATGCTCATTCCATAAATCGTCTTGTCGCCCTTTTTGAGGATGATATTGAGGTTTTCATGCTTTGTAGAACGAGTGACCGTGTTGATCAGAATCAAGATTGCTTTTTGAAACAGTTCCACGTCTATGTACAAACTGTGTGGTAAATTGGGAACTGCAAAAAGTTTGATCCGTCCCCGGTTTTCTTGATTGAACTTTCGAGCCAATTCTTTGAAAAACGGCAACAAATCAACTACATCGCGCTGGGTGTCCAATGACTGATCCAAATTGGAGCCATGCATATCCAATTGTTGAACGCCATCAACGATACTAAGACATTGGCGCAATGTTTGTTGCACTTCAGGATCTTGCACCGAATCAATCAACTGCTCCAAATCGGCGGTCATTTGAGCGATCGGCTTATCCAATTTGGAAACCAGACGAGGCACGATTTGGAGACGATGTCGTTGTGCTTCTTCCTGTTTGCGGAGTGACTGGATATGCTGATTCTTGATTTGTAGCTGAATCTGAAGTTCTGGAGACGGTTGAGGCGATTCTTGGTGCTGTGTTTTGGCTTCGTAATCCGATAGTTGTTTATGAAGTTGAGCCAATTGTTTTTCTAAATCGGCAATGATTTGGTCAGATTCATCTGGCAAAAACCGCTCGGAGGCTTCCGCTTGTAATGCCTGTTGCGACTTTGTTATAACTTTCTCCGCCATTCTTTATACCTGAATTCATTACCTAAGGAACCTAATGCAAGACGTGTTACTTCGTCCCCACTCTGCTGGGGATTGTTTTAAATTGGGGCTACGGATTTATCAATCTCATTTCGTGCCTCTTCTAGTTTTAAGCGTGACGTTATTCGCCCCGGCAGTTGCTTTTGGACTGTGGGATATACAGCTAGGGCAAAATATTCTCGTTCTCATGACCCATCTCTTAGAGGCCGCCATCGCTTTGGGAATGATGGTTTTGCTGTTTCAACCGGTATTCCCAGCAATTGGGATATTGAGAATCGGCCGATCAACATTGGCAGCAGGCGCTTTGCATGTGGCTTTGTTGCAGTGGTTGATCACCTTGTGTGGTATACTTATCCTCCAATTGCCTTTGGCTGTCGCCTTCGTCTTGTTGTTCTTATGGGTCTATTGTTTGTTTGCTATCAATTTGGCACAGCCCGTGTTCCTTGTAGAAGGACTCCGAGGGGGGCAGGCAATAAAACGCAGTTTTCAGCTGGTCTATCAATCCTTTGGTAAAGTCTTTGGAACGCTGTTGCTGTTGTTTCTATTTCGCTTGGTCGTTTTTTATGGTTGTTTGATTCTTTTTCTTTCCAACTTGGAAATACATCATATGCTTGAAGATCCATTCCGGCCGGTAGTGGAGGCGTTGGGGTCTCAAGAAGGATTACTTCAAATATCCCAAGCTCATTTTGTGACTGAAGTTTTGGTGCAACCGCTCTCGGCCGTCGTCCTCTTCATTTTATATATTAGCCTTCGCATCCAAGAATCCCCAATTGATGTGACACAAATGCAACAAGTGGTATCTCCTTTATTGACGGAAACCGATGAAGATCAAAACAACTGAATTTGTGTTGAGTGTGGCTCAACCCTCGCAATTGCCGCAACCCACTCTGCCCGAGATTGCATTTGCTGGAAAATCCAATGTAGGAAAGTCCACACTGATCAATTCTCTACTCAATCGCAAGAACCTCGTTAAAACAAGCTCCACGCCGGGCAAGACGAGGTTGCTTAATTTTTTCCTCATCAACCAAAAGTTTCATTTGGTGGATCTTCCCGGATATGGGTACGCGAAGGTATCGCGTTCGATGAAGGAGGAATGGAGCAAGCTAATCGAAAATTACCTTTCGAACCGCTCGGCCTTAAAGGTGGTGATTTTGATCATTGATATCCGACATGGTCCCAACGAAGGGGACCTGCAACTCAAACAATGGCTCGATTATTACCAAATTCCCTCAATCATTGTGGCCAATAAAGTCGATAAATTGAAGCGCAATGAAATTGTTAAGCAGTTGAAGAAGACTCAAGAAGCTCTTCAATTGACCAAGCCGCCGATTCAGCATTCCTCTCTCAAACGTATTGGCAGAAACGAGATTTGGCTAGCTCTCACGCCCTTCCTTGGGCTTTCGAGCGACGACAACCCAAGATAACCCAGCCCACGGTAGGAATCGGTCTACTAATCGAATCAATGGAGTCATAACGTTATAGATTTTTAAGTTGGTCTTTCCCAAGGTGCGTGCCTGCATCATCGTTCCCCGTAAATACCATCCCACGACACCCGCTTTATTGAATGAAATCAGGGTGTCGATTCGAAAGCCCGCCGTTTCTAATAAGGCCACCAGATCGTTTTGGTCGTAACGACGTTTGTGCGACAAAGCTTCATCAAGTACCGAATACAAATGTTTTCCTTGAGGAACGATGAGTACGAGGTTGCCACCGGGACGGACCAACCCATACATATTACGAACGGCAAGCTCTTGATCGTCAATATGTTCCAACACATTGGAACAAAAAATCGAATCCGGAGGAGTCATTTCCTCAGAATGTGGTTTGGTGATGTCCCATTTTGCGACGGAAACATGATCGGCTTTGGCAAAGGCATTTTGTAGCACTTCCACATATTTAGGATCGTAATCCGTGGCCACGACTTCATGCTGGGCCATCAGATGTCGGATATTGTTGCCAATTCCTGAGCCGACTTCCAACACGGTTTCACCTAAATATGGTTGGGCTAAATCCACGGCCCATTTCACGAAATTAGGAGCTTCTTGCATCTCCAATAAAATTTGATGTCCGTAATTATCTTCGTACATGTCATCGATCAGCCAGTATTTTAGGATCACATAGAGGGCACGGACCCCATCCCGCCATGTAATCTTTTTACCCTCTTCATAGGTTCGAGCAAAATAACTGATTGGAATTTCATACACTCGTAATCGTCGCTTGGCGATTTTGGAAGTGATTTCAAGTTCGATATCAAAAGTATTAGAGCGCAACGGAATGGTCTTGATCAAAGGCAGCCGGAAGGCTTTGTAGCAAGTCTCAACATCCGTAAGATACAGATCTGTGAACCAGTTGCTGAAAGTGGTAATCAGGCGATTGGCTAAAAAGTGTTTGTAATACAATACCCGTCGAATCTCTCGGCTGAGGAAACGAGAGCCGTATACTACATCAGCGTATCCTTGAATGATCGGTGTCAACAGGGCTGGATATTCTTGTGGGCTATACTCTAGATCGGCATCTTGGATTACGGCGATATCTCCAGAAGCAACCTCAATCGCTTTGCGGATCGCAGCGCCCTTACCTTGGTTTTTGGGTTGAAAAAAAGGAGTGATTTTTCCCGGGTGCTGAGCTGCCAATCCCTTAATAATTTCTCGGGATCCATCGGTTGAACCATCATCAACCATCACCAATTCTGTTTCAGTGATTCCTTCTACTGGTTGAGCCAATACGCGAGAGACGATTTCATTCAGGGTGCGCCGTTCATTATAGATCGGCATCAAAATGCTGAGTTTCATAGGTGGATTTTTCAAGTTGGGAACAGTTAAAAATAATGCAACGGTGTGAATAAAATCCCGTAACATAACGTTGGTTTGCTCCAAACACAATATGCTTGTCCGAGCTTCGTCTCTGGCGAGCCGCTCACCGTGTCTCGGCAAGTACATCGACATTTCTCCCTCCATAGATTTCATTTTCCAAATCGAAACAGATTCTTTTCAAATTTGAACATTACGTTTGAATCTCATGAAGCAACACAGGTAATTCCAAGCATCATCCATTCATGATTCGGCCTTTTTCCTTTCTGCAACTGGCTGTTAATTGGTTGTTTTTAAAGGGGTTTTGAAGGCAGCCCATGCAGTGCTAGACTATCGACGATGGGCTGACCAACGGCTGGTATGGAATTTGTTGTTAGTATTGATGAACGTGGAGAAAACGTGTTCGTGTGGATACCAGTTTCTAGGATGGAAGTTGCCACACGGGCACGTCGTTTCTTGCTTCAGCGATTGTTTTCAACCTAACCATGCTGGTCGTTCAAAGTGGCATGGCAAACTTCTTTTGCAATAAATTTCTTTGGCAAGCGTAAAGGGGGAGATCATGAATGTACCTCGAATTTTGATTGTAGATGACGAAGCGGCGGTACGAGAAAGCTACCTAACCATTTTGCAACCATTTCCAGCATTTACGGAGCTAGATAACATAGCTGCTTCGCTGTTTGACGACGAAGAATCTGAGGAAAGTGCAGATGATGAAGATTGGTTTGGAGAGGATGTGGGAGAAGTCTCCGAGGGCGAGTTCGACACCATTCGTTATGACATTCATGAAGCTTCCCAAGGACAGCAAGCGGTGCAAATGGTCGGCTCTGCCCTTAACGCAAACCAACCCTTCAGTCTCATCTTTCTAGACATGCGAATGCCTCCTGGCATGTCGGGTATGGAAACCGCTAAAGCAATTCGTGAAATGGATGCCAATGTAGAGATTGTTATCATGACCGCTTATTCCGATTACAGCTATGAACAGATCGTTAAAGAGGTGGGGAATCCAGAACGTCTACTTTATTTCCATAAACCATTTCGTGCCGATCAGATCCGTCAGTTGGCACTGTCACTGACCCAACGCTGGACCATTGACAATCAGATGCGATTTCAAACTCTAAACTGAACAAGAAATGCAGAAAGTGGAATAGCGGTTCCTTATGAATGGAAGAGCCACGGAGCCTAAAGGGAGGAAGAGCATATGAAGACTGGGAATGAATTGAAAATCAAAACGAGTGAACAGAATGCCAAACCGATATCAACACCGGATTGCCAGCTGCAAGCTTGGCTACAACAAGTGCACCAGCATGATGTGTTTTGGAAAGAAAAATCTGACACGATTTATGAACGAAAACTTAGTTTAACGGATCCCAAGATCGTCCGGATCAATCACATTCGTCAAGCATTCCGGTTTTATATTATCCCAGCTTTAGAACAAGCATTGAACGCTTCGGGAGCCGATCAAGCTGAATTTGCTAGTTATATGGAGTCTTTTTTTTCCGAGACCCATTTCAATCAATTTCTTGGCCATTTGTATTCGGTTCGTAAGGAGCCTGAAGGGCAGTGGGATTTTCTGGAAATGGATCCTTTTGAACAAGAGGCGTCTGTACTTTACGACTTATACAAAGCTCGGAAAACAATTGAACAGAGTGAGGCACTGATTCGAGAAATCCAAGAGGCGTCAGCCCCATTCCCTTCCCGTTTCACTAAGGAAAAACAGCTATCCCTCGTTCAAGGATTCCGTCGTGCTTTGCTCATGATGTTCAAGCAATCGTTGAAACCGGAATACCATCGAAAGATATTTGACGAAATTCATCCGGCTTTTGTTTCAGTATCGCAGGTCGAGCAAAGAAGACAAAACCGTGTCTTGTATTGTTTGCCTCACAACTCGGAAGGCAGTCGTTATCGCCGCATTGTGCTTCACATTCTATTTCGTAAGCACATCAAGACTCAAATCAAAGGGAAACCGACGCTGATTCGATATAATCTTGTCGAGTATGAACGGGTGAAGCGAGAATATTTGAGTTACTGGGTACAAAATTTGGGAGAGCATCCAGAAAAACTGAAAGTGTATCGAAAAATCTCTTTCCAAAACAAATCGTTTGCCGAGTGGATTGCGGAAGATTTCGATAAAGAATCCGCATTGTTGGAAAATCTGTCTTCCGAAGAATTCAACGACGTGATGGGCGAAATCCAACAAAATGTTGAACCCGAACACCAGTCGCCCGTGGACCCTCTGAGCGAAAAACACAGCACGTTTTCAGAACTCAATGGCAACTTCAAAGGGCTGTTGGCAAAAGTTCGTACCCGATTGAATGGAGGACCTTCTGTTCGATCCTCCAATAGCTTGCTCAATCAGTTGGCTCAGGCGTCTTTAGGAATATCATCCGGATTTCCACCTCCAGTCCCACCGGTCACGACCGAACCTTTGCCCTCAACGGAGGCGGTGTTTCCACTCTATCAACACGAACGGCCCTCTCTACCAATGGGAGATCGTGTGCTTTTAGTGATTCATCCTGATTGGATCGAATCATTCCGAACTTTGTTGTCGAAAAAAGAGTGGTATGTCTCAGACCCCTTTGTGGAGGTATTTCAACCTAAGGAAGTGACCCTCCAAGACTTGAAAAAGGCTGGTTTAGTGGTGACTTGCCGATGTCAGCTCCCCGCTTTTGACAACAACGGTTTAGCGCTTGATGTCGATAAGTTTGGTGCTGCGATAGTGGATATGGAACTTCCGCTAACGAGCTATCCCTTGCCCTCTCGTCTGAGCAACCAACTGAAAGCGCTCAAACTGGAGATTGAACTGAATGAGGCTAATCCGTTGTTGGCAGAAAAATATCAAGAAGACATACGGCTTTGGAACATCCAACAATCGATTCGTTCGCATCAAATCTATTGCCAAGCGCTCCGAAGTAATATGAAAGAATCTTTAGAATCCTACCAAAATCTTATCCATTGGCTTGTACTAGAAGCTTTGGAGGCCTCAGGCCATAAGCAAGCACTACTTTCAGCTTTACTTAAAGTGAGCCGTTGCTTGATCGTAGATGGATTTGCCCGAGAAACCAAAAATCATTTGGCAAAGGTCGGAATGGAAAAGAAGTTGCTGACTGCTTGGGATGTGAATGATCTTCGTGAGCAAAGAGGGACCGAATCGACTGTAGAGGACTTTTTGAATCGGCCGAGTTTTGAAAAATATGACTTGGTTTTGTTTACAGATTGGGAGTCCTGCCAGCCTGGGCTTTTGCCAGTTTATCTGCGAGCAAGATTTTTAGATACATCTATCGCTGCGGAAGAGCAGGTGCAAATCTACAAACTGAATCTCTTTGAGGTGTTCCGTCAGCCTGAGCAATACTTAGAACGATGCCAACGTCGACTGCTAAAAGCAGGAGGTTCTGTCTCACGAAGTAAGTTATCGTCCCGCTCTCTTGATGTCCTTTGTCGTCAATGGACTCAAGTTTATGCAGCTGAACATCAGCTCACCACTTGGGTTCAACAGCTCAATAAGCTTCAAGAACGTCTTCAAACCGTTCCAAAGCATGTCCAATCTTTCGATTTTGCAAAACATTTGCAGCATCACCTTCTCAATCGCATAGGATTCCTGGTCCTAAGCTTCCAAGATCGTTAAGCTTTTACAACTCGTTCTTTCGTTTCAATCGAATTTTGTTAGATTCTCCGATTGCGGCCCACAAATAAGAAGAATCAATATTCTGCCCCCTTAATGGAGAAACTCGCATGCGATTACGATCTTGTATTAGAAACCTTACGACTGTTATTTCAATCTTGTTGCTAGCTATATCGTTCATACCTGCCCCGTCATTAGCAGAATCGCCTCAAACTCTGCCCCAAGATTCAGCCCCGGATGATTCCAAATCCGAAGCACGTTTTGATGAAATTCGTTCATTTTTATTACTATTAACCGACGGGGAGAATCGGGATGAAGCGCTAGAAACCATTCGAACCACCTGGAAACCAAGTTATGCTCCAATGATCATCGAAATTTTGTCACTGAGCCGGAACTTTGATTTGGTTCGCCAACTGATTGAATTATTGGAAGCTGAGACCGATGCCGAGCTGGGGTATAACCTCGATCTTTGGTACGATTGGATGTGGAATCAAGACCCCCAACTGCACCCGTTTTATGCGGACTTCAAAGGAATCCTTTACAGTTTTATCGACCCTCGTTTCGAAGAATATTTCAGTGCATTGCGGACTTCAAAAATCCGATTGGATGAAGTGCGGTGGGGAGGTGTGCTGCAAGATGGTATTCCTCCTTTGCGTTCCCCTAAGATGATTTCAGCCCAAGAAGCCGATTATTTGGAAGACAGCAATATTGTTTTTGGATTGGAGGTAAATGGAGATGCACGAGCCTATCCCAAACGTATCATGGCGTGGCACGAGATGTTTGTAGATAACGTGGGTGAGACTCCTGTTGCCGGAGTTTACTGCACATTATGTGGCTCCATGATCTTGTATAAGACGACCTTCAATGGAGTGGAGCACGAAGTGGGGACGAGTGGGTTTCTTTATCGGTCCAATAAACTGATGTATGACAAAAAAACGCAGTCCTTGTGGAACACCCTGTGGGGCACTCCTGTGATTGGCCCGTTGGCCGACGAAGATATTATGTTAGAGCGCCTTAGTATTGTTACTACGACTTGGGGGGCTTGGAAAGAACGGCACCCTGACACACAAGTGCTTTCTTTAGATACGGGGCATCGACGTGACTATTCGGAAGGCGCAGCCTATCGTGACTACTTTGCCACTGACGAGCTGATGTTTACCGTTCCAAAACAAGACAATCGCCTTAAGAATAAAGACGAAGTTTTAGGATTAGTGTTCAGCCAGCATGCTGACAAGCCGCTTGCAATCGCTTCGTCGTACCTCGCCGAAACTCCGATCTATCATGACCGTGTGGAATCGTTACCCTTTGTTGTACTCACTGACAAATCGGGAGCACATCGCGTCTACGAAACCCAAGGCCGCACGTTCCAAACCTGGGATCAACAGAAGTCGGTTATAGACGACAAAGGTACCCGTTGGAGCCTCAGTGAAGGACAGCTCACATCCGCAGGGGGGGATGTGTTGAATCGCCTTCCGGCCCACCGTGCGTTTTGGTTTGGGTGGTATTCGGCATACTCGCATACTCGGTTGATTCCCTCAGATCTCCAATGATTGAATAGCCCATTAGTATTCTTGACATTGACCGAGTCCCATTTCTAAGCTTGGAAAGTTTTTCAGTTGTGAAAAACGATAACCGAGAGTCATTTGTTCATCAGGCAGCTTTAGGAGGAACTATGGGATGCTATAATTCGGTGGTGGTTGATGCCCCAGCAGATAAAGTCTGGGCGGCTTTACGAGATTTTCACGATATGTCTTGGTCACCCAATGTGGTGCAAAAGTGTGAAGTCGTGGGCGATCTACCTGGAACACAACTCGGGTCCAAGCGCATACTCAATGATGCGTTTCATGAAACGCTACTAGGCTTAGATGATGCGGATCGAGTGGTACGGTATAGCATTGACGACGGCCCCGCAGCCGTGGCTAAGGACAACGTGCAAGGATATATTGGTGAAATACGAGTATTTTCGCTCACAGAGAACAATGGGAGTTTTGTGCTGTGGACTTCCAGTTGGGCTTCCAGTGGAGGTGGGGTCCAAGAGTTTTGTGATCCAATTTATCAAGCGTTATTAGGAGATTTGAAAAAAACTTTTTCTTAAATTGGTCAACCCAAATTGACATAGGGAAGGTTTTGCCTTCCCTATCCTACCAGGCCTGATGGTCTATCCTTTCAATTCATCAATTGTGGTTTGTAGCGTTTTAAGCACTTGCGCTCTATCGGAACGATTGAGATCCACGGACAACGAGAATCCATCAAAGTTTTTAGTGAGCTGGCGTTGAGTGTTCTGCAAGGTTTCTTCTGTATCAATCACTTGGTAGGTTTGTACTGGATAAGCGATCCCTTTGACTTTGATGGCATCCTTTTTTTTGCATGCAATTTCTTTTCGTATGAGGGCATAGGTTTCATGCGAAATTAGGATTTGATCGGGTTCGGCATTCGATTCCAAACGGCTGGCCAAATTCACTTGTCCACCCACGATGGTGTAATCCAAACGGTCGTCTGATCCGAAATTCCCCACTGTGCAAAAACCCGTATTGATTCCCATCCGAATGCGTAACGGGGTAGAGATGCCTTGAGCATCCCATTTCTCACGTAGCGATTTCATACGTTCCCGCATTTCCAAAGCCATTCGTACACAGTTGATCGCGTCCCGCTGTTCGCCTTTGGTGTCGGGATCTCCAAAAAAAATCATAATGGCATCCCCGATGAATTTATCGATTGTGCCTTCATAACTTAGGGCGATTTGGGCCATCTCATTGAGGTACTCGTTGAGCACCTTAGCCAAGGTTTCTGATTCTAAACTGTCGGTGAGTTCTGTGAATCCTTTGATATCAGAAAAAAAGATGGTGAGTTGTTTTCGATAGGTTTCGTGAGTCACATCCTTTTTCCCAGAAAAAATCGACTGATACACCTGAGGCGACAAGTATTTTGAAAGCTTCGCTGCCAAAGCTTCCATCATGTTTTTTTGTTCATTCAACTCTTGGGTGCGTTCGGTCACGGTTTTTTCAAGGTTCCGATTGTATTCTTCTAAAGCATTGTGGGCTGTTTTGAGGTCGTCAGTCATGTCGTTGAAAGCCCTAGCCAAGCCATTGAATTCATCATCAGTTTGGAGTTCAATTCGGATGGTTAGGTCTCCCTCTCGGATATGCTGAACTCCCTCTTTGAGTCGAACCACAGAATGAGAAACGGCTCGAGATATGTAGGTGGATAAAACAAAGGCACAAGCCACCATGATCACGATAAAGATGATCTGAATAACCGATAGATTTTGGGTGAGCTCTTTGGCCGTTTGATCCAAGGTGGCTTTGGCCCGAACGCTGGCTTCCTCATTGGCTCTTAGGCGTTCTTGAAACTCGGAAATTTTTTGTTGCTCTAAGGCTTCGGTTTCTCGCGCTGCGATTGCGATTTCTCCCATAATACTGGCGGTATTGGCATACTTACCAAGTTCCTTCAAAACTTGCTTTTTCTCTTCGTCAGAAATGCCCAACAAAGGATTGCGTAGTTGATCACGCACCAGGTCAATGGCTCCCAGCCATTGATCTAAGTGGCCTTTATCCCGATGCTGATACAAAGTTTCTTTGCTATAGTATTGAACGTCTCCCATATCCTTGATCAATTTTCCGTCAGGAAGACGAAATATGGTTTTGCGGATACTTTTACGTTGGTCCCGTTCAAGAGGATAGTTTTGTAGGAACACGGAGTTCTGTTGGAGTTTTTCTTTGTGGATAGTAAAAATGACTTTTCCTATTTGCTCCATCTCCAACTCATTTCCAATCAATTCTTGAATGAGTGAAGCCCCTTGGTTCGGTTTTTCACCAAAGAAGCTTTCTACGAAAGCGTAAGCCCCAGACTCACTTGCCTCCGATTCCTCGTCTTCTATCGAAATTTGGGCAGTTTTATGAAATTCATCCAACAATTGGTTGAATTGTTGCTGACGGATTTCCAGTTGAGAAAGTTCGGAGGATGCAATGGCTTCGGCAATGAGGGTGTTCATCTTTCGTTGGATCGAAAGTAAATCCGAAATCTTTTCGTTGATTTCGTAATTTTCGATCACTTCATGTGTGGCAAAAATCCCTACTGCGCCAGCAACCGCAACCGAAATCACCAGTATAGCAAAACTCAGATTCAGTTTGGTTCGTATATTCATTGGAAGGCCTCTCTCTGAGATTTTTCAAGGGGTTTTCAAGACAAGACACTCATCTTGAACTGAATAACCACGAATTACTAGGCTTTCACAGCAGATTCAATCCCTAAACATTTCTGGAAAATGCAAAGGATCCGAACGTTCCATTTAGAAAAAGATTTGATCGTGTAATTTCTTTTTTTTATCTATGGAAGTGCTTCATTTCATTCTCGATTTTCAAAGTTTTTTTGTTTTTGTAAGGAAAATTTTATGTCGGAAACTCAATCTTATCCGAAGTGGCAACAGCGTTTGCATGAAGTGATCTTCGAAGCCGACACTCGTGCAGGAAAACGATTTGATGTCTTATTGATCTTTTGCATTCTGTTGAGTGTGGTGGTCGTGATGTTGGAAAGCGTCGCATCCATTCGATCTCAGTATGGTCAGGCTTTGTATATTGCTGAATGGGGATTTACGATCCTCTTTACCATAGAATACATCTTGCGCTTAGTGTGTGTGGGAAAACCGATCCGGTATGCAGTCAGTTTTTATGGAATCGTGGACTTGCTGGCTATATTACCAACCTATTTGGATCTGATTTTTCCTGGAAGTCATTATCTGTTGGTGATCCGAGTGTTGCGTGTCCTGAGAGTGTTCCGCGTGCTCAAATTGGTCCAGTATTTGAGTGAAGCTCGGTTGCTCGTGATGGCAATTCGTGCCAGCCGTCGGAAAGTGACTGTTTTCTTGGTGGCAGTGTTGACGATGGTCGTGATTTTGGGATCCCTGATGTACGTTGTCGAGGGAGAGGAAAATGGTTTTACGAGCATTCCTCGTAGCATTTACTGGGCAATCGTTACGTTAACTACGGTTGGATATGGAGATATCACCCCAAAGACCGAGTTGGGTCAAATTTTTTCATCTTTTGTAATGATTTTGGGTTATGGAATTTTGGCAGTTCCGACGGGGATTGTGACGGTGGAACTCAACAACGCCGCTCGACATGTTTCGACTCAGGCTTGCCCTGAATGCAGTGAGGAGGGGCATGATCCTGATGCGATTCACTGTAAATATTGTGGAGCGAAATTGTAGATCCTTTGTCGGTTGCTCTTCCCCAGTTTTATTGCTATTGGTGGATGATTATCCCCTAATTAAAGTAACTCCCCATTTTCAGTGTCAGGCTGCTATGTCTCCTGTGCTCGAACGCGCTAAAGAAACTTTACTTATTGAGATCAAAGGTGTTGAAGAACTGGTCGATCGGCTAGATCATAATTTCGAAAAAGCCATCGATTTGCTGTTCTCTTGCAAGGGAAAAGTGATTGTCACAGGAATGGGGAAAAGTGGCCTGATTGGACAAAAGATTTCTGCTACCCTCACCAGTACAGGCACTCCTTCTTTATTTTTGCATCCGGCTGAAAGTGTTCATGGCGATTTAGGAGTCATTGCTCCGTCTGATATTGTAGTGGCTATTTCCTACAGTGGAGAAACGGCTGAAGTGGTCCAAATGTTAGGACATATTCATGCCGTGGGAGCACCGCTTATCAGCATCACCGGACACCCTGAATCCACGCTCGCTCGAACCTGTAGTGTTCATTTAAATATTTCGGTTGAAAAGGAAGCTTGCCCATTGGGTTTAGCTCCGACGACGAGCACAACCGTGACTTTGGCCTTGGGCGATGCTCTGGCAATGTGTTTGTTGGAACTCCGGCAATTTCGAGAAGAAGATTTTGCGGTATTCCACCCTGGTGGCAGTCTAGGAAAGAAGTTGACTGTCACCGTAGGAGATTTGATGGTCAGTGAGCCGCATCTGCCGCTGGTGTTGGAACAAACGCTTATGCGCGAAGCTATCCATGAGCTTTCTGATAAATTGTTGGGAGTGGTGGTGGTTACCAATACCGAAGGCGAGTTGGTGGGAGTCTTTAGCGTAGGGGATTTGATGCGTCTGATTGAGCAAAAACAAAGTCGTTTTTTAGATCAGCCGGTTTCCGAATTCATGACTCGTACTCCTAAGGTGGTTGCTCCGAACAGTTTAGCGGCCAAAGCGCTCTATCTTATGGAAACCCATGCGATCACTTGTCTTATTGTTACGTCAGCGGCAAATAAACCAGTAGGCGTGGTTCAAATTTACAGTATTTTGAAGGCTGGAATCTATTGACCGATAGCGAGGCATTCATAGAGGCAAAATGGAACAAGAAGTTGCACAATTCATTGCAGACCTGAAACACCCGGATGAATATCAAAGGCTTTCTGCTGCCGAGAACCTGGGGGACATGCGTGCTGGTGAAGCCGTGGACCCCTTAGTGCAAGCATTGGAGGACCCTGCACGATCCGTGATGGAGGCTGCTTCAGAATCTCTAGTCACGATTGGGACGGAAAAAGTTGCAGAAGCTACCACGCAACTTTTAGAAAGTGACGATCCTACCGTCAGAAGTGAAGCTGCCAGTATCCTAGTGCAACTGGATGAAACAGCCGTCCCTACCTTGAATCGACTGCTTTCCGACAAAGATCACGACCTGCGTCAATATGCCGTGGATGCACTAGCAGAGATCAATAGTCCTCGTGCCATTCCTTCTGTTCTGAGAGCCTTGGACGACCCTAATGAGAATGTGGCTGCTGCTGCCGCAGAAGCTTTAGGAAAACTAGGAAATGAAGAAGCGATTCAACCCATCTTAAGACAACTGAATCGCTCGCATTGGATGCGAGGGGCTTGTCTCCGTGCATTAGGGGCAATTGGTACAGAAGAAGCGCTCAATGCAATCTTGGAAGCCGCGAAAGATTCCGAACCCGTAGTGCTATTCTCGGTCATTCAAGCACTAGCCAAAGCGGACTCGTTGAAAGGGATTCCCACGTTAATCAAAATCCTAGAAAAGGAGCCGGAAACCTATGGGGAAGAAGCCATAATTGCCTTGAAAATTATTCTGCATCATCATTCGGGAGATAGCAAAAGTTCGTATCTTCAAGATGTTTCGCTAGAACCAATCTATGATGCGGCTCGTTCTGGAAACGTGGACACCCGACTGAACGCGATCAAGCTCTTGAGCAATTTCCTTCAACAGATTCCGTTCTCATTTTTAGTTCAGTTCTATTCCGATCCAGAAGCTGCCGTGCGTCGATCTGCCCTGAACGTGGTGGTGCAGCTGGCTCCCACTGATACGACACCTTTGGTAGAAATACTCCAATCGACTCAATCTCCGATGGAAGCCAAGGCCGGAGCATTGGATACATTAGGACGGCTGAAACATCCAAACAGCTTACAACATATTGTGCCCTTTTTGGATTCGGACGACATCACCTTACAACGAGTGGCGTTGAACGCCTTGTTTCCCCCAATTGACCAAGCCGTTTGCGATAAAATGAAGGAACTCTTGAACTCGCCAATTACTGAGATTCAAGTGCATACTCTCATGGCCATTGAGCGGCTCCAAGACATGGAGTTTTTTGAGCAAGTGATTCAGATGCTCAATGATGACGATATTGATGTGGTGGATGCTGCGGATGCTGCTCTCGTGGCCATCGTGGAGAAAATCAATCCCCATTATCCTTTTTTGGCATGTTTCAGCCAGGACGAGCGACGTAAGGCATTTCAGCATTTCAACACCGGCAATGCGGACGCTATTAGCGCTCAACTAGTTGAGGCTTTGGAACATAAGGACGAGGCCATTCGTTCCATCGCGATTAAGGCACTCGCGAATACGAATCCAATCGAATCGCTTCCTATGATTCGGAAGGCACTCGAAGATCCCGAAAAAACGGTTGTGATCGCGGCGATAGCCGCTTGTGGTTGTGTCAATAGTCCCGAAACACGAAGTCTTTTAGAAGAGTTTTTAGTGAATACGGCCAATCCTCATTATATTACTGAGGCCGTGCTCGCCTTAGGACATATTGGCCAATCCTCTTCCATCTCCTGCATTTTGCCTCATCTGAAGCACCCTGACACCTACACCAAGCTGGCCACGATTGAAGCCCTTCAAACGATTGGCGGCTCCCAAGCCTTGAAGGCCTTGCAGGAGCTATATCTCGAAGAAGTAGATCCAGAAGTTATTGATGTTCTTGAACAAGCCCTTGAAGTGTTAGAAGAAACTGTGGAAGCCTAATCTTTCACGAGGCTCACCCCTCACCGTGGCAGAAGCACTAGAGCCAACGGTAGAAGCCTGCTATACTCCCTCCCTTTGAATAATCTGCACATCCTTGGATAACGGATTGATATCACCGGTCTCTCTAAATCTTCCCATCAGTAGAAAGGAACGCATGTCACAAGCCACTCCAGAAACGAAGTATCTCAAAGACTACACTCCACCTGATTATTGGGTCGACACAGTCGATCTTCATTTTGATCTAAACGAAGACCTCACTAAGGTTCGTTCAACAATGACAATGCGTCGGAATATTGAGCAAAATGTCGAAGCGCGTCCCTTGGTCCTGGAGGGGCGTGCATTGACGCTAGAATCGGTCATTCTGAATGGCACTTCATTGAATGCCGAGCAATATTCTGTGAGTGACGAGACTTTGACCGTATTGGATGCACCGGATGCATTCACACTGGAAATCACGACTACCACCCAACCAAGTCAAAACACGTCTCTCGAAGGGTTGTATACGTCTAGTGGCAACTTTTGCACCCAATGTGAGCCAGAAGGTTTCCGAAAAATCACTTATTTTCTGGATCGCCCGGATGTGATGGCACGTTACAGCACAACAATTGTTGGAGACAAGACCCGCTATCCTGTGCTGCTTTCCAATGGAAATCCGGTCGAGAGCGGCGAGCTGGAGAACGGAAAACATTGGGTCAAATGGGAAGATCCATTTAAAAAACCTTCTTATTTGTTTGCATTGGTTGCTGGAGATTTAGTGCATTTGGAAGACACGTTCATCACAATGTCAGGACGTGAAGTGACCTTGCGGCTTTATGTGGAGAAGATGAACATCGACAAATGCGAACATGCCATGCAGTCCTTAAAAAACGCGATGAAATGGGATGAGGAAACTTTTGCACGCGAGTATGACTTGGATATTTACATGATTGTGGCGGTGAACGATTTCAACATGGGCGCTATGGAGAACAAGGGACTCAATGTGTTCAATTCAAAGTATGTGTTGGCTCGACCCGAAACCGCAACAGACCGAGATTTTCAAATGATTGAAGGAGTGATCGGTCACGAATACTTTCACAATTGGACAGGCAACCGGATCACCTGCCGAGACTGGTTTCAGTTGAGTTTGAAAGAAGGACTGACCATTTTTCGTGACCAAGAGTTTTCATCAACGATGGGATCGCGTGCTGTCAAACGAATTACGGATGTCCGGGATTTGAGAGCATCCCAATTTCCAGAAGATGCCGGTCCGATGGCTCATTCAGTCCGGCCCGATTCTTATATTGAAATCAATAATTTTTATACAGTGACGGTCTATAATAAAGGTTCAGAAGTCGTAAGAATGATTTACAACTTTTTAGGGAAAGAGGGCTTCCGTAAAGGGATGGATCTCTACTTCGAGCGATACGATGGTCAAGCTGTGACAACCGATGACTTTGTTCAAGTCATGGAAGAGGCCAATGGGGCGGATTTCACTCAGTTCCGGCTCTGGTACAGCCAAGCCGGAACCCCGGTTTTGGATGTGAAAGCAGTTTACGAAATGGAAACCCATGCTTACACCTTAACCATCCGGCAATCGTGCGCACCCACACCGGGACAACCTGAGAAAGCCCCTTATTACATCCCGTTGGCAATGGGATTGATTGATCAGGATGGCAATGAAATCCCTTTACAGCTGGTGGGTGAAGAGGAGCCAGCAGCGAGCACCACTCGTGTGCTCGCGCTTTCCGAAACAGAACAGTCATTTTCGTTTGTAAATGTCTCCCAACCGCCAGTTCCTTCATTGCTGCGCGGGTTTTCAGCACCAGTTCGTTTGAATTTTGATTATACCGATGATGAGCTGGCCTTTTTGATGGCGCACGATACGGATGATTTCAACCGCTGGGAAGCTGGACAGCGCTTGATGGTTACGACCCTCTTGGGACTCGTAAAGGACTATCAACAAGGGCGAGACATGGTATTGAATCCAGTGTTTGTAGAAGCATTTCAAACGGTTTTACGTTCCACTACGTTGGACAAAGCATTGATTGCAGAGGCCATTACATTGCCTTCCGAAACGGATATGGGAGAGTGGCTGGCGGTTATCGATGTGGATGCTATTCATGCTGCCTGGACGTTTGTCACTAAAACTCTAGCTCGTGATTTGAAGCCTCAACTCATGGCGACCTATCAGGAAAATCAAAGTGAAGCCTCTTACAGTATCGACAACAAGTCGATAGGACAGCGTCGATTGAAAAACCTTGTTATGTCTTATCTCATGAAACTGGATGATTCGGATGTGATTCAACTGGGGTTGGAGCAATTCCAAAATGCCAACAATATGACAGATAGTATCAGTGCATTTCGCGCAATCGTCCATAAAGAGATTCCAGAACGCACCGAGGTGATCGAAGCTTTTTATGAAAAATGGAAGGACGATTCATTAGTCTTAGATAAATGGTTTGCTATGCAGGCTACTGCACCACTTCCGAGTATTCTGGATCACGTCAAAGCATTGATGGGACATCCGGCCTTTTCACTCAAAAATCCAAACAAAGTTCGTGCTTTGATTGCTGCGTTTTCGCGAGGGAATCCGGTACGGTTTCATGCTGCCAATGGTTCTGGCTATACTTTTTTAGGTGACCAGATTGTAGAGTTGAATTCGATTAACCCTCAAGTCGCGTCTCGAATGCTCAGCGTGATGAACCGTTGGAAAAAATACGACGAGGGCCGTCAAGCACTCATGAAGGAACAATTGCAACGCATTTTGGGCCTACCTGATGTTTCCAAAGATGTATATGAAATCGCGATGAAGAATCTTGGTTAAGCATGCGTCGGGAATTGATCTGGAAGGAATGAAGCTCAGCTGGAGGAAGTCTCAATGCGATTGAAAGCATGGGGTAATAAATCTTCGATTCGGATCTTCAACTGTTGGTCACTATCGCAAATGCAAAGAATTTGGGTGTTATCGTTGGCAAACTCAAGGATGACTTGTCGACATGCCCCGCAGGGAGAGGTCGGCGTTGCGGTAGGGGTATAGACAACCACCATTTGCAGCTCTATTTTTTCTTCGGATTGAGTCACGGCATGTGAAATGGCATTGCGTTCGGCACAAAGACTCAGTCCATAAGAAATATTCTCCACATTGCATCCTGAATATATCTCGCCATTCGAAAGCAAAATTGCCGATCCGACGGAAAATTGGCTGTAAGGACAGTAGGCCTTTTGGCTCACTTGTTTTGCTAGCTCAATCAAAGTTTCTATAGTTTCAGTAGTGATCGGCATCTTACTTTTCTCGCATGGTCTGCACACCGTCCCAATCTTCAGGGGGGGGATTGACTAAAAAATTATGACAACGTTGAGTGAAGAGGACCGAAGGGGGATCATTTGGGATTTCTGCTTCGCACTGTTCGAATAAGCTCAACGCCTCGCCAAATTGACGCTGTAAATAAAGTGTTCGAGCTTCGTTAAACCAATCTGCAACAGACTGCTGTTGAGGTGTGGCTTTGCTGGAAAAAGTCATCAGTTCGTAGATGCGTAGTGCCTGAGCTTTCCCTTTCACGCGAACCAGATCAATTTCGCGTGTCAATAGGTCGTCATCCAGATTACGATGCACCGCTTCTGAAATCAAAACATGGGTTCCATAAAATTTATTCAACGACTCCAATCGCGAAGCAATATTTACTGAATCGCCAATGATGGTGTAATCCAATCGACGGTCCGATCCGACGTTACCGACAATCACTTCGCCAGTATGAATGCCAATGCGCGAGCTGGCACTGGATTGGGGGGAGTTGGGTTCCCACAGACGCCGGAAATTGCTGTGCCAGTTCAATTGTTTCATCGCCGCTGTACACGCTTTTTGGGAATGGTTGGGAACGGGCAATGGTGCTCCCCAAAACGCCATAATGGCATCACCAATATATTTGTCGACAATACCCGATTGCTCTTCCAGAAATTGTGTCATTCGGGACAGATACAAATTCAAAAAAGAAATCAGGTCTTCAGGAGTCAATTTTTCGCTGATCTGAGTAAAATCGGCTAGATCTGAAAAATAGATAGTCACCTCTTTTCGTTCTCCACCCAGCTTCACGTCAGTCTTGAGCACTTCTTCTACTACGGAAGACGAGACATATTTTTTGAAAGTTTGCGTGATGTGGTCTTTTTCCTTCAAGCCTTTGGTCATTTTGTTGAAGGTTTCGGCCAAGTCGCCCAACTCATCCTGAGACAACACAGGGATACTGACTTCTAAATTTCCTTGAGAAACTTCCTCTGCTCCCTTGGCTAGCTCGCGTACTGCTCGGATCATTCCCCGGCTGAAAACCAAGGCAGCTGTAATCCCTCCAATTAAAGCAGCGATCCCAATCAGATTGAGCAAGTTAGAAAGATCCTGGAAGAAGCTGAGTTCCCGTGTCTTGGAGCGGAAGATCACAATCATGCCCACCTCGTTCCCTAATCCCCCAATCACATGGTGGGCTAAAGCCAAAAAATCTTCCTTTCCGCTGCGAAAAGGATGAACAATTTGGTCCTCATTGGGCTCGATTTCAGAGGCCAGTTTCATGAGAGATGGGGTGAGTTTTTCGTCAGCAGAATTGCTGTATAGGTTCTTGCCCTGAAAAAACGCCACATCTGAAAGGGTGATATTCTTGATCAATGCGGGTTGATTTGTGGTGTCGAAACCGATGATCAACACACCGACCACGGTCGATCCGAAAATCACAGGTTTGAAGAAAACCTCATACAGAATCTCAGGATTCTTCTCGTCGGCCTCTTGCCATCGGTACATTGGTGACTCTCGCCCCCACCAGGTGAAAAGTTCATTTCCCCCCAAAGCTGCCTGCATCACCGGCCATTGGCTGATGTCTTTTTCCAGCAAATGTTTGCCTCCTTTTTGGTACAACACCATGCCTTGCCCGTTGGTAATGATAAAGAGCTGACTTTGTTGAAATAATTCGATTTCACGGACAATATCTTCCAAGACTTGATACTTTTCTTCTGCTGTCGGGGCTTCTTCGCCAAACAAGCCCTCGTCCGCTTCTCCAAATAAATCGCCTTCGTCGGTGCTTGAAACCTCTTCCTCAAACAAATCGTCTTCATTGGAGGTTGAATTTTCGTCAAATAAGGAATCTATGGAAGACTTGGTGTTGTATTCGGCGAGCGACGCCCGAAGTTGTGGGCTGTAACGGATGAGAGAGGCTGCCGCATCGGAGGAATTTTTAAGCTGGGTTTCCCGGAATTCTTTCAACACGTTGGCGGTGATGATCACCTCTTCCTCAATTTTATCTTCACTCGCTTGCTGAAGGCGAGAATTGACCGAGAACACAATCATCCCTACGGTCAAGATAGTGAGGCCGGTGAATGAAAACAATAATTTGCTGCGGACACTGCGTAAACTCAGCCCTTCAAGCATAGGGTCCTCATCATGTTTTAGAAGTCACGGAATACGATAAATTCAGCAACTTCCGTCAAAAGTGTTTTGATTTGAGAAGAGGGTAAAGGAGCCAAGGCCGATTTTGCCTCATCGACGTATTTTTCGGCAACCTGAAGCGAATAAGGAATCGAACCGTGATGCTCCATAAGAGCAATCACTTCATGAACATGGTCTTGCGTGATCTCCGATTCTTTCAGAATAGCACGGACTCGTTGTTGCTCTTCGACCGGAGCGTGCTTGAGGAGATGTATGAGGGGCAATGTCACTTTACGCTCTTGAAGATCGATGCCAATGGATTTTCCAGTGCGCGCTCTCCCTTTCATATAATCTAAGGCATCGTCTACAATTTGGAAAGCGATACCAATGGACATACCGTAGTCATAAAGACGCTGTTTGTCTTCAGCAGAAGCTCCACCCAAACTCGCCCCCATCTTAACCGCAGACGCAAACAGACAGGCGGTTTTATTAAAAATGATATCCAAATATTCCTGTTCATCCACGGAATCGTAAGCACGAGCCAACTGCAATAATTCGCCTTTTGCCATCAATTTGGTGGTCTGTGCCATGACGTCTAAGACTTCCAGATTGCGCAATTGGGTGAGCATGTGGAACACCATTGAGAACAAATAGTCTCCTACGACCACGCTCGCCTCGTTGCCCCAGATATTGCGGGCTGCTTGTTGTGAGCGGCGCATGTCAGCATGATCCACCACGTCATCATGCAACAATGTGGCCGTATGCAAGTATTCCACGACTTGGGCAGCACGAATCGTATTTTCTCCCGTGTAACCGAACATCTTGGCACTCAGCAAAACAAGAGCTGGCCGTAATCGCTTACCGCCGGAACGTAAAATATATTCAGCAACATTGGTTAGCAGAGGAATGTCGGTTTGAATATTTTGAATGATGGCTGCTTCTACGTGGACAAGGTCGTCCGCGACATGCTCTAAAACATGACTGAGATTCATAGAAATTATAGAAATAGGAAGGTCGAATTTGTGTGAGAAATGGGGCTAACCCC
>JANQJU010000068.1 GCA_028281495.1 SAR324 cluster bacterium
TCGCTGCAACAGATGCAACGTCATTCGCTTCTCATCAACACTTCACGAGGTGAGATTCAAGACGAAGCAGCTCTTTTTGAAGCGTTGTCGACTCACCAAATTGCAGGCGCAGGATTGGATGTCTTCCAAACCGAACCCCTCCCAACGGATTCCCCTTTACGACGCTTGAGCAATGTGGTGTTCACTCCCCACGCCGCCCCTTCACGTGAAAGTCGTCCCCGTACCATCGAGAATGCCATGATCAATCTCCAACGAGTGGCTCTTGGTGAATCCCCTCAACATCTGGCAGTGGATTACGATCATTTATAAGGCTTCCCCTATTTTCGGGTCAACGGCTCATGACGATGTAGCTTCAGTCGGATTCGTAGAAATTTGGGGAATCAAAAAGGAAAAGATGGCGCCTTGTTCAGGGTGATTTTCTACCCAAATTTTACCAGAGTGCGCAAGAATGATTTCTTTACAGATAGCAAGCCCCAATCCCGTTCCGGAAATCTCAGAACTGGTTTGAGAGCTTTGCGCGAACTGCTCAAAGACATGTTCGTGGTCTTGTGGAGGAATGCCGGGGCCTTGATCACGGACTGAGAATAAAAAGGCGGGTTGGTCTCCATCCGAATCGGTGAGAGTATTGAGAGTCACGCAAATCGTGATGGTGGTCTGCTTAGGAGAGAACTTGATCGCGTTGGACAAAAAATTACGAATGACTTGTTCTATTTTCCCCGGATCAAATTGGCCTTTGGTAGAATTTTTGGTGTTCATCTCTAACGAGAGCCCTTTTTCGTTCAACAGCGGTTGATAATCGGAAACTACTGCATCAATCAGGGCTTGTAGATTGTATTCTTCCATAGTGAACACCATTTTTCCGGCTTCGAGTTTGGCCAGATCCAGCAATTCGTTGATGAGATCCAACAACCGCTGGCCGGAATTGTGAATTCGGGAAAAATACTTGAGGAGTTTTTCCGGTGCTCCCGTGCCTTTCAGAAGTTTTTCTTTTCCCAAACTGGCATAGCTCAGCACGGCATGCATAGGGGTCCGCAGCTCGTGAGACATCATGGCTAAAAACTCCGATTTCGCCTGGTTGGCCTGCTCGGCCGCTTCTTTAGCTGCGAGAATTTCGTTTGCCATTTCATTGCGGCGGATGGCATTAACAAACACTTCGCCCAACACTTTAAACATCGCTAAGTCGTCTGCCGTCCACGGGGTTTCTTCAAGAAGCAATTCAAGACCTAAAAAGCCCACCACTTCCTGATTCAACTCCATTGGAATGCAGACAAGCCCTTGGAAAGCCTCATGATGGTTTTTCGAAACACGCAATGCCGAACCAGAAGGAATCTTATGAGGAACATAAATGTTTTGACAGCCTGCGAGTTCCTTGCGTAGCCACTCGGTATGTTGATCGACCAGTTCCAGAATCCATTGACGGTAAGAGGAGGCCTTTTCTACATGCCATCCATAGACTTGGTTGTGGAAATTCGAGTTTCGTCTAAATACGATGAGATAACACCGCTGTACTCCTAGAAATTCACCAATCTGAGACAGCGAATCTTGGATTTTCTGATCGACTTCGTTCAACGCCAGATGGACAAAACGTGAGGAAATGGTTCCAATCAGCTTCTCGAACACCACTCGATATTTCAGTTCCTCTTGGATCTTCAGAAGGCCTTTGTGGGTTCGTTCAAATTGATAAACTTTTTGGGTTGTTAAAGCTAATTTCTCAGTCAAGACGATGGAAAAGATACGATAAATCGTTTGGGAAAGATGGTTGTCAGACTCAGAAATCTCTGCAATTTTACGGGTTTCTAGGCTGAGGACTTCGATCTCACAGTTGGCGGTGACAGAAGCGTTACAGGGTTTGGCTGAGATAACGCTCATTTCTCCAAAAACATCACCGGAACGACGTAGTGTGAAAATAAATTCTCCTTTAGAGAACACACTGACCCCTCCAATTAGTAGAATATACGTTTTGGTATTGATCTGTCCTTCCCGAAGTACCGTTTCATGCGGGTTGAAGCGTTCCACTTGGCAAAGATGAATCAGCTTTTCCAGTATGTGGTCGGAGAGGCTCGCAAACAAGCGAGACCGTTTTAACGCGGATTTGATATCAGAACGAGAAAGTGAGGACGTCAACGCGGTTTCTTGACGACTTTTGTGGTCAGAACTTTGCTTCTGAAGATAATAATCCAACGCATGTTCGGAGGTCGCAAAAATATCGATGAACTGATGTAAGTGGATATTCTGAACCGTTTCTGTGGCTTTGGGATTGAGATGGCAGAGCGCAAAATTCATCTGACGCTGGTTCAAAATCTTATAGAAAGAAACCAATTGGCCAATCAGCATGGAAGAAAACATGATCGAAGGGGTAAAATGCAGGATCACGCCACGCAGATTTTTCTCATTAAGGAGAGGTTGAATTTTATCGTAAATAGGAACTTTGACGGAAGGTTGAGTGGCGACGGTAACAAGCAGATAGCCTTTGACGAATTGCGATTCAATAGTCATAAAAAAACCCTCGAAAATTTATAGTCCCAAGGAGGCGAGGAGGTCATCTACATCCCCTTGAGAAGCTTCACTCATTTGTCCTGGTTCTAATTTTTCCTGGGATTCGGAGAGAGTTTCTTCAAAAATCTCCTTAAGCTTCCCCAAAGTGATCAGAAATTTCTGATCTGTGATGTGATCCGCTGAATAAAACTCGATGGATTTCAGCAATTGGGCGTCGATGAGGTCTCGTACTTTTTGTTTTTGGGAGCCTTCTAATTGAGGGAGATGGAGAAATAAACTTTCAGCAAGATTTTCCAAGATTTCCATTTGTTGGTCTTTCATCTGTTGATAACTTTCGTTGATGTGATCCAACTCTTGGTAACAGGAAAAAACAATCTGTTGAATTTGTTGATTTTTTTTGTCTAGCTCTTCATTTTTCTCCCGCAATTTCAGTTCGCTTTCAAAGTGCAATAACCGCTGTTCAAATTGGTCTAACAGCATCGAAATGATTTCTAAAGCTTTGTCGCACTCCTTAGAATCTTGCGGTGTGTTACGAATCATCAAGGCCACACGCTGCTGGTTGGATGCCAAAGCGGTATAAGAACCCCCTTGGATAATTTTTCCACCGCTCAGCGCTTGTTTCAAAATCAGCTTATCCACCTGACTGTTCATACCCCGGTCAGAAACCGCGACTTCAGTCTCTCCTCCTAAATGCACGCTGCATCGCAAGGACCGACCTTCACTGGAGTCGAATTCGAGCTTTTTCCCTGTTTCCAATAAAGTGTGAGTCAATTCTTCCAAGCTTTGGCAGGAAAGGCTCTTCACGAAAAATTGATTGATCAACTGCTGGGTCTGCAAATCCAGCTGCAAATGCTCGATTTTCTGGTTATTTTTTTCAATCACTTTCACGGCATATTGACGCACCGCAGCCACCTGAGAAGCGGCCCCTTGTTTGGTCGCTTGAAATCGATCAAATTCCTCGATAGCCGAACGGACCATAGAACACAGCACCTCTTTGTCAAATGGCTTGGCTAAATACTGACACGCCCCTTTGTCCAAGCCTTCCACAACATCGTCTTTGTAGCCTTTAGCAGTTTGCATGATCACAGGAATGTGCTTGACCGCAGGTTCATTTTTGATCCAACTGAGCAGTTCAATCCCATTAATCTGTGGCATCATCCAATCCAAGACCACCACCTTCAATGTCGCGGGAGGGGTTTGTAAGACTTCCTTCGCTTCCAAACCATCGGAGGCCTTCAGAATATGATATCCCTCGTCAGAAAGAAATTCGTTCAAAATGTCCAAATTGATTTCATCATCATCCACGACTAACAAGGTTGCTGATTCAGACATAATCATTCCCATTGAGTTATAGTTATGACGGAGGCAATCCTGGATATTTTATTTAATGCTGTCTTTAATAAAGATTACCTGATCAAGGTTCGAAAGAAAAGCAATAGTCCCCCAATCTATTGTGAATCCTTGGTCACAATAGGACGGTCTGGATCCGTAATCCACTCACTCCACGATCCGGCATACAATTGAGCATCTCCCAATCCCGCATGCAGCATGGCCAGTAGATTATGGCACGCAGTGACTCCAGAACCACAGTAGCAGATGGTGCGGCTGGCTTCGACTCCCCCCATCAAAGGGCGAAAACGCTGGCGCAGTGCTTCTTGGGAAACCATTCGTCCGTTTTCACTCACATTTTCCATAAATGGAGCTGAGATGGCACTAGGAATATGACCAGCTACCGGATCAATGGTTTCGTTTTCACCGCGATAGCGGTCCGCAGCACGGGCATCGAGTAGACGATAATTGGGATCGTGCAGCACGCGTTGTACCAGGGAAGTGTCAACAAGATAATGGGAACGTAGGTTCGATTGAAATGTACGAGGAGCACGTTGAGGTGTCGTCTTTGTTGTCGGACGTCCCGTGTTTTTCCAGTAGTCCCAACCCCCATCCAAAACCGCGACTTTTTCGTGCCCAGTCCAACGGAGTAGCCACCACAAGCGGGCTGCTATGGCCCCCGAATTGTCATCATAAGCGACAACCTGTGTGTTGGCATCGATCCCCCATCGGGAAAAGGTTTGAGCTAAGCTATCCGCATCTGGCAAGGGATGGCGCCCTCTTGGATAAGGCAGGAGAGGGCCGGAAAGATCTTTATTCAAATGGGCATAAAACGAATTGGGCAAGTGGGCTTCTAGATAATGCTGTAAGCCTTGTTCTTCATCATTCAATGAGAATCGACAATCGATTAGAATCCAATCGGGATTGTTCAAATTTTGTTCAACATCTTCTGGGGAAATGACAGTTGTATACATAAATCCTCCTCTCGGTTAGTTGTGACAAGATTTGATCGTACACGAACCGAGGGTCGGAATCCAGGATTGTCCTGACAGCTCTCGGTTCCTATCCAGAAACCAGATATCTTGAATCGGTGGGAGCGAGTTGTAAACCAATATTCATAAACTAAGCGCTAGGAAATCAGTTGATGTCTAAAGCGTACTTCATCAAATCATCTAGCGTAATGTAGTCTAGCGCTCTTTCATGGGTAGCAGACAACCGAACTCGTGGAGCCACACCATCCTCAAACGCTTCTTGCCAACGGGCGGCACATAAACACCAGCAATCACCGGGCTTGAGCCCCGCAAAACCAAACTCAGGAATCGGAGTCACCAAGTCATTACCTTTAGCTTTGCTATAGCTCAAAAATTCTTCGGTCACTTGGGCACACACGACATGAGCACCTCGATCTTGAGGCCCTGTGTCGCATCGTCCATTTCGATAAAATCCAGTCATGGGAGAGGTACAACAAGAGGTCAATTCGTCACCAAGTACATTTTTTGCGTTTTTGTTTTCAGTCATCGTGTGCTCTCAAATGAAAGGTTAACATTAGGTCTGATGAAGAGAATCTGTCTTTTTTCCAAGAGCCGTAATATAAATCAAGGCAGGGAAGAAACAGCTCCGTTTTTTCTTGTTCATCCCAATTAATTCGCAGTCTTCAACGATTTCGGTAAAAGCTCCTAATGCAACCTAAAACTCTGAAACATTCCTCGCTCGAACACATTTCTGATCTAACCAAACGTCGACGTAGTGCACGGATCAGTTTTTCTTCATCCGACCACACGGCGAATCGCGCTGATAATCTGGCTGAAGTTTTTGAACTCTCGAACCATGTGTC
Organism: SAR324 cluster bacterium; assembly: GCA_028281495.1. Taxonomy (GTDB): domain Bacteria; phylum SAR324; class SAR324; order SAR324; family NAC60-12; genus JANQJU01. The sequence continues at coordinate 5,660 of JANQJU010000068.1, forward strand.
GATTGTAGATGCCTCGACCGGAGGGCTACGATTGCGTGCTCGTTTGACCGCAGAAGAGCTGCGCAAAGGTCGTGAAATGGTGAAGGAACTCAAATACCTTCAGATCAAATTTTTAGACCACTGCCTCCAATGCTCTGGACAAATCCGTTGGTTTCAGGAGCAGGGCAAAGAATACCTCATGGGAGTGGAACTCAATTCAGCGACTCAAACCGTGTTACGAAAAGTTCTGCAAAAACATGAAGAGTTGGTGGAGTTGGGCAATTCCACGCTGAATCTCGTTCTGGTGCATCCACAATCTTGGGTGCATGAAGTCGTCAACGTCTGGTTTCAACCCCTGCAATGGGAAGTGCAGTTTGCACAAAACCTTGAGGAGTTTCAGAAGGTTTTGTTTGAAAGCCCCCCTGATTTTGTGCTTTTCGATGACCGTTGTGCTGAGAGCTTATCCGAATTCCTGACGATTCAAAGAAGCCATTTACAAAACGTGCCTACTATGCTGTTGATTGAAAATACATCGGACCGGTGGACCGAATCTCAATTGCAGCGGGAATTGTTGGATATCGTGGCGCGTCCGGTGGATATTGGTGACCTAGCCATGCGGGGGTTCAATCTTATTATGCAATCTCAAACCATCCGGGACTTAGTGGACAAACAACGGAAGCTTCAAGCCGCACTCGAAACCGTACATGAAGAAATGCAAGAAAGCGAAGTGGAAGCCGATATTACCGATGAGATCATGCAACGGCTCATGGCCAAAACAGAGTTATTCGAAGAATTGGTACCGCTGCAAGAAGCTTTGTTAGACCTCTCTTCTATCAACGAAATTGTGGCTGCGACCCAGGCTTGGATTCAGGACTATATGAGTTATCCTGCCAACTTGTGGCATTACTCGGCTCGCAAATTCCAGTTGTTGGGAAACACCACGTACCATCCTACCCACCTCTCTCTAGAAGAGCGAATCCCTCTGGTAGAAGCCTTTGTGGCAAGCCAAAAAAACCTCCAAATTCATGACCATTTAGTGCTGGTTCGGCATAAAAACTTAATTTTGGAGGTATTCGACTCAATCACAGATAATGATCATATTGCCGGATTGATGCTGATGGTTCAGTTGCTCGGACCCGTCATTGCTCTGAAACAAAAAGATCTCCAATTACAATTACAAAACGAGATGACTCAACGAGAACTGGAATTGGCGCATCAGCTGATCGTGGATACCTTCCAACCTAAGGTCGAGCGGATTCCTGGGCTTTCCCATTCAATCCTGTTCACTCCTTACGAGCAGTTGGGAGGGGATTTCTTCAATATTTTTTACGTGGGGGATGATTACTATGGAATGTTGATTGGAGATATTTCTGGACATGGCATTTCGGCGGCTTTGCTTTCGGTCATGTTTCAGAGTTATTTCATCAATCTCACCACGGGGCTATTTTCCCCCTCTTTGGTGCTCAATTACGTTAACGAAGTCTCGTATCCCAATGTGCCAAGCGGCCACTTTGCAAGCTTGTGTTATTCGATCTACGACACCAAAAGCCGCACCCTATGTTATAGTAGTGCCGGCTTCCACGAAATCCTACTCATTCGCGGAGGACGCGTGGAAGCCTTGCCAGCCTCCAAAAACATGCTTCTGGGCACTTTCCAAAATGATATGTTTGGAGGATACAACGAAGTGGAAATCACTCTTCAAACCGGTGACATCTTCTTATTCTATACAGATGCCATCCTCGAAGCCAGTAAACCCCAAACGGATGTGATGCTCGGCAGAGATGGGGTGGTGAAATTCTTACAATCCCACTCTTTCGAAACTCCAGATGAAATAACCGAAGCGTTGTATAACTATGGACAACAATTTTCCCAACGTTCGGGCTACCAGGACGATTGCACCATTATGTGTTTTAAAGTGGTGAGCTGATTTTGATGCATATGCTTTGACGTATAAGCAGGAGAATTTTGTTACTTTGAGGGTTTGCGGTAGATGTTGAAGGATTCTCGAACAAATGTGGTTTTTTGAATGAACTCAGAATGTCCGAGTAAAAGATAGCCACCTTCATTCAAAAGATCATAAAAGCGATTGATTAACTTTTGCTGGGTGTCCTCGTTGAAATAGATGAAGACATTTCGGCATAGAATCATGTCGAACTGAGTACGAATGGGATAACGCGGAGCATTTAAGTTGATATGACGGAATGCAATCCATTGTTTGATAACTTCATTTACTGTATAGGTTTCTTCTTCGCCTTCAATTTTTGGATCTTTCGTCAAGTAGATCCGTCGCAAGTGGGGTGGTATTTTTTGAACCGATTCCGCAGGATACGATCCTCGTGTTGCTTGTTCCAGTGCGATAGTATTGATATCCGAAGCGAGAACTTTGACATCCCATTGATACCGCTCTGCAGGAGCAATGGCTTCCTGCAACATCATCGCAATAGTGTAAGGCTCTTCCCCGGTAGCACAAGCGGAACTCCAGACACGCAACTTCTTTTCTCCTTGCTTCTGCCCCAAATCCAACAACGGTTGCATTAAGTTTTTTGAGAGATGTTCCAACTGTCTCGTTTCACGAAAAAACTCCGTTTTGGTGATCGTGAGTGCATTGAAGAATTCCTGTAGTTCGACCGCGTCTGCTCGTTCATTCAAGACTTGGTAGTACTCTTCAAAAGTCTTCAAATTCAAAGCAAGCAAGCGTTTCCGCAGACGAGTCTGCACCCGTTCTAGACGATTGTCTTTAATGGAGATACCAATGTGCTGGTAGGCCAATTCACGGAACAAATTGAAACTCGACTTTTTGAGGAGAGGAGCTTGGGCAGCTCGGTCCAAGGTGTAGTTAGAACGAGATGCCTGAGAGTGTGAATTAGAGCTAGCCATCAACAGTCTCGTTTGAAATTAGATTGGATTTTGGAATGGGATCTCAATGGTTGAGACACGCTATCCCATTCCAGCCCAAGTGAGGAGACAAATTCCTGCAAAATCATATGACCATATAGTTCACTTCTTGGGCATCGGCCCAAGTAGTTGTTAGTGATACAAAAAAGCCTAACATTAAGTAGTGTATAAAGCACATACTGTCCTCCTCCTCAACTCTTGTTTTCTCAACAAGAACCTTATCAGGTTTTATATGCTCGTAGCCTGCGAATGTCCAACATGTTCAGCGGTTTTGATACATTTTGTTGGTTTTTTGTTTTTAGTCAAAGGAGTTATTCAGGAAGCATTGCGCTTAGTTTATTCTCAAGTTTATAATCAGCCGCGAGGAAACAATTCCTCTTTTTCTCCCCAAATCACCGCATTGACAGAATCACTTTCGTTCTGAGATATTTCTTACAATAGTTACTCTATCAAAGGATTGCTCCATGATGCTTTGATACTTCCAATAGATTCTTGATACTTCCAATAGATTCTCCGAGACTTCTCGGTCGATTCTCCAAGCTTTCCATTTTCAATACGAGTCAATCCATGAATTACATCATTCGAGGGGAAGGTTCTCTTCAGCATTGTTTCTTGCTCCAGATTTCGCGTTTGCATTTCAAGGATTTTCAGCGCCTTTGGCAAGAAGCCCAGACGAGCCTAGCACCCAATCGCGAAATTCTGAGCCTGATCGGTTGGTATGAAAATGTGTTATTGGGGCTGATTCAACAGGGGAAGGGTTTGATTTATCATGGAGTGCAAGGAGCGTTTCAGGAAGTCGAGGTCTATGACCAGGTGACCTATCAAGAGACGTGGGAGTTGCCACCGGATTTGCCCATCGTGACCCAACCTCTATCACAGCCGAAATCGCTAGAGGCGGGATTATACTTGGTATGGAATGAAACTTTTCCAGGGGAAGTCAGTATCGAATTGTCCTTGTCCACCCATGTTTTCGACTGGAAGCAACTGGAACTCCAACAGGAAATTTTGGACTTCCAGTATGCTTCTTTACGACGCCAAGCAACCTTGAATCGGGGAATTCGTTATGCCGGAAAACCCTACGAAGTTTCGTTTCGTTTGGACGACTTGGGCATGGAGGAAATCCAAATGGATGTGAGTATTGTCAAAGTGTCTCCCACCTCCACACCGGTTATCGAAACCTTGTTTGGTAGCGAAGAAAACCTAGAATGAAGCACGATTCTAGGCTTCCTGAGAAGCAGCATAATTGAGAATGATCTCAAACTCACCCTCTGTGACAGGTTGCACAGAAAGTCGGGATCCTTTTTGCAGCAGTACCATCTTTTCTAAACCGGCAATCTTGCGTAATTCGGGCAATGGAATCGGTCTCACAAATTCTTGTTCGAATTGAACATCCACCATGTACCATCTGGGGTTGTCTTTATCGGTTTTTGGATCAAAGTGATGGTCGTTGGGATCCCAAGCCGTATGATCAGGATAGCTTTCTTTCACCACTTTGGCGGTGCCCACCACCGATGGGTTGGTACGACTGTGATAAAACAACACCCGGTCTCCTAACTTCATTTCGTCGCGCATGTAGTTGCGTGCTTGGTAATTGCGCACGCCATCCCAAGGCTCGATTTGATTGGGGCGGTTTTTGAGATCTTCAATCGAAAAATCATTGGGTTCCGATTTCATTAACCAATACTTCATGACCAGCTCCTCTATGATAAGGTTGAAAGATAAATCAGACGTTACAGGATACAGTTATTAGATTCAGGAGTAGAGATTCAGGAGTAGAGATTCAAGGTACCGGCAAATCAGGGGTGCTTCCGAATCGAGTCAAAGTACTCTACTTGGAAAGAAAGCAAAACAACATTATGATCCAGATCCATGCAGTTGCCTGATATTATTATAAAAAATAGCGGTTTCTTTGAAATTAAAGGAGCTGAAAAAGGATCTCATCAAAACCGCCAAACCTTTCAAGACGTCGTGACGGTTTTTTCGTCTTTGTCAAACAGATGGACTTGATTGGGATCGAAATAGATGCCTAGTGTTTGGCCAACTTTCACATCGACATCGCCTTGAAGTCGGATGATGAGTGAGGTCGCAGCATCCACATCCAGGTACACGAACGTGTCGCTTCCTAAATGCTCACCGACCCCCACGGTGCCGACCAACGTAGCCTCGTTTTCAGGAACAATCGTGATGTGTTCGGGACGAATTCCCACGAAATGGACCGGATTGTTATTTTTGAGTTTCCGGGACGTCCGAACCTTCCGCCCCAATGGCAAGGGCGCTTCGGGTGCGGTTCCCGGTTCTGGGCAAGGAATGACATTCATTTTGGGCGACCCAATGAACTGGGCCACAAACCGATTATTGGGATTGCGATAGAGTTCTAAAGGAGGCCCCACTTGTTCAATACGTCCCCCTGAAAACACAACAATGCGATCAGCCAGAGTCATGGCTTCGACTTGGTCGTGGGTCACATAGATCATCGTCGCCTGGAGTTGGTTGTGCAAGCGGGCGATCTCCACCCGCATTTGGATCCGTAAGGCTGCGTCCAAATTCGATAATGGCTCGTCAAACAGAAAGGATTTGGGTTCTCTCACCAAACACCGTCCAATCGCAACACGCTGACGTTGTCCTCCGGATAAATCCTTAGGACGACGATCTAACAAAGCTTCCAGTTTAAGAACCTCCGCTGCTTGATCCACAGCGGCATAACGTTTGGGTTTGTCCACTCCAGCTGCTTTGAGGGGGAACGCCATGTTATCGCGTACGGTTTTGTGGGGGTACAGAGCATAAGACTGGAACACCATCGCCAGCCCACGCTCAGTGGCATTTTTGGCAGTCATATCTTCGCCATCAATCAGGACTTGTCCTGACGTAATCTCTTCCAAGCCTGCAATCAGCCGTAACATCGTGGATTTGCCACATCCAGAAGGACCGACAAATACCATGAATTCTTTATCTTTAATGGTGAGGTCAATGCCTTTGATGACTTCAACATTTTCAAAGCTTTTTTGGATATTTTTGAGTTCAATCGTCGCCATAGCCATTTGAAATTGAAAGGTTGTAAAAAATCGTTTCAGGATCGTTGTTTTGAGTTTTGAGCCTCTACCCTTTCACTCCACCTGCAGTGAGGCCTTGCACCAACAAGCGCTCGGCCCACAGAAACAAAACGAGGACCGGGATGGTGGCGATCATCGCACCTGCCATCAGATGTTGTCGGGGCACTTCGGAGGAATTGAGAGAGACCACTCCACGGGATAAGGTGAAAAAATTCGGATCGTCTAAGAACATGAAAGCAAACAGGAATTCATTCCATGCGATCATGAACACGTAGATCCCCACCGAAGCCAAGGCGGGTAGACTCAACGGCAAGGTGATTTGGAGGATGATGGACATCCGAGGGAGTCCGTCCATTTGCCCCGCTTCTTCCAAATCTTTGGGAATGCCTGCGAAATAGCCTCGTAGCATATACAACGCCACCGGAAGCGTGGTTGCCGGATACACAATCAACAACCCGACCAACGAGTCACGCAGTCCCAGTTTGGAAAAGACGGTATACAACGGAATCACCAAAACGATGGCGGGCACCATATAGATCAACAGGATCGACCTCGATAAAAACCGTTGTCCTGGAAAATTCAATCGAGCCACAGCATAAGCTCCAGGGATGGCCAAGGTTAAGGTCACGATCACCGTTCCAGTAGAAACCAGGGTGGAATTGAGCAGATACGTCCCGAAATTGAATTGGCTGAATAGCTCGTGATACGAAAAGAAAATCTGTCCAAGCCCCTTTGAGAAATCAGGAGACAGATCCAAGGGGTTGAGCAACAACATCTGCTGGCTTTTCATGGAAGTCATCACCAAGATGTAAAATGGGATGATGATGATGGCTCCGAAAAACACGAATCCCAGCACCCGCAACATCCGAATGAGAGAATCTTCAATCAGATACCGGTTGGCTTGTTGAGGATTCAAGGGTTCACAGCCGTAAGCCAGTGACGTCACAACGCCAAAAGCAAACAAGGCTAACATCATACCTTGCCACAGGGAGGACTCTGACAGAGGCAAAGCAAAAGGCTGCAAACCCGATAGTAAAGACGCAAACACAATAGCCACTCCAAAAGAAACAAATTGGAATGCTTTGTTTTTATTATAAGTCATCAAGGCGGCGACTAGCATCCCCGTCAGCCCAAAAGCTAGGGTGGCGGGACGTGCCGGTAATCCCGATGTGAGAGACAACACCACACCGCTTGTAAAACCGGCGATGCATCCTCCCAAAAAACCATAAATCAGCGAAACAGAATAAACTCGAAGCATAGGTGATGATTGGTTCACATTCCCTCCTCTTCATCAAGGGTGCGGAAGTAGATTAGGGAAAACCCTAGTAAGATGAAAAAGATGATCACCGCCACGGCCGAACCGGCTCCAAGATCGGAGAGGGCAAACCCTTGTTCGTAAACATCAACGGTGAGAGTGCGAGTTCCGGAAGCCCCTCCGGTCAGCAGGAAGATGTCGTCGAATTTGTTGAACGTCCAAATGAACCGCAACAGGAACAGCACCGAAATGATGCCCCATAGGTGTGGCATCGAGAGTTCCCAAAACTTTTGCAGAGGCGAGGCTCCGTCCATTTCAGCGGCTTCATAGATATCGGAGGGAATGGATTGGGCACGAGCAAGGATGAACAAAAATGCCAAGGGAAAGTAGCGCCAAATCTCAAACACGATCACCGTCGTCAAGGCGACCGGGAAGCTCAGGGTCATGCCGAATAGATCAAACTGCGTGGCACGAACTCCAAAGAAGTTTAACGACTCTCCCATCAAGTTCATTTGTTTGAGCATGGCATTCAATGCCCCCGAAAACGGATCGAGCAAGACCAGCCAAGTGAAGGCCATTGCAATCACCGGAGCCACATAAGGGAACAACAGGAGTCCCCGAAAGATGCCACGCCCCCGAAACTCGTGTCGCATCAACTGGGCCGCCAATAACCCCAATAACAAAGCCCCTGCGGTTCCAAAAAAGGTATAGGAGAATGTCACTACCAAAACAGACCAGAACTGCTCCGCGGTGAAGACTTTCACGAAGTTATCGAAGGTCAGATGGAAATTTAAGAGGATGTTGTCCGCTTTCCCTACGATAGTCGGTGAACTGTCTCTGGGACTCACGGGATTGGAAGCATAGGCCGAGTCGGCTTGGGCGTTCATGCGGATGCGTTCTCGTGCTCCCGGATCCCAGTCGCCCAAGCGGCAGGTGAGTTGTAGCCCTTCTAGCGCACATCGAGAATCCAGGTTTTGGATCGTCAATCCAGCGGGCAAAGTATCCACGAGGACTACATCCTGAATGGGCATTTTTTGAGAAGAATTTCTCAAGCGATACTCAATGCGAAAGGTATCCCCCGCTGCTTGAATTTTGCCGCGGGTTCGTTCTTGAACAACCGGAGTGGCAGGTCGTAAATCAGCCAGCGTGATGGGTTTCAGGCTGATCCAAAAAGCCGCTCCTAGCGGAAATAATACGATGGCAAACACGATAAATACCGTGGGCAGCAAAAGCATATAAGCAAACCGGGCTTCCCGTTTTGCCATCGGTCCATATTGTTTCTGTGCCAAACCCGCCTCCTCTTCGTTTGGGTGTTGTGGGGAATCAGGATCGTGGTTGCATTTGGGTGCCCCTCCTTCGTTCTGCCTCTTGAGGAGGGAATTCACGGACCTGATTGGACTGAGAACAAAATGACTGAGATACAGTGACTAAGATAAAAAATGACTAAGATAAAAAATAAATAATTAATAACTTTAATATAGTTAAGAAAACCAAGCCAACCACATGGCAGCCGTCCAGGTGAAATTCTTGCCTCCACAGGGTGCTCCATCCACAGGAGAGAAGTGTTCAGGAAATCCTCCATTGCGGATCAATTGCCCCGTGTCGTTACGGATTCGTTGAGCGAGTTCTGAATAGCCCTGTTCTTCCAAGCCGCGGACCGCCATATAATTAATGATCGCCCACACCGGCCCACGCCAGTAACGCACCGGCTCAAACGCGGGATGATCCGGATCAAACCCGGGCAATCCATATTGAACCTTGGACAAAATACGTTCCAAATGTGCAATGAGGGTAGCGCCTTTGTCGGTTGTTTCGTTGCTGTGTAAGCCAGCATAGAAGGCTAAGAAAGCGGCACATGTGATCCCATCAAACCATTCGCCAGTCTTCAAATCTAGGGTGGTGTAGGCTTGAATTTCGGGATTCCACAATTTGGAAACACCTTGCTCTGTGCGGGTCAACCACTGTTGAATTTCGGCTTCGGCTTCGGTTTCCCCCAGGGTAGCCGCCAAGAATTGTAGATCTCGGTCTGCCCGATGGAGGATGAATGTGATGCCAGGGTCGGCGATTCGAAACGGACCTTGGCTGACCAGGATGTTCTGATCCCACTCGTTTTCACGTCCATATTTTACGATGGTCAAATAACGGTCGTAGTCAAACTTCTTGGGGCGTGCATCGACGTCAACATGGTTCAAATCCCTCCGCTGGTAAGTGCCCACGCCGCTGACATCGATATTAGCAAAAGGCTTGTCCCAATCGGGAGCATTGTCGCGGGCTTCCCACGGATGAGTGATGGTGATGAATCCTTGTTGGTCGGGATCGCGTTCCCGATGAAACCAGCGATGCCAAGCCAAGCATTTCGAAAACAGCGCCCGCATGCGAGCTTCTCCCACGTTATGATCGGTTTCGTACAACCAACGGATAGCACTGGTGGCAACCGGAGGTTGGGTGTATCCCGATGTCGGTGGGTCCTGTTGCACCCCATACACGCTAGGACCTGGAAAATAATTCGGGTCATCAGCACGAAAAACAATATGGGGCACCATGCCATTGGGCCATTGGGCTTCAAACAGCGTTTCGATTTCTTTCCAAGCGCGATCCAAATCGAAAGTGGCAAATCCAAGGGAAACAAAAGCAGAGTCCCAATTCCATTGATAGGGATAGAGTCGGTCCGTGGGTATGGTGTAACCACCTCGGTCGTTCTGCCGAAGAATGGCTTGGGCCTGCTGGGTAATAACGTTGTCGGATTGGGGGGTTTGTGTAGTCATGGGTCTCGTTTTTAGATTGTTATTTAATCTTCTCCAACTCAGCAAAGAGGGAATCGATAGCAGCGTCCAAAGAAATCTCATCGTCGATGTACTGACGCGTGATGCGGTTGAACACCAAGCTGCTGATGATTTTAGATGCGCGTTTCAGCCGATTTTCCGCAACCCCCCAGCGTTGACCTCGTGACAAACCAGCAACCACCGTGTCGATCACTTCAGGAGGGTAGATGTCTAACAACGCGGCTTTGCGATCCACACCCACCTTTTGCTGCGACCAGACCTTGTTGAATTTGTCAGGGCTGTCGGCAGTCCCATTGCGAGCAGGAAATTTCCCTTCGGCAGCGATGGACAAGATGTGTTCGTAACCTTCGTCTAGAGCGAACTTCACAAACTGAATGGCATCATCGGTCTCAGCATCATTGGTGATTCCGAAGTAACGAATGTCGGCATAACCAGCCCCTGTCGGGTTGCTTGGACCGGAAAGTTTCGTCACAAAACCCGTCTTTTGAGCCAGTTCTAGTGATTGAGGATCGTCGTTGATGGTGGGAGGGGCGGAGTCTCGAAGACCGGCGAGTTCATCCAAAATGAAGGGAGACCAAACGATCATCGCGGTTTTCCCTGCAAAATACAGTTCGCGAGATTGCTTCCAGTACAACTCACCTGGAGGACTGGCCTTGGCTGCCGCTTTGTAGAATTCCAACACTTCGCCAATCTTTTTGCGATCTTTGTTGATGGAACCATCCGCGTTCACGACGGAATAGCCATTCGCTAGAAAGAAATGCTCCAGCAACTGCATCATGTAGGTTTCATCAATCTTGGTGCCATTCACAAAACCATACATTTCTGGAGGATTGTGCAATTTCTGAATGGCTTTTGTGATGTTGGCAAAGGTGGTAGGTGGATCCAATTTTTGTTGCTCAAACAAGTCACGTCGGTACACCAAAAGCTGGGTCCAGCCATCGACAGGAACCGTGGCATACTCTTCACCGGTTTTTGTCATGTTGAGCGGGCTTTGAGCGAACGTGGAAGCTCCCAAATCATTAATCACTTCGGTTGCCGCTTCAGGATCTAAAATACCCGCTTCGACCCACGGCAAAATGTATTGCACCGAATGGTAAATGATGTCCGGAAGGTCATTGGCTGCAAACGCTGCCGTGACCCGTTTCCCCATATCCTTTTCAGTGACAGGAATGATCTGAACGGAAATCCCTGTTTTTTTCTCAAACGCCGCAGCCATCGCTTCTTGCTTGGCAATACGATCGGGTTGTTCTTCAGGAGTCCAAAACTTTAAAGTTTGCGCTGCTAAATAAGTGTTAGAAAAGACCACGAGGGTCCAGAGTACGAATAATTTTTTTATCATGGTGCCTCCTTGTTTCATTTGACCGATTTCTACCTCTTTTGATGCAGATAGATCGAATGACAACCAATTGTCATCCGTTTTAACCAAATCGATTTGGAAACCAAAAACCTGGATGAGTTTCTGTAAAATTTCTATATTAATTCAATTATTACAGTTTATTAATAAGCATTAAATGCCCCACACCCTGAAATTTGAAGTATTCATTTTAGTTTTTCCAAATCGGTTTGGTTTTTTCTGAAATTAGATTGCTTATGTCAAGATTTATTTTTGAAAGGTCTGTTTTTAAGTTGAATTTTTTTTTTCGCGATGTGATGAAAGACTTGCTTCAAACAACCCTAACTCAACACACGATATGACTCTGAAAGAATTTGCGAAGATCTTAAAGCTTTCCCCAACCACGGTTTCTCGTGCCTTGATGGGCTATTCCGATGTTAGCCCCAAAACCCGACAGCGCGTCCTGAGGATGGCCGAGCATTACAAATACACCCCAAATACCACGGCAGCGCGCCTCAAACGAGGGAAGGCCGATGTGGTGGGCTTGTTTTTGCCATCTCAGCCTGGTGCCTTTGAAGATCCTTTTTTCTTAAAATTGATTGCGGGGATTGGAGAGCAACTTGCGGAACGAGAAAACGATCTCTTGCTCTTGGCTCCGACGGAAAAGCAAAAAGAAATCGCATTGCTGGAAAAAATGGTTCGTAGCAATCAAGTCGATGGCGTGATTTTGGCGCGTCCGACTGTGTTGGACGCCCGAGTCGAATTTCTGATCGACCACAATTTCCCGTTCGTGTGTCATGGAAGAACCCAAGGCACTCGCCCCTATGCTTATCTAGATATCGATGGAAAATCCGCGTTTCACGAAGCGTGTTTGCGACTCGTCCACTTTGGACATCGGCGTATTGCGTTTCTGAATGCCAAACCAAATATGCGATTTGCTCTAGACCGTTTTGCGGGTTACAAACAGGCCTTGGAAGAAGCGGGAATTCCTTTCGATATCAACCTGGTCTTGGAAGGCCAAATGAATGAATCTTTTGGTCGTGAAGCGTCACAAAGTCTCATGCAGCAGGCGGTGCCCCCAACGGCCTTCCTTTGTGCAACGGATCGAATTGCGATCGGAGCCTTGCGTGGAATCCAATTATTAGGACTCCAAGCTGGCACCGATATCTCGATCATCGGTTATGACGATCTCCCCATGTCGAGCCATTGCACGCCTCCGCTCACCACCCTCCACCAGCTCATTCCCGAAGCTGGCAAACGCATGACCGAGATGCTGTTTGCCTTGATCGATGGTCACCCCATCGAAGGCCTCCAAGAAATCTGGCAAGCCACCCTCATCAAACGCGAATCGGACGGACCGGTGACCACGCGGTGACTCCCTGAGATCTCTTTGCCCTTGGTCTAGGGGGTGATGCGGATTCAGTGGAATGAGTCTCGGTGACACACCAATTCACCACGCCAGAACTCGATAAAGAAATAGGATTCTCTTATTATGGTGCCCGGTTTTATGATCCGACTATCGGAAGGTTCCTGAATCCTGATACGATTATACCCGAGGTTTATAATCCGCAGGTGTATAATCGGTATTCGTATGTTTACAATAATCCGTTACTCTACTCCGACCCCACAGGGCATATCCCAAGCTACTCAGAACTCGTTAATTCGCATGATGATAAAAACGTTCTTGAAGACCTCTATTATAACCCAAGTACAGGTCCTGGAGGAGGAGTTCAATGGAGAAACTATGATGCTTCATTCGACGCTTACAACAGTCCTAGTAGAATAAAAAATTCGCAATCAACCATTTCTGGAGTAGCGGACAACATTCCTATTCTTGGGGGAGCAAAAGGGTTAACAGAACTGGGAACTGGTATAGACCCAATCACAGGAGAAGAGATATCTACAGGAGATGCTGCTTTAGGTGTCTTTTTAGGAGCACTTGGACTTCGTTGGTTGGACGACGTTGCCGAAGGAGCAATTAAACTTGGCAAGTACATAGATCTTCGTAAGCAAGGGGCAAAAGATGGTCATCACATTATCCAAGATGCGGCTGTTAGGGAATTACCAGGATATAGTCGAAAGGAAGCTCCCGCAGTAGAATTGCCGGGGCCATCTACAAAAATTGATTCGCCGCATTACAAGGCCACACAAGTCCAAAGACAATCCGGTGGTGGAACATATGCAGCAGAACGTAGAATTGCCTATAAGGCGCTAAGGCAATCAGGTTTGTCCAAAGCTCAGGCACGTCGAGCGATTAGAGAAGCAGATAAGTACTTTAAGTCTATTGGAGTAGGTCCAAATACATCAACACGAATACCGGGGAATCGATAAATGACTGATCAGCAGAAAATCTCACAAATTCTTCGTAGTCTTGTCCATGATTTAGTTTTGGGCAACATATCACTCATTGTCAAAGATGGTCGTAATGGGCGTTTGACGGAAGAGGAAGTAGTTCGAGCTTTAGAAGAATACCCTGGAAAGTTAACAATGCCTCCCGAAAGTGCTTTTGAAGGCTTTGATCTGTTAGAGATAGAAAATACTAATCCTCCTGAATGGAGTATCGATTTCGACTTGTGGTATGATGATTCTCAAAGTGATTTAACCTTAATTGCTTCGGTCGTTAAAAAGCAGGATGGCATTATTGAGATAGCGATTGATGATATCCATGTTCTGTAAAGTATAGCCTCTTTGATCAAACCGATATTATTCTTTGGACAATCATTTTGGGACTGAACTGCATAATAAACATATAGTGAATTTACGGCGATTTTCTTTTGAATCGCTTCCCTACGAATCTTGACAACGCCTAAAGGTGAAGTCCAAATTGGTCTGGTAGCGTTTCATTTGGAAAAGCCATACACTTTCACCAAGGACAGGTTCAGTATGATTTATCACATCGATCCACGAACGGATTTTGTTACCAAAATCTTATTAGGTCATAGAGACCACACCGAATTAACTGAGGATTTTTTGAATGCTATTTTGTGTCGTCAAATGCGGGACCACATCCATTCGGTGAATATTCTCAATCCCTTCAATGAAAAGGAGGCTGGAGAGGATAAACTCTCGATAGTCGATGTAAAATGCCAAGATGGCTCAGGCGAGTTTTACCAAATCGAAATGCAACTTTGGGTCAATCGTCATTTGCCTTCAAGGATGCTGCACACACTGTCGGATATATTCCAAGCTCAGCTCAATGAAGGAATGGAATATGAAGATTTATCAGCCACTCACGGGATATGGTTGTTAAATGAGAATCTGTTTCCGCTGTCCGTGACTCGCAATCACCTTCATCACTTTCATTTTCGAGATGATGAAGAAGGGTTTTTGTTAAGTCCCAAAATGTCAATAACGGTGGTAGAATTACAGAAATGGCAAAGTGATGAAATCACGGATGCGGAGAGCCGTTGGTTATATTTTTTCAAACATGGCTCGGAGTTAGATGATGAGAATCTACCGACAGGTTTACAAGACCCGATAATGGAGAAAGCGATGCAGGTGTTAAAAACGGTCCATGACAAACAGGAGTACTTTGAAAAATATCAGAGCCGTCGTGCGCATTTGTTGGAAGAAGCGACGATTCGTCGTAAGCTGGAACGGTTGGAAGAGGCTGAGGCCCGCGCAGATAGGGCCGAGCAGGAATTGAGTCAAAGCGAAGAGGAAAACCAACGTTTACGTCAATTGATTGAGAAACTGGGAGGAAACCCTAACAGTGATTGAGATTGATTTGCCCCAATTCGCTTTTTAAGCTCATTGTTACAAACTCCCCAGCCCGCCCGAACCCTCCACTGTTAAGATTGTTTAGGAAGGACTCCTCCCATCAGCATATATTTAGGCTCAAGATAGTCATCGATCCCATATTTGGAACCTTCCCGGCCAATTCCCGACTCCTTGACACCACCAAATGGTGCAACCGCAGAGGAAATCAATCCCTCATTGATGCCAACCATGCCGGTTTCTAGGGCTTCAGCAACCCTCCAGGCTCGACCCAGATCACGAGTATAAAAATACGATGCCAAACCGAATTCCGTATCATTGGCCATTCGGATCACCTCGTCTTCAGTTTCAAAGCGAATCACTGCTGAAAGCGGTCCAAAGGTTTCTTCCTGACATACTTGCATCGTGTGGGTGACATTGGTGATGATGGTGGGTTCGTAAAAGTTTCCTCCCAATGCATGACGTTTTCCACCGCAGATGAGGGTTCCGCCTTGAGCCAAAGCATCGTCCACATGACGCTCCACTTTTTCTACAGCACGGGCCTCGATCATCGGACCTTGCGCCACACCTTTTTCCAAACCATTGCCGACTTTCATCGCTTGGACTTGGGCAGCCAACTTTCCAACAAATTCATCATGAATCTTCGATTGAGCATAAAAACGGTTGGTACACACACACGTCTGCCCTCCATTGCGGTATTTGGCAATCATCGCTCCCTGAACGGCTCGATCCACATCCGCATCATCAAAAACGATAAATGGGGCATTGCCTCCCAGTTCCATCGACGTTTTTTTGACGGTTTTTGCACACTGTTCGAGCAACAGTTTCCCGACTTGAGTTGACCCAGTGAAAGTCAACTTTCTCACGATAGGATTGGAGGTCAACTCTCCTCCAATCTCAGAAGGGATTCCCGTGATTACATTGAAAACACCGGGAGGAACCCCGGCTGTTTCTCCGAGTTGGGCCAGAGCGAATGCCGAAAGCGGTGTTTTTTCATCGGGCTTGTAGACCATGGTACATCCCGCTGCCAAGGCTGCACCCATCTTGCGTGTAATCATCGCTAAAGGAAAATTCCAAGGGGTGATGGCAGCAACAACACCAATCGGTTCTTTGGTGACAACAATACGAGCATTGGGGTGATGGGTCGGAATCACATCGCCATAGGTTCGTCGAGCTTCTTCAGCAAACCAGGCAATGAAGCTGGCAGCATACAGCACTTCCCCCATCGATTCGGCGAATGGTTTTCCTTGTTCCAAAGTCATGATTTTTGCCAAATCACTTTGATTTTCTAGAAGCAAGTCATACCATTTTCGTAAAATCACCGAGCGCTCTTGAGCTAATAAAGCTTTCCATGAGGGAAACGCGGCATGAGCTGCTTCAATCGCCCGTCTTGTCTCAGTAACCCCCATTTGAGGAACTTCCCCTAAGGTTTCACCGTTGGCAGGGTTGGTGACGGGAAATGTGACGTGATTATCCGCATTCACCCAGTTTCCATTGATCCAACATTGTTGTTGGAACAGTGATTGGTTGTTAAGTTCCATATCAGTTTCTCCTAATTGGGGGAGTATAGAACGGATTTCCTGGATTCAGGTTCGCTTCTTTGATGATTTCTGCTGGCGGGTAATTCTGTAACGCGCGTTGAATCACGAGTTTTATGGCTTCGTAATTGTGTTGATAAACCACATGCTCATCATCCGCGTTCCAGTTCACCCATACACCCGCGACGATACACCACTCTTCAGGTGCTTCGGGGGGCAAGGTTCCCTCTTCAACACACTCTTGGATGCCACGAGCAATCCCTGCTTGGGCAGGGCCCCAAGTCATATTGGAATGAGTATCTCCACGCAGATCGACTTTGGCAGCAAACAAGGTCGCAGGTTTAACCGGAACATTGGGTTTATGGATCACCATAAACGGAATGTACCCCATACGAGGAGCAGCAACACTGGAAACCAAAGCGGCTCCCACAGGCCCTTCTTTAGGCCCCATAAATAAGTTGATATGTGCGGCATTCGGGCCTTCCCCAACAAATGCTTCAGCAATGTACATAGTTTTCTCCTTAATTAGGCATGTGGTTCGACAACGATGCGAATCGCTTCTTTGTTTTGTACTTTTTCGCAACCTTGATTGATTTCAGATAAAGGAATCACGTCGCTGATTAATTCATCTAACTTGATTTTACCGGCTTGGTAGAAATCGATAATTTTATTAAAATCGAGTTTGGGATTCGCACTACCATAAAAACTACCGGTGATAATTTTCTCTTCTCTCGCTACTTTAGAACCAGGAAGTTCCAAGTTAACTCCATCAGAAACAATGCCGATATAGACAATCGTGCTGGCACTAGCCCCGATCTGGAAGGCTTCCGTCATCAATTGAGGATGCCCCACAGCTTCAAAAACATAATCGGCTCCAAACCCCTGAGTAAGATCAGATACAAATTCTTTTACGAAGGCTTGACGAGGATTGACAAAATGGGTGGCTCCAAAAGTATAGGCCGTTTGCTCTTTTTCAGAGTTGCTATCAATGGCAACGATATGATTGGCTCCACAGAGCTTGGCCCCTTGAATAATGTTCAAACCCACGCCTCCCATACCGTAAATCACAACGGTGCTGCCTGGTTTAATCTTGGCAGTGTTGATGGCCGCCCCTATTCCTGTCATGACAGCACAACCCACTAAAGAAGCTGGTTGAAATGGGACTTCTTTATTGATGGGAATACAACTGGCTGCTGGAACTACAGAATAACCAGCCCATGTTGAAAGAAACGAATAGTGTTTAATTTCTTGCTCATTATGGTCGTGCATTCGGCACGTATCATCCAATAGTGTTCCATGGAGAACTTTAGGAGCGGCTTCTTTACATAAATGCGGTTTTCCAGTGATACAAAATCGGCAACACCCACATTCGGGAGCCCAAGAAAGGGCCACATGGTCCCCAGGCTTTACATGAGAAACCCCCTTACCAACTTCTTCAACGATACCTGCTCCTTCATGCCCCAACACCGCTGGTAAAGGAACTGTCCAAGCTCCAGACATCACGTGGATGTCGCTCAAACAAATTCCCGTTGCCATGATTTTCACAACCACCTCATCGTCCCGAGGGCTGTCCAGTCGAATGGTCTCTATTTGCATTGCCTCTCGGGGAGCGCGAATAACCGCAGCTTTTACATCCATAAGTTTCCTATTAATGAAAATTATTGAAAACAAGATGGAATAAAGTAATCCCATGGCCTTCAACGTTTACAAAATCCCATGTTGGGTGAGCCAACTGGTCGCAACCTCCTTAACGGATTTTTTGTCAATATCCACGGCTCCATTCATGGTCTGCATCTCACTGTTGTTCAGCTTTGCTGAAATAGGACGGAAGATGTCTTCAATCTCTGGATACTTCTCTAGAATCTCTTGGCGCACCACTAAAGCAGGATTGTAAACAGGAAAGTACTGTTTCGTATCTTTCAACGGCTTCAGGTTGAATGCGGCAATACGGCCATCGGTCGCAAATCCCAGTCCCACTTGAATGCTATCATTCCTCAAAGCGGTATAAATCAGCCCTTCTTCCATCTTTTTGATCTGACTCGAAGGAGGGCGGAATTGATAAGTTTTTGCCATGCCTTTGAGACCATCGACACGTCCGTAAAACTCAGCGCTCACCCCAAAAATCAACCCCTGTCTGTTGTTATTGACATAGGCCGCTAAGTCCTCCAAAGAGCGGATCTTCAATTGATCGGATTGCGATTGCTGCATCAAAAGGGTGAACGTATTGTTGAAATTCACTCGATCCAACCAAATCAATCCTTGTTCTGCGTCTTTCTGCTTAACCCAGTCATAGACTTTCTCGGGATCAGTCATAATGGGAAGGTCATTCTGTTTGTAAAAAAGCGTATACGCTGTTCCACTGTATTCGTAGTACATATCGATTTGCGCCGTTTCTAACGATTGGCGGGCGATGCTGGTCCCAACCCCCTCTTTCAACTCAACTTCAAATCCGTTTGCTGTTAACACTTGGTTGGCTATTTCTGACAACAAGTACTGTTCAGTAAAAAACTTTCCTCCAACCACGATGTTTTTTTGGGCCCAAACTAGGGTCGGCAAAAGTCCCCATAGTATCAGCCCCAAGGCGATGAATCGTTGAGCCTGCAAGCAACGTTTTCCAAATGTTTTCATAGTTCCTCCTATCTATGTGTATGAAGTAGCGAATCACCGAATTCGCAAACCACGTGAAACCAAGATGATCATGAGCAATCCCATGAAATAATCCCCCACGAGGGCGAGTAAGATGGTGGGGATGGCACCAGCCAACAAGCGATGAGGTTCAAACAATTGAAGCCCAGTGAAAATCAAATCACCAAACCCCCCGGCTCCAATCAAAAAACCCAAAGCTGCTGAACCAATGTTAATGACGAGTGAAATTCGAATTCCCGTTAAAATGACTAACATGGCATTGGGGATTTCCAATTCGATCAAAATTCTCCAACCCGGCATACCCATGCCGTGTGCTGCATTGAGCAAATTGGAAGGAACTTCTAATATTCCTGATAAAGTATTGCGGGCAATTGGCAGTAACGAGGCTGCAAACAGGGCGAAAATAGCCGGTGTTGTCCCAATCCCTAAAAAGCTCATCGTCAGAGCCAAGATAGCCAGGGCTGGCAACGTTTGCCCCAGTCCTGCGATATAAAGCATGACTCCCGCATAGGGTTTGAATTTGGGTCGAGTGAGCAGAATGCCAAGACCAACTCCAATGGTGATGGCAAAAAACATACTCACTGCCACCAAATGAAGATGCTGAAAAAGCAGGTCGATAAAAATCTCTTGTTCCCAAGGGTCCAACAAAAATTCAATCAACCCAATTCTTTCCAACTGAATCCCACAGGAGATAAACACTAAAGCGAGGATAAACTTGACTAAAGTTTGACCGAGATTTTTCATTTTTTTAGCTGCTTTTGAAGTTTGATTCCTTGAGGGGTGAGATACCATTCTAGCAACGTCATGAAGCCATCCACGAAGATGGCCAAGAGTGAGACTAAGATTGATCCCGCCAAAATCATTTCATCATAGGTGCGGGAGATCCCTTGTTGAATAAAGACTCCTAAGCCACCAGCCCCGATGTAAGCAGCAATTGCCGCAATGCCAATGTTCATAACCGCAGCACTTCGTATCCCTGCCAAAACAATAGGAGTCGCCAAGGGAATTTCGACCTCAACCAGTAACTGCATCGAATTGAGCCCTATCCCTCGACCCGCATTCACAATCGAAGCATTCACGTTTTTGATCGCAATGTAGGTGTTTCGGATAATGGGCAATTGGCTATAGAGCACCAAGGCGATCACCGCAGGGACTTTTCCAAGACCTAAGCCCACGGGGGCTAAAATCGGCAACATGATACCGAACAAAGCAATGGAGGGCGTTGTCATCACAATATTGGCAGTATTGAGAACCCGTTGAGCAATGGCTTCATTGGTAGTGATGTAAATGCCAATCGGAATGCCGCTCAGTGTTGCCAGCAATATTGAGATACTCACGATCCATATATGTTCTAACGTGAGAGTCACAACCTGGTCGATATTCCCCAGAATAAAATCGAAAGCTCCCATGATGTCTCCTCGTTTATGGGTTGCAAAAACTCATGCCTCTTCATCCGCCAGGATGTTCATGACGCTTTTTTGGATCTGGATGTAATCAATCGAACCACAGAGATCACCATTGTCATCCACCACGGGAAGTACTTTTTGGTTGTACATCAGCATGGAAGAAAGCGTGTCTCGCAACGGTTCCCGCAATTCCACATTGGTCTCAAAGGCTTCCAAAACCTCACCTGTATTTCCATTCTCATATTTCAACCCTTTGGGAGTCACATAGCCAATGGGTTTGCGGTCCTCGACTACAATGCCATAGGTGAAATGGTTCTCATCTAAGAAATGAAGCGTGTCTTTCGCAGGACTTTGAGCGTTCACAACATTGCGGGGTTGGGTATCCATGGCGTCGGAAGCATGCAAGAGTCCCAGAACTTTTAAGGCGCGATCTGCTCCAACAAAATCAGTGACAAATTTGTTTTTAGGCTGGGTCAAGATGACTTCAGGAGAATCGTACTGAGCCACCTTTCCGGTTTCAAACAACGCGATCCGGTCCCCCATTTTAATCGCCTCACGAATGTCATGGGAAACCATGATGATCGTTTTTTTGAGTTTGGATTGAAGTTTCAAAAACTCATCTTGAATCTGTTCTCGATTGATGGGGTCAATCGCACCAAAGGGTTCATCCATCAATAAGATGTCAGGGTCTGCTGCGAGTGCTCGAATGACCCCAACTCGCTGTTGTTGCCCTCCCGACAATTCAACCGGATAGCGGGTTCTAAAAGTCGTAGGTTCTAGATTGACCATATCCAAGAGTTCATCAACTCTTTGGTTGATTTGCGTTTTATCCCAACCCAATAAACGGGGAACAATCGCAATATTTTCTGCAATGGTTTTGTTGGGAAATAAGCCAATGTCTTGAATGACATAACCAATTGACTGCCGCAGTTTCACCTCATCCACCTGGCTGATATTCTGACCGTTGATGAGAATCTCTCCATGGGTGATTTGCTCTAATCGATTGGTCATTCGTAGCATGGTGGTTTTACCACAGCCGGAAGGACCTAAAAAAACGACAATATGTCCTTTTTCCACGGTGAACGACACGTTATTAATGGCTGTAAATGAAGTGGCCGTTTCATAAGTTTTGGTCACATTGCGATATTCGATCATGATATTACCTCTTGCCTCGTCAGTTTTCTTAATTGATATAACCATTAATTAAATAGACTATTGATCTATCTATAACATGGCACCAACGCCCTCAACGTTTTCAATCGATGATTTCTGAAATGATGTTTTTAATCGGATCCCCGATGACCTGGAGCTATATTGATAGAATTCTTGTGCATCCGTCAATATCAGAAAATCTAACCCCCTGTTGAATCCTATTCAACTTACGCAACTTGGAATTGCCCTTGAGCAGGGCGAGGGGTTCTTGGAATCCGTTTTCCTGAAGTGTAATCGTTGATGACATCACAAGGTGTGTAGTTCCGTTCCAATTCATACACTTCTTCTTCCGACAATTTAGTGTCCAAAGCGACCAAGGCACTTTCAAACTGATTCGTGTTGTCTGCTCCCACAAGCATACTGCTGATTTCGGATTTACCCAGTACCCAAGCTTGAGCTATCTGGGCCGGAGAACACCCACGACGATCAGCGACAGTTGCCACCGAGTGGGCAATATTTTTTGAAGCCACATCATTGTACATTTCAGTAGTAAAAAGGTCGGTTTGGTTGCGGGTGGACTGCACATCGTTCGTCAACAGACCGCGTGCCAACGGACTGAACACGGTGACTCCCAAACCTTGATCCATACAAAAGGGAATCATCTCGCGCTCTTCTTCACGGTAAGCACAGTTGAGTTGCAATTGCATATTGATCGGACGGGACCAACCGTTGATCTCACAAATATGTAGGATTTTGGCGAGTTGCCAAGTGTACATGGTCGAAACGCCCAAATAACGAACTTTGCCAAGGCGAACGAGATCATTTAAAGCCTCCATCGTTTCTTCTACCGGAGTATGGATGTCAAAATAGTGCAGCATGTAGATATCCACATAATCGGTGCCGATTCGGCGTAACGAGCCATCAATGCTATCCATGATATGCTTTCGCGAATGACCGGAGGCATTGACTCCGTCAGAAATGGCATATCCCACTTTGGTGGCTATGACAAAATCTTCACGATGACCAATTCGATGGAGAATGCGTCCCACGACTTCCTCCCCCACCCCAAAAGAATACCAGTCCGCGAGATCTATAAAGTTTACCCCTTTATCCAACGCATACCGCACAATCGGTCCACTCTGTTGTTCGTCAAAAATCCAAGGCTTCCATTTGGGAGTCCCCATATTCATAGTGCCTAAGCACAAACGGGATACTTTTAAACCCGAATTTCCGAGTCTGACGTATTGCATAATACTCCTTTTCGAACAGATGAAATGGTTAGGAGAGAAAATTCAAAAATCCCACACTATTATAAACTTAATATTTATAATTGTTTTGAGAAGTACATCAAAAAGTTTGGAAACCACCTCTGACGTTAAATGCAGCAGCCATCGCTGCTCCACAAAAATTAATGCTTCAACACAATAAAGTTATGATCGATAAACTCACATCCGTCAATATCAGAAAAACTCACTACTTGATGAAATTTATTCACCTAGCATTTCGAATCAACCAATCTCGAAAAGTGATGGCGGAAGGGGAGAGTTCCTTTTCTAAGGACCAACTGACGTAATTATACTCGGTGAGAGAAGGGGAAGAGACTGGCAGGGGAACAAGTGATCCATTCCGAATCAAGGGTTCGATAGAATTCATCCATCCCAACACCACTCCATGACCATCTTGGGCAACTTGTAATGCAATCAGATAATTGTCGATACGGATACCCGATAATTCACCGCGTTGAACGTCCGCATGTTGGAACCATTCCTCCCAACCCATCCAACTGGGGTTGATCGTTTCAAAATGAATTAGAGGTAAGTGGAGTAAGTCCGCCGGTGAGGTCACTGCATGTTCCTTAGCAAAATCAGGATGGCAAACCGGCAAAATGGGATCAGCAAATAACAATTCACTGTGCCAGCTACTCCAAATACCGATTCCACAGTGAATACATAAATCGGGCTTAGCATGTGCGAGACTGTAGAGGTCATCGGTAATATGCTGATCCACCCGAACCTGAGGATACTCTTTCCAAAACGAACTAATCCGAGGGGCAAACCAGAGACTCGAAAAAGCAGTAGACAAACGTAAAGAAACGGGAGGGTTCGACGATTTATTGCGCAATCGGGAGACCACGGAGTCGATCTGAGAGAAGCTTTTGGTGAGAGTTTGATAGAGGCTTTCCCCGTCGGGAGTTAACGAAACACCTTGAGGGCTTCTGAGAAATAAAGGCACCCCAATGTCGCTCTCCAGATCACGAATTTGATGGCTGACAGCTCCTGGAGTGACGTTGAGTTCTTGCGCCGCTTTTTTGAAGCTTAGATGTCGGGCTGCTGCTTCAAATGCCGTGAGCGCACTCAAACGAGGCAGATTGTAAGGTGAGGTGGGCATCACTTGGACTCCTGAGGCAGAGTTTCATTGTAGGCTGTGACCTCTCAAAAAGATCATCGTATCATCGTCATTCATGGGCAGCAAAAAATTTTGCTGGTTTTTAGAAAAGGGGATTATTGTTCCTCCTGGTCTTTGGTTCTCGTTTGACTCGTCCAACAGATCTATCGGAAAAAGAGAACCTACTCTTGAGGAGCCGTTGTCAATGTAGAATCAGTAAATGGCATCGGAAGGTTACAGTCCCCGCCATCAGCTAAAGAAAAAATGGGTGGGGTACCCACCTTTTTCTTTTTTAGTTGGCCGTGCCAGTTGGCAACCAGGGGCCAAGGTGGGCCGATGCCTTCGGCACCGCCACCGTTTCTGGTGTGGGCGAAGCCTCACACCTGGAATGGTTTGGCGTGTACCAACACCGCCAAACCCAGCAAGCGTTGAGGCAAAACCAAGTGCTGGTTGCCGAAGTGACACCCACGGCAAGCCGTTGAGCACAGCCCACACTCAGCCCCTTGGCAGAAGCGTAAACCTTAACAAAGCGAAGAAATACCTCTGGCAGAAGCGTGGCGGTTTTGGGTGAGGAAACCGCCGAGGGCTGGACCGGGTGGGTGCATAGGGATGTGCTTTGGCCGCAGCGTAGGCGATTGAGGCCCGCGTGAGCTGGGCCGATTGAGACAGCGAGGAAAAATATGAAGCCAAAAACAGGGATGTTTTGGGCGCGGGAGGAGAGGGATATCCGAACTCCTTATTTTGGGTGGAACTCAAGCGGCAAGGCCGTGATTATGTGGGGCTTTGTCCCTTCCATCAAGAAAAGACTCCTTCCTTCTTCGTTTATCCTGAAAAAGGCATTTACCACTGTTTCGGGGCTGGTTGCCAAAAACATGGCGATGTCATTCAATTCATTATGGATATAGAAGGAAAGAGCTTCCGCGATGCCGTGCAAAGCCTTAGCGGAAGCCCAGTTGCACAAGCTCCGGTCGGCAAACCGAAGCAGCAATCAAAACCTACCACTACAACACTTTAGAAACAACTGGCAAACAATGAAACAAACTTTCAATAACCCATAACTTTATTAAAAAAGTCGGTTTATGGAACAGCCGGAAAAAGTATTACTCGAATTTATCAGTCAAATGAATTTGTGGGAAAAAAGTGCTTCGAAAGCTCAAAGGGAAGTCAAAGACACACCGGAGCCTGATAGTTATTTCCCAACAATTCAGAAGTCTTTGGATGCAATTTTTGAAAGATACTGTACTCGTAAAGAAAGGCCTTTGGGAAGACAGGGGTCTTTTTGCAGCCCTCCAGAGTATGATCCAGAACAAGAAGAAATGGAGAACGTTGAAAAGGTATCAAATAAGAGAGTCGAAATTCAGACTCAAAGGAATTCTGGCTTTTTTGAAAAACGTTTGTACGTTCTAATTCGAAAGAAAGACCAATGGTTGATAGACCATGTAAAAACGATTGGCGAGGATGGGGCTACTGAAAGAGGAATATTGTAACTTTGAAATACCTGGTAAAGTAAACTGTTCAGACAACAGTATCTATTTTGGATTGTTACCGAGAGAAAGCTATCAAGGCATATAATTACAAGAGCGCGACTTAATGAATATGCCATTAAGCATCCGACAGCAAAGTCATCGTTAGAGCATTGGTATCAAGTAATGAGAAAAGGAAATTTTCGTACCATTGAAGAGCTGAGAGAAGGATTTCCTCATGCGGATAAAGTGGGGAAATTGACGGTATTCAACATAGGAGGCAATAAAACCCGATTAATTGCCGCGATTCACTACAATCGTCAAAAGGTGTACATTAGAGCAGTATTGCCCCATGAAGAATACGATACAGGCAATTGGAAGGAGTGATAGATGTTAGCAGAAATGCAGCGAGTTCAGGATGTGTGGCCTCAATTGTCGCCAATCGTCTTTGTTCCGCATGACGAGGGGCAATATCAACAACTGGTCAAAGTGTTGGACCAATTGATTGATCAAGTGGGAGAAAATGAAGATCATCCTTTGGCAACTTTGATGGAAGTACTTGGTGTCTTGATCGAGAAATATGAAGACGAACATGTACCTGAGTTGATGGATATATGAGTTCGTCTAACTAGCGCAGAATGATTTGCAACCTTCCGCCTTCGGCTTCAGTTCACAAACTCCCCTCCCAGCCCACCCTCCACAGGATTAGGTGGTCAGGCTTCCCTGTATATGGTTCCTCCCACATTTCAACAGAAAAATTTACTTATTTATCCTTTTCTAAAACGTTTGAATTTCCAAGGAGAGTAGTCCTCCTGATAGTGGGTTCCTCAGCCTTCCTTCTTGCGCACACGCGGGATTGAAGTTGAGCGAGTTCTTCCTTTTAGTCGATAGTGGGTTCCTCGACCTTCCTTCCTACAAGTCAAACGAATCCCGTTCACCCGATGACTGGCGTTTTTGAGCTTTCCTGCCTCATTGCCTTCTCGATTTTAAAAAATCAAAAGGACGCCCCAGGCTCTAGGAAAGCATGATTTTGAATGGACCTTCGTTTTCACGTCCGGTTCTGCTTTTGGGTGTGGCGGTCTTGTTTCGCACTCGAAGAATCAGATGCACACGTATATTCGGCGTCGGGAATCCGGTGCAAACTTTGCAGATCTTGCTGCCACACCGCTTTAGGGGTGACGAAATTCATCTTCGGACGCGAAGCGGCCTCACAAATCGCTTGAGCATCAATGGCATCGTTCTTATTGCCCGATACGTAAGGGGCCACAAATTGCGGCGCTATGATTTTCACCTCATGTCCCCATTTTTGGAACTTCCTAGAAAAAAAGTGTGCACCGGCCCCTCGCCACAGGATTGGTGTTATCGGCTACCACGGTCTGAAGTGACGTTTTTTGCAAAATGGGGGTTCCCCATTTTACTGCAATGGGCTGGTTGTGCGGTGGTGAGTAGAAAGGAGGCGCGGACTTTAGTAAGATTTGAAATTCTCCGAATATCGATCACCGAAAAGTACCATTTCACCAATTCTAGAATGGTGTTCTCTATCAAATATCTCAATGATAATCAGAGGAAAAGGAGCGTTACCAGAATAGTTTGCTATAAAACTAACAAAGTAAACCTCTTTGTCAGAAAAAGGGAAATCGATGGGATCGTTGGAGAATTGTAGGAAAAATTCCTTAAAGGTTTGTTTTTGATAAAGCTCTAACTTCAAGGGCCTTTTTTCAAGATTCCCAAATCTTCTTTTAGTTCGTTCTAGATGTTCTACAACTTCCAAATCTTCAAAATGTGATAGATAAGTTGTCGATACATCAAATGGATTCCTTTTACCCTTTAATTGCTTTGATGAGATAATAAAATTGTCGGTATCAACTGGGTTCTCAGCAATAACCCAGTTAAATTTCTTTGGAAATCCCCCAGATTCTTCAAAGAGGATTTGACGAAGTTTATGCCGATTTTTTGGTGTGTTTAAGTCATCAATTGGTTGAGAGAATTTTGTTACCAAAGGTGGAAGATAAACAATGACTGGTTCCATTTGTTCTTTAGGGGGGGACGGCCACCAAATAAGTACAACTACACCTGCTCCTCCACCGATTGAGATCATTGCAAGGATTTGAACGAGAAATTTTTTATCAATGTTCTTCATGATTGAGAACCTTTGGTGAGTTTTTAAGTAGTTGACGCTT
>JANQJU010000090.1 GCA_028281495.1 SAR324 cluster bacterium
GAAAGTCACGATTTACCGAAAGTCAGATCGTCCAAATTCTGAAAGAAGCTGAAAGCGGCGTTAAAGTGAATGATTTGTGCCGTAGCAACGAAATCAGTGCGGCGACTTTTTATAAATGGCGTTCCAAATACGGTGGAATGGAAGCTTCGGAACTTCGGTAGTGGCTGAAAAGAACTGATTGACAATAGAGCATAGCCTAAGAGAAAAGGTTGATTTTCTCAGGAGGGACCAATGATTCGGCAAACGTTGTTGTGTAGTCGTTGTGGTAGTGAAAATATCCGTAAAAATGGCAAGGACCGTCATGGTCAGCAAAAGTATCATTGCAAGGAGTGCAATGCCTATCGAACGTTGGGGCCATCTCGCCGAGCCAACGAGGGTCAGAAAGAACAGGCCCTCAAAATGTATCAAGAACGTAGCAGTTTTCGTGGGGTAGGTCGGGGGTTTGGGGTCCATCACCGCACTGTCAGCGAGTGGCTTAAAAAAAGCCCAAAACCTTCCTAAACTATCAGAAAGTCTATTACCTGCTGACCCCGAGGACACACTCGAACTCGACGAAATGTGGACCTTTGTCGAGAAGAAAGAAAACGCCAAATGGATATGGATTGCCCTGTCAAGATGTACTCGACAAGTGATTGCTTTTCATGTCGGATACCGCGATCAATCCGAATGGATTCAACTTTTTGAAAAGATTCCCGATTCATACCGAGAATTAGATACCGCCAGCGACAATTGGGCACCTTACCAAGCCGTTTTTCCACAACACAAACATTACATCGCAGGCAAACAAAATCGAATCACTAATCATGTCGAACGCTTTAACAACACCTTGCGACAACGACTCGGTCGATTGACCCGAAAAACCCTCTCTTTTTCCAAAGACTCCGATTACCTTAAATAGACTCTGGATTGGTTTATCTGGAACTACAATGTCGATATCAAATCAGTTCAATAACGCCACTACCAAAAATCCTTGCAGTGGATCACTCCAAAGAATCAACTAAGCCTTGCTGATAGGAATAGGCGCTAGCCCTGAATTTGTGGGGGATTGGGAGTGATCCCATCAGCTACATAATGCCGCAATTCACCCCTTTTATAGAGAACCTATCGTCGCTTACTTTTTGAATCAATGAGCCTCTTCCAGTCGATTCAACAGAATGGTATATTTGGTCCACCCTTTCGTGAATTGATCGAGAGGTAGGTTTAACAGCCCCTTAGCTGGATCAGCAACAATGACTTTATTCTCGGTGGCTTCGTACACCACAATCCAGTGATTCCCATACCAATGAGCAACCACCGGCAATTGCGCTTCTTGGACTAAGTAGGGCAGATTGGCTTGCACGGCTTGGGGTTCGTATCCCATTGCTTCAAATCCCGAGGATAAATCCAACATTGAGGAACCATGAGGTCCTGTATTGGTCAAACGTCTCATTTCATGAAAACTGACCCTCCGTCCATCATAAAGACAAATACTAGCCAAACATGCGGCTCCACAATCCCTTTCATTTCTTTGGCGAACAATCCGATACCGTTTTTGCGTCACTTGATGTTGTAAAGGACGAACCACTTCTTCCCCTACCACCCAACCATGCTCTAATTCAATCACTTGATCTGCCATATTGAGATAACGAGCATCATGGGTGGAAGCGATCACGGTTTTGCCCTGTTGTTTCATTTCAGGCAACAAATGCAGATAGAAATAATCACGAAAATACGGATCTTGGTGAGCCGCCCAT
Organism: SAR324 cluster bacterium; assembly: GCA_028281495.1. Taxonomy (GTDB): domain Bacteria; phylum SAR324; class SAR324; order SAR324; family NAC60-12; genus JANQJU01. Next base: position 1,734 of record JANQJU010000090.1, read on the forward strand.
TCGTCAAAGACGTAAATGGGTTTGTCCTCCAATAAGGCAATGATCAGAGCCAGTCGTTTTTTTTGCCCGCTGGATAAGTTCGTGTGAGGAAGATACTTTCCTGCCAATCGAGTTTTCTCCTGCAATCCCATCTTCTCTAAAAGCGCCGTTACCCTCTGTTCATTTACTTCCGTCAGTCCATAGAGTTGGTCAAATAAATGAGACTCCGCAAAGACAACTGAAAATAAATTACGATATTGCTGGAGAGGAAGGATCTGTTGATCCAAGGTTAAGTTTCCTGAAAGGGGAAGATACAATCGGGTCAGCAATTTAAGCAGCGTGGATTTGCCACTCCCGTTATCCCCTTTCAAGAAAGTAATGCTTCCTTGGGGAATGCGAAAATTGACAGGGCCAAAGCAATATAAAATTTCATCTGCCACATTGGTGTAGTTGAATGCGAGATCCTCTCCCACTATTTCTTGGAATTTGCTAGGGAGAGGTGCATCCGAGGAAGGAAACTGATCCGATTCTTTTCCTTGTTGCAAAATGGTTTCAAAATCCTGCAATCGTTGCACAGCTGTGTTGAGTTGGATGAAAAAAGGGTAAACGTGCACCAACCTGAGAATAGGTCCGAATAACAAGAGAAGGATGACCGCAATTTGGGACAGTTCATGAGCCCGCATCGGTGCAAAGATGTCCACCCAAAGAAGGATGCCTAGAAACGCAAGGAGATAGCAGGATTGAAAATAAGTAGTTTTTTGATTCGCTAAAGTATTCCCTTTGGAATAGGAACTCCCCCAGTCCTCAATAACCTCACGAGTGTGCTTAAATAAATGTTCATTCCGTTTGGGACTGAGTTTCAGTGCCGTAAATCCCTGAATGATATGGCGGATCAACGCAATGGACTTGACCTCTAATAGATACATACGGATATGATAACTATCCAGGCGATAGGCTCTAAAATAAATGAAAAACGTTCCCAGTAAAATCGCTGCTAGAAAAATAACTCCGACCAGAGGTTCCATCAGCAGCAAATACAGAATCCCGAAATTGATAAAAACGACGGAACTGAGGCACTTTAGGATATAGGGCAATTTATTGGCCATTGCTTGTAAAACGGATTCCAGATCTACATAAATCGAAGAGGCATCTTGAGTGGAAGCTTGCTCACTGTCCGTAAGGGTTTCCAAGTTCTCAAAGGCCCCCAAAGACGTGTGTCTTAGTTGGTTGATCAGACGATAACGCAGTCGGTAAATTAGGTCATAAGTTACCGTAGTGATGCATGAGTAAAAATAATACGTACTGAACAGAAAAAGACCGAACAGATAGAGCATCAAGGGCAAGATCATCCCTGTTTGGGGAATTTGTTCTACCACGACTTGGGTGATCAAGTGGATCAAAAAGTATTCACTGAAACTCATCCCGATGGAGGAAGCAGTCAAACGTATCCAAGGAATCCCACCTTCTTTTTGAAGAAAGAGGAAGACTTGATAAACCCGTTTAGCTTTGTATTGAACAAAGAGTTTTCGCACGACTTTATCCTGCCACACCTTCCGGAGATTCGAACAATTTTCCAGAATCGAGTCGATATACACGATCTGCAAGATGAAAGTAAGGATCATCATGTGTAATAGCGACTACGGTCTTTCCTTGCGCTTTCAATTCTCCAAGAAATGTTTGATAAAAAAAATTGCGAAATTCGGGGGATTGTTCCGCCGCCCATTCGTCAAAAACGTAAATGGGTTTGTTCTCCAGAAGCCCTACAATCAATGCCAAGCGCTTCCGTTGCCCTGTGGATAAACGGAGGTTGTCGAAATGGTCATCCACCAGTCCTGTCTCAAACTCCAGTTTCATCGTACGTAACCACTGCTCGACTTCCTCATGGTTGATCGAATCCAGACCATACAAGCGATCAAAAAGGTGGAAATCCGAAAAAATTACAGAAAATAAATTGCGATAATCCCAAGGCCAGATCGGTTGTTGATTGAGTAGGATGACTCCAGAGCTGGGTGCATATAACCCTGTGAGCAATTTGAGCAGAGTTGTTTTCCCGGCCCCATTCTCCCCCACAATAAACACGATTTCTCCAGGAGAGAGGCACAGATTCAAGGGACCGATGCCAAAGGCTGTTTGATGAGGAATCGCAGGGTATTGAAAAGTGAGTTCTCGCAACTGAAGCCGTTCAAACGATGGTAGGATTCGCGGGGCACGAAGGGAACCATCCTGGGTAGTTTGTTCTTTAGGGTCCGGGGTTAATTTTATTTCGAGTTCTTCTAAACGCTGGAATGAGACGGTGGCGTTTTCCAACAGAGGCCAACCTTCCACCAGTTGGCGAAATTGAGCATACATAAAAATGAGAGTCGCCAGCAGAGTCATGCTATGGAGCTGAGAGAAGGCCGAACCAGACTCCGAAACCACCAGGAAAAAAGCAAATACGAAGAGGAACATAAAATACAAGTATCCACAGAGTACTTGATTCATAACTTGTTTTTTCCCCATGCTGATTTCTAACTTTCGCATGTTTTCTAAACAATTCACTGTGGAAGAATAGAAGAGGCCCTCGTTTTTTTGTTGATTGACCTTGATTTCCGCAAACCCCTCCATGAAATGCGTGATCAACCCAATCAATCGTGTGGCTTCTCGTCGTTCCTGAAAAAGCCCTTCCCGAATCGTGCCCCGATTTCTTTTGAAAATCAGCATCATAACTGCAAACGTGAGGAGTAGGTAAAGGGAGGTGAATGAGGAATACCACGTGAGATACCCCAGAGCGATCAAGAGCGCCGCGAGGCCTTCCAAACAGAAGATAAATTCAATGAGGGCCGTGGAAATGATTTCGGATTCACTGGTAATGAGATGATAAATGCGTTCCTTTCCCATCTCTGGTTCCGCTTCGATACTTTTGACTCGTTCCCAGTCCAATAAATCCATCCGACGGAGTTTATCAATCAACTGGAGGCGAATCTGTTGCACACACTTTCCTGCCCATTGGGCACTGACGTCGGCAAGTCGATGGTCCAGGAAGGTGACCAACCCTAAAAAAAACAGAGTGAGGAGGAAATAATGAAACCCAAGAAATTCTCCTACCCCCAGGAGATCTACGGCTTCATTGATCAGAATCAAAAGCCACAAGAACGTCACACTTTTGAAAAAAATTAAGGTTATAAGCTTCCTTTCGACTTTTCCGAATTCTTGAAAAAATAATTGAATGATTTTCAAGGAATCTCTCGTTTGGGGGAGGTGGGCGAAACAGAAGCGGAAGATCTAGGAAATGGGAATGATTTTGACCAATTTTCTATGCGAATCTTCCTTGCTTTTCAATCTTTTTCCCGGTCCAGAGTTTCTGACTTTGCTGGAATTCCTCCTCCAATTTAGAAAAAAGTCAGATAGAACTTGAGCCTTAAAACACGGGGAATAATAGTGGTCTTCGACCGTCATCAAGGGATTGATGCTACGATTTTTCCTCAACTCAAAAATGGTGTTTGCTGTCAGCCTGCCAGGACAGTCTGTCCTCTATTTGTTGCAATTTTAACTTTCCAAAAAGGAGACTCCCATGGAAAAAACAACCTCGGATCAAGAAAAGAAAGTGACCGAAACCCAATCCGCAGAAAAGCCCTCTCTGCAACCCGTTTCCAAAACCCGTCAACAAAAAATCTTGGGAGGAGCTGGCGGAGGAAGCTTTTCTGATATTCGCTTGAAAAAGAACATCACCCCCCTCAGTGGTCCCCTGGAGAAAGTTTTATCCTTGCAAGGGGTCAGTTATGAATGGAAGCGGGAAGCATTTCCTCAACATAATTTTGAAGAGGGGAGACAAGTGGGAGTGATTGCCCAAGAAGTCGAGCAAGTGTTCCCGGAGCTGGTGCACACCGATGAGGATGGCTACAAATCGGTAAACTATGCGGCTTTGATCGCGCCTCTGGTAGAAGCGATCAAAGAGCAGCAGGCAATGATGGAACAAAAGGACAAAGACATCGCCGCACTCAAGACCCTACTCACCGAGACTGTTCAGCAGATGACGCAACGAATGGAGCAAGTGGAGGCAGCAGTTGAGCACTCACAGATCCCAAAAGGTGTGGAACCGCCATCAATTCCAACAGTGTCATTCCATTAAGAATAAGATCTACTCGTGGGGAGGATGTCCCCACGAGCGCTGTAAGACCCCCGGATTTATTCGCTGGGGGTTTCAAATATTGCTGGACAGCTTCATCAAGTAAAAGGCTTGCCACCGGGTACTAAGATTTCAAAGTTCCAATTCGTTGATGAATAACATTGGCTAACAAAGCACCTCACTTGACCACCACCACTGTTTTTAGCTTCGAACAACCTTCAATGGAATAAATCGTTCCAGATAAGACTTGTTGTTCTTGGAGAAGGGCGATCAGAATTGACTGAAGAAGTAAAGGCAGAGTATGACTTAGCTGAGAAGAGAATGGTAGCCTCAATTTAACCTCTCTCTTAAGGTATTGATAATTTCATCAGTGAGCGCTTTCAAACGAACGGAATTCAGAGTCGATAAAGGAGAAACCAAAGAAACAGGAACATCCTTATATTCCCAATCTTCCAGTACCCTGATCAGCTTGCCGGTATCGATATCATTTTGGCATAAAAATGTGGGCAGAACTGAAACCCCTGCACCTGATAGTGTTAGTTTATAAACACTGGTAATCTGGTTCGTTTCAACGGTTAATGGAGTTTTAATCACCTCTATTTTTTTATTCTTCCTTAACGTCCAAACTTGAAAGGATTTGTTTGAAGTGAGTCCAATACAGCGGACATTTACTAAATCATGAGGACTATCCAGTTTAATTTTTTCAAAATATTCTTTGGATACTACTGTGACAAGCTTGATGTAACCAATATTCCTGACTCGTAAATTACTTTCTTCCAGTGGTCCAATCCTCACAGCGAAATCAAACCCCTCCCCAATCAGGTCCACTATGTCGTTAGTGATTTTGATGATCATCTTCAGATCCGGATATTTCTCACATAATGTTTGAATACAGGACGACAATAGAGAGATTTCAAAGTCTTCGGGGACAGTTATTTTTACGGTACCTGAAATAACGTTGTCCAATCCGTACAGAGATTTCTGAGCATCTTCTATAGTTTGAATTGGCCCTAGACAAGCCTCGTAAAAGTCCCTTCCCGCCGAAGTGAGTGTTTGTTTTCTTGTTGAACGAATTAGTAATTTTGTCCCCGTTTCCTGCTCAAGTTTTGATACCGCTTTGCTCAAGGTTGACTTAGGAACCTTGAGTGATTCTGCTGCCTTGGTAAAGCTTCCGTGCTTCACAATGTTCACAAAATAATGAATCAGTTGTATTTACAAAATTTCTCTAGAGAAACAATGTTTTTCAAAAGTTGCATATAGTCAACAAAGAAGTCTTGTCATATAATAATTCCACTAACAAGAAAAACCAACAGGTATCAACAATTGTATCGGGATGACAATTGGTGCATTGCGATTGAGTTTATTAAATGCACCAAATCTCAACGATAAAAACTGATAAGGAGAAACTATGACAACAGAGAAGGTGAAAATGAAATCTCAAACTTTATTGAAAAGTATCTTATCTGCTACCATTTTGATATTGATCATGAATATCGCATGGGCCGATGAGAGGCCATTTGAGAAAAAACGAAAAACAATTTTTGGGCACAAGGTGGCCTATATTGATGAAGGCATAGGACGTCCTGTAGTCTTTTTGCACGGCAATCCAACTTCATCTTATTTGTGGAGGAATATTATCCCTTATGTCTCCAAAGACCATCGGGTGATTGCGCCAGACTTAATAGGTATGGGGGACAGTGATAAACCAAATCTTAAATACACTTATGAAGATCAGGCGGCTTATTTACATGCCTTCTTAGATGAGCTTGACCTGAAAAACGCAGTATTAGTGATTCATGATTGGGGATCTGCTCTGGGTTTTCATTATGCTCGCACCAGATCTGATCGTATAGCAGCTATCGCTTTCATGGAGGCAACCTTACCACCTTTCTATCCGATTCCATCCTATGAAGCCATGGGATCTTCAGCAGATTTCCTGAAAAGCGTTCGCACAGCAGGGCATCTGGGTAAATGAAGAAATGGCCTATGAGGATGACCAGATTTCCGGAGTCTTCGCTACAATTCCCCTTGATGATTTTATTCTTAATGGAGTGGCGCTATTTGAATTTGTGGTGGTTCCACATCTATTCGAATTTGTGACTGCTCAACAGACGCTTCCACTTTTTCCATACGTTGTCTCATTTCCTGAACGGTCTCGGTGAGCAAAGTTTTGAGTACAGCGATGTCTTTGTCCTTCTGTTCAATCATTCTCTGCTGCTCTTTCATTGCTTCCACCAATGGTGCAACCAGGGCGCCATAGTCCACAGATTTGTAACCCTCCTCATTGGTGTGCACCAACTCTGGGAACACTTGCTCGACCTCTTGGGCAATCACTCCCACTTGTCTCCCCTCTTCAAAATCATGCTGAGGAAATGCCTCTCTCCTCCATTCATAGCTCACCCCTCGCAAGGATAGGACTTTATTCAGCGGATTACCGATGATGTTGATGTTTCGTTTCAGGCGAATATCAGATTGGGTTCCCCCTCCAAGCCCTCCTCCAACAATTGATTTCTGGGTTAATGGACTGACATGACGTATTTCAGGAATTTTGTCATTAGTATCCAGGGTATCGTCATACAACTCAAGAATCCTGTCGTTAGTACCCAGGGTGTTTTTTGATTGCCCAGTACGATTGATATGATTTTTTTTCAACACTCTCTACTCCTCATAGAAGAATTAATATATTCCCCAATTACGTTTAGGGGTAGTTTCATGTTTATTAAAAGCAGCAAACGGTTGCCTTTCCCTCCTCTTGGCAGCAACCTAAGCCCTTTTTTCTTCTAGTCAAAAATCGTTTCATCAATTGAAACAATGGGAAATTCATTTCTACGCGTGCTGTGTTCCTTTTGCAAGTTCCCAATGTTTCCGAAATCCAGGTTTGGTGTTGGAGCTTACGCTCTCCCGACTGATCTCAAAAGTGTGCGGTTGAGCACACGAGACGAATGGTGAACGGTATGAACCATCGTGGTGAGTTGGGTTCGTTGCTCTTCAGTCAAACACACGGGATGCCAATGCCACGGAAAAAAAGATCTTCAAAAAGCGATTGGGCTAGAGTCGATAGCAGATAGCCAAACCGAACATTTGGCAGGGTTGCAAGATTCCTCTGTACACGATTGTTTTCTCAAAAATGCTTTAAATACTTTAATTTGAGTTGCTTGGGATAAATTGAAAGAAACTGAATACAATTTTTGGACTAAATTGATGAAATCACTCAATGAAATTGCGGTGTGGATTTATGAAGAGCGAGCCATTGTCAGCAAACAGATACAGCAGGCTACAGGCGAAGAACGGAAGTATTTGGCGTTAACGACTGCCATGTACAACAAGTTCCTTGACCGAGTGAAACTTGCAGGACGTTCCGAAGAAAAACGTTGTAAACGTGCTGTCCTCTCCCCCTCAGTTGATACAGTCCGTAAGTAGAGAGTTTTTCTCCCACTGTTTTAACATCAGCGCGGAAGGAATACCTTTGAGTGATCGATGAGGACGCTCATGATTGTAATCCATCATCCAACGAAACGAAATGTCTTGAGCATCTTCGAGATTATCAAAGAGATGAGCATTGAGAACCTCAAACCGAAAGGTTCCATTAAATCGCTCGATGTAAGGGTTTTGAATAGGTTTTCCGGGTTGAATAAATTGGAGTTCGATCTGTTGCTCCTTAGTCCATTTTTCGAGGACTGGAGCGGTGAACTCGGGTCCATTATCAACTCTGATGGCTTGGGGGCATCCCCGGGTTTGAATGATGTTTTCCAAGGTACGGATCACTCGTTCTGCAGGCAGTGAAATATCAATTTCGATTCCCAGAGCCTCGCGATTGAACTCGTCAATGATGTTCAAGGTACGAAAGCTTTTACCGGGGATCAGATTGTCACTGGTGAAATCCATCGCCCAGCACAAGTTCGGTGCCGTCGGCGGAGTGATCGGTTGCTTTTCCCGCTTAGGCAGCCGCTTTTTCGGATGTTGTCTTAAATTCAAGCCCAACTAACGATAGATTCGCCACAAACGCTTGTGATTCCAGGGATGACCATCCAGCCTGAGCCGGTCATGAATCAGCCAGAATCCCCAACGCGGATGTTTCTCGACCAACTTTTGGATCGCTTCGATTACCGGAATATCGGGATCAGGAACGGGTTGATAATAGTAACAAGACCGACTGATCTTCACCGTTTCACAAGAACGAGCAATCGAAATTTGATGATCCTCCACCATGGGACGGGCGAATTCTTTACGTTCAGTTGGGCTTACGACTTTTTTGCAACCGCGTCCTTAAACGCTTCGTGAACTAAGCTCAACTCAGCATACATTTTCTTGAGTCGAGCATTTTCCGCTTCTAAATCTTTCACTTTTTGAAGTTCCGAAGCTTCCATTCCACCGTATTTGGAACGCCATTTATAAAAAGTCGCCACACTGATTTCGTTGCTACGGCACAAATCATTCACTTTAACGCCGCTTTCAGCTTCTTTCAGAATTTGGACGATCTGACTTTCGGTAAATCGTGACTTTC
>JANQJU010000091.1 GCA_028281495.1 SAR324 cluster bacterium
GATCAAAGAATTTTTGATACCCTTACAAGTACAATCTAAGATTTTCAGCGTAACGCTCTAACGGGAGCGTGGCAACGGATTTCCTCTACTTGTTTAGCCCTATGATAGCAAGCAAGGGAAAGTTTACAGATCGACCTGATAGACAACTTTCCCCATCGTCTGTCCACGCTCAATGGCTTGATGTCCTTCGGCCGTCTGACTCAACGGCAAAACTTGGTGTAGTTTTGGTTCAATTTGTTTCTGCTCCAGTTGTTGCAGCAATTGCGCAAAGTCGCTTTTGAGCTGTTGGGGACGGTGATCATAATAGGTATAAAGGTCCGAAACCCGGAGGGCGATGCTTTTACCAAAGTGAGGTACCAGATCCTCCGCAAAGGAGCCTTCGGGAAGACCCGCTAAAAAGCCAAAAATGATCGCCGTTCCAAATGGAGCTAACAATTCCAAGTCTGCTTTTGTGGAAGCTCCCGAAACCGGATTCAGCGTCAAATTGACACCTTTCCCGTGAGTCATCTCCCAAATCTGAGCAACCCGATCTGGCGCTTTATAATCCACCACGGCATCCGCTCCTTGTGACAACACATAGTTCGCTTTGGCGGGACTACAGGTCGCGATAATTTGAACATCCCTGGATCGGGCCAATTGCAGTATGGCTGTTCCCACACCACCTGCTGCCGCATGAACCAAAATCGTATCCCCCTGTTGTACACCACCGAGGTTCACCAGCATCTGATAAGCCGTTAAGTAGTTCACGGGTAAAGCCGCCGCAGTGACCAAATCGATACGCTCAGGGACACGAACCACATAGTTTGCACCCACGAGGGAATACTGACTGTACCCACCCGTTGATAAATTTCCCAACCACGCCACATGATCCCCTGGCTGAAAAGTAGTGACTTGATCGCCAACAGCTTCAACCACTCCAGCACCTTCCACTGGCTTGGAGGCCGATCATTTTGATGTGGAGAGGTTGGTTCAGTTGCCCTGCGTGGTGGCTCCACCGTTAACCCGCTGGACTTTCCAAAATCATAAGGAGGAGATCATAACGATTCAACCCAACCCTCAGGTTGAGGTCGACGATTTGCAACTGGCCTTAGACACTGCTTTGAAAGGGTTGGGCATCGCATACTTACCGCAAATGATGATGAGTTCGTTGAATACCAATCGATGGGTCGGGTTAAGGTCGGAACTTTGGACTCCGTTCACCCGAACCATGTATGCATATTATAGTGCAGCGGATCATGTCCCGAAACGGGTGAGTCAAATCATTGAGTATATTCGGCGGCGTTGGGCTGAAGAAATCACGTTCTCTTCTCCTTTTTCTGATTAACCTTCCTTCTACTTCAGAGCCTTCTCTCTCCCGATATCCTTTTCATGCGGAGGCACCTTTGTTGGTCTTTCGACCCATGAGTGGCCGTGGATCTGTTTTTCGACCTGTTCACGCAATTCGCAGGCACGTCGAAACGCCTCCTCTTCTCCATATTTGCTGATGGAAAACATCCGGCATTTGTGGCTTCCATATTCAGGACTCCAAGACACCGAAAAGAACTCATTGTAGGACCCGCTCGCATTCCTTTTGCGGGTTCGGCAAACTCCAATCACCCCCGTTTTGTTGCGCTTGTCTTTTCTGACAACACGACGTGTGGGAAATTGCTTCCCAACTTCGTTGTAAAGCGCGTTTCGAAACGCAACCGCCTTGTCGAATGCGTTGGCTTGTCCTCCAAATTTTTTGTCACTGAACAGCTTCGAGTACGTAACGGTTTCATTGTACACCCGAACAAACCATCCGTGTGTATTCTGGGAATCGATACGGCTGATCCCACGCACTTTCTGATGACTGGTGTTTTTGTAAAGTCGAATCGTTTGTTTATGGGTCAATGTCTTTTTATGGGTCAAAATCTTTTTTGTCATAGCAATACCAATATTGAAGGTTTAGTAACTTTTGGGGCAATCTCCATGAAACGGTTACTCATGCTTCCCGTTCTCAATGTCAGTAGGAGCTTCTTCAATCGGGGTTTCTCCCATCGAAGCTTCTTCCATCGAGGCTTCTTCCATCGAGGCTTCTTCCATCATCTGTCGAATGGTCTTGAGTAACGGCTGCGACGTGGCATCCCCGTTAAAGAAATTCGAGACAGCCGATGGATTGCAATGGTGCCGCTCCGCAATGTCTATAGGGTAAATTCCGAGACCTTCTGCCTGACGCCTTAATTTTCGGAGTTCTATCTTGGAAAGGCGTTTGCTGTTCCGTGGTTTCATGGGGCCTCCTTCACCCGAATAGAGGGGGTGAAGGTTGGGGGCAGGTCCTCCGGTTTGCATCGTCGAGGCAATGCGGGGGCATTTGAAGAGGATGCGATTTGTTGAAGAGAAATGGGTGGGTTCATAGAGGCCTCCTATGGGTGCCATATTGAGAAATGGCAGCGAGAGGCACGACAGATAGACATCTATCCGGGGATGATTCGGACCTCTCGATTGCCGGGATGACAGAGACCCACGAAGGAGGAAAAGGTAGGCAATACAGTGAAAACCAAACGGTTTGAGACTTCTTGAATGCCGCTGGGTTTTTGTGCTACGTATACCCCGCCCCCATGTGGGCTGAGTGGGTATGCGGTTACGTTGTCTGCCAGGACTGGGACCGCATGCCCCGATCTCCACATTCGTTCGATTCCAAACGGTTTTCAAACCGTTGGGTTAGGAATTCGTCTAACCTCGAAATACTTCTCATTCAAGTTTGACCTATTCAACTTTCGAGGTTGATTGTGTTCAACTTTCTTCAATAACCCTTTGATTTTACAATGTAAAAAATCAAACGATACTATTGTAGAATCAGTTGTTTTTGAAAATTCTTTCAATGGCTGGGGCAGGAAACGATACGATTTTGAGTAGGTTTCATTGAAGGGGCATCTTATTCTTTTTTATACTATAAGTTATAATAAGGCAGGAATTGTCGGCCAAAAACTTTTGCAAAAGTCGTTATTCAAATAATTCCATCACCTCAATCCGACGTTGGACTTCAGCGGCAACCACAATGCTTTTGACCTGGGTTTTGATCGTGCTTTCGGTTCCCCCAACTTCTTTTGCGAGTGCTGCGGTCGAGGGGTTTTTGAACATGGCTGAAAAAACCAATTTCACCATGGGGCCAAGTTGATCATAGAATCTCAAGGCCACCGTTCGATTATGAGCAAATCGCCCTTCGATGACCTCATCCCCGTCAAAAATGGACTCGATATACTGAGGTAAATTTTCGTCCACTTCCACTGCTCCACGAACCCCCATGCGTAGCCCTTCGATGATGGCACATGGGTTGCCCCACTTGGCGAGTATCAAAAAGCGCATGTGAGGAAACCGTTCCCGTAAAATTTCCAATTGGTCGATATGAACGCTGAACATCGATTCGTGCAAGAGCAACACTTTGGCGTCGGTGCTTGGGTCGAGCGTTTTTTCGTCAGCGGCCGTGATTTCATAAGGGGTGTCCATGAGATATTCCTGGATCTGGGCTTGGATATCTTTTGGAGCCAAGATGGCCAGTTTCCTGACTGGGGTAGGTGGGATGTTGGCGACCGTCGAGAGGAGGCCTGGAAGCCTGTTTGTGATGGTGTCCAAATGACGATCCACTTGAATCAGAGCATCAAACCTCAAGACCTCACCATTGGGGGTGATTGGTGTTGTCATAATCATGGGGAAGTGCTGAGCGGTGGCTGGCTGAAAGGGAGGGACGGAGTGGCCCGTTTGGATGGATGCGGCCAACGCTTTCGTGTGCTCTGCCAAGTTGAGAATGATGCCGTTGAACATTTCGAAATGAGACGAAACGCGGGAGGTGAAATCATCAAATTGTTTCTGGAGAAAGTTCGTTTGTTTGCGGAATGTGGCAAATTCAATTTGTGATGCAAGCAAGTCCTTTTTAGCCTCTGTGGTGTCGTTGAGTGCTTTCATAGTCTGAGTTTCATGCACCTCGACAATCGTGTTCCATGAGCTGTTTAAAGCCGAAAGCATAGCATTAAAATAATTTGCTAATATGCCTAGCTCTCCCACATAATTTATATCTAAACGTGCCGATAAATCTTTGGTTTCCCGGATGTAATTGATCTGCTTGAGAATTTGACGAATTGGTTGAGTAAGAAGTGTTCGAAGGAACAAAAATATAAGTAAGAGAATGCAAGCTACAACAGAAATTAGATGTAGCGTAGTCACTAAAACCGCTTTCTGCACCTCTGCATTGACATGATTTTCCCAGGTCCCCACAACAATCCAACCCACTAATTTTTCTTTTCGAAAAAAGGGTACGTACACGTCATAGGAGCCTCCGGAAGGTTCGTCAACATGGGTTTCGTCCACAAATTTACTATGCTGAATGAAGGAAGTTTGTGTGTCTTGCAAAGAAACCCGATTTCCGGTTTTGGGTTGATCACTATGTGAATAAATCACCCCATCGAGACCAACCAATGCCATTTTGGAAAGATGCTCGTATCCTTCTGTTCGAATGATGATCAACAGATCGTCATTGAGTTCAGAAGCAACTTCACTAAATGGGGCTTCTAAGTCGTAAACCATCGAATCAGTTAGCCATTTTTGCACCTCTCGTATCATCACCGTTGAGTTCCGCTTGAGTAAATCTAGCTCAGACTTCCGAATGGTGTATGTAGCCACTGCTAGCGAAAGGATGGATACCAACGTGACAATCAAGGCGGTTCCCGCAACAAGAATGAATGAAATTGAAAAACGTTTCATAGTTGAACCCCTTTGCTCTGTAAAAATTCCATAGCCACCTCATCAATAGATCGTTTCTTGACATCCACCTCAAAGTTCAACTTCGTCATGGTTTCGTGATCGATCCACGGGCCAATTTGATTTAGCACTTCAACAAGTATGGGAAATCGTTTGGCCGTTGATTGGAGCAAGGTGGGGGCTGCGTTGTATTTGGGAAAGAATCCCTTATCATCTTTCAATTCCACCAAGTTTAGATCAATTTTAAAGGCATCGGTGCCATATAGCATCCCCACCTGAACCAAACCCCGTTTTAAAGCTGCGGGTATTGCGTCATGACCGCGAATTATCACTTTGTTACGGTGGTACTTATGACCATAGTGAGCAAACATTCGTCTCATTCCGTCATGTCGATTAGGGAAATAGGCATGTGCTGCATAAATCAGATCAGGGTGGTTTTTCAAATCAGACAGTTTCCACAAGTTGCGTTCTTCTGCGAGGGCTTTAGGAACTGCCAAAACAAAAGAATTATTCAAGGTGGATCGATTGAGCCATAGGACCTGATTGTGCTCAGCATCTAATTGGCGCACTAGCGTGTAAAGCTTTTCTGCATCGGTAGGCAGGGCATTGGGGGCATACTGTTTGAGATGGATGCTAATCGCTGTGCCTGTATATTCCCAATACAAATGTACTTTCCCATTGATTAATGCGGGCCTTAGATCTTTAGTCAAAACGTTGAAGCGGTCTTTGGTTGTGATGCCTGCCTGATTCAGCAAGATTGTAGACATACGGGCAAGTAGTTGGTTTTCTGTGAAATTCTTCCCCCCAATAATCAATGTCTCAGCATTTGCTGAATGACCAATCAGTAGAATTACAACGCTAATCAAAATCGATATGATCGTCTTCATACAACCTCTTGATGTTAAAATGTTCTGACCAGAATTGGAGCGGCTGAACTATAACCAAACCATCCGGATTCCGCAAAACCAATACTTTGCATAATAAGTTTAGCAGCATGTGTTTCCGAATGATACTGGCCGAGCATATTTGTGACCTCATGATTCAAGTCTATTTCTCTGGGAAGCTTGCGGATTACCTGGCTTTCTTTCCCTTCAATGAGAGCTTTTGAGTACTCTGTATAATTTCGAAATGGCCAAGCTAAGGCTTTCCAAAACGGGCAAACCCCTTGGTGATAAAAACCACGGAGTTCTGAAAATACAACACGAGGCAGTTCAGGATTTTCGATCAAAGACGGTCCTATCTCGTTTGCCAGCCGAAAGCCCCAGCCTCTTCCACGTACTTCGGGTAGAAGGTATTGGCAACAGACCTGCAAGGCTTTGGTGAAACATTGCTCTAGTTTCAATCGGTTCCCAGAAGGCCGGTATGCGAAAATACCTTCGTGGGCGACGGCTAAACCCAAGCACCCCAAAAATCGGGTTCGTTCTTCCAAAACAATCCAAAGTTCTCTACCCAGTTTTTCTTCCAACATTTGAGAACTTCTCAAAGAGGCCCCCATTCCATCACCCATCGTTTGGGCCAATGCCCTCAATTTTGGGGCATCTTCGGGCAAAGCACGTCTAAGGTTCATTTGAAACTATTCTCCAATAAAAGCCTGGTTGCATTTGGATCTTGAGTGTTGAAAGGCTGCCCTCGATGTAGGCCCGTTGTATCAAACACAATGACGGTTCCCATTGGCCCCACACATTCCACTTCTTCCCACCCGTGACGAGCTTTCAAATCCGTAATATCTGGAAGTAGAAAACAACCACAGTCTTTGGCTTCTGGAGTCAGATAGTTGTAGTCGTCATCGATTCTGAAATATCGAAAGTATTGATACTCTTTTTGCATTCGCCACCATGCAAATTTGCTACGGTGTGAGCCTTTTAGGTAGATCATTGGTGCATTTTTGGAAGTGACTTCGCTCAAATACAAAAACACCTTCACACGCGGTTTCCAGTCGTCAAAGTGGTAGAGCTGGATTCCTTCAAGACCACTGACCAAGGCAATGCGTTTAGAAAATCTTTTTCGGTAGGATCGCCCGCCATCTAAATAAGCTTCGACTAATTGAGTGATGCTTTTGTCTTCGAAAAAACGTTTGGAACTGGGGGCTTTTTCACGAACCTCGTAAATATTTTGGCTTCCCAACTGCATCGGACCTTCCAATCCCTTCAGTTCATTCAAAACTCGATTCATCCAATCTTGTGCTATCCCTTTACGGATAACCACACCATGTTTCCTTAATTCTCTTAGTTCTGATTCACCAAACGGACTATAAATTGATTTGTAATACCTCCAATTGATCACCAGTTTTTGTTTAAAAAATTCTATAAAACTCATCGGGACCCATAAGCTAAGATCCCTAATCCGATCAAGACAACTAAGCCCCCAATCACCTGATGTAGGTTGATATTTTCCTTGAGTAACAACACACCTAAAACTGCGGCAACGATAAGCGACGCGTTATTCGCTGTCTGTACGATCCAGGCAGGAAAACGTTCCATCGCCTTATATGCTCCGGCTGTCATTAAATAGGCGGTGGCACTTCCTGCTACCAAAAGCCCAAAAATGTAAAACGACAGTTCGAAATTCCTTTCTTGGAACGCATTCCATGTACTCGGAGCAAGAATTGGAATCCAAAATAAGGTTCCAATTCCCATAACAACTGTTTGAGGCACATGCTCCAAACTCATTTTCACTATAACGAGGTTGAGACCTCGAAAAATCACAGAGGCTAACAGTCCAATAATCGTAAAGTCCATAGAGTCCCTTTCCTTCTGATGTCCATGATTCTAATGATGAAAATGTAGGATTCTATCAGCAAGAAAGAGCCATGAGAATAAACTATATGGAGAATTACCCTAGTTTTTCAATAACGGTAAATATTTTTTGATTTTGATTAGTTATTGTGTCGTTTGGAAGGGACGAGTTTGACGAACTCTTCCCTCGCGATCAAGGGGGAGGTGTAGCGAAGAATCATGTCATCATATCAGTGAGTAAAGGGGAGGGCGTTGAGTGCCTAAAATGGGAAATGAATAGGATGACTAAGCAGCGCATTGTTTTGCCTCCTCGGGTTGGATGTTTTTTATCATTAACGGCGCTGCTGTACTGTAACTGACGAACTCGGATACACGAAACCCGAACCTTTCAACGATCCGTTGATTCGCTTGGGTTTCCGGGTGGCATTTTTGAACAACAGCTAATGCCTCTGTAGGGATTTGAGCTAGTTCGATCACGTCGGGAAGATTTGCAATCAGTTCCTCTTCGTGACCGCCGTTTAGTGCTTGAGCATAATCCTCATAACAAGCAAATGGCCACGGGATCGCTGACCAAAAGGGACAGGTACTATCTTCTCGGTAAACTCCTCTTAGTTCTCCAAACGCCACAGAAGGAAAATTTTCTGGATGGTCATCAATGTATTTTAACGGGCCAATGGTAAGTTTGCCTCCCAAGGAGGTGCCTCGAAATCGCGGCAAAAGGTATTGAGAACAAAGCTGGACCGCTCCCACGAAGCATCTCTCTTTGATCAACAGGGAGTCGTTCATTCGATAGGCCCACACCCCGTCAGGAGCAATACTTAATCCACATATTCCAACCACCTCACCCTGTACAGTGAGAACAAACCAAATGTCTTGTTCCAGTTTAGCCTCCAGCTTCTTCAAATCAACTTTGAGTGATGATCCCATACCGGACCCCATCTTTTTGATAACATTCAACATGGCTGGGATGTCTTCGCACGTCGCAACTCGAATCATAGAAACCTCGTTATCTAGAGTTAGAAAAATCCGTTAAAAAACCGATTGAATTCTAACCTAGATGTCGAGGTATACCCAAATTCAACTTATTGAATTAATTCAATTTCTGATTACGAATAGAATGTAATCACGATCATTCCTAACACAACCAAGCCGATGCCCATCGCTTGGCCTAAATTGATAGTCTCTCCAAATGCAAAATAGGCGATGAGTATTGTGAGAATTGGAGCAATGTCCGCCACTACCGATATGAGCCAAATGGGAAGTTGATGGATGACTTTGTAAAAACTGAGGGTCATGGCCAACGACACCCCACCACTTCCCAATAGCACGGCAATTGTCCACGGGGGAAACTGCATATTGTGCTGTCTGATTTCGTTCCACGCGAAATAGTAAATGGGCAACCACACGAGATTGGCCCCGGCCAACGCCACCACAGGAGATGTCAGAATTGACGCTTGCTTAGCCACAACCGGGTACAAGCCTCGGAATATCAAGAATACAATCAATAAAAAGTAAGCACCATTCATGAGACAGCTTTTTTGTAATGTTAACGTTCGAAATTAAACTCGTAGCCTATACGCCAATTTAAAGCGACTCGCATATCGATTACAATAACGAACAAACCCCATGATGGTAAAAATCACGAAGTTGCTCCAAAGATCCTGGAAAGGCAACGGAGTTCAGCTGGGTTCCATCATTCCATCCCAAGGCTGCGGCCAGATTCCGAGAAAGGTGAACGACTCCATTGGATTCCGTAAAACGCCCCATAGTTGCCGTGAAACCGTATCGACCCTCACCCGTGAGAATCCGGAGATTGGTAGCAGTGGGTGGTCGATTATTGAGAGCAACATAAGTTTTGCTCATACGTTTTATTGAACCCTCAAGGGGACGTGTAATGATGGGGGATCCGCAACTATACTCTAATAGAGAGTCCCATTGGAACCCATGACGTAATAATAGGTTTAATTGAGGTTGAGCTTCTGGGTGGGGTTTACCTACGACCTCCTGAGCCTGTTTTGTTATCTGGGTAAAATGAAGGACATCCGGGAGATGCCGAAGGATTTCTTGTTCGTGGCCTTCTCTCAATATCTTCACCAATTCCGAATAAGACAACTTTTGTAAAGGTCTAGGTAAGTGAGGCCCTACAGCCCCGAGCCACCAAGGGCTATTCCCCTTGCTATCGTAACAACCCCGTATTTGGGCTGAAAACCGATTCCCGGTAATGTGAGGTTTTGAGTCTGCAAATACCAACCGAGCGATGACTGCCAATTTTCCAAAGCCTAAACCTCGTGCTTGAGGAATAGCAAACATGCCCATGAATTCAGAGAAGCCGGTTTCCACCTCCACTTTGCGAATGATATTGTTGTTCTTTTGGTAGGCGATAAATGAAGGACAGGAAGTTTTTATTCCGCAAGTCCCGATGAGGCTGCCGTTCAGTTCCAGTACAAACCATAAGGCCGTATTGCGGATTCCGGCAAAGGTATCTTCGGAATGTTTTACCAATTGACGTAACTCAGGTTTTGACCCTCGTAAGCGGTAAGCGGATCCGTGGCTTAAAGGTAGTTTTTGAATACTGGTGATGTCCTTCATTGTTATCGGTCTCATGATAATCGTATGTGTTTTTGTCATAGTGCCCCCTTGGATTTTGCTAACATGACCAAGCAAAACATGGCTCCGAAGCTCCAAATGAACTCTTTGAATGTGGGCACTTCCTTCAGGACCAAGAAGGCAATTAAGGCTGTGATGATCGGGGAACAGTTGGTTGCAATGGCAACCACCATTGCCGGAAACTCCTCAAGGGCTTTGTAATAGGATTTGGTCATGATCAGCGATACAAGACCGCTTCCAATCAAGATCAAAATCACAACACCAGGGATGGAAATTTGTCTGGATTTGAATTCCATCCATACGGCGGGAGTGAGATAAATTATCCAAACGATGTTTGCCCCCGCTAATGCGATGGTGGCGCCTACATGAGTGACGCCGAGTTTGGCTACAACGGGATAAAGTCCTCTGAAGAAGGCGGCGAGCGCCAGAAATGCGAAACCGTTCATAGTGCTCCTTTCTGCAATCAGTTAGAAAAATCGTTAAATAAACAAACTGCTGGATTCTAACCTAGCCATTGATTGATTGCAGTGGAGAACCTCCTTAACGGTTCAAGTTTTACCTCACTTTAGCCTGCTGTCTTCAGGAGTGATCAGCTGTCCTGCCCTATGTAAAAAACGGAATTCGTTTTGCAGCAGGACCTGGGATTGCCTTGTGAGCAGCCAATGGCACTATCGATTTGTTAAAAAATAGTACATACCGCCAGAGATCCTGCTAATAAAATGGGCAAAAAAATTAGCAATACCTTCAGGAACGAAGCCAACTCCATGAGAGACGCACTATGACTGTAAAAACAAAACTGTTGGGCAGCGGCACCATCACTAGCGTGTTGCTCGTCGGGATTTTATTATTGACCCTTTATTTCTTTTACGAACTTGGTATTGGATTTCGTCAAATCGTGACACAAGCCAGCGCCAGCGTGGACAACTCAAATCACGCCACAGCAAAGATCGGTGAAGTGAATCACGAATTGGGCACCTTATCCGGGGTGATGTCGACCATGGCCGAAGACATCACCCGAACCAATCAACGTTTGAAAATCACCGAAAGGAAAATCAAAGCGCTAACAGATCAGCTGACCGAATTGTCGGAAACGACGGAAGCTTTATATGAGGAGTTGCCAGAAGGGGAGGCTCAAGAAATCGTGGAAGAGATTGCAGATGAAATCAGTGATATCCAGGAGACCATGAAACGAGAAGCCCTTGTCAGTCTCATCGAAGCTGCGCAAAACATGGCACAATTTTCAGGAAATCTTTCGGGTGAAGTGGGTGGGTTGCGGCAACTGTCCCAAGATCTTCATCAAACGGATGGCTTGAGCCGTACGGTCAGCGAAGCCAATCAAAAGATACAAGAATTGTCACAGAGTTTTCAGGGGAACATCACGGTCAAACGCAATCTGTTGATTGGCATTTTATTGGCGATCACGACCTTAGTGATGTTGATGGTGGCTTTGATCACACGCAAAATCAGCACTTCAGTGAATACAGTGATCGATCAGTTGGCATTTTCCACAGGAGAGATGACCGAACTCTCGACCTTCTTTAGGCAAGCGAGTGTGGCGTTGTCTTCAGGGACGGCAGATCAAGCACAACGCATTGAAGAAACATCCACTGCCTTGGAAGAAGTGGCATCGTTATCCCGCAATACAGCGGAGCACACGGTCAAGGCTCAAGAGTTGACCCATTCGACCATTGATGAAATGGAAACATTGGGGAACGCCATGTCGGAAATCAAGCAATCGAGTAACAACATCACCGGCATCATCAAAACCATTGATACCATTGCCTTTCAGACCAATATTTTGTCATTGAATGCGGCTGTGGAAGCGGCCCGTGCAGGCGAAGCAGGAACCGGTTTTGCCGTGGTGGCCGAGGAAGTGAGACGGTTAGCAGGTCAAAGTTCGGTGGCTGCCCAAGATATCACACAACGGATCGAAGACAGTTCTGCAAAAGCAGAGTTTGGCGTGAAGAGCATGGGGGCAGTAAAAGATGCGTTTTCGGCAATCAATCAACGCATCAATGAAATCAACACAGCCAATCACGAACAAACGATTGGAATCGGCCAAATCAACGATGCCATCAGTCATGTGAGCGTGGTCACCCAACAAAATGCGGCCAGCGCCGAGGAAAATGCTGCCACTTCACGCCGTTTATTCGAACAGGCGGAATCCGTTCAAGGCATAACCTACGGCTTAGGCCAATTGATCGGAAGTTTGAAAGCAGAGTCTGAGCAAAATTCATCCACTACTCACAACGTCTCCCTGACTGCAACTCCTCCAGGTTTTGAGGAGAACAAGGCCGGAGCGACGTTCCTTCCAAAGAAAGCAAACTCAACTGCTTCAAGTCTTTGAGGACACTGATGTCGGTCACCTGGGTGTCATTCAAGAACAGCCAAGTCAACTGCCTTAAGCCTTTGAGGGCATTGATGTCGCGGACTTGGGTGCCATTCAGGAACAACCATCTCAACTGCTTCAGGTCGTGGAGTGCGCTGAGGTCACGCACCGGAGTTCCATTCAAGAAAAGTTGCGTCAATTGTTTGAAATTTTTGAGCACGCTGATATCAATCACCGACGTATGGTTCAGGTTGAAGTAAGTCAACTGCTTCAAGTTGTTGAGGGCGCTGATATCGCGGACTTGGGTATTGTCCAAGTTCAGGTAAGTCAACTGCTTCAAGTTGTTGAGGGCGCGAATGTCACGGACTACGGTGTTGTTCAGATTCAGATGCTGCAACTGCTGGAGTCCTTGAAGCATGTTGATATCGCTCACCTGAGAATCACTGAGATCCAACACCTCGACTTGGTAAATGGTTTCTATAATTTTTGGACAACCTGCTGGGGGATGGCTGAGTTCTAAGACATTGGCCAATTGCTCGAATGTCATGCGTTGAGATGCGGTGAAGGTTTGGCAAGCTGCAATGAGTGAGGACTGTTCTGATTTCAATGCAGCCGCTTGCGGAGCGTGTTTCGTTTTGCGGGAAGAAGACACGGTTTGCCAATACTGAAGCCGTTGACGGGCCTTTTCTCGGATTTCGTCATCCCGTTGAGAAAACGCGTATTGTTGTTGTGCCAAGTCTGTTGTTAAGAATTTCTTCCAGGCTGAGACTTTTTCGTCAGCTGCCAGAAGGCTGGTATCGATTTGCATGAATTCGTGAAAGCTCGCTTCCAACAGAGCCAATACCTTGGCATCTGCCTCTGCATCCGGTGTTTCTGGTGATATGGCTTCTAAGCGCTGCGCTGGACTCCAAGAGGGTATGAGGAAGCAAGCACAAAACAGCATCACATAATAGATTTTGAATTCCTTCCTCATACTGTCTCAATCGATACAATGGGTAAGTGTTATCATGGCGCATGGGTTTCTCCTCTTACTACTTCATAGGGGTGAAATCAAAATGGGTCGTTGGAGATATGTAAAACTCACACGGTTCTTCCGACACACAAGCAGTTTGATAAGGAGCATTTGCAGGCATAAACCAATAACATTTCATATTCAGTAGGCTATTCCGTCATGAAACAATCTTTATTCAGTAAAGTGAAATCGTTTTTTTCTCGTTCGACAAGTGTGTCCGATTCTGTGGTCGATTATTCAACAATTCCCGCCGAACAGATTCAGCAGAGCTTGCAAGCGGGATGGAGGATTCAACACCTGCTCGAAGCGTTGGCAGACGACGGCCAAACGGTATTGGACCTGGTGATGAATCGGCGCGACCATGAATACTGGGAGCATTATCCTGCAAAAGGGGGGGTGCTCGATCAGCGGACAAGTTCCCAATACTTCTACCACTCTCACGCAGATTATGATGACGAACATGGCCATTTTCACACGTTCTATTACCACAAGCGAAAGTTGGTACACCTAGTGGCCATCGGTCTGGATGAGGATGGGGACCTCAATCAACTCTACACGTTCAACTGTTGGGGGCCGGGAGATAAGTATTATCCAGCCGATCAACTCAAAGGCTATTTGCCCAAGTTTGAAATCCGTCCCAATCAACGATTTGATGCACGAGTCCATGCTTACGTCAATCAAGTGCTGACCTTATTCCAAGCCGAGATCGAATATCTGTTTGATGCGCGTGATGAAACCTTTCGAAAGTATGAAGCACGCCACCCAGGGCAGTCTCCTTATGAGGACCGTTCTTTAGAAATCACAAGCACCCTCGACGCCGAGATCGAGATCCAAGTCCAACAGCTCCAAGAGGCCTTGGAACAGCAAGAGGTGGCTCTTCCTGATCGAGAGGAAACCCTGGCTGCCCAAAAAACGTCCGCTGCTGGAAAACCGGGGAAACCCCAAAAATCGTCGAAAAAAAAATCACGCAAAACTCCGTCGGCCAAAGCCGCTCCGTCGCTTGAAAATCCAACTGAGATTGAAAATCCAACTGAGATTGAAAATTCTGCTCAGGCGGAGGTTTTGGAAGAACCTCCGTTTCCGGAATTGAAACAACGTTCATTCCAGCAACTCCAGAATGCCCATCGTGCGGGAGAAGAGTTACTAGGGCTGATTGAAGAGTTTGAGGCAGAAGGCACAAACGTGTTGGAGATGGTCATGAATGGGCAACCACGTGAATTCTGGAAGATGTATCCTTGGGATAGCGGGATCTGGGATCAGCGCAATCGCAGCCAGTACTTTTATCATTCCCATCCTCAGACTCCGGAGCACGGACATTTCCATACTTTCTTCCATCAGCAGAAAAATTTAGTGCATTTGGTGGCCATTGCATTGGATAGTGGGGGAGATGCAATTGAGCTCATGACGGTCAACCGTTGGGTCACTGGAGATACCTTTTATCCGGCTAAAAAAGTGAAATCGTTTTTACCACGTTTCCGGGTGCAAGTGGCTGGGTTTGATCGTCGGGTGCACCGTTACGTGCGGCAGTTGATCTCATTGTATCAGGTCGAAATTGCACATCTTTTGGATCAAAGAGATCATGTGTTTCAAGAATACCGCCGAGACCATGGAGGGCAACAGCCCTATGAAGATCGATCTTTAGAAGTCACGAGTTCGCTAGAAATTGTGATTGCCTCTCAAGTGGAAGAGTTGAAACAAGAATTGAATCGTCGGAAGCAAGAGTCAGCATCAAATAAGGGGTGAATTTTGAAGACACGCATTGTTCCCATTGTGGCGGGAAGTCTCATTTTTTTGGTGGCGATTGCATTGCGGGTTCATTTTTTTGGAGGATTCGTTTTATGTGACGATCCCCAAGAATTTGGGATGGCCAATCATACATTTTTCACCGGACCCATTTGGACAGACCACCTCCATCGGAGGTTCGTCGGTTGGATCTTCAATTGGCTCGCTTATGCTGCATTCGGAGTATCGGAGTTCAGTTTTTTCCTGCCGACCTTTCTGTTTTCAGCAAGCCTGGGGGTGATTGGATATGCCTGCTTACGCCATATGGATTATTCGCAAATGGCATCGTTTTTTGGAGGCTTGGTCGTCGCTTCGGCACCGTTTGAAGTCCTCTTGGGAACCCTACGCGCGAACGACGTCTTTCTCGGTGAATGCCTAGCGCTCGGGTGGCTGGTCATGCTGGCGTGGCAGAAACGACCCGTGCTTCAGGGAGTGAGCTTGGGCATTCTCTTGTGGCTGGGATTCTATGTGAAACTGTTTGTGGTGTATAGCTTCCCCGTGCTGGGAATTTATTATCTGGTCCGATTGTTCAAGCACCATCAATGGCAAGGGTTGGCCAGTTTCACATTGACTTCCGCAATACTGCATGGGGGGATCAGTGTGATCTGGAAATGGCACATCGGTTCGTTTTTACCCTTCTTGGGATCGCATGCAGCCACCTATCCCGTTCCTATGGACCACATTCCTGCCTTATTGCAGCAGTATCCCACGCAACTGTTCCTTGGATCCCAGTTTGACACCACTCTGTTTGGGGCTATTCCTTATCTCGTATTGCTTGGGCTGGCCCTGAAAACGATAGGTTCCTTTTCTGGCTTTTCCTTTCGATGGGACCGTTATGATGCCTGGTTAGCGGCCTACTATATTTCTTTTTTTCTGCTCCTGAATTTTTTCTCAACCGGTTTCTCCTTAGATGAATATTATTCGCCACCCCGGATTTTCCGATACCTCACGCCGATTTCTTTCCCAATGGCTTTACACGTGGCCAAATTCATTTTGGATGGCAGTGTTTGGTTTTATCGTCAGGGAAGGTTGTGGCGGCTGGTTCCAGTGGGGGTGAGTGCTGGGGTGTTGATACTGAATCTCGTGCAGACCGCAGAAGCCACCTATCCCACCACATTGTACCGAAACAACTTGATGCCTGCTGTGCACTACATGCGGGAAGCGGAGCCTCCTAAAGTGATCTCAGAAGCCGTGATCGGTCTGTATCTGGACCGAGTTTATTTGCAAGATGTGGAACCAAAGATTGAGGTGGAACGGATCTATCACACCTTCACGGCCTGGGAATATGAGGAATGGTTGTGGGCCAATGAAGAGAAAATGCCTCCAGGAACGTTATTGCTCACGGGCATTCACGGTTGTGTGCACTACGGACCTTATGGAGATGGCTTTCGTACCATTGGGTTTCGGAAACCCTTGCATCGGAATTGGAAGTTATTGCGAGAATATTCAGGGCTGCACTACCTGCCTTATCCAGAACCAACAAGACTGTGGAAGTGGCAACCCTAAAGAATGATGAAAATGCCTGAGCCTATTGTGCTCCGGGATCTCCTGCGGCTAAGGCTGCTCCGAAAATACCCCCGGAGTCGCCCATTTTGTTGGGAACGATGGGGGTCACCATTTCATCATTAAAAATATATGGTTTGATCGCTTCAATGCCTTCATTGTAGAGAAGGGGAAGATTCGAAACCCCGCCACCAATCACAACAACGTCGGGGTCAAAGGCATTGATCAAATTGGCCATGCCATAGCCGAAATAAAATAGAAATTTCTCGAACACTTCTTTGGCTGCTTGCTCGCCATTTTGGTAGTCTTGATAGATTTCCTGTAGCCGTTTTGCTTGGCCAGTATGTTCTTTATACATTCGTTGGAAACCGGTGCCGGAAAGGTACGCTTCCATCGCTCCGTTCACACCACTCCACCATTTCGGACCGTTCACATCAATGGTGGCATGTCCCCATTCTCCTGTGTTTCCGGTCAAGCCTCGAATCAATTTACCGTCGTAAACCACGCCACCGCCCATACCGGTACCCATGATAATGCCGAATACCATTCGGTAGCCTTTGCCTGCTCCCATCAAGGCTTCAGCGACCGCAAAGCAATTGGCGTCGTTTTCGACGACAACAGTGTTGTTGACCAGGTTTTCTAAATCTGCCTTCAACGGATGTCCGATGAGACACTGGGTATTGGCATTTCTCACGAGTCCCGTGGTCGGAGAAATCGAACCGGGGATCCCCATACCCACAACGGGTGTTTCATCCTTGCAAAGCGCTTGGTAGTCATTAATCAAACCAGCCAATTGATTGAGAATGAAATCGTATCCTTTTTCCTGATTGGTCGGCACTCGTTTACGTTCGATGATCTGAGTCGGATCCTCTTCTGTCAGCATGATTTCCGTCTTGGTGCCACCTAAATCAATACCAATGCGTTTCATACGCCTCCTCCTTATGATAAGCCGGATTCCCGCAATCTGACTTGCGTTTCCGGTAAATCTTTGTCACAGAATTCAACTTTCTAACCACTCATCCAGCATATGGCATTCACCAAAAAAGTAGAGAGATATTATGGCCTTACGTGTTCCTATCAGTTGGCTCAACGATTATGTCAAGACAATACTAGAGCCT
This sequence comes from SAR324 cluster bacterium, assembly GCA_028281495.1. Lineage (GTDB taxonomy): Bacteria > SAR324 > SAR324 > SAR324 > NAC60-12 > JANQJU01. The sequence goes on from JANQJU010000091.1 coordinate 17,803, forward strand.
AACCAACTGGCAGAACGCCTCACATTAGCAGGGCTAGAAATTGAATATATTGAGTCGATTGGCGAAACTTGGGATGAAGAAAAATTGCTTGTTGGGGAGGTTGTGGAAATCACCTCGCATCCCAATGCCGACCGTTTGTGTATCGCGAAAGTGAGCTACGGGCAAGGGAATCCTCTGACCATTGTCACTGGCGCTCCAAATTTCCAAGGTTTGCAAAACCAAACCCTGCCCTTTCCGATGAAAGTGCCGCTGGCTTTACCAGGAAGTACCCTAATCGACCCTTACAATGAAGAAGGCAAATCCATTCAACTCCGAATTTCTACCATCCGAGAAGTGCGTTCCGAAGGCATGCTGTGTTCTGAAAAAGAGTTAGGACTCAGTGATGACCATGAGGGGGCCATGACCCTGCCCGACGATGCCCCTGTCGGGAAATCGCTGCGGTCTTATTTGGGAGATCACATCCTCCATTTTGATATTAAGGGTGGGTTCAGCCATCTGATGTGTGTGTTTGGAATTGCGCGGGAAGTGGCAGCGCTAACGGAAACCCCTTTAGATCATGCGGTGATGGAAACCTTGTCGCAACACCCTGGAGAAATCACGCCTCAACCGGGGTTTGTGAATTTGGAGATCCGAAACCCAGAAGTCTGCCCTCGTTATTCCGCCCTTCGTATTAAAAATGTCACGGTGAAGCCTTCTCCCTTTTGGATGCAGCAACGTTTGTTGCGAGCGGGTATGCGCCCCATCAATAATATTGTCGATATCACCAACTACGTGATGTTGGAAATGGGCCAACCCCTCCATGCATTTGACTATCAGAGATTGCAAGATCGAGCGAATGGCGAAACGCCGTCAATCATCGTGCGTACCGCAGAAACGGGAGAAAAAATGACCACATTGGATGATGTGGAACGTCCGTTTGACGAGGAAATGCTCCTGATCACCGATTCTCAAGGGGCTGTTGCCATTGCAGGCGTGATGGGGGGAGGCGAAACGGAGGTGTCTGAAGTAACGACGGATATCTTGTTGGAATCGGCAAATTTCGAATTCCTCAATAACCGCAGAACCGCTCAAGTCCTGAAACTTCGCACGGAAGCTAGCGAGCGATTTGGCAAACGTATTGATCCTGAGTTGACGCTCACGGCTGCCTTGCGGGCTGCGCATCTGATGGAACAATATGCGGATGGTGTGTTAGAGCCGGTCTATGGTGATTTATATTTGAAGAAAAAAGAGACCATCACGGTGCAACTCCATACCGAATATGTCTACCGTCTGCTGGGCATTGCTGTGCCAGAATCGGATATCATTCGAACTCTCGAAATGTTGGAATTCAAAGTCACACCAGGGGAACCGCTGCAAGTGGAAGTGCCGAGTCATCGAATGGATATCACCTTACCCGCAGACTTGGTGGAAGAAGTGGCACGTGTTTATGGTTACAACCATATGAAGCCCACATTGATGGAAGAAGCACTGCCCGAGCAGAAAACAAATTACCGTTTGCAGACGGTCGAACAGATACGAGACATTTTAGTGAATGCAGGAATGGATGAAATCATCACTTATTCCATTGTGAATCCCGATGAAGAAGGGCATTTGAATCCTCATGAACCCTTAGACAAGTCTCAATTCCTTCCTCTGAAGAACCCGTTGTCTGCTGAAAAATCACACATGCGTCGTTCGTTATTGCCCGGTGCCCTGAATACGGTTCGGAACAATTTACATCATCAAGGACGGGTTCGGATATTTGAAGTGGGCAGTGTCTTTCTTCCGCAAGACGGAGAATTGTTGCCTGAAGAGCCACAGCGACTCAGCATCGTCATGGCGGGGGATCGTTTTCCTGGTTCGTGGATCACCGGCCAAAACTCAGAGCACATGAATTTTTATGACATCAAGGGATTTGTGGAAGCTTTGCTGGAAGGAATGCATGTGAGGCAAGTGGTATGGAAAAAAGGGAAAACCCCTTCGTTCCATCCCGGACGTTGTGCCGAAGTGATCATTGAAGGCAAAAGCTTGGGGTATGTTGGAGAACTGCATCCCAAAGTCCACGCTGCCTTTGGGCTTCCAGAGATGCCCGTGTGTGCTGCTGAATTCGATTTGGAAGTATTGCTGGAACAAAAAGAACATGCCCACACCATGGAAGACATCTCGCACTACGAACCCATTTTTGAAGATCTGGCTTTTGTCGTAGATGAAGGGGTGCCTTCGGAAATGGTTGCCAATCTGATTGCTCGTGTGGGCAAGCCCTTGTTACGCAAAGTGGAACTGTTTGATGTGTTCCGAGGCGAACGTGTGGGCAACGGGAAAAAAAGCCTCGCGTACTCACTGACCTACCAATCGTTCGAGCGCACCTTGACCGACCAGGATGTGGAACCTATCCGGACCAAAATCGTCCAACGGCTGGAGCGCGAATTGAATGCAAGTTTACGACTCTAACCGGACTCAAAACCATCCATGAAAGTCAACAATTGGGGGTTGTATCCCACCATTGAAGCAACAGTAAGAAGCTTCGACGATTTCCCTACCTTAAAAAATCTTTTACAACACCAACCCCATACCATCGCGCGAGGTCTTGGCCGATGTTATGGGGACTCCGCATTGAACACAAATATCGTCTCCACATTACGTTTCAATCGAATCCGCCATTTTGAGCCAGAAACAGGAATCATTTGCTGCGAATCCGGAGTGTCATTGGCCGAACTGTTGGAAACGTTTGTGCCCAAAGGTTGGTTCTTGCCCGTGACGCCTGGAACGAAGTTTGTCACGGTGGGAGGAGCGATTGCTGCCGATGTTCACGGTAAGAATCATCACAAAGAGGGGACGTTTTCCAACCATGTGTTCTCTCTGGAATTGATGCTCGCGGATGGCTCGGTGGTGAACTGTTCTCGCGAAGAAAATCCGGATTTATTTTGGAGCACGTGTGGAGGGATGGGACTGACCGGAGTGATCCTCACCGTCACGTTTCGACTGAAACCGATTGCCTCGGCTTACATTCGCCAGGAGAGTGTGAAAGCGCGTCATCTGGAAGAGATCATGGCCCTCTTCGAGCTTTCTGAAGACTGGACCTATACGGTGGCATGGATCGATTGCCTGGCTTCTGGAGCTGCGATGGGGCGCAGTGTGTTGCTTCGAGGAGAACATGCTCCATTAGCCGAACTGAAAGAAAGCCAACAGCAACAACACCCCTTGCAATTGCCTCAAAAACAAACCTTGAATGTACCGATTCCGTTTCCCGGATTCTCGCTCAATTCCTTCAGTGTGAAGTGCTTCAATCAACTGTATTATTATAAGTATCCGGATGGCGTGGCCGAGTCGATTATTGATTACAATGCGTTCTTTTACCCCTTGGATGCGATCCACAATTGGAATCGGATTTATGGCCGGAAAGGGTTCACACAATATCAATTCGTCCTGCCGAAGGCAGCAAGCAAGGAGGGGTTGCCCAAGATCCTCAAACGGATCGCTGAGCAAGGGTTGGGGTCGTTTTTGGCAGTTCTGAAACTGTTTGGAAAACAAGAGGAAGGTCTGATCCCTTTTCCGATGGAAGGGTACACTTTGGCCTTAGATTTCCCAATTCGCCGAGGGCTGTTTGAGTTTTTAGATGAGCTGGACCGAATGGTGCTGGACTATGGAGGACGGCTTTATTTGGCCAAAGATGTTCGTATGAATCAGGAAATGTTTCTTCAGAGTTATCCCAATGCAGAAACTTTCATTCAGCAGGTGCGGAAGCTGAATCCAGGTTTTAAATTTCGCTCTTTCCAATCTCAACGTATCGGAGTCACTTCATGAAATATGCACTGGTTCTCGGAGCCACCTCAGATATTGCAAAAGCCTTGGCCCATCAGTATGGCAGCGTGGGGTATCATCTCATCTTGGCCTCTCGAAACTGCGAACGCTTGGAACCCGTGAAAAAGGATTTGCAAATCCGGCACAATATTGAAGTGGAGTTGGTCGAATTCGATGCGCTTGATACCGAAAGCCATCCTGCATTTTATCAAAATTTATCGCATGCACCGGAATTGATCATTTGTGCATTTGGCTATTTGGGCGATCAAAAAAAGGCCGAATCGGATTTTGCTGAAGCAGAAATGATTCTCCACACGAATTACACGGGAGCCGTTTCGATTTTGAATGTGGTTGCCAATGATTTTGAGCAACGCAAAACAGGCGCAATCATTGTGATCGGTTCGGTGGCTGGAGATCGTGGAAGGCAGAGCAATTACTTCTATGGCAGTGCTAAGGCTGGGTTGCATGCGTATGTGTCAGGATTGCGGAATCGTTTGGTGAAATCGAAAGTGAAAGTAATCACGATCAAACCCGGATTCACTTACACCCGCATGACCGAAGGAATCGATATGCCCCCAGCACTCACGGCTCAACCTGAAGAGGTTGCGAAAGATATTTACAATGGACACCGAAAGAATAAAGATGTGATATATACGAAGTGGTTTTGGCGATTCATCATGGGGATCATCATTCTCATTCCAGAACGGATTTTTAAAAAACTTAATTTATAAAACGACATGTCCTGGGAAAAAACATCGGTGATTCAATTTTTGAGTGTGAATGAGGGGAAACTCGTGCAGATTGGGGAAACCTCCACACGAGTGAAATTTCGAGGCACCTTGATCGATTTCAACGAAATGGACATGTGTAGCAATACGTTGATTGAAGTTTCCCTGGCTTTACTCACCCCAGGGCTTGATATCTCCTTAACCTGTCATGACGATTTTCTGGGCATCCACATCATGACGGAAAGACCAGATCTAAATGACCCTGAAGTTTCCCTCCCCTATCATATTCGTTACGAAAACCTTCAGCTCATACTCATGGACTAGCCTTTCCTGGCAGGGCATCTTCTAAGCCAGATTCACCTGTTTACATGATCCGCTCAGTTTAAGCTGACTTAGGAAGCAAGTTCTGGATACGCATCGCATGTTCGACCAGTTCGGCAATTTGTTCTGGGGTGTGGTGTGCGTTGTTGAGAACGAGGTGGTACAGATGGGCTTGTTCTGGTGACACTTCAGTAAATTTCCGAACGAATTCATCACGTTGATGCTGGTGGTCTTCGATTTGTGCACGGGCGTCCTCTTCACTGAGGTCCATAGTCTCCATGATGTTGCGCACCCGAAATTTCAAAGGAGCCACCAAACGAAGGTGTAGACAATTGCTCAAGTCTTGCGTGATGTTGGCTCCAGCACGCCCAATGACGATGCAATTGCCATTCTGTGCAAAATGGCGAATGGCTTTTTTGAGGTAATTGAACACTTCATATGGTTCGGCACGATGCTTCCCCATGAACATGCTCACCGCAGCTTCCCAAATGGGATTCATGTCGCGTGCCTGTTCTAACGTGGTTTTGGAGTAGCCGGATTCTTCGGCAATTTTCTCCAGCAGCTTGCGGTCTAATGTGATCCATTCTTGGTCGGAATTGTTGTGGGAACTCAAACGAGCTTCTAACGCTTGGGCCGTTAGATAAGCTTGGCAACCGTATTCCCTCGAAATGGTGATACAGGGGTTTATTTCTTTTTTGGGAGACGCTTGAGCTACATTCATCCAGGCGCTCAAACGATTGTCGATATTGGGGGTGATGGTTAATGATATTGGCATAGTCCCTCCTCAGTAACAGTGGTTTCAAATCCTGATTTACAGAGAATTATAATCTTGACCTAATAGCGAATTGTAATCTTGACGCAGCAACAAATTGTAATTCCGATCATTATGGCATTGAATTCGAATCTCAATGATCTGCCTCGGAAGTCTTCATGGTAACGAAACTACCCACGATGTTCAAATAAGATCGGTCGTTCCTCACATAAGATCGGTCGTTCCTCACATAAGATTGGTCGTTCCTCACAAGCAATCTTGATGCATGTTCAAGAACCTCCTCGATTTAGCCTCTTGTCTATCTTTTTAGCGTTTGAGCTAGCTCACAACCCCAGGAAATTAGGCGGTCTTTTGATTCGAATGAAAGGGGTTTCCAAACCCATTTGGAAGCCCACTCAAGTGCTAAACGTTTGAACTCTTTTTGACTTATATTTGAGTTTTTTTTGCATTTTGTTTCATTTTTGATACGTTAGAGGGATTACAGATACCTGTTCGTTAGAACTATCTTGGTATGAGCTGAACTATGAGCGAAGAACAAAAATTAAAGAATTTTCCAATCCAAGAAAACGTAGGAATTGTCAAAGTACTCAATCCACTTTCCCAAGAAGATGTGTTGTCCATTGTGAGTGTTACACAGGAGAAGAAGCTCAAAGGGGTATTATTGGATACCAACGGGTTGAGAGATTTGAATTCCGCCATTATGGGCAGTTTTTTGGTCATTTATGACAAACTGACAGACGACCAGATTGCTGTGGGCATTGCTGATAAAGACCCCGAAAATCGAGAGCTTATGTTTGTGTGCCGTATCATTGATTTTATCCCAGTTTTTGAAACCGTGGAAAAAGGGATTACCCAACTCAAGCAAGGAATCATGGAAGAAGACAAATGGGGGAATAACGGTCTGGAAGAGGATTGATTTTGGTGGACTCGACAATGATAAAAGACAGTGTGAACACAATCCGATCAAAACGCGAAGCTTTAGGGTGGTCCATGAAGGATCTAGCCGAAAAAGCAGGGGTGAATGTGGTTTCCATTTGCCATTGGGAAAATGGGAAAAAAGAGCCACGTCCTAGTAAAAAACGCCAGTTGGCCGAAGCTTTGAGTTGTTCTGTACAAGAACTGTTTCCCATGTCACCGGTTCGCCCCAAACTCACCGAAACCGATGCCACATTTTCCATGTGGTTTGTGCAAGCATGGGAGCGTCGGTTTGTATTTGAGCTGTATGGCTGGTTTGATCTATCTCGACTCCGGCAAGGCGTTCGAAACAACTTGAGCCTGAAGGATTGCCTGGTGGTGGACCGTGCTTTGGAAATCATCATCATTCCCACCAATGAAGTCAGCGACGCACCCGCTTTATTTCGTCAGATGGATCGGGATGAATGGGTCGAAACCCCCCAATTTTTTGATTTTGAACAACAGATGTCTGTGATGCTTTCTCGCAAGCATATTCTTCGTAACGACATCGCCTACTATCCCCACAAGCAAGGCCTTGCTTTACAACCTGCTGTTGGCAAAGAAGCCCGTTTCCCTGAAATCACTAGCAAATTGATGGATGGTCTCCCTCATTACCGCAAAGAAACCATCGATCTGGTCTTCCGTTAATTCCCTCTCTGCATAAATTCATCGCTCTCGTCTTCCGTTAATCCCCTCTCTGCATAAAATGCATTCGGAATACAAACAGTTGAGTACAAGCTAAATTTGGACCGCAAGGCGGGCATTGAATTTGCACAACCTTGAGGAAATGTCGGCTCACTCGCAAGAGTGATCGATTCATCACATACCCACTCACTTTCCTCAGGAGAAACCTATGGATATGCTCACCCTCAACGATATCCTTAGCCAACATCAACGTTGGTTAGATTCCGAAGGCCGTGAAGGCGAACGAGCCAACCTGATGCGTGCCGATTTACGAAATGTCGACTTGAGCAATAGCAATTTATGCGAAGCGAATCTCATGGAAGCGAATCTCAAAAATTCGAATTTTCGCCAAGCCAATCTGATGCGTGCGAACTTGATGGGAGCGAATCTGCGGATGTGCGATCTCAGCCATGCTTATCTCATGCGAGCCAATCTAATGGATGCTGATATGATGGGAGCGAATCTGCACTATGCGGATCTCAGTGATGCCAATCTTCGTCATGCCTATTTGAGTGAAGCCTCCCTCAAAAATGCTTATCTGCGTAACGCCTATTTAGGCGAGGCCAATCTCACCGAAGCTGATCTCAAACACGCGTTCCTAAGCGAAGCTTACTTGAAAAATGCGTTTTTGACCGCAGCCAATCTGAACGAAGCCAATTTGCGAGATGCTTATCTGGAAGGAGCAGATTTGAATGGAGCGGACTTGATGGGGGCTAACTTAAGCGTTGCCGGGTATTCCTTCCTCAATCAGCATTATCACGGTATTGTGGAAACATTGCGGATGCCGTAGGCGGAAATCGAGCGCTGGAGAGGGAAAGTATGAAATGGCAATACGGGTTGTGTCTCTTTCTGATGCTATTTATAGCCACCTGGGGGTGGTCCCAAGAGCAAGATTTTGATCAACCCGTGCCAGGAGGTACGAATGTCTTAGGAGCGGATGAACCCCCGCCCCCTCCACCTCCGGTTGAGGAGGAGGAAGAAGATCTAACACCTCAGCCTCCTGCCGAGCCACCTGAAGATGATGACGATGATGATGATGATGAGCCGGTCCAAGTGTTTCCAGCAGCGGATGTGATCTTGCTCATGGACGTTTCTGGTTCGATGGAAGCGTTGCTCCGCGGTGAAGAGAACATCAGCAAATTGAATGCAGCCAAACAAGCCTTGGTTCAGTTGGCCACCGATATGAAACCAGATATTCGGTTTCAGTTATGGACTTTCTCCAGCAAGCTCAAGAAACAACCCAACTCCCCTGAAGTCGAACCTCCACCAAGAGATGTGATTTTTGAATCCATCGGTTCACGAGATTCTCCAGTCCGCCAGCATTTGATCCGAGTGATTCGGGAAGTCGAACCCCCTGGAGACGAAGCCTTAGTGACGAATCTGTATGAGGCAATTTACCGGACGATCAATTATTTTCTATCTAAAGCTTATAAACCGGCGGGCGGCAGTCGTTCTTCCTCTCAAGTGATCGTGGTACTTTCGGATGGCAAGGATGATGGTTTGTCGCCCGTGGGCTTAGGAACGATACGAAGCGCCAAGCGCCAGTACCCCAATATCGATATTCGCACGATTGGCTATGGCATTCAGCCGGAAGATCGTCATGCGCAAATCTTGTGTCAGATTGCTACGGAAAATCGGTGTGCCTTGGCCAACGATGCGAAGAAACTGGAAGAAGTGTTGAAAGCGTTTGTGGGACAGTAGAGGAGACTCAAGCCAGTTGGGTGGAGTAATAAGAATCGTAGCTCTTCCAAAGTGCAGAACCGATTTTATGAATCATGGCTTCTTCGGTTTCATGAAGGCTGCCATCGGCTATAGCCATGCGTGTGGCTAGGGCAATAATGTTCATTTTCCATTCATCCGTGGCCACATAGGGAATTTTTTGCAGTAACAAATTGACCGCAATATCGAAACGGCTGCCCTCTTCCTCCATGCATTCCAACAATTCGTTAATAAACAGATGGAAAACTTGTTGAGCTTCTTCGCTGCTTAAGTACTGGCGGATCTCCTCGGTGGAATCGATCCATTTTTTAGCTTCTTGTACTTCGCTTTCTTCAAGAATGCCATCAGCAGCAGCAATCAAAGCCATCGCCGCTACAGAGGCGTAAGCATAGTTTTTTTCTGGCGTGTTGTGTGCTGGGTTCCAGCGCCGCCGGAAGTCCACTGAAAGCGTGGCTTCGTTGCGAGAAACCAAGATGAACAGGAGCGTGACCCCTAAATAAATGCCCCCTATAATCGTGATCCCTTCTTCAATGCCGCGGATGGTGATGATCGCTCCCATAGCAATAGGACCTATGACTTGCCCAAGGCGTTCCACCGCCCGATAGATGCCCATTGCTTGGCCTTCTCCAAGTTCCTGGGTGACTTTCAAATCGAGAGCAAACACCGTTTGTGAAGCAAATCCAAAACTTCCAGCCATGCCCAGCATGAGAATCGCAAACATCGTAGCCGAGACTCCGCTTTGGATGTAAAACAGCACCAAGCCCAACGCCCCTGAAATTCCACCTAAGGCAATGTATAGTTTTTTGTTGTCAGAACGGCTCACCAACCGGCTGATCAATGGAGCTAAAAAGATCATACACAGGCTATAGATCATAAGACTTCGCCCAATATTGGCCTGCGAAATCCCAATCCGGTTGAGGTAAATGGGGCTGATATAATACAGGAAACCCACCGTACAAAATGCGCCCGGCATGCTACTGAAAAGAAGAAGGGCAAACATATTACGATTCGTGATAAAACGACTAATCTGACGCCATCCCAACTTGGTTTTCGCAGATGTGTCGGCTAGACGAGGTTTGGTAAAGGATTCTTTCATGAACAACACGACAAATAAGATCGGGATGCACATCAAACCCATGGCTACAAAAAAGACCGCTCCATATCCAATTCGTTCGGCTAGCATCGCTCCCAATACTTCTCCACAGATATTGCCTGCATAAAATCCAGCGACCAAGTGGGAAATGCCCTTAGCGCGAGTGGCAAAATCAGTATTGGCAAAAATAAAACCTTGGGAAGCCATCAATCCCAAGCCATATCCCAAACCGACCACCCCTCGGCAGGCAATAAACAGAACCGCATCAGTGGCAATTCCAGAAAGAAAAGAGCCAAAAGCACTCAGGGCCACACCAAACAAAAAGGGTTCATGCCACCCCCGTTTGTCCATCCAGATGCCACCCACAATAAATGAAAGCATCGTGCAAAACATGGTCACCGAGATGGGCAAACCCATGATGATATTTTTTGAAAGACCAAAAATGGGTTCGTACAGATTTTCCAGATGAAGGGGCAGAAAGGAAACGGAAAACGAAATGGCCATCAGATAGATGAAAGCCGCTGGACGAATCGCTCCATAGGCGTCTGCATCTTGTGTGGCATCGTTGGGGTAAGCTTTGGCGAGACGAGTTTTCATGTAAATCATGAAAAAAATAATAAACTCAACAACAAATAAGATCGTGATGACAAGCACGGTCAAAGAATCCAACATCAATTCCTCTGCATGTTCCCAAATCAAAGGGGCAGATAAATAGAGATGTAGCGTGCCCTGCCATTCCTGTTGGGCATAAAGGGGAAATACTAAAGTGTCACTGAGAGGCACAGAAATGTAGCTAAGCAGCCATTCTATTTTTAAAATGGATGGAGGTGGGTCCGGTGCTTCTGCCTGGTATACCAAACTTTGGGTGGTGTCTCGTACTTGAATGCTGCTCAGTTGTTCCAACTGCTCTAGATGTTCATGAAGGAAACCTTCCAAGTGAGTCTGTTTCCACAATGAAGGTTCTTGAGTCAGTGCGCTCTCCAACTCCGTTTGTAGGTGAGTTCCAATCGTGTGGGCCTTATCTTTGAGGGAGCTGACGTAGCTGTCTTGATAGAAATAAAAACCCCAAATGGAATAGAGCAGTTGAGCGGTGGCAATGACTCCCAAAAGGGCTAAATACACCGCAGCTTGAGGAACCTTCTTTTGAGAAGAAACATGGAAAACAGAACGAACCGCTAAAAAGAGATAAATGATGCCCAAGAGCGCAATGATCCCAATCGCGATACTGCTATACCGCAATAGATTGTTGAAATCGGTTGTGAGCTGAGGAGATTGAAAAATTTCCCAGTAGGATTTTTGAAATGAAGAAAGACTCAATGTGGCATTGAAACCCAATGCAAATAAGAGCAGTAGGCTGCTGAAAAGCCAAAGCTTGAGGCGAAAACGACTGAAATTCATATTTACCAAAGGTTTTGAGTTTTGAGGGAGACCTCTTGTAATCTCCAATTCCCGATTTTTGAACCAATATAATAAAAAGCTATTATTCATGACAAGCGTTAAGAACACTCGTTGTGGAGACAAATTTTTATAACGTTATAAATCAGTGACTTTCCTCCCATGAACCTCATAAAAAACTTTGCTCAGTACTGTACACCTCACCGTTTGGTGATTCTAATTTGTCTCCTTTATTTGATTTCTCGCGGAATTAGCATCATCTATTTTGTGCCTCACAACGATGAGATGATTTACACCGAATCGTCCCTCCGGATTGCTGACAACTGGGATTATTTTTGGTCGGGGTCGATGGATGGGAAAATGCAAAATGAGTACAAAAAACCATTTCAGTTTTGGGTGAATTCCTTAACCGTCAAATGGCTGAAAGACCCTTTGTTTGCGAATCGTCTTTGGGCCTATTTTTTTGGGCTTTGTGGAATCTTGTTCACACAACTGCTGATGTGGCGAGCTTGGAACCCACAAGCGGCCGTATGGACTGGATTTCTCATTCTGATTTCCGAAAATCAGTTGCTTTTTGATTCCCTCGCCATGAATGAAGCGTTTCTATATGGGATGGGAGCCGTCTATCTATATTGCCTATATGATCTTTTAGAGCGTCGTCGATGGCTTTCTGGTTTAATCGGATCTCTTTTTTGTGCTGGAGTGGTCATGACCAAAACCTCGGGATTGTTGTGGTGTGGTTTTGCATTGCTCATTCCGCTCTTGTTGCTGGCCCAACAGAGCACGACCTTGGCCCAAGCGTGGCAGGTTTTTAAAACAAACGGTTGGAAATGGTATGCCCTGACAGGTGGTACCTTGGCCATTGCAGGGGCTATCCACCATGTCCTCATCCCTCCTCAATTTGATTCAATAAAAAGCCCTTTTGAATCCTTGTTCATCCGTAGTCTTCCAGAAATCTTGGCATTCCCCATCGATTCTTGGAGTCAAAACCTGACGCGTTATTTTAAAAGTTTAACCCTGGAGTTTTCATTTTTTCTCATTCCTTTGCTGCTGGCGATTGTGGTGACCGGTGTGTGGCTTTATCGTCGTCAGCGCGATGCTTTTGGAAAGTACCTCGTGTTGATTCTGTTATGGGTCACTGCATTTGGGTTTATTACGATTGTCGGCAAGGTCGTGTATGTGCGGTATTATGGAATGGGGTTTTATTTCTTGTTCATGGTGCTAGGAGCGGTGCTGGCTGTCGGGGCTGAACGGTTGAAACCCCTGCTACGATACAGTGTGATTGCGTTTGGGGTGCCAGTACTTATTGCAGTGAAAGTGGTGCATTCTTATGTTCCACTTGTGCAGTGGGGACAGACCGATATGGCACTCCATGAAACGCCTCCAGGATGGGCCAATGGTGCTGGGATTCGAGAACTGATTGAAAAGGTTTCGCAACTGGAACCCAGTTTATTGATTTCCGATTATCAATGGGGACATCCTTTGACCGCTCTGGTGGCTTTCCAGGGTTTGTATCCGCAAGTGACAGTGATGGATATCCATTCCTACCTAGACACGCCCGGGGCTTATCAACATTTCCGAAGCCAAGGGAAGAAGTTTTATCTCGCTTTTGACATGCGCACGCCCGGGTCCCGACCCAAAGTGGATGATCTGCTCAACAACCCCTCTTTTTGCCATACACGTGAAGTGATTAAAAAACAGTACCGCGATCATGTGTTTGAAAATTCAGCACTGATTTTGTGTACGGTGAAGCTTCCCTAGCGCAATTCAAAAGAGCCTTCCTGCATGTGTGGTTTCCCATCCTTCCTCCAAATTTCGATGTGTGGATCTCCACCCATCTTCTAGGTGCTGGTGCACCCTCTTCCAGGTAAATTTAATTTTTTCTCATTTTTACCCCACTAATATCACTGAAGATTTTTAAAAAAATCTTAAAATTTCTCTCCTCCAAATTGATGTGGCGACCTGGTTGCAGAAGGAAAGAGTATCGCGGCTGGAGAGGTATCGAGTGATCGGGTTTCCAGCCCTTATCATTCACGAGACCTTAACGAGTAAAGCTAGGGTCCGAATCTTATGAATTCAAGGAGGTAATATGAGAAGAGGTACAATGAGAAAACGAAGCATCCGAATTTATTCCTTTTTATGTGCCGCCGTGGTGGCCACACTGTTGGTAGCTCCTAATGTGTTTGCGAAAAAACGGATTGTGTTTGGGGGCGGTCCAGCCGGGGGGACGTTCCAAGTGGTCGCGAATGCGATTCAAGTCTATCAGCCTGTCAAGGCGATGGAAGATTATAAAATCAAGGCCCAATCGTCCGCAGGGTCTTTGGAAAACCTCAGAAAGGTGAATAAAGGGCGTTCTCACTTCGGCGTGGTGTATTCAGGGCATGTGTATCTAGGGAAAAACGGACTCTTGAAAGGTGACAAGAACAAATATGAAGACGTGCTGGCAGTTTCCTTTTTGTATGGGGCTCCCGCTCAGTTGGTGATCCGACAGGGGTCAGGAATCAAAAGTCCTGAGGACTTAGTTGGAAAGAAGATTGGTGTCGGCAATGCTGGTTCTGGAGCGTTTGCCAATAGCGAATTGTTTTTCAACCACTTAGGGGTGTGGGAAAAAATGGAACGCAACGCGATGGGGTATAACGATGCGGCAGCGGCTTTTGGTAACAATCAATTGGATGCCTTTTGGTTATTCACTGCGTTTCCGAGTGGTGCGGTCATTATGGCGGCACAGACCAACGATATTGCGTTGATCAATCTAGAAGACTGGGCGGAAAAATCCGGTTTCTTTCAAAAGTATCCTTACTTTTCCAAGCTTGCCATTCCCTCTGAGACTTACAAAGGCGTGGGATACGACACACCGTCTTTTCAGGATTCTGCCTTGTGGGTTGCCAGTTCCAAAACCCCAGAAGATGCGGTGTATCAACTGCTCTCTGTGATTTATACCGATGAAGGGTTGAAGCATATGGTCAGCCAAAAGAAGACCTTCAAATCGATGAGCGTGAAAAATGGGGTGAACGGGATTGTAACGCCTCTCCATCCGGGTGCCGAAAAATTCTGGAAAGAAAAAGGCATTCTGTAAGTGTTGTGACAATGGCAGCAAGCAGGTGTTTGGCAAGCACCTGTTCACATTTTTGATTGGAGGAGGATCCCATGTACGAACTACTGAAAAAGCCTGAAAAAATATTTTTTGACGTCTGTGCCGTCTTCTTAGTGCTGTTTTATGTGTTTTCTTCGGTGATTCAACCGATGGCCACGCAGTACCACCGCGGCATTTACGTGCTGATCACCTATGTCTTGGTGTTTCTGTTGTACCAATCGCGCTCCCGCATCATGCGAGTGGTGGACTATGGATTGATACTCCTGTCGATCCTCAGTGTGGGGTATTGGATGGTGAATTTTGAAGCCATCAATTATCGCACCGGTGCGGAAACGGAATTGGACATGGCGATTGCAGTCATTGGGGTCCTTATCGGAATTGAATTGGCACGGCGTGTGGTGGGGGTCGTGTTTGTGATCATCGGAGCGGTGATGCTCATCTACGGGGTGTATGGCGATTATGCCCCCGACCTCATCTCTCATGCGGGAGCCTCATTTACTGAATTGTGTACGAGCATCTTTTACAAAAGTGACGGTGTGTTTGGCATCATGGCAAATGTATTGGCCACCTATGTGTTGTTGTTTGTGATCTTCGGAGCCTTTTTAGAAAAATGTGGTGCTCAGAAGTTTTTCATCGATTTCCCACTCGCTGCGGTGGGGCATAAAGTGGGGGGGCCGGGCAAGGTTTCCGTGATTTCGAGTGGACTCTTCGGTTCCATTTCAGGAAGTGCGATTGCCAATACGGTTTCTACCGGTGCTTTCACGATTCCAATGATGAAAAAGGCAGGCTTTAAACCCCATGTGGCCGGAGGTATTGAACCAGCCGCTTCGATAGGAGGCATGTTCATGCCCCCTATCATGGGAGCAGGGGGGTTCATCATGGCAGAGCTGACGGGTGTTCCTTATTCACAAATCATGCTCGTCGCCATCTTCCCAGCCCTGATGTATTTTTTCAGCGTGTTCGTCATGGTGCACTACGAAGCCAAGAAGGACAACATTGTCGGGCCAAAGTCTAAAGAAAGCGCGCTTGAGATAGTGAAAAAGGAATGGGTGTATGTGCTGCCGTTGGTCATCATCACCATCTTGATGCTCACCGGGTATTCACCAGGTTATTCTGCTGTATTGGGATTGGCCGCTTGTATTGTGGTGAGCTTCAAAACCAAAGAAACCCGAATTGACCTCACCTTGGCCATTGTGATGGGATTTTTCTTAATGGGAGAAATTCTTTCCTTTTTTGCAGGGCCACAAGCTGCCTCCAATGCTGCAGGAGCCACGGAGGTTGACCTGTTGGCAACTCTGAGCGATTGGCTCTCCGGGATCAATTTACTCATCCTGGGAGTGATTGCAGCGTTCATTGTTTCGGGATTCCGTAAAGATTCGCGTGAAGACAAAATTGCTGAATGGCACGGGTTCCTCAATGCTGCTCGGGCCGGCGCTGAAAGTAGTTTGAAGATCGGAGCCACCGTAGGTGTGATTGGGATCATTATCGGAGTGCTCACCTTCAGTGGCTTGGTGCTCACCTTTGCCGATATCGTGATCGAACTGGCCGATGGTTCTTTGTTTTTGACGATCCTCCTCATCGCTCTTGCCTCTTTAGTATTGGGCATGGGCGTTCCGGTGACTGCTGCCTACCTCGTAACGGCGGTGGTGGCAGTCCCGGCTCTCACGCATTTAGGAGTCAATCAGATTGCAGCTCATATGATTGTGTATTGGCTTTCGCAAGATTCCAATATCACGCCACCTGTCTGTATCGCCGCTTTTGCTGGAGCTACGATTGCCAAAGCCAATATGTGGAAAACAGCTTTGTCCGCTTTCAAGTTTGCCAAGTTTTTATACTTAGGTCCTTTCTTGTTTGGCTACGTTCCGGGTTTTTCCTTGGATGGTAGTACTATGGATATTGTGAAGTCCTTTGTGCTCATCATGCTTGGCACCTATGCGTATTCTTGGTTTCTGAGTGGCATTTGGATACGGCCTCTAAAAAATCGAATCATGGGGCGTTCCAAAACGGAAATCAACGGGGCAGTGGATCATTAACAATATAATTTTCTCTACACGGTGGAAGACTTCTATATCGATGAAAAGAAGTCTTCCATTCCTGCCAACAACAGATCACTAGCATCACATAAACTGCTTCATGGGACGAACATGAGGACTCCCTGCTCCATCCATCGTAAATGAAAATCATTAAGAAATAGGGAATCAGTCAGTAGGACATGGGAATTCAGTCAGCACTGAGGAATCGGCAGGATGTGGGAACTCAGTAGGACATGAGAAATGAAGAGGTAATGGGTTGAGCACCCAATGAACGACAGACAGTTAATGAAGAGGGGATTATGAAGGCATGCATTCTTGTGAGCATTCTGTGCATTTGGTTTACTCCCGGTTGGAGTCAAATCAAGGTATTCAAAGGAGATTTTCGTCATCGTCCTCCCCAGATGGTGGTTGGGGAAGACGACCATTTTTCAGGACCTTTGAAAGACATTATAGAAGAAGCAGCGGCTCAGATCGGTTACAAGATCCGTTGGCGTTCCGCTCCTTTCGCGCGAAGTTTAAAGGGGCTACAGACGGGAATTGTCGATATCGTGCCTCGTTTCATCCGAAACGCAGAACGGGAAGCGTTTGCTCATTACTTAGGCCCGATTGGCATGCAGGTCCGCAAAACCGTTTTTGTGACTCAAAAAAAACAAGGATCCCCAATCACCCGTTATGAAGATCTCTACCCACTTACCGTAGGTGTGAAACGAAAAACGGCGTATTTCAGTCCGTTCAAAGACGACATCAAGATAACCAAACATGAGGTGGTGGATGATGAAATGCTTGTTCGCATGTTGCAACGACGACGTTTTGAGATTGCCATTGTGATCGATGTTCCTGCCTTTGAAGAGCATGCGAACAAATTACAATATACGGATTGGCAATACACGCCATACCAACACGTCCAAAAGCAGGGAAACTATTTTGGGATGTCGAAGATATCAAAGCATGCCCATCTCTATCCACAGTTACAGCAAGTATTGCTCGATATGACGAAATCGGGCCGGGTCACCGAAATCTACAAAAAATTTGGAGTAAAACCACCAGTGCAGGAACCCTAAGTTGAATTTCATGGAAAAACAGGCAGCGAAAAACCAATGATTTTGATGAATAACAGGAGGCATTATGGCAATTCGTATCGGCACTAAAATGAGTGGTTTGAAAAATATAAAAATTAGCATCGCCACGAAAATCAATGGTCTCAACTTCGTGATGCTTTCTTTGATTGCCATCAATGTGGGGGTCGCGATGTACAGCCTTTCTCTCATGCAAGAGAACGCCATTGACATTGCGGATCAAGCGGACATTCTGAGTTCCTATATCAGCTTTTTGGAGATGCTAGGGAAGGGGGCCTATTCTGACATCGCCCAAGAATTAACCAATGCGATTCTAATCTTAAAAGAAGACACGGTGGTCATTCAAGAAACTCAAGAGTTCGCCTTTTGGATTCAGGGCATGCTGTTGATATTCAATTTGTGCTTGGGAACTTTAGCGAGCCTATTCATCAGTTCGAAAATTTCCCGTCCTTTGAAAGAAACGGCATTGGTATTACATCGCATTGCTAGAGGAGATTTCGCAATGGACGACCTGAAACTGCGTACTCGCGACGAAGTGCAAGAAATGGCAGAAGCGATGAATGAAATGAAGCATGATCTTTCTGCAATCTTTCGCAACGTGTTAGAAACGGCCGTCTCTTTAGAAAAGTCTTCTCATAAAATGGCCTCGGCAACCCATATGAGCAGCAATACTGCCAAACAGATCGCTCATGATGCTGAAGAAATGGCCAACTATGCACACATCGCAACAGAAGCAATGGGAGAAATGGAAACCAGTATGCGGATGGTCAGTGACAGTACCAAGCAGGCTTTGAAATCAGCGGAAATGGTGAACAAACAGGCCGGAGTCGGAGAAGAAGCGGTCGACCAGACGGTCCAAGCCATGCAGCAGATCGAAGACAGTTCCGACAAAATCGAATCCATCGTTGCGGTGATCACCGACATCACCAATCAGACCAATCTGTTGTCATTGAATGCAGCGATTGAAGCTGCCAAGGCGGGGGACATGGGAAAAGGTTTTGCCGTGGTAGCCGATGAGGTTCGCCGTTTAGCAGAACGTTCGGCCAGTGCGAGTAAGGAAATCTTAGAATTGATTCAAGAAAGCTCAGAGCGGGTGGCCAAAGGAAACACCTTAGTCCAGAACACCGAAAGTGCCTTGGATGAGATCATCAGTCATATGCACAAGACCTCGAAGCTGATTTCTTCAATTGCCCGAGCTACCGAAGATCACGAAGAAAAGGGCAACCATATTGTGACTTCCCTCAAGCAAGTCGATGATGTCAGTGACAGCACAGCGGAGGGGACCAAGAAGTTATCCGAAGTGAGCGAAGGCCTGAAAACCACCGCTGACTCCCTCGAATCAGCCTCGGTGAATCTGCATTTTTTAGTCCAGCAGTTCAACTTACCCGACTATTGTGGCAATGAATTCGACCCCGAAACCCGCTTAGGCAGCGTGATGCCCTAATCCGATGGCAGAGCAGTCAGCCCTCTCACGAATTTGGGTCGATACCGAGAGCTATCAATTTTTCACGTAGCCGCAAATTCTCTGCTTCCACTTGCTGAGTTTTTTGCCCAGCCTCGGTTTCCATTCGCTTGGCTTTTTGTTCGGCCTTTTCTTTTTCTTGCTCAGCCTTTGTAAGGGCTTGTTCTGCCTGTGCTAAATCTTGTTCTGCCTTTGCCAGAGCTTGCTCTGCCTTTTGGGCAGCCTCTTCTCTTTCGCGATTATGCCGTTCAATCGTTGCTTCCCACAAAGCGGCGGTTCGTCGGCTTTGGTACACTCGTAAATAATCATTTCGATCATGAATATCTTTTAATACTCCCATCGCTTTCTCCATGATTGGGTCTTGTAGACCTTCGGGCAAGTTTTGATCGTCTAATGTTTCTCCATAACGGAAAAAGTACAACCACCGGCTCACTTTGTCGGTGATTTGAGTTTCTGTCCACTTGGGAAGTTCTATTATATGCACTGCTAGTTGGTCACTCAACAACAAACCATCAGCAGGATCGATCAGTTGAAAATGGTGATGGTATCGAGAATTTTCTTCCATCAAAAATAAACAATCGTCCAACAGCCAGATGGATTGCGTTGGACATAGCAGTTGATAGTCTTCTCCAGAACGCAACTGCTCTTGATAGATATCGGCTAGATTGTGCAAGATCCGATGCACCAGATGACGATTCACCCACAGTTGGATATCGATTTGAAACAGCGCTCCATTGGCATCGCGGCATTTGACGTCCACAACACTCAATTTATCAGTCAAAGAGTCTTTATCGTTGTAAGGATTGAGCAATTCAAGGGAATGGATCTGTTGTGGTCCGCTACGGTGTAAAATGGAGTTGAGAAAGTCTTGAGTCAGATCCAGATTGGTTTCTTGCCCTAGAATCAATTTTGCACTGAAGTCAACCTTAGGATCAATATGGTAAATCATAGTGGTCCCTTTTTTTCGAAGTCAGGGTTTGCTTAATACAAAAAAGGAGGTCTGTATCAATAACCAGGATAGTTGAGATCTTGATGGAAAATAATAGTGAAGCATTTCACAAATTTTTTATTCAAGTCTCGTTGCAGGGCAAGGTTTTATAAGGGCTGGCAGGGAGAAATTTCTGTCAAGGCAAAAAAGGGCTGTTTCGGAGAATCAAGATTTCGGAACGACAGGAATCACATACTTGGACTCCTTTCCAAAATCTTCCAGCGTCGTGATGTTTTCAAAGTACTCATAATCATCCCCAACCCCTCGGGTGTACTTTGAATTGGGAAGCCAATAGCCATAAACATAATCGATGGTTTTTCCCACGGTATCGGCTTCGACATCAAAAACATGGAATAGGGCGATTTGCTGTTCTGGCAGTTCATAGGAACTCATCCCTTCTGGTAAAGATTCCAACTTCGTGACTGGAATTCCTGCCATGTATCTCAATTCCGGTTCAGTGAAATTACCGGAGGGACTGATGGTGAGTCCATAATAGGTATGCTGGATGCGGTGGGCGACTTTTTCTTGTTGGGCGAGCAGTTTCATCCAGGATTGAAACAGCATGTGACAGTAGCTGTCGTCGGTTCCAAAAGGGGAAGGAATTTGCGTGTCGAAGCCAATAAGAATTTGCTTCGGTCGATGGATGATCTCAGGTTCCAATTGGATGTCTTGGCGCAGATGATCAAATAAAGCTTCAGTCAATAAAGGTTTTTCATTCAAACGCACTTCCGGACGCGTCTTCCGAAATGATTTTGGAGATTCCTGAAAGTACGATTTAAACGACCGAGTGAAGGCTTCGTGTGAGCCAAACCCGACCTCTACGGCAATATCTAAAATGCTTAATTTGCTTTCCAACAACAACTGAGCGGATCGGGTCAATCGACGCCCCCGGATATAATTTCCGAGGCTATCTCCCACCCAACTTTTGAAAAGTCGTTGAAAATGCCAAGGCGACATCTCTGAGGATTTGGCCAATGCCAAGACGTTCACCTCCTCTGCTAAATTCTCCTCAATGTAATTGACCAACTTCTGAATTGTTTCCAAATTCTTATTCAAACCGACCTCCCTTTTTTTGAAATCCGCACAAACTTCTAAATTGTTTCCAAATTCTTATTCCATCCAATCTCTTTTTTTCTGCAACCCGCACAAACTTCTTATTCCATCCAATTTCCTTTTTTCTGCAATCCGCACAAACTTCTTATTCCATCCAATTTCCTTTTTTTCTGTAATCCGCACAAATTGTCAAAAATGGATTTTTAGTCAGCGGTATCTTGGTTTCATATTCACTGAATCACTCATCTGGAGAAGTAATATGAAAGCAATTAAATATCGAGCTTATGGTCCTTCTGAAATGATTGCCATCCAAGAGGTAGAAAAACCTGTTCCCCAAGAAAATGAAGTTTTAATTCGAATCCATGCATCATCCGTCACCCCCACTGACATTGCGTTTCGCAAAGCCAAACCCTTTATCACTCGATTTTTCAGCGGATTGTTCAAACCCAACTTCATCCCTGGTTTTGAGTTTTCGGGAGAAGTGGAAGCCGTTGGGAAGGACGTGGATGCTTACCAAATTGGAGATCGGGTCTTGGGACTTTCTGCTAAAAACTCGGGAACTCACGCGGAATATCTTTGCCTCCCTGCGAATGCAGTCATGGCAAAGCATCCTGACAATTTATCACACGAGCATGCGGTCGGGATTTGTGATGGAGCTTTGACGGCGCTGGTCTTTTTAAAGACTCAGGCGAAGCTACAAAGCAATCAGCGCATCTTGATCAACGGTGCCTCTGGAGCGGTTGGGAGTTATGGTGTTCAACTGGCTAAGCATTGGGGAGCTCACATCACAGCGGTTTGTGGGCCTTCCAATGTCGAATGGGTTTCTCAATTGGGAGCCGATCAAGTGATTGACTACACCCAACACGATTTCACTCAGGTGGAAGGAACCTATGATGTGATTTTTGATGCGGTTGGTAAGAGCTCTTTTTCAAAATGTAAAAAACGTCTGGCATCCAACGGCATGTATCTCACCACCGTGCTTTCGATGCCTATTTTATTTCAGATGTTCTGGACCCAATGGTTCCATCGGAAAACAGCACGTTTTGTTGCCACGGGTTTGCAACAAACTCAGGAAAATTTGCAGTACCTTCTATCCCTAGTGGAAATGGGGGCTTTGACGCCTTCCATTGATCGAATTTACCCTCTGCACGAAGTCCGTCAGGCACATCAATATGTGGAGCAAGAGCACAAACGCGGCAACGTCGTCTTACGAATCGCTTAATTGGAGGGGGGAACATGGAATCCATTTTGATCGGATTTATTCTCCTGGGCATTATTGGCTACGGAGACCGGGATCGAGATACATTTGAAATCGGAAAAGTGTACTTTACAGAGAACGAGATGGCCGAAACGCCAGAATGGAATGATCGATTTGAAAAGGTCGAGGGCAACTCTCTAGGCTCCAGAGACTTCTTCCAGCTTTCCAATCATTTTCGGGTTGGATATGCGAGCTACCTCTTCCATCTCAGTGAGAAAGAAAACGCCACCAACGATGAACTTTCGCAATTTGGAGGCTATGCGGGGGTGATGTTGGAATACAATCTGGAATCGTTTTTTTCGTTGGGAGCCGTGATTGGGGGAGGAACCAGCGTCACTGAATTCAAATCCGAAACGGAGTCTAATGAAAAGGAACAAAATTATTTTGGTTTGGCCAGTCCTTACGTGACGGTGGGCTTTCCCATTTCCCAAGGAGTGGACCTCCTCCTCACGGCTTCAGGATACGTATTATCCGAACCCGCAGAAACCATTGATGGGCAAGGAACTGGCTATGAACCACCCAAACTCCTGGGCCACAAAATAGGATTGGAAATTGTTTGGTAAGCTTGGACCAAACAACCACTCAGGCTTCTTGAAATCTAGGACAAAAAGAACGGTAGCCAATGCTTCTTGATATGCCCCAACATGAACGCATCACTGTGTTCATAACGAGGGTATTCTTTTTCGATCAATTGAAATCCTAAAGCTTCTGTTACCGCTTGGGAAAATCCACGTTGTCCGGCTTGGCCTGCATTGGGAACAAACCAGGTCAACCAGCGGACGACCCAATCGTCGAGTCCCACCTCATGGCGCAGGACGGTGAACCGGTTTTTGAACGTCATCAAGGGAAAATCTGGTTTCAGGATCGAACCGCATAACAGGATTTTCTCAAACCGAATGTAATCGTACTTGAGCATCGCATTCATCGAAATGAAGGTGCCAAAGCTATGAGCGGCCAAGTGGTATCGGTGTTGTGGTCCGTGTTTGTCCACTAGCTGTTCATACTCCAAGGCAAATTTTTCGATCTGTTTTTTTTGTTTCCAGGGCTGCACGAGTTCGAACGCACCAAAATGACCATAATCCAGTGGCATGAGACGCAGGACGCGATACGGGTCTTGCTGGCAGATTTGGGTGAGTTGCTTTTGCCACTTTCCAGTGGTGCGAATGCCGTGGAGTGAGATGAGATAATCGTGGATTGGTGCCACTGGAGCGAGATCCGGTCTTATTGCAGGCCCACCCGGAGCATCGAAGCCAGCTTCCAGCCTCGGACGGTGGGGATGTTCTCCTGGCAACCGCTGGTAATCCTGAGGTCGTTCATAACCTTCTAACAGTTCCGAGACGGGGTACGCCTTGCCCAACTTTCCAACAAAATATTCGTCTTTCTGAGACCGTTTGTAACCAAGTAATTCCTGATATTCGATCTTCTCCTGCGGATGGTCTGGCAACGGGACATACTCCGTGAAATCCAATCGGGTGAACGAACGGTGAATGTCATCCAAGGTATCGCGGAGCGCGGTGAGGTAGTTGCCCCGGTCTTGACCATACAGCCGTAAAAACAGACGGCGATCTTTCAGGTCGGCCCGGATAACAGCCGTGGCTTGCCATTGGGGGGAATGGAGCACCATGCCTGTGCGCCACTGCAAATTCCCCATGATTTCTCGATATCGCTTCACCATCAATCGGTGAGGAATGGACAAGGGCATGAACCCATACTCAATCACAAAATCGAGTGGAGTGCCAGAGGGTTCAGGATAGGCTGGCTCTCCCTTGGGAAGCAAATCGGGAATCAACACATGGTCGGCCTTGTGGTCGAAGCAGAGTTCAAACTCCTTCATCAGATTGAGCAAAAACGGATGCGTGTGCTTCGGGTAGTCAAACTCATCAGGGTGGCTTTTCTTTAATATTTCCGGCAACTGTTGGCTGTTCAACACCCCGTTCGCTTCCTGCAACTGAGGCGCATTGATGATTTTGTACAACCCCACCGTAACCCAGCGTGGATTGAGCACATGCAATCCAGCCAACTGCACATTGTCAAAGTGCAGACACACCCCCAAGGAATCCAAATAACTCAACAAGGTGTTTTGATACGACGTATCGGGGACGCCTTCATCCCGGCACACCGAGGTGTAGTCCTCATGAGCAATGAAGTTTTTCTGTTGAGTCAACTGTTCCAATTTGGCTTTCACGGCAAACCAACGACGGGGCCATTGGGTTTCAATCAATTCCAAGCAGGCAATGGTTTGGTACAAGGCCTGCTGAAAGGCAGGCAGACCCTCCTTCGTAGCACACGACACAGCGAAAAAACCCACGATGTGTGGGTATTTCTCTTTCAACTGTCGGGGATTGACATCGTGCTGTCGATTTTGGTCCATTTTGTTCAACACAATCAGCACCGGAGACTCCCCGCCATAAGTTTTGATGGTTTCCAGCCAATGTTCGACGGGTTCTTCTTTACGACCATCCACCACTAGCACATACACACTGCGGATCGATAAAAAGAACTTGTGGGTGGAGTGCATGATCTGCTGTCCGCCAAAATCCCAATAATGCAACTGAATCGTTCGTCCTTCGCTATCGATCTCCTGCTCATGAATCTCCGCATGCCACTCCTGAAGGTTTACCCCCCTGGTTTGGGATTCCTGAGGGTTGAAGGACTTCCCCATTAAACGGTTGAGCAACGAGGTCTTTCCTGCCCCCCCTTCGCCGACCAACAGAATCTTGACTTCACTGATCTTCTGTTCCTCATCCTGACTCAACGAAGCAAAATAATTCTCAATCGCCTCTTGGCCTTGTTCAATGATTTCAAGCGGTGGACTGGTGAGCGGGTTGTCTTTGAGATTGATGCCATCACCTGACAAAAAAACTTCAGATACGAGAGGTAACTGAAGAGTAAGCAAGGATTGCGGTATGGTTTTGATTTGATTCCCAGAAAGCTCTATTTCTCTTAAATTGGGTAGAGAACTAAAAATAGAAATATCGTAAATTTTGTTGTTTTCAAAACTCAGGTTGGTTAGTTGCTTTAAATTAATTAGATCTTCAATATTGCTGATTTGGTTGTTCCCTAAATCTAAAGATTGTAGCTGTTTTAAATCAGCTAAGAAACTCAAATCTTTGATTTGATTGTCACTTAAATCTAAAGATTGTAGTTGTTTTAAATCAGCTAGAAAACTAAAATCTTTGATTTGGTTAGAACTTAAACCTAAATATTGTAGTTGTTTTAAATCAGCTAAGAAACTCAAATCTTTGATTTGATTTGAGCTTAAATATAAAGATTGTAGTTGTTTTAAATCAGCTAAGAAACTAAAATCTTTGATTTGATTGTCACTTAAATTTAAAGATTTTAGTTGTTTTAAATCAGCTAAGAAACTAACATTTTTGATTTGATTGAAGCTTAAAACTAAAGATTGTAGCTGTTTTAAATCGGCTAAGAAACGAACATTTTTGATTTGATTGTTCCTTAAAACTAAAGATTGTAGCTGTTTTAAATCAGCTAAGAAACTAACATTTTTGATTTGATTGAAGCTTAAATCT
This sequence comes from SAR324 cluster bacterium, assembly GCA_028281495.1. Classification (GTDB taxonomy): domain Bacteria; phylum SAR324; class SAR324; order SAR324; family NAC60-12; genus JANQJU01. The sequence goes on from JANQJU010000091.1 coordinate 43,743, forward strand.
AAAGATTTTAGTTGTTTTAAATTAGCTAAGAAACTAACATTTTTGATTTGATTATCACTTAAAACTAAAGATTGTAGTTGTTTTAAATCAGCTAAGAAACTAAAATCTTTGATTTGATTTTCCGTTAAATTTAAAGATTGTAGTTGTTTTAAATCAGCTAAGAAACTAACATTTTTGATTTGATTGAAGCTTAAATCTAAAGATTGTAGTTGTTTTAAATCAACTAAGAAACGAACATTTTTGATTTGATTTTCCGTTAAATTTAAAGATTGTAGTTGTTTTAAATCAGCCAAGAAACTAACATCTTTGATTTGATTGTAGCTTAAATCTAAAGATTGTAATCGTTTTAGGTTGAAGAGGAATTTCCAATCTTTGATTTGGTTGAAACTCAAGTCGAGATCAACGAGATTTGGCATTTCTGCTAAAAATTCAAAATCACTTAGCCAAACATTACTTAATTTCAACGTGTGGAGTTGGGGTAATTTGGGGAGGAAGTCACCCTGGGTGATTTTCGTGTATCCTAGATTCAACCATTGCAATTGGGAAAAGTGTTTAAGGATCGAAAAATCGGAGAGGTACCCTCCGTACAAATTCAAACCGATGACTTGGTTTTGTTCGTCCAATGTATAGGCATAATGGGTACGCCCCTGTTTCAATTGCTCCAAGGTTGTGGGTTGGAGGGGGAAACCGAGATCTTGTTCAATCGCGTGTCGAGTCTCTTGATCGTTCATAAGGCTTGTGTGTGGAGAAGGGATGGCTGTGGATGCATTTTCAAGATAACTTTGCTTCTATCACACTTGTCTATTTATTGAAAAGTTAGGTTGTCTCTGAAATTTGATTTCCCACAAGACGACAGAGGCCAGACTGCGATTGTTCTCCCGGCATCTGGCCCCTGCTTTTTTGCCCTCCTTTGTGGTGGCTAGAACAACAACTTCTCCCGCAACTGATCCAACTGGGCATAGTTATCCTGCCGACGTTTCAGCCAGGCTGGACACACGAACTTCATCAGGAACAATCCAAACACCTGTTCGGGTTTGAGCGATAGGCCGAGCTCCCCACAGATGTGTCCGAGAAACAGTTCCATCACATCCCTGCATTGTGGGGCTGCAATGGGTTCAAACCAGTATCGGTCTTGTGAATCGGCATGGACCAATCCGGTCACGGGGGTGCATGGGAGATTGCTCCATCGCTGTTCCTCATAAAGCTGAAAGTTTTCCAATAATACACGATAGAGTTTGGACGCTTGGCTTGGCCATCGCACGTCTTGGGCCACATGCATCACTTGAGCTTGATTCAGATAGATACAAGGGAAGGCATCCGGAGGATGAGACAAGGGCAGATACGCATCGTCATGAAACACGAGCACTTTGCCCCATTGCTCCAATCGAGGTTGGAGCTTGAGGAGGTGTTGATAAAACAATTGCGGATCATGTCCGAATACGGAAGCCAACCGAAGATGGTTGACTCGCAGTTCATCAAAGATCCGGGTGAGATGAAACTGTTGGCGCTGTTCTAACGTTAATTCCATAAAGACCTCTGTTGACCAAGAGGTGAACACCGCCACTCTCTAGTCAAGGGATGAGATGGACCAAGGGCTAGAGAGTGGACGGTGGTGCACACCGATAGGGTGTGGGTAGTGAATCCACACCTTTCCACGTCTCTAACCCATCTCATCCCTCGACTGCTTTGGGACACTACTCCAAGAATCCAAAGATTCTTCGTCTCCGTGCACCGGAGTCACAAAGCTTTTTAGAGAGAAACGACAGGATAGAGATCAAAACGAAAAAAGTCTGTCTAAATGCAGTTTGGGAAAAACAACGTAGTGTTTATGGGATAAACAGGTCTCCTGATTGATTTTTTAAAATTATTTTTATTTCAAAAAGAAAAGTATAATTATACTTATGAAAGTTAAATTATCAAATAAAATTCATCGATTGGAGTATGCTAAATTTCAGTGATCTAATTTAATGAAGTATGAGAAATCCAAAATTAAGATAATAAAATTAGTAATTTTATGAAAATTTATCAAATCATTAATAATAATAAAATTATTTAAAATTTATTAACTCCAGAAATATGTTAGTTCTCAAGCTTTATAAGGTGCTCAAACGAAAAATTGAAAATAATTATTGAAATTAGAATAAAATTAAAACAAATGATATATCTACATGAATTAAATGTGCTGCCTGGAAAATTCAAATTGAGAACTTTTAGATGAAAACAGATGCTTTGTTCTACAAATTCTTCCAGCTTGAGCCGGATGTGATGATGCATCTGTGTCGTCTGGATCCAAAGCTGAACTATCGCTTCGAT